>NZ_CP019044.1:1475000-2950000 GCF_001953055.1 Salaquimonas pukyongi | reverse complement strand
GGGATAAGCGTGACCTTGCAGGAGGCAACTCTTGTGAGGTGGCACAGACCAGGGGGTGGCGACTGTTTATCAAAAACACAGGGCTCTGCGAAGCCGCAAGGCGACGTATAGGGTCTGACGCCTGCCCGGTGCTGGAAGGTTAAAAGGAGGGGTGCAAGCCCTGAATTGAAGCCCCAGTAAACGGCGGCCGTAACTATAACGGTCCTAAGGTAGCGAAATTCCTTGTCGGGTAAGTTCCGACCTGCACGAATGGCGTAACGACTTCCCCGCTGTCTCCAACGTAGACTCAGTGAAATTGAATTCCCCGTGAAGATGCGGGGTTCCTGCGGTTAGACGGAAAGACCCCGTGCACCTTTACTACAGCTTCACACTGGTATTCGTATTGGCATGTGTAGGATAGGTGGTAGACTTTGAAGCGTGAGCGCCAGTTCGCGTGGAGTCACCCTTGAAATACCACCCTTGTTACTATGGATATCTAACCGCGACCCGTAATCCGGGCCCGGGACATTGTGTGGCGGGTAGTTTGACTGGGGCGGTCGCCTCCCAAACAGTAACGGAGGCGCGCGATGGTTGGCTCAGAGCGGTCGGAAATCGCTCGTCGAGTGCAATGGCATAAGCCAGCCTGACTGCGAGACTGACAAGTCGAGCAGAGACGAAAGTCGGTCATAGTGATCCGGTGGTCCCGCATGGAAGGGCCATCGCTCAACGGATAAAAGGTACGCCGGGGATAACAGGCTGATGACCCCAAGAGTCCATATCGACGGGGTTGTTTGGCACCTCGATGTCGACTCATCGCATCCTGGGGCTGGAGCAGGTCCCAAGGGTATGGCTGTTCGCCATTTAAAGCGGTACGTGAGTTGGGTTCAGAACGTCGCGAGACAGTTCGGTCCCTATCTGCCGTGGGTGTAGGAATATTGACAGGATCTGTCCCTAGTACGAGAGGACCGGGATGGACGCACCACTGGTGGACCTGTTGTCGTGCCAACGGCACAGCAGGGTAGCTATGTGCGGACGGGATAACCGCTGAAGGCATCTAAGCGGGAAACCCACCTGAAAACGAGTATTCCCTGAGAATCGTGGAAGACTACCACGTTGATAGGCCGGGTGTGGAAGCGCAGCAATGTGTGAAGCTTACCGGTACTAATAATTCGATCGGCTTGATCGTTCTCATTACCCATGTTCATTTTGGCCTCGCGCCAGTCAGCTTTTGACGGCTGCGACGGACTTCATGTTCAGGACAACGGCTCGAAAGAGCGAAAGACCCGATGCATTCCGCCGACCTGGTGGTAATTGCGAGGTGGCTGCACCCGTTCCCATTCCGAACACGGCCGTGAAACGCCTCAGCGCCGATGGTACTTTGTCTTAAGGCACGGGAGAGTAGGTCGCTGCCAGGTCTGCCGAATGCATCCACAGTTTCACGAATTCTTCTCTTTTCGAACCCGGATTGAACGGCCGTCTGCCATGCATGCGTTTTGGCCGGCGGCTTTGTTGTTTCAGCAGAACAGTTTGCCGGAACAGCAGGCATGAGCGCCGGTTTGTTTCCTATTTCGCTTCGCGAATTAGCTGGCAGGGCGCTTACATTTCAGCTGTGCTGAAGTGGCAGGATTAACGCGGGGTGGAGCAGCCCGGTAGCTCGTCAGGCTCATAACCTGAAGGTCGTAGGTTCAAATCCTACCCCCGCAACCAAACAAGTCTTTGATGTTAAATTACAAAAAGCCCGCCTCCTGGCGGGCTTTTTGCGTTCAAGGGAAACGCCAAGGATTCCAGCAAGATCGTCCCGCACATTGATGGGCATTTCCTCCTCTGCCGGTGTCAGGATGATCTCGTCAATCAGGGAGCGAAGGATTTCGCCAGCTTCGAGACGCCTTGCTGTCGGCCTCATCCTGTAGGGAGCTATGCAGCTTTTCCACCTGTGAGCGACTTCCACCGTGCCATGGAGTGAAAGCGCCAGGTCACGAAAAGTATCACTGGTCACCAACTACGGGTTTTCTTCCTTCCGGCTCACCAAGGGCCGGTGTGAGATGCGTCAGGATGCATCGCCATCTGCCTTCCACCCGGAGATAGACGTCCGTGACCCATTCGTCTGCCGTGATGGGGGCGCCCTGAAACTTGCCTGAATTCTGGCAACGGCCCGTAACCGTCGCAACGTCGCCCAGGATGTGGGTGTGATGTGTCGTCTTCGTCATCGTATCGTGTGTAAGGGTGCCGGACGCGATCAGGGCCAGCATTTTCTCAGCGGGCACGGGGCCGCTTTCCGGTGTAACGAGCACCCAGTCCTCCGTGATGCACTTTCGGATCGCGTCCGGATCGTTGCTGATCATCGCCGCGTTGAAAGTCTGTTCGGCGGCGTCAAGCTGCGCCTTGATATCGTCGTTCATCGAACATTCTCCTCTTTCCAGCGGTGCTGCACTTCGTTCCGCCCGATCATCAAGGCGACATTGACCGCGAGACATGGCGCAACGGCTCTGGCCACCAGCCGCTCACTCTAGAATCTTGAGAGCCGCGGCGACGAGATGATCCGCAAAGGTCTGATCCAGTGGCTGATGGCCGACCAGCAGGCGATAGAAAACCGGGCCGTAGATGACGTCCAGAACGACCTCGATGTCGTTGGGTTGAGCGATGTTGCCCTTTTGGACGGCGCTCTCGATCAGGCCGCGCCCCGCCTCCCGGCTCGACAGGATTACCTGATTGCGGAACGCCTTGGTCATCTCGCTTTCCGGGTCCGCAGCCGCCAGTGCCATGGTGATCTGCCGGCCCCGTGTCGTCGCGAAGGCTTTGACCAGCGTTCTCATCTGCGCGGTCAGGCTGGATTTCAGCGAGCCGTCCTGCTCGGACGGTTTCTGCGGTTCGGCCATCATCAGCGCCGCCATGGCGAGTTCGCAGGCATTCGACCAGTTCCGATAAATTGTGGGCTTGCCAACGCCTGATTTCGCGGCCACAGCCTCGATCGACAACCGCCCGAATCCCTCTTCCATGAGGATGTCATGCGCTGCCGACAGCGCCCGTTTCCGGGCGGCCTGGCTGGGTGGGCGGCCGCGAGGCCGTTTCCGGGGTTTGCTCTCTTGACTCATTATATTACGAATCGTAACGTAAATAAAACAGATAAGCAAGGATGAATCATGTCTTCGATAACAACGGTCATTCCCTACATCGTCGCGAAGGATGCCAAGGCTGCCATCGCGTTCTACATTGCGGCCTTCGGTGCTACGGAAGAGTTCCGCATGACCGATCCGTCCGATGGCAGGATCGGTCATGCGGAGCTGAAATTCGGTGACAGCATCGTCATGCTCGCCGACGAGTATCCCGATTTCGGCGCCCTCAGCCCCGACACGATCGGAGGCTCGCCGGTCACGTTGCACCTGTCGACAAAATCCGTCGATGACGACCTGGCCCGTGCCGTCAATGCCGGCGCGATCGTCCTGCGTGCCGCGACCGATCAGAGTTTTGGCGAACGTAACGCCATGGTGCTGGACCCGTTCGGCCACAGATGGATGCTGTCGCAAACCATCGAGAAACTGAACCCCGACGAGATGCAGCGCCGCTGGAATGAGGAAACCGGCGCATGAGCGACGCACAAATCCTCGACAACGGGCGAGCCACCGCCGCACGCGACGTCATCGCCCTGCCTGCAAATGGTGGCCGCCGCTACGAAATGGGCGGGTTGACGGCGCTGTTCAAAGCCGATGAGGCGGAAACCGACAGCCGGTATTGCGTATCCGAATGGATACTTGAGCCGGGACAGGAGGGCGTCGGTGCACATAGCCATGAGACGAACGACGAAATCTTCTACGTCCTGGAGGGAATGCCAGAAATTCTCCTCGGCGAAACGTGGCGAATGTTCAAGGCCGGTGCTTTCGTTCGAATCCCCGCGATGGTCGTCCACGATTTCCGCAATCCGGGCAATGAGGCGGTTCGCCTCCTGAACTTCTTCATCCCCGGCGGCTTCGAGCGCGAAATGCCCAAGATTGTCGCGTGGTTTTCCGACGGCGGCGAGCAATGAAAGCCTATGTCATCGCAAATCTCCAACAACTTCAAATGCGCCCGCCGATCGCGGGATACTTCCAGAGCGTCGACGCGGCGCTGTAACTCTTCGGAGGGCGTTTTCTCGTTCATGGCGGCGAAAAGACCGCTCTCGACGGGGATCTGCCGGGTTTCCAGATCGTCGTGAAATTCCCGGATGTGAAAAGCGCGCGCCAATGGTACGCGTCCCCGCCTTATCAGGATATTCTTCACCTGCGCCGGGACTTCGTAGACTCCGCAAGTCGTCAGGATTGCAATTCCGTCCTGACGTCCGGCGGCAGCCGTTTGGAAGCGGCTGTGATGGTCGGTCTGGGCAATTGGGCTTTGTGGTCCATCAGGAAGCGAACAAGGGCGTCTTCATCTCGCTTGCCCGCCTCTCGCGTCCAGGACGCAATGGCCTTCTGCACATATTCATCGTCGTCATCCGCGAGTATCCCGGCAATCCGAAACGTATCCGCCACCTCATTGCGCTTGATAAAGGCATGGGTGGCGACAATGGCTGTGCGACGCTCATGCGGGTCATCCGAACGGGCCAGCCGGTCCAGCACGGAACGATCCTTGTCTACCAGATATTCGCCGATGACATGCGGTGCAGCGCGGTCGACCAGGTCCCAGTTGTTGATCCGGTCGTGCTTGCGCAGATAGAGGTCGAACAGCGCCTGCCGGTGTGCGGGCTCCAGATTCTTTTGCCTGGCCTGAAAATCGAGGATTGCAACCGCGGCCATCCGAACCTCATAGCGGCGGTCATCGAGCAGGGTTTCGATTTCCTCCAATCCCATCTTCGCAAACCGCTTGGCTACCGGGAACACCTGCCCGATTGGCACGCCCAACGCCGCGTTGTCCGGGTCTGACCCACGGAAAAACCGGCTGACCCGCTTCACCTCGGAGGGATCGGCAATATCTTCCAGCGCCGCTACGAGGTCCATGGCTTGCGTCATGGGATCATGCCGAGCAGACTCCGTGACCGGCACGGCTCGTATCTGGCCACCATCACCATCACTCGGCAGGCTTGTGCCGCTGCTTGGCGGTATAGGGCAGCGCGAACAGGTACAGACCGGTGACAAGCATCAGCGCCAGCGGGGCCAGGGGCAGGAAATACACCCATTCGGCGGGTTCCTTGCCCAACCCCAAGGCACCAAAGATGCCAAGCACGATCAAGGTGAACACAATGGACAGCCAGCGATGGCATTGTCTTATCAACTTGCTCCAATTCAATTGCGGCTCCTTTCAATTGCAGCGGATGTGGAAAGAGTGCCTGACCTGGTGGGTCAGGGTGCGTTCAACGCTACCGCAGCCCGGATGAGGGCCTTCAACGCATCCCCGTCAATGTCGTCGCCTTCGTGAATGTCGATGGCGCGGCGAACATTGCCGTCGAGGCTTGAGTTGAAAAGCCCTGCCGGGTCCGGCAGCAAAGCGCCTTTGGCAAAGGTCATCTTGACCTTGTCCTTGTAGGTTTCGCCAGTGCAGATCATGCCGCCGCGATACCAGGTGGGGACACCGCGCCACTTCCATTCCTCCACCACGTCGGGTTCGGCTTCCTTGATGAGCGTCCGGATACGCGAAAGCGTGTGGCCCCGCCAATCGGCCAGTTCGGCGATCTTCCCGTCAATCAACTGCGACGGAGATTTTTCGGTTTGCGCGTCATGCATTCCCATTATCCTCATACGCTTCCTTGCCCGGGCACATGGCCTGGGCCCGATTCACTACATCTCGGCCAACACCTGCTCCAGTTTGTCGAAAAAGCGTGGCCATCCGACTCTTGCGCCGCCGTAGTAATTCGGCTGATCCATCCGGAAACCGGTTTGCTCCATGCGCAGCCGTGTTCCCTTGCCGGTCGGCGTGAGGGTCCAGGTGACGATTGACTTCAGATCACCGGCATCCCAGCTGTATTCCAACGCCTTGTGTTCTTCGACCGTCCGTACCTCACAGGAGACCTCGCCCCAATCCGCCATGAACCGGAAATGGTGCCCGATTTCCGGCCTGAACTCGGTTTTCATCAGCCATTCTGCGATCAGATGGGATTGGGTGAGGGCACGCCAGATCTTCTCCGGCGGATGCGGCAGGTCCCGTTCGACAATGACGGTGCGGGTTTCGGTCGAGGTCTCGGTCAATTGTCCATCCTCTTCAGCAGGTCCTCGAGGTCGTCGAAGCGTTGTTCCCAGAACGCGGCCATCCGTTCCGTCCAGTCTGACAGCGGTGCCAAGGCGTCGAGTTGCGGGCTGTAATGTGTCTGGCGGCCATTCTGGCGGTCGGCGACGAGCCCGGCCCGTTTGAGCACGCCAAGGTGTTTTGAGACGGCCGGCTGGGAAATCCCGGCGTGGCCGGTCAGCGCTTTGACCGTCTGGTCCCCCTTGCGGCACAGGCGCTCGAAGATGGCCCGGCGTGTTGGGTCCGCAAGCGCTCGGAACAGGATATCGTGAGGCTGGATCATTGTAACGCATAGCCCTTTGGTTATGATTTATTGATAGCCATGGAGTTATGATTTTTCAAGCTAAATCCTTACCGATGCGATCAGCACCTTGAGCCGGCCGGGGCGATCATGCCTCGAGACTTACTTTTCGTTGGTGTGTTCCATGGCATAGGCGCACAGGAATATCCGCACGGCTTCGCGCGCATGATTACGCAACTCTTCTTGACCGGGAATGCCATCGTCACCAAGCAGCATGGCGGCATTGGTCGGTGCGCCCATGACGATCCAGTTGAATTGGATTGCTGCCTTCTGCGGATCAGGCGTGTTGAGTTCACCGGTGCGGGTGTAGTGCTCACAGGCGCGAGCCAGCCTGTCGATGGATCGTTTCGGACCGTTCAGATACAGCGACTTCCCCAACTCTGGAAACCGCTCAACTTCACCGATAACCATTCGGCGGAGTCGCATGAGCCGCGGTGTCAACACGATCGTCAGCTGATCGGCAGCAACCTCCAGCAAATATTCCGCCACAGGCCGGTCGCCGAAGCTATCTTCCAGATACTCTCCGATTTCTTGGGCAGCCCCGCCCGTCATCGCTTCAACGACTTCGATGAACAATGCTTCCTTCGATTTGAAGTGGGCGTAAACCGTCTGTTTGGAAACGCCCGCCTTGTCCGCGACGGCGTCCATGTTGGTGCCGAGGAACCCGTGCCGCAGGAAAACCTCCTCGGCAGCCGCAAGTATCTTCTCGCGGCTCCGGCGAATGCGGGTTTCTGCACCATTGGACATGCCTGGCTCCTCCTGGTTCCCGCGCAGCATAGCTGCGTCGTCTTGACAAATCAAACTGGACGGTCCAGTCTAATCAACGAAGAATTCAAGGAAGGCGAAATGACCAGGAAGCACAATGTGGCCTGCCATTGCGGGCAAGTGACCGTAGAGGTGGAGGGGCCGCATATTGCGGTGACCGAATGTCTGTGCAGCAGCTGCCGGAAAGCAGGTGCGGTCCTGAGCACGTTGCCGGGTGCCCCGGCGATCCTGGATGAGAAGGGTGCAACCCCGTTCGTCATGCACAGGAAGGACCGGGTGCGGATTTCCTCCGGCAAAGATCGGCTGCGAGCCTATCGCCTGTCGCCGGATGCAAAGACCCGGCGCGTGGTCGCAACCTGCTGCAACACCCCGGTTCTGCTGGAGTTTCAGGGCGGACATTGGTTCAGCCTCTATGGGCAGCTTTGGCCGAAAGGCACGCTGCCGCCGCTCGAGTTTCGCACCATGACCGGCGATCTGGAGGATCCGGGCGTGCTGCCCGACGATGTGCCGAATCTCAGGCAACACTCACTCGCATTCTACAGACGTCTTTTGGGGGCATGGGTGAAAATGGGGTTCCGCAATCCCAAACTTGTCGTGGAAGGAGAGTTGAATGTCTGACGCCGGTGACAGGATCGAAATCGAGAGCATCACATCGCCCCATCACAAGCAGCGCGTCGATCGCGTCAAATATACCGCCATGCGGGACGCTTTCCTGCCGGTCCTCCCGACCACGCCGCCCGGTATTACGGTGGCCGAGGCAAAGAAGGCGTTGCTCGAAAATCTTTCGGCAGACGTCTTCCCGGGTGGAGCCAAAGCGGGCTGGTGGCTCAAGGCCGTCCAACTCGATCTGGAAGCGAAAGGCGTGATCGCAAGAGGGGCGGTAAAACCGGTTCGTCTTTATCGCTTGAAGCACGAGTGCTTCCACTCAAGCTGATTGTGGCCGGGACAACAAGCTCCCGGTAATGAGCGTTAATGCGTCCTGGACCTCGCGGCCGGATCGCTATTCCCGGCAATTGCTCGAACGATCCGGCCCCAGTGACCGGGATGAAGTTCGTGGCCGCCGCCGTCGAGCTTCACCAGCTTCGCATCCGCAACTGTTTCGGCGAGCATCTCGCCGTGCGCGAGCGGGAAGACTGGATCGGCTGTTCCATGAATGACGAGAAGTGGCGGTTTCATCTCTTGCAACCTGCCTCGCCACCCATTGCCGGTGTCGAAGAGGACGCTGTGGTTGGTTGCGCTGAGATAGCCACCGGAGCGATCGAAGTCCCGTTCGATGAAGGCCCGGGTTCCGGCCTCATCGAATGGAAGCGCAGTACCGGCCACAAGACGGGAATCCTCGACCAGATAGGCGACGGCCTCCGAGCGATCGGCCCAATCCGGCTCTACCGACATATGCTCCATCCAGGCTTCGCCACTTGCCGGCAGCTGGGACGTGTCCTCACCCAATGGCGAGGTGCTGACCGCCGTCAGCGAGGGAACGCGGTCCGGATGCTTCAGGGCGGCACCCTGTCCGACCATGCCGCCGAGGGAGAAACCGACGACATGGGCCTTCGCAATCCCGTGGCCATCCAGCACGCGGAACACATCATCGACCGCGTCGTTGAACCTGTAGCCCGGCTGGCCGGGCGGATATTTCGTCGAAAGACCGGAGTCACGCTGGTCGTAGCGGATCACAAAGCGGCCTTGCCCTGCGAGCTGACGGCAGAATTCCTCCGGCCACCACAACATCGACGCCATCCCGCCCATGATCAGGATTACGGGCGGGTGTTCCGGGTCGCCAAACGCTTCAGTGGCGATCTCGACGTCATCGCGGCGTATCACACGCTGTTCAATCTGCATTTCGTTCTCCCTCATTTCCGTTCTCGAACAGTTGCAGGCCGGCATTGCCGCCATGACGCCATTCGGCAAGTCCGACCATCGGCCGGGCATCGGGTGCGCGCCCGAGCAGTTTATCGAACCAGGGCAGGCTTTTTGCCAGGTTGGAGCAGCTCAACCGGGCGTAGATCCTGACGATCGGCATCTCGGCCTCCTATTCTGTATGCATTTTGCAAGCAGTTGTGTTTTACCAAAACCGCATTTATATTGCAAGCAGTTTACGGAGAACCGCATGACCAAGCCCATCCGGTCCGGATGCCCGATCAATCTGACGCTAGAGACGCTCGGCGACAGTTGGAGTCTGATCGTCATCCGCGACATCATGTTCGGTAATCGCAGGCACTACCGGGATCTGCTCAACAACTCGCTTGAAGGCATCGCCTCGAACATCCTGGCGGACCGGCTGAAAAAGTTGGTTGCAGCCGGATTGCTGTCGACCAGCCCGGATCCCGATCATAAGCAGAAGACGATCTACAGTTTGACCGAAGCGGCCATCCAGTTGGTGCCAATGCTCGCCCAGATGGGCGCCTGGGGCCGGCGGTTCACCCCGGCGACGCGGGAATTGTCGATCCGCGCGCAGTTGCTCGAAGAGGGCGGGCCGGAGTTGTGGGAGGCGTATATGGCCGAACTGCGCAGCATCCATCTCGGGGAACAGAAGCCCGATCGATCCGTGCTGGCGGAATTGAAGGCGGCTTATGAGGCCGAGTGCGCGCTGACTGATGTCGGCCAGAAGGAATAGGTGATGGCATTCAATCGCGCCGATTTCCATGGCGCCGAACTGTGCTGGCACAATGAGCACATCCGGGCATTTGTGAATGTGGACTCAAAGGATCGCGTCCCGGATCCGACGATACCGGACTGTTGCTCGATCGGGAGACGCTGCCGAAACGTATCGACCGGAAAAGAGGCTCAAAGCCGACGGGGGTGACGAGGGATAGACCAGCCTCCGTTGACGGGGACGATGACGAAGGGGTTGGTTTCTAATGCCCGAAGCCATCGTTGCTCTCGGAGAAGTCAAGCGGGTGGTCGGGCGGTTGCGGTTCGAGACCGACGGTCGGCACCAGCATTCGCAGTTCGAATATGCCGCCGAGTGGCTGGCGTCGCCGGACCGCTTCGCGCTCTCTCCCGGCCTGCCTCTGCGCGAGGATGTTCTCCGCGCTCAAGGCGCTCGATCAATATCTCTCGACCTTTCGGCGTCAAACGGGCATTCTTGTGGATGTTCATTCGGTCCCTCTCCTGATCACTGATGGTTTGCAACTTCAGCTTTTCAGAATGGGATCGAGTGAACAACCTGGTGAGAACTCACATCTAGTGCCCCAAGCCATTCAGCGGCCGTGGAATACGAAGGAGCGCATCGACAACGAGCCGAGATCGATCGTATCGGTCATGAATGTCAGATCATCACGGGTATCAGACGCACCAGCGACGGTCAGGGCCGGCAAGTAATGATCCATCGACGGGTGGGCAGCCTTCAACAGCGAACCCAACGCTTCGCGATCGGTCAGTGCCGCGAAGTCACGGCCGGTAAGGCGATCTGCGAAAAGAGTATCGAATTCCAGCGCGAAATCCAGCGGCTTGCCGCCGGGACGGATGGCGCCCAGATTGTGAACCACATTGCCAGAGCCAAGGACCAGCACGCCGCGGTCACGCAGTTGCGACAGTGTGCGGCCAATTTCAAGCTGATAGTCGAGGTCCCGGCTGATATCAATGGAGACTTGGAAAACAGGAATATCGGCTTCCGGGTAAAGATGCTTCAACACCGTCCATGCGCCATGGTCAAGACCCCAGATTTCGTCCTCTTCGGCGTGGTGGCTGGCCAGTAGCGTCACAACCTCGCGGGCCAGATCGGGCTGGCCAGGCGCGGGATACTGCTGGTCATACAGGGCCTCGGGGAAGCCATAGAAATCATGGATCGTGCGCGGCATGTTCGACACGTTGACCAGTGTGGTTCTCCGGGTCACCCAGTGTGCGGAAACAACAAGGATCGCCTGAGGACGCGGTAGAGTGCGGCCAAGATCCGCCCAGGCGCGGCTGAAAGTAGTGTCTGTAATCGCATTCATCGGGTTGCCATGACCGAGGAACACCAACGGCATCCGGTCGGACGGCGACAGAGTGCTGCGAAGGTTGCTGAGTGTTTGTTCTGTATTCATTTGAGAGCCTTCCGGGATGAGCACCGGGCGGCCTTTCGACCGCCCGGAGTTTCAGGAAATTTGCCGGGCATGTGTGCCAGGGCCGGTCGTCTTGCGGGTCTTATCAGAGGCCCTGCCAACGGGGGGCAATTTCGACGCCCTTGCCAAGCACATAACCAAACTGGATGTTCAGGAAGCCGGCGGGCTCGAGATAGCGGGCGTTTTTGAGCGGACCCGCATCAACAGCGTCCAGGCCGATTTCTGCAGCCAGTGTTTTGACCTTGTCACGTGCGTCGTCGTCGTCGGATGCAACGAATGTCTGAAGCGCCTGCCCGTTCACGGTCAGTCCGTCACTGTAGTGTTGAGCAAAGATCGTGTTGAATGCCTTGACGACGCGGGCGCCGGTCAGCAGAGCAGCGATCTCTTCTGCGGCCGAGGTTTCATGGCCGACTTGAAGCCCGAGTAATCCGCGGTGACCGGATTGGACACATCGATTACCAGTTTGCCGGTGAAATCAGCCACTTTTGCCAGCTCGGCAGCGGCCCCATATGGCGTGGCCAGAATCACGATCTCGGCATCGGCAACCGCCGCGCCAAGGTCATCGTCACGGGCATGAGCGGCGACATTGTGTTGTGTTTGCTTCAGGACCTTGAGCAAGCCTGATCCGATGTTCCCATTTCCAATTATTGCGATATTCATGTCTAGTTCCTTTTCGAGTGCTGACCACCAAGGCGGTCGTTGCTGATGCCTGGAAACTAGGGCGAGGGAGTTATCAACGAAATAGCGAAGTTGTGAATTGACTATCGCTATTTTGTTCTCAATTATCCGGTATGGACATCATTGATCAACTCAAGGCCTTTATCGCCACTGCACAGAGCGGATCGTTCACGGCTGCGGCGGACCAATTAGGCGTGTCGAACCGCCTAACGTCGAAATATGTGGCCGAACTGGAAATGCGGCTGGGGGTTCGTCTGTTGCAACGGACCACGCGCAAGGTCGGTCTGACACCGGCGGGTGAGGATTTGCTCGCGCGTGCGCCCGCCTTACTCGACGAACTCGACGGCCTTCTGGCTCATGCCACAGAAAGCTCGCGTGGTTTGACCGGAATAGTTCGCGTCTCTGCCCCGGTCACGTTCGGTGAAATTTATGTAGTCGGGATGCTCGGCCGGTTCGCCCAGGAGCACCCTGACCTGACAGTCGATCTGCGGTTGAATGACAGCTATATCGACCTTGCGACCGACGGGATTGATCTGGCCTTTCGTATGGGACGCTCTGACCGGCTGTCGGTCATGACCCGTAAACTTTGCACATTTCGCAGCCTGGTTGTTGCCAGCCCCGATTACATTGCACGGCACGGTACCCCCCTGACACCTGATGATCTGTCCAACCACATCTGTATTGTTGACACAAACCGGCGGTCACCCCGCAGCTGGATTTTCGAACACAACGATACGGAGGTTGTTGCCAATGTCCGTGGTCGGTTTCACGTCAACTCTGCGCACGCCGTTGTCGAACTTGCCATCATGGGCATGGGCATCGCCTTTGTGCCCCGCTTTGCGCTGCATGATGCGATCGAGGCTGGGGAACTTGTACAACTGCTGGATGGCTATGTCGGCAGAAGCAACCCGCTTAGCGCTGTTTACCTGGAAGGCCGCGCGCTGCCCCGCAAGGTTCGCGCACTTATCGACTTTGCCGTAAAGGATATACGGATGGCGGATATTCTATAATGCGAGTGGAACTTGTCTTGATGGACTGTACTTGCTGTTTGTTGTGGATCACCTGGCGCGACGCTGTTTGTGAGTTCATGACCTAACTGGCCTGGAAAAGTTCAATTTCTGGAATAATTGCCAAAATAGCCACCTGAAGCAACATCCCGCGAGGGAACGGAAAGGCACTGCGGAAGATTGTCGGAACCCCGGCCGCCCGGCTGAAAGGCGCCATTTCCGCGGCGCCCCGGCATCGGCTGAGATCGTCTGCGTGGCATGATGTCAGCAGGGACAGGAAAAATTGCGTTTCAGGCCTGAGGCACACACAATGCCGTTCAATCAGCCGATCCAAATTTTCTATTTGGTACATATCGAAGATAGTAATCCTATAAAATCTCCATTTTGGTACAGATAAAACTCTCCTACGTTCCTGTCATCGTGATGCTGCAATCCCGCAGCCATTAGGAGAAACAACGATGACCAAACTACTGAAAACCATCACCGCCCTGTTCATTGCAGGCTTTGCAACCCAAGCGTTCGCGCAGGAAGGTTCGACATTGACGGTGGCAAACCCCGAAAGCGCCGGCATCGCCGCTGCCCTGTCCGAGCTGGCCGCCCGTCAGGCCAGCGATGCCCGGATTCAAACCAACCTGGACAATTTCGACACGCTCGACTTCGATGTGTACACCAATCAGAAATGGGACCGTCTGCACGAAAGCCATGCCGAAGACATTATCGTTCACTACCCTGACGGGCGAACGGTGCAAGGGATTGAACCGCACATTGAAGAGCTGAAGTGGATGTTCACTTGGGCACCTGATACCCGCATCGAAAAACACCCGGTCCGCATCGGCCAAGGCGAATGGACCGCTGTGGTCGGTGAGGTCGAAGGCACCTTTACCGAGCCCATGCAGACTCAAGACGGTGTTATCCAGCCGACCGGTAAAGCCCTGAAACTGACCATGGCCACCATTGCCCGCTGGAATGAAGATGGCACCATGGATGAAGAGTATCTGTTCTGGGACAACAAAGAGTTCATGCGCCAGATCGGCCTGGGCGAATAATCCTAGACTTACAAGCAGCAGGCGTTGGCGCCGCGCGACAATGGCTGCTGCACCATTTGCCGCATTTCCTCTGATCGAAACAGGAACTGAAAATGGGTGTCAGCCCCGGTAACCAGGCAAATTATTTAAATACAATGGTAAAAAAGCCCGCCAAATGGCGGGCTTTTTTCGTTTTGGCGGGCTGCTGATTTTACGTCTTCCAAAGAAGGCCTGTGACGGGGCTTTCAGGCTCAGTGCGGCGTCAGAATATTCCAGAACGCTAGCGCCACCGGGCTGAGACGCCGCTCTGTGCTGTGGATCTTGCGCAATTCGCGCTGTGCCAGCGGGTTGGCTGGGCGGATGAAGGCCAGCCCTTCCGGGCCGCTTGCCAGTGCACTGTGCGGCAGGATGGTGGCGCCCAGGCCGCCGCGCACGAAGGACAAAAGCGCGGTCGTGTTTCGTGCCTGCAGGTTGCAGCCTTCCACCAGTTTGCCAACCTCCGCATTGTCAACCAGATGACACAGCGGATTGACGATCAGCGGTTCGAGTGCCAGCAGTTCCCATGACAGCGACTCCCATGACAGTGCCCGGGACCGCTCGCGCAATGCGTGCCAGATCGGGCCGTCCTTGCGGTGAACGATGCCCAGATCATCGCACAATATGGTTTCACCTTCCCCCGCATCCCCCGGCGCTGCCGAAAGGATGCCGATATCGGCTTCACCGAAGCGTACAAGCCGGCGCACCGATGCGCTGTCGATATCGGAAATTTCCAGCCGCACATCGGGCCGCGAGCGGCGAAAGGTTGCAACGGCCGCCGGCAGCAGGCTTACAGTGGCTGAAGGGACGGCAGCTATCCGCACCGTGCCTGCCGCCGACATGAGATGGCGCCCGATGGCGCTGGTGCTGCGGTCAAACGCATCGGTGGCATGAGTGCTTTCGGCCAGGACAAGGCGGCCAAGCGCGCTCAACCGGTTCTTGCGGTCGGTCTCAAACAGCGCCGCGCCGAGATGATCCTCAAGTTGCTGCAGCATCATGGAAACGGCCGAAGGCGTGCGGCCAAGGATTTCGGCCGCCCCGGCCAGGGTTCCCTGTTCGGCAACAATGCGAAAAACGCGCAGCATTTCGAGCTTGATCGCTATTTCAGTATTCCTGAAATTTGCTTCAATTATTCCAGATTGCCTGAAGCTGCCATTGTTGTCTAGGCTTTGCAGATTGCGAGGGCACCATGACACAAAACACCAAGATATACATTTCCGGGCGCTGGGAAGACGGCGCTTCCACCGTTGAAAACCGCAACCCGTCCGACCTTTCAGATGTCATCGGGGCCTATGCCCAGGCCGGCAGCGGGCAACTTGCCGAAGCCCTTGCTGCCGCCCGCAAGGCACAGCCGCTGTGGTGGGCTGCAGGGGTCCAGAAGCGGCATGATGTGCTGATGGCGATCGGCACCGAACTGATGAACCGTGCCGGCGAGATCGGTGAAATGGTCTCCCGCGAGGAGGGCAAACCGCTTGCCGAGGGCAAGGGGAAGTCTACCGGGCAGGTCAGTTTTTTACCTATTTCGCCGCAGAGGCGCTGCGCCTGCATGGCGATCTGGCCGAAAGCGTGCGGCCCGGTATCGAGATCGATGTGCGGCGCGAACCGGTCGGTGTGGTGGCGATCATCAGCCCGTGGAATTTTCCGGTGGCAACGCCTGCCTGGAAAATTGCCCCGGCGCTGGCCTTCGGCAACGCAGTCGTCTGGAAGCCTGCCAATCTGACACCGGCCAGCGCGGTGTTGCTCACCGAAGTGATTGCACGGCAGGATATTCCCGATGGTCTGTTCAACCTTGTTGCCGGTTCCGGGAGGGATGTCGGCCAGCGCCTTGTGGAAAGCGCTGATATCGATGCCATCAGCTTCACCGGTTCCGTGCCGGTCGGCCGCGGTATTGCCGCTTCGGCGGTTGCCAACATGACCAAGGTCCAGATGGAGATGGGGTCAAAGAACCCGATGCTCGTCATGGACGATGCCGATCTTGACCTCGCTGTTGCCCACACCGCCAATGCAGCCTTTGGCGGCACGGGCCAGAAGTGCACCGCCGCCAGCCGGCTTATCGTTCATGAGAAAATTCACGATGCCTTTGTTGAAGGTCTGGTTGCAGCCGCAAAGGCATTGAAGGTCGGTCACGCCTTGCAAGAGGGCACACAGATCGGGCCGGTGGTCAGCGAAAGCCAGCTTTCCCAGAACCTTGATTACATCACTGCGGGCCGCCAGGAAGGCGCCGAACTGCTTTGCGGCGGTGAGCGGCTGGAGCGCCCCACCGAAGGTTATTACATGGCCCCGGCGGTATTTGCCGGAACCAGCAACGCCATGCGCATCAACCGTGAGGAGATGTTCGCGCCGGTTACCTGTGTCATCAAGGCGGGCAGTTATGAGGAAGCGCTGGCGACTGCCAATGACAGCGAATTCGGCCTGACAGCAGGCATCATGACGGGCTCGCTGTCGCGGGCGTCGCACTTTCGGGCCAACATGCGCGCCGGTTGCGTGATGGTAAATCTGCCGACGGCAGGGACCGACTATCATGTTCCCTTTGGCGGGCGGGGTGCCTCCTCCTTCGGTCCGCGCGAGCAGGGACGCTATGCTGCCGAATTCTACACTTCTGTAAAGACAGCCTATGTGGCAGCGGGGGAACCGCAATGAAGACACCGCTCATCGACGGCCTTCAATATGCCAACTGGTCGGAAAAAATCTTCCGCCAGATGCGCGACGGCGGCCTCGATGCGGTGCATGTGACGATCGCCTATCATGAGAATTTTCGCGAAACGGTGCTCAATATCGAACAGTGGAACCGGTGGTTCGAGCAATTTCCCGATCTGATTTTTCAGGGCCGTACGGCAGGTGATGTGCGTCTGGCTCAGGAGAGCGGCCGCACTGCGATCTTCTTCGGATCGCAAAATCCGTCCTGCATGGAAGACGATATCGGGCTGGTGGAAGTGCTGCACACCCTTGGGCTGCGCTTCATGCAGTTGACTTACAACAACCAGTCGCTGCTTGCCACGGGCTGTTATGAAGATGACGACACCGGACTTACGCGGATGGGCCGGGAGGTTGTGGCGGAAATGAACCGCGTTGGCCTGGTTGTCGACATGAGCCACTCGGGTGAACGCTCGACGCTGGAAGCCATAGAGCATTCAAGCCGGCCCATCGCGATTACCCATGCCAATCCGGCAAGCTGGCACAAGGCGCTGCGCAACAAACCGGATACCGTGCTCAAGGCGCTGGGCGAAAGTGGCGGCATGTTCGGCTTCTCGCTCTATCCGCATCATTTGAAGGGCGGCAGCGCCTGCCCGTTGCAGTCCTTCTGTGACATGATTGCCCGCACAGCGGAAATGATGGGCATCGATCATGTGGGCATCGGCACCGACCTTTGCCAGGATCAGCCCGACAGCGTGGTTGAATGGATGCGCATCGGACGGTGGACGAAGAAGATCGATTACGGAGAGGGAAGCGCTGCTGCACCCGGCTTCCCGCAAATGCCGGACTGGTTTTCCGGCAACCGGCATTTTTCCAATATTGCCGCGGGGCTGAAAGCAGCCGGAATGGACGAAGACGATGTGGCCGCCGTGATGGGCGGCAACTGGCGCCGTTTTTTTGAAAAGAGTTTTGGTGCTGAAGCGGAGTGGAAAATGGCCGGCGCAGCCGGAGCCGGAGCGTGAGGTGATGAGCGGGGCGATGCGCGTCAACACAGCAGACACGGACCGCAATACGGATCAAATCGGACCGCGCCCACCCCGTCAGGTGATGCGGCTGGCGCGCATGGGCTGTGCCCACCCCATGCGGCTTTCCTTCCTGCAGATCATGTTGAGGCGAATGAAGCAGGAGGGGTGGCGCTTCGACCGGCCGGTCTGGCAGATCAATGAAAGGGGCGTTGGCCGGGCTGTGTACCGGGCGACCGGCCCGCAGCGCACCTACAGCCTTGTGGCGTTTTCCCACGATCTGCCCGATCACATGCGCTCCGACCGGGTAATCGCAACGGCCTGGGATGCGACCTTTGCACTGTTCGATGGCGACCCGCAGCCAGCTGATCTTGACCGGCTGGAGGAAAATGTTCCGTTTCAGGAAGCAGGGCGGATCAGCCCGAAGGAATTGTCGCTCAGCCGGGCCAACCGCTCGGTGCGGCTGTTTGCCCATGTGGTCGAAAGCCTTGCCTGCGGCCGCCAGCCGGATACCGAACAGATCGATCAGGTTGGCTATCTGATGCGTACCACGGCGGTTTACGGGTCGGGCAAGTTCGGTGCAGCCGACCGGTCCGTCATTGCTGACCGCGAAGAATTGGCAGCTCCCTTTCAGGCGGAAATGCTGTCGGTGTGGCTTACCCGTGCCTTTACCGTGGATATCGCCGAGCATCTTGCTGAGGTTCGCGGCGGTAAGAAGGCGGTGCGGCTTGATCGAAAGATCAGACGGCGGCTGGGCGTCGGCAATTCAACCGGTCTTGGCATGGCGCCCTTCATCGTGCGCCATCCTGTTCTGCTCAACAACTGGATGGCAGCGCGAGAAACAGCGCTGGCGCGGGTGCGCAATCTGGATGTGGCCGGCGGGAAGGCCGTAAAAGCGCTTAAGGAAGCCCTGGCGGCTGCGCAACACAATGCCGCCAACTGGCGGTCGGAGCATCCAATTCAGATCGCCAAGTTGAGGGATTTGCGAGGCGATCTTGAAAAGATTTCCGGCCGCCTCAAGACATGGCCGCGTGAAGTGTCCCGTCCCTGGAATGCCTTGTGGCGCTGGGGTGAAGAGGAACTGTCCCTTGAAGGGCAGGAAGCGCTCCTGTCGGTGATGCTTGAACCCCATGGCGAAATTGTCGACGATCTGGCGGACAGGATGAGCGCCGATGAGAGCATCGCGTTCCGCATCGATGGCGCCATGCGAATTTCGGAGCTGCGCGATATCCTGGAGGAGCGCTATGACTGGGCACTAGAAGTAGATTTTTCAAAGCCGGAGAACCTGGCGCGATTTTGGTATGTGTCGGAGGAAAAGCTGGAGCCGAGGCTCGGCAATCGCTTTGAGGAAGAAGGCGCAGAACTGGAGCAGCCGCTTTGCGTTGCACGGCTGGCGAACGCCCTTTGGCAGGCGCTTGCAGCCTGGCCGGGTAAGGCGCCGGTGGCGGAATTCCTGCTTGCCCATCCCGAGCACCGTTTCATGGTGCGCCGGGCGCAGGCCGCCGCCGATTACCCCTATGCGGAAGTGCATGACAACCTGATCTCGCAGGACATGCTGCCGATTGACCTGATGCGGCTGAAGCTGGCCTTCTTCGGTGCCAGCCATTTCGATCCGCGGTCCGACAAGTGGGTAAGGATCAGCCTCTTTCAGGGCGATCCCTATCCCGATGAGTTCAACGCTGGCGCTCAGTCATGATGAGCGAACCCAACGATCCAACCCGCTCCGGTTCGCCTCTGCCTGCTGAAGGAAGCGGCAAGGTGGCGTTGTCGCGCAATGAGATCGAAGGCTTGTGCATGAAAGCGGCTAGGGCAGCCGGCATGAGTTGGGGCCTTGCGGAGGAAGCAGGGTTTGCCGCCGGATGGCTTGCCGCCAGCGGGTTGAACGGTGCAACGGCCCTGCTCCACCATTTGCGGACGTATCAGGGCAAGTCGTGGGAGGAGATCTCCCCGGTGGCCGGGGAGGGGCACTGGCGAACATCAGGCACGGTGCCCATGTGCCCGATCGCTCTCGGCGCGGCACTTTGTGATCATGCCGGTCTGCCGGAAAGCTTCCCCGATGCATCAGGGCTTGTGGTGGGACCGGTCAGCCAAGCTGTGCTGGTACTGCCCTTTCTTGCCGATATTGCGGGGCGGCTCGGGATGGAGATAACCGTAAAAATACAACCGGGGGAGTTCCAAACGGGTTCCATCTGCCTTTCTCCCGGTGGCTTGATCCCGGTTGAGGCGGAAGAACTGATTGGCGCTGATGCCATCGTGTTGACGATTGTCTCGGGACCGGCGAGAGCCGGCAGCACAAAGGGCGAAGACGTGGTCCTGGCCGAAATTGACCGCCCTACCCTTGCCGGTCTCAATGCCCTTGCCATGAAAATTACCGTGCCAGCCAGCGAACAATCGCGAGCCGGGGCAGGCGCTCAAGCCAGCGACAACGATTAGTCCCTGCACCAACTTCCACATTCGGCGAATGGGGGAGCGGCCGAATTTGCTTGAATTTCAAACCTGCCATGTGTCTGTATCGCAAACGATGGTTTGTGGAGTGCGGAATGGTTCATGCCGGTTTCGTTGGTAGTCGCCGCCTCTGGTTTACCGATTCCCGCTGCCGGGCGAAGCGATGACAAAAACAGACAGCAATCTTTGGCAATCGTCTTGCGAGGAAGTCGTTTCCGCGCTGCCCCTTGATGGCGATCTCAAGGTTGATCTGGCGATTGTCGGGGGCGGCTTTACCGGCTGTTCTGCGGCGCTCGAAGCGGCCAGCAGCGGTGCCAAAGCCTGTCTCATGGAAGCGCACGAGATCGGTCACGGCGGATCGGGCCGCAATGTCGGCCTTGTCAATGCGGGGCTGTGGCTGCCGCCGGAATCGATTGCGGAAATCCTGGGTGCTGCTGAGGGGAGCCGGCTGACCGGGCATCTGGCAAACGCGCCGAAGCGTGTTTTCGATCTCATCAGGCGACATGGCATTGCCTGCGAAGCGGTCAACAAGGGTACGCTGCATTGTGCCCATTCCGAAGTGGGATTTGAGGATATCGCGGACCGCTTTCGCCAGCAGGCGGCACTAGGAGCGCCGGTAAAACTGCTGGATGCGGCGGAGACGCAACAGCGCACCGGATCACCGGTTTTCCACGGCGCGCTGTTCGATGGGCGGGCGGGCACCATCAATCCGCTGTCCTATTGCCGAGGGCTGGCACGGGCGGCAGAGGCTGCCGGAGCGCGGCTTTGCGCGAATACACCGGCAATCGGCATCTCGCGGACCGGCGATGGCTGGAAAGTTGCAACGCCGGGCGGGGCGGTTACGGCCCGTGCCCTTTTGCTGGCGACCAATGCCTATCATGAGCCCGTGGAAGGGATTTCCACACCCCAAACCGTTCCGGTTCACTATTTCCAGGTTGCTACCGTCCCGCTCAAGGGCGGGCACTCTGACTGTATTTTGCCTGGCGGTGAAGGCTGCTGGGATACGGCGCTGGTCATGTCGTCCTTCAGGCGGGATGCTGCCGGAAGGCTGGCTTTGGGCGCCGTTGGCAATCTCGGGGGGGTTGGCGGCTCTGTCCATCGGGGATGGGCACAGCGGATGATCCGGTGGCTGTTTCCTGCCCTGGGCGATGTCGGCATTGAACATGCCTGGTGCGGACGCATTGCCATGACCGGCGATCACCTGCCGAAAATTCTTGCAATCGGGCCCAATGCCTATGCCTGTTTTGGTTATTCAGGACGCGGTATCGGGCCGGGCACCACATTCGGCACGCTCACAGCACAGGCCTTGTTGAAGGACGATCCGTCACTGCTGCCGCTCTCGCCGGGAGAGCATCATGGCGAATCGTTTTCAGGCCTTCGCTCTGCTTATATCGAAACCGGCGCGGTGCTGACCCACGCCGTAAAGGTACGTGGGTGAGGCGGCCTATCCGGTATTGGCAAGGCAGTCGCGCAGGGAAGCGGCCATGTTTTCGATCAGGGTGAAGTAGAGGCCGGGGCCTGCCTCAAGCTCCGCCCGAGCGGATCGAGGGTTCCGGTGCCGGCGCCGGTTTCCCCGGTGAGCGTCGTCACCAGTTTCGGCTCGAACTGCGGTTCGGAGAAGACACAGGCAGCGCCCAGTTCGCCAATCTTCGCACGGATCTCCCCGATGCGTTCGGCGCCGGGTGTGCGTTCCGGCGAAACGGTAATCGATCCGGCGGCGGGGATGCGGAAGCGGTTTTCAAAGTAATGATAAGCGTCGTGGAAGACGATGAAGGGCTTGTCCCTGACAGGAGTAAGGCGATCGGAAATCTCTGCGGTCAGGGCATCAAGCCTTGCAGCGACAGCCTTGGCGTTTTCGGCGTAAAGCTGTTTGTTTTCAGGGTCGGCTTCACTCAAGGCTGCCTCGATTGCGCCGACCATCGCCTTGGCGTTGTGGGGGTCAAGCCAGATATGGGGGTCGGTTTCGTCGTGGGCGTGTTCCTCTTCCCCATGCTCTTCATGGTCATGTTCTTCCTCGGCGTGCTCCCCATGACCGTGTTCATCCCCGTCATGTTTCTCGAAGGTGCCACCCTCCCGAAAATCCAGCCTGGTCAACCCATCCGCATCAATTAGTTCAACCGACTTTGCGCTGGCGGCAATCGTTTCGACGGGTTTTTCCAGAAAGGTCTCCAGCTCATGGCCGATCCAGAACACGATGTCCGCCTTCTCCAGCACGGCAGCCTGGGATGGTTTCAGGGAATAGTGGTGAGGCGAACCGGCCGGCAGCAGCAATTCCGGCGTGCCGGCGCCCTCCATGACAGCGGCGACGAGCGAATGAACCGGTTTGATTGATGCAACAGCGCGCAGTTCTGCCGACACGGTGAGGGCAGAGGATGCGAGAATTGCGGAGGTGAGCAGGGCGGTCTTCAGTTTTGCGGTCGGGTTCATGGGGGCTCCTTTTTCGGTCATATGCAGCCGGTAACACCTCAGGCCGGATCATTATCTTGTAATAATATTACATCGTTGCGTAACGATATAACGTATGGGATAAGTTGGCGCAAGACGGAATTATTGCCATAGGCAGGCTTTTCGGGGTTGCGCCGTCGCAAGGCGGCGCTGGTCCGGGCAGGTTTGCCGATGGACGGCTATCTACAAGGATATGCGGAGACGTGAAGGCAGCGGGCAATCATCAACTGGTGACACTTGAGAACGCCGGTATTTTTCGGGGTGGACGCTGGCTGGTGCGCGGCGTCGACTTGTCGGTTGGCCGGGGCGAGATCGTCACGCTGATCGGGCCCAATGGCTCGGGCAAGTCGACGACGGCGAAGATGGCGCTGGGTATCCTGAAACCTGATGAGGGAAAGGCGCAGCGGCAGCCAGGCTTGCGGGTTGGCTATGTGCCCCAGAAAATCGCCATCGACTGGGCCTTGCCGCTGACCGTTGGGCGGTTCATGCATCTGACGGGAAGGCCGGACCAGAGCGAAGTTGAAGACGCGTTGAAGGCGGCAGGCGTTGATCACCTTGAAACCGCCGAACTGCGCAATCTTTCCGGCGGGGAATTCCAGCGGGTGTTGCTTGCCCGGGTTCTGGCCGCCAGGCCGGCGCTCATGGTGCTGGACGAACCGGTGCAGGGAGTGGATTTTGCCGGCGAGGTGGCGCTTTATGACCTCATCAAGCGCATCCGCGACGAGCTTGGATGCGGCATCCTGATGATTTCCCATGACCTTCATGTCGTAATGGCGGCAACCGACCGGGTGATCTGCCTCAATGGCCATGTGTGCTGTTCCGGCACGCCAACGGCCGTTGCCGAAAGCCAGGCCTATCGCAGTCTGTTCGGCGCACGGGCGGGCGCCATCCTTGCCGTTTACGAGCACAGTCACGACCATACCCATCTGCCCGATGGCAGGGTGCGCCATGCCGACGGCACGATCACCGATCACTGCCATCCCGGCGATGGGCATCATCATGACCATGTGGGACATGATCAGGCAGGGCCGGACCAAGTGAGTGAAGCGGACGGGAAGGAGCGGGACGGGCATGCTTGACGACTTTTTCATCCGGGCGCTGGTGGCAGGCAGCGGGGTTGCGCTGATCGCCGGTCCTTTGGGCTGCTTTATCGTCTGGCGGCGGTTGGCCTATTACGGCGACACCCTTTCACATGCTGCATTGCTTGGCGTGGTGCTGGCGCTGTTGCTGGAAATCAACGTTGTGCTGGCCGTGTTTGCCATGTCGGCGGTTGTGTCGCTTGCCCTTTTGGCGCTGCAGCGCCGTTCCGCGCTGCCCTCCGACGCACTGCTCGGCCTGCTTTCCCATTCCGCTCTTGCTTTGGGCCTGGTGGCGCTCGCCTTCATGGTCCATGTGCGCATCGATCTGCTGGGCCTGTTGTTCGGTGATATTCTGGCGGTGTCCAGAAAGGATATCGCCATTATCTGGGCTGGCGGTGCGGTCGTGCTGGCCGTGCTTGCAGCGATCTGGCGGCCGCTGTTTGCAGCAACCGTCAACCGGGAACTGGCGGAGGCCGAGGGAATGAATCCGGCCCGCAGCGAGATCATCTTCATGCTGCTGATGGCAGGGGTTATCGCCTTGTCGATGAAGATCGTTGGCGTGCTGCTGATTACCGCCATGCTGATCATTCCGCCTGCGGTGGCGCGGCGGTTTGCCGGCGGTCCCGAGCAGATGGCGCTGATGGCCGCTGGCTTTGGCGTTGTCGCCGTGGTGGCGGGGCTTTATGCTTCCCTTGGGTGGGACACACCAGCCGGGCCGAGCATTATTGTGGCTGCGGCATTGCTGTTTGTTATCAGCCTTTTGCCACTGGCCGGACTTGCCGGCAGTCCATCTGGCGATCCAGGCAGGCGGGGAGATAATCAGGATGGCTGAACCACAAAGCCAAGACGGGCTCACCCGCAACCAGAACCTGGTTTTGATGGCATTGACGGAAGCCCGCTCGCCGCTGAGTGCCTACACCATACTGGACCGCCTCAGAGGCGATGGATTTCGTGCGCCGCTGCAGGTCTACCGGGCGCTCGACAAGCTGATTGAAATCGGCATTGTCCACCGGCTTGAAAGCATGAATTCCTTTGTGGCCTGCAGCCACGCGCAGTGTGAAAGCCATGGGCAAACAGCGTTCACCATCTGTCAGAACTGCGGCGAGGTAACCGAACTTGCCGATGATGAGCTGGACAGCCATCTGAAAGCAATGGCCGCCAGATCGGGATTTGACGTTCGTCATTCGACCATCGAACTGCGCGGATTTTGCCGCGATTGCGCCACAGGCTAAGGCATCCCAAACTCCAGTCTTTGATCTGGCGCAAGACGGACCGCGATCCCTGCCGCCGGGTAATGTACATTTCTGTCTAGACAGCGCCTGCAGTTTTCACTAGCGTTTGCGGTGAGGAGGAGACTGTCATGAAATCCCAGTACAGGGTTGTCGTCATCGGCGGCGGCGTGGTCGGCGCATCGGTGCTCTATCATCTGGCCAAATACGGCTGGAGCGATGTGGTCATGCTGGAACGGCGGCGGCTTGCATCGGGTTCGTCCTGGCATGCTGCGGGCGGCATTCATGCGCTCAATGCCGATCCCAACATGGCTGCGCTTCAGGCCTATACGATCGACCTTCTCAGCGAGATCGAAGAGGAATCGGGTCAGAACATCGGACTGCACATGACGGGCGGCCTTACCCTTGCCGGAACACCGGAACGCTGGGAATGGCTGCAGGCCAACTATCGCATATTCCAGTCCATCGGTATCGACGATTGCGAGCTGTTGACGCCGGAGGAAGCGCAGAAACGCTGTCCGATCATGTCAACCGATGGCGTGATCGGGGCCATGTGGGCCGACCGGGAAGGCTATATCGATACAACCGGTACGGTGCAGGCCTATGCCAGCGCCGCGAAAAAGCGCGGCGCGGAATATCATGAAGGCATCAAGGTCGAATCCCTGGAACAGACCGCCGATGGCTGGAAAGTTGTGACCGACAAGGGCGTGATTGACTGTGAGCACGTGGTCAATGCCGGCGGATTGTGGGCAAAACAGGTGGGCCGCATGGCTGGCATCGAACTGCCTGTCTCGCCGCTGAAGCACCATTACCTCATTACCGACTCGATCCCCGAGGTTGCTGCGGCGGACTTCGAGATGCCGATGACGGTCGATCTGGAGGGCTTCACCTATATGCGGCAGGACCAGAAGGGTGTGTTGGTCGGCATTTATGAAATCGATCACGAGCACTGGGCGATGGACGGTGCGCCATGGGACTATGGCGAAGAGCTGTTCCAGGAGCAGCTCGACCGGATTGAAAACGAACTTACCCTCGGCTTCGAGCGCTATCCGGCCATTCAGGATGTGGGCATCAAGACCTGGGTCAATGGTGCTTTCACCTTCTCGCCCGACGGTAATCCCCTTGTCGGGCCGGTTCCGGGCAAGCCCGGCTACTGGTGTGCCTGCGCGGTCATGGCCGGCTTCCTGCAGGGTGGCGGTGTCGGAAAGACGCTGGCTGAATGGATGATCCATGGTGAGCCGGAGGCCGATGCCTGGCCAATGGACGTGGCACGCTACGGCAAGTTTGCCGAGAACAAACGCTATATCCGCGAGACGACCGGCCAGTTCTACAGCCGCCGCTTCGTCATGACCTATCCCAATGAGCAATTGCCGGCGGGACGGCCGCTGAAGATGGCCCCTGCCCATGACGCGATGACGCAAGCAGGATGCAAATGGGGCGTCAGCTGGGACCTGGAAGTGCCGCTCTATTTTGCGCCGAAGGGATTTGAGGAAACACCGACCCTCAAGCGCTCGAACGCTTTCCCGATCGTCGCGGAGGAATGCAAGGCGATACGCGCGGGGGCAGGGTTGCTCGATATTACCGGTTTTTCCCGCTACGAGGTGACAGGGCCCAATGCCGAAGCGTGGCTCGACAGGATGATGGCTTCCAAACTGCCCGGGCCGCGCCGCGCCAAACTGGCGCCAATGCTGGGTGAAACCGGACGCCTCAAGGGTGATCTGACAGTGCTCAACTGGGGCAATGGCACCTGGTGGATCATGGGCTCCTACTATCTTCGCGCCTGGCACATGCGCTGGTTCCTCGATCACCTCGACGATGGTGTTGAGGTTCGCGATCTTGGCGAGGAAATCTGTGGTTTCGGTGTGGTCGGCCCGAAATCCCGCGCCGTTGTGGAGAAACTTGCCGAACAGGATATTTCGCACCTCACGTTCATGGGCTGTGGCGAGTTCGATATCGGGCTGGTGCGTGCCCATGTGGCGCGCATGTCGGTCACCGGTGAAATGGGCTACGAGATCAACTGCCGTTATGGCGATCACATCACGCTGCGCAGGATGCTTCTGGAGGCGGGGGCAAGCGAGGACATCCGCGAATGCGGTTTCAATGCCATGCTGTCGACACGGCTGGAAAAGAGCTTTGGTATCTGGTCGGCTGAGTTCCGGCAGGAATATACCCCCGCCATGACCGGCATGGACCGCTGGATAGACTGGGAAAAAGGCGATTTCATCGGCCGAAAGGCGGCGCTGGCCGAACGCGACGGGAACGGCCCGGCAAAACTTCTTGCAACGCTGGAAGTGGATGCGGACGACGCCGATGCCAGCGGATATGAACCGGTCTGGGCGGACGGCAAGCTGGCTGGTTTTGTTACCTCCGGCGGGTACGGCCACACAATCGGAAAATCACTCGCCATGGCGCTGATCGACCGCGAGCATGCAAAGGAAGGCACCGAACTGTCCGTGCATGTGGTGGGCGTCGCGCGCGCTGCCAGGGTGATCGGGCCATCACCTTACGACCCGCAGGGTAAAGCGATGCGCGGCTGAAGATGGAAGAAGGCCGGCAAAGACGAGGCCGACGGCGCCAGCAGGGTGCAGCAAAACACGCACAGCGGGTCGTGGACTATCACAATCTGCGCAACCCGTTTCCGCCAATGCCGGTGTTCAGCGATGATCGCGTTAGTGCCATTCATGAGGCGGCTCTGGATGTGCTCGAAAAGCTCGGCATCAAGGTGCTGGAGGATGAGGCCCGCACGCTTCTGCGCAAGGCAGGAGCCGTGGTCAACGAAACCGACCAGATGGTGCGGATCGGGCGTGAGATGGTGGAGGCCTGCCTTGAAACGGCGCCGCGATCATTTCTGGCAAAGGCAGGCGTTCGGGAAAAGGACATCCTGATCGAGCCGGGGCGGATTATCTTCCAGCCTGGCGCCGGGGCGCCCAACGCCACGGACCTTGTGCGTGGGCGCCGGCCGGGAAGCCTGCGGGACTTCCGCGAACTGGTGCGGTTGACCGATCATTTCGATGTCTTTCAGATGGTGCCCACGCTGGTCGAAGCGCAGGACGTGCCGACCCATCTGCGCCACTACGAGATGGTCAAGGCGCAGATCGAATTGTCGCGGAAGGTGCCGTTCTTTTATTCACGTGGCAGAAAGCAGGCCGAACAGTCGTTCGAGCTGCTTAAGCTGGGCCGGGGAATCAGCGACGAAGATTTTGCCGCCAATCCTCATTGTTATACCGTCATCAACACCAACTCGCCGCGGCAGATCGATATCCCGATGGCCCGGGGGTTGATCGACTTTGCCCGCGCCGGACAAATGTCGATTGTCACGCCGTTTACCCTGATGGGAGCAATGGCGCCGATCACCGTGGCTGGCGCTTTGACACTGTCCCATGCGGAGGCACTGGCCGCCATTGCCCTGACCCAGCTTGCCGCGCCCGGCGCGCCTGTGTGCTACGGGACCTTTACCTCGAATGTCGACATGAAATCGGGCGCGCCCGCGTTCGGAACGCCGGAACACTTCAAGGCCAGCCTTGCTGCCGGGCAGCTTGCACGGCTGACCGGTCTGCCCTGGCGGAGCGCGGCAGGCAGCGCCGCCAATCTGAATGACGTTCAGGCCGCCAACGAAAACCAGTTCGGGCTGTGGGGGTGCATGCTGGCCGGTGCCACCATAACGCTCCACTCTGCCGGCTGGATTGAGGGCGGTTTGTCGGTTTCCTATGAGAAACTGATTTGCGATGTGGAAGTGCTGCAGATGATCGCCGAACTGTGCCACGAGGCAGCGGCAGGTGAAGCGGAAATCGCATTCGATGCCATCAGCGAGGTAATGCCCGGAGGACATTTCTTTTCCGCCGGCAACACCATGGAGCGCTATCGCACTGAATTTTATTCGCCAATTCTGCATAACTATGCAAATTTCGGGACCTGGGAGGAACAGGGAGGCGTGGATGCCAGTCATCGCGCAGCACGAATGTGGCAGGAGATGATCGACCAGCCTGCGCCGGGCCATTGCAGCGCGGAGCAGGTGGAAGCGGTAAACCGGTACGTGTCAGAGCGCAGTGCAGAAGGCGGCGCTCCGCCGGAAAGTTGATGCGATGACCAAACCGAACGTCACCCCATTGCTGCACCGCAACGATCCCCAGCGCGCACCGCTCGCCGGTAATGTGAAAGTTACGCGCGAGGACTGGCTGAACGTGGCGCTGGACGTGCTGATTTCCGATGGTGTCGATCAGGTGAAGGTGCTCAACATCGCCGAGAGAATGAGCGTTTCGCGGTCGAGCTTCTACTGGTATTTCAAGAGCCGGCAGGACCTGCTTGATGCGCTGCTGGCCCATTGGGAAGAGACCAATACAGCGATTTTGATACGCCATACCGAGGCGCCGACGAAAACCATTTCCGAGGCGGTGCTGTATTTCTTCCGCTGCTTCATCGATCCTGGACTGTTCAACACGCGTCTTGATTTCGCGGTGCGCGACTGGGCGCGGCGTTCGGGCAAGGTGCGGCGCATTCTTGACCGTTCCGACGCAGCCAGAACAGCGGCTATCGAGGAGATGTTTGCCCGCCATGGCTATGACAGGGAGGAAGCACACATCCGCGCGCGCATCCTGTATTACATGCAGATCGGCTACAACATTGCCGACCTCAACGAGACGCTGGAAGAACGCACCGCGCTGGCCGCGCCCTATGTTATCGGGTTCACCGGACAGCGGGCGACGGAAGAGGAAATCCGGGAGCACACCGAATATTCCAGACAACTTCGATCAAAAACCCATACCGGGAGTAAGACATGAGCAGCACACCCGACGTCATCATCATCGGCACCGGCGTCATCGGCACCGCCACAGCCTTTGAGCTTGCCAAGAACGGCTTGAAGACGCTTTCCCTCGACCGCAACCGGCAAGTTGGCCACGGTTCAACGGCAGGTTCATGTGCCATTATCCGCATGCATTATTCGACCTTCGACGGCACAGCCTTTGCATGGGAAGGTTATCATTACTGGCGTGACTGGGCCGACTATCTGGGGCTGGGCAAAGATGCCGATCTGGCGACGTTTCGCGAGACAGGCTGTGTGGTGATGAAGACAGAGGCCAACGGCCATCTGGAAAAGCACATGGAAAACAGCCGCAAGCTCAATTGCCCGTTCGAGGACTGGAGCGCGGAACAGGTTACCGAGCGTCTGCCGATATTCTCGCTGGAAAGCTATACCCCGCCGCGGGCGATGAGCGACCCCGATTTCGGCAAGCCGAATGGCGGGTATCTGCGCGGCGGTGTTTTCTGGCCCAATGCTGGCTATGTCACCGACCCGGCCCTGTCGAGCCAGAACCTGGCCGACGCAGCCCGGCAGCATGGTGCGGAGTTCCGCCTTGGCGTAACGGTCACCGAAATTCTGCAGGAAGGCGGCAAGGTCAAGGGCGTCAAACTGGATACCGGCGAGGAAATCCACGCGCCTGTGGTGATCAACGTTGCTGGCCCTGGTTCCTCGATTGTCAATCGCATGGCAGGCGTCACCGGTGACATGACCATCGAAACCCGGCCGCTGCGCCAGGAAGTCGTGCATGTTCCCTCGCCCGAAGGCTTTGATTTCGAAACCGACGGGATGATCGTCTCTGACAGCGATATCGCCTGCTACAGCCGGCCCGAGCACGGCAACAACATTCTGGTGGGCTCAGAAGATCCTGAATGCGATCCCCATTACTGGGTCGATAGCGATACCGATTATGACCGCAATTTCACCGATCAGTGGACGACCCAGGCAATGCGCTATGCCCAGCGGGTGCCGACGCTCGGCATTCCGTCGAAAACCCGTGGCGTTGTCGATCTGTACGATGCCTCGACCGACTGGATCCCGATCTACGACAAGTCGTCGCTGCAGGGCTTCTACATGGCCTGCGGCACGAGCGGCAACCAGTACAAAAACGCCCCGATTGCCGGCAAGCTGATGGCGGCACTGGTCGATTATTGTGAAAACGGCAACGACCACGATGCCGATCCGATGAAGTTCACCATGCCTTATCTGGATCTTGAAATTGATGCCGGGTTTTATTCCCGCAAGCGGCCGATCAACCAGGAATCGAGCTTCTCGGTACTGGGATAGCCTGCTGTGCAGTTGACAAGCTATTGACCTTCCAGTGACTGGAAGCACTATCTGCTGGCGAACACGCCGGCAGAAACGGGAATCGCATGATGGAACATTCGCATGGCAACCACGCCACGAAGGAAATGGTGGCAGACAGCTGCTGCAGCGGGCACGCCAATGGCGCGGAAGCGGCGCCCGGACCGGCAGAAATCCTGAAATCGGCAACGGTTGCGGTAGATGGCACGGTCAAGGATATCGTCTGCGGCATGACGGTGCCACTTGGCAAGGGCAAGCCCTCGCTGACCTACAAGGGCAAGGAATTTCACTTCTGCAACCCGAAGTGTCACGACCGGTTTGAAGCCGATCCCTATTTTTATCTTTCCGGCAACAAGGCGAAGAAAAAGACAGTTGTCGCCAAGGACACGAAATACACCTGTCCGATGGACCCTGAAATTGTTCAGGACGGCCCCGGGACCTGCCCGATCTGCGGCATGGCGCTGGAACCGATGGACGGGGTCGCCGAGGGTCCCAATCACGAACTGATCGATTTTACCCGCAGGCTTTGGGTAAGCGGGCTGGCAGCGATCCCGCTGCTTGTCCTGACCATGGGGCCGATGGTTGGTCTGCCGGCGCGCCAATGGATAGGCGAAACCTTCTCGGTCTGGCTTGAGTTTGCACTGGCAACGCCGGTGGTGTTGTGGGCAGCAAAGCCCTTCTTTCACCGCGGCTGGACGTCCATCAAGACGTGGAACCTCAACATGTGGACGCTCATCATGCTGGGTGTCGGCGCAGCCTATGCCTATTCGGTGGTCGCCACCTTCTTTCCCGGACTGTTTCCCGATTCCCTGAAGATGGCTGGCGGGCATGTGCCGGTTTACTTCGAGGCGGCAGTGGTCATCATCGCGCTGGTTTTCGTCGGTCAGGTGCTGGAGTTGCGGGCGCGAGAGCGAACAGGAGATGCGATCAGGGCCCTGCTCGATCTTGCCCCGAAAACGGCACGGCGTATCACACCCGAAGGCGAGGAATATGATGCGCCGCTTGAAAACATCATTGCAGGGGACCTGCTGCGGGTGCGGCCCGGAGAAGCCATCCCTGTTGACGGCGTAATCGCCGAGGGCGCTTCTTCCGTCGATGAAAGCATGCTGACGGGCGAACCGTTGCCGATTGAAAAAAACACTGGCGATCCGGTGACCGGCGGCACGCTGAACAAGAACGGCACGCTGGCGATCGAGGCCCGGCAGGTGGGCGATGAAACCATGCTGGCGCAGATTGTTGCCATGGTTGCGGGTGCCCAGCGCTCGCGTGCACCGATCCAGGGGCTTGCCGACCGGGTGGCGGCATGGTTCGTGCCGACGGTGGTCGCGGTGGCGGTGACCGCCTTTTTTGCCTGGCTTGTTTTCGGCCCGCAGCCTGCCTTTGTCTTTGCCGTGGTTTCCGCCGTCTCCGTGCTGATTATCGCCTGTCCCTGTGCGCTGGGCCTTGCAACGCCCATGTCGATCATGACGGCGACGGGACGCGGTGCGCAGGCGGGCGTTCTGGTCAAGGAGGCCGGCGCGCTGGAAGCCGTTGCCCGCATCGATACGCTGGTGGTCGACAAGACCGGCACACTGACGGAAGGAAGGCCGGTGCTGACCGACGTCGTCACCTTTGGCAGGACATCGGAGACGGCGCTGCTGGCGGCTGCCGGCGCGCTTGAAAAGGGCTCTGAACATCCGCTGGCCGAGGCAATCGTTTCCGGCGTTGCTGAGCGGGGCGTCAAAATCTCCCCGGCTGGCGCGTTTGAAGCGGTCACCGGCATGGGCGTTCGCGGCACGGTTTCCGGCAAGAAGGTGGCACTTGGCAATGCAAGAATGATGGCTGCCGAGGAGGTTGACCTTTCCAGCGGCAAGGAAAAAGCCGAACGGCTCCACCATGAGGGCAAAACGGCCATGTTTGTGGCCATCAACGGCCGTCTGGCCGGCATTCTAGCCGTGGCAGATCCGGTGAAGGAGAATGCAGGGGAAGCGATCGCAGCACTGCATGAAAAGGGTGTGCGCATCATCATGGCAACCGGCGATAATGAAACGACGGCGAAAGCCGTGGCGGAAAGGCTCGGCATCGACGACGTGCGGGCCGGCGTGCTTCCGGAAGACAAGAAAGCACTGATCGATGAGTTGCGCGCTGCCGGCCGCAAGGTTGCGATGGCCGGTGACGGGATCAACGATGCGCCGGCACTTGCTGCTGCTGATGTGGGCATCGCCATGGGCACCGGTACCGATGTTGCGCTTGAAAGTGCCGGCATCACCCTGCTCAAGGGCGATCTTTCGGCAATCGTGAGGGCGCGCAGGCTTGCCGAGGCAACCCTTTCCAACATCAAGCAGAATCTCTTCTTTGCTTTCGCCTACAACACGGTTGGCGTGCCGATTGCTGCCGGCGTGCTCTATCCGCTGACCGGCATGCTGCTTTCACCGATGATCGCTGCAGCGGCGATGAGCCTGTCTTCGGTTTCGGTGATTGCCAATGCGCTGCGCCTGCGCGGGCTGAAGCTGTAGGGTGCTTCCGGCAGTCTCGTTTCAGTCGAAACGTGGAATGCTCTAACCCTTCGCTTCTGCCTTCACGTCTACCTCAGCCGGCGCATCCACGGCGCAGTAGATTGCGTGCAGCGTGTCGAGGACGGCTTTCACCTCGATGCCCTTCAGGGAATAGTAGATCGTCTGGGCGCTGCGGCGTGTTTCCACCAGACCGGATTCCCGCAATTTGCGCAGATGATGCGACATCGCCGGCTGCGACAGCCCGGCTGCATCGGCAAGTTCCAGCACGCTGCGCTCCCCCTCCTGCAGCAGGCAGAGGATTTTAAGCCGAGCAGGCTGCGACAACATCTCCATCAACTGGGCTGCTTCGCTGATTTTGGGTTCGAGTTCTTCCAGGGCAGACATTTAATAAAACCTCTTGAATATAAGAGATTATTTACATACACTATTCACCGGAGCATTGCAAACAGGCCGCAAAATGGCCTTTCGGGGCGGGTGTCCGCCCGGTCTGACCAGAGGGTTTTGACCCCAACCAGAGGGAAAGAGATTGTCATGATCACCGAGTTTACTCCCTATTCTTCGCTGCTGGGGGGCGTTCTGATCGGCGTGGCGGCCACGCTGCTGATGGCTTTTCACGGCCGTGTTGCCGGCATGACGGGTATTCTGCAGGGCGTATTGCCGCCGCTTTCTGCCGATTGGCAATGGCGGGCCGTATTTCTGGCAGGCGCCATCGCTGCCCCCTTTGTCTTCGTCAATCTGGGCGGGACAGTCGATTTCGCCGTGCCGGTGGCAACCCTGCCGTTGATCGCCGGTGGCTTTGTGGTCGGCATTGGCGTTTATTTCGGTTCAGGCTGTACCAGCGGCCACGGGGTCTGCGGCATGGCCCGGCTGTCACCGCGCTCGATTGTTGCAACGCTTGTCTTCATGGCGGCGGCTTTCGTCACCGTTTATGTCACCCGTCATGTAATGGGAGGCTGACCCATGAAGCTGTTGACCGCATTCATCATCGGTTCCGTTTTCGGCCTTGGAATCGCCATTTCCGGCATGGCCAATCCGGCCAAGGTGCTCAATTTCTTTGACATTGCCGGAAGCTGGGACCCAAGCCTGCTGTTTGTCATGGGCGGGGCGCTCGTTATCACCGCCATCGGCTACCGCCTTGTCTTCGGCCAGCGTACGGCGCCTCTCTTCGACAAGGGTTTCATGGTGCCGACCAGCACCCAGATAGACAGATATCTGGTTGTTGGGTCCGCGGTGTTCGGCACCGGCTGGGGAATATCGGGGTTTTGTCCGGGCGGCGCCATTCCGGCGCTCGGCCTTGGCTATGTGGAAGCCATGCAGTTCGTTGGCGCGATGATCGCGGGCATTGTCGTGGGGCGGCTGATCAATATGCGCTTTCTCAAGCCTGCGGCGGCCTGAGGACGGGAAAATTTTTTCCACCCCGTTTACGGCGGGCGAGCGCGGGTCTATAACCCGCACGCTCCGCACGGGCATTGTGCGATGGCGGACAAAATCGGAGTGTGGCGCAGCCTGGTAGCGCACCTCGTTCGGGACGAGGGGGTCGCAGGTTCGAATCCTGCCACTCCGACCAGTAATTCAGCACAAAAACCGGACAACAAGCAGTTCTTGCCTATACCGCCCTGCCATCGCCCGGCGCGGCGCAATCGGGCATTTCAGCGCCGCTCCTGCTGGCGCTGACCGGCTGATCTGACAATAGATGTCGCATTGCGGCATGCTGGCGGTGGAAATTGCAGGCAGGCTGTAATAACAAGACAGCAAACCTCCGCCCGTCCCCGTTTTTCAGAAACCGGCCCCATGAAAAATATCAAGAAAGTCCTGGTCGCCAATCGCGGCGAAATCGCCATTCGCATTCTGCGAGCCTGTAATGAGCTGGGCAAAAAAACCGTCGCTGTCTATGCCAAAGAGGACCGGCTCGGGCTGCACCGGTTCAAATCGGATGAATCCTATCTGATCGGAGAAGATCTGGGTCCGGTGGCGGCCTATCTGTCCATCGAGGAGATCATTCGCGTTGCCAGGCAGTCCGGCGCCGATGCGATCCATCCGGGCTACGGGTTGCTGTCGGAAAACCCGGATTTCGTCGATGCATGCGAGGCTGCCGGCATCATCTTTATCGGTCCGAAGGCCGAAACCATGCGGCAATTGGGGGACAAGGCTTCGGCACGGCGCATTGCGATTGAGGCGGGTGTGCCCGTCATCCCGGCGACCGAGGTTCTGCCCGACGACATGGACGAAGTGCGCCGAATGGCCGATGAAGTCGGCTATCCCTTCATGCTGAAAGCCTCATGGGGCGGTGGCGGGCGCGGCATGCGGCCGATCATGAACCCGGATGAACTGGAACAGAAGGTGCTGGAGGGCCGCCGCGAGGCGGAGGCTGCGTTCGGCAATGGCGAAGGCTATCTGGAAAAACTGGTCCAGCGTGCGCGCCACGTGGAAGTGCAGGTGCTCGGCGACAGGCATGGCAGTCTTTATCACCTGTGGGAGCGGGACTGTTCGGTCCAGCGGCGGAACCAGAAGGTCGTCGAGCGCGCGCCTGCACCTTACCTTACCCAGGAACAGCGCGAGGAGCTGTGCGAACTGGGGCTGAAGATCTGCCGCCATGTGGGCTATGAATGCGCCGGCACGGTCGAGTTCCTGATGGACATGGAAACCGGCGCTTTCTACTTCATCGAGGTTAATCCGCGCGTTCAGGTAGAGCATACCGTTACCGAAGAGGTGACGGGCATCGACATTGTGCGGGCGCAAATTCTGATCAGCGAAGGCAGGCCGATTGCCGAAGCAACCGGGGCCGAAAGTCAGCAGGAGATCGTGCTGAACGGTCATGCGCTGCAGTGCCGGGTGACAACCGAGGACCCGCAAAACAATTTTGTGCCGGATTATGGCCGCATTACCGCCTATCGCTCGGCAACGGGCATGGGCATCCGGCTCGATGGCGGCACCGCCTATTCCGGTGCGGTAATCACGCGCTACTATGATTCACTGCTGGTGAAGGTGACGGCCTGGGCGCCGACGCCTGAAATGGCGATTGCCCGCATGGACCGCAGCCTGCGCGAATTCCGTATCCGGGGGGTTTCGACCAATATCGCCTTTGTCGAGAACCTGCTCAAGCATCCCACATTCCTCGACAATTCCTATACCACCAAGTTCATCGATACCACGCCGGAACTCTTCCAGTTCAAGAAACGGCGCGACCGGGCGACCAAGATTCTGACCTACATCGCCGATATTTCGGTCAACGGGCACCCCGAAACCAAGGGCAAACCGCTGCCTTCACTGGGGCATGAGGGCGGGTTGGAAGTGCCGCGCGCGCCGAAACTGCGCGGTGATGCGCCGGCGCGCGGTGTGCGCAACCTGCTGGAGGAAGAGGGCCCGCAGGCGGTCGCCGACTGGATGCTGGCGCAAAAGCAGCTTCTGATGACGGACACTACCATGCGCGATGGCCATCAGTCACTGCTGGCAACACGCATGCGCTCCATCGACATGGTCAATGCAGCGCCCGTCTATGCCCATAACCTGCCGCAGCTTTTTTCCGTCGAATGCTGGGGCGGCGCGACTTTCGACGTGTCCTACCGCTTTTTGCAGGAGTGTCCCTGGCAGCGGCTGCGCGATCTGCGTGAGCGCATGCCCAACCTGCTGACGCAGATGCTGCTGCGTGCGTCCAATGGCGTTGGTTACACCAACTATCCCGACAATGTGGTTATCAAGTTTGTCGATCAGGCGGCAAAAACCGGTGTCGATGTCTTCCGCGTCTTCGATTCGCTCAACTGGGTTGAGAACATGCGGGTTGCAATCGACGCGGTACTGACATCGGGCAAAATCTGCGAGGCGGCGATCTGCTATACCGGCGACATTCTCGATCCGGGCCGGCCGAAATACGATCTCGACTACTACGTGAAGATGGCGCGTGAGCTGAAGGCGGCGGGAACCCACATTCTCGGCCTTAAGGACATGGCGGGGCTTTTAAAGCCACCGGCAGCCTATGATCTCATCAAGGCGCTGAAGGAAGAAACCGGCCTGCCGGTTCACTTCCATACCCATGACACGAGCGGAATTGCTGGCGCGACGGTGCTTGCGGCAAGTGCTGCCGGCGTTGATTGTGTCGATGCGGCGATGGATGCCTTTTCCGGCGGCACGTCGCAGCCGTGTTTTGGCTCCATTGTCGAGGCCTTGCGCCATACCGAGCGCGACACGGGCATTGACGTTGAAGCGGTGCGGGAAATCTCCGACTATTGGGAGCAGGTGCGCCAGCAATATACGGCGTTCGAAAGCGGGCTGGCGGCGCCTGCATCGGAAGTTTATCTGCACGAGATGCCGGGTGGCCAGTTCACCAATCTCAAGGCACAGGCAAAGAGCCTCGGTCTTGAGGACCGTTGGCACGAGGTTGCCAAGGCCTATGCCGACGTCAACCAGATGTTCGGCGACATTGTCAAAGTAACCCCCTCTTCGAAGGTGGTGGGTGACATGGCGCTGATGATGGTGGCCCAGGGGATCACCCGCGCGGAGGTGGAGGACCCTGAAAAGGAAATCTCCTTCCCTGATTCCGTCGTGGACATGCTCAAGGGCAATCTTGGCCAGCCGCCTGGCGGGTGGCCGCAGGCTTTGCAGGAAAAAGTGCTCAAGGGTGAAAAGCCGATCACCACACGGCCCGGCGCCGACATGGAGCCGGTCGATCTTGAAAAAACACGGAGCAAGCTTTCCGATGAACTGGAAGGCTTCCGGATCGATGACGAGGATCTGTGCGGCTATCTGATGTATCCCAAGGTTTTCCTCGACTATATGGGCCGTCACCGCATTTACGGGCCGGTGCGCACCCTGCCGACCCCTGTGTTCTTTTATGGCATGACCCCGCAGGATCAGATCTCGGTGGAGATTGATCCTGGAAAGACGCTGGAAATCCGACTGCAGGCGATTGGCGACACCAATGACGAGGGGGAAGTAAAGGTCTTCTTCGAGCTCAATGGCCAGCCGCGCACCATCCGCATCCCCAATCGTGCCATTGCTTCGAAGGTTGCAAAGCAGCGCAAGGCCGAGGATGGCAATGGCGATCACATTGGTGCGCCCATGCCGGGCACGATCGCCAGCGTTGCGGTGAAAGCCGGAACGACCGTCAATCCGGGCGATGTGCTGTTCACCATCGAGGCGATGAAGATGGAAACGGCCATTCACGCCGATCGCAAGGGCGTGGTTTTGAATGTTCACGTACAGCCGGGCGCCGCGGTGGAAGCAAAAGACCTGCTGCTTGAATTTGAGGCGGAGTAGACGGCTTCTTACACCCGCACCGAGGATGGATGGCGGGTGGCGAGCAGAATGCTCGTTTCGCTGGCCGCGATTCCCTCGATCTCACGCATGCGGGTGAGCGCCTCATCGATCTCCTCGATCGTTTCGGTTTTCAATTCCGCCACCAGATCCCATTTTCCGTTGGTGGCGTGGATCAACTGGACAGCGCTCAGGCGATAAAGCCGTGCGGTGACCAGGTCTGCCCGGTGCCCCTCGATGGCAATCATGGTGAGTGCGCGGATGCCGTGGGGCATGGCATCTTCGCGCAGGGTGACCGTGTAGCCGAGGATATGGCCTTCCTTTTCCAGCCGGGTCATGTGGTGGCGCACCGTGGTGCGCGAAACGCCAAGGGCCACAGCAAGATTGGCCACGGCCTCGCGGCCATTGCGGCGCAACAGGGCGATCAGGCGATCATCAAGATTGTCCATATTGCCGGTTCTTCTATGTAATCTGAAAAGCTATCTTGTCGTTTTGCTCACTTTTCCATCTATCAGTGTCCGCTATCGCCAGCAATAACAAAGGCGCTTCAGTCACGGTAGCGGTTTTTATGGAGGATGAAGTGGCCGCCGGCAGCTCAACAACCAGTTTGGCAGCTGATCGCTGCGTTTTCATTGGCGTGCCGGTTCAGGCTGGCGCCAGCCAGGCAGGCTGTGTGATGGGGCCCGATGCGCTGCGCACGGCGGGCATTTGCGATGCAGTGGCGGCGCTGGATTATGAAGTTTCCGACAGGGGCAACCTGTCTGCCAAGCCGGTTGCCGTAAGCGAGCACCCCAATCCCCATCTTCACGATCTGCAGGAAATCTCCGGCTGGATCGGGGCCTTGGCACAGGCCTCCTATTCCAGCGCACAGGATGCCATTCCCGTGTTCATGGGCGGTGATCATTCCCTGTCGGCCGGTTCAATTGCCGGCGTTGCCAAGGCGGCAGCACAAGCCGAGGCGCCGCTTTTCGTGCTGTGGCTTGATGCCCATCCTGATTTTCATACGCTGGAGACCACCGAAAGCGGTAATCTGCACGGCACGCCGCTTGCCTACCTGACCGGCGAAGCGGGGTTTGAGGGATATTATCCGCCGCTGGAGGTGGCAGTGGAGCCGGAAAATGTGTGCCTGATCGGGTTGCGGTCGGTGGATCGTGACGAGGGAAAGAAGCTGCTCGAGCGCCGCTTTGAACTCTATGACATGCGGGCGGTGGACGAGTTCGGTATCGTCACGCTGGTACGCCGTTTCATCGACCGGGTAACCGCTGCCGGCGGCTGGCTGCATGTCAGCCTGGACGTCGATTTCCTCGACCCGCAGGTGGCGCCTGCTGTTGGAACCACCGTGCCGGGCGGGGCAACGGTGCGTGAGGCGCATCTCATCATGGAAATGCTGCATGAAAGCGGCTGTGTCCGTTCGCTCGATCTGGTTGAACTCAATCCGTTTCTCGATGAGCGCGGGCGAACGGCGAAATTGCTGGTTGATCTGACCTGCAGCCTGTTCGGAAAACGCATTCTCGACCGCCAAACCCGCAGTTATTGAAATGAACCTTAGTGACTGAGACGAAGATGAACACCATGAAATCCAACCTCAACCAGGTTCCCTTTGTCAGCGTGGAGAACATGATGCGGCTGGCGCTCGATGTGGGTGTCGAGCAATGCATGGTTGAGCTGACAGCCCATATCGAAGAGGATTTCCGCCGCTGGCCGCTGTTCGACAAGACGCCGCGGGTCGCTTCCCATTCAACCGACGGGGTGATCGAATTGATGCCGACCTCCGACGGTATCGATTACGGCTTCAAATATGTGAACGGCCATCCCAAGAACATGAAGGAGGGCCTGCAGACGGTGACCGCTTTCGGCCTGCTGGCCTCCGTCGATACGGGCTATCCGGTTCTGTTGACCGAAATGACAATATTGACGGCGCTCAGAACGGCAGCGACATCAGCGATGGCGACGAAGTATCTTGCGCGCGAAAACCCCCGGACGCTTTGTCTGGTCGGCAATGGCGCCCAGGCCGAGTTCCAGGCGCTTGCCCTCAAGGCGGTCAATGGCATCAGCCGGGTAAACCTCTACGACATCGACCGGGAAGCGTCGGAAAAATGCGTGCGCAACCTGAAGGACAGCGGGCTGGAACTGACGATATGTTCGACTGCGGAGGAGGCAATCGAGGGTGCCGATGTTGTAACCACCTGCACGGCAGACAAGAACTACGCCACCATTCTGACTGACAACATGATCGGCTCCGGCCTTCACATCAACGCAATCGGCGGCGATTGCCCCGGCAAGACCGAACTGCATCGTGACGTGTTGCTGCGCTCCGAGATCTTTGTCGAATATCCGCCGCAGACCCGAATTGAAGGGGAGATACAACAGTTGGAGGAAGACTATCCGGTGCGTGAATTGTGGCAGGTCATTACAGGAGATGACAAGGGCCGGAGTTCAGCCGGCGAAGTGACCCTGTTCGACGGAGTCGGCTTTGCCATCGAGGATTTTTCCGCGCTGCGGTGGCTACGGGCAAAGACCGGCGAGCGGCCGGCCTTTTGCCAGACGCTCGACATGATTGCCGATCCGGATGATCCGCGCGATTTGTTCGGCATGGTCCAGCGGGAAGCAGATCGCATGGCTGTGGGGGAGGCAGCGGGCGGGGCATTGTGAGGTGCCTGTCCGGCGCCGGATTGCCGGTCAGAACAGCGCAGCAGATCGTTTTAGGCTTGCAAAAAGTTTCCTTTGTGGTTCGATAAAGGGTGTAATGGGAGGAAGTCATTGAGTTCAAGCGTATCTTCGCACACGCAAAAGGGTGAATCGCCCGGCGATGTCCCTGCGGTGGAGGTTTTCGACATCCACAAGCGGTTCGGCGATCTGGAAGTCCTGAAGGGGATCTCGATGGAGGCCCACAAGGGCGATGTGATCTCCATCATTGGCGCTTCAGGATCGGGAAAGAGCACGTTTCTGCGCTGCATCAATCTTCTGGAACTGCCGACCAAGGGCGGCATTTCGGTTGCCGGCGAGCCGATCAAGTTCAAGGACGGCTCTGACGGCAATCTTCATCCTGCCGATGCCCGTCAGGTGCAGCGGCTCAGAACCAAGCTCGGCATGGTCTTCCAGAGCTTCAATCTGTGGCAGCACATGAACGTTATGCAGAATGTCATCGAGGCACCGGTGCATGTGCTTGGCCGCTCGAAGGCAGAGGCCACCGAACAGGCCGAGGATATTCTGCAGAAGGTTGGCCTGTGGGACAAGAAGGATCAGTATCCCGGCTTTCTGTCGGGCGGCCAGCAGCAGCGTGCGGCAATTGCCCGCGCGCTTGCGATCAATCCGGAAGTCATGCTGTTCGATGAACCCACCTCAGCGCTCGATCCCGAACTGGTGGGCGAGGTACTGCGGGTCATCCGCGAACTGGTCGATGAGGGCCGCACGATGATTCTCGTCACCCATGAAATGAAATTCGCGCGGGATGTGTCTTCCCACGTCATCTATCTTCATCAGGGAGTGGTGGAGGAGGAAGGCCCGCCGAAAAAGGTTTTCTACGAGCCGGACAGCGAACGCTGCAAGGCTTTTGTCAGTTCGATCCATTGATCGAACGTTTATCCGGGGCAAACCCAATTCAACTGTAACCAGGGAGAAATGAAAATGAAGAAGACGATCAACATTGTGATAGCGGCCGCTTTTGCAGCCGGTCTCGCCGCCACTCAGGCTTCGGCGGAAATCAAGCTGGGCCTCGACACCGCGCCCTATCCGCCGTTTGCCGATCAGGACGCCAGCGGCAACCGCACCGGTTTTGAGATCGAACTGGGTAACGCCGTTTGTGAAGCCATGGGCGAAACCTGCGTTTGGACGCCGATTGCCTGGGACGGCATCATTCCGGCGCTGACCTCAGGCAAGATCGATGCGATCTTCGCTTCGATGTCGATCACCGAAGAGCGCATGAAAACCATCGACTTTTCCGACAAGTACTACAACACGCCTGCGGCGCTTGTTGCGCCCAAAAGCATGGATGTTGACGGTTCGCCGGAATCCATGAAGGGCAAGGTTGTCGGTGCGCAGATTTCGACGATCCACGCCAACTATGCCGAAAAGTACTACAAGGACGTGGCTGACAGCATCAAGGTGAACTATCAGGGCTTTGATGAACACAACAACGACCTTGTCGCCGGCCGCCTTGACGCGGTTATCGGCGATTCGCTGGCGTTCTCTGACTTCCTCAATTCCGATGTCGGCAAGGATTTCGAGATCAAGGCGTATCTGAAGGACGAAGCGATCTTCGGCAAGGGCGTCGGCGTCGGCCTTCGCAAGGGTGACGACGAACTGAAGGCCAAGTTCAACGAGGCGATCGCCAAGGTTCGTGCCGACGGCACCTATGATGCTATCGCCAAGAAGTACTTCGACTTCGACATCTACGGCGAGTAATCGTTTTTCAAACCCCGGCGGGAAACTGCCGGGGTTTTTTCCAGCTTGGGTAATGCGCCCCAACAGGGGCGTTTTCCCCAAGTTGGCAAGACATGCCATTGTTCCCGGGGGAGGCTATGTGGGACAGTTTGCAACTGCTGGCATTTTCGCCACCCGGCTGGGGCGGTGTGCTGCTGCGCGGTCTGGTGTTTACCCTCATTGTTGCATTGGGCGCCTATGCGCTGGGCCTTGTCATCGGGTTTTTGGGCGCTGTGGGAAAGATCTATGGCGGGCCAATCCTGAAGACCTTGTTGGAGACCTACACGACCCTTATCAGGGCTGTGCCGGAACTGGTACTGATATTGCTGCTGTATTTTGCCGGCGAGGCTGCCATCAATCTTGCGCTGACAGCCGTGGGGTTGCCGACGATCAGCATCAACCCCATTCTTGCGGGGATACTGGTGCTCGGATTTGTTCAGGGAGCCTACACGACCGAAGTCATTCGCGCGGCCATGCTGGCAGTCCCCAAAGGGCAGGTTGAGGCGGCCTATGCCTATGGCATGTCGAGGACAAAGATGCTCGCACGCATCATGATCCCGTCGATGATCCCCTTCGCGCTTCCTGGACTTGCCAATCTCTGGCTGATCGTAACCAAGGACACGGCGCTGCTTGCGGTGATCGGTTCGGTCGAACTGGCGACCGTTACACGCCAGGCCGCCGGCAGTACGCGCAGCTATCTTTTGTTTTATTCGGCCGCGGCAGTGCTTTACCTGTGCTTGACGCTCGTTTCGACCTGGATATTCAGGCGCCTTGAGCGCCGCTACCGGCCCGAGTCGGGCGATGCGCTGAAGTTGAACGCTTTGGCGATCGGGAGGCGGTGATGGTCTGGGACTGGTTTCCGACATATTTCGATCAGCTTGTCGCCGGCCTTCTGCTGACGCTCGAACTGCTGGTTGTTTCCATCTTCTTCGGAATGCTGCTCGCCATACCCATCGGCCTGGTCCAGGTCACAGGGCCAAAATGGCTGGGAAGAATTGCGCTTGGTTTCTGCACGGTCATTCGCGGGACGCCGCTGCTCATTCAGCTCTGGCTGATCTATTATGGCATTGGTTCGGGTGTATTTCCGGAGATTCCGGCGCTGCGTGAAAGCATACTGTGGCCCTATCTGCGCGATGCCTATCCCTATGCCATCATGGCATTCGTCTTTTCAGTTGCCGGCTACAGCGGCGAGGTGATGCGCGGCGCCTTTGCCGGCGTACCGAAGGGTGAACTGGAGGCGGCGCGCGCCATGGGCATGAGCCCGTTCAAGGTGCTTTACCGTATCTGGCTGCCACGGGCGTTGCAGAATGTTTTCCCGACCCTTGCCGGTGAAATGGTTCTGACGCTCAAGTCGACCCCGCTTGCCGCCACCATCACCATTCAGGAACTGTTTGGTGTGGGTTATCAGATCCGGCAGGACACCTATCGCATTTATGAACCGCTCCTGCTGATTGCCGGCATCTACGTCATTCTGACGGGGGTCATCGTTCTTGTAATGCGATATCTGGAAAACCGGGTGCCCCGGCCCGCGGCGGCATAGCGGTTTGCCGCTCAAGGCTGGCTGACGACGGGTTCCAGCGGCCGATTGTGCCAGATTGCCTCAAGACCGGAATTGATCGAATAAACCGGCAGGCCGGTGGTTGCGGCGATGGCTGCCGCGTAGGGCGGCATGTTGGTGCATTCAAGCAGGATCGCGCCGAGTTGGGGATGCTCTGTCTGCATGGCACAAGCTGCCGCGACATGCTCACATTCTGATTTCTGCCGGTCGAGCGTAGTGCGGTTTTCCAGGATGCTGCAGCGAAAATGGCTTTCCGCTGACAGGCCGCCAATGATTGTGTTGGCCGGTATTGCAGCACAGCCAAGATGTGTTTCGCTGAGCGTGCCGGGGGAAATGGTCAGGATGCCCACCTGCTTGCCGGCATCAAGACTTGCCGCGATGCGGTGGTAGAGATGAAGCGATGAGGTCAGCACCGGAATTTGCACCGCCGCCTCCAGCGCTTCCTGAAAGGGCGCAAGAAAACCGCAACTGGTGGTGATCAGGTGCGCGCCCTGCTCCTCAAGCTTGCGGGCGGCCCGGGTAAAGGGCGGCAGCCAGTTGGAAGCATCTTCAAGCACGATCCTGTCAGGGTGAGCGCCGCTCACGATCTGCCTGCGGGTGGCGAAATCGAAGGTCGCCGGATTGCCGATATCGCCCGGCAGCCTTGGAAAGGCGGTGTCGAGCATCAAAATGCCCATGAATGCGCCGCCATCTGCCTTGCTTGTAGCCGTCATCTCCCGTTCCGTCTTTTCCTGTGCAGTCTGAAGTAAAAACCGGTTGGCTTGCCGGCGGGCGCTGATAAGGTCGCGCGAAAAAGATCGCGACAGTGATTTTGGAGCGCAAGGTGGTGGAAAAGTCCAGCGTAAAGCCCGCAAGCAGCAGGGCCGCAAAGGGGGGTCCCGGCAAGAAGGTGCTGGTAATCGGGGCGGGGATTGTTGGTGTCTCAACGGCGATATGGCTGCAGCGCGATGGTCATGACGTGACCATTGTGGACAAGGCAGGGCCCGGTGAAGCAACCAGCCATGGCAATGGCGGCATCCTGGCCAGTTGCGCCATCGTGCCGGTTACCGGGCCAGGGCTTCTCCACAAGGCGCCGTTGATGCTGTTTGATCCCGGTCAGCCGCTCTATTTGAAATGGCGCTATCTGCCGCGCCTTGCGCCATGGCTGGTAAAATATCTTTCCCATGCCAATGCAAAGGACACAAAGCGCATCGCGGCCAGCATGTACAATATCATTGGCGACAGCCTGGCCGATCATCAGGCGCTTGCTACCGGCACTGCCGGCGAACGCTATTTGCGGGCAACGGACTATCTTTATCTCTATGACAGGCGCAGGGCGTTTGAGCAGGACGCCTTCGGCTGGGAAATCCGCCGGCGGCACGGGTTCACATGGCGCGAGCTTGAAGGCGATGCGCTTGCAGAGGCGTTTCCGGGCCTGACCGCGCCGGATGCACTCGCCATTTCCATGCCCGATCACGGGCTGATCACCGACCCCGGCGCCTATGTCAAAGCGCTGGCAAGGCATTTTAAGGAGCAAGGCGGCGCCATCCTCCGCGGAACTGCCGACAAGATCGCGGTGGCGGATGGCAGGCTCAAGGGTGTGCGGATCGATGGTAAAGTGCAGCCTTTCGATGTTGCCGTGGTGGCGACAGGGGCCTGGTCGCAGCCACTGATGGCGGAACTGGGACTGAAGGTTCCGCTCGAAACCGAGCGGGGCTATCACCTGGAATTGTGGAACCCTTCCTGGACACCGGCAGCACCGTTCATGCTGGCCTCGGGGAAATTCGTGGTTTCGCCCATGGAAGGGCGCATCCGCTGCGCCGGGATTGTCGAGTTCGGCGGGCTGGAAGCGCCCCCTTCCGAAGCTCCATTCCGGCTGCTTGAATCGAAATTCCGCAAGGCGTTTCCCGGGGTGAGATGGGAGCGGACGGAACGCTGGATGGGCCATCGCCCGGCGACCACCGATTCCCTGCCGGTGATCGGGGAGGTGGAAACGGCCAAAGGGGTTTATGCCGGGTTTGGCCATCAGCATGTGGGCCTGACCGGGGGGCCAAAGACAGGCTATCTGTTGGCGCAGCTCATTAGCGGCAAGAAGCCGAACATGGACCTGGCTCCTTATTCTCCCTCACGCTTTCGATAATCTGGCTCGGCGTCCCTGTTCCGGCTGCAGCGTTTCGGCAGGCACGTGTTCATGCTGCCGGGATGCATGCGGCGATTTTAGAGCGTGTCCTGGTTAGCTGGAAGCAGTTTGAATGGATGGATTTTTCGCTTCTGGCAGGGAGAATACCACAGCAGGATGTTTATCCATCCTGCGAGGATTTCGACGAAGCCAGGGCGGAAAAGATACCACAGCTAATGCAATACCATGTTGAATAGCTTTTGTTTTCTGCAATCGCCTGAACCTGGTTCCCGGGCCTTCGGGCCGCGTTGCAAAACGCTGACAGTGCCTGCACTGCTGCGCTTTTTGCGCCTTGCCGAAGACCCGATTACCGGCGTTCAAACGATTCCATCCAACCAGGACACGCTCTAGCCGCAAGCCCGGTTGTAAGGCAGAGGAAAACACCGATTTTCCAGTTTCATCATTATTATATTGACAATTTATCGACAAATTATTAGTGATGGAAAGCCGGGTCTGAGCGGAGGAGCTTGCAGTTTTCGGACTTCCATATTTAATGATTCCCGGTGCACCAACGTTAATGGAGGAGATTATCATGAAACGTTTGACCCTGTTGTTGTCCGCCACCGCGCTGACAGCTCTCTCGGCTTCTGCAGCATCTGCCGAAAAATGGGATATGCCGATGGCCTATGCGGCCACCAACTATCATTCGGAAAACGGCGCCGAGTTCGCCAAATGTGTGACCGAAAAGAGCGGCGGTCTTGAAATCGTTACCCATGCAGGCGGTTCGCTGTTCGGCGGTGCCGACATCAAGCGTGCCGTGCAGACCGGCCAGGCGAATATCGGCGAACGGCTGATCTCTGCCCACGCCAACGAAAACCCGCTTTATGGTGTCGATTCCATCCCGTTCGTCGCCACATCGTTCGATGATTCCGAAAAGCTCTGGAAGGCGGCCGGCGACAAGCTGCAGGCAGCGCTGGCTGAAGAGAACCTGGTCTACGTCTATGCCGTGCCATGGCCGCCACAGGGCATCTACACCAAGAAGGAAATCAATTCAGCGGCCGATCTCGCAGGGCTCAAGTTCCGTGCCTACAACACCGCGACGGCACGCATTGCCGAGCTTGCCGGCATGGTTCCCGTTCAGATCGAGGCTGCAGAACTCTCCCAGGCGCTGGCAACGGGCGTGGCTGAGTCTTTCATCTCTTCCGGCTCGACCGGCTATGACCGCAAGGTGTGGGAGCAGTTGACCCATTTTTACGATGTTCAGGCCTGGCTGCCGCGCAACGTCGTTTTCGTCAACAAGGATGCCTGGGACGGGCTTGATGCCAAGGCACAGGGTGCCATCGCCGACTGTGGTGCAGAGGCTGCCGCACGCGGCCTTGCCAAGGCCAAGGAACTGACGGATTTCTATCTCAAGGGCCTTGCTGAAAACGGCATGACGGTGGCCCCGCCCTCCGATCAGCTCAAAAGCGATCTGAAGGGCTTTGGCGAGACGATGACCAAGGAATGGCTGGAAAGCGCCGGGGACGAAGGCCAGGCAATCATCGACGCTTACAAGAGCATGTAAAGAAGAAGCACCGGCGGTTGGCACTCCAACCGCCGGTTTTTTCTCCGGACTTCATCATGACAATTCGCCCATTCCTCGACCGGCTGTATCTGGCAAGCGGCATTCTGGCCGCGATCTGCCTTGTCGCCATTTTGTGCGTTATCGTGATGCAGATGGTGGCACGCTGGTCGCTGATCTCGCTTCCGGGCCTGTCGGAATATGCCGGTTACCTGATGGCAGCGTCCTCCTTTCTTGCCTTTGCCTATGCGCTCAATTCCGGCTCCCATATCCGGGTATCGCTGATCTTGTCGGCGCTGGGCCGGCACCGCTATTGGGCGGAACTGTGGTGTATGGTGATCGGAACGGTGGCTGCCAGCTATCTTGCCTGGTATGCCATCAAGGCCATCTACTGGTCGCTGAAATTCGGCGATATCAGCCAGGGCCTGGATGCCACCCCGATCTGGATCGTGCAGATCCCCGTCGGCATCGGGGCGGTTCTGCTTGCCGTTTCCTTCTGGGACAATCTCATTTCGCTCCTGCTGTATGGGCGTGACAACATTCGGGCCGAGAAGCTCGACGGCCCCGAAGTGTGAGCGGTTGATCATGGAACAGTTTTACGCAACCGGCATCTTTCTCTTCGTGCTGTTCTTGCTGCTCGGCTCCGGCGTCTGGGTCGGGTTGTCGCTGCTCGGCGTTGCCTGGGTGGGCATGGAGCTCTTCACGTCCCGGCCCGCCGGCGATGCGATGATGACGATCATCTGGTCGGCATCCTCCTCATGGACGCTGACCGCCTTGCCCCTGTTCATCTGGATGGGTGAAGTCCTGTTCCGCACGCGGCTGTCGGAGGACATGTTCAAGGGGCTGTCGCCCTGGATGGCTGGCCTTCCGGGGGGGCTGGTGCACACCAATATTGTCGGCTGCACGGTCTTTGCAGCGGTTTCGGGCTCATCCGCGGCGACGCTGACGACCATCGGCAAGATGTCGATCCCCGAACTGAGAAAGCGCAACTATCCCGAACACATGGTGATCGGCACGCTGGCTGGCGCTGCCACGCTGGGCCTGATGATCCCGCCGTCGCTTACCCTCATTGTCTATGGGGTGACGATCAATGAATCGATTACCAAGCTGTTCATGGCAGGGGTTTTCCCGGGCCTGGTGCTGGCTGCCATGTTCATGGCCTATGTGGCGATTCTTTCCAGGCTTTCTCCCTCCTACAAGCCGGACCCCGAGCCAAAAATGCGGTTTTCGGAAAAGCTCGCCAATTCGCGTTTTCTCATTCCGGTCATCCTGCTGATCCTGGTGGTCATCGGATCGATGTATCTCGGGTTTGCCACGGCGACAGAGGCTGCCGCCTTCGGCGTGTTGGGATCGATGACCCTGGCCGCCTTTCAGGGGTCGCTCAACTGGCAGACCTTCACCGCCAGCCTGATGGGCGCAACGCGCACGTCTGCGATGATCGCACTCATTCTGGCGGGTGCCGCCTTTTTGTCATTATCGATGGGCTTTACCGGGCTGCCGCGCGCGCTTGCCGAATGGATCGCCTCGCTTGGGCTTTCGCGTTTTGAACTGCTGATGGCACTGCTTGTCTTCTACATCGTGATCGGCTGTTTTCTCGATGGCATCTCCTCGGTGGTGCTTACCATCGCGGTGGTGGAGCCGATGATCCGCCAGGCCGGCATCGACATCATCTGGTTTGGCATCTTCATCGTCGTGGTGGTGGAAATGGCCCAAATCACTCCGCCGATCGGCTTCAACCTGTTTGTGCTGCAGGGCATGACCCATCACGAGATGAACTACATCGCGCGTGCTGCCCTGCCGATGTTCGCCATCATGGTGGTGATGGTGTTTGTACTGATCGCCTTTCCTGAACTGGCGACCTGGCTGCCGGAGAACATCCGTGCACGGCCTGGTGGTTGAGGGCAGGTTCAACCGATAACGGACAGGCTATGCCGCAGGACAGTCTCATCCCATGGATGGTTTTTTAGCCCCTTTCCAGGCAGCCTGGTCCGAGCATTCGATGACCGCGCTGCTGCTCGCCAATGGGGCGATTTTCATTGCTACGGCGGTTCAATATGCGCTTGGTATCGCCTTCGGGCTGATCGCCGCTCCCCTGCTGGCACTGATTTCCATTGCCTTCGTTCCGGTGCCGGTGCTCATGCTGACCTTTGTGACGGCGCTGATCTCGCTGGGCAGCGAATGGTCGAAAATCCACTGGAACGAGGTCTGGTCTGCGGTAGGGGGCAGGGTCATCGGCAGTATCATCGGTGTTGCGGTGCTGTCGGCCATTCCCGACGAAAAAACCTTCATGCTGGTGTTCGGCACGACCATCGCACTGGCGGTTGCCATATCACTGGGCGGTTTCCGCATCCCCTTCAATCTGTTTTCCGTCGGCACTGCAGGCATGTTTTCCGGCCTTTCGGCAACGATCACCAGCGTTGGCGGACCGCCCATGGCGGTGGTGTATCAGCGGCGCAGCGCTGCAGAGGCGCGGCCCAGCCTGCAGACCTATTTTGCAATGGGCGCCTTCGTCTCGCTGTTCGTTCTTTCCGTATCGGGTCATGTGCACAGCAGTGATCTTGCGCTTGCGGTGGCGTTGTTGCCCGGCCTTGCGGCAGGCTATCTGACCGGACCGTTTCTGCGCCACCGGATTGATCGCGGTTTCCGCATCCTGCTGCTGGCAAGTGCTGCCATATCGGCCTGCCTGCTGATCTGGCGGGGGCTTTCATGACGGTTCTGGAAAAGCCGCTGATCTGGTGCGCCCGCCATGGCCGCTACCTGCTGGTCGCAGGATTGCTGGCGGGCATTTTCATCGAACCAATGGCGCTTCTGCTGAAAGCCCATATTCCGGAAATGGTTGGCTTGATGCTGCTGGTTGCCGCCTTTCGCGTCGGGATGAGCGCCGCCATTGGCGCAGGACGGGATTTGCGGCTGACATTGATTGTCACACTGGCTTATCAGGTTGCGGTGCCGCTTGTTCTGATCGCCTGTTTTGCCTTTGCCGGGTTCGGGATTTCCGAAAACGGGGTAATCGGCTGGCAGGCAGCGCTGGCCGGGGCACTGGTGTTGATGGCAGCCGGGCCGTCGATTTCAGGCTCGCCCAACCTTGCCATTTTATGCGGGGCTGACCCGGCACCTGCATTGAGACTGATGGTGATCGGTACTGCCCTGCTGCCGCTGACCGTTCTGCCCGTGTTCTGGCTGATGCCGCAACTGGGCGGGGGCATGGCAGTGCTCGTCCCGGCAGCACGGCTACTGGTGGTAATTGGCTTCTGTGCGGCTGCCGGATTTACTTTGCGCAGAGTGTTGTCGCACCGTGTGACGCCATCCACCCTGCAAGCAGCCGACGGGTTGTCGGCGATATTGATGATGGTGGTGGTCATCGGGCTGATGTCTGCTGTGGGGCCTGCCCTGCGCGAAAACACGGGGCTTTTGATCGGCACATTGTTCCTGGTGTTTGTCTTCAATTTCGGATTCCAAGTTCTGGCATTTGTTGTGCTGGGACAGGTTCCAGGCATTGATACGGCCCGCGTTCCTGTTTCGATTGTGGCGGGAAACCGCAACATGGCGCTGTTTTTGACAGCGCTGCCTGCCGCCGTGACCGAACCGATGCTGCTGTTCATCGGTTGCTATCAGATACCGATGTATCTGACGCCGATCCTGCTTTCGCGGTTTTATCGGGCAGCCTAATCCTGAACGCCAAGGTCTAGTCCGCCAGCCGCATCTTGAGTGGGCTTTGGCCATAGCGTTTGCGGAAGCTGCGCGACAAGGCCGACTGACTGGAAAAACCCGTGCGCACGGCGATGTCCTGCATGGACAGGGCGGTATCGAGCACCATCTTGCGGGCAGCCTGCAGGCGCAGGGCGAGATAGTAGCTGCCCGGCGGCACACCCACATGGCGGGCAAACAGTATTTCCAGCATGCGGGCGGAAAGCTTGCTGCGCTTGGCGATGGCTGGCACCGGCAGCGGACTGTCGAGGGTCTTCTGCATGATGTTGATGGCCGTTGCGAGCCGCGGCTCGCGGGAAGCCAGTTGACCTGGAGAAACCACCGGCTGGGCATCCGTTGCAGGGTGGGCCTGATCATAGATGAAAACACTTGCCGCATCGAGCGCGAGTGAGGCGCCATGCCACTGGCGGATCAAATGCAACATCATGTCGAGGGCAGGCGAGGCACCGCCGGCTGTCCAGATACGCCCGTCAACGACGAACCGGTCTCGGCGGACTTCAAGATCGGGATAGGTGTTTTCGAGCAGTTCGAAATCCTCCCAATGGGTGGTGACCTGCTCATGGCGGATCAATCCTGCCCGTGCCAGCAGCCAGGTGCCGGCTTCCACGCCGCAGAGAATTTCGTAATTGCGCCCGGCAGCAGCGAGCGTACGCAGAAATTCCACGCTGGCGTTGGAATGCTGGGCGAATCCGGCGACAATGACCAGCGCCGCACCGCCGTCATCAGGCTTGAGCGCGCCGCTGACGGGAAATGGCAGATCGTTGGATAGCACTGGCGGTTTGCCATCTGCGGATAGAATACGCCAGTCGAACAGCTTCTGCCTGGCAAGGCGGTTGGCGGCGCGCACCGGATCAGCCGCCGAGGCAACGCTCATCAGTGAAGAACCTGACAGAATGACAATGTCGATAGGGCGGGGTGCTGATGTCATTGCGACATATGGCAAAAATCCTTCGTTAATTGTCAAGCATGTTCTGTGAAACCAGGCAGGATTAGTAAGTCAGGAGAAAATGCCATGCCCCTTCAAATGAGCAGTGAAGTCTTCATCACGTGTGCGGTAACCGGTTCGGGTTCCACCCAGGATCGTTCGCCACACGTGCCGCGCTCGCCAGAGCAAATCGCCAATGCGGCGATTGATGCTGCCAAGGCAGGGGCGGCAATCGTTCACTGCCACGTGCGCGATCCGCAAACCGGCGTGCCGAGCCGCAAGGTCGAATATTACCGGGAGGTCACCGAACGCATTCGCGATGCAGACGTTGATTGCGTGCTCAACCTGACCGCCGGCATGGGCGGCGATCTGGTGCTTGGCGGGATTGAAAAGCCGCTCCCCACTGTTCAGGGCACCGACATGGCCGGTGCGAGCGAACGCATGGAGCATGTGCGCCAGTGCCTGCCGGAAATCTGCACACTGGATTGCGGCACGATGAATTTCGCCGAGGCCGATTATGTGATGACCAACACGCCGGGCATGCTGCGCGCCATGGGCGGCATGATGACCGAGCTTGGTGTAAAGCCGGAGATTGAGGCTTTCGACACCGGGCATTTGTGGTTTGCCAAACAGCTGGTGAGCGAAGGTGTCTTGAAAGACGACGCGCTGGTGCAGCTCTGCATGGGCGTGCCGTGGGGTGCGCCGGATGATCTCAACACCTTCATGGCGATGGTCAATAATGTACCGGACAACTGGACCTGGAGCGGGTTTTCACTGGGCCGCAACCAGATGGCCTATGTGGCGGCTGCGGTGATTGCCGGCGGCAATGTACGGGTCGGGCTGGAAGACAATCTGTGGCTGGGCAAGGGCCAGCTTGCCACCAATGCGCAACTGGTCGAGCGCGCGGTGACGATTGTCGGGAATCTGGGTGCGAAGGTCATCGGGCCGCAGGAAGTGCGCCAGAAGCTGGGGCTGGAGAAAAGGGCGCCGGCGGCATGAGGGGGAAACGCGCCGTTTACGGTGAAACTTCCGTGTCATCAGCTTCGTCAGCTATAATGGGGGAACTGACGAGAGCGACCGATGAGCCGACTTACCCGAAGAAGCGTTTTGAAAATCGTGCACTGGACCATGCTTCCGCTGGTGATCTGGTTCGCCCTGATCGGGCCGCCGGAAGCCTTCGCGCTAGGCCCATGGGGGTTTCCGCTGCATTCCAATCTCGCGCTGTTGTTCGTTATTCTCTGCCTTGCCTGGACCATCGACTTTGTCGTGCGCGGCATGGCGACAACCCGCACACCGAAGCTGCCGCCCTGGGCCCAGCGCGTTCACTGGTGGATGCACCGTCTCATCGTATGGGGCCTGTTCGGCGTGGCAATCACCGGCTTTCTGCTGGGCCTTACCTCTTCGCGCCTTTTGAAGGCAGGCGGCTTTCTTCCCATCGCCCCGCCGCTCGACATGAAGGAAGCCAATGCATGGGTCGGGTTCGTTCATATCGTCGAGTTTTACGGGCTCATACTCCTGATTGCCGTTCACGCCGGTTTTCACATCTGGCGCCACTACCGGCTGAAGGACAATGCCCTGCGCATCATGGCGCCAAAGGGCCTGCACCGGTTTTTGTAGGCAACCGCCCCGGGCGGCGCTGGCCTGAAGGGGTTGCGGTATGACAAGAACAGCAGCCATTATCGGTGGCGGGGTGATTGGCGGCGGATGGGCAGCGCGCTTCCTGCTCAACGGCTGGAACGTTATCGTCAGCGATCCCGATCCGGAGGCTGAACGCAAGATCGGGGAAGTGCTCGACAATGCGCGGCGCTCCCTGCCTGCGCTCAGCGATGTCACCGTGCCACAGGAAGGCAATCTCTCCTTCGCCGGGTCGCTCGCCAAAGCCGTGGCCGATGCTGACTGGATTCAGGAAAGCGTGCCCGAGCGCATCGAGATCAAGCACAAGGTATTTGCCGAAATCCAGGCCAACTGCCGCAAGGATGCGCTGATCGGTTCGTCCACGTCCGGCTTCAAGCCGTCGGAACTGCAGGAAGGCGCCTCCCGGCCCGAACAGATTTTTGTCGCCCATCCCTTCAACCCGGTCTATCTGTTGCCGCTGATCGAGCTGGTCGGCAATGCCGGTACCACGGCGCGGGCAAAGTCCGTGCTGGAAGAAATCGGCATGAAGCCACTAATCGTGCGCCAGGAGATCGATGCCCACATCGCCGACCGGTTTCTCGAAGCCGTTTGGCGCGAGGCGCTGTGGCTGATCAAGGACGGTGTGGCGACGACGCAGGAGATCGACGATGCGATCCGTTTCGGCTTCGGACTGAGATGGGCGCAGATGGGCCTGTTCGAGACCTACCGCATTGCGGGTGGGGAAGCTGGCATGCGTCATTTCATTGCCCAGTTCGGGCCCTGCCTTTCCTGGCCATGGACCAAGCTGATGGATGTTCCCGAGCTGACCGAAGAATTGACCGGCAAAATCGCCGAGCAGTCCGACGCGCAATCGGGCCGGTATTCGATCCGCGAACTTGAACGCATTCGCGATGATAATCTGGTTTCCATGATGCGCGCCCTGAAAGCCCGCAACTGGGGCGCCGGCGCGTTGCTGAAAACCCATGACGAGCGCGTCAAGCCGGCATTGCCGACAGAACTCGACCAGCCGCTCAATACGCTCAACCGTGTCATTCCCATCGACTGGACGGACTATAACGGCCACATGAACGAAAGCCGCTACGGGCAGGTGTTTTCAGATGCGGGCGATGTGGTGATGCGGATGGTCGGTGCCGATGAAGCCTATATCGATGGCGGACTTTCCTATTTCACCGTGGAAAACCAGATCACCTATCGCGAGGAGACCCATGCCGGGGAAGCCATTTTCGTGCGCACACAAGTGCTCGAGGCGAAAGGCAAGAAGCTGCGCATGTATCATGACATGTGCCGGACCTCCGATGAGGCGCTGCTGGCGACCTGCAACCAGCTTTTGATCCATGTTTCCCTTGAAACCCGGCGCTCCTGTGAACCGGGGCCGGAAGTTTCAGCCAGGCTGGACGCGCTGCATGCTGCACAGTCCAAGCTGCCAGAACCCGAAAGCCTGAGGGAAAGCTAAAGGATGATTTGAAAGTGAGTTCCGATGATCTGCAATACAATACAACAGAACTTGTCCGAAAAATTCTTCGTGCAGGTATGCAAGCTGACAAAGTTGCTACTTTTGAACAGCTCGCACTAATCAAGGAAGTATCGAAAGATGCTGCGAAGCTGGACGACAGTGCATTGCTCTATTCTCTCACGAAGTCGAATTCCAATTTCCACATCAAACCGTATCAGGAACCCCTTGATGAATTGCGGGTCAATCTTGCTCAGGCAGCATGCTTGTATCTGATAGAGCGCACATGTGTGGACAATGCTGCCAAAGGACGGGCTGCTCGCGCATGGAAATCAGTTGAAACTGCTGTGGAAGAACTAGCTGAGTTTCGAACTGCGAAAAGAAGAAGAAGATAGTCATTCTCGGGCTTGTCCCGAGAATCCAGAACAAAACGCCAGATTAGGGCTGGGTCCTCGGGACAAGCCCGAGGATGTCTAATTCAAATGCACTTTGCACTTACCGAAGAACAACAGATGATCGTCGAGACCACGCGGTCTTTTGTCGAAAAAGAGCTCTATCCCCATGAACTGGAAATCGAGCGCAGCGGCCATCTGGAGATGGACCTTGTCCGCGAGTTGCAGAAAAAGGCGATCGGGGCCGGCCTTTATGCGGCCAATATTCCGGAGGAATTCGGCGGGGCGGGGCTCGATACGCTGACCTGGCTGCTCTACGAGAAGGAACTGGGCCGGGCAAACTATGCCCTGCACTGGACCTGCGTGGCACGGCCTTCCAACATCCTGTGTGCCGGCACGCCCGAGCAGCGGCAAAAATATCTTGAACCCTGCGTTGCCGGGGAGAAATGGGATTGCCTCGCCATGACGGAACCGGGCGCCGGATCTGATCTGAGGGGAATGAAGGCGACGGCAAAACAGGATGGCAGCGACTGGGTGCTTAACGGCACCAAGCATTTCATCTCCCATGCCGACATTGCCGATTTTTCCATCTGTTTCATGAAGTCTGGCGAAGAGGACACGCCCAACCGATCAGGGGGAGGAAAGCGCGCCCTGATCACTGCTTTCTTTGTCGACAAGGACATGCCGGGCTTTGCCGTGCGCGAGGGCTATCGCAACGTTTCCCACCGCGGCTACACCAATGCCGTTCTGGAATTCGACAATTGCCGGGTGCCGGCAGAAAATGTTCTGGGCGAGGTGCACAAGGGTTTTGAAGTGGCAAACACCTGGCTTGGCGCAACGCGCCTTCAGGTGGGCGCTACCTGTCTTGGCCGGGCCGAACGGGCTTTCGGCCACGCGGTCGACTATGCCGCCGAACGCGAACAGTTCGGCCAGAAAATCGGCAGGTTCCAGGGCATCTCCTTCAAACTTGCCGACATGGCAACGGAACTAAAGGCGGCTGAACTGATGATCCTGGAAGCCGGCTGGAAATACGATCAGGGTACGGCGAGCGACGCCGATATGGCGATGGCAAAACTGAAGGCGACGGAAATGCTCGCCTTTGTTGCCGACGAAGCGATCCAGATCCACGGCGGCATGGGGTTGATGGACGAACTGCCGCTGGAGCGGATCTGGCGGGACGCCCGTATCGAGCGCATCTGGGAGGGAACCAGCGAGATCCAGCGCCACATCATTTCCCGCGCCCTGCTGCGTCCGCTGGGAGCCTGAACCTGCCATGGCTAACCCCCGCCCGCGCGAAACCGATCTTTATGAGCCGGTCAAGCGCCTGCTGGAAGAGCAGGGCTATACGGTCAAGGCGGAAGTCGGTGCCGCCGATGTGGTGGGCTTGCGGGGAGATGAACCGCCGGTGATCGTCGAATTGAAGACCGGCTTTTCCCTGACTCTGTTTCATCAGGCGATCGAACGGCTGAAGGTAACCGATGCTGTTTACCTCGCCGTGCCGGAATGGAAGGGGCGCACCGGCTGGAAGGCGTTTGTTGCCAACCGCACGCTGTGCCGCCGTCTCGGCCTGGGGCTGATAACGGTGCAGGCTGAAAGCGGCAGGGCCGACGTTCATCTTGATCCCGGACCGTATGCTCCGCGGCAGTCCAAAGTGCGCCGCGAACGGCTCTTGCGCGAGTTCGAGCACCGGGTGGGCGATCCCAATACCGGCGGTTCGGCGCAGGTAAAGCGCGTAACGTCCTACAGGCAGGATGCGCTGCGCTGTCTGAAGGTTCTCAACGCAGGCGGGCCAACCAAGGCAGCCGAAGTTGCAAAGGCTGCCAGTGTGACCCGCGCCCGCGCGATCATGGCAGATGATCACTATGGCTGGTTCGAGCGCGTCGAGCGCGGCACCTACGCCATCACGCCCAAGGGCGCGCGTGCCCTTGGCGAATATGCCCATGTGCTGGAGGAACTTGAATGACCGGCAGGCTGTTGCGGTTTTTGCGGCCGAAGACGGTCGCCTATGTGGGCGGGTCACAGATTGCCGGGCCGATCCGCGCGGCAAGGCGTGCCGGCTTTGAAGGTCAGATGTGGGTGGTCAATCCGGTCAGGGATGAGATCGAGGGCATTGTCTGTCATAAATCGGTGGACGGGTTGCCATACGCCCCCGATGCGGCGGTTATCGGTCTTTCGCCGGAGCGGGCAATTGTTGCGGTGGCGGAACTGTCTGTGGCCGGTGCGGGCGGGGCGGTGGTCATGTCATCGGGCTTTGCCGAACTTGGCAGCGATGAAGGCCGCGACCGGCAGGCAAGGCTGAAAGCCGCAGCCGGTGAAATGCCCCTTCTCGGGCCCAATTGCATGGGCCTGATCAACCAGTTTTCCGGCGCCGCCGTTTGGGGGGATGACAATCACATCGAGCGTCAGGAGGGGCCGTCAGCGGCCTTGATATCGCAAAGCGGGGCGCTGCTGATCGGCATGACCAATGTGGAACAGGCCTTTCCGCTCGGCTATGCGGCAAGTGTCGGCAATCAGGCGGTGACGACGATCGCCGAACTCATCGAGGGCATGCTGGACGATGACCGCATCCGTGCCATCGGACTTTATCTTGAGGGGATGGAAGACGGCGAGGCGCTGGGCCACGCCTGTCTGAAAGCCCTCAAACAAGGGGTGCCGGTGGTTGCGCTGAAGGGCGGCGACGGAGCAGAAGGATCGAAGGTATCGCTCAGCCATACCGCTTCCATGGTGGTTGAGCGTGATGTCTGGGAAGCGTTCTGCCGCCGCTTCGGCATCGTCGAAGTAACCTCGCCCAAGGCGCTGGTGGAGACGCTCAAGCTACTCACCGTCGGCGGATTGCCGAAGGGCAACCGGCTGTCGATCCTGTCCTATTCCGGCGGGCTCAACGGGCTGGCGGCGGCGCGCTGTCCGGCGCTTGGTCTTTCCCTGCCCATGCCGGTGGCAGAAAACCTCGCCTTCATGCGGGACTTGCTGCCCGATACCGTGGCGCTCAACAACCCGCTCGATCTCAACATTCCCTTTTCAGCGAGCGATGGGAGCATTTCCATGCGCGACACAAAGGGCGTGACCGGGGCGATTATAGCCTTTGCAGAGCATGTGTCCGACCAGATCGTGTTTTTCATCGATGTGCCGAGGGGCGGGGCCGGCGGGCTCGACAAGGTATGGCAGGATTCCCTGGAAGCACTGATCGAGGTGCGCGAGAAGCTGCAAATACCGGTTTCGGTGGCCGGCATCATGCCGGAGGGACTTTCAGTGGATTTTCGCCGCCACATGCAGAAAAACGGCGTTGCAGCACTGCTCGGCTACAGCGAAACGATGGAAGCGCTTTCCGTCAGCGCCAAGCTGGCAGCAGCGTGCCACCGGCTGAAATCACTGAAAGCGCCACAGCCGCTTTATGCCCGTTCAGAACCGGTCAATCCGGTAATGCTGGACGAGGCGGCAGCGAAAGAGGCACTGGCGCAATACGGGCTCGTGACGCCTGATTTCAAGGCAGTAGCCGTGCAGGAAGCGCCGGCCGCAGCAGAAGCGCTCGGCTTTCCGGTAGCGGTCAAGGTGCTCAGTTCGACCATTGCCCACAAGGCAAAGCTGGGTGGCGTATGTTTGAACCTGACGGACGTTGGGTGTGTTGGTGAAGCCTGTAACCTAATGGCCGTCAATGTGGCCAAGGCCGATGGCGGCCATCCGGTGGAGCGGGTGCTGGTTGAAAAAATGGTGGAAGGGTCCGACACGGAGGTAATCGTCGGCATCAAGCGGCATCCAGCGACAGGGCTGGCACTGATGCTCGGCATGGGAGGCAGCAGGGCAGAGGCCATGGCGCAGTTCGTCACCTTGCTATTGCCGCTTGAGGAAGGAGCGCTTGCTTCAGCCATGAATGATCTGGGGCTTTCCGGCCATCCGGCGGCAGAAGCATTGACAAGAGCCTGCGAGGCGGTGGCTGCCTATGCCGCCGCCCGTAAAGACGAGTTGATCACGCTGGACGTCAATCCTGTCATGCTGACGAAAGACGGCAGGGCGATTGCCTCCGACGCGCTGATTGTGATGGGGGAAGCATCATGACGCCTGAAGAGCTAGTCGGCCGAAAAGGTCCCGACTATGAGGTGATGATCGAGCACGGCAAGATGCGCGAATTTGCCCGTGCGATGGGGGCGCCGCTTGATGTCTTCATGAAGGGCGAGGCGATCCCGGCGACGTTTCTGGTGTCGGCACCGTACATATGGGGCTACACGCTGGAGCGGCCGAGGGGCACGTTTTTCGGCGAGATCGAACATGATCTTTCCGTGCCCCTTCATGCGGAAGAAGCGTTTCGTTTTCACGGCCCGCCGCCTGCAGCAGGCGAGCGGCTGATTGCCCGGACAAGCCTTGAGAGTGTGGAGCGCAAATCAGGGCGTTCCGGTGGCGAAATGACCTTTCTGGTGATGCTGACGGAATATTTTGCGCCAGATGGTGCCTTAAGGGCAGAACAACGCTCCACCACGGTAACCACCGGGCAGACGCCTGATGATGGCACATGGGAAGCTGCGCCTCCCGATTATGATCCCGATTGCAGTCAACTGGAACGCGAAAGCCCGTTCGGGCAGGTTGCGCGACAGGGTTTTGACGATATTGCCGTGGGCGAGGCGCCGGCGCCGGTTGTCCTGCCGCCGCTGACGATCCACGACATAGTAAGATTTCAAAGTGTGGTTGGAGAGGATAATCCCCTGCATTACGATCTCGTCTGGGCGAGGAAGCAGGGCTATCCGCAGGTCTTTGCGCTCGGCATGCATCAGGCCAGCCAGATGGCGGGATATGCCGCACACTGGCTGCCGCCCCAGGCGGTGCGTGGCTTCAGGGTGCGGTTTCGAAACATCGGCTGGCCGGGGGATCGCTATGTGATTTCCGGCCATGTGACGCAGAAGGATGTGTCGGCACAGACGGCAGGTGTGCATCTGGCCTGTACCCGTACTGATGGCACCCTTGTCAATGAAGCATGGATGGACTTCAATTTCAGCGCATAGCAAGAGGAGAGCGGCATGGCCGACAAGATGGAAGGGCCCGTCAGGACCCGCACTAAAGGCCACATACTGGAAGTGGTGCTGGACAGGCCAAAGGCCAATGCGGTCGATCTTGCCACCAGCCGGATCATGGGTGAGGTGTTCCGGGACTTTCGCGACAATGACGAATTGCGCGTGGCGATCCTGACAGCGGCGGGCGAAAAGTTCTTTTGTCCGGGCTGGGACCTGAAAGCGGCGTCCGATGGCGATGCGGTGGATGGCGACTATGGTGTCGGCGGTTTTGGCGGGCTGCAGGAACTGCCGCATCTCAACAAGCCGGTTATCTGTGCCGTCAACGGTATCTGCTGCGGCGGGGGGCTTGAGATTGCCTTGTCCTGCGACATCATCCTGGCGGCAGATCACGCCACGTTTGCATTGCCGGAAATCCGCTCCGGCACCGTGGCCGATGCTGCTTCCATCAAGCTGCCCAAACGCATTCCCTATCATGTGGCGATGGAGATGCTGTTTACCGGGCGCTGGCTCGATGCAGAGGAAGCGCAGCGCTGGGGCTTCGTCAACCATATTCACAAACCCGATGAGCTGATGGACAAGGCCTGGGAGATGGCAACCCTGCTCGCCTCCGGGCCGCCGCTGGTTTTTGCCGCAATCAAGGAAGTGGTGCGCGAAGCCGAGGACACCAACTTCCAGGACATGATGAACCGCGTCACCCGGCGCCAGTTGCGCACGGTCGACACGCTTTACGGGTCGGAGGATAATCTCGAAGGCTTCCGCGCCTTTGCCGAAAAGCGCGATCCGGTGTGGAAAGGAAAATAGTGGGCCCCCGCAGGATGCTCGAAACAATCTGGCGGGCGGGGGTAGATCGCGTCAACGGGTATCGTGCCGTCAGGGAGGCGCTTTCTCATGGTCGGGGCGAGGGTATCACCCACATCGCCGCCGTGGGCAAGGCGGCTTCGCCCATGATGCGCGCTGCGCTGGAAACCTGCGGCACCAATCTTGCCGCGCTGGTGGTTACCAAGCATGGCCACGGCGAAGTGGGGCTTTCAAATCATCCCGCGCTCACCGTGATCGAGGCAGGCCATCCGGTGCCCGATGAAAAGAGCCTTGAAGCGGGATCGGCCCTGATCGATTTCGTTGCCGGTGCTGGCGAAAATGCACGATTGCTGTTGCTGGTTTCGGGCGGTGCCTCCGCGCTGGCAGAATCCCTGCCGGGCGACATGACGCTCGAAGACCTGCAGGCGATGACGGAGGAGATGCTCTCCCAAGGCCTCGATATTCACAGGATCAATGCCAGACGCAAGGAAATTTCCGGTGTAAAGGGCGGCAAGCTGCTGGCGCGTTTTGGCGGCAAAAGCGCGCTCGTGCTGTTAATCTCCGACGTGGAAGGTGACGACATCGCGGTCATCGGATCGGGGACCGGCATGGTGCCAGCCTCGCGGCAGGCCGACGATATGGAAACGCACATCATCGCTTCCAATGCGCTTGCGCGGGAGGCCTGCACCCAGGCGGCCGACGGGCTGGGGCTGGAGGTCATCGTCAGTTCCGAAAACCTTTATGGCGATGTTTATGACGTTGCTGCCGATCTTGCCAGAACGGTGAAATCCGGCGCGCCGGGGCTATATATCTTCGGCGGCGAACCGACGGTGAAACTGCCCGATGAACCGGGAGAAGGCGGGCGCAACCAGGCGCTGGCGGTTGCCTTTGCCCGGGAAATTGCCGGCGAGAGGAATATCCACGCGCTGGCTGCCGGCACCGATGGCAGCGATGGGCCGACCGGATCGGCGGGCGGTTATGTCACTGCCGAGGACTGGCAGCGTTTTGCAGGCGGCGCAGCGGCACTTGAAGCGGCCGACAGCGGCAGCTGGCTGAAAAAAACCGGCGGGCTGTTTGTCACCGGGCCGACCGGCACGAATGTGATGGATCTGATGGCAGTGCTGAAATGCTGAAGCAAATTCAGGAAATGTGGGCGCCGGTTTTCCGTCCGCAATTGCAAAAAACAACCGCTTCAGTCGCCGAGGGCTTCCAGCGCGGCCATGACGGCCAGGCGGTACCCCAGAATGCCGCAGCCGCAGATCACGCCATTGGCAATTGCCGATATATGGGAGTGATGGCGAAAGGTATCGCGGGCATGAATGTTGGAAATGTGGACCTCCCAGACGGGAATATCCACGCCCGACAGCGCATCGCGAATGGCGATCGAGGTGTGGGAATAGGCACCGGGATTGATGATGATGGCATCATGCTTGCCGCGAGCGGCATGAATGCGGTCGATGATCTCGCCTTCATGGTTGCTCTGAAAGCACTCTGCGGAAGCTCCGCCGGTGCGGGCAGCATCAATGGACAGCCGTTCCACGTCTTCAAGCGTCTGTGAGCCATAGACTTCCGGCTGGCGGGTGCCCAGCAGGTTGAGGTTCGGTCCGTTGATGATCAGCAGGCAGGCCATGGTCTTCTCCGTGGAATGCTTCGCCAGCCCTTAGATCGTTTCACCTTCGGGTGCAAACCGGAGTTCTCGCCAAGGTACTGAACCGGATAACGCATTCAGGGTTTTCCGATTTACGTCAAAACCCGAATCGCTCTAGCAATTATTGTCAGAGGGTGGAAGGCTTGAAGCCCTTTGTGCGTTGGTGATGCGATGCCAAACTGCTGCAGGATGAAGAACCATGTCTGAGCTGATAACGATCTGGACCATGGACTGGGTGCCGGAAGGTCCCCGTGGCTTCGTGCGCGACCTGCGGCTGAGATGGGCCTGCGAGGAAGCCGGGCTTGCATATTGTGTTCGCACGGTTCCTTTCAACGAAAGGGGACCTGGCCATCTGGCGCGGCAACCATTCGCCCAGGTTCCCTTTATGGACGATGGTGAGCTTGAATTGTTCGAGAGCGGTGCGTGTCTCCTGCACTTGGCGGAAAAAAGCGATGTGCTGATGCCCTGCGATGCCAAGGACAGGGCCGATACACTTCAATGGTTCATCGCCGCGCTCAACTCGATCGAGATGGTTTCGGTTCCCTGGTGGTTTCTTGAGGTGACCGGTGCAAAGGACAACGGTCTGACCGGCTGGATGGAAAGCCGTCTTGAGCACATGGAAAGAGTTCTGGGAGAGCGGGAATGGCTGGCTGCCGGCCGCTTCACCGTCGCGGACCTGCTTATGGCTGATGCTCTTCGCGTGGGAAAGGTTCGTTCCTTTGGAGACCGGCCGGCAACGGAGTCCTATGTGACGCGCGTTACGGAGCGACCCGCATTCAGGAAAGCCCAAGCTGACCAGATAGCGCATTTCGAAGCTGCAGATGCGGCCGGAAGTCAGGCTCGATAATAACGACCGGGGATAGCGTGCCCTTCCCCGGTTATCCCTGGCCCCTCTTCGTTATCCTCGGCCCCTCTTCGTCATCCTCGGGCCCCTCTTCGTCATCCTCGGGCTTGACCCGAGGAGCCAATGAATAGGGGTCGCTGGATCGCCGGTTTGAACCCGGCGATGACGAACGTTGATGGTTCGCTGAAAGAGGATAAATCACGCAATGGGTTCCCGGATCACGCCATCAAAAGCTGGCGGTCCGGGGATGACATCGGGTGCCTGAAATCTTGCGCATCCCTCTCTTCGCTGCGGTCTACGTGCGATTTCAGGTGAAAACTTATCCCCGCCCTCTTTTCCTTCCCTTATCCTTTTCCCGCCTGCATCGATTGAAACATCAGTTCGCGGCCGTGAGAGTGTGGCTGCGGGCAAGGCGGGCAAAAACCCGGCGGACACGTCTAGGGATGTCCCTCGCCAGTTCTTTTGATACCGCTGGTGCGAACGCATCGAACGAACGGCGAGGTGTGCACGATCTGCCTCCACCCTCATCCTGAGCCTCCTGTGCTTGTCGAAGGGCGAAGGAGGAGGTGGCCCCGGAAGCCCCACCTCCAACGAAACAAAGGAGCCGCCGTGCTCGAAGCAGAAACTAGAACCGAGCTTTCCCGGATCGCCAAGGCTGCAAACCACGATCCGGCAGCACTGATGGCGGTGGTGGATGTGGAAAGTGGCGGCAGGGTCTTTGCCAGGGTTGAGGGCCGTGCCGAACCGCTGATCCGTTTTGAGGGACATTATTTCTACCGTCTTCTGGCCCGGCAGAAACGCAATCAGGCAGTGGTCAACGGGCTGGCCCATCACAAGGCGGGCAGGGTGCGCAATCCGCGCAGCCAGCGCGGGCGCTGGAAACTGCTCAAGCGGGCCTGCGGGCTCGACCGGGATGCGGCCTTGCAGTCGGTGTCATGGGGCGTGGGACAGGTCATGGGCGCCCATTGGCGCTGGCTTGACTATGCCAGCATAGATGCCCTGGTTTTCAGGGCGCGCAGCGGGCTGGAAGGGCAGGTTGAACTGATGTTGCGTTTCATTGAAAAGGCGGGGCTGGCCGATGAACTGGTGCAGCAGAACTGGCGCGCCTTTGCCCGCGGCTATAACGGGCCCGCCTATGCGCGTCACGGCTATGACCGGAAGCTTGAAAATGCCTATTCAAAGTACCGTGCGATGTGCGGGCCGGCTTTGAGAAAGGACCCGTCAAAACGCCATCAGCCCTTGTTGTTGCGGTTCGGGGACCGGGGCGCACTGGTTGCCGGGTTGCAGGGACAATTGAACCGGCACGGGTTTGCACTTTTTGTCGATGGGGATTTCGGCTCGCTTACCCGTGCCGCGCTTAAAGCCTTCCAGGCCCGGAACGGCCTTGCAGCCGACGGGATTGCCGGACCCAAAACCTTCATAGTGCTGGAGCGGCCTGTTTTGGCATTAGACGGCGCTGCCCTGCCGGCGGCATGAGTTTGCATGTCTTGCCGCCTGTTGTAGGAAGACCCTAAACCGGCAGCAGGAAGAAACGCCATGACCAAGACAGAAAGCTTGAACGCCATCATGAATGCCGCACCGGTCATTCCCGTCGTGGTGATCGATAGTCCGGGGCTGGCGGTCAAGCTTGCCAGGGCGCTGGTCAGGGGTGGGCTTCCCGCCATCGAAATCACGCTGCGCACGCCGAACGCAATCGACTGTATTCGTGCGGTTGCCGCCGAAGTCGAAGGCGCGTTTGCCGGTGCCGGCACCGTGCTTGACCACGAGCAGATCGCTGCCGTTGAAAAGGCCGGGGGCCGGTTCATGGTTTCGCCCGGCGCAGCGCCTGACCTGCTGAAAGCGGCTGGGGATTGCCCTGTGCCGCTATTGCCGGGTTCGGCCACGGCATCGGAGATGATGCGGCTCGGTGAAGCCGGCTACACCCATCTGAAGTTTTTTCCGGCGGAGGCAGCAGGCGGTGCGGCTTACCTGAAATCCATTGCCTCGCCTCTGCCGCAGTTTACCATCTGCCCTACAGGCGGCATTACCCCCCAGAGCGCCCGGGACTATCTGGCCCTGCCGAACGTGCCTTGTGTCGGCGGTTCCTGGGTGGCACCGGCCGATCTGACCGGAAAAGGCGAATGGGCGGCAATCGAGGCGCTGGCGCGCAAAGCCTGCGAACTTACCGGATGAAGCTGATCGAGGTAGCGGGCGGCGATGATGTACTTGCCACCTGTCAGCAGGCCTATTTTTCTGAAATCAGCGAGCGGTTCGGTGTCTCCTTCGACCCCCATGCAGGCGACATCGCCGATGCACAGGATGTACGGCAATGGCATGTTCTGGCGATGGACGCAGATACAGCATTGGGATGCGGCAGCTTGCGTGATCTTGGTGGCGGGATTGGCGAGGTAAAGCGGGTGTGGGTGTCGGGCAAGGCCCGGGGCAGGGGCGTTGCCAGCGCTCTGATGACCTGGCTTGAAGACAGGGCTGCCGGCGAAGGATTTACAGCAGTGCGGCTCGATACCAATGGGACGCTGGTTGAGGCGCAGGCGATGTACAAAAAGCGCGGCTACAGGGAAATTCCCCGCTACAACGACAATCCCTATGCCGAACACTGGTTCGAGAAGGAATTGTAGAAAGGGTCGGGTTGCTGTTGTCAGCCGGCCAGGAAGTTGCCGATTCGCTTAAGGGCACGGGCGATGTTTTCTTCCGAATTGGCATAGGAAAGCCGGAGATAGCCCTCGCCCAGAATGCCGAAATCAGGGCCGCCAATGGTGGCGGTACCGGTTTTTTCCAACAGCGCGGAAGCCAGTTCCTTCGCCTTCCATCCGGTTGCCGAGATGTTGGGAAAGGCATAGAAGGCGCCCTTGGGGGTGCGGCAGGAAAGGCCATCGATGGCGTTAACCTTTTCGACCACCAGCATGCGGCGCCGGTCAAAGGCGGCCATCATCGCTTCGACATCGTCCTGTGGCCCGTCAATGGCCGCGATGCCGGCATATTGCGCCGGGGCATTGACGCAGGACCAGCAATTGACGGCGAGTTTGCGCACCTTGTCGCAGATGGCATCCGGCCAGATCGACCAGCCCATGCGCCAGCCGGTCATTGCCCAGGTTTTCGACCAGCCGTTCAAAACGATCAGCCGGTCGCGGAGTTCCGGGAAGGTCAGCAGCGAGACATGTTCCTCGCCGTCATAGGTCATCGAATCGTAGATTTCGTCGGAGAGGACAGCAGTGCCGGGAAAACGCTCAAGCCCGGCGGCGAATTTTTCGATCTCGGCGCGGGGTGTGACACCGCCGGTCGGATTGGCCGGTGAATTGACAATGACAAGCCGCGTCTTCTCGGTGATCAGCGACAGGGCTTCGTCGGCGGAAAAAGCAAAGCCGTTTTCCTCGCGGACCGGAATTGGCACCGGTGTTGCGCCGGTAAACTCGATCATCGAGCGATAGATGGGAAAGCCCGGATCGGGATAGCAAATTTCTGCCCCCGGCTCGCCAAACATCAAAATGGCGGCAAACATTGTCACCTTGCCGCCCGGCATGATCATGATGTTTTCAGGCGAAACATCAACACCGGTGGTTGCCAGCGTGCGGCGGGCAACCGCTTCCCGGCAAGGCAGGATGCCATTGGCCGGCGTATAGCCGTGATGGCCGTCGCGCAGCGCCTTTACCGCTGCTTCAACGATGTGCGGCGGCGTTGGAAAATCCGGCTGGCCGATGCCCAGATTGATGACGTCCATGCCGCCGGCTGCAAGTTCGGTCGCTCTGGCAAGCACGGCGAATGCGTTTTCCTCGCCGATGCGCTCAAAGCCGGGAGTGGTGTGCAACATGGTGCTTCCCAAAATTGCTTCTTAGGCGATCTTCTCGCCGCTCGATTCGCGAATGCGCAGTTCGGGTTCAATCAGGCGGTCTTCGCCGATTTCCGTTTCGCCGTCGAGAATGCGCAGCATCGCCCGGGCCGCGAGTTGTCCGGCTTTCTGCTGACCATTCCAGACCGAGGTAAGGGTCGGAGCGGAAATCTCTGCCTCGGCGATGTCGTCATAGCCTGTCACAGCGACATCGCTGCCGGGCTCCAGACCGAGCGAGCGCAGCCCGCTCATGGCGCCGATCGCCAGAAGATCGTTAAAACAGACAATGGCCGTTGCACAGCCGGGCTTTTCGGTAAAGAGTTTGCGGACGCTGTCATAGCCGGCCTTGCGGGTGCGCTCGGTGCCGACCTGCAGCGAAGGATCGGCCTCGATGCCGGCCTGTTCAAGCGCGGCAAGAAACCCGCCGCGACGGTCATGCCCGGTCGAGGTGCCGCGGCGCCCGCCGATGAAAGCAAGTCTGGTGTGGCCAAGATCCAGCAGGTGACGGGTCACCATGTAGGTGCCCTTTTTGTCGTCGCCGCGATAAACCGGCGCACGCGCGCCCTGGACCCAGCGTGCCACCATGACGACGGGAAGGCCGGTATTCTCGATCGCCTTGACGTCTTCGGCGGTGGTGCCGATGGCAGGCGATACGATTACCCCGTCGGCCCCGAACTGCAAAAGGGTTTCAAGGAAGTGTTTTTGAACGGCGATGTCATCGCGGTGATTACACAGGAAAAAGGTCTGGCGTTTGAGGCCGAGTTCTTCCTCGATGCCCAGCAGGATTTCGGCAAAGAACGGGTTCATGATGTCGGGCACAAGGACGCCGACAATGCCGGAACGCGAGGTTCTCAGGCTCGCTGCGCGGCGGTTGTATATATAGCCGGAGAGGGCAGCGGCCTGCTTGATCTTGTCGCGCGTTGCATCGGCGACCAGCGGGCTGTCGCGCAGGGCAAGGGAAACGGTTGCCGTGGAAACGCCAAGGGATTCGGCAATGGTTGATAAGGTAACCTTGTTGCCCAAACGGCATTCTCCCCGTTGATCCGCGGACGGCCTGTTGCGCCTGGTCCGCCGGAATGCAGCCGGACGGCATAAGCGCGGTGTGTGACGCCCTATTTTGGATATTGGGGTTGCAGTTGCAAGAAAAAAGCCGTTGCCCACAGGCAGCCGGTCAATCGGCTATTTGGCCTTCTTCTGCTTTTTCGGCTTTTTCTTGCCGTCCTTCTTGCCGTCGGAACGCTTCTTTTTGCCGGCCTTTCTGGGTTTTTTGCCAACTGGCTCGTTCCGGCCTTCAAGCCGGTCGAGGATGGCCATCAAGCGGTCGGCATCCTTGCCTTTCAGCCGGCTGACGAGCTCGGCGTCGTAATCGCCATGGCCGATGGCGATATCGTTTACCATTTGCGTGCCGTCATCGGTAAGAAAAGCGTGGTTTTGCCGGCTGTCGATCCGTGAAGCTTCCCGGCGCACCAGTCCGAGCGCCTCCAGTTTGGTGGCGATCTTGGTGGTCGAGGACGGGCTGATTTCCAGCAGGGAGGCGAGGTCGCCCATGGTAATTCCCGGATTGCGGTGAATTGCCATCAGGTAGCCGTCATGGCCTTCCGAGAGATTTTTTGCCGAAAGGTCGGCGGCCCGCTTGCTGCGAATCCTTCCGGCAACGGCCAGCAGACGTGCGGAAAGGGGAGGAATTTTACTGACTGCCATGATCCCGATTCTGTAGTGTTTGCGCGGCCTCTTGCAACCTGCCGGACTGTTTTCGATCCGCTTATGCGACAAAAACATGACAGTTTTGTTGCATGCGCCCCTGCGGTATGCTGACAGGCTCAAAAGCATCGGGCAAGTGGCAGGATGAGCGCAAACACCAAAAGAACCTGGCTGAAGGAGCCGCTGGCCATACTGGCTGAGGGATCGGATGGCGGTGTGGTCGTCGAGGGCTCGCGGATTGTAGAGCTGGTGCCGGCCGGCACCCATCCGGCAGGGATTGCAGAAACGGTGGATTGCAGCCGGCTGGTGATGATCCCCGGGCTCATCAACACCCATCATCACTTTTATCAGACGCTGACGCGGGCACATCCCGATGCGATCAACAAGGAACTGTTCGACTGGCTGAAGGCGCTTTACCCGGTCTGGGGCAAGGCGCTCAACCGGGAGAGTTTCCGGCTGGCGACGCGGCTTGCGCTTACCGAGCTTCTCATGTCCGGCTGTACGGCGGCTTCCGATCACCACTATGTTTTTCCTGCCGGTCTTGGCGATGCCATGGATATCCAGGTTGAGGAGGCGGAGCGGCTTGGCATGCGCATCACCCTCAACCGGGGAAGCATGGATCTGTCGCAAAAGGATGGCGGGCTGCCGCCCGACAGCGTGGTGCAGACGACAGAGGAAATCCTGAAAGACTGCGAACGCGTGATAAAGGCCTGGCACGATCCTGCCGAAGGCTCGTTCAACCAGGTTGCCCTGGCGCCGTGCTCGCCCTTTTCGGTGACCACGGAACTGATGAAGCAGACGGCAAAAATGGCCAAATCCTGTGACTGCCGTCTTCACACCCATCTTGGGGAAACCCACGATGAGGACGCCTATTGCCTTGAAAAATTCAAATGCCGTCCGGTGGACTATCTGGAAGAAACCGGCTGGCTGGCAGACCGGACGTGGCTTGCCCATGGCATTCACTTCAATGATGAGGAAGTTGAGAGGCTGGGCAAAGCGAAGGTGGGCATTTGCCACTGCCCGACCTCGAACATGGTGCTTGCCTCGGGCATCTGCCGAACGCGGGAACTGGAAACCGCCGGCGTGAAGGTGGGGCTGGGTGTCGATGGTTCTGCCTCCAACGACAACTCCAATATGATGGAAGGTGTGCGGCATGCGCTGATGATCAACCGGCTAAAATACGGGGCTGCGGCGGTTACCCATGCAGATGCCCTGCGCTGGGCAACGGAAGGGTCTGCAGCCTGTCTCGGGCGCACGGATATCGGCCGTATTGCACCGGGCATGCAGGCGGACATCGCCTTCTACGGGCTGGACGAGTTGCGCTTTTCCGGTGCAGGGGATGCGCTGGCAGCGCTGGTATTATGCGGCGCGCACCGGGCTGAAAAAGTGATGACCGGCGGCAAATGGTGCCTTGAGGAAGGCTTGCCGCTTGGTGTGGATATTGAAAAACTGAGGGCTGAACACGGGGCGATTGCCCGCAAACTGGCCGGGGCCGTAACATGAGTGAAGAACGGCTGCTGCCCGATCTGGATTTTGCCGCAATCGATTTTGGTGCGCTTGAAGGTGAGGATCTTTCCCACTGGATTGCGGTACTGCCACTCGGCGCAACCGAACAGCACGGGCCGCATCTGCCGGTTGAAACCGACACGCTGATTGCCGGGGGCATTTCAGCACGGTTGAGCAAGAAGGTTTCGGGCAAGCTGCCGGTGACCTTTCTGCCGGTACAGGAAATCGGCTATTCGCCCGAACACATGGACTATCCGGGCAGCAAGTCGCTCACCTATGATGAGGCCATTGAAAAATGGACCGCAATCGGCGGGATGCTTGCAAAACGCGGTATCTGCAAACTGCTGCTGCTCAACGCCCATGGCGGCAACTCGCCACTGATGACGATTGTGGCGACGGAATTGCGGGTGCATAAGCAGATGCTGTGCGTGGCAACGTCCTGGACCCGTTTCGGCTATCCGCAGTCCGTGATCGGGCCGCAGGATGCAGCCCTCGATATCCATGCCGGGCTGATTGAAACGTCGTTGATGCTGGCGCTCCACCCGAACAAGGTGTCCATGGAGAAGGCGCAGCATTTTTCCTCCCGGCAGGCGCACTTTATAAGCCAAAACCGGCATCTGGCCGCTTATGGCAAACATGCATTCGGTTGGAAGATGCAGGATCTGAATCCGCTGGGCGCGACGGGGGATGCTGCTTCCGCGACCGCGGAGAAGGGCCAGAAGCTGCTTGATCATGCCGTCTGCAGCCTTGCTGATCTGCTGGCCGATATCGACCGCTTTGATCTTTCAGAGTTTGAACGGCAGCCTGATGTTCAATGAAGGTAAAACCACGTGCGGGCTCGTAATTGCGCGCTGCCGGTTCTATATCAATTTGTTCCCGTCGGGAGCAGCAAACAGCGTTTGGAGACAGAAATGCCTGATACGGCAGAGGCCAGCCGGCAGATTCCCGTGACCGTTCTCACCGGCTATCTGGGTGCGGGAAAGACAACCTTGCTCAACCGCATCCTGACGGAGGATCACGGACGCAAATATGCGGTGATCGTCAACGAATTTGGAGAGATCGGCATCGACAATGATCTCATCGTGGAAACCGATGAGGAAATCTACGAAATGAACAATGGCTGTATCTGCTGCACGGTGCGCGGCGATCTCATCCGTGTCGTGCAGAACCTGATGAAGCGGCCAGGCCGGTTCGATGCCGTTATTGTCGAAACCACGGGGCTTGCCGACCCGGCGCCCGTTGCCCAGACCTTTTTCATGGATGACGAGGTGCGCGCCAAGTCGCGGCTGGATTCAGTGATTGCGTTTGCCGATGCCAAGCACCTCCCGATGCGTCTGAAGGACAGCCCGGAAGCTGAAGACCAGATCGCGTTTGCCGATATCGTGCTGCTCAACAAGACCGATCTGGTGGCAGAAGACGAGTTGGCGAAAGTTGAATCGGTGATACGCCAGATCAACCCTTCGGCCCGGATTTTCCGCACCAGCCGGGCCAATGTGGCACTCAAGGAAATTCTCGAACAGGGCCGTTTCGATCTGGCCCGTGTCATCGAAAGCGATCCGCAGTTTCTCGAATTCGACGACAGTCACGTTTGCGGGCCGGACTGCGATCATGATCACCATGGGCATGACCATGATGGGCATCATCACGGCCACGATCACAAGCACGATCATCAGCGCGGGCATGAACACGGGCATCAGCACGGGCATGGCGGGCTGGATGAGAAAATTCATGATACCACCATCGGCACGGTGTCGCTGTCAGCCGGGGAAGTCGATCCGCAAAAGTTTTTTCCATGGATACAGGCCATCACCCAGTCTGATGGGCCGGATATTCTCCGTCTCAAGGGCATTGTCGCCTTCAAGGACGACCCTGAACGCTATGTGGTGCAGGGCATTCACATGATCATCGAGGGCGATCATCAGCGTGCCTGGAAGCATGACGAAACACGCCGAAGCCGTATTGTCTTTATCGGGCGAAACCTCGACCGTGAAAAGCTGGAACGCACGTTTGCAGCCTGTGCCGGGTGACCTTTGACATCATGCCTACCGTTGCCCCGCTCGAAACCGACCCGGAAAACCTTGGCCATGTGGAGTGGGCGGGGTTTGTCGGCGATAACCCTGTGTTTGCCGGAGCAGGCGGCACGGTGCATGTGCTGTCGGATCGCCATCGGGTTATTGAAGTTCATGAAGGCCTGCTGGCAGCTTGTTCAAGCGTTGCAGCAGACAGGCTGCTCACCGGTGGTGAAGACGGCAAGGTCTGCAGTATTGACGGTGAGGGCAGGCTTTCGACCTTGAGCGAAAACAAGGGCAAGTGGATCGACCGTCTGGCAGCGGGCCCCGGCGGTGCCATTGCCTGGGCTGCAGGCAAGTCGGCCACCGTGCTTACAGATACGCTCAAGGACACGCAAAGCAGGGAAATCGCCTGTGAGCGCAGCATTGAAGGGATTGCCTTTGCACCCAAAGGGATGCGGCTTGCCATTGCCCGTTATGGCGGGGTGGAACTTTTCTGGATCAACACGGCCGGCGCTACGCAGTTTCTTGAATGGAAGGGCGCGCATACGGGGTTATATTTTCTCCCGACGGGCGTTACGTGGTCTCGCAGATGCAGGAAAACGCGCTGCATGGCTGGCGGCTCGGTGACGGCAGGCACATGCGCATGACGGGCTATCCGGCAAAGGTGCATTCGCTTTCCTGGTCGGTAAAGGGGAAATGGCTTGCGACCTCCGGTGCGCCGGCAGCAATCACCTGGCCGTTTTCCGGCAAGGACGGTCCGATGGGCAAGGCGCCGAAGGAACTGGGCTCGATGGGCAATCTGCTTGTGACGCGCGTTGCCTGCCACCCGCAGGAAGAGGTCGTTGCCATCGGCTATGAAGACGGCATGGTGGCGGCAGTGCGCATTGGCGATGGCAAGGAAGCGGTGTTGAAGCGCAGTGGCAAGGGCGCCGTCTCTGCGCTCAACTGGGATGACAATGGCAACCGGCTTGCCTTTGGCAGCGAGGCGGGGGAAGCCGGGATTATTGATCTTGGCAGGCAAAAGGCAGGCAGCTAGCCTGGGTGCATGCCCCAAAGTTCTGGCGGTATTTCCGTAAAGCGCATGAGGAAAAAGTGGACACAATAACCCGCATGAAGGCCTATATCGAGGTTGTAGAAAGCGAGGGGTATTCCGCTGCCGCCCGCAAGATGGGCAGATCCAAGGCCCTGCTGTCCAAATATGTGCGTGAGCTGGAAGATGACCTGGGCGTTCTGCTCATCAACCGTACCACGCGGCAGTTTTCGCTGACCGAGTCCGGTGAGAAATACTACCGTTCGTGCCTGGAAATCCTCAGGCAGATCGAAGACGCGCGGGAAAACGTGCGGGATGACGATGGGGAGGTGGACGGCACGCTTCGCATTACCGCGCCACGTTCGCTTGGCGCCGTCGAATCAATGCTGCCGCTGGTTGAATTTGCCAAGGCTTATCCGGCGGTCCGAATGATCGTCTCGCTGGATGACCGGGTAACCGATCTTGTGGAAGAACGGTTTGATGTGGCGATCCGGGTGGGCGTTCTGGCCGACTCTTCCCTCATCGCCAAGAAGCTGATGGGCAACCGGTTGCTGTTTTGCGCCACCCCGGCTTTTCTGAAAAAACATGGCGTACCCGATCACCCTTCGCAGATTGCGGACTGGCCCAACATCATCGACACCAATTGGCGCGGCCGTAACACCTGGCCCTTTGTCGATGAAAACGGCACTGCGTTTACACAGACCGTGCGGTCGGTGATGGATGTCAACGATCCGGAGGTGTGCAAACGGGCGGCACTGGCCGGTCTGGGGGTGACGATGGTGCCGGAGTTTTGTGTTAAGGACGAACTGGCGGATGGAAGCCTGGTGTCGATCCTGGAGGATTTCGTTCCGGAAGGTTCTGCTTTCTATGTGGTCTATCCCGACAGGCGTCACATTTCAGCCAAGGTGCGTGTGTTTGTCGACTTCATGGATGCCTGGTTCAAAAAGGAACGCTGAACGGGCGAGGTGATGATAATGAGCACTCCTCTGCTGCAACAGACCGGACCGTTGACGGTTAGATCAACCCTGATCGCAGGGCTGGCTGCAAGTCTTTTACTTTCTTCGGGAATGCCCGGCGCGGCGCATCCCCATGTTTGGATCGAGGCCAATCTGGAAGTGGTGCGCAACGAAAAGGGCGAAGCGACCGAAATCCGCCATGTGTGGCGGTTCGACGAGATTTTTTCTTCCTCGCTGGTGCTCGACTTTGACGACAATGGCAATGGCGAGCTTGATCCGGAAGAACTTGAGACCATCGGCAAAGAGACCAGGATCTCGCTGGCTGAATACAATTTCTACACCGAGATACGCAGCGGCAGCAAAGTCATCGATTTTTTCGAGCCGGAACCCTACATCGTCGACTACAAGAACGGCCAGCTGATGATGATCATGGCAATGGAACTGACCGAACCGCAACCGATGGGCGCAGAAGGCTTCAAGGTGGCGGTGTCCGACCCTACCTATTATGTGGCGGTGGAACTGCCGGACCCCACGGCGGTCATTGTGTCAGGCAACGGAAAGTCCTGCACCTCCCAAATCGTCGTGCCGGATTGGGATGCACTTTATGCCCGCGATGCCGATCGCCTTGCCGACCTGTTCACCGCAGGCCCCGATGAAAAGATCGATGCCAGCGAAGATTACCTGACATGGGTGGAATTCAGTTGCCCTGCCTGACACCGCCGCGCCGCCTTCCTGCTCTGATGTTGCTGGCAATGCTGGCGCTGGCTGCCACAATAATGCTGCCGGAGACGGCAAGCGCCCAGAACTCCCTGGGAGTGGGGCAGGCGGAACAGGCGATCAAGCCGCAAGGGCCGTTCGCGGGCATTCTGTTCTGGATCCAGCAGCAGCAGAAAGCCTTCTACAAGGCCATGACCGAGGCGCTGAAGGTTATCCGTTCGGGTGATGGGGGCATGTGGGTTCTCATCGGGCTGAGTTTTGCCTATGGCATCCTTCACGCTGCCGGGCCGGGGCATGGCAAGGTGGTGATTTCATCCTACATGGTGGCAAACGAGGTTCAGCTGCGCCGGGGTGTTATGCTGTCCTTTGCCTCCTCCGCCATGCAGGCGCTGGTGGCCATCGCGGCCATCGGCTCGATTGTGCTGTTTCTGCGCGGGCTGGGCCTTCGGCAGGCAGACCTTGCGCGCAACCTCGAAATTGCCAGCTATGCAGGCGTGATGCTGCTGGGCACCTGGCTGTTGTGGCGCAAGGTATTTGCGCGGCAGCAGGTACAACCGGTTGCAGCTGCCGCAGCCGGCAAAGGCGCACCGCATACTCGCCACCATGCTCACGGCCACAACGGTGCTGGCGCCCATCACCACAGTCATCACAACGATCATGATCACGATCATGCCTGCCCGCAATGTGGCCATGCTCATATGCCTGCCCCCTCCATGCTTGGAGGAGACATGGGCCTGAAGGAAGCGTGGACTGCGGTGTTTGCGGTTGGCTTGCGGCCATGTACCGGTGCACTGATCGTGTTGACGTTTTCCTTTCTCAACGGGTTGTATCTCGCCGGCATTCTTTCAGCTTTCGCCATGGCGATGGGCACGGCGATCACCGTTTCGGCAATTGCGGTAATCGCGGTCACTGCCAAAAATGCCGCCTTGCGGCTGAGTTCCGCCAGTAAAATGCGCGATGGTATCTACCGGGCAATTGAAATTGGCGGCGCTGCGCTGATCTTTGTCATGGGGCTGACACTTCTGGCTGCAGCGCTTTATGCGTGATGGAGAAGGCCCTACGGGCAGCTGTTTCACCTAATTGCACAACAATCAGGCAAGGTGCCTGTTTGACAGGCAGCAAAACCGCCGATGGCGGCATTTCTTTTGCCGGAAAGCCGTGCGGCACTTGCACCGCCCAAGAATTTGTACTGTATTGCAAGCCACGCGGGCCGGTTCGGGAGGAAGCGACAAGCCCGGGTCCGGTCGGGCACGAATTTTTTATTCCCGCAAGTATCCAAGGAGGAAAACTATATGGATCGTCGTTCGTTTATCAAGAAAGCCGGTTTGGTCGGTGGTGGTGCGGCAGCATCGACACTAGCTGCACCCGCAGTGGCGCAGAGCAAGAAGGAAATGGTCATCGTTTCCACATGGCCGCGCGACTTTCCCGGTCTGGGAATTTCCGCACAGCGCCTTGCAGAGCGCATCACGGAACTGACCCAGGGCGCAATCACCACCCAGTATTTTGCTGCCGGTGAGCGTGTTGGCGCGCTGGATGTCTTCGACGAAGTGGCCTCCGGCAACTCGCAGGCCTATATCGGCGCCGACTATTACTGGACCGGCAAGCATCCTGCCCTGGCCTATTTCACGGCTGTTCCTTTCGGCATGACCTTTGCCGAGTGGAATGCCTGGGTTCTTTATGGCGGCGGCATGGCGCTTTGGGAAAAGGTTCAGGACCAGTTCGGCCTGCAGCCGCTTCCGGCCGGCAATACCGGCACCCAGGCCGGTGGCTGGTTCAACAAGGAAATCAACTCCGCCGACGACCTGAAGGGTCTGAAGATGCGTATTCCGGGCCTTGGCGGCCAGGTCATGGCAAAACTCGGCGCTTCCACCATTTCGGTGCCCGGCGGCCAGATTTACGAGAACCTCGTTTCCGGTACGATCGATGCAACGGAGTGGGTTGGTCCATACAATGACTACTTCATGAAGTTCTATGAAGCCGCAAAATACTACTATACCGGCGGCATGCACGAGCCGGGTTCTGCACTTTCGCTGACTTCGAACAAGTCGTGGTGGAGCAGCCTGAGCGACTGGGAGCGTTCCTGCATCACGGCGGCGGCGCTTGAGGAAAACACCAACGCTTATTTCGAGAACATGGCGCTCAACGGTGAATACCTGAAGAAACTGGTCGACGAGCAGGGTATCGAAGTGCGTTCGTTCAACGAAGACGTCTGGGATGCCTTCGGGGAAGCGGCTTCGGAAGTGTTTGCCGAAACGCGCGACCACTCGCCGCTGGCTGCTGAAGTCGATGATGCCGCGCAGGCGAAACTGCGCGAAATCGGCACCGGTATCGCGCTGTTCGAGGGACAGTTCGTGAACCAGCGCAACCGCGTGCTTGGCATCGGTTAATTGTACGGGAAACCGTAACAGCAAATAAGAGCGGGACTTCGGTTCCGCTCTTTTCCTGTATTGCGGCCTTGGGAGGGGCTGCCGGAAACCGGCAGGGAAGGTTGATGACGGGCAACGAAGAACAGCAAGCAAACCATCTGCAGAACGCTATTGAAAAGGAAGGCGACAGGGCTTTCCTCAGCCGTATATTCGGCTGGTCGATGCTGGGCCTGCTGGTGGCGTTTCTGATCAACAACGTATTGGATGTCGGGTACGATTATCCCGGAGTTTTCGCAGCTTTCGGTGAAGCTGCCAGCGCTGCCGCGTGGTTGCAGGTTGCCATCTGCCTCCTCGGTATTGCGGCAGCCGTTGCCCTTGTCATGGCGTATCCGCGCCGGTCGTTGCGCTATGAGGCGCATCTCATTCATTCCTTCAACGTCTATTTCATCCGCGCGCTTTACTGGTCGGTGTTTCTGGTCGGCGTGGTGGATGCCACGCTTTCCTTCATGCGGGTCGAGTCGTTTATCGAGCCGCTGATGGGGGAAGCCGCAGCGCGCAATCTGGCCCGCGCAAACTGGATTGGTACCTGGATTCACATGCCCCTGATCGTGCTCGGCTTTATCATTGCCTATTTTACCCGGACACTGGGTTTTGTCTGGCTGGCCCTGCTGATCGTTGTCGCTGAACTGCTGATCGTGATTTCACGGTTCGTCTTCTCCTATGAACAGGCCCTGATGGGCGATCTGGTTCGCTATTGGTATGCAGCGTTGTTCCTGTTTGCATCCGCCTACACGCTGTTTGACGAGGGGCATGTGCGTGTCGACATTCTCTATGCCTCCTTCCAGCGAAGCAAAAAAGGCGTCATCAACGCCATTGGCACCATTCTTCTGGGCATTACCACCTGCTGGGTCATTGTGGGGATCAGTTTCAACGGCAAGCAATCCATTGTGAATGCGCCGGTGATGAATTTCGAAGTATCCCAGGCTGGCCCCTTCGGCATGTTTACCAAATACCAGATGGCCGCTTTCATTGCCCTTTTCGGCATTACGATGCTGATCCAGTTTGTCAGCTATTTCTTCGATGCAGTGGCCGACAAGCGGGGCGAACCCGGTCACCGTGACGTCGATACGTCTGCGGCGCATTAGGGGGCAGGATCATGGAACTGTATTTTCTCGCACTGCTGATCCTGATCATGGCGGCGGCCCTTGGGTCCGGCTATCCTGTCGCCTTCGCGCTGCCGGGCGCTGCGATCATCACGATCTTTGCCGCTGCCGTCAGCGGCTGGCTGTTTGCCGGCAATACCGATGCCTTCTTCCATAGCGGCGGACCGCAGCAATGGCTGTCTGCAGGGGTTACCAACCTGCGAGGGGTCTATTGGGAGGTTGAACGCGATACGCTGATCGCCATTCCACTGTTCATTTTCATGGGGATCACGCTGCAGCGTTCGAAGATTGCTGAGGACCTGCTTGTCACCATGGCGCAGCTTTTCGGCCCGGTCCCTGGCGGGCTGGGAATCTCCGTTGTTTTTGTCGGGGCACTGCTTGCTGCCACGACCGGCATTGTCGGCGCGACCGTTGTCGCCATGGGCCTGATTTCGCTTCCGGCCATGCTGCGCAACAAGTATTCGCCTTCGCTGGCGACCGGAACGATCGCGGCCTCCGGAACGCTGGGGCAGATCATTCCACCCTCGATCGTGCTGATCATCCTGGCAGACCAGCTGGCTTCGGCGGTTGATCAGGCAAGCACTGCCCGCAAGGCGCTTTACAAGGATACGACCGGCGAACTGACCATGCCATCGGCTTTCGATGTCGTATCCACCAGCGCTGGCGAGATGTTCCTGGGAGCGTTCGTGCCGGGTCTGCTGCTGGTGCTGCTCTACATGATCTACATTCTGGTCTATGCCCTGTTGCGGCCTACGGCGGCACCTGCCGTTCACTATGCCGGCAAGTTCGACTTCGCCTTCTGGCGGAAGGTTTTTTTGACCCTGGTGCCGCCCTTGACGCTGATCTTTCTGGTTCTGGGATCGATCATCGCCGGCATCGCCACCGTCAATCAGGCAGGCGCCATTGGCGCTGCCGGAGCCATGGTCATGGCCGGCTACCGGCTTGGCGACTACGGCCGCTGGACCTTCGTTCCGGCCATCCTTTCACTGATCGGTCTCGGCATTCTTGCCTTTGCTATTTCAAACTTCGAGATGAACCTGAAATCGATTGACAACACCCATGACTGGATCGGCATTCAGCTCGGCATCCTGGGTACAATCATCCTTTCAGCGGCGTTGATATGGAGCGGATGGCGGACCATGCGGGTCGAAGAAACGCTCAACGGCATCATGCTGGAGACCGCCAAGACGACCGCGCTGGTATTCGTCATTCTGCTTGGTGCAGCGATGCTTACGGCCGCCTTCCGCGCCTTTGGCGGAGAAGACCTGGTGCGCGATTTCCTCAATTCGCTGCCGGGCGGGTTCTGGGCGAAGTTCATCATCGTCATGGCAGTGATTTTCGTACTCGGCTTTTTCCTGGACTTCATCGAGATCGCAGTGGTGGTCGTGCCGATCGTTGCGCCCATTTTGCTTGCCGACCCCTCAGCCAACGTAACGGCGGTGTGGCTCGGCGTGATGATCGGTCTCAACATCCAAACCTCTTTCCTTACACCGCCATTCGGGTTTGCCCTGTTCTATCTGCGTGGCGTGGCGCCTGCGGTGGTCAAGACGATCCAGATGTACAAGGGCGTTGTTGCCTTCATCCTGCTGCAGTTGCTGGCGCTGTTCATTGTTGGGCTATACCCGCAAATGGTGAACTACCTGCCAAACCGGGTTTCGCTTTTGTCGGAGACGGCACCGCCGCCGCGCAATCCGAAGCTGCAATATTGCCTGGAAGAATACGTGGCAGAACAATTTGCCGCCAATGGCACGCAATTGCAGGCGGCTCATGAAACAGCGCGCAACATTGATCTTTCCTTCCTGCCGGGTGACCTGGCCAGCAGCTTTGCCGAAGGCGTGGACAAGGCGTCCAACGCCCAGGCCCTGCTGGGTGAAGCACAAACTGCCCGGCAGGCGATCAATGATGCCTCGCCGCAATACCGGGTCCTTCATACCAAGGTGCGCGATCTGCAAACCGTCATGCGGGGCATTGATTCGCATATCGCCGAGCTGAGAGCAGATGTGAACCGGCTGCCTGGTGACGCCAATGCTGAAGCGCGTGAAAAGCGGCTTGCCGAAATCGAAAAACTCGAGGCCGAGAAGGAAGGCCTGCAGGCACAAATTCCCGCCGAATGGGACAGCACATTCAAGACGTACAATGATCTGGTGAAAGCGGAGGAGAAGGCGCTGAACACCTACCGCCGCAACTCCGATTCCGCCTATGGCGAAATTTCCGAGGTTGTCGCCACGCTGAAGGGCAGTGCGCGCTTCCTGGAGCTTGAAGACGGGCTGCGGACGCAAGCTGGCCGTATTGGCAATGAGGATGCCGAATCCCTGGCAGCGGAGATCGACGTGCTGGCTGACGAGTTTGGCGAAGTGGAAGGCGCCTCGAAGATACGCTCCGAGGTTTCCAAGGCCCGCCGTGCGCTGGAAGCCAAAACGCCTGATCCTGACAAGGCTGCAACCGCCATGGCGAATGCAATCGACCTTTATGAAGAGCAGAAGGCGTGGCGTGAGAAGGCGGGTTCCGTCCTGCCAGATCTGGAAACATATGACGCAACAATCCGCAATACGATCGGCGCTCGTGTCCAGGATCGCATGCCCAGGGATGTTGCCCTGTTTGTTGCCAGCTGCAGCGCCGACCACCGGGATATTTCGCTCAACTTCTGACGGATATTGCTGTGGAGTGTCCCTGGCTGCTTGACGTTTTCGGGCGGAACCCTAGAACCATTCCAGACTGACTGCAGAGGTTTCCGGTTCATGAACGCTTCCCTCAAAAGCGGGAAAGCAGGCGACAAAGCTGCTGGCGGCTATCGCCGGCTGGGTCCGCTTCCTGAAAATCATCCACCCGTCAAAACCGGCAAGGTTGGTGTATTGCTGGTCAATCTCGGTACGCCCGATGGCCATGACAAGAAGAACATGCGCAAATATCTGGAAGAGTTCCTTACCGATGCGCGGGTGATCGAATGGCCCAAACTGCTGTGGTATCCGGTCCTGTACGGAATTGTGCTCAATACGCGGCCGAAGAAGTCCGGTGCAGCCTATGAAACGATCTGGAACCGGGAACTCGATGAATCGCCACTGCGCACCATAACCCGGTCGCAAAGCGAGAAGCTGGCAGCAATGCTTGCAAAACATGAGGAAGTCATTGTCGATTGGGGCATGCGATACGGCAATCCGTCGATCGCTTCGCGGCTGGAAGCTCTGCGGGCGCAGGGTTGCGAGCGCATTGTTGTGTTTCCGCTCTATCCCCAATACAGCGCCGCGACCACGGCAACGGTCAACGACAAGGCATTCGAATATCTGATGCAGCAGCGCTGGATGCCGGCAGTGCGGACCGTACCGCCTTATCACGATGATCCCGTCTATATCGATGCGCTGGCGGTTTCCATCGAACAGCATCTGGCCAAGCTCGGCTTTGAGCCGGAAAAGGTCATTGCATCCTATCACGGCATTCCGGTCAGTTATTTCAACAAGGGTGATCCCTATCACTGCCATTGCCAGAAGACTTCCCGTCTGCTTGCCGAGCGGCTGGGCTGGAAGGAAGGGCGCCTGCTAACCTGTTTCCAGTCACGATTCGGTCCGGAGGAATGGCTGCAGCCTTATACGGATGAAACCATCGGACACCTGGCAAAGGAAGGTGTGAAAAACCTTGCCGTATTCAATCCGGGCTTCGTGGCGGACTGTCTGGAAACGCTGGAAGAGATTGCCGGAGAGGGAGAGGAGATCTTCCACGAAAATGGCGGGGTAAACTTCACGCATATTCCCTGTCTCAACGACAGTGCGGGAGGCATGAAAGTCCTGGAGACGATGGTACGGCGTGAGCTGTCCGGCTGGATTTGAGCCAGGCTGACCGTCCTGGCGAAGGCTGGCTCCGCCGCCCGGTTTTCTTTGTAAAGACCGGGCGAAAATCCTATATATGGAGCATAAGCTTTTGTCCTGCGGTGCCTTTTGATTTCATAACAAGGCCCGCACCATCGGAGGAATTTACATGCCGGAACTGTTGGGTTTTGACCTGTGGGTGATTGCCGCTGCCATCGTCCTCATCATCATTCTGATTGCCGGCGTAAAGCAGGTGCCACAGGGCTACAACTACACCGTGGAGCGTTTTGGGCGTTTCGTGCGCACGCTGAAGCCCGGCCTCAATCTCATTGTTCCCGTTGTCGACCGGGTCGGGGCAAAAATGAACATGATGGAGCAGGTGCTCGACGTGCCGACCCAGGAGGTCATTACCCGGGACAACGCCACCGTCAGCGCAGACGGGGTTGCCTTCTATCAGGTGCTTGATGCGGCTCGCGCGGCCTATGAGGTGCGCGGGCTTGAGAATGCCATTCTAAACCTGACGATGACCAATATCCGCTCGGTCATGGGCTCCATGGACCTCGACGAACTTCTCTCCAAGCGGGACGAGATCAATGAACGGTTGCTGCGGGTGGTCGATGAAGCGGCATCTCCCTGGGGTGTGAAGATGACCCGCATCGAGATCAAGGACATCAACCCGCCGGATGATATTGTCCAGGCGATGGGCCGGCAGATGAAGGCTGAACGCGACAAGCGGGCCAACATTCTCGACGCGGAAGGCCTGCGCCAGTCGGAGATTTTGCAGGCGGAAGGCGAAAAGCAGTCGCAAATCCTCAAGGCCGAAGGCGAAAAGGAAGCGGCATTTCGCGAAGCCGAGGCGCGTGAACGGCTTGCCGAAGCCGAGGCAAAGGCAACCACAATGGTGTCTGAAGCCATCGCCAAGGGGGATGTTCAGGCAATCAACTACTTTGTTGCCCAGAAATATGTGGAGGCGCTCGGCAATATTGCCACCGCCGGCAACCAGAAGGTTCTGATGCTGCCGATGGAAGCATCCAGCCTGTTGGGTGCGCTTGGCGGCATCGGCGAAATCTCCAAGGAGGTTTTCGGCAATGGCGGCAGTGAAGGCGGTGGAAGCACCAAGCCTGCAAGGGGCAAGCAAAGCACCGTGAGTGCGGCCAACCCGGCAGAGAAGACTTCGCAGCCGGTCCAGCCCTGGGGCTCCGGTGATGAGGGAGCCACGGAATGATTGTTGAACTGGTCCGTGATCTTGGCGGCTGGTCGTGGTGGGTTCTGGGCGCGATCCTGATAGGGATTGAAGTGCTGGCGCCTGGCACGTTTTTCCTGTGGCTTGGGCTTGCAGCCTTCGCAGTCGGTGCCGTCAGTCTCATCGTTGGTCCTGAAGCCGGCTTCTGGGCATGGCAGGTTCAGTTGATGGCTTTTGCCATCCTGTCGCTGGTTTTCGCCTTTGCAGGCCGTTCGCTGATGCGCCGCAAGGACTGGGACCGAAGCGAAGCGCCCGATCTTAATGAGCGTGGAAAGCAGCTTGTCGGTTCCATGGCGGTACTGACCCAGCCGATCGCCGGCGGGCGCGGACGGGCCAAGATCGGCGACACCACCTGGCGCGTCACCGGCCCCGATCTGCCGCAGGGGGCAAAAGTGAAGGTGGTTGGCGCTAATGCTGAAACACTGGAAGTGGAAGCTGCCGGGAAATAGACCTCAGGCAGATTTGCGGCGGCTGTCCAGCGCGTTTTCCCAGGCGAGCGCATCGGAGATGATCTTGTCGAGATCGTCATGGGCAGGTTTCCAGGAAAGCCGCGACATCAGCCGGTGGGCGTTTGCCGTCAGCGATGGAATGTCGCCCGGCCGTCTATCTTCGTAGACCACTGGAAAATCATTGCCGCTGATGCGTTTGACCGCATCGACTACCTGTTTGACCGAATAGCCTTTCGAATAGCCGCAATTGGCGGTGAACTTGAGCCCGCCCTGACGAAGAAAGTTCAGTGCGGCGTAGTGGGCGTTCACCAGATCGCTGACATGGATGAAGTCGCGAATACAGGTGCCGTCGGGCGTGTCGTAATCATCACCGTAGATCGACATTGACGGGTGACGGCCCAGGGCCGTTTCACATGCGATTTTGATAAGATGGGTTGCGCCCTTGGTGGCCTGGCCCGTGCGCTGCATGGGGTCACAGCCGGCAACGTTGAAATAACGCAGCATGACATAGCGAAGATTACTGACCAGCGCGGTGTCGCGCACCATGATCTCCGTCATCAGCTTGGAGGATCCGTAAGGCGACATCGGGTTGAGCATGGCATCCTCGCGGATCGGCCCGGTGGTCAGCGGTTCGCCGTATACCGCGGCAGTGGAGGAAAAGATGAACTTGTCGATGCCGTTCTTCACCACCGCTTCCAGCAGGTTGCGGGAGTTGGCGGTATTGTTGTCGTAATATTTGAGCGGGTTTTCCATCGATTCGGGCACAACGACCGAACCGGCAAAATGAATGACCGCTTCCACGTCATGGTCGCGAATTACCTTGTCGACGAGATCGATGTTTCCCACATTGCCCACGACCAGCTTGGCACGGTCTGGAACCGCCCAATCAAAGCCGGTTGTCAGATTGTCGAGAACCACGACGTCTTCACCATGGTCGAGCAGTTCCCATACCATGTGACTGCCGATATAACCGGCTCCGCCGGTGACCAGAACTGACATGCTACAACCTTCCCGTTGACGGTTTGTTTCAGCTTTATGGGAGAAGATAGCGTGAAAGGTTTAGAGCTCTGCGAATTGTACCGCGCCAATTAGAGCAAGCGCATTAGGAAAACGTTAAGGAATTCCGGCAAAACCGGTACGTTACGCAACGACAGGATATGCGATGACCCACACTCCAAAACCCGTCCGCAAGGCGGTTTTTCCGGTGGCAGGCCTTGGAACACGGTTTCTGCCTGCGACGAAAGCGGTACCCAAAGAGATGCTGACAGTCGTGGACAAGCCGGTCATCCAGTATGTGGTGGATGAGGCGCGCGAAGCGGGAATTGAACATTTTGTCTTCGTTACCGGGCGCAACAAGGGAGTGATTGAGGATCACTTCGACCTGCAGGTTGAACTCGAACACACGCTGCGGGAACGGGGCAAGAAAGATGCGCTGGATGTTCTGGCTGCCGCATTGCCCCAGCCGGGACAGACAAGTTTTACCCGCCAGCAGGCGCCGCTCGGTCTGGGACATGCTGTGTGGTGTGCCCGCGATATTGTCGGTGATGAACCGTTTGCCCTGCTGTTGCCGGACATGATCATGCAGGATGAACGCGGCTGTATGAGCCGGATGATGGAAGTCTACCGGGAAACCGGCGGCAACATCATATCCACCGAGGAAGTGGCGTGGGAGGAGACCCACAAATACGGCGTTGTGGAAAAGGGTGATGCGGTCGCCGGCGGGTTCAAGATTACCGGCATGGTGGAAAAACCGCCCCAGGGCAGTGCTCCCTCCAACCTGTTCATCAATGGCCGCTATATTCTTCAGCCCGAGATATTCTCCATTCTGGAAAATCAGGCATCGGGTGCGGGCGGGGAAATCCAGCTGACCGATGCCATGCTCACGCTGGCACAAAGCCAGGATTTTCACGGTTTCACCTTTACCGGGCGAACCTTTGACTGCGGTTCCAAGGAAGGTTTTATCAAGGCCAATCTGGCCTACGCCATGTGGGACCGCAACATGGCAGCGTCGCTTGGGCCGGAACTGCGCCAATTGCTCGACGCCATCAAACCGGCGGGCAGTTGAACCTTGTATTGGCTCAGCGCTGCAGGCGGATACCGGCGCGCACGGCGGTGGCCTCATATGTAAGGGACGAACTCTCGCTCTGCTGGTTGGTGTGTTCTACCGAACCGGTAATAGCGATAAAGCGGTTTAGCCAATAGCTGAAACCTGCACCGGCCGTCCACAAGGTCTGCGTTGCATCGCCATTGTCCGGTGCGGTGTGCTGCACGCCCCCATTGGCGGTAAGGGTGAGGCGATCATTGGCGCGGCGCTCGATCTCAATGTTGGCGCCGCGGATCACCGAGCCGTTGTCGCCGGCGGTGGTAGCCCCCGAGAAAGAGGTGTTTGCCGACAGGGATACTGTCGTGTCGCGGTAGGGAGACCAGGAAAGGCTGCCATCCAGCGTGAGTGCTTCCAGATTGGCAAGGTCCGGGTCCGCGTAATCCTCAACGCGATAGCCTGCGCTTACTTCGCCGGTCAGTTTTTCACCGATATCCAGTTCCACCCCGCCGCGTGCAGCAAGGATGGTGCTGTTGCGGTCATCGCCATTGCGATCCACTTCCTCATCGTAACGGCGAATGCCGCCTTCCACCTCGACAAAGGGTGTGAGTGCCGGGGTAGCCTCATATCCTGCCCGTGCGGTTGCGGTGTACAGCGTGTTGTTGCGATCATCCTGCGAGGCGGTGCTGCCGTCTTCCAGCTCGATGCGTTCATGGTCACTGCGCTGGGCAAGGCCACGCAGGGAAAACTGCAGTTTGCGGTCTGTACGGCTTATGGAGGCAGTCGCGGTGGTGGTGTGAAATCCGGTGCGTGACGCGGCAGGAGCGGTGATTGCGGTGCTGGAAGCTGATTCGGTGTCATATTCATAGGCAAGACGCGTATTGGTCTGCCAGCCATCGACCAGGTCCAGAGTCAGTTCGCCGGAAAGGCTGGCTTCGGGAATGATTTCATCGCTGCCATCGTGGTTTTGCTGCACGGTACCATCGGCGTCGATGCGGGCAGCGTGGCGTGCCCAGTCCGATTGCAGGGAGAGGGAGACATCCGTGCGGGAGAACGCGCCTCCATCGCCGCCGGCCGCGCCATCGATGTTGTCTGAATAGCCGGCAGTTTGCTCCAGCGTGCCGAAGGCGCGCCAGGAGCCGATGCGCAAGCCGAGCGGTTCGAAAGGATCATCCCGGGTAACGGCTCCGGTGCCATCCTGTTCTTTTGGCTGGCGAATGTTGGAACGGCTGCTTGATGTCGTCGTGACCAGAGGGTCGACAATGGCAGGCTCTGGTTGAACACGCCGTGCACGCCCCTGTTCCTGACGGGGACGGGGGGCCGGTATTTCTTCCGCGCCTTCCAGATCAGAGGAGGAACCGGAAGTTTCCTGCCCATCGGCGGAAGTTTCGCTGGACGTTGAGAGTGAACCTGAAAAAACGGTTTGCTGGGAGCCACTGCCCGTGGTTCCCCTCAGCAGAATGGGTGCGGATGCCGGGCTGGTTATGCTGTCCGGCTGTTGTCGCGGGGTGATGGCGGTCTGTGCACTGGCGTGGGAGATACTCGCAACCAGCGCCAGGACGGCCAATCCGCCGGGGTAAAGGGCGCCGGAAACCGGCCACCCGGCCATGCGGCGGGCAGGCTGTATCCGGCGAGGTGCCGCCAGAAGATTTGGCAGGTCGGATTTCATGGGTATCCCGGCCGCATTGGAATCGTTACCAGACCGTAAAGGGCGACGGTTAACGCAAGGTTTCAAGCCGCGCCTTTTGTGCGGCAAAGTGCGCTTTCCCTGCCTGGCAAAAACCGGTAGAAAGCGCAGGCTTTCCGCCCGTCCGACATGATGGTTGCCAACCCGATGAACGCTGCTGAAGAAAATTCCGATATTGCATCCGCGATGCGAACGCTCCGCGTTCTCTCTGACGGGCTTGCCGCCCTGCCGCAATCGCTGGAAGGCCCGCTTGGGGCCGCATTCGTGAAAGCGGTGGAAGCCATACGGGCGATTGAGGGGCGGGTAATCGTTACCGGTGTTGGCAAAAGCGGGCATATCGGCGCGAAGATTGCAGCAACGCTCTCTTCGACCGGAACACCGGCCTATTTTGTTCATGCGGCAGAAGCAAACCATGGCGATCTCGGCATGATCACACGGAACGATGCCGTGCTGGCACTTTCGTGGTCCGGGGAAACCGTCGAGTTGAAAGGCGTATTGGCGTATGCGAAGCGGTTTTCCATCCCGGTGATTGCCGTTACCTGGAATGAACAGTCAGCGCTTGGCCGGGTTGCCGATATCTGCCTGACGCTGCCGAAACTTGAAGAGGCCTGTCCGCACGGCCTGGCTCCCACCACTTCGTCGGTATTGCAGCTTGCCCTGGGTGATGCGCTTGCCATCGCCCTGCTGGAAGGGCGGGGTTTTACGTCGTCGGATTTCAAGACATTTCATCCGGGCGGCTCGCTGGGGGCAAGCCTTACCATGGTGCGTGAAATCATGCATTCTGGCGATGCGCTGCCGCTTGCGACCCCCGATACCGGCATGGAAGAGGCCGTTGCGACGATTTCCCAGAAGCGCTTTGGCTGTGTGATCGTCGTTGATGAAGAGGGCAGGCTGGCCGGAATCGTTACCGATGGCGATCTTCGGCGAAACCTGACACAGGCCCTCAACACGCTGAAGGTGCGTGATATCATGACCGCCGATCCCGCTCAGGTGACGCCCGACACGCTGGCCAGCAGCGCCATTGCCGAACTGAATGCACGGGCCATCACCAGCCTGGTGGTTTGCGAGGACGACAAGCCGGTTGGCCTGGTCCATATGCATGATCTGCTGAGAATCGGCGTTGCCTGAGCGGCTACAGGCTGATTGCCATAATTTCTCCCTGCCGCTTGGTTAACCAAGTCTCAATAGGCAGGCGGTAGCTTTGCGATTCGTGTTTTTTGCGAACTGGAGCAAGCCATGGGCAAGGCCATGCAATTCATGAATACACTGAAAATCGGCCTCGCCGCGGCCGGCGTGTCCGCCATGCTGGCAGGTACAGCTTACGCCGATGCCGGCTTCCGGAAGTGGATTTCGGATTTTTATTCGGTTGCGGCGAAAAACGGCATTTCGCGCAACACCTATAATTCGGTGTTCGAGGGGGTTCGCCAGATCGACCCGCTGGTGCTGGAGCGCGCCAATTACCAGCCCGAATTTACTTCCAAGGTCTGGGATTATCTGGATGCAAGGGTAACCAAGTTCACCATTGCCGAAGGGCAGCGTCTGCGCCGCAAATACAAGCGCTGGTTTGATGTGATCGAAAAGCGTTTTGGTGTCGACCGCGACATTCTTCTGGCGATCTGGTCGATCGAGACCATCTATGGCGACTACCTTACCCGTCCCAACTCCACCCATCATATTGGCCAGGCGCTGGCGACGCTTGCCTACAAGGATCGCCGCCGCTCAAAATATGCGCGCACGCAATTGGTCTCCGCCCTGAAGATTGTCCAGAATGGCGATATTTCGGCCAAGGGGCTCAGGGGATCGTGGGCAGGCGCCATGGGGCACACCCAGTTCATTCCAACCAGCTATCAGGCCTGGGCGGTCGATATCGATGGTGACGGACGGCGCGATGTATGGAATTCGCCGCCCGATGCACTGGCATCGGCAGCCAATTTGCTGCGAAAAAACGGCTGGGTGAATGGTCAGACCTGGGGGTATGAGGTGGTTGTTCCCAAGGGATTTAACACCAAACTGGCCGGCCGGGACGGTTACAAGATCCGTGATTTTGAGAAAATGGGCGTCAAACGGGCCAATGGCCGCCCGTTCAGAAACCGCGGTTCCAAGGCTGTCTTGAAGTTTCCTGGCGGTACGAACGGGCCGGCATTCCTGATGATGCGCAATTTCTATGTGCTGAAACGCTATAACAACGCCGACAAATATGCGCTTGCCGTTGGTCATCTGGCCGATCGCATTGCGGGATACGGACCGATTATCCAGCAATGGCCGCGCGGCTATGTGCCCTTGAACGATGATGAGCGTTTCGAAGCGCAGAAACATCTCAAGCGGCTGGGATTTTATGACGGCGAGATTGACGGAAACATCGGTTCGGGGTCGCGGGCTGCAATCCGCGAATTCCAGGAGCGGGCCGGCATGAAGGCTGACGGCAATCCGTCGCGCAAACTGCTGAAACGCCTGCGAAAGAGCTGATCGCGCAGCCGGCGAATTGCGCGCCCGTTCGGGGCTGAGTGTCTTCAAATCGCCGCAGAGCGGTTCCATAGAAGCCTGCAATATTCTAGAATTGCGGCATTGCAGTGCTTTTTGGTAACCGGACCGGCATGAAAACTGTTCGCCGTATCATCATTGTGTTTCTGGTTGTGGCCGTGGCGGGGTTTGCCCTGCCTGAGTCAATGCCGTTTGGTGTTGACCAATCCTATGCCCAGCAGACAAAGGGCAAGCGCAAAAACCTGTTTGAACTGCTTTTCGGCAAGGCACTGAAACAGCAGCGTGAGCGCAAGAAGCGCGCTGCGGCCAAACGGGCGGCAAAACAGGCAAAGAAAAAGGTGAAGCAAAAAAACAGCAGTTCAACCACTGCTTCGCGCACCACGCGCAGAAAAACTGCCAGGAAGACCGCTGCTGCAGCGCCTGCCGTAAAGGTTGTTGAGAAGAATGAGGATGCTGCCAAGGTACTTGTCATTGGCGACTTCATGGCAGGCCAGCTGGCGCTGGGTCTTGAACAGATGTTTGCCGAAAACCCAGGACTGGTTACGGTCGATAAATCCGTGGCGCTTTCCGGCCTGGTGCGTGACGATGTTCAGAACTGGCCATCGGTTATCGGCGATCTCATCGAGGAAACCAAGCCGATTGTGGTGGTAACGCTGGTCGGCATGAACGATCGCCAGCAGATGAGAACCCAGGGCGGGCGCCTGGCGAAACTCAGTGATCCGTGGAAAGCCGAGTACAAACAGCGCGTCGATGGGCTGGCTGAAGCGGTGCGAAGCAAGCGCCTGCCGATGATATGGGTCGGTTTGCCGCCGGTTTCCAAGAACAGCATGAACGCCGATTATCTGGTGTTCAACGAATACTACCGGACTGCGGTCGAGTCGGCGGGCGGCGCCTTTGTGGATGTCTGGCAGGGCTTTGTGGACGAAGAAGGACGCTATGTGCGTTCAGGCCCCAACATCAACGGCCAGATCGTTTCGCTACGGCGTTCCGACGGCATTAACATGACGGCAAGCGGCTATGAGAAGCTCGCCTTTTTTACCGAGAAGGCGATCAAGCGCATGACCGGGTTCGGCAAGGACGCGCTGGTCAGTTCCCTCGTCTCGGTTGGCCTTCCCGATGGCTTTAAACAGGACCAGTATGACCCTGCCGGTACGGGCAAGACCGTGGTGATCGCGCTTGGCAACCCGGCGGCCGATGGCGCCAATGCGCTTGAGGGGGGCGAAGGGTTCCTCACGGCAAGCGATGCACGCCAGAGCACGAGTTTCGAACTGGTTGCCAAAGGGTTGGGTACGAGCCCGAAGGATGGGCGGATTGATTCTGCATGGGGCAAACCGTCGTTCAGCCTGCCAAAGGGAGAAACCCCCGAACCGGTGCTGGCAAATATTCGCGGGATCAGCCTCAAATCCTATCTTGATGAACCAGCTCCGGCTTTGGAAGGTGCCGTGGAACAGGGTGCAGAGACCGGCGGCGAACCCAAAACCAACTGATGCAACGCATGTAACGGTCGCCAGGAATAGCTTTTTCTGACGGGCAAACCGGCATTCGAAGATGGAATAACCCGCCTCTCGGGTGAGAAGCGGGTCCGGTTTGTGGTTACACTTGCCAGTGGGCAGGATCAGGCGTCGATCTGCTTGACCTTGCCGTTCTTGCCGTTTGCCTTGCTGATCGAAATGCGGCGCGGCTTCATGGCTTCCGGAAGCTCACGGATGAGATCGATGTGAAGCAACCCGTTTTCCAGGTTGGCCGACTTCACTTCCACATGCTCTGCAAGCTGGAAACGGCGTTCAAAGGTACGTGAGGCGATGCCCTGAAACAGGACTTCGCTTCCTCCGTTGCTTTCGCTCTCACTGCGCTCACCCTTTACGGTCAGGGTGTGCTCCTTGGCTTCGATGGTCAGATCATCTTCCCCAAAACCGGCAACGGCCATGGAGATGCGGTAAGCATTTTCGCCAGTCCGTTCGATGTTATAGGGAGGATAGGTCTGGGCGCTTTCGGCTGGCGACATGTTGTCCAGCATCGAAAACAGGCGGTCGAAACCGATCGTGGAACGATAAAGGGGTGCAAAGTCTACACTACGCATGGTTGTCCTCCTTGAAGCGACGTTTGCGTTATGGTTGTTCTTTCTGCCTCCGTTGCGCGGCAGGCAGAAAGCGGTTTACCGGCCCGTTTGGCGCCGGCAGGATTGATCTGGGTATTTCGTTTTCCAATTTCAAGGGGGCGGTGAAGCCCGGATTTTCAGGCGAAATCGGCGGATTTGAACAAAAGTACGGCCTGTTAAACACCGCTGGCTTGCCGTAGAAAAAGCCAACAGCTAGACCCGATTGTCCCGACCGTTGCATACGGCATGGCCGTTGCCCTAATGGAAAAACACCGATGGAGCTTGCCAGCCCGCCCTACAACCCTCTTCCGCCCGACCCGGTCTGCGGTTTTGCCGTGACCGAGGACGGCTTCAGGCTGCGCTACGCGCATTGGCGGACGACGGCGCCCCCCTGCAAGGGAACGGTGCTCTTGCTGCATGGCCGGGCTGAATACATCGAAAAACTCTACGAGACGACAGGGGATTTGCGGAAGCTTGGCTATGATGTTCTGACTTTCGACTGGCGGGGACAGGGAGGATCGGACCGGCTGCTCGAAGATCGAAGAAAGGGCTATGTCGAACATTTCGGCCAATACGTCATCGATCTTGAGACCATTGTGACCGAGGTAGCATTGCCCGACTGCCGTGGGCCGTTTCATGTTTTGGCCCATTCCACCGGTTCTCTGGTGGCACTGCTTGCAGCCCCGCATATGGGCAACCGGTTGCGCCGAATGGTGCTGTTGGCGCCACTGCTGGGCTTCGGGTCAATCCCGATTGCCAAGCGGACGCTGAAATGGCTTTGCGGGACCTTGCATGTTACCGGGCTGGGCACCCTTTACTTGGCCGGTGGGCCAAGGCCGGACGAAAACCGCGCCTTCAAGGGCAACCGGTTGACGTCTGATCTGAAGCGGTTTCAGCGCAATGCCAAGCTTGCCGGGGAGTTCAGCGACCTGACAATCGGTGGGCCGACGGCAACCTGGCTGTTTGCAGCGGGACGGGCCATGGAACGTGTTTCGTCAACGGAGTTTCACAGCCAGGTGACCATTCCCACCCTTGTGATCTGTGCCGGCAATGACGAGGTTGTGGACAACCGTGCTGCGGAGTTGCTCTGCAGGCGATTGCGTTCGGGCTCCTGCCTTACGATATCGGGTGCCCGGCATGAAATGCTGCAGGAACGCGATGCGGTGCGCGAACAGGTTCTGGCAGCGTTCACAGCCTTCGCCCCCGGCGGCCGGGAGCTTGATGAATCCCGCGCAACACCAAGATCCAGGGACACGGGCGCAGCCGTGCCTGACAAGTCGGTTTCCTGATTTTTCCAAAATTCAACCGTTCAGGACTTCCCCGAATGCATCCACCTCCTCCGGGCTGGTGGCAAAGGAAGTAACCAGCCGGTAAAGGTCTTCCGTGTCATCCTGCAACATGTCCTGATGGGAGAGCGGGAGCCGCCATTCGAAGAAGACCGCCCCCTTGTTGCGCAGTTCTTCTGCCTGCGCCTTTTTCAGAACCACGAAGGATTCATTGGCTTGGGGCGCGAAGGCCAGCCGTGCATTGGGGCTTTTTTTTATGTGCCCGGCGAGCCGCCCGGTCATTGCATTGGCGTGCCGCGCCATGTCGAGCCAATGATCGCCTGCAAGATATCCAGTGAATTGTGCGGCAATAAACCGACTCTTTGAGAAAAGCTGGCCTGCCCGCTTGTGGTGGAATGCGAGTTCTCCGGCAAGCCTGGAATCAAAGCAGATCAGCGCTTCCGCACACCAACAGCCGTTCTTGGTGCCGCCAAAGGACAACAGGTCGACACCCGCCTTCCATGTCATTTCCGCCGGTGTGGTTTTAAGGCTGACCAGCGCATTGGCAAAACGAGCACCATCCATGTGGAGTGGCAGTGCATGCTCTCTGGCTATTGCGCTGATCTGCCGGATTTCCTCGACGCTGTAGACGGTGCCGGTTTCCGTAGCCTGGGTAATGGAGACGGCACTGGGCCTGCCGTGGTGAACGAAATCAGCCGGGTACCGGCCGATGGCTGTTTTCAACACATCAGGGTTCATTTTCCCCAACTCGCCTGATACCGCGCACAGGCGGCTGGCGGAAAAGAACTCCGGCCCGCCGCATTCATCGGAGATGAGGTGGGAATCCTCATGGCAGAACGTAACACCGCCTGCTTTTGAAACACTGGCGATGGCGATGGAATTGGCTGCCGTGCCGGTAGCAACGAAGAACACCGTAACGTCGCGTTCGAAAATCCGTGACAGTTGTGCTTCAACCTGGCGGTCGAGTTCGCCATTGTTGTAGCCGCTTTTGAAACCACTGCCGTGGTCTGCGATTGCCTGGTTGATCCTGCTGTCGGCTCCGGCCCAGTTGTCACTGGCAAAAAACACGTCGCTCTCCCCTTGCTGTAACCGGGAATTGGTTACATGGCGGGAATGGCCTGTCCAGCACGCTGAACCGGGTTTTGCGCAGAAAAGCAAACGGATAGAGCAACAATTGCGGGAATTGGAACCCGGCTCCGCCAAGGCGGAGCCGGGCATCAGAGCCAGATCACTTTCTAAGAAGGTTTGCCAACCGGTTCGTCAGTCTGGGGGCGACAGCGCTGACGCCGTGCAGAAAAACCACCTTGAGACTGGACTCCAATCACAAGCCAATTATTGCCAGGGATCATGTACGTTTCCCGGAACTACAGGTTTGTACTTCCCTTCATGTCTGTAAGGGTTCTTACATGCCCCAACGAAAACCTATTGACTTGGCAAATGATATGCAAGCGGTTTCAGCGTGACGGTCGATCTCCGGTGACAGAATTTCCCTTATTCCAGCGGGGTTTACCTTAGGTCATTGCTTGGGGTTTGGGCGCTGTGACGGTTTGTGTCATGTGAAGTTTTCCTTGCGGTTTGCCTCAGATTCTGGCAGGTGAGAGCAGCAAAAAGGACAGCATTACTGTCCTATTGCCTGCGGTTGAACCTTGATGCCCGAAGCGGCGGTTTTCAACGTGACGCATAGTTTGCTAAACAGGGCCTAACGGATGTGCCCAGGGCAATCCGGACAGCACTCACAGGCAGCGTATGAACGGAACCCCGCAAACGGTTACAGGGGGTTGCCCTCACGGCGCGCTCCGGCAAATGGCGGAATGGCCATGGGTGCAGGCAAATCGGGAAGGAGACAGGCATGTTGAAGGACGTTGCACCGGGTTTACAGCGGGGCGTTTCAACGAACGTCCATGCAAAAGACCCTGCAGGCGTTTGCCTGCCTGCATCCGGTCGCACGGCTCCCGCGGCGCAGGGTCTGTATCATCCATCCAACGAGCGTGATGCCTGTGGTGTCGGTTTCGTTGCCGACCTTACCAACAAGCCGTCCCACAAGACCGTCAAGGACGGTCTGTTCATGCTGGAGAACCTGACCCACCGCGGGGCAGTCGGGGCCGACCCCCTGATGGGGGATGGCGCGGGAATTCTGGTTCAGATCCCGCACAGGTTCTTTTGCCGGGAAATGGAAAAGCAGGGCATCACCCTGCCCGAACCAGGACATTACGCAGTCGGGCATTTCTTCTTGCCCCGCGATGAGACCATTCGCGAAGCATCGATCAAGATTCTTGAAGAGTGTGCACAAGCCGAGGGGCTGGAGCTGATCGGCACCCGGGATGTGCCGGTCGACAATTCTTCGCTCTCCAAAGCGCCTGAAATCATGGCGAGCGAGCCGGTCCATCTGCAGGTGTTCATCGCCCGTCCGGGCACCATTGACGACCAGAACGTGTTCGAGCGCCGGATATTCCTGCTGCGCAAGGTGATCTCGAATCGGGTCCACAAGGAGACCCAGGGCCGCGACAACGGCTTTTATCCGGTTTCCATGTCGTCCCGTACCATTGTCTACAAGGGCATGTTCCTGGCTTACCAGGTCAGCAAATATTACCTCGACCTGCAGGATGAGGCATTTGAATCGGCCATGGCGCTGGTTCACCAGCGTTTTTCAACCAACACATTCCCGTCCTGGAAGCTGGCCCATCCCTATCGCATGGTCGCCCATAACGGCGAGATCAACACCTTGCGCGGCAACAACAACTGGATGGCGGCGCGGCAGGCATCGGTGGATTCCGAACTGTTCGGCAACGACATCGCCAAGCTGTGGCCGATTTCCTATGAGGGCCAGTCGGATACAGCCTGTTTCGACAACGCGCTCGAATTCCTGTTTCAGGGCGGATATTCGCTTGTTCACTCGATGATGATGCTCATCCCCGAGGCCTGGGCGGGCAACCGGCTGATGAGCGATGACCGCAAGGCATTTTACGAGTACCACGCCGCGTTGATGGAACCATGGGACGGCCCGGCAGCGGTTGCCTTCAGCGATGGCCGGCAGATCGGTGCCACGCTGGATCGCAACGGACTGAGACCCGCCCGCTACATCGTAACCGACGACAACCGCGTCATCATGGCATCGGAAGCCGGCGTTCTGCCCGTTGCTGAAGAGAACATTGTCAAGAAGTGGCGGCTGCAGCCCGGCCGCATGCTGTTGATCGACCTTGAAGAAGGACGCATCATCTCCGATGCCGAGATCAAGTCCCGCATCTCCGCCAAGCACCCCTATGGCGACTGGCTGAAGAACACCCAGCTCATCCTTGAGGACCTCAATCCGGTGGAGCCCCGGGCACTGCGGGGCGATGTCTCCCTGCTCGACCGCCAGCAGGCCTTTGGATACACCCAGGAAGACACGAAGCTGCTGATGGCGCCCATGGCGACCACCGGGCAGGAAGCCATCGGTTCCATGGGCACCGACACGCCGATCTCGGCAATGTCGGACAAGCCGAAAATGCTGTACACCTATTTCAAGCAGAACTTCGCCCAGGTGACGAACCCGCCGATCGACCCGATCCGCGAAGAACTGGTAATGAGCCTGGTGTCCTTTATCGGTCCGCGCCCGAACATCTTCGATCTGGTTGGTTCCTCACGCCGCAAACGCATGGAAGTGCGCCAGCCGATTCTGACGAATGCGGATCTGGAGAAAATCCGTTCGATCGGCCACACGGAAGACCGCTTCGATACCAAGACAATCGACATGACCTATGCGGCCACCGAAGGCGCCGGCGGCATGGAGGGTGCGCTGCTTCGCCTTTGCGAGCGTGCGGAGGCTGCGGTCGCCGGCGGTTACAACATCATCATTCTTTCCGACAGGCAGATCGGCCCGGACCGGATTTCCATTCCCGCGCTGCTGGGTACGGCTGCTGTCCATCACCACCTCATCCGCAAGGGATTGCGCACTTCTGTCGGGCTGGTTGTTGAATCAGGTGAACCACGCGAAGTGCATCATTTTTGCTGTCTTGCCGGATATGGCGCGGAGGCGATCAACCCCTATTGCGCCTTCGAAACTCTTGCAGACATGCACGCCAAGGGGCTGTTTCCGCCGGAGGTCGACCGCCATGAAGTCGTCGAGCGCTATATCAAGGCGATCGACAAGGGCATTTTGAAAGTGATGTCCAAAATGGGCATCTCCACCTATCAGTCCTATTGCGGGGCACAGATTTTTGACGCCATCGGCCTGTCGAGCGAGTTTGTCGGCCGCTATTTCACAGGAACGGCTTCAATGATCGAAGGAGTTGGCCTGCCGGAGGTTGCCGAGGAGACAGTGCGCCGTCACCGGGGAGCCTTTTCCAGTGACCCGGTTTTGGCCAATGCGCTCGAAATTGGCGGGGAATATGCGTTCCGCAAACGTGGCGAGCGCCACGCCTGGACGCCCGACAACGTGGCAGCCCTGCAGCATGCCGTGCGTGGCAATTCCAAGGACAGATACAAGGATTTTGCCGATGACGTGAACAACGCTGCCAGGGAGCTTTCAACGATCCGCGGCCTGTTCAACGTCAAGCTGGCTAAAGCCGATGGCCGCAAGCCGGTCCCGATTGAGGAAGTGGAACCGGCAGAAGACATCGTCAAACGGTTCTCGACCGGGGCCATGAGCTTCGGCTCGATTTCCCGAGAGGCACATACGGCGCTGGCACGGGCGATGAACCAGATTGGCGGCAAGTCGAATACGGGGGAAGGCGGCGAAGAACCAGACCGTTTCCACCCGCTGCCCGACGGTGCGCCCAATCCGGAGCGCTCGGCCATCAAGCAGGTTGCTTCCGGCCGTTTCGGCGTGACGACGGAATATCTGGTCAATGCCGACATGATCCAGATCAAGGTGGCACAGGGGGCCAAGCCCGGCGAGGGCGGCCAGTTGCCCGGCCACAAGGTGAATGCCACGATTGCCAAGACGCGCCATTCTACGCCGGGGGTTGGGCTGATTTCACCACCGCCCCATCATGATATTTATTCCATCGAGGACCTGGCGCAGCTCATCTACGATCTGAAGAATGTGAATGAAAAAGCCGACATTTCGGTAAAGCTCGTTTCCGAGGTGGGCGTGGGCACGGTTGCCGCGGGCGTTGCAAAAGCCCGTGCCGATCACATCACCATTTCCGGCTATGACGGGGGTACCGGTGCTTCTCCGCTGACGTCACTGAAACATGCCGGCAGCCCATGGGAAATCGGGCTTGCTGAAACCCATCAAACCCTGGTGCTCAACGGGTTGCGCAGCCGGGTTTGCCTGCAGGTCGATGGCGGCCTGAAGACAGGGCGCGATGTTGTCATCGGTGCCTTGCTGGGAGCAGATGAGTTCGGCTTTTCCACCGCGCCGCTGATCGCTGCAGGCTGTATCATGATGCGCAAATGCCATCTCAATACCTGCCCGGTTGGCGTTGCAACCCAGGATCCTGTGTTGCGCAAGCGCTTCAAGGGCACGCCCGAACACGTTATCAACTACTTCTTCTATGTGGCCGGGGAAGTGCGCGAACTGCTGGCCGCCATGGGCTACCGCACGCTGAACGAGGTGATCGGCGAAAGCCAGCTTCTTGAAAAACAGGACATGGTCGATCACTGGAAAGCCAAGGGGCTCGATTTTTCCAGGGTTTTCTTCAAACCGGAAGCTGAAAAGAAAGCCATCTACTGGACCGAGCGCCAACAGCATCCCATTGACGATATTCTCGACCGCAGGCTGATCGAGCAGGCCGCACCGGCGCTTGAAAAGGGAGAGGCTGTTCGCATCGAAATGCCGATTACCAATGTGGACCGCTCCGCAGGCACCATGCTTTCGGGCAAGGTGGCCGAGAAATACGGCCATGAAGGCCTGCCGGAAGATACCATCGCCGTTTCCCTGACCGGCACAGCCGGGCAGAGCTTTGCGGCGTTTCTGGCGCATGGTGTTTCCTTCGATCTGGAAGGGGATGCCAACGACTATGTGGGCAAGGGCCTTTCCGGCGGGCGGCTGGTGGTGCGGCCGGCAAAGCAGTCGAAGATCGTGCCGGAAGAATCCATCATCATCGGCAATACCTGTCTTTACGGTGCGATTACCGGAGAAGCCTATTTCTGCGGTGTGGCCGGTGAACGTTTTGCAGTGCGCAATTCCGGCGCCATTGCCGTTGTCGAGGGTGTTGGCGATCATGGCTGTGAATACATGACCGGCGGCATTGTGGTCGTCATCGGCCAGACGGGACGGAATTTTGCGGCCGGCATGTCGGGCGGCATCGCCTATGTGCTCGATGAAGCGGGCGATTTTGCCGAACGCTGCAACATGGCAATGGTGGAACTGGAGCCGGTGCCCGAGGAAGACGATCTTCTTGAGAAGCTGCACCACCATGGCGGCGATCTCGACCACAAGGGCAGGGTCGATGTTACCTCGGACATGAACCATCATGACGAGGAACGGCTTTATCAGCTCATCTCCAATCACATGCACTATACCGGCTCGGAACGGGCGAAAGCGATCCTCGACAACTGGGACGACTACCGGCCGAAATTCGTCAAGGTAATGCCGGTCGAATACCGCCGGGCGCTGAAGGAGATGGAAGAAATGCGCTACGGCACGGCGGCGGAGTAGGGGTTTTCGATGGGCAAGGTAACGGGTTTTCTTGAGATCGACCGCCAGACGCCGAAATATGAGCCGGCGTCCGACCGGGTGCGTCACTACCGGGAATTCTCGATTCCCATGTCGGATGAGGAAGTGGCCAAACAGGCCGCGCGTTGCATGGATTGCGGCATTCCCTATTGTCACGGGGATACAGGCTGTCCGGTGCACAACCAGATTCCCGACTGGAACGACCTGATCTATGCCGGCGACTGGGAAGAGGCCGCGCGCAACCTGCATTCGACCAACAACTTTCCGGAGTTTACCGGACGCATCTGTCCGGCACCTTGCGAAGAGGCCTGTACGCTCAACCTCGAAGACGTTCCCGTCGCCATCAAGACGGTGGAACAGGCGGTTGCCGACAAGGCGATTGCAAACGGCTTTCTTGCTCCTCAGCCTGCGGCAGAAAAGACCGGAAAGCAGATTGCGATTATCGGTTCGGGCCCTGCGGGCCTTGCGGCAGCGCAACAGCTTGGACGGGCCGGCCACGACGTTCATGTCTTTGAACGCGAAAGCCGGGCGGGGGGCTTGCTGCGCTACGGGATTCCCGATTTCAAAATGGAAAAGCACCATATCGACCGGCGCATTGGGCAAATGCAGGGCGAGGGCGTGACCTTTCATTATGGCGTCAACATCGGTGCCGGAAAGCCTGCGAAGGAGCTGATGGACGAATTCGATGCCGTGCTGATTGCTGCGGGCGCAGAAAACCCGCGTGACCCCGGTATTCCGGGGTCCGATCTTGCCGGCGTTCATGCTGCAATGCCCTATCTGGTACAGCAGAACCGGCGCGGCGGGCAGGAGCCCCTGGAAAATCCGGGCTGGCCGTCGGAGGAAATCTGGGCGGGTGCGAAACGGGTTGTCGTTGTCGGCGGCGGGGATACGGCTTCCGACTGTATTGGAACCGCTTTTCGCCAGGGGGCGACGGAAGTCACCCAATTGGACATTCGCCCCGAACCGCCTGAAAAGGAGGACAAGCTTGTTGTCTGGCCTTTCTGGGCGACGAAGATGCGCACGTCCTCTTCACAGGCTGAAGGAGCAAGCCGCGAATTCGCCGCAGCGACGCTGGAATTCGTCGGCAAAAACGGCAAGCTTACCGGTGTCAAATGCGCCCGCGTCAACGAAAAGCGCGAACCGATCGAAAATACCGAGTTCATCATCAAGGCGGACCTTGCCTTCATCGCCATCGGTTTTGCGGGGCCGCTGGAAGAGACTTTTGTTGCCGAGCTCAAGCCGGAGATGGATACCGACTGGCGCGGGGGGCGTTCGATTCACGCAGATGAAACGAATTACCGCACATCGGTGCCTGGCCTTTACGCAGCTGGTGATGTCCGGCGTGGCCAGTCGCTGGTTGTTTGGGCCATCCGGGAAGGCCGGCAGGCAGCGCGCGCCATCGATCTCGACCTGATGGGCAAAACCGTTCTGCCCGAATAGATCTGGCGCCGGATAACGAGGTCAGCTGGTTCGGTTTTCCCACCATCTGCCAAGCAGCCGGTCGACAGACAGACTGCCGGCACCTTTGAGAACCAGCACCGCCAGCAGAAACACCCAAAGCGCGCGCTGATCCATGATCAGCGAGTCGGAATGACGGTCGAACAAGGCGCCTACGGTTCCCGCATCGACCTTGTGCACGGCGATGTCCACATAGCTTTGCACGAAGATGAAGATGATCATGCCGATGGCGGCAATACGGGTAAACAGGCCGAGTACGATCGCCACCGGCAGAAGAAATTCCATATAGGTGCCGAGCGCGACTACCAGATCGACATACCAGGGAATGTTTGCGGTATCGAATTCGTACGCCAGCATGCCTTCCTCGCCGAGAATCTGGAAATAGGCGCTGTCCTGTATCTGGAAAATGCCGGCAAAGCCCGCACCCAGCTTCGTTGTGACCGAGTTAACATAGTAGAAAAACAGCACGGCCAGAAAGGTGAGCCGGGCAAGAAGGCCGGTTAGCCAGCCGGATGTCAGCCTGTTAAGCGTTGCGAAGAAGGTATCGTGAAGTTGCTTTAAGGTCTCAATCAGCTTCATTGTCATCATCCTCAGGCTGGCGGTTTGGAGTGGGGCTGTCGCGGTACGGAGCTTTAACGGAACAAAAGGCACCAGTGCTGATGGCCAGATTGATGGCTTGTGCCGGTGCAAAAGTTTCATCGGCTTCCATTGCCGCAGTGATGGCGGCCTCAAGGGTAGTGCCGTCGAACAGTGACCCGAAAAATGCCAGGTCCGTGCTGTCGAGGCGGGTAATCATGCAATGCAGGAAGGGCCGTGTGATCAGGACACTTTGCGCTGTGCCAAGATCGATACCGGGGCAAGGCCAGACTTCCCTGGCGTTGAAAAGGTCGAACAGCGGGAAGTCAGAGTACAACAGGCATGCAGCCGGGTGGACGCTTAAGGCAAGCTCCGAAGGGTCGCTTGCAGCGGCCAGTTCCTGCGGCGCCAGCACAGGCCAGTCAACGGCGTGATAAGCGGCCAGCCAGGCGCGCTCTGCGCGGGCAACGCCTGCAACAAAGGGGGACTTTGCCAGTGGTTTGTAGCTTTCCAGAAATTCGGGGAACTCTGTGCCATAGGCCTGCATCATTGCCGAGCGGGGCGGATGGGCGGAAATGAAATGGCGGGCCACCCTGGAGAAGTTGTCTTCGCCCATGATGGCAGCAAGCGAGGGATAAGCCTGCTTCATTGCCTCGATCAGGCTGACCACCACGTTGTTGCGGTAAATAGCAAACCGCTTGGGTGCCGCCGTACCCTTCCTGCCGACCCCTTCGGGGGGGCTGTTTCCGGATTGAGCAGGGCATCGGCGAAATTTTCCACGCGCCGGGTGTAAGAATGCCGGGTCGTGCTATCGGGTTCGCCTGAAGCCATCAGATCAGGCAACCTGGGGCCGGATTCGGTTGCTCCCCAGGATCTGCTCGGTGGCAGCAGCTTCTGCTTCCAGCACTTCCCATTCGGGCACCTCGTTGTCCCATTCCACAAGGCTTGGCAGCGGGCCTGTGCGTGACAGTGTCTGCCGGTAGAGCGCCCACACATCGCGGCAGACCGGGCGGTCATGTGCGTCGATCAGCAGCGGATTGCCGTCGTCATCGCTGTCGCTGGCATGACCGGCAAGGTGGATTTCCTGAACCAGTTCAGTGGGGTAGGCATCGATATAGGCTTGCGGGGAAAAGCCATGATTGGTGGCGGACACAAAGACGTTGTTGACGTCAAACAGCAGGCCGCAGCCCGAGCGCCGGGCGATTTCCTTCATGAACTCGAATTCGCTCCAGTCCGACTCAACAAAGGTGACGTAGGTTGAAGGGTTTTCGATCAGGATCCGGCGGCCAAGGGCGCTCTGCACCTCGTCGATATGTTCCACCACCGTTTGAAGGGTTTCATCGGTGTACGGCAAGGGAAGCAGGTCGTTGTAAAAAACATCATCATGGGTCGACCAGGCAAGATGCTCCGACACCATGCCGGGCTCATAGCGATCCACTACCGCTTTGAAGCGGGCGAGATGATCTTTGTCGATCGGCTGGGCTCCGCCGATGGACATGCCGACACCATGGATGCTTACCGGATAGCGCTCGCGAATGCGGCGCAGTTGGTCATGGGGCATGCCGCCCGCGCCCATGTAGTTTTCCGCATGGACCTCGAAAAATCCAACGTCGGCCCCCTTGCCATCATTGGCGGCAAGAATGGCATCGACATGCTGTGTCTTCAGGCCGACGCCGGAACGCGGCGGCAGCGATGCGGGTTCAAACGAGGAAGGGGGCAGGTTTGCCGACAATATGGTCGCGCTCATGATTGCCTCCTTCCTTCCAGGTCAAGTTACCGGCCTTCCCAGACAAGATGCCGGATGGTGGGCGCTTAGCTCGGCAGATCGCGCTCAAGGGGATCGGATGAACCCATGCGGTCCTCTTCGCCATCGACCTTGATAACGATGTCATCGCAGGACTCGGCCTCGACGTAAGCCCAGGCATTGCCCTGATAGTCGACCTTGGACGTGCCGGCACAGGTAGTGCCAGGGCCTGCGGCACAGTCGTTTTTACCAGCTTCGGACACGCCATAGCATTTGATTTTGGCAGCCTGGGCCGGCTGGACGGCAACGCCCATGGCGACCGCTGCAGAAACGGCACCGGCAATCATTGCGGCGGTGGTGGCTTTCTTGGACATTTCAGATCTCCTCTTGTTGATCGGGTCGGGCTGAGGGGTTTGGCTAGATAACCAGGTTCACATCGTTTGGCACGCAAACCACCCCGTCGGGCTGTGTTGTTTTCCCGCCTGCCGGTTTCAAATGGAAATCAACATTATGTCAAAGTTAGGTGATCGGCGCATCAAATGCGATGCCGGCGCCTTCAGGCAAGCAAGGCCAGCGCCTGTTTGTGAAGCTCAGGATTGGCCGCAGCGACGATATCGCCGCCATCGGCTGCAGGACCTCCATCCCAGGTGGTCACCAGGCCGCCTGCCTGTTCAATGATGGGGATGAGTGGGACGATATCGAACGGCTTCAACCCGCATTCGACAACAAGGTCGATATTGCCTGCCGCCACCATGGCATAGCCGTAACAATCAAAACCGTACCGGGTCAGGCGAACGGCTTTACTGACGGCTGAGAACCTGGCATGGCGTTCGCCGGCAAAGAGTTCGGGTGCGGTTGCCATCAAAATAGAATCGGAGAGCTTCTGCGTGCTGCTGGTGGCAATTCTGCCGTTTATTCCCTTGTGAATCAGGCTGCTGCCATTGCCGAGCGCCAGATAGGTTTCTCCGGTAAATGGCTGGTGCATCATGCCAGCTACAGGGAGACCGCCTGCTTTCAGGCCGATGAGACAGCCCCAGCTCGGCAGGCCTGAGATGAAGGCGCGCGTGCCATCAATGGGGTCGATCACCCAGCAGTAATGGGCTTGTGTGTTTTCATCGCCATGTTCTTCGCCGATAATGCCATGGCCGGGAAAACGCTCGGTAATCAGTTGCCGGATAATGGCCTCGGCGTTCTTGTCGGCTTCCGTTACCGGGTCGAAACCGGCATCTTCCTTGTTGGTGACATCCGGTCGTTGTCTGAAATACCTCAGGGTTTCCTGGCCGCAAGCATCTGCGATTTCAAGAAAAAATGCCTGCATGTCGCTTTCGCCAGACGGAAGATCGGCAGTGCGGGCGGCGCTGCCGGCAGGCAGGGTCTCGTGGTTCATGGTGATGTTCCGTTATTCGGCTGCCAGCGGAGAAGAGGCGGCAAATGCGTGGGCGTGCTCATTTTCGATTTCAGCAGACAACCGGCTGATGAAGGTTTCAATGTCCCCGGACACGGCGGCAAAGTTGGCGCTTTTTACAAGCCGTGTCTCGTCCATATAGAGCGCCCGGTTGATCTCGATTTGCAGTGCATGAAGCCCGTTGACCGGGCGGCCATAATGCTCCGTGATGAACCCGCCGGCATAGGGTTTGTTCACGGAAACCCGGTATCCGAGCTCTTGCAGAATTTGGGCGGCGTGATGGGTCAGAACCGGCGAGCAGGCGCTGCCGTAGCGATCGCCAAGGACGAAATCTGCGCGCAGCGGCTCAAGTTTGCGGCCGGAGAAGGCAATGGCGCCAATGCGCGATACTGCCTGGGCCGATGGCATGGAATGGCAGTCGATCAGAATGCCGTATCCCTGCTCGACGATGGTTTGCGCCAGCAGGCCGCGCAGGGCGGCGTGATAGGGCTTGTAGACATGATCGATGCGTGCCAGCACCTCATCAGTGTCCAGTGGCCGCGAATAGATTTCTGCATTTTCCGCAACGATCCTTGCAATGGTACCCAGCCCGTTGGCTACCCGGGCAGACCGGGTATTGGCAAAGGCAGGAAGGGGTGTTGCGAACATGGCCGGATCGAGTTCGTAGGGTTCGCGGTTGACGTCGAGCCAGGCCCTTGGAAAGCGTGCTTTCAGCATTGGTGCGCCATGGCTTGCGGCTGTAGAAAACAATTCGTCGACCAGAAAGTCTTCAGAGCGCCGCAGGGTCAGGCTGTCGAGCCTTGAGGAGCGGACAAACTGCAAAGGGTAATCGCGCCCGGAGTGGGGCGAGTTGAATACGAAAGGCCCGTGGCGGGTTTCGGGATGGTCGATCGTAAAGAACCTGCTGTCCTGCATGAAAGCCACGTTAACCGGGAACTCTTGCGGTATCAATTGCCGCCTGTGCGGTGATTTTCACCGCTTGTTTACCATAATGGTGTCAGTTTACGGTAAACTATGAACGGAACCGCAGACGACAGCATGGCTCCATGCCGGATGTCAGGTCTCGGTGCTGCAAACCGAAGCATTTTTCTTGCGATGCTGCTGGTGAGAACGTGGCCTGGACAGACAGGAAAAAGACCCGATGAACAAGATCTTGCTTGCTGAAGACGACAACGACATGCGCCGGTTCCTGGAAAAGGCGCTGGACAATGCAGGATATCAGGTCATCGCCTATGACAATGGCGCCAGCGCCTATGACCGGCTGCGCGAAGAGCCGTTCAACCTGCTGCTGACGGATATCGTCATGCCGGAAATGGACGGCATAGAACTGGCCCGCCGGGCAACCGAAATCGATCCCGATCTGAAGGTCATGTTCATCACCGGCTTTGCCGCCGTGGCGCTGCATCCAGATTCGGATGCTCCAAAGGATGCCAAGGTGCTTTCAAAGCCCTTCCATCTGCGCGATCTCGTTGACGAGGTCGAAAAGATGCTGGCTGCCTGAGTGATTCAAGATATGCGGGCGTTGCATGGATAGCCCGATTTCACCTTTCCCAGCATGTTTGAGCCTTGACGCAAAAGTGCTTTCATGGTGTATGCGGCTGTCCGCATGACACCCGTGCTGCGGCGCGGCCCTGACACGATCAGCAGGCCAGGATGGGCGATTAGCTCAGCGGGAGAGCACTACATTGACATTGTAGGGGTCACTGGTTCAATCCCAGTATCGCCCACCATCATTTCCGGTTTAAAATCAATAACTTGCCAAAACTTCCCAGCATGGTCTGTACGGCAGAAAAAAGCCCGGGCAATGCCCGGACCTGCCTAATTGATATTTGCCCTGGACAAACCTGCCGGGCTTCCGGCCCGTCAGCCTGAGACGTGCAGCGCGCGGCGGTTCTTGGCAATCTTCTTGTTGGAAACCTTGCGGGTAATCCGCATGGCATGGGCAATCGACTGGTTCTGCAAGCGCGTGTTCTTCTCCACATTGACATGCTTGATGTCCGGGATGTGATCCACGGTGATGTTCTGCAGCTTGCCCTTGAAACCGGAGGTCCTGGCAAAGGTGTTGCGGCCGTTGGGCAGGTAGTAGTTGACGACCGAGCCGATGTTCTTGCCCACTACCTGGGGCTCGGTCGGGTCGAAGGCAACCACGAGAGAGGTTTTCACCCCATGGGCAGCAAGATAGTTGGCCATTTTCGGTGCTTCATTACCGCCCAGTGAGTGGCCCATGATGATGATGGGATAAGAAACCTGTTTCTTCTTGGAGCGGGCAATGATGTCATCGGCAAAGGGGCGCCAGTCCGCATGGTTGAAGGAAATGGCGTCGAAACCGCGTGCCCGCATCCGCCCGGCGAGCGTATCCATGCCCCGCGAAAATACGTTGAGCAGGCCACGCATGAGATAGACTTCCCCGGTCCGCTTGACATGGGAAAGGTTGCGATAAGCGCGGGCGGGAACCTGCTTCTTCTTGGCCTCCGGCTTGGCTGCCGTTTCCGCTGACGGCGGATTGGAGGACGACGTTCCGGTCGAAGAACAGCCGGTGAGCGCCAAGGTTGCAGCTACGGCAAGGATGCCAGTGGTTTTGATCGCAGATTTGAAAATCATCATGGCCTCAGGACGAAAAACACACACAGGCTTCATAAACTTCACTTATGGTGAAGGAAAGGTAAACATGCAATTGGAACAAGGACTTCGCCCAGCAAAAATCCCGCTGCCAGTTACCTTTTGCAACTCAAGTGTTGCAAATTTGCAATCTTCCGCCACGTAAGGACCATTTCTTCGCCAGAGAAATTGGCGATTGGGGGTGCGGCGTCAATAGATTTTGGGGATGATTCGCTTGGTGCGGGCCTTGTAGCGGCGGTACTCTTCGCCGAACTCGGCCTCCATCATTGCTTCTTCCTGGCCAACCCGCAGAAAATACAGCGTTCCAAAGCCGACAATGCCGGCAAATCCTGCAACCCAATTGGCAAGCAGGAAGGGTGGCGAGACTGCCCAGAGCCAGAAAGCCGAATACATGGGATGGCGTACTTTCTCGTAGATTCCCCTGGTGACCAGCTTGTGATTTTCGCGCAGATCGAGTGAATGAGACCACATTTTTCCCAGCGCCTTGTGGGTTCTGCGGAAAAGATAGAGGGAAAAAAGGAACAGGCCGGTCCCGATGGCGATGCTCAACGGGCCGATGGCGTGGTCGAACTGCTCAGGAAACCCCGTGAACACCCAGATGGCAGGCACAATGCCGAGGCCGAGCTGGGAGGCGAACATCGAAAAGCGCTCAATGGGCGGTCTTTTGGTTACCGAGACGCGGGTCTTGCGCGCCTTGATGTTCGGGCGGAAGCGGATGATGCCCCATGCGACGACGCACAAGCCCCAGATGATTTTGCCGGCAAGTTCCCAGTCCATGGTTGCGATCCGGTTGATGATTGAAGCCAGCACCTAGAGCCTTTCACGCTCATATGGAAGCTGTTTGAACGGCAGGAAAAACTCCCATAGCCGAAAGTTTGACCTGTTGAAACACCTGTCGTTCCTGCAATCGTTTGAACCTGGTTCTTGGGCCTTCGCACAGCGTCGGAAAATACTAACAGTGCCTGCACTGCGCCGCATTTTCCTCCTTGCCGAAGACCAAAATCCGCCGCGTTCTGCAAGAACAGGGTGAAAGTCGCCCACTTCAGCGTCGCGGAACCTCGAAAGGATAGCGACCTGTCATCGGTCCCGCTCCTGGAATTGAACGATTTTCCCCCGTACCGCGCTCCAAATCCTGAATGTCGATACAGCCTAGGCCAGTCTGCCATCCTTATCAATGCGGCCGGTGGCATCGTCGTCCAAAGCAAGGGTTTTTACCGAGAACGGGCCAAACAGGCGCAGCATGTAATCGAAGGATACCCGTTTGTCGTAATAGAGAATGTACTGGCGGTGTGTGCGGTAAGGGGATTTGCGAACCGCACGATACCGCTGTTTGGCAACGCCCTTGGAAAAGCGGATGCGGGTGATCTTGTAGTCAGCTTCCGGGTGGGTGATCCCCGCCTGCTCGAACGGGTCGCTCTTGTAAAAGGCGATAAGATCATCCTTGGTCTGGATTTCATGCCAGAACAGTTCAGGCTGCGCCATCAGGCGCTGCCAGTGAACCCGGATATGGCTTGCAGCAGGCGCCAGGGCGATTTTCAGCATGCTGGAGCCGAGGGCCAGAAAACGGATGGATTTGCCCTCAAGGAGTGCCGGGTCCTTTTCAAGGGCAAGAGAAAGGGCGGCGACCGCCCACAGGCTGCCGAAGGAATGGCCGACAATGACGATCTCATCATGTTTTGAAGCAGTGATCTCCGCAGCAACGGTTCTGCCAAATTCCCTGAAGCGTTCTTCAATCTCCGGATTCTCGCGATTGACCATGTCGCGGGCAAAGCCCCAATCGGCAATGGTCAGCGGTACGTAGAGCTTGTCGCCGGGCCATTTGCACAAAAACAGGGTTGCGGCCAGCGATATGGCAGCATTGAGGATCAGGCTGCCGGTCAGCCACCAGATCAGGCCGAAAATTATCAGGAAGGAAAGTGCGGCCAGCAGGAGCGGATAGATTGTGAACGCCCAATAACGCCAGCTTGCCTTCCGGTACCGGCGAACCGTGCCATCGGCAAAGAAAGCAAAATACTTCTTCAGGTTTTTGAGAAAGCCGCCGGGAAAGCCATCTTGCTCATAGGCGTGAACGATGTCGTTCCAGCGAAACTGCACCAGGCGCACATCGGTTTCCCAATTGCCGCCCCTGGCGTGAAACCCGGCGATGGTATGGTGGGTGCCTTCCTCGTGAAGCAGATCGTCCTGGGTGATTTCAAATCCCCAAATTTTACCGGTCTGTTCGGCGCCGTAGCGCAGGCGCCCGAGCTGGGCTACCGAATCGGTCTGTTCAAAACCGGGGAAGTTCAGCACCAGCCGGGATTTTACTTCCTGGCCGGCTGGCGCGCCGCGATTTCCCGTTCGTTTGGCCATTTCGTCCCGCCGAGTGTGCTATTGTGCCTCAATAGCGGGGCAGCTTGCCGGTATGCAAGGCGCATGTTGGACAGGCGGCCGGGCTTGCGCCGGTTTATGCCGCCTTTGCCGCATCCGTCAGGAAAGTCCATACATAGTTGGAGAAAGACCGCCAGCATTCAACGCGGAAAGCATGTTCGCCGGTGCGGTAGAGAACGATTTCCGATTTGCCGAGAATGGTGCGCGAGCAGGCGCCAACCGGGAACACGGCAGAGGACAGATCCTGCGGACAGCCCGAACGGAGGGCATCAACAGCCTTTTGTCCGCTTACCAGCACAGCAGTGTTGCGGTGAGAGACATCGACTGCCGACAGTTTCGAATTGCCGGCTTTGGCAAATTTCCGGGGCAGCGCCGAACCGTCCTCATCGATAATCAGCCATTCATCCGGGCCAATCCACAGGCACTGGATGCTGCCCTTTGCGGCAGATGTTTTCGGTTCTGCCGGCAAGGCAAAACCGAGGATTTTCCTGGCTTCTGCAAGTCCGCCGGTGCGGGCACGAAGGCTTATGCGGGTGGCAGGGGAAGCTGGCGACAGGGTGATGCCATCGGTGCCGAAATTGCGCCCATCGAGCGGTCCAGTGCGTTGAGCGGTGCTAGACATTGAGCCGTGCTCCTTGTTTGTCGAGGAATACGGTATCGCAAACCTCGACCGCGATGGTCTCGTTCTCCATGGGGACGTAGAGCGTGTCGCCCGTGCGCTCAAAGCCCCCTTCCACCAGCGCCATGGCGATTGAATGGCCAAGGGTTTCAGACCAGTAGGATGAGGTGACGAAACCGATCATTTTCATGGGAACGGGCTGGTTGGGGTCGGCGACGATCTGCGCGCCTTCCTCCAGCACGATCTTGGGGTCCTTGGTCTTCAGGCCCACCAGCTGGCGGCGGCCCTCTGCTACCAGATCGGGCCGCTTGAGGCCGCGTATGCCGACAAAATCGGACTTCTTCTTGCCCACAGCCCAGCCGACGCCCGCATCGTACGGCGTTACCGTACCGTCGGTGTCCTGGCCGACGATGATGAAGCCCTTTTCGGCGCGCATGACGTGCATTGCCTCGGTGCCATAGGGTGCCATGCCCATTGGCTCGCCGCGCGCCCAGATGGCATCCCACACGGCCTGGCCGTAATCGGCGGGCACGTTGATCTCAAAACCCAGTTCGCCGGTAAAGGAAACGCGCATCAGGCGGGTGGGAATCCCGCAGATCGTGCCTTCGCGGATTGCCATGTGCGGCATCGCCTCCAGCGACAGGTCGATGCCCTCGACAAGCGGCTCGACGATTTCGCGCGCCTTCGGGCCCTGAACGCCGATGACCGCCCATTGCTCGGACGTGGAGGTCAGCCAGACTTTCCAGTCGGGAAACTCTGTCTGGAGATAATCCTCCATCATGTTGAGAACGCGCGGCGCACCGCCGGTGGTCGTCGTCACATGGAAGCGGTCTTCAGCCAGCCGGCCGACAACGCCGTCGTCATAGATGAACCCGTCCTCACGGCACATGATCCCGTAGCGGCACATGCCGACGGCAAGCTTCTGCCAGGGATTGGTGTACATCAGTTCCATGAACTTGACGGCATCGGGGCCAACAACCTCGATTTTGCCAAGGGTTGATGCATCGAAAATGCCGGCGGCTTCACGGGTGGTCTTGCACTCGCGTGCAACGGCGGCATGCATGTCCTCACCGGCGCGGGGGAAATACCAGGCACGTTTCCAGTTGCCGACATCCTCAAACACCGCGCCGTGTTCTTCGGCCCAGCCATGCATTGGCGTACGGCGGGTAACGTCAAACAGATCGCCCTTGGAATGGTTGACGATGGCACCGAAGGTAACCGGCGTATAGGGCGCACGGAAGGTGGTAAGCCCGACGGCAGGAATTTCCTTGCCGAGGGCTTCTGCCGCAATCGCCAGGCCATGCATGTTCGACATCTTGCCCTGGTCGGTTGCCATGCCGGTTGTGGTGTAGCGTTTTACGTGCTCGATCGAATGCATGCCCTCGCGCACGGCAAGGCGGACATCCTTTGCGCAGACATCGTTCTGAAAATCGACAAACGCCATGACGTGATCGTCGGGTCCGGCTCCCTTTGCCGATCCGATCAGATGGCCGCGCATGGGGAAAAAGCCGGCCGTTTTGGGTGGTTTGACTTTTCGTCCGCCAACGGCGGCGGATGCCGCAGCAACGGCTTCAGCCAGCGCTTCGTCAATGTCATCGGTGCCATTGCAGGACCCGATGGAAACACAGTCCTCGACATGAATGTCCGGTATGAAGCGGCCGTTGTCAGCGTCGAATTTCAGCTTGCCGCGCGATTGCGAGAAGAGGTGGACGGAAGGCGTCCAGCCGCCGGAGACGAGCAGACAGTCGATTTCGAACTTTTCCGTCAGCGGATCGGCAATCGGTTCGACGGTCATCGACCGGATGCGCATTTTTCCGCTGGTTTTTGTTACAGCCGATGCAGTGCGCACTGGAATGCCCAGTTCGCGCGCTTTTTCGAGCAGGTCAGGATCGGGGGATGCCCGCATGTCGATGATGGCAGCGACTTTAACGCCGGCATTCTGCAGGTCGAAGGCGGCCTGCCAGGCCGAATCGCATGCGGTGTAGATGCCGACATTATGGCCGACGGCAACGCCATAATGGTTGAGATACATGCGCGCGGCGGATGCCAGCATGATGCCCGGCCGGTCATTGTCGGCGAATACCAGATGACGCTCGATGGCGCCGGTTGCCAGGATCACCTTTTTGGCGCGAACCTGCCAGAGGCGCTCACGCGGCAGGTCGGGATCAGGGCGCGACAGATGGTCGGTGACGCGCTCGGCGAGCGTTACCATGTTCTGGGTATAATAGCCGAACGCCGTGGTGCGGGGCAGCAGGGTGACATTTTCCATGGCCGCAAGGTCGGCAACCGTTGCAGCGACCCAGTCTGCGGCAAGCTTGCCGCCAATGGTTGCTTCGGCTTCGGCATTGAGCCAGCCGCCAAAGGCGGCGTTTTCATCGGCCAGAATGATCTTCTTGCCCGTTTTTGCCGCGGTTTTCGCAGCCAGGAGACCGGCAGCGCCACCACCGACAATCAGCAGGTCGCAATGGGCGAAGCGGTTGGCATAGTGGTCGGGGTCGGCCTCTTCCGGCGCATGGCCAAGGCCCGCCGCTTCCCGGATTACCGGCTCATACAGGCGTTTCCAGGCCTGTTTGGGCCACATGAAGGTCTTGTAGTAGAAACCGGCGGAGAAGAAGGGTGACAGCCAGTTGTTGACGGCGCCCACGTCAAACGTCAGCGAAGGATAGTGATTCTGGGTCTTTACGGTCATGCCGTCAAAGACTTCCTGCACGGTGGCGCGCACATTGGGCTGGCGGCGGGCATTGTCGCGGGCAATGTCCATCAATGCACTGGGCTCTTCAGCCCCCGCGCCGAGAATGCCTCTCGGGCGGTGATACTTGAAGGAGCGCCCGGCAAGGTGAATGCCGTTGGCCAGCATGGCGGATGCGAGCGTATCGCCTTCCATGGCATTGAGCTGCTTGCCGTCCAGCGTGAAGGTAACGGTTTTCGACGGGCTCAGACGGCCCTTGCCGGCAATGCGGTTGGCGCCCGTGTTGACGGAGAAACTCATTTCGCTCCTCCCTTTCCGTCGACCGTCCAAACCGGTTCGTTGGCGGGAGTGCCTTTGGCGGGTGGTTTGACCGCCTCGATCTGGGCCCTGGTCAGCTTCGGCTTGGGTTCGCCCGCCTTGTAGGTCTGAATGAACTTGTCGGACACCGAATGGCGCACGGCGTTGAAGAAGCGGCCGCAGCCATGGATGTGCCGCCAGCGCTCGAAGATGATGCCCTTGCCATTGTCGCGGATGAAAAAGAACCTCTCGAAATCCTCGTCGGAAATCTCTGCCATGTTAGCAGGCCGGGCAATATGGGCTTCACCCGCACCGGCAAATTCCAGTTCGGGGCGCTCTTCCTCGCAATAGGGGCAGTGGATCAGAAGCATCGTATTTCCCCTTTTTAGTGCGCGACGGCGGCGGCTGCCGCCTCGTCGATCAACCGGCCGGTCCTGAAACGCTCCAGGGTAAAGCCCTCATTGATCTTGTGCGGCGCGTCATTGGCGATGGTGTGGGCGAAGACATGGCCCGAACCGGGGGTTGCCTTGAAGCCGCCGGTGCCCCAGCCGCAATTGACGTAAAGCCCCTTGACCGGGGTTTTGGCCAGGATCGGCGAGCGGTCGGGCGTTACGTCGACAATGCCGCCCCAGGAGCGCAGCATCTTCATGCGCGAAAACATCGGGAACATTTCGCAGATGGCGTCCAGCGTGTGGTTGATGATGTGCAGGCCGCCGGTCTGGGAATAAGACGTGTATTGGTCGGTTCCCGCGCCGATCACCAGTTCGCCCTTGTCGGACTGGGAGATGTAGGCATGTACGGTGTTGGACATGACCACACAGGGGAAGCAAGGTTTGACCGGTTCGGAAACGAGTGCCTGCAGGGGATAGGATTCCAGCGGCATGCGGATGCCTGCCATTTGCATCAGCACCGTGGTATGGCCGGCGGCAACGACGCCGACCTTCTTTGCGCCAATGGTGCCGCGGGTCGTCTCAACGCCGGTTACCGCGCCATCGGCGCCGCGATTGATGCCGATCACCTCGCAGTTCTGGATGATGTGGACGCCCATGGCATGAGCCTTGCGCGCATAACCCCAGGCAACCGCATCGTGGCGCGCCGTGCCGCCCTTGCGCTGAAGGGCTGCGCCCATCACCGGATAGCGGGCGGATTTGGAGATGTTGAGCGGCGGGCAGAATTGCTTGGCTTCTTCCGGTGTCAGCCATGAATTGTCGACGCCGTTGAGCCGGTTGGCGTGGATGTGGCGCTTGAAGACCTGCACATCGTGTACGTTGTGGGCCAGCATCATGACCCCGCGCTGGGAGAACATGACGTTGTAGTTTAAATCCTGGGACAGGCCTTCCCACAGTTTGACGGCGTGATTGTAGATGCCGGCAGATTCGTCATAAAGATAGTTGGAGCGGATGATGGTGGTGTTGCGGCCAGTATTGCCGCCGCCGAGCCAGCCCTTTTCCAGCACAGCGATGTTGGTAATGCCGTGTTTCCTGGCAAGATAATAGGCGGTTGCAAGGCCATGGCCGCCAGCACCGACGATAATGACATCGTAGCTTGCTTTCGGTTCGGGGCTTACCCACTGCTTTTCCCACCCCTTGTGGTGGCGAAGGGCTTCGCGGGCAATGGCAAAGGCTGAAAATCGGCGCATGATGCTTGTTTCCTGCGTGGAAGGCGCTTTTTCGCCCGGGTTCTACCGGAAACCGGAGCCTGGCGCAAAGTGGCGCCAATAGGCGCTTTTTTTGTGAAAAGCTTGCGACTTTCTGCGACGGGCGGCATGTTGTTTGCGACAGCCGACAAGCCGATTGCCGCATCAAACTACGCTTGCTGGCTGCCTTGACATTTGAGCCTTTGCGCCTGTATATCCGCGCCAAGGTTGGCGTGCCCCCCGCAAACGGCATCGTAAACGGGTTGTGGCGCGCTTTGTTTTACCAGAAAGAACAGATGTTTTCTGCGGCCGGGACGCCGGCTATCAGACGTATCAGACACGGACCGGACCGATGAAAATCAAGAACTCGCTCAAGTCGCTTAAAGGCCGCCACCGGGCAAACCGCCTGGTTCGCCGCAAAGGCCGCGTTTACATCATCAACAAGCAGAACCCGCGCTTTAAAGCCCGCCAGGGCTGAAGCATGTGGCGTGATCACACGCTTTTGCATTTGACGTGACGCGTATCCGCTCTACCTTGCGGACATGCGCTGTTTGTTTTTTTCCATTCTGCTGACATTTGCCATGGCGGCATCATTCCAGCCGGCCGAGGCGCTGATGCGCGGATATCACCCTGAAGCAGGCGATTTGCCGGCCGTGCCGGCAGCGATGTTTTCGCGCAGTCAGCAGGAACAGGACACGCTTAACGAGCTGTTCGGCATCCTTGCCCGGGAAAGCGATCCCAAGAAAGCCCAGCGCACCAGCCGCCAGATTGTCCAGAAACTGACCGATTCGGGTTCCGATTCGATCAATCTTCTCATGGAACGGGCGCTGGAAGCCATGCGCAAGAATGAACACGGGGTGGCGCTGGACATTCTCGATCAGGTCATCACGCTTGCGCCTGACTACGCAGAAGGCTGGAACCGCCGGGCGACGCTGTATTTTGCCATGAAGGATTTCAGCCGCTCGATCGCTGATGTGGAGCGGGTGCTGGAACTGGAGCCCCGGCATTATGGGGCGTTATCAGGCCTGGCGGCGATGCTGCAATCGCTGGGCCGGGAAAAACGGGCGCTTGAAATCTGGTACAAGGTACTGGAAATCTATCCCGCCAACGAACAGGCGCAATCGGCGGTCATCACCCTTGAGGAAAAACTTGCCGGAAGCCCGACCTGATTTTCTTTTGTCATTCCTATCTTGAAGCCTGGTTGCGATGAAACTGCTGCTGCTTTTGTTCGTTGCCGCAATCGTGGTCCTCTACGGGACCAGCCAGTATCTTGCCCGGCAGGTGGCGGTCCAATATCCCCCCAAAGGCAGGTTTGCCGAAGTTGAAGGGGTTCGCCTGCACTACACCGACTATCCGGCGGGCGAGAATCCTGATTTTCTGCCGGTGGTCTTCATCCATGGCGCCAGCGGCAATCTGCGCGACCAGGAGGGCATCATCCTTGAACGGTTGAAGGGCCGCGGCCGGCTGATTTTTCTCGACAGGCCAGGACACGGTCATTCCAGCCGAGGCAATGCGCGTGATATTCATCTTCCCGGCGGACAGGCGCGAATTCTCTCCGGTTTGTTGTCTTCCATCGGTGTTGAGAAGGCGATTGTGGTCGGACACTCCTTTGGCGGGGCCGTTGCCGCGGCATTTGCCGTAAACCATCCCGGTCAGCTTGCAGGCATTGTCTTTGTCGCGCCCGCTACCCATCCCTGGCCGGGGGGCGGGGTTGCCTGGTACTATCAACTGACGCGAATGCCGGTGATCGGCTGGCTTTTTTCCGAACTTCTGGCCGTGCCGGGCGGGCACCTTCGTTATCACGATGGCGTTGCCGGGGTCTTCGCGCCTCAAAAAATACCAAAAGCCTATGAAGAAAGATCCGGCACGAGGCTGGTGCTGCGGCCCAAGACCTTCCGCAACAATGCGATGGATGTAACAAGCCTTTACGATGCGGTTTCCTCGCTCTCCCGGCGATATGGGGAAATAAATGTACCGGTTTCGATCATCACCGGGAACAGCGATGATGTCGTGCTGGCGGAAGTTCACTCCAAGGGGCTTGAGCGCGACATCAAGGGTGCAAGGCTTGTCTGGCTTCCCGGAGAGGGGCATGCACCGGCCTGGAGCAATCCACAGGCCGTTATCAGCGAAATCGAGCGGGTGAGTGCTGCGGCCAAGGCACGAATGAAAAGCGAATAGATTGCGGTGTGCCGTTTACTGCGGCGTGCTGCTGGACTGGCCGGATTCGGCCAGCCGCACCATCCAGGAATCACGGTTGTCGGTGTCGATCTCGAAGAAGCCTGTCTTCTGATAGCCTCGTTCGAAGCACTCCTCGACCCCTTCAATCCTGAATTCCTGATTGGCGGTGCACATGAAGATATCGCCCCGCCACTGGCCGCCACGATCGGCATCCTCGGCATAGATGTAGTAGTAGCGGGAGTCCAATTCCCCCTCCAGAATGGAGGCACAGGTTTCGCCCGGCACCTGCCACCACCCCTCGGTGAGCCAGCGGCCTTTTTCCGAGTACCCAAGGGCTACTCCGACAAGGCTTTTGGTATCGTTGCAGACGCGAAAATCCGCCCGGGCAGTGCTGCCCGATGCGAAATAGACGCAGGCCAGCAAAACGCCCGCTATTGCCAATGGTCCGGTTTTCAAGTCAATTTCCGCGCTTGCGGCCCCACCAAATCCATCCGTCTCTCCGCTTTTCGCCAAGCTTTCACGCCAAGTCAACGGCTGGCGTGTACACGCCGTGACCTAGCGCCAACTCTTGGCCGCAAGATGGCGCCAACACGATCAGGTCTTTGGCCGCGCAACCCAGATGCCGGTAAGGATCATGGCGGCACCTGCAAACTGCATGGGTGAGAGTGTTTCGCCAAAGACAGCCCAGCCGAAGAAGGCGGCGGCCAGCGCCTCCACGAAAATCACCAGAGAGGAAAACGCTGCAGAGAGCGAACCCAGCGCAATGGCGAGCAGGCCCTGACCGCCGGCATGGCTGAATGTTCCAAGTGCAATGAGCGAAGCAACCCCCTGGGCGGTGTCGGGCAGCATTTTCTGGCCGGAAATGATGGCAGTTCCAAAAAGAATCACCGTGGTGACGATGGTGGAAAGTAGGGTGACTTCCCCACTCTTGTGGTTTCTCCTTGCCACGCGAACGGCAAGAAAATACAGACCGAAAAACAGGGATGTGATAACCCCGTAAAGATCGCCGACAATGCGTTCGGGTGCAAGTTGATAGCTGGAGCCGATCAACAGGGCAGCCCCCATCAGGCAAAGGGCAAGGCCCAGCCAGGTCCGGCGAGGGACCGGCTCGCCAATGAAAGTGCCCGAAAACAGCGCGACCCACACCGGGGCAAGCGTTGCCATCAAGGTGGCGTTTGCCATGGTTGTCTTGTGGATGGCCAGATGCCAGAAAATCAGGTCTCCGGCGAAAAACAGCCCGGTCAGCAGGATTGCCCTGTCCATATCCCATGTCAGCTGCCGTCCGGCACGGCGTGCTTCGAAACAGGCCCAGGCAAAAAGAACTGGCAGGCTCAAAAAGACGCGCCAGAAAGCACTTGAAAACGGGCCGACTTCGCTGAACCGTACGAAAACCGGTGAAACGCCCATGGCGATCGCGCCCATTACAAGCAGCGCGAAGGCGAGCGCAAAGGACAGTTCAGGTTGTTTGTGCAGCACTTTTTCGCCAGACATCGGGTAGTTCCTGCCGCTGCGGCTTGAAATTGGCGGGCAGCTGTGGAATTTCAGCCTCCCTACCGCACGTGTTTCATCCCGAAACACCATGACGGAAATCACCTGATGCCGCAGGAATTCGTACCGTATGAAGTTGTCCCGGGGGAGTATTCCAAAGGGCTGATACTCCTTTGCGACCATGCACGCAATACGATACCCCAGCCGTACGGGACTTTGGGCCTGCCGGCCTGTGAGCTTGAGCGCCACATCGCCTATGATATCGGTGCGGAAACGGTGATGCGGGGACTGGCGGCAAAGCTGGGGGTGCCCGGCGTTCTTGCGACCTATTCAAGGCTTCTGATCGATCCCAACCGCGGTGAAGACGACCCGACGCTGATCCGCCAGATTTATGACGGCACGATCATCCCCGGCAATTATCCGCTTTCTGACGGAGAGCGCAAAAGGCGGCGGGATGCCTTTTATCGCCCTTATCACGAGCAGGTCAGCGGCATGATCGATGACTTTCTTGCTCAGGATATCATCCCCGCGGTTATTGCGATTCATTCCATGACCGACCGCTGGAACGGTCTGGCGCGGCCCTGGCACCTCTCGGTGCTGTGGGACAGCGATCCCAGACTGGCCGGCCCGCTGCTGACGGCATTCAGAGCGCTGCCAGACATCACGGTAGGCGAAAACGAGCCTTATGACGGTGCGCTTGCCGGTGACACCATGCACCGGCATTGCACTTCACGGGGGCTGTCCCATGCTTTGATCGAAATCCGGCAGGATCTTGTAAGAGAGGAAAAGGATGCCATGAGATGGGTGGATACCCTGTCGCCGATCATTGAAAAGGTTAGCGCTCTTCCCCATAACCATGTGATGCTGCATCATGGCAGCCGGACCGGCCGATAGGTGCAAAACCCAACCAAGCGACGGAAACTGACATGGACGAGAAAACCAGAGTTGAACTGGAGGCCGCGGCTTTCCGCCGGCTGAGGGACCATCTTCGCGAACGGACCGATGTGCAGAACATCGATCTGATGAATCTGGCCGGCTTCTGCCGCAACTGCCTTTCAAACTGGTATCAGGAGGCTGCAGCGGACAATGGTGTTGAAATCGACAAATCATCCGCGCGTGAACTGATTTACGGAATGCCTTACGAGGAGTGGAAGGCGCGTCACCAGAGCGAAGCTACCCAAGAGCAGAAAGAAAAGTTCAAAAAGTCCCATCCCGGGCACTGAGCTGACAGACAGGCAAACGCCAGCCGCCGCTGCAAATTTTGGCGGATGCGAAATCTAATTCATTTGGAGAAATGTCATGGCCGACAACATGGTTGCCAAGGAACAATTGCGCACGATCGTCGAGCGAATCGAGCGTCTGGAAGAAGAAAAGAAGGCCATCGCCGACGACATTCGCGATGTCTACGCCGAGGCAAAGGGCAACGGGTTTGACACCAAGGTCCTTCGCCAGGTCATCGGACTTAGAAAGAAGGACAGCACCGAACGCCAGGAACAGGAAGCCATCCGCGACCTGTATATGGGCGCGCTGGGCATGATTCCCGACTTTGAAAGGGCCGGGGAAGAAGCGGCGGAATAATCGGTGTTTACTGCAGGCGGGCGAACTTCATCGCCTTGACGGCCTTGCCGTTGAAGCGGTTCTGGCCGGGGCCGAATGCCTGAAGATTGAACTGCTGAACAATCACGGCGTTGGGAACCTGACGGATCAGGTTACGGCCATAGGCGGGCGCCTGAACGTCAGCCAGGTCATTGATCGTGGTGGTTGCCGAAAGCGCCCATTTGCCGATTACGTTTGAGTTTTCTTGTGGTGCGGACAGGCTGTCGAGGGAAACAGGTCTCTGCTGCAGGTCAGGCGAGGGCGCCACTTCAGGCGCTTCTTCGGCTTTGCCTGCATCCAGTGCTGCGGTCATCATGACAGCATCGTTGGCTTCGGCGGCCGGTTCTGCGGCTCGCGGGCGTGGTGCCGGCTCGGGAACCGGCAGGGCAGCCGCCAGAATTCCTTCTTCAGCGGCACCTTCCGGCTGAGCGTTGCTTTCAGCAGCGTCAGAGACTGCAGGATTGCGCCCGGGAATGGCGACCGCACCGGTGCTCTCGACGCCGGGTTCGATCGGCAGCGCCGCCAGTTCGATGGTTTCCGGCTGTGTTTCTTGCACTGGCGGTTCTGCTGCCTGAGGGGTTTCAACGGGTTCGCTCTGCGCCAGCACCACAGGCTGCGGATCGGCCTCGGGAAGCGGCTGCCGCTCAACAATGGCAGGCGCTGGCGGTGCTACAGGTTCCGCCGGTTCCGGCGTATTTCCGACGGAAGTGGCCGGTACAGGTCTGTCGTTTATTGCAGAAAGCGCCGGGGACTGGGTGGTTTGCGGACGCACGACTTTGCGCAGCGCCTCAATTTCAGCTGGTGAAAGCGGCTGGGCACTTTGTTCTGCCGCCGGAGATTCGGCAGGCGGCAACATGGCCAGTTCAGCCGTTGCGACTGATGGAGATGCTTGGGGATTGCAGCCGTCATGGCTATGACAGGATTGACCTCAGGCCGTTTTTCGGGAACCGGAGCGCCTGCTTCGGCAAAGACGGTTGCTGTCTCCGCTTCCTGCTCGGGAGATGGCGTTTCAGCTTCGGCCGGTTCTTCAAGCGGTGTCTGTTCAGCTTGTGGCAACGGGGTTTGCGCTACGACCGGCGTGCCGGTTGAAATCGCACTCTGGCGGGGGGCGACAACCGGAACCGGAATGGCAGATGGCAGTGCAGCAAATTGCGGCTGTTCGGGCTCGGTTGGCGCCGGTGCGGGTGGTTGAGGCTGCGCGGCGGGCTTGGTGGTCGTCACCGGACGCGGTGCCGGTGCTGCCACGTCCTTGTCATCGGCCTCATCTTCGCGTGTTGCCCTGGCAAGGCGCTGGAAGAAGTTAAGCTCCTTGACCGTGGGCTTTGATTGGGGGACCAGCTTGCCCTTGGCTGCGCGGCGCTTGTATTCGGCGACAGCCTGCTTGTAGCGGGCAAGCGGTTTGCCATCGGAGGGCACATGCATGGTCTTGCCATCAGGGAAGACGCGGGCAAGCTGTGAGCGGCTCATGCGCGGCCAGTGGCGTACATTGCCGGTATCCATGTGGACGAAGGGGGAGCCGGATTTGGGGTAATAACCCACGCCGCCAACCTGCATTTTCAGGCCGATTTCGCGAAGCTTGGAGAGCTTTACGCCGGGAATGAAGAAATCCAGCGCCCGGCCTCTGGTATGCTGACTGTTCTTGGCAACGCCCCGTCCGCGTTTGCGCAACAATTCGTTGGAAGCGGGTGCACGGTAACCGGAGATGACGTGAATGTGCTTTCTGGAGCCCGTCTTGCGGTAGACTTCCCAGATCAGGTCAAGAAGATTGGGGTCCATCTTGGTCGGTTCGTTGCGCCGCCAGTCGCGCAGGAACCAGTTGATCTTCTTCAGTCCGGCCTTGTCGAACCTGCCGTTGCGCTTGAAAACGATTTCGGCTTTCTCACCGGTATGCAGATAATACAGTTTGAGCGCCTTGGTTTGCGCGGCGGCAAGCGAGGGCAGGGCAAGCAATATCAGCAAAGCGGCCAATGCGGCTTTGGTGGCCTGAGCCAACGATACCGTTTTTCGCCGGAAGCGGCGCAAGATATCCTGATCAAGATTTGAGGATGACGACCCCACCGAAAGCCCTGTCAAATTCGTTTACCGTGAGGACTGTTTAAGCCCTACGTCTATCTAAACAAAGATGGTTAACAACTCATAATGTCGCATGTGCTGCCCCGTCCGAAACGGAAAATTATACAACAAGTTGTGACAAAATAAGGCAGGGTGGCGGCAAGGCCGCCAATGGTTAGCAGTCCGTTAAGACCGTTCTCAGGCGGCTTCGTCGCTGATGCCCAGCTCTTTCAGCTTGCGGTAAAGCGTCGAGCGGCCAATGCCAAGCCGCCGTGCCACTTCCGACATGCGGCCATTGTAGATTTCGATGGCAAAATGGATGGCATCGGCTTCCAGGTCGGCCAGTGATCTGCATTCGCCATCCGGCCCGATAAGCGATGCCATGCCGTAATTTCCGGCAGCTGCCGGTCCGGTAACTGCCGCAGGTACTGCCGTATCCGGGGCTGCAGCGGTGGCATGATCGCCAGGTGTTTGTATTGCCGGTGTGTGGGATGCATCAAACTGCGGCAAGGCTGCTGCGGCGCCGTCTTGTTCGGCTGCCGATGCCGCCGGCAGTTTGAAGTCGGGCATCTGGGTGCGAATCTGGGGAAACTCGGCCAGGGAAAGTGTTTCCGTGTCGCACAAGATGATGGCGCGGAAGATCGCGTTTTCCAGCTCCCGGATGTTGCCGGGCCAGTCATGGGCTGTCATCGCTGCAAAAACCCCGGGATCAACGGAAGCGACGTTCTGCCGGTTCTGTTCCCGGGCGATCTTCTTGATGAAATGAAAGACCAGCGGCTCGATATCCTCAAGGCGCTCGCGAAGCGGCGGCAGGGTTATCGGCAGCACGGAGAGGCGGTAGTAAAGGTCTTCCCGGAACTTGCCTTCCGAGACTTCCTCAAACAGGTTCCGGTTGGTGGCTGAAATCAGTCTGACATCCACTTTCACCGGTCTTTTTGCGCCGATGGGATCGATTTCGCCCTCCTGGATGGCACGCAGCAGTTTTACCTGAAGGTCGAGGGGCAGTTCGCCGATCTCGTCGAGAAAGAGCGTGCCTCCATTGGCTTCCTCAAATTTGCCGATGTGTTTTTCCGTGGCGCCGGTAAAGGCTCCCTTTTCGTGTCCGAAAAGCAGGCTTTCGACCAGGTTTTCCGGCAGAGCGCCGCAGTTGACGGTCACCAGTTTGCCCGAAGCCCGGTCCGAACTGCCATGCATGGCCCGTGCGATGAGTTCCTTGCCGGTACCCGATTCGCCTTCAATGAGGACCGGAATGTTCGATCCTGCGGCTTTTTTGGCAATGCCAAGAACCGGTTGCATGGCTTCGCTGCGGGTGATGATGTCTTTGAAGGTGAAGGATCCGGAAGGCTTTTTACGGGCGGTTTCGGCAGATTTGGTTAGGCCCTTGTAGCGGATGGCCGCTTCCACCGTTTTTTGCAGTTTTTCAGGGGCGAACGGTTTGACGGCAAAATCGAATGCGCCTTTGCGCATCGCCTGAACGACCACATCGATACCACCCTGTGCGGTTTGCACGATGATCGGGGTCCGGCTGCCGCGGTCGGCCAGTCTTTCCATAACCTCCATGCCGCCAAGCCCGGGCATGACAAGGTCCAGCACAATGGCGGCAAACGCGTCAGGCTCATTGTCAAACAGTTCAAGCGCCTGTTCTCCCGACTCCGCCGCGATTACCGCGTGACCGCCCTTTGCCAGGGCAGATTCCAGCAGACGGCGCTGCACGGGTTCGTCATCAACGATCAGGATCTTGTCGGCCATTGGCAGGCTCCGTTTGCAAGGCCCGTACTTGCGGCAGGTTTACTACCGAAGAATGGACATCTGTCTCATTTATGGACGTTGGTACCAGAGCTGCCTAAATTCCCCATTAAACACAGTGGTTAATCTAGTCTCACCAGGTCTGTTCAATTTTTTACAGCATGCGTTTTTGCTTGAGCGCATTGCTGGCGGCAGTTAAGGCAGAGCCATGAACACGACCTCTTTCAGTATTCTACATTCGCCTGGTGCCGTTCGCGTTAGCGCACCGGATGCACAAGGGGGCGCAGCCGAAAACGGGCTTGGCGACCTGCCCGAATGGCAGCTTGAAGACCTTTATCCGGCAATGGACAGCCCTGCCTTTGCCGAGGACATGGCCCGGGTGAAATCCGACGCGGAGGCATTTCAAAGAGCCCATGCGGGCCAGCTTGAGCGCCTGGCCCGGGAAGCACCGGAAAAACTGGGTGCTGCAATTGGCGAGTATGAAGCGATTGAGGAGCGCATGGGCCGCATCATGTCCTATGCTGCGCTTGTCTATACCGGTGAGACGACCAATCCGAAAAAGGCGAAATTCTATGGCGATGCCCAGGAGCAGATTACCGACGCCAGTACGCCGCTTCTTTTCTTTACGCTGGAGTTTAACCGGATTGGTGATGATATTCTGCAAGCCGCCATCAAGGCAGATGAAACGCTGGCCCATTATCGCCCGTGGATCGATGATCTGCGCAAGGACAAGCCGTATCAGCTCGAGGACAGGGTAGAGGAGCTGTTTCACGAGAAGGCGGTTACCGGCCGCAATGCGTGGAACCGTCTTTTTGACGAGACAATGGCTTCGCTGCGTTTTCAGATTGACGGTGAGCCACTGACCTCTGAACCGGCTTTCAACCTGCTGCAACATGCCGATCGTGCAAAGCGGGAGGCGGCAGCGAAAGAAATTGGCCGTGTGCTGGCTGACAACAGCAGAATTTTCACCCTGATCACCAACACGCTGGCGAAGGACAAGGAAATCTCCGATCGCTGGCGTGGTTTTTCAGATGTTGCGCACTCGCGCCATCTGGCAAACCGGATCGAACCGGAAGTGGTCGATGCGCTGGTTAGCGCGGTGGAGCGTTCCTTCCCCGCGATTTCGCACCGTTATTATGGCATGAAGGCGAGATGGCTTGGGGTCGGCCAGCTTCAGCACTGGGACCGGAATGCACCCCTGCCAGCGGTTGCTGAAGCGGTCTATGACTGGGATTCTGCACGCAAGATCGTGCTTGATGCCTATCACGGCTTTTCGCCTGAAATGGCCGAGATTGCCGGCCGGTTTTTTGACAGGGGCTGGATCGATGCGCCGGTGCGGCCGGGCAAGTCGCCCGGTGCCTTTGCCCATCCAACGGTGCCTTCCGTTCATCCCTATGTGATGCTGAACTATCTCGGCAAGCCGCGCGATGTCATGACGCTTGCCCATGAACTGGGCCATGGCGTGCATCAGGTGCTGGCCGCAGATCAGGGCCTGCTCATGGCGCAGACTCCCCTGACCCTTGCCGAAACGGCCAGCGTGTTCGGTGAGATGCTGACCTTCCGTGCGCTGCTCGCCCGTGCCAAAAACCCGGCCGAACGCAAAGTCATGCTGGCGCGCAAGATTGAGGACATGATCAATACGGTGGTGCGGCAAATCGCGTTTTACCTGTTTGAGCGGAAGGTTCACACGGCGCGTGCCGGCGGTGAAATAACCAGCGAACAACTGGGCGAGATGTGGCTTGAAGTGCAATATGAGAGCCTGGGACCCGTGTTCACCTTTGATGAGGGTTACCGGCACTACTGGAGCTACATTCCGCATTTCGTGCATTCACCCTTTTATGTTTACGCCTATGCGTTTGGCGATTGTCTGGTGAACTCGCTTTACGCAGTATACGAGAATTCCGAGGAAGGCTTTCAGCGGCGATATTTCGACATGCTCAAGGCTGGCGGAACGAGGCACCACAGCGAATTGCTCAAGCCGTTTGGTCTTGATGCCGGCGATCCCGGCTTCTGGGACCGCGGCTTGTCGATGATCACCGGGCTGATCGATGAGCTTGAGACGTTGGAAGCGGCAAGTTAAGCTATCCGGTGTCTGGGTTTCTGACCCTATATCCAGAAAGCGTAACGGGGAGAGTGTGATGCGTTTTTCAAGCCGTTTGAGGAAAGACCTGCCGGCAGCCGGACTGGTGCGGCCTGCAGGAGTGTTTGCGGTGCTTGTGGCCGCAATTGCGATTGCCGGTTGCGATACGCCAGGCAAGAAGGCCAATCCGCTGGCCGGAGGCGGCGGTCTTGCCGGGCAGTGGATCTCATCTGATTCTGTGTTTACCGCCGAGTTTCGGGACGGCAGCTTTGTCTCAACGGCAAACGATACCGGGGAAACCCTTTCCACGGGCAGCTATATTGTTCTTTCCGTCAATGAAGTGCGCCTTAACTGGACAGGCAATCTCAGCCGTCAACAGAATACTGCGACCTGCCAGCGCCCGTCTGTTGATGTTCTCAATTGCACCGACCAGGCTGGCCGGACCTTCAGCCTGCGCAAAACCAGCTAGATGTGGAACCTCAGCAGGTTGACACTGGTGCCCTGCTTTGCCGGGAGAGCACCATCATTGCAGCCCGGACAGCATTACATATTGCGATTTCCGCAGGCTTTGTGTACTTCAAACTCCGGAATTGAGTGCTTGTAATCAAGCATGCACCTGACAACAGGGGTTCGGGGAGCAAAATGGCAAAAGTTGCGAAGAAGACCACCAGCAAACGCAAGACTTCGGTGAAACGGTCCGAGCCGGTATCGGCCATGGATTACTCCGAACACGAGAAGACTTACGATCTGTTTTTGTGGCTTTCCCGGTGGACCGTTGTGGCCTGCGTGGCGCTTTTGCTCGCCATGATGTTCGGCTTTTTCGGCGGGGGCGGCCTGATCGGCGGCACACTGGCGTTTGTCGTCCTGATGATTGCAGCGTTCTTCGTCTTATAACTGGCCTCGCTTCTCACGGTGCGCCTTGGCGGGCCGCGTAAGCGTACCGTTAGCAGTCAATCTAAAGACCGGTGTGGAGGCGATAGCCCGGTGCGCAGGAAAGGCGCACCGTTGTGATGATGCCTTGCTCATTCCATGTGTTGCGCTCGATGATAAACAGGGCATCGCCCTTGCCACAGCCAAGAATTTCGGCCTCCTGGCGGCTTGCTTCGACGGCTGAAAAAGCGATGTCTCCGCCGTGAAACGGCACATTCAGAACCAGCCACTCATTCGGGCTGATTTGAGTGAAATCCGTCTTTGAGGCCTCCTGGACCACCTTCGGGTTTATCCAGCGATCCTCGAATATGTGCGGGCGGGCGTTGGCCAGATGCAATCCCTGCACGTGCAACAGCCTGTCTTTCCCGGAAAGCTGCATTTTGGCCACGATATCGGCCGGCGCTTCCCGCAACTGTTTCGACAACAGGGAATAGCGGTATATCTGGCCCCTGCCTTCGACCTCGTGGCGGATGATGGAGATATCCAGTGTCGCCTTTCTTACCGGATGCAGCGCAACGCGCGTTCCCGCCTTGCGCCTGCGGTCAAGCAGGCCGGATTCGGCAAGCCCCCGCAGGGCGCGATTGACCGTCGCCCGGGCACAACCGAATTCACGGGAGAGTTCTTCTTCATTGGGAATGAGTTCGCCGGGCTTCCACTCGCGGGCATTGATGCGCCGCAAGACCTCTTTTTGAACGGATTGCCAGGTGTTGAACTCTGCCGCCGTCAAATCGCCCCTCCGATCTCCTCCATGGTGTGAAGATAGCGGCGGACGATCGCGCCGCGGTTAACGTGCTGCCCGGCCTGAACCATGTGCCGCCCTGCGGACCACACATCGCTGATCATGCGATCGTCACCGGCGAAGATGAAGCTGTCCAGGATTGCATCCCCCTGGCGTCCGGCAAGGTGGATCGATTTGGCGTCGAGGGCAAAAAGATCGGCAAGCATGCCCTTGGCGATTGCTCCGCAATTGCGGCCGGCTGCCGTTGCTCCACCGGTATTCATCGCTTCCAGAAGATGCCGGCCGGTGGATTTTTCCGGTGTTGCCAGAGCGGCGCGGGAGTGGTCGCGCAGCCGCTGGGAGTATTCGAGGGTGCGCAATTCCTCGCTGAGCGAGATGCGAATGTTCGAATCAGAGCCGATGGCGATGCTGCCGGCGTTTTCAAACCAGCGAACGCCGTCGAAGACGCCGTCGCCGAGGCTCGATTCGGTAATCGGGCACAGGCCGGCAACCGCGCCGGAACGGGCAAGTCCTGCAGTCTCATCGGGTTTCATCCGGGTGCAATGGATGAAGCAGCATCTTTCATCGGGCGCGCCATGGCGCAGAACCCATTCAACCGGACGCAGCCCGTGCGCGGCCTCGACCTCCGCCACTTCCGCCTTCTGTTCAGCAAGATGCATGTGCAGCGGACCGTTGCCGCGCAATTGCATGTGACGGGCGAAATCTTCCGCAGCGATTGCCCTCAGGCTGTGGGGCGCTGTGCCGATGGCGCTGTCGGCAGGCAAGTTGCGCAGGATCTCTTTGGTAGCTGCATGAAGGTTTTCAAAACGGTTCATATCGTTGCCGAACCGGATTTGCCCGCTGCCCAGCGGGCGCTGGTCGCAACCGCCATATTGATAATGAACCGGCAGCAGCGTCAGGCCGATACCGGTCTGTTCTGCAGCAGCGCCAATGCGCTCTGCCATCTCCGCCAGATTATCATAGGGCATGCCGTCCGGCTGATGATGCAGATAGTGAAATTCGACATTGGTGGCGTAGCCGGCTTCCAGCATTTCCATCTGCACCAGTGCCGCGATTGTCTCGACGTGGTCAGGTGTGAGCCTTTCGAGGAAGCGGTACATGAGTTGCCGCCAGGTCCAGAAGGAATCGCGGGCGTCCGGACCGCGCATTTCGGTCAGCCCGGCCATGGCCCGCTGAAAGGCGTGGCTGTGTGCATTGGCAGGGGCCGGCAGCAATATGCCGGTGCTGTAAGCATCGTCCGGTTTGGGCCTGTCTGTGGCCAGTGATTTTATCGTTCCGCCGGCACCGATTTCGACCAACACACCTTTGCGCCAGCCATCCTGCAGCAAAGCCTGCTCTGCCCAAATTCTCGTCATGCGCATCGTCCCTTGACAGGATATTATGTATATACTTATAAAAAAATACAATGCACATAACAAGAGGGCAGGCAGACAAATGATGCTGCTCAGCAATGGGGTTCTGGCGACGCTGGAGGATGGTTCAGCCTATGGGCTGATCGAAGACGGCGCCGTTGTGATGGATGGCGAGTACATCGCCTGGGCTGGTCACGGCGATGTATTGCCCGACGAATACCGCGACCTTCCCGTGACCGATCTGGAGGGCCGGCTGGTCACGCCGGGTCTGATCGACTGTCACACCCACATCGTGCATGGCGGCAACCGCGCCAAGGAGTTTGAACTGCGCCTTGAAGGCGCCAGCTACGAGGAAATCGCGCGGGCAGGTGGTGGCATCGTATCCACCGTTTCAGCTACCCGCCAAGCAAGCGAAGATGCGCTGCTTGAAGATGCGCTGCGCCGCACCGATGTGCTGATAGCCGAAGGTGTGTGTACGCTGGAGATCAAGTCAGGCTACGGTCTGGACATCGAAACCGAGTTGAAAATGTTGCGGGTGGCCCGGGCGATCGAGCGCGAACGTCCGCTCCGCGTAAAAACCAGCTTTCTTGGCGCCCATGCGGTGCCTGCCGAATACAAGAACAACCCAGACGGTTATATCGATGAAATCTGCCTGCCGGCGCTGGCGGAAGCGCACGCCAAAGGCCTGGTGGATGCGGTGGACGGGTTTTGCGAGGGGATCGCGTTTGATCCACAGCAGATTGAGCGGGTTTTTGAAAAGGCTGCCGCACTGGGCCTTCCGGTCAAGCTGCATGCCGAGCAACTTTCCAATCTTGGCGGGGCAAAGCTGGCGGCGCGGTTTGGTGGGCTATCGGCCGACCATCTGGAATATGCGGACGAAAGCGATGCGGCCGCCATGGCCGAAGCGGGCATGGTTGCTGTCATGCTTCCCGGTGCCTTCTACACATTGCGGGAATCGCAATTGCCGCCAATAGAAGCATTCCGTGCAAATGGCGTTGCGATGGCGGTGGCGACGGACTGTAATCCGGGTTCATCCCCCTTGCCTCCCTGTTGCTGACGATGAACATGGCCTGCACCCTGTTTCGCATGACGCCGCAGGAGGCCTTGGCGGGAGCCACCAAACATGCGGCGAAAGCGCTTGGTCTTGCAGATGCGGGAACCCTTGCGGCAGGCATGCGCGCCGATCTGGCCATTTGGGACGTGCATCATCCTGCGGAGCTTTCCTACCGGATCGGATTCAATCCACTTTGGAAGCGTGTTTTTGGAGGCCGGTTATGACCGTCGTTCTTATCCCGGGCGAAGCCAGCCTTGCCCAGTTGGAGACCATTTGGCGCGAAGGAAGCGCTGTGCGCCTTGACAAGGGTGCGCGGCCTGCGGTCGAAGCCGCGGCAGCGCTGGTACAGGAAGCTGCCAATGGCGGAGAAGCCATTTACGGGGTCAATACCGGTTTCGGCAAGCTGGCAAGCGTGCGCATCAAACCGGAAGATACCGAACAATTGCAGCGCAATCTGGTGCTCTCGCACTGCTGCGGTGTCGGCGAACCGCTGGACGTCGATACGACGCGGCTGATGCTGGCTTTGAAACTGCTTTCCATCGGCAGGGGGGCGTCGGGCATCCGCTGGCAGACCGTTCAATTGCTGGAAGCATTGCTTGATAAAAACGTGATGCCGGTCGTTCCCTCCCAGGGTTCGGTCGGTGCTTCCGGCGACCTGGCGCCGCTCGCCCATATGGCAGCAACGCTCATTGGAGAAGGCGATGCCTGGTTTGAAGGAGCAAGGCTGCCTTCTGCAGAAGCGCTCAAGAAAGCGGGACTATCGCCTGTCACTCTCGGGCCGAAGGAAGGGCTGGGACTGATCAACGGCACCCAGTTTTCCACCGCATGTGCGCTGGCAGGTTATTTCAACGCCATGGGCAATGTGAAGGCGGCTATTGTTTCCTCCTGTCTTTCGACCGATGCGATCATGGGATCGACGGCTCCGTTGCGTGAGGGCATTCACGCCTTGCGCGGCCACAAAGGCCAGATCGATGTGGGCCATGCCATGCGGACGGTCATGGAGGGTTCTGAAATTCGCGAAAGCCACCGTGAGGGCGATACAAGGGTGCAGGATCCCTACTGCATCCGGTGTCAGCCGCAGGTGACGGGTGCCGCACTCGATCTGCTCCGTTTTGCCGGCCAAACGCTTGAAACCGAGGCCAATGCGGTTTCCGACAATCCCCTGGTGCTGGTCGAGGAGAAGTTGATTGTTTCCGGCGGCAATTTCCACGCCGAACCGGTGGCCTTTGCCGCTGACCAGATCGCCCTAGCCATTGCCGAGACCGGTGCCATTGCCCAGCGCCGGGTAGCGCTGATGGTCGATCCCACCCTTTCCCACGATCTGCCGCCGTTTCTCACCCCGGAGCCTGGGCTTAATTCGGGTTTCATGATCGCCGAGGTAACCACTGCCGCGCTGATGAGCGAGAACAAGCATCTGGCCAATCCCTGTTCGACGGATTCAACCCCGACCTCCGCCAATCAGGAAGACCATGTCTCCATGGCAGCGCATGGCGCACGGCGTCTTGAGCGGATGAACCGCAATCTCAGCGTCATTCTGGCCGTCGAGGCCATGTGTGCTGCACAGGGGATCGAGTTCAGGGCGCCGCTGAAGACAAGTTTGATCCTGCAAAATGTCGTCAATACCTTGCGGAAAGCCGTGCCTGCTGTTGGTGCTGACCGGTTCATGGCTGACGACATACAGCGCGTTGCTGAACTCGTTTCAAACGGGGCACTGGCCTCTGCCGGAAAGGTGTCGAGCCTGCTCAGCGGAGAAACATCGTGAAGCCGGTTGATGTCATACAGGGCAGCGGCCCGCTTGTTCTCGGAATGCCCCATTGCGGAACCCATGTGCCTGAGGACATTTTCAACCGGTTGACGCCACTTGGCCAAACGCTTGGCGATACCGACTGGCATGTCGATCGCCTTTATGCAGGACTGCTCGACAACGTGACCATCGTGCGGGCAAACTTTCACCGCTACGTCATCGATGCAAACCGGGATCCGTCGGGAGTCAGCCTTTATCCGGGCCAGAATACAACCGGGCTGGTGCCGCTGACCAACTTCGATGGCGAACCGCTTTGGATGAATGAGCCCGAAGAGGAAGAAATCGAGGCGCGCCGGAAAGCCTGGCATGAGCCGTATCACGCGGCGCTGGCAGGTGAACTTGAGCGTGTACGCCATCTCAATGGGGCGGCGATCCTCTATGATTGCCATTCCATCCGTTCGGTCATTCCTTTTCTGTTTGAGGGCGTTCTGCCTGATTTCAACATCGGCACGAATGGGGGAATAACCTGTGCACCACAGATTGAGCACGCAGTGACGGAAATCTGCGGTGCTGCAAGTGGATATACGAGCATCGTCAACGGACGTTTCAAGGGTGGTTGGACCACCCGACATTACGGCAGGCCCGAACAGGGCATCCACGCCATTCAGATGGAGCTTGTGCAAAAGACCCATTTGGCCACGGAAGCCGTGCCGTTCGACTATGACGAGGAAAAGGCCAAAAGGCTGCGCGTTCACCTGGCTGCCATTCTTGAAAAACTCGCTGGCCTGGCGCCGACGCTGAGCGAAAACACCGGAGCGAACCAATGAACAAATCAATCAGTAATGCAAGGCACAACACGCGCGACATCTACCCGCCGACCGGAACGGAGATCACCGCCAAGAGCTGGCTTACCGAAGCGCCGATGCGCATGCTGATGAACAATCTGCATCCCGATGTGGCGGAGAACCCCCACGAACTGGTGGTCTATGGCGGCATCGGGCGCGCGGCGCGCACATGGAACGATTTCGACCGGATCGTCGACAGCCTGAAATCCCTTGACGAAGACGAGACCCTGGTGGTGCAGTCCGGCAAACCGATAGCGGTGGTGCGCACCCATGCCGATGCGCCGCGGGTGCTGATCGCCAACTCCAATCTGGTTCCTCATTGGGCAACATGGGAGCATTTCAATGAACTCGACCGCAAGGGGCTGGCCATGTATGGCCAGATGACGGCCGGCTCGTGGATTTATATCGGCACCCAGGGCATCGTGCAGGGCACCTATGAAACTTTCGCCGAGGCAGGCCGTCAGCACTATGAAGGCGATCTTACCGGCAAGTGGATTTTGACCGGCGGCCTTGGCGGGATGGGCGGAGCCCAGCCGCTTGCGGCGGTCTTCGCCGGTGCATGCTGTCTTGCGGTCGAATGCGACGAGAGCCGCATCGATTTCCGCCTGCGGACAAAATATGTCGACGAGAAAGCCAAGACGCTCGATGAGGCCCTGGGCATGATCGAAAAATGGACCAAGGCAGGCGAGGCGAAGTCGGTTGGCCTGCTCGGCAATGCGGCGGAGATATTCCCCGAGCTGGTCGAGCGCATGAAGGCGGGTGGTATCCGGCCTGATATCGTTACCGACCAGACCAGTGCCCATGATCCACTGCATGGCTATCTGCCGGAAGGCTGGAGCGTGGCCGAGTGGCGCGAAAAGCAGGAAAGCGATCCCAAGTCGGTTGAAAAGGCTGCCCGCGAAAGCATGAAGAAGCATGTGGCGGCAATGGTCGACTTCTGGAATGCAGGTGTTCCCACCCTCGATTACGGCAACAACATCCGCCAGGTCGCCAAGGAAGAAGGGCTTGAAAACGCCTTCGCCTTTCCCGGCTTTGTGCCGGCCTATATCCGGCCGCTGTTCTGCCGCGGTATCGGCCCGTTCCGCTGGTGTGCGTTGTCGGGGGATCCGGAGGATATCTACAAGACCGACGCCAAGATGAAGGAACTGTTTCCCGACAATGCCCATCTTCACAACTGGCTCGACATGGCACGCGACCGCATTGCCTTCCAGGGGCTTCCCGCGCGCATCTGCTGGATCGGGCTGGGCGAGCGTCACAAGGCCGGTCTTGCCTTCAACGAGATGGTGGCTTCGGGCGAACTGAAAGCACCCATCGTTATCGGCCGCGACCATCTGGATTCAGGCTCGGTTGCCTCGCCCAACCGCGAGACAGAGTCCATGAAGGACGGTTCGGATGCCGTCAGCGACTGGCCCCTGCTCAATGCGCTGGTCAACACGGCGTCCGGCGCTACCTGGGTATCGCTCCATCATGGTGGGGGTGTCGGCATGGGATTTTCCCAGCATGCCGGTGTCGTCATCGTGGCTGACGGCACCGATGCGGCAGCCAGGCGGCTGGAACGGGTCCTGTGGAACGATCCGGCCTCCGGTGTGTGGCGGCATGCCGATGCTGGCTATGACATCGCGCTCGACTGTGCGCGGGAACACGGGCTCAACCTGCCCGGGATACTTGATTGAACTCTCATCCAACCCACAAGGAGGAAAGACGATGAAAAGAAGACAGTTTCTGACCGGCAGTGTTGCCGGCGCGGCAGTAGCCGGCACTGCCCTTGCAACGCCTGCTATTGCCCAGGACGTGAAGCAGTGGAAAATGGTCACCGCGTGGCCGAAAAACCTGCCGGGACCGGGCGTGGCAGCGCAGATGCTGGCCGACCGTATCACCGCGCTTTCAGGCGGGCGTATCGAGGTCAAGCTGTTTGCTGCCGGTGAACTGGTGCCTGGCCGCGGCGTGTTCGATGCGGTGTCCGAGGGTACCGCCGAACTCTACCATGCGGTTCCTGCCTATTGGGGATCGAAATCCAAGGGCATTCTTCTGTTCGGATCGCAGCCCTTTGGCCTACGCGCCGACGAGCAGTTCGGCTGGTTGCAGCATGGCGGCGGCCAGGCATTGTATGATGAAATGTATGGCCGCTTTGGCATCAAACCGTTCCTTTGCGGCAATTCCGGGCCACAGATGGCCGGGTGGTTCCGCACCGAGATCAATTCTGTGGAGGACCTTAAGGGACTTAAATTCCGCACCACGGGTCTTGCATCGGAGATGGCCAACAAGCTTGGCATGGCGGCCCAGGCAATGGGCGGCAAGGACATGTTCCAGGCGCTCCAGACCGGTGCGCTGGATGCCGGCGAGTTCATCGGTCCGTGGACGGATTCGGCACTCGGCTTTTATCAGGTCGCCAAGAACTACTACTGGCCTGGTGTCGGCGAACCGTCCTCGGCGGAAGAGTGCGGCGTCAATGCTGAGGCATTTGGCGATCTGCCGGACGATCTCAAACAGGCTGTCTCTCTTGCCTGCGAAAGCCTCTACAATCCCGTCTGGACGGAGTACACGACCAAGCACGCCCAGTCGCTGAAGGCGCTTGTTGCCGAGCATGGCGTTCAGGTCAAGAAACTGCCTGACGACGTAATCGCAGCCATGGGCAAAGCGGCGGCGGAGGTCATCGACGAACTGCGCCAGGATGATGACGAACTCGTCAAGCGCATTGCCGAGAGCTTTGTCAGCTATCGCGATCTCGTGGGTGGCTACATGACCTATGCCGATAACGGGCAGATGAATGCCCGGGCATCCGTCATGGGGTATTGATCATCCTGCCGGTGCGTGGAAAGCTGCGCACCGGCATCTTTCAAAATAGCCACTGCGGGGAATGAATGGGCAAGCTGGCCGACATGTTGGATGCCGTCAGCAGGCTGACAGCCAGCCTTGTGCGGTGGCTCGCGCTTGCCATGGTGCTTGTGCAGTTCGCCATTGTTGTCGGCCGGTACGTTTTCGGCTTCAACTCGATCGCCGCTCAGGAAAGCGTGCTCTACATGCATTCCACCCTGTTCATGCTGGGGGCTGCTTACACGCTGCTGGTCGACAAGCATGTCCGGGTTGATGTTTTCTATGCCGCATGGGATGAAGAGGGGAAGCGCCGGCTCAATGTGTTTGGCCATCTCGTTCTGCTGTTTCCTTCCATGCTTGTACTGCTTTACTGGTCGTGGCCATCGGTCGCCAGTTCATGGCGCATTCTTGAAGGCCCGATTTCGGTTGGCGGCATCAAGGCCGTATTTCTCTTGAAAACGCTGATCCCGGCCTTCTGCATCCTGTTGATGTTGCAGTCTCTTTCCCTGCTGATCCGCCTTACGCTCGTGCGGGACGAAACATGAGCCAGTATCTCGATCTGCTCATGTTCGCCTCCCTGATGGGCGCCATATTGCTGGGCTTTCCCGTTGCCTTTTCCATTGCCGGTGTTGCGGTGATCTTTGCCTATCTGGGGTGGGTGCTGGGGGTTATGGACATTTCCCTGCTCGGGGCGGTGGGACCGCGGGTGTTCGGGCTGTTGAGCAATCAGGTGCTGATCGCCATTCCCCTTTTCGTTCTGATGGGGGCGGTGCTTGAAAAAAGCCGGATTGCAGAGGAATTGCTCGATACGGCAGCACGCGTTTTCGGCCAGTTGCGCGGCGGGCTTGGAATTTCGGTTGTGCTGGTGGGCACGCTGCTTGCCGCCTCCACCGGAATTGTCGGGGCAACGGTTGTCGCCATGGGACTGATTGCCCTGCCCACCATGTTGAGAGCAGGCTACAACCCGCGGATCGCATCGGGCATCGTATGTACCGCTGGCACGCTGGGCCAGATCATTCCGCCTTCCACGCTGCTGATCATTCTTGCAGATGTGATGTCGAACGCCTTTCAGCAAGCACAATACGAGCAAGGCAAGTTTGCCGTCGAAGCGCTTTCGGTCGGACAGTTTTTTGCCGCAGCGCTAATTCCCGGCCTCGTTCTGGTTGCGGTTTATCTTCTATACATCGTGGGGCGGGGCATTGTGCGGCCTGATGACATGCCGCCGGCCGATCTTGAAGAAGGCCGGCCTGAACTGAGCAAGGTGCTTTCTGCCATGATGCCGCCCATTCTGCTTATCGTGGCGGTTCTGGGGGCAATTCTTGGGGGTGTTGCGACACCGACGGAAGCAGCATCCGTCGGTGCGGTGGGAGCAATCCTGATGGCGGGGATTCGCACCGGTTTCAGCCCCCGGCTTATCCTGACCGGCACCATCGCGCTATTGGTGCTTGCCATCTGTGTCGGCTTTTTCCCGGTCCGGCTTCAGCGCAGCGATCTTGGCATCGGCTCCTATCTTGCCGGCGGATTTTACATCGTGCTGACGCTGTCAGGGGCCATCGCGATCCTTCTGGCGCTGTATGTGCTGTGGAAAAGGCGTGTGCTGCACGGGGTTGCCGATGCGACCTTGACCATGACATCGATGATTTTCGCTACCATTCTTGCTGCCGGGATGTTCTCCCTGGTTTTTATCGGCCTTGGCGGAGAAGAGCGGGTTGCCGAAATCCTGCAGTCGATGCCGGGCGGTGCGACCGGTGCATTGCTGTTTTCCATGGCGTTCATCTTCATTCTCGGCTTTTTCCTCGATTTCGTCGAGATATCGGTAATTGTGCTTCCACTGGTGGCGCCCACACTGATCCTGATGGGACACGATCCGCTTTGGCTCGGAATTTTGCTGGCAATCAACCTGCAGACAAGCTTTCTGACGCCGCCCTTCGGCTTTTCACTGTTTTATCTGCGTGGCGCTGCGCCGAAGGAAGTCACCACAGGCCACATCTATGCCGGGGTCGCGCCGTTCATCGTGCTGCAGGTGGTGGGCATGCTGCTGGTCTGGATGCTGCCGGCGGTTTCAACCTGGCTGCCGAACGCACTGTTCTGAGTCCGGCACGCCCTGTCTTATTCAAACTCTCGAAATGCCTCGGCACGCTCCAGCAGCCGACGGGCTGCCGTGTAGGTGGGGACTTCCAGCAGGGAACCATCCAGTTCAACGTTCACCCCGCCTTCAGCCCTTGCCGTCTCGAACGCAGCTACAATGCGTTTGGCCTCCACGATTTCGCGCTCGCCGGGGGTGAGTACGGTGTTGATCAACGGTGCATGCTCAAGGCAAACAGCGCTCTTTGCACGATAACCCCAACGGCGGGCCCGCCTCGTATCTGCGGTAACCCCATCATTGTCGGACCAGGTAAAGGGGCAGTCGATGGCGAGAACATTGGCAGCGCGGCATTCGATCAAAAAGCGCTGGCGTGCGTAGTCGAGTTCGCTGCCGTCGGGCAGCCTTTCCGCGCCCAGATCGGCAGCAAGGTCTTCCGACGCCAGCAGGCATCCAACGACCCGTTTGCTGGCCGTGGCTATGGCAAGGGTGTTCACCAGTCCTTCCGCAGATTCCACATTGGGAAGCAGTTTGGTCGTGCCGGGTTTCAGGCCGAGCCGTGTTTCATGAGAGGTGACGGCTTCGTCCAGTTCCAGGACATGAGCGGCATGGCGCACCTTGGGCAGGGCAACAATGTCGGGTGCCCCGTCCATGACCGCGGCAAGGTCAGAGGCACCGTCTGTGGCCATGGGGTTGATGCGCACTGCGGCAAGGGCACCGCCTGCCCGCCAGGCATCAAGGGTATCTTTGGCAAGCGTGCGGGCGGTGTTGCGCTTTTCAGGTGGCGTGAAGTCCTCCAGCTCCTGGATGAGCACATCCGCGCCACAGTGGGCTGCCTTGTGAAGCAGCGCTTCATCGGCGCCTGGAACAAACATCCAGGAGCGGCAGAGCGCATATGGCCGCCGGGATGCCCTTTCAGCAGGCACGGCTATCCATCGGTGCCGTCCATCTGGTTGAAGCAGGCGACCTTGTGATCTCCGCTGCCTTCCAGTTCGGGCTCCACCTGGCGGCATTCATCCAGAACACGCCAGCAACGCGGGTTGAACGGACAGCCGGGAGGCGGATTTAGGGGAGAGGGCAATTCGCCTTCCAGCTTAATGCGCTGCTTTTCACCGGCCGGATCGGCCGATGGTGTCGCCGAGAGCAGGGCGGCGGTGTAGGGATGGCGCGGATTGGCGAAGACCGTTTCGGCGGGACCGGTTTCGACCGGTTTGCCAAGATACATGACCATGATGTCGTCCGCGATGTGGCGGACGACGGAAAGGTCATGGCTGATGAAGATGTAGGCAAGCCCCATCTCCTGCTGCAAATCCATCAGAATGTTGAGGACTTGCGCCTGAATGGAAACATCGAGCGCGGAAACCGGCTCGTCGAGCACGAGGATTTTCGGATTGAGCATCAGCGCGCGGGCGATGGCGATGCGCTGGCGCTGGCCGCCGGAAAACATGTGCGGATAACGCTCATAGTGTTCGGGCCGCAGTCCGACGCGTTCCATCATCGCAAATGCCTTTTGGCGTCTGGTGGCCGCATCGTCGCTGGTATTGATCTTGAGCGGCTCTTCCAGGATCGCTCCGACCTTCTGGCGCGGGTTGAGCGAGCCATAAGGATTTTGAAACACGATCTGGATTTTGCGGCGCAGTTCCGCATCCCCCAGCCGGACAGGTTCGCCATCGATGATGAGCTTACCGTCAGTAGGCTCCTCAATCATCGTAATCAGCCGGGCAAGGGTCGACTTGCCGCAGCCGGATTCTCCGACCACGGCAAGTGTCTTGCCGGCTTCAAGCGTGAACGAGGCGCCGTTGAGTGCCTTTACGGTGGCCTGATCACGGAACATGCCCTGATTGACGGTGTAATACCGTTTGAGGTTTTCAGCTTCGGCAACCACCTTGCTCATGCCGTAACCTCCTCATGCCCGGGATGGTTTTTCGGTTTGCCCTTTACAAGGGGATAGTTGCAGAGGGCGAAACCGAGTTTGGCGCCCTGCCGTTTCACTTGCCTGTCGCATTGCGCGGTTGCATAGCTGCAGCGCGGCGCGAACAGGCAGCCTGGAGGCCGGTCGTCCTGGCCCGGCACGACACCGGGAATGGAGGGCAGGCGGCCGCGGCGCAATGCCCGTTCGGGCAGAGCGGAAAGAAGCGCTGATGTGTAGGGATGATGGGGATCGGAAAACAGGCCCTTGACCGGCTGCTCCTCGACCTTCTGGCCGGCATATTGCACCTGTACCCGTTCGGCAGTCTCTGCAACGACGCCCATGTCATGGGTGATGAGAATAAGGCCCATGCCCTTGTCGCGCTGAAGGGAGACAAGAAGATCCAGGATCTGTGCCTGAATGGTGACGTCGAGTGCGGTGGTGGGCTCATCGGCAATCAGCAGTTTGGGATTGCATGAGAGCGCCATGGCGATCATGACGCGCTGGCTCATGCCGCCCGAAAGCTGATGAGGAAACTGGGAAAGCCGGTCTTCGGGTGCGGGAATGCCAACCAGATTTAACAATTCGATGGTGCGCTCGCGGCGGGCGGCGCGGTCCATGCCCAGATGCAGGCGCAGCATTTCGCCGATCTGGAAGCCGACGGTAAAGCACGGGTTAAGGCTCGACATGGGCTCCTGGAATATCATCGAAATGTCTCTTCCGATGATCTTGCGCCGCTGGCGGGCGCTTAGCGCCAGCATCTCGCGGCCGTCGAACTGCATGCGATCGGCGGTGACGGTAGCGGTCCAGGGCAGCAGGCCCATCAGCGCCAGCATGGAAACGGATTTTCCGGACCCGGACTCACCGACGATTGAAAGAATTTCGCTTTCATCGCAGGTGAGCGACACACCATCCACGGCCTTGAACGGACCGGTGGAGGTCTTGAAGCTGACGGTCAGATTTTCAATCTCTAGCAAGGCCATGGTTCAACTCTGCTTCAATTTGGGGTCGAGCGCATCGCGCAGCCCGTCGCCCATCAGGTTGATCGCAAGTACCGTTGTGAGGATTGCAAGGCCGGGGAAGGTCACCACCCACCAGGCGCGCAGGATGAATTCACGTGCTTCAGCCAGCATGGTGCCCCATTCGGGGGTTGGTGGCTGCGCCCCCATGCCCAGAAAGCCAAGAGCGGCGGCATCGAGAATGGCGGTAGAGAATGACAAGGTTGCCTGAACGATCAGCGGTGCCAGGCAGTTGGGCAGGATGGTGATGAACATCAAACGCGCAATGCCGGCACCGGCGACCCGTGAGGCTATGACGTATTCGCGTTCGCGTTCACTCAGCACTGCGGCACGGGTAAGGCGAACGAAATGCGGCTGCAGGATGAGGGCAATGGCGATCATCGCATTCATCAGGCCGGGCCCCAGAATGGCAACCAATACCAGGGCGAGCAAAAGGGAAGGAAAGGCGAGGATGACGTCCATCAGGCGCATGATCGCGGTATCGACCCAGCCGCGGAAGAAGCCGGCGACAAGGCCGACAAAAACGCCGACCGATACTGAAAGGGTAACCACAACAAGACCGATGAACAGTGAAAAGCGGGCACCGTAGATCAGCCTGGAAAGCATGTCGCGGCCTACGGCATCGGTTCCCAGCGGATAGGAAGTGCTGCCGCCTTCCTGCCAGAAAGGAGGTAGAAGCAGGGCGCCGCGGTTCTGCAGCGTGGGACTGTGCGGAGCGATAAGCGGTGCTGCAAGGGCTATCAGCACGATCAGCGCGAAGACCGCCAGGCCGATTACCGCGCCCTTGTTCTGGGAAAAGTAAAACCAGAACTCCTTCAGCATCGCGCGCCGCATGGCCCCTGCGGTGACCGGAGCGCCGGTGGCGGTTGGGCTGGAAGGCTGGCTGTTGGTTGCTGTCATTGTTCGCCGTCTTCCTATCGCCGTATCCGCGGGTTGATGAGCCCGTAGAGCATGTCAACCAGCAGGTTGACGATCATGATGATCGCCGCGATCAGCAGCAGGCCACCCTGCACCACCGAGTAGTCGCGCTTGAAGACGGAATCCACCATCCATTTGCCGATGCCCGGCCAGGAAAAGATCGTCTCGGTCAAAATGGCGCCGGCGAGAAGTACTCCGACCTGAAGGCCGATGGTGGTGACGACCGGGATCAATGCGTTGCGCAGGGCATGTATGCCGATGACGCGAAACGGCGAAAGTCCCTTGGAGCGGGCAGTGCGCACATAGTCTTCACCGAGCACCTCAAGCATGGCAGAGCGCGTCTGGCGGGCGATGACGGCCAGAGGGATCGTTGCCAGCACGATCGTAGGCAAGACAAGATGGCTGAGCGCTGATGTGAAGGCGCCTTTCTGGCCGGACAGAAGGCTGTCGATCAGCATGAACCCGGTTACCGGTTCGAAATAGTAAAGCAGCGAGATGCGGCCCGAAACAGGGGTCAGTTGCAGCATGCCGGAAAAGAAGATGATCAGCAGCAGGCCCCACCAGAAGATCGGCATGGAATACCCGACCAGGGCTGCGCCCATGATGGACTGATCAAGCCAGGAGCCGCGCTTTACCGCAGCGATGATGCCGGCGGGAATGCCGATGGCGGTGGCGACGATGATGGCGCAAAGCGACAGTTCGATCGTCGCCGGGAAAAGCGTGAAAAACTCCTCGAGCACCGGCCGTTTGGTGACGATGGAGGTGCCGAAGTCACCCGACAGGATGTCGGCGGCATAGTTGAAATACTGAACGAAAATGGGCTGGTCGAAACCATAGAGCGTTTGCAGTTGTTGATAGCGCTCTTCGGTCATGCCGCGTTCTCCGGCCAGAAGCAGGATCGGATCCCCCGGCAGCATGCGAATGAAGGCAAAGGCAACAATCGATACTCCGATGAAGGTCGGGATCAGCAGTGCCAGCCGGTATAGAAAAAAACGAAACATCCGGTTTTCAGTCCCCAGCCACCGGCGCCACCTGTGCAGTCAAGGCTGCCGGCATTGGCAAACCGGGGCGGAATTTCTTCCGCCCCGGTTCGAAGGGTTTGGTTTTGCCGATTACTCGGCGAGGTCCACGCCGTCGAACCAGTGGCCGCCCAGCGGGTCCATCACATAACCGGTAACCTTCTTGCTCATCGGCATGAAGACGACCGAATGGGCAATGGTTGCCCATGGGGCTTCCCGCTTGAAGACGACCTGAGCTTCTTCATAGAGTTTGGTGCGTTCTTCCTGCGAGCCTGACTTTGCCTTCTTGATCAGGCCGTCAAACTCCTCATTGCACCACTGTGCACGGTTGGAGCCGCCCACGGCGTCACAACCCAGCAGGACAGCCAGGAAGTTGTCCGGGTCGCCATTGTCGCCGGTCCAGCCAAGCAGGACGGCGCCATCGCGGTCTTCCGCTTTCGAGCGCTGCAGATACTCGCCCCATTCATAGGACACGATTTCCACGGTCACGCCGATCTTGGCGAAGTCTTCCTGGATCAGCTCGGCCATGCGGCGGGCATTCGGGTTGTAGGGACGCTGCACCGGCATTGCCCATACTTTCATGGAAAGATCGCTGACGCCTGCCTCTTCCAGCATCGCCTTGGCGCCTTCCGGATCGTATGGGTCATCCTCGATGGCATCGTTGTATGACCACATGGTCGGCGGGATCGGGTTCTTGGCCGCCTGGCCTGCTCCCTGGAATACCGCGTCGAGAATGGCCTGCTTGTTGATGGCCATGTTCAGCGCCTTGCGCACCTTGGCATTGTCAAACGGCGCAACCTTGGTGTTGTAGGCAAGATAGCCAACGTTTAGGCCCTGCTGTTCCATCATCTGCAGATCGGCATTGCCCTTCAGCGCTTCAATGTCGGCAGGGTTCGGATAGGGCATGACATGGCATTCGCCGCTGGTCAGCTTCTGCTGGCGCACCGAGGCATCGGTGGTGATGGCGAAGACCAGATCGTCGATCGGCTGCTTGCCGTCCCAGTAGTCGGCAAATGCCTTGTAGCGGATGACCGCGTCAGGCTGATAGGCGACGAACTGGAACGGGCCCGTGCCCACCGGCTTCTGGTTCATGTCTGACTTGTTGTCCTCTCCGGCCAGCTTGTCGGCGTATTCCTTCGAAACGATCGAAGCGAAGTCCATGGCAAGGTTGGCGATGAACGGAGCTTCCGGGCGGGTCAGCACGAACTTGACCGTCATGTCGTCGACCTTTTCGATCGACTTGATGAGATCGGGCATCGACATGCCGTTGAAGTATTCCCAGCTCGCGCCGTCCACATAGGTGTGATACGGATTGTCCTTGCTGAGCTGACGTTCGAAGGAGAATACCACGTCGTCCGCATTGAATTCGCGCGACGGGGTGAAGTAGTCGGTGGTGTGGAATTTTACGCCCGAGCGCAGTTTGAAGGTATATTCGGTGCCATCGTCGGAAACTTCCCAGCTTTCAGCCAGGCCAGGCTTCACCTGCGTGGTGCCGCGTTCGAACTCAACCAGTCGGTTGTAGATCGGCTTGGAAGAAGCATCGAATGTCGTGCCGGCCGTATACAGAGCCGTATCGAAGCCTTCCGGCGAGCCTTCCGAGCAATAGACAAGCGTTTTTGCGCTTGCACCCGTCGCCAATCCCGTAGCGAGAATGGTGGTGGCAAGCAGTGTCTTGATCTTAGTCATGTTGATAGGTTCTCCCAGTGAGAATTACTTTTTTGATTGTTACACACCGCCTGGAAAAGGCAGCGGGTTGCGACGTTTGTCGTGCAACATTGGTTGAAAGAAAGCCCATTCCACGGACAAAAGCAACAGGCTTTGTGGAATATGCAATATAGGCGGGCAGTTTGAGGGAGCTCTCTTATAACGAGAAATACAGGTAGAAAAAGTCTTTTAAAATCAGGAAATTACGTTCACCCAACTCATCATGCCAGCCGCCTGGTGAGACAGCATGTGGCAGTGAAACATCCACTTTCCGGGATTGTCGGCGACAAAGACAATTTCGCGTTTTTCCTGCGGCATTACCAAAATCGTGTCGCGCAAGGGACCGGGCGTTTTGTCTTTCACTTCCTGAAAATGGTGGCCGTGCAGATGCATGGCATGCGGCCATGCGGTCTGGTTTGACAAGAGCATGCGGACCTCTTCCCCGAGGTCAAGATCGGCAAGGGGCCGGTCGGGCATTCCCGCCACGCCGTTGAACGCCCAGGCCATGCCCTGACCGATCAGTTCGCGCATGGAACGGGTCTTTCCGTCAGCTGTTCTGGCAGCTGCCATCCGGCCCATTGCACCACCTTCCATGACCAGTTCAAGGGTTCTGGCGTTCTTGAGCGATGGCACGGCAACCGGATTGGGGGGCAGGGATTGAGGAGCAGGGCGAAGGGTTGTTCCGTCCCTGCCGCTAACGGAAAAGGCGGCGAGCGAAAAAGTGCCCTGACGTTCGATGGACGTCAGGTGAGCCGTTTCCCCGGGTTCTGCAGCAATGTCGGCGAACAGGTCAGCGCGCTGAGCCGGTGCCAATACTATTTCGGTAAGGGCTTCGGGCTTTTGTAGCGGCATGCCGTCCAGCGCCACCACGTATCCCGTCAAGCCCTTTGCACCCAGACGCAGAATGCGGTCCGAGGCGGCGTTGATGATGCGCAGCCGCAAGCGCTGACCGGTTTTTGCCGGCGTCCTGAATTCGGGAAGACCGTTGACCGTCAGGTGATTTCCGATCCGGCCGGCATGGGCCATGTCATGCATGTTGGCAAAATCCGCTACGATCTGCGCTTCTTGATCGAGCCGCCAATCCTGAATCAGCAAGGTCAGGTCTTCATCGACATCCGGCGCTTCGTGTTCTTCCACGATGAGCGGACCGGACAGCCCGCGCGCCACCTGTTCCAGCGAGTTGCGATGGGGATGATACCAATAGGTTCCGGCATCCTTTGCCACGAAGTCATATGAAAACTGCCCGCCGGGTGCCACCGCTTCCTGGGTAAGGCCGGCTGCGCCATCCATCGCGTTTTCCAGCCGGATGCCGTGCCAGTGGATTGTGGTCGGCTGATCCAGCCGGTTTACGAGAACCCGTCGCAGCCTTTCTCCCTGCTGAAGCCGCAAGGGGGTGCCCGGTACCATGCCGTCATAGGCCCACACACCGGTTTGCCCATATTCGGCAGGAACCAGCTGGGCCGTCGACGGCTTTGCTTCTATGGTGATATCCTGCGCAAATGCCGCCTGCGGAAACGTTGGTACCGCCATGCCCGCCGCCGCGCCTGCAATGAATTTCCGGCGGGTTATCATGGATGGGGACTTGCCTGCTGATGACATGCTCGACCTTCAAAAACGCCGTTGCTCTGCCACACCAGGGCTGAAAGCAATTCCTGCCGTCATGGGGTGCAGGCCCCTAATTGCCTAACCGTACAGAGGCGCTGGTGCTGTTCTCAGCGCTTGAAAAACCCATGCCGTCGAGAATCAGGTTTGCCCCAACGGCAATGACGAAAATCGCAACAAAGGCAAAAAACATGGCTTTCATGTGAGCCCTCCCGGGTCATCTGGTTGCTTCCTTCAGGAAATCCACAAGGTCTTTTCTGTCCTGTGGTCCTGTTATGCGCTGCATGGGCATCTTGCTGCCCGGAACATAGACGTCCGGCCCCTCGGCAAACAGCAGGTCGACGGTGGTTTCGTTCCATACCACTTTTGAGTTCACAAGGGTATCGGAGTAATTGTAGCCGGGCAGCGTGCCGGCCTTTCTGCCAAAAAGCCGATGCAGGCTTGGCCCGGCTTTCCGCGCGCTGCCGCCGGTCAGGGAATGGCAGATCGAACACTTGCGCGCGAACTGCCGTTCGCCATTGTCCATTTCCCGCGGAGAACGCAAAAAACTCGGCGTGCTTGCCGCCATCGGCTGATGTTCCGAGAGGCTTTCGATTGGCCAGGCATAAACGATGTTCTCGATCCCTCCTGCAAGAATCGTACTGCCATCCGGGCTGAAGGCAAGCGCCCAGATAGGGCCCCTGAGTGCTGCCTTGAAATCGCGTTCGATGCGCCAGTTCCGTGTTTCGAAAACGGTGATATAGCCATGCCCGTCCCCGGTTGCGAGCCGTTTCCCATCGGCGTTGAGCGCCATTGAGAGGATGGGCCTGCGATCAAGGGTAAAATCCTGGATCTCCCTGCCGCTGCCAAGGTCGATGATGCGGGTGATACCATCGACCGTGCCATAGGCAATCCACCGTTCCTTGCCGGCATCATCCTGCCCGCCAAGTGCAATCACGTTGATGCCGAAACCGTTCTGGACCAGGATCTGTTTTGCGCTTTTCGTGGTGAGGTCCCAAAGACGGATGGTGCCGTCAACAGAGGCGGAATAGAGCGTTCTGCCATCTGAAGAGAATGCGAGTGCGTTGACGCCGGCGGTATGGCCCTGGAGAAAGACCGGTGTGTTGGCGCCTTCTTCCTCATCTGGCTGATCGAGCGGCCATAAGCCAATGCTGCCGTCCCAGCTTGCCGAAGCAAGCAGGCGTTTGTCCGGCGAAACGGCAAGGTCAATGACCTTGCCCTTGTGGCCTGCCAGGCGCTGATGGCTGCCGGTAGCCAAATCCCAGATGACAATGGAGAAGTCGTCACCACCCGATGCCAGTTTGTCCGGGCCGATGATTTCGACCACGTTGACGGCGGCTTCATGGCCTTCCAGCCATTTCGGATTGCGCTGGCGCCAGAGACCGACGGAATTGTCGAAGCTGGCCGAGGCGACATCTCCGGTATGGGCCGAAACGGCGACGTCCATTACCGGACCGCCATGGCCTTTCAAGGTGTAGAAGTCGGCAGCTTGTGCCTTGCCCATAACAAGGAACAGCGAAAGGATTGCCGCAATGGCGGAAAACACACCGTGAGGGGGCACTGCCATGTCCAAGAAAACGCCGCTTGGCTCCCTTTCTGTGTATTCAGCCGTGCAGCCTTGTGGCCCGGCTCGCAATGCCTGCTATTCGGCCGGAGCAGGTTTTCCGGCAGCTGCCTTGCGTCCCTTGGCTGATTTTACTTCATCCACCCACAGGCTGTGGTGTTCGCGGGCCCACTGTTCTTCCACCTCGCCGGAGCCCATGGCGTCAAATGCGCCTTCCATGCCGACCGAGCCGATGTAAATGTGGGCGATCACAATGGCCATCATCAGAAACGCGATGATGGCGTGCCAAAGCTGGGCATATTGCATCTCTTCATGGGGAGCCAGCTCGGAGCGCAACTCGCCCAGGCCGATCAGCTGCGGAACGCCGGTCGCATTCAACGTGTCGAACGTTGCTGCAAACATCGGCAATTCAAAGGGAAAGAGCAGCGAAAGACCGGATGCCGACACTGACACGCCAAGCAGGATCACCGACCAGAAAATCAGCTTCTGCCCGGCATTGAATTTCTTTGCCGGAGGGTGAACGCCCTTCTTGAACAGGCCGCCGCCCTTGGCCAGCCAGTTCAGGTCCGTGCGGTCGGGCAGGTTGTGCACAATCCACATGACGAACACCATTATCAGGGCAAGCATGAAGGCCCAGGACACGTTGTTGTGTATCCATTTGGAACCGATGGCGAGGGTAGCGAATGCATCCTTGCCGATCAGCGGAATGAGCGCAGAGCGGCCGAACAGGGTGATCAGGCCGGTAATGCCGAGCAGAATGAACGAGCCCGCCAGCAGCCAGTGTCCAAAGCGCTCAACTGTTTCAAACCGGGTGATCGTGCGTCCGGTCTTCTTGCCGTCGATACGAATGCGGCCACGGATCAGGTAGAACAGGATGAGGAGGGCAAGCGTTGCAAGCAGCAGATAACCGCCCCACTTTGCCAGCGGGCCCTGGCGCCAGTTGAGCCAGCGCATACCGCCATCCTGCATCAGGACCGTTGCCACTTCACCGCCGCTGGAGACGGTGATGTCTGCAGAACCGTAGCGCAGCGCCCGCCACAATTCTGGATCCGATGCACCGCCCAGCGTGCCCAGTTGAGAAGCGATGCCCGCCGCAGTGTCCGGATCGCCGGTTGCGCTGCGGCGGAACGAATCGTCGATCATTTCGCCGCGCTGGCGCTTGAGGATGTCTTCAAGTGTCTGCGCACCACCGGTCGATGACCGGTCGGCGCTTTCACCATTGCCCGTTTCCTGGGCCATCGCCTGGAAAAACAGGGCCTGGAAAAACAGGCCGATCACAAAGACAAAGGCAAGTGTGAGCCGAGCCATGTCCGGTCCCCTTATGCTCATCATTCGGTATGGTTCGCTATGGTACGGGCGGAGCGGCCGGCAAGGCCGTTCCGCGTTTGTGCCATGGCTGCCCGAGGCAATGGTGGTTGCGCGGCGCCGGTGTGGTCAGCCGCCCTTCTGGCCATAGGCCGTACCCCATCCCCAGGCGCCGGAACCAAAGCCGCGGGCGACGACACGCTCACGGTAAATGCCCGAGACAACGTCGCCGTCGCCGGCAAGCAGTGCCTTTGTCGAGCACATCTCCGCACAGATCGGCAGTTTGCCTTCTGCAATACGGTTGCGGCCGTATTTCTGGAATTCCGCCTGGGAATTGTTCTCTTCCGGACCGCCGGCGCAGAAAGTGCATTTGTCCATCTTTCCGCGCGAGCCGAAATTGCCGGCCTGGGGATATTGCGGCGCGCCGAAGGGGCACGCATAGAAGCAATAGCCGCAGCCGATGCAAAGATCCTTGGAGTGGAGCACCACGCCGTCATCGGTCTGGTAGAAGCAATCCACCGGACAGACCGCCATACACGGCGCATCCGAACAATGCATGCAGGCCACGGAGATCGACCGTTCACCGGGCTTGCCATCGTTGATGGTAACCACCCGGCGGCGGTTGATGCCCCATGGCACTTCATGCTCGTTCTTGCACGCTGTGACACAGGCATTGCACTCGATGCAGCGTTCGGCGTCACAAAGGAATTTAGCTCTAGCCATCGTGATCTCTCCTTATGCTGCGGTGATTTTGCAGAGAGTCGCTTTCGTCTCCTGCATCTGGGTTACCGAATCATAGCCGTAGGTTTGAGCTGTGTTGCTGCTCTCGCCCAGGACATAGGGGTCGGCGCCGTCGGGGTACTTGTCCCTGAGGTCCTTGCCCTCGAAATGGCCGCCGAAGTGGAACGGCATGAAGGCAACGCCTTCACCGACCCTTTCGGTAACCATGGCCATGACCTTGACCTTGGCGCCTTCGGCCCCCTCGACCCAAACCTGCGAACCGTCGCGCAGACCCAGATTGTTGGCATCGCGCGGATTGATCTCGACGAACATATCCTGCTGCAATTCAGCCAGCCACGGGTTGGAGCGGCTTTCCTCGCCACCGCCCTCGTACTCGACGAGCCGCCCCGAAGTCAGAATGATCGGATAGTCTTTCGAGAAATCCTTTTTCTGGATCGAAGCGTAGAGGGTCGGCAAGCGGTAGAACTTGCGGTCCTCATAGGTCGGATAGTCGGCAACGAGATCGCGCCTTGGCGTGTAGAGCGGCTCACGATGCAACGGCACCGGATCGGGGAAGGTCCAGACCACGGCGCGCGCCTTGGCGTTGCCGAAGGGAGCGCAGCCATGCTTGATGGCAACGCGCTGTATACCGCCCGACAAGTCGGTCTTCCAGTTCGTTTTCGGTCCGGCAACGGCATCGATCGCAGTCCTCTCATCATCGGTGAGATCGCCATCCCATCCCAGGTCCATCAGCATCTGCATCGTGAACTCGGGATAACCGTCCTGGATTTCAGCACCCGGATTGTAAACGCCTTCGGCAAGCAGGTTGTCGCCGTCGCGTTCCACGCCGAAGCGGGCGCGGAAACAAAGGCCGCCTTCGCCTACCGGTTTCGACATGTCGTAGAGGTTCGGTGTTCCCGGATGCTTCATTTCCGGCGTCCCCCAGCAAGGCCAGGGCATGCCGTAATACTCGCCATCATTGGGACCGCCAATCGCCTGCAAGGTTGTCCTGTCGAAGGTATGCTGGTTGGCCATGTGCGACTTGATACGCTCTGGCGACTGGCCGGTATAGCCGATGGTCCAAAGCCCGCGGTTGAACTCGCGGGTGATGTCCTCGATGTTCGGCTCGTCGTTTTCTCCCATTTCGATGTTGCGGAGGAAGCGGTCTGCCCAGCCGAATTTCTTGGCGAACTTGGCCATGATCGTGTGATCGGGCAGGCTTTCGAAAACCGGATCGACCACCTTGTCCCGCCACTGCAGCGAGCGGTTGGACGCGGTTACCGAACCATAGGTCTCGAACTGGGTAGAGGCCGGCAGGAGATACACCCCGTCAGTGCGGTCGTGAAGCACGGCGGAAACGGTCGGATACGGGTCGACGACGACCAGCATGTCGAGCTTTTCCATCGCGGTTTTCATTTCCTTGCCGCGCGTCTGGGAATTGGGGGCGTGGCCCCAAAGCACCATGGCCCGAACGTTGTTCGGCTGATCCATGTTGTCCGGCTCTTCCAGGACACCATCGATCCAGCGGCTGACCGGAATGCCGGTCAGGTTCATGAGGTTCTTGTCCTTGCCATCGGCGCCTTTCACCGTGGCAAACTGACCCTTGAGCCAGTCCGGATCTTCCTCCCAAACCCGTGCCCAGTGGCCCCAGGCACCTGCTGACAGGCCGTAATAGCCCGGCAGGGTGTGGCTCAGGACTCCAAGGTCCGTTGCGCCCTGCACGTTGTCATGGCCGCGGAAGATGTTGGTACCGCCGCCGGAAACGCCCATATTGCCAAGCGCCAGCTGCAGAATGCAGTAGGCGCGGGTGTTGTTGTTGCCATTGGTGTGCTGGGTGCCGCCCATGCACCAGATCACGGTGCCCGGACGGTTGTTGGCCAGGGTGCGCGCAACGCGCTTCAACTGGCTGCCCGGCGTGCCGGTAACGCGTTCGGTTTCTTCCGGCGTCCACTTGGCGACTTCGGCGCGGATCTGATCCATGCCCCACACGCGGGTGCGGATGAACTCCTTGTCCTCCCAGCCATTGTCGAAGATGTGCCACAAAATGCCCCAGACCAGGGCGACGTCGGTTCCCGGCCGGAAACGGACGAATTCATCGGCATGGGCGGCGGTGCGCGTAAAACGCGGGTCGCAGACAATGAGCGGTGCATTGTTCTGCTCCTTGGCCCGCAGCACGTGCAGCAGCGAAACCGGATGGGCTTCGGCCGGATTGCCGCCGATGATGAAAATGGCTTTCGAATTGTGGATGTCGTTGTAGGAGTTGGTCATGGCGCCGTAGCCCCATGTGTTCGCAACGCCTGCAACGGTGGTGGAGTGACAAATGCGGGCCTGGTGATCGACGTTGTTCGTGCCCCAATAGGCAGCAAACTTGCGGAACAGATAGGCCTGCTCATTGCTGTGCTTGGCCGAACCGAGCCAGTAAACGCTGTCGGGACCGCTCTCGTCGCGGATTTTCATCATGCCATCGCCGATTTCGTTGATGGCTTCTTCCCAGCTGATGCGCTTCCACTCGCCGCCTTCCTTCTTCATCGGATATTTCAGGCGGCGTTCGCCATGGGCGTGTTCGCGTACCGAGGCACCCTTGGCGCAGTGAGCGCCCAGGTTGAACGGGCTGTCCCAGCCGGGCTCCTGCCCGACCCAAACGCCGTTGGAAACTTCGGCAATGACGGTACATCCCACCGAACAGTGGGTGCAGACGGATTTTACGGTTTCCACAGCACCGCTCTCGGCATTTTGTGCCTGAGCTTTTGTAACCGAACCACCGGTTGCGGTAATCGCGGCCAAGCCGCCTACCGCAATTCCCGAACCCTTCAGAAAGGCCCGGCGGTCAACCGGTTTGCTGACCGTTTCGTGCAGGATACTTGCACCCTGGGGGCGTCGCGCAACCCCATTGGTCTTTTTCCTAAGCATGGTTTCCTCCTGTAACGGCAATCAAGCGCCGTGGAGCCTGTTTTGATCCGGCCACCGGGCGTCACGCAACCATCGGCCGGGGTTAGCAGGGTCCGGTTCTAGAACCGGGCACTGTCGTAATAGGCGCGGGTATGCTCGGTGTCCTGGATCGTTTCCGATGCAGGGTCGGGCACCGCAGCCCGGGCTTCAGCGCCCATGGTGCCGGCGGCAGCAACCGCGGCAGGCGCAGACAAGGCAGCCATTTTAAGGAAGTCGCGGCGTCCCTTGCCCTTCTCGGAAATCGCCTCGCTGGATTTGCTCATAGAGGATAACCCTCCCTTCTTTTTCTGGCGGTTGCCCGCCGATCAGCGATAAACACAACTCAACGCGTCAGCATCCGGAATGCTTCCTCCTCGATTTCCATGAATTGCCGGCCGATTGTGCCAACCGCTGCATAGAAAACCGAGGATTTGGAAGCCTCCAAATCGGTATAAAAGTGCACGGCCCAAGGGGCGATATGGGCATCGAAAAACTGTTTTTGATCCTCAAGCGGCGTTACCGTGCCGTAACGGCCGACAATCATTCCGCCCATCATTTCCATTAACGAGGCCATGCCGTCCTCCGGTTCGTGCTTGCCCTGCGCCCGGGCAATGCCGCGCCCTGCCATGTCGCCACGCAATTTGGCGAGCGGCTTTTCGTTCAGGAAACCGGTGAGATAATAACTGGCAAAGGGCAGCAGTTCGCCCCGGCCAAGACCAATGAAAAGGGTGTTGTATTCGCGTTCAGCCGTTTCGGCTGTCGTCACCCCCGCAAGCCGGGACAGGGTGTCCATCGATTTGCCAAGCGGTGTAGGGCTGCTCTTGAGAGCTGCTATCTGATTGAGGAGAGAGGCATCAGCAGGTTTTGCCAGAAGCAGGCCGAGGAAATCATACAGATCGGCGCGTGCCTGATCTTCAGGATCGACAAAGTGCAGCTTTTCAACTGCCGACATTCAGCCTGCTCCTCCCATCGCATCGTGGTGGCCACAGGCTTACGGCTTTGTAATTCTACCAGTTTGAGTGTGTTACGAGTATGTGAACCGCATTCTTCGTCTCGGGTTCACCCGTTCTTCACTGTCTTTTTCGCCTGCTGCTGACCGTGCTTGTTCTTTTGCGGGTGCGACATTTTCGCCTGATTCAGTTTGCAATGGAAGGTCTGAACCGGTCAATAGGTCATTTCCTGTTTCTTTTCCGGGACTTTCCGCAGCGTCAGGCGTTGATTGCTGCACCATGTTTTCCTTCGAGCCGTCGCCTTCTTCGTCTGTTTCCTCGGCTCGCTTTTCCTCTGCCAGCTTCATGACGTGTTCGAGCATTCCCTTGCCAACCTGATAGGTGGTCTGAAGGTTATCGATGACGTTTGCCTTGTCCGTGTAGTCCTCGCCATAATCGATCAGGCCATCGAGATTGGCGAGTGTGGGGTTAACCGCCCAAAGCCGGCGCAGGGCGCGGCGGCGCAGGCGCTGTGGTACGGCGGTTGCCAGAAAGGCAGAAAAATCGTCGCCTTTCTCAAGTTCGTCGGGGTTTGGAAGCCCCAGTTCCTCCAGAATCTGTGCTTCGGACTTTTCCTCCGTCTGCGTCTGCCGTTTTGCTCCGGCTTCAGCTTCGATGCTCTGCTTTTCTTCTTTTTCGGCTTTGCGCACTGCTGCCTTGCGGCGGCTCCAGAAATCGCTCCCTGTCTTTCCCGGCCTGCTCATTGCAACCTCTTGCCCCGTCTTGACCCGGGTGTGCGGTAGACATCGGTCAATTGGCGGATGCGTGCGTCGCCGACGCCGTCCTCTATCTTGCCGGTGTTCGCCTTGTCGCGGCGCCGTTTGATAAACCGTTCGTCTTCATGGTGCTGACGGACGAATTTATCGATCCAGGCAATGACCCCCGGTGGCATCGGTACTTTCTCGACGATTTCCTCGCCGGTATCGGCGTAGTCCTGGCCTTCGTAGGGAGAAGCGGTGACCAGCAGGACTTCCATGGGCCGGGCCGGGGAGTCGCTTTCGCGCAGGACGACATAAAGCGAGGGTGTCTTTTCGGACAAGGCGGTGCGGTAGGCTTCCGTGTCGGTGCGGTGAAGTTCAAGCGGCAGGGTCGCTGCGTGGTATTCGACGGCATTTTCTTCCTGCCGCAATATCTGCCATTCCGCTTCGCCTGCGCCGGGCAGCACGGAGACGGGTTTCCATACCCATTTTGCCCAGCGGGTAACGCCCGGCAGGCGGCGGATTACGATGCCCATCGGCATGGATTGGGATTTCGAGGTCTCCAATTGCACCACTTTGCGTGTCCTGTGCGGCCGCATCCGCGCAGCCGGTGTTATTTCAATCTGCTAGGAATTGGCACCGATTGTAAAGACTTGACACGGACCGCCTGACGCAACCTAGATGGCGGGCATGTGTTTTAATGCGGCAAGGGCAGAGTTGCCTCTTCCCGCTCAACTGGAAGGCCGGACATGGCGGAGCGAAAGCTCATTTTGTGCAATTGCCTGGAAAGCCAGACGATTGATCCGGGAAAACTGGAGGAAGCGACCGGGATCGCCTGTTCGCGCGTTCATCATGCGTTGTGCATGGAGCAATCCTTGCTTGCGGCAAAGGCAATAAAGGCGGGCGGAGCGATCATCGCCTGCCAGCAGGAACGGCATTTTTTCGAGGAACTGGCAGACGAGCTCGATGCTGAAATGCCCGATTTCGTCGATTTGCGCGATCGTGCCGGCTGGTCGCAGGATGAACGCCCCGTTGCGCCCAAAATGGCGGCTCTGGTCGCCGATGCGATGCTGGAAATTCCCCCAACCAAGGTGAGGGATGTTGAATCTGCCGGCTTGTGCCTGATCCTTGGCGACACCGCTGTGGCGCTGGGTGCTGCCCGGCAATTGTGCGATGTGCTCAACGTCACCGTACTGCTGGAGCCGGGCGCCGAGGCGGATAATGGCGATGATCGCCGCTTTGACGTGGTTCACGGCAGGCTCGCTGGTGCCAGTGGCGCGTTTGGAGATTTCCAGGTCAGGATCGATGCCTTTCAGGAACGCATTCGCGGCGGCCGGGGCGAACCTGTGCTGACCTCTCCGAAAGATGGCGCGCAATCGGTCTGCGACATCATTCTCGATCTTTCCGGCGGAACGCCGCTTTTTTCTGCACATGAAAAGCGGGAGGGCTATCTGCGCGCCGATCCCAAACGCGCGGAAGCGCGCCTTGAAGCAATCGTGGAAGCCTCCCAGCTTGTGGGCACGTTTGAAAAGCCGCTTTATGTGCGGCTGGACCAGCCGCTCTGCGCCCATTCGCGGGCACAAAAGACCGGGTGCACGCGCTGCCTCGACCTTTGTCCTGCCGGCGCGATTTCGCCGGCGGGCGACCATGTTGATGTCGACGCGATGGTTTGTGCTGGCTGCGGCGCGTGTTCGGCTGTCTGCCCGTCGGGGGCGATCTCCTATGACGCACCACCGGTTGAAGCCGTGTTCAAGCGCCTTGAGGTATTGGCAGGCACTTGGCGCAGCCTTTCCAAAGACGCACCACGGCTGCTCGTTCACGATGCCGGTTTCGGGGCGGAAGCCATCCGGCTCAGCGCACGTTATGGCAGGGGCTTCCAGCAGATGTAGTTCCAATGGAAACATCCTCGCTGGCAGCATTCGGCCATGCGGAAATGCTGGCGGCACTGGCAAGCGGTTTTTCAACCGTGACGCTGCTGATATCGCCAACGACCGAGGGAGAGGGGCTTTCCTATGAGGCCGGTTTGGCCAACGCCATTGCCGGTGGCGAGCGGGCGGCGCTGATTGAGCCGGCGGAGCCCGATGCGCTTGAAAACCTGCTTTGGGCCGAGGCCGTGCCGGATGTGACCTGTGAGCCGGTTCTGCCGATCGGCACCCGGCGACAGGTCACCCGGCTTTCGGCCAAGGCGCTTACCGGGGAAGATGCCGTTATCGCCCTGCCGGAAAGGGCGCCCTACGGTTCGCTGGATGTCGATACCGAAGCCTGCACGCTTTGCCTTTCCTGTGTATCGCTTTGCCCATCGGGCGCACTTGCCGACAATCCCGACTTGCCGCAATTGCGCTTTCAGGAGGATGCCTGCCTGCAATGCGGCATCTGTGCAAATGTCTGCCCCGAAAATGCGATTTCACTCACACCGCAACTGAATCTTTCAAGCGAGGCGCTGTCGCATCGGGTCGTGCACGAGGAAGAACCGTTTGCCTGTATCGAATGCGGCGCGCCGTTCGGCGTTCGCTCCACGGTGATGCGGATTACCGAAAAGCTTGCCGGAAAGCACTCGATGTTTGCCAGCCAGGATGCGATCCGAATGATCCAGATGTGCGATGATTGCCGGGTCAATGCGGCCTATCACTCAAAGAACAATCCGTTTGCCGCCGGGGAGCGGCCAAGGGTACGGACGACGGAAGACTACCCGTCCAAGCGGCGCGATCACTGAATTCCGGAATCTTGTGTGCAGACGCCGGCTATTGAACTTTCAGGGGCGAGCCCAGTTCGGCCGGCTCGATGGTCTGTACAAAGGCGAGGATCGCCTCAATGTCCTTCAGCGACAGTTCCAGCGGTGCTATCGGCGGCGGGCGCGTTTCACCGAACGGCTCGGTGATATTCTCAACCAGGGTGAAGGATGGGTGCGGGTTGAGGGAGTAGAACGCTTCGAAACGGCTGGACCAGTCGGCAAAGCCGCGCATCAGGGCAAAGGAGGGCGTCGAGCCGATCGTGGTCATCCGGGTTTTTTCATTGACCATGTGGCAGCGCCCGCAATGGCGTTCGGCAAGGCTTTCACCCAGAACGGCATCGCCGGTGAGGGCTGTAACCGCCGCCTGTTTTTTGCGGGCAGCGGCAGGATTGAACATCTGCTGGCCTTCAACGGCAAAGGAGGCAACCGTTCGCCGCCCGATTTCGCCGAACAGCCAGTCTTCAAACCTGGTTGCTGTCTTGTCGCCCCGCGAGATCTCCAGATACCAGTCGTTGCGCGGACCGGAAAAGGCCAGCCTCCCCCTGCCGTCGGAGTTAAGGTGAATGGATGCCGGTTCGCCTTCGCCGGCCAGCTTCATCCTGATGCCGGTTTTCAGAGAAAATCTGGGAATGAGGTAGTTCAGCAGCCCGGTTTCGGTCAGGCTTGCAGGGGCGCTGAACCGCAGGATGCCGTCTTCGGCCAGTAATTGCGGCACGCTCCATGTCTGCATTGCAAGCGCCAGCATGGCTACCGCGCCGCTGCGCATGGCACTTCCTCCCATGCTGCTGGTAATGTCCGAACCCTAAGGTTATATGAGCCTTTCCGTCAACTTGGCGCAAAAAACGACAGGAGATACCGGTGAGCGAAGACTTCAACATGTCCATGCGCAAATTCCTGAAACAGGTGGGTGTGACCTCCCAGCAGGCGATCGAGGAAGCCATGCGGAAGGCCGGCGACACGTCCGGAAAAACCTACCAGGCCAAAATGGTATTGACGATAGAAGCCCTTGACCTGAAGCATGAGGTTAATGGCGAAATCGAGGGACAGGCCTGAGGTGGCGCTGGGACGTGATGCCGTCCTTGAAAGGCTGAAAACGGTTCTCGACCCGGCAACGGGCGAGGACATCGTTTCTGCGGGCATGGTGCGTGCCTTGCAGGTCAGTGCTGACTCTGTCCGCTTCGTTTTGGAAGTTCCGCCGGACCGGGCCGATGAAATGATTTCAGTGCGCGATGGCGCCGAGACTGCGCTTTCGGGGCTGGAGGGCTGCAGCTCGGTGCAGATAGTGATGACGGCCCATTCGGCAACACCCAAGGTGGAAGCAAAGCCGGAGCCGGAGCCCATTCGCCCCGAACCGGGACCTGCGCCATCGGGCCCGCAGGCAGTGCCGGGGGTAAAGCGCATTCTTGCAATCGCCTCCGGCAAGGGCGGTGTCGGCAAGTCGACGGTTGCCGCCAATCTTGCCTGTGCGCTTGCTGCAGAAGGGCGCAAGACCGGCCTGCTGGACGCCGATGTGTACGGCCCGTCCCAGCCGCGCATGCTCGGTATTACCGGACGGCCATCCTCGCCCGATGGCAAGACCATATTGCCGCTGCGCAATCATGGCGTGACGATGATCTCGATCGGGCTGATGACCGACGGAGACAGGGCGGTTGCCTGGCGCGGGCCGATGCTGATGGGCGCATTGCAGCAGATGATGAGCCAGGTGCAGTGGGGTGCGCTCGATGTTCTGCTGGTCGATCTTCCGCCTGGTACCGGCGATGTGCAGATGACATTGGGCCAGAAATTCAAGGTGGATGGCGCCATCATTGTTTCCACGCCGCAGGACATTGCCCTTCTGGATGCCCGCAAGGGGATCGACATGTTTCAGCAGATGGGCATTCCCATTGCCGGCATGGTCGAAAACATGTCGACCCATGTCTGTTCCCAATGCGGTCACGAAGAACATCTCTTCGGTCATGGCGGGGTCGCGGCAGAGGCGGAGAAGCTGGGCGCTCCGCTGCTGGCGGAAATTCCGCTGCATCTTGACATCAGAACCGCCGGGGATGGTGGCGCGCCGGTGGTGGTAACACATCCCGGTTCGCGGGAGGCGGAAGTCTTTACCTCAATGGCCCGCAGTCTGGTAAAGGACGGTTACGCATGAGCGAACCAACCTTCCCCCCATTGTTTGCCGGAGAGGCGCTGGCTGGCCGTGCCGACCCGTTTGAGCGGGCAAGGGCACAGGCCATTGCCGGGTGCGATCCCGGCACGGTGATCTACAATATCTCCGATCAGGCGCTTCATGCCGCCCTCATTCTAGGTCCGGAAGTGGCGCTCGAGGACGCGATGGCGATGATGCCAGCCTGTGGGGTGGGATTTCAGAACGCATTGGGTTCGCTGGCCCCGCCGGAGGTGGCGGTGCATCTGGAGTGGGACGGCAAGATCCGCGTCAACGGCGCGCAGTGCGGGATGCTGAAAGCCTGCGCGTCCACACAGGAAGGAGCGGCCATACCGGACTGGCTGGTGATCGGTTTGCAGCTTGACCTGTTGTTTGAAAGCGATGCTCCCGGCGAAGACCCGGACCGCACTGCGCTGTATGAGGAAGGATGCGCTGATGTGGAGGCCACCCAATTGCTGGAAGCCTGGGTACGCCACACGCTCTACTGGATCAGCCGGTGGAGCGAAGAGGGCGTTCGGCCCCTTCATGTGGCCTGGCGGGAACTGGCTCACGAAATGGGCGAACCTGCCGAATTCTGCGGGGTTTCGGGGGTGTTTGTCGGTGTGGACGAACAATTCGGTGCCTTGCTAAGGGATGGGGAAACAACCCATCTTGTTGCCCTCAGCCGTTTGCTGGAGAATTGAGCGATGAAGCTCGCCCGTGCCATCCATCTCGATGAAAGCGACCGGAATGTTTTCTACTCACCGGCACAAACCGGGGAATGGTGTATTGCCGGCGGGTTCGAGTTTTCTGATTGGATGCAGGCCGATCTCGTTGGCAAGGCCCGGCAGGCGTTTTCCAATGGCTGGCTGGGGCTGGAGACCTTTGGCAGAGTGACCTTTGTTGCCGTGACCCCGGTTGAGGCGGGCGAACTCGATGTGCTGGCAGAAAGGCTGGCCCAGCATTTCGTGGATGTTTATGGCGCGCCGGATACCGAAACGGCAAAACCGGCGGCACTGGAAGAGTTGAACTTCATGGCAGAGCTTTGCGAAGAACATCCCGTCAACACGCTGCTGACGGTACAGCGCGAACTTGCTGACGAGGGGGTCCGCGAGAGCTTTCGTGCCATTGAGCCACAGGCAGCCGAACTCGAACAGGTCGCTGTTCACGGCTCACTTGATGAATAGGCCATGACGGAATTCCTGACCACCAAGGAGGTTGCCGACCTGCTGCGCATCAAGGAGCGCAAGGTTTACGATCTTGCCTCAACCGGCTCACTTCCCTGCACGCGGGCCATCGGAAAACTGCTTTTCCCGCGTGACAAGATCGAGGCATGGCTTGCCAGCAATTCCGAAATGCCTGCTGTGCCTTTGCAAGCCTCAACTACCATTCGGCCGGACGTATTCCTGGGCAGTCACGATCCCCTGCTTGAGTGGGCGATCCGGGAATCGCGCTGCGGGCTTGCCATGCTGTTCGACAGCAGCCGCGACGGGATCGAACGCTTTGCCGATGGTGGCGGCATTGCTGCCGGTATTCACCTTCCCGGTGGGAAAAAAGGCGAATGGAATACAGGCGAAGCCGGGGCCCGTTTTGCTGCCAGCCCGGTGGTTCTGGTCGAGTGGGCCAAACGCCAGCGGGGACTGGTGCTGCGCCGCGATCTTTCGCCGGTGCCGGAGACGCTCGCGCAGATCAGGGGATTGCGGCTTGTTGCGCGTCAGGCGAAAGCGGGCTCGCAGATGTTTTTTGAGCAACTGCTTGCCGAAGCTGGCCTAGCCTCGTCCGATGTGGCGTTCTGCCGCGAAGTCCTGAGCGAGCAGGATGTGGTGCAATCCGTTGCGGCGGGCAGGGCCGATGCGGGGTTTGCACTGGCAAGCCTTGCCAGCAGTTTCCAATTGCCTTTTGTGCCGCTGGGCGAGGAACGGTTCGACCTGCTGGTTGATCGGCGCGCCTGGTTCGAAGCACCGTTTCAAACGTTGCTGGCATTCTGCAGATCAGCGTCTTTTCGCGATAAGGCGGATGAGCTGGGCGGTTATGATGTTTCAGGCTTTGGCAGTGTCCATTTCAACGGGGCGTGAAAAGCATTAACCTGCCGCAGAATCTGCACTGGGAAAGAAGAGCTGCTGCCCGTCCACACGATAGGCACGGATTGCATCCTGGCCCTCCGGTGACAGCAGCCAGTCGATGAATGCCTGGCCTTCTGCCTGTTTTACCTCAGGGCATTTTTCCGGATTGACCAGCATGACGCCATAGGGGTTGAACATTGCCTTGTCGCCCTCAACGAGGATTTCATGTTCGCCCTTGTTGCCAAAGCTGATCCAGGTGGCGCGATCGGTCATGACATAGGCTCCCATGCCGATACCGGTGTTCAGCGTTGCCCCCATGCCGGAACCGGTGGAACGGTACCATTCGCCGGCCGGTTCCAAGCCGGCAGCCTTCCACAGTGAGACTTCCTTTTTGTGGGTGCCGGAATCATCGCCGCGCGAGGCAAAGGGGGATTCGGCTTCGGCAATCCGGTTCAGCGCCGCGGTGACATCTTTCATTCCCTTTAGGCCAGCTGGGTCTGCCGCGGGGCCGACGATGACGAAATCATTGTACATCAGGTCGAAACGCTGAACCCCGTAACCGTCCTCAACGAACTTCTCTTCGGCTGCCCTGGCGTGGACGAGCAGCACATCTGCATCGCAGTTGCGGGCATTTTTGATCGCCTGCCCGGTGCCGACAGCAACCACATGGACCGTGATGTTCGATTTGCCGGTAAACAGGGGAAGCAGATGGTCATAGAGACCGGAGTTGGCTGTCGAGGTGGTCGACTGTACCAGGATCGATTTTTCCTGGGCTGAGGCAGCACCGGACAGGGTCAGGGAAAAGGCGGTGGCCAGGACAAGTTTATGGATATTGCGCATCATGTTCTCCTGTGGTGTGCGGCAAATGGCACCGGTTTCATGGCAGGCGGCCTTCCAGATAGGCAGCTGCCGGGCGGGTTTTCGGGTTTGCAAAAAAGGCAGCGGCCGGTGCCTGTTCAAGCACACGGCCGTGATGAAGAAAGACGATCTCATCGGAAAGGCGGCGGGCCTGGCCGACATCGTGGGTGACCATGATAATCTTGGTGCCCTCGGCACTGGCAGCCAGAACGGTCTGCTCGATGGTGGCGACGGATGCGGGATCGAGACTGGCCGTTGCCTCGTCCAGAAGCAGCACATCCGGCTGACAGGCAATTGCCTGGCAGAGCGCAAGGCGTTGCTTTTCACCACCCGACAGCAGACGGGCAGGGCGCTGTTCCAGGCCGGAAAGCCCGACACGCGCCAGCGCTTCCATTGCCTGGTTCTTGCTGTGAATGCCCCGGCTTGCCAGCGCAAATCGAAGATTGTCGAATACCGTGCGGCGCAAAACAACGGGCTTTTGGAACACCATTGCCTGGCGGCGGCGCGTTTCGGCGGACAGCGGAATGCCATCCCACAACACGTTTCCGCCGGAGGGTTCCAGCAATCCGTGCAGCAGGCGCAGAAGGAGGCTTTTCCCGGCGCCGTTATAGCCGGCAATGGTGGTAATGCCGCCGGGAAGAAATTCAAGATCGATTGCGTCAATCAACCTGCGCTCACCTGCCCGGTAAACCAGCCCCTTGCAGGAAAGCGCGTGCTTTCGGGTGTTTGCCGCATCTCCCACCATACCGACCCGCTCAAGCATAGCCGAGCCTTGAGGCAGACAGCCTGAGGCTTGCCACCATGGCGTTTACCGCCAATGCGATCACCAGCAGCACGATGCCGAGTGCTATGGCCAGTGACAGATTGCCCTTGGAAGTTTCAAGCGCGATCGCCGTGGTCATGACGCGGGTCAGATGTTCGATATTGCCGCCTACGATGATCACGGCGCCCACCTCTGCCACCGAGCGCCCGAAGGCGGCCAGTGCCACGGTAATCAGGGAATAGCGCCCGTCCCAAAGCACTGCGCGGGTTTGTGCCGGCATGCCAAGACCGAGGGAGGCGAAGTGATCGCGGTATTCCTCATGCAAATCCTCCAGCACCTGACGGGAAAGGGCGGCAACGATGGGTGTGATGAGAATGGTCTGGGCGATGATCATTGCCGTGGGCGTGTAGAGCAGGCCAAGCCAGCCGAACGGTCCGGCACGAGACAGGTTTAGATAGACGAACAGGCCGACGACGACCGGTGGCAGGCCCATCAGGGCATTAATCAGGATGATGCATCCCTGGCGGCCGCGAAACTCCGAAACAGCCAGAAAGGCGCCAAGGGCAAGGCCGAACACGCAGGACAGGGCCGTGGCCGAAAGGCTGACACGCAGGGAAAGGCCGATGATTTCGATGAACCCGGAGTCCATCGTAAGGATCTGCGCCAATGCGTCTCTGATTTCTGATGCAAAATCCTGCATAATTTCCCAAGTGCGTTCATTTTTCGGAAATTATGCAATTAGTGACATGAAGCCGAGGGGGCTTGCAAGCACGAAGTGGCCATTCTGCGTGGTTTTGAAAGATAGCGATGGTGATTGTGTTGGCGAGACGCCGTCTGCATGAAACGCAAACGGTTGCCAGCCTCTATTTTGCAGAGGCGAAGATCGAACTGTCTATTCCGGTCTTCTTGCGGGCGTAAATCCAAAGGCAGGCTGATACGCAGAAATTGGCGGCGCTATAGCCGATTGCCGCCGCCATGATGCCATGGGCGGGATAGAATATCCAAAGCCACAAGGCAGCGAAGAGGAAGCCGCAAAAACTCACCGCGAGCGTCGCGAGATGGGAATTGTGGACAGCGAGAATGAGCGGCGCCGGGCCGAATGTGGCGCGAATGACCATGGTGAGCGAGATGACCAGCAGGATCGGCAGGCCCTCGCCTGCATCCAGCGAAAAGAGATCGAACAACCATCTGCCGAGAACAACAAAGCCGATCAGCACAAGCAGGCTGTAGCCGAGCGAGGCAAAGTTGGCCTGGCGGATTTTGCGGCGCATCATGGTTTTGTTGTTGTTGGCGCTGTTTTCGGTGATTTCCGGCATGAACAGGGTATGGATGGTGCGCATGCCGAAGCCCGCAAGCACGCGGTAGCGGAATGCGACATGCAGCATCGCCAGTTCCACTGCGCCGGCAAACAGGCTGGTAATCAGAAGAACCAGATCAATCATGTAATCCCAAAGCAGGGACGTGCCCATCCAGGGCAGGGCGGCTCGGTGCCATCTTGCGGTTTCCGTGCGGGTGGCGACCTTTTGATAGCCGCGCAGGAAATCAGCATCGATGACGAATACCGACAGAAGTGCCAGCCATACGGCGATGCAGGCCATGCCGTAGATAGCGGAAACGTCGCCGGCCAACTGGCCGAACAGAAGTGCTGCGGTTCCCGCCAGCATGATGACCGGCCGGACCAGTGTATCTGGAAGCAGACCGGTAGCGGGGCGTTTTAAGCCTACCTGTATGGCGCCGTTGAGACCCAGGGCGGCGGCGCCGGCGGCGGTCAGAAGTACGATGCCGGAATGGGCGAGGGTTTGGTTGGTTACGAGATCCGCTGCAAAGGCCCAGACAGCAAAAAGCCCAAGCGTCAAAACCAGGGAAGCAAGCAGGCCGTTGCGGATTGCACTGACCGCAAAGCCCTTCAGCAGATCGGGATTGCCGGTTGCCTGATACCGGGAGGCGAATATGGATGCGACGGAATTGAAACCAAGAAAAAGGCAGATCGCCAGCACGCTTACCATGGAGGTAAAGACGGCATAGCCGGCGAGCGCTTCTGTGCCCAGATACCGGACGATAAGAAGGTTGACGGCAAACAGAGCCAGCGCGCCGAGCACACGGCCTGCCAGCAGAACCGAAAAGCGGCCCAGATAGGCTGCGAAGGTCTTTCGTTCTACTTCCGCAGCCATTGTTTCAGCTTGTGCTGTGTGCGGCTGGCGGCAGCCTTTGCATCCCGAAGTTTGAAGATGGAGTCGCCGAGTATTTTCGCCGCCGGCTTGCTGGCATAGTGAAAGCGCGGGGGAGCCTGCAGAATGTGACCCGATTTGCCTACCATGCCCTTTTTGAACTGGTGCAGTCCGGCGTCAAGATCGTTGCCGCCAAGATCGTACCATTTCACATGGTCCTGGCTGCAAAGGTGCTCGCAGATCCACCAATGCAAGGCGTAGCCTGCCTTCAGCCGCAGCGCGCGGTCGTCGGTAGCACCGAACATGTAGCTTGCCATTTCACCGGCGGTGAAGAAGACGCCGCCTGCCGTAATGCTTCCCTGATGGGAAACCAGGACTATGGAAGGCCGGGTGGCTGCCGGACTGTTGCGGACGAAATCTTCCAGTGAACCGATTGCCGAGGAATCCAGAAATCCCTTGCGGGACATCATCTTCTCATAAAGATCCATAAAGGCAGTCAGGCCATCCTCGCCGTCGGCAAAGCCGATTTCAAAATCGTTTTTGCGGGCCTTGCGCAGATTGTAACGCCATTTCTGGTCGAAACTCGCCATAAGGGTTTCAGTGTCCTGATGGGTGTTGACGATATAGCGCTCGGGTGCTGCAAGATTGCTGCCCTCTTTAAAGCCCATTTCTGCAAGCGCATGGCTCATGCGCTCGTCATGTTCGGGTACAGATGGGGGCATGATAGTCAGATGGAACCCGCGGCGGCTACAATATTCGGAAATCAGCTCTGCAATGACGGATTTGTAGGTGGCGATGTCATGGCTGTTATCCTGGGTGTCCTCGGCCCTGCGCCAGAGCGGGCCCCATTTGACAACTGCGACGCCAGTCGACGTAAAGGGCACGCCGCGCACAATGATCGCGCCGCCGCCAATAAGCTGGTCCCGGCGGAAAAACAGCAGGCATTCGATCTTTTCCCCGCCCCAGTGGCCGACGTTGAACATGCCGGTCTGTTCGGGAATGACGTCGGCAAAACCGGCTGCTACCGTGTCCCATTCGGCGGACGGCACGATTTTGAGTTCGACATCACCGGCAACGCCCGCAGAGCGTGCTGCAGCGGGGCGGGCAGGTACAAACATGCCGGTATTGCCCGGCGTTTCCAGGCGTTTTCCGATGCGCATGGTTTCGGTGTTCATTTTCCTGCTCCGGTGTTGTCGCCGTAGATGGTGCTTTGCTGGTTCTGGAGGGCTGGCCGCCGCCATCTGGCAATGCGCGGAACCATATCCCACAAGGTGTTAAGGGCGGGTTTCGGATCGTTCTTTTCATAGACCATGTGCACATGGGACCTGAGTGCGCAGACAACGGCGCGTAAGCACCATGCCAGCGCTGAAGAAGCTCCGATTTGCCCGCGAAGATAGGCGCCCTTGGCACCGGCAAGATCACCGGTCAGCCAGCAATAGCGGATGCCCGCGCGGCCAAGAACGGGCTTGTGATCAAGCCGGTTGCCAAGCGCCAGATCAAGCATGAAGGCACCAAGACAAAGGCCGGCATATTCCGGCAAGGCATGGTTGCCGGCAATGCGTGGATTGATCTCCAGGAAGGAGGTAGCGCCGGTCTGTTCATCAACGAGAAACTGGGCGCAGCCAATCCCCGTATAGCCGAGCGCTGCGAGAAGACGGGCCGTCTGGTTCACCAAAGGACCCTCAGCGGGAAGGGTATGCCCTTCGACCGCCAGACCGGTTCCGTCCGGATTGTCGGTGCGGTCGATGACGGCATGCAGGCAGCGAAGCACCTTTCCTTTGTCAGCCGCGAAATAGATGTTGTGCCGCTTTCCGGCGAACTTCTTCTGGAGTAGCAGATCGCGGGTATCCAGTTTGAATTCGGCGGTGGCTTTCGACAGCGCTTCGGGGGTTTCAACCGTTACGGCTTTTTTGCCGGAGAGGCGCCGGGTGGAATCTGCCGGACGAATGATTACGGGAAAACCCGTGTGCTGCACGGCCTGTCCAAGTTCATCGGCGTTGGCGCTCGTGGCAAATGGGGCCGTGGGCACGCCATTTTCTTCCGCCAGTTGCATCATGAAGGGCTTGTCGAGGCATTTACGGACCAGTTCACGGGCCATGGTGGCGACAGGCGGCAGACCTTTGAATGCACTCTTGTGCTCGGCAAAGAGGCGTACATACTCCTCGGCGACCGGAAAGATTGCGGTGAGCTTTGGCGTTGCATTGCAAAAACTGCGCAATTCGGAAGCGAACCGCTCAACGTTCAGGGTGAGCGGGCTGTGCTCCCAGATTTGGGAAACCGCACTGGAATGCTGGCAGGCTCTTTCGCAGCCATGCGAACCGACCACAACCTTGTAACCGCTCTTTTTCAGCGTACGGGCCAGGGTAAGCGCTGGCCGGTAATTTCCCAGCAGCAGGACAACGGGCCTGTTTTCGGCAGGTTTGTTCATCGGGCGTCAGGCTCCCCGCTCCGGCTTCCTGCAATGGTGATCTTGGCCAGCGTGCTGATGTGGAAGGCGGTCCAGCAGAAAATCCCGAAAAACTTGGCACTGTCCTCAAGCAGGACCAGCCTTGGATCCAAGCTGTGGAAAAGCGTATCGACGGCGACGCTCGTTGCAAGGGCCGTACCACCCATGATCAAAAGCCAGACATCGCCGGCAAGCATGACTTTCCGGTTGGAGACGAAATAGGCTGCGGCAAGACCGGCATACGCCATGAGTACCGCGTTTTGCGGAACGCCAAGGGAAGGCATCACGGTTTCATGCACCAGGAACGCATCGTCCAGCGCCATCCAGCCATTGAACAGGCCCGCAGTAAGAGCAAACCGGAAAACGGCGCCGCCAAAGCCGGTGGCCAGCAGATGAACAGCAGCAAATAATCCTGTTGCCGCCGTCATTGCCCACAACATCACACCGAGCATGGAAACAAATCCGTAGTGGGTATGGCAGCAGTCACCTGAAAGCTGGGCGGCAGTCAGCGGATCGAGAAACATCCACTTGGGCTCCACCCAGGGCTGGAGGATCACCGCCGCCAGGAACACAACCGGAAGAAAGAAGGTTGCCGCCCTGACCAGCCAGTCGACTGTTGAGGCGCGGCGCACGAGCGGCCGGAAATAGGGAGACAGACGCAGCAACAGCGTCAGTGACGGCCGCTGTTCGCCAAGCGGATCTGCGGGCAGAATGGACATGTCAGGCGTCCTCCGGTGTTTTTGGCCAGTATTTGGCTGTCGTGATCTGGGGGGTGTGATTGGATTGGTTTGGACCAAACAGGCCCAACACCAGACTGTCAGCCCGGATTTGAACGCCTTTGTCCGGTTTTTGGCGGGCTTTCAGCATCCAGCGGGCAAAGTTGTTGAGCCAAACCTTGCTTAGGATCAGTTTCTTGCCGGCCAGGCGTATCGCCAGCCCGGCACAGATCAGTCTTCCCCGAAGGGAGAAGGGCCGCGAATAATTTACGAGCGGGATTTCCGTATCGCACCAGTCGGTTTTGTAGGGTTCATCGCCAATCAGAAAATCGTAGCGCTTCAGTTGGCTGCGGGCAGCCAGTTCAAGGGTTTTGACCAGAAGTTGAACGCCAATCGAGTATTTTCCGTTGAGTTCGGGCGCGTAGGCGGAAACGAAATAGTAGAAGGTGTCGCGGGTAATGAATGCAAGCATTCCGGCCACCGGCTTGCCGTCCAGGAACATGGCGAAAACCCTCAGGCCGCTGCCTTCAGGATTGGCAATCGTTCCTTCAATGGCTTTGCGAACGCTGCTCGGCGAATCCGCGCTGCCAAACGGGTTGCGATAACCGTTTGCCGAGAGCTGACCTGCTTTCCAGTCCAGTATTCTGCGGGTGATCGCAGCACGTTCGGAGTGGTCGCGAACCTGGCGGAACCGGACTTCCCCCTGCTTTGCAAGCGAGCGCAATTTGCTGCGAAGCCGTTGCCGCGATTTGCCCGATCGTAAACCGGCATAGAGTTTTTCCCAGTCTTTTTCGAGCGTTACGGCATGAGACTTGAATTCGGCAGTGGTAACCGTCGCCCCCGGCTCCCTGGTTTGCTCCATATCGAAGCTGCCGACCGGATTGCGAATGAGATGGACTGCCTGAATGACCGGGAAGGCAACGCGCAACATTGTGACAACCCGGCAAATCAGGCCGCGCGGCATGATGGCGGCATAGCTGCGGTCGACAATCATGCCATTGTAATCGGACATTTTTTCGCCAAGCCAGGCGAGGCGCATTCCCAGTATTCCGGGTTGAAGGGTGAAAGGCAGGATCACGACCGGCTTGGCACCGACAAATCCCACCACGAAAACACTCTGCTGCCGCTCGCCGGCATGTTGCGTTCCGGCATCAACCAATGCCTTCGCCCAGGCCAGCGATTGAAACGGTGAATAAGTGCCGCTGCGTTCAAGCTGGGACCAAAGACCGGCAATCTCGTCCAGATGGTGGTAGACGTAGAATTCGCAGGCATCATAGGCGCCAAGATGGAGGCGTCCAGGCACTTTCGTGCCCTGACGAAAGACAGAATGCTTCTCTTTGGCGAATCTGATCAACGCACACCCCCACGACGTACAAGGTGCGGTTCAATTTCCCGGAAATTCCGCCCGGGTTTGCTGGCCGCATGTTGGAGGCGGAAGATAACAGCTACTGCCGGAGCAAGGGTAAAAGAGCAGGGTAAAGATGAGAACTGGGTTAACGGATTGCGCGCAAGTTCACTTTCCTGCAACGGAAGTGCTTGTTTTGCGATCTTGGCGGTCTGAGATGGTGCCCCCCGCCGGAATCGAACCGGCACTCCCGAAGGAACCGGATTTTGAATCCGGCGCGTCTACCAATTCCGCCAGGGGGGCATAGCACAAACGGCAATCCCGGACGGGCGTGTGCATCTACCGTCAAGCCCCTTTGCCGGTCAACCACAAACACGAGAGCGTCACCAAATCCGAAGGCTGGTAAACAGCCTGCGCAGGCACAGCACCTGCTTGCGCCTTGATGTGGCAGCAAGCTTGCCATATGGGAGGCCCAGATCAGCCGATGGACGGGCCGATTCGGGCTGCCATCCTGCCGAAGCAGTTCATGATGTGAAACTCGGGGAGTTCTCGGTGCTGACGACGATCAACCGCTGGATCCGTGCCCTTTACGATTGGGTGCTGGCGCTTGCCGCCCACCGGCGGGCAAGCTGGGCGCTGTTCGGTGTTTCGTTTGCTGAAAGTTCGTTCTTCCCAATTCCGCCGGATGTGATGCTCATTCCCATGGTGCTGGCAAGGCGCCATCGCTGGCTGTTTTATGCAGGCCTTTGCACGCTGGCGTCGATTTTGGGGGCCTTTCTGGGTTACTGGATCGGTGCCCAGCTGTTTGAAAGCGTCGGCAAACCGATCCTTGCCTTTTACGGCAAGGAGGATTCGTTTCAGGCGGTGCGCGAGTGGTACAATACCTGGGGCGGCTGGGGCGTGCTCTTTGCCGCCGTTACACCGTTTCCCTACAAGGTGCTGACGATCTTCTCGGGCGCTACCGGCCTTGATCTTGCCACCTTTACGGTGGTCAGTATCATTGGCCGGGGGCTGCGATTTTTCCTGGTTTCCTGGCTGCTCTACAAAATCGGCGAACCGATCCGCGACTTTATCGAAAAGCGCCTAGGGCTGATGTTCACCATCGCCCTCGTATTGCTTGTCGGCGGTTTTGTTGCCGTGCGCTATGTTTTCTGACGGAGCTGCGCTGCTCAGATGCTGATGAAAGAAACAGGTCTCAACCAGCAGATGGTTGCCTTGCTCGTTCTGCTGGGCATGGTCGCCGTTATCCTGACCGTACTGGGTTTTGAGCATATTGGCGGCTACACGCCGTGCAAGCTGTGCCTGGGTCAGCGTGAACCTTACTATGCCGCCATTCCTGTGGCGGTACTGGCGCTGGTGGCGGGCTTTTTCAAATGGCCTGCCTGTGTGATTCGGGGTTTGCTCGCCATTGCAGGGATTTTGATGGTCTATGCCATGCTGCTTGGCGTTCAGCATGCGGGCATTGAATGGGGCTGGTGGGAAGGGACCGGCGACTGCGGTGGCGGGGGAACCGTCAGCGATGCTGGCAATCTGCTCGATAGTCTTGGAACAGTGAAACCGCCGTCCTGCGATGAAGCGGCAGGCCGGTTTCTCGGCCTTTCCTTTGCGGGCTGGAACGTTATCGTTTCGCTTGTGCTCGCGGTAATCGCCTTCAAAGGTGCCTTTGGCAATGCGGAGCGCAGTTCCGGTAAAGCCTGATCACGGCTCCAGTTCGCTGTCCCAGTAGAGAAAATCCATCCAGCTTTCGTGCAGATAGTTTGGCGGGAACTTGCGGCCATTGCGGTGCAGGTCCTCCACTGTTGGCATGAAAGGCTTCTGGAGCGGCCACATGCCGGCCTGTTTGGGCATCTTGTTGCCCTTGCGCAGATTACAGGGTGAACAGGCCGCGCAAACGTTTTCCCATTCGGTGCGCCCGCCCCTGGAACGCGGGATGACATGATCGAAGGTCAGTTCGGACGGCGAGCCGCAATACTGGCACTCGAACCTGTCGCGCAGAAAGACGTTGAAGCGGGTAAACGCCGGATGGCGGTTTGGCCTGATGTAGGATTTGAGGCTTACAACGCTGGGCAGCCGCATTGCGAAAGAGGGACTGTGCACCGCCGCCTCGTATTCGGCAACGATGTTCACCCGGTCGAGAAACACGGCCTTGATTGCATCCTGCCAAGACCACAGCGACAGGGGATAATAACTGAGCGGGCGGTAATCCGCATTCAGTACCAGCGCCGGATGTGCATCCGGCGAAACCGCAACCGTCAAGGAATTCTCCTTCAAGCGATTCGTTTCGTCGGTGATCTTATGAATATCCTATAAAACAGGATTGTGAAGCTTTTTGAGAAAGTTGGGGCCCGCTTTGGCGGTCTGGAATTGAGGCAAGAAGCCCTAGGCTGTATCGACATTCAGGATTTGGAGCGCGGTATGGGGGAAAATCGTTCAATTCCAAGAGCGGGACCGATGACAGGTCGCTATCCTTTCGAGGTTCCGCGACGCCGAAGTGGGCGATTTTACCCCTAATTCTTGCAGAACGCGGCGGATTTTGCCCCTGGCATCGTTGAAAACCCCTTGTGGTGGGGCGACACCACGGCGGATTTTTAGCCTTGCCAGAGACGAAATCCGTCTCGCGCCGCGTGCGAAACCTGAATGTCGATACAGCCTAACGCAACAGGATCGGCAGGATCGAAGCAATCAGCAGAACCGCCATGGTCCAGTTGAAAACCTGTAGCCGGCGCCGGCTTGTCAGAAAGCGGCGCATTTCCTGTCCGAGCCAGGTCCAGGCCGTGATCGCCGGAAAATTGACCGACATAAAGCCGATGGCGACGAACAGTGCTCCCCACACAGATGCCTCCGGGGCATAAGCCGTTTGCGCTGCAACCGCCATGATCCACGCCTTCGGGTTGACCCACTGAAAGGCGGCAGCCTGCAGAAAAGTCAGGGGATTGCCCCGTTTTTCGCCCGCGCCGGGAGGTGCTGCATTGGCGATTTTCCAGGCAAGCCACACCATGTAGGCGCCAGCGACAACGCCAAGCGCCATCTGCAGTTTCGGGAAGGTGACAAAAAGCCCTGCGAGCCCAAGCCCGACCATGAAAACCATGAAGGAATGGCCGATCGAAACGCCGAACATGTGCGGCAGGCTGCGGCGGACGCCAAAATTGGCGCCCGATGCCAGCAGCATCACATTGTTCGGTCCCGGTGTGATCGATGAGACGAAGGCGAAGGCAAGCAGCGCGGTGAGCAGCGTAAGCGTCATGAGGTGATACTATGACGATTTATGCGATGAAGTGTTGCAAGATTGGGCGATGACCGAGTAATTTTGCAACAAATGCCGAAAGTTGATGACATAGACCAAAGAATATTGCGCGAATTGCAGCGCAACGGCCGGCTATCCAACCTCGAACTTGCCGAGCGCGTTGGCCTGTCGCCCTCGGCGACATCGCGGCGGGTTGCGGAGCTTGAGCGCAGCGGGGTGATCTCCGGCTATCGTGCCGTGCTTGATCCGGCGAAGCTGGGCCAGGGCTTCACCGCTTATATAACGGTCGGCCTTTCCCTGCACACCAAGGCCGCACAGGAGGCTTTCGAGCGTGCAATGGAAACCGCCCCGCAGGTCCGGGAATGTCACAACATCACCGGTGTCGTCGAATATCTGCTGCGGGTGGAGACGGCTGATCTTGTTGCCTACAAGAATTTCCACACCAACGTGCTCGGCACCCTGCCGCAGGTCAATTCAATCACCAGCTATATCGTGATGGGAAGCCCGAAGGATGAGCGTGGCTGACCTGTTGGATTGTTGTATCAGACAACCGGCATGGCATCGCGCTTCTTGACGGCATAATAGGCCCAAAGGATGCGCGCGGCGACGGACCGCCAAGGTGCCCAGGCTTCGGCTTCGGCCCGGCAGGTTTTTTCGTCGGGGCGCTCTTCCATGCCGAAACCCATTCGCATGGCCTCCTGAAGGGCAAGATCGCCGGCGGGGAAAACGTCGCGGTGTCCGGCGCAGAACATCAGATAGACTTCCGCCGTCCAGGGGCCGATCCCCTTGATGGCGACCAGTTCGTCAATGGCCTGGCCGGGCGGCAGGGCACACAGTCCTTCGAGATCAAGGCGGTTTTCCAGCACCGCATTGCTGATCTCAACCAGTGTGCGTTGCTTGGGCCGGGAAAGGCCGGCTGTCTTCCAGCCATCTTCGCCTGCTTGCAGAAAGCGCTCCGGCTCCAGCGGGCCAGTAACGGTCTTCAGCCGCCCGAAGATCGCATCGGCGCTTGCCTTGGACACCTGTTGCGAGACAATGATGGAGCACAGCCCCTCAAACCCCGGTGGCGACAGGCGCAACGGAATGGGCGGGCATTCCTCCAGCATGGCGCGCAGGTGAGAGCAGGAATTGCGCAGGTGTTTCACACCTGTTGAAATGTCACGTTTGCTGGCAATGCGTTTCATGGCCTTCAAATCCGTTCCGCCTTGAGGCAATTCGCTTCAATGCAGGCTTGGAGTGTGAGAGAAGTAGCTCCATGACGCAAGCCGTATTCCGATTTGCACCGTCTCCCAATGGCAGGCTGCATCTGGGCCACGCCTATTCGGCCCTGCTTAACCAGAAGCTGGCCCGGGAGACGGGCGGCAGGCTGCTGCTGCGCGTTGAGAATACCGACACGGTTCGGTGTTCACCTTTGCTGGAAGCTCGGATGCTGGATGATCTGCGCTGGCTCGGCGTGACCTGGGAGGGCGAGCCGCGCCGCCAGAGTGAGCATGGTGAAGACTATGTGGAGGCTGTTGAACGGCTGCAAGCCCTGGGGCTTGCCTATCCGGCTTTCCTGAGCCGGGGCGAGGCGCGGCGGCTTGTTGAGGAAAAGGCAGCCGCTGGCCGGTCCTGGCCGTGTGATCCTGACGGTGTGCCGCATTATCCCGGGGAAGAACGATTGCTCGGTGAGGCGGAGCGTGACGTCAGGATCGAAGCGGGAGACCCGTTTGCCATTCGGCTGGACATGAAAAAGGCGCTGGCAATGTGTGATTTGCCGCCGAAGCAGCTTTGCTGGCAGGAGGAAGGCAACGGGCCGGAGGGTGAGCATGGGGAAACTGTCGCCGATCCCGCGGCATGGGGCGATTTCATGCTGACCGGCAAAGACCGGTCGGCAGCCTATCATCTGGCCTGTGTGGTGGACGATGCCATTCAGGGAATTACCCATGTTGTGCGCGGGCGGGATCTGTTTCACGCCACTTCAGCACACCGGTTGCTCCAGGAATTGCTGGGGCTGCCGGTACCCGTTTATTGCCATCACGATCTCATTCTCGATAGCGACGGGCGCAAACTCTCCAAAAGCCGTGCTGATACCAGCATTGCAGAGCTGCGGACTGCCGGAGCAGCGCCAGGCGACATTGCCAAAATGGTGGGATTTTGAGTGCAGTGCGGATGTGCTCTCAGGACCGCAACTCCAGTTTAGCGGAACCGGAAGACCGCCTTTACCGACAACATGATGAACAGCATGGCGAAGGCCGAACCAAACGCCATCGCCAGGGTCAATTGTGAATCCCATGAAAAACTGTGGCCCATCAGGTTGTAGGCAAGCAGGCCGATATAAGTGCCAGCCAGCATGAGCAGCCAGTTTCCCAGGACGGAAAAGCCGGCATAGCCCACAATGCGGTCGGCAACCCAACCGCCGATGAAGCAGCAGCAGCAGATGAATGCAAAGGACATCATCCACTGCTCGAAGGAAAGTTCCCAAAGCATGATGTACTCCTGTTGCTTTCCGTCAAGTGTAAACCGAACGGGTTGTTGTCAGGTAAATGACAATACTAAAGCTTTAACCAGGCCGTTTTCGCCGTAGGCTGGCGGCATTTATCTCTCCGCCAAAGATGAAAATAAGACCCAGCATGTAGAGGAAAATCAACCCGACCATGGCACCGGCAAGCCCCGCATAGGTGGAAACGTAATCGGCAAACTGCTCAAGATACATGCCGAAAGCGAGCGAACCTGCCAGCCAGCAGATGAGGGTGAAGAAGATGCCGGGCAGCACGGAAGAAATGCTGCGATGGCCTGCGGGCAAAACAAGGTGGCTGACCAGCAGTGCCAAAAACAGCACGGCAAGGGCCAAGGCCACCCGCCAGATCAAAACGGCTTCCCGCCAGGGGATCAATTCGGGAATATACCGGGCCATGATCTGCCAGCCGAGGGGGAGCAGAACAAAAAACAGCGTGATGACCATCAGCACGACAATCGAGAGAAACACAAAACCAAAACTCTGGAGCCGCAGATACCAGAAAGGGCGCTCGTCCTTTTCACGATAGGAGCGGTTCAGCGCCACTCTGAGAGCCTCAACGCCATTGGAGGCAAAATAGAGTGTCAACAGGCCACCGATCGTGATGATGTCTGTTCTGGGGACCGTCAGGATTGTTCTGATTTCTCCGGCAATCGCTTCGCGGGCGGCCGGTGGCCAGTAGTCGAAGATGAGGTGGATGACGTTTTCAGTAAAACCGCCAAGCTCGAAAAAGGCAGCGATGGAGGTGGCAAAGATCAGAAACGGAAACAGCGCGAAGAGGCTGGACAGGGCCACATGGCTTGCGATTGCCCAGCCGTCGTCCCGATTGAACTTGTCATAAGCGTCCCTTAGGACATGCCACCAGTGAAGCAATTCCTTGTACATGGGTGAGATATGACTGGTGAATGCGGTTTCGACAATAGCGGCACTTGGGCCGCGCTCAATAGTGCCGGTGTGACATGGCTGTCATTCTGATTACCGGCTGTTCCTCCGGCATTGGAAAGCACTGCGCCATTCGGCTGCAGGAAGATGGATGGGACGTTATCGCTACAGCGCGCCGGCCCGGCGATATCAAAATGCTGCGGGAAGCAGGGTTGAACGCTGTCTATCTCGACTATACGCAAACCGGCTCGATTTCATCTGCGGTCGAGGCAGCGCTGGAAAAGGGCGGCGGCAGGATAGAGGCCCTTTTCAACAATGGCGCCTATGGCCAGGCAGGCGCGGTGGAAGATATTTCCACCGACGTGCTTCGCCGCCAGTTTGAGGCAAATTTCTTCGGCTGGCACGAACTGACCAATCAGGTGCTGCCGCATATGCGAAAGGCGGGCCAGGGCCGCATCGTGCATTGTTCGTCCATACTGGGATTTGTTCCCTATCGCTGGCGCGGTGCCTACAACGCATCGAAGTTCGCGCTGGAAGGACTGGCCTCTACCATGCGGCTGGAACTTCGCGGCAGCGGCATTCATGTAAGTCTCATCGAGCCGGGTCCGATTGAATCGAAATTCACTGTCAACGGATTGAAGCATTTTGAGGAGAATATCGACATCGAGAACTCGGTTCACAACAAGGTGTACCGCAAGGAGTTGAAACGGCTGCAATCGGAGGGCGGTGTCAACCGCTTCCGGCTCCCGCCGGAGGCAGTATACGAAAAACTGCGCCATGCGCTGACATCGGCCCGCCCCAGGGCGCATTATCATGTTACGGTGCCGACGAAATTCATGGGCGTGGCAAAACGGCTGCTTCCCCAATCCCTGATCGACAGGCTATTGCTCAAGTCTGGCTGACCGCAAAAACCTGATTACCGCAAGACAGAAAGCCCATGACCGCCCTCATTCCCTATGCCATTCTCGGTCTCATCCTCATCGTCGCCGTCATTTTGGCGATGGGTCTCATCAACATGATGCGGGGCGGTTCGCCGAACCGTTCACAGACGCTGATGCGCTGGCGGGTGATTGCCCAGTTCATCGCAGTCCTTGCCATGGTGGCTGCATTGTATTTCTTTGGCCGCTAGAGCGTGTCTTGATTAGCTGGAAGCAGTTTGAATGGATGGATTTTTCGCCTCTGGCAAGGAGAATACCGCAGAGCGATGCCATGGCATCGGACGGGGATTTCGACGAAGCCAGCGCGCAAAAGACACCACAGGTGATGCAATACCATGTTGAATAGCTTTTGTTTTCTGCAATCGCCTGAACCTGGTTCCCGGGCCTTTGGGCTGCGTTGCAAAAGGCTGACAGTGCCTGCACTGCTGCGCTTTTTGCGCCTTGCCGAAGACCCGGTTACCGGCGTTCAAACGATTCCATCTAACCAGGACACGCTCTAGTAACGGGCCCGGGGGCCGCCAATAACAGGCCGGGAGGAAATTTCGAATGGTCGTGCTGAACAAAATCTATACAAAGACCGGCGATGACGGCACGACGGCACTTGGCAGTGGCGAGCGCCGGAAAAAGTACGATCTCAGAGTGGCTGCCTATGGTACGGTCGATGAGGCGAATGCCTGTATCGGGCTGGCGCGGCTGCATCTTGTGGATAATGGCGAACTGGATGCGGTTTTGATGCGCATCCAGAATGACCTGTTCGACCTTGGAGCAGACCTTGCGACGCCGGAAATCGGCGAAACGCCCGACTATGAACCGCTGAGAATTACTTCGGGACAGGTGACGGCGATTGAAGAGGAAATCGACCGCATGAACAAGGAATTGAAGCCATTGCGTTCCTTCGTCCTGCCGGGCGGCTCTCCGGCTGCGGCCTATCTGCACCTGGCGCGCACCGTTGCCAGGCGCGCAGAGCGGATGATCGTCGAATTGTCCGAAGAAAAGGGTGAACAGGTTGGCGGTGAGGTGATTTGCTACATGAATCGCCTGTCGGATTTTCTGTTTGTCGCTGCGCGGGCATCGAACGAAAACGGCGCGGCGGACGTGCTTTGGGTACCGGGCGCAAATCGCTGATGGCGGAATTTTCCGCTTTTCTGGCAAGGTTCGAAAGGTAAGCCGGTCATGTTCATCCCCCTGCATGATGCCAACGCGCTCAAGCACATCCGGCTGCAATATGTCACGCTTGGCGTCATTGCGGTGAACGTCCTGTTCTGGCTTGCCACCGGCACGCCGATGGTTTCCGACGCCGCGGTCAAGCAGGCGAGCTTTCTTGCCTATGGTTTCATTCCGTCGGTGGCCAACGGATTCGAGGTGCTGCCGGTCGAACTTGACCGCATTCCGCCGCTGGCGACCTATGTCACCTATGCGTTTTTTCACGGCGATTTCATGCATCTGGCCGGCAACATGCTTTTCATCTGGGTGTTCGGCGATAATGTTGAGGATGCAACCGGCCATTTTCGGTTCGTGATTTTCTATCTGGTCTGTGCTGCTGCTGCGGCGCTGACGCACTCGCTGGTCGACCCGCAATCCCCGGTGCCGCTGATAGGTGCCTCGGGTGCGGCGTCGGGCATTATGGGCGCCTATCTCCTGCTGCATCCCAAAATCCGCGTATGGGCGCTGGCGCTTGGCCGAATTCCGTTGCGCATTCCAGCTGCGGTGGTGCTGCTGGGCTGGATCGGGTTTCAGATATTCCAGTTTTTCAGCGACCTGGGCGGCCAGGTTTCCTGGGCAGCGCATATTGGCGGGTTTCTTGCCGGAATGGTGTTGATCCTGTTCATGCGGCGCTCCGGTGTCCTGCTGTTTGACCGTGTCGACAATGTCGTGCTTCCTGATCCGGCAGACATCGGGTCGGCTGGGGAAACCGGCAATTCCGGTCAAACAACGGAAAAAGCGGCCGATAAAGCGGTCAGGACGGGCTCGGTTCCCGCCACCGGCAAACGGGGGACGATACGCTGGGGCCGCGGCGGTGGCGACGAAAACTGACCTTGAGCACTGAACGTCCTGGCAATGGAAAAACGGGCAGCACCAGTTCACGAAACCGCTCTGCTGATTGACGTGCACGTCAATTTTGTTTAGGGAGCGCTGCATCCGCGAAAACGCGAGCCGGGTGTGCCAAAGCGCCCAGCAGGAATTTGACACGAAAAGTCGGTTTTAGCCTATCAGTCCAGCATTGAATGCCATAGGGGAAGCCTGTATTTGCAGTTGCGGCCCGCCGGGCGAAGAGATGTTTCTGAGGGTCGGTTTTTACCGGAAGAAGCGAAAATCAGCGGGTTGATGCCAAAGGCAGAGGAAAAGCAATGAAGATCATAGTACCGGTCAAACGCGTGGTCGATTACAATGTGAAAATCCGCGTGAAGGCGGATGGCAGCGGTGTTGACCTTGCCAATGTGAAGATGTCGATGAACCCGTTCGACGAGATTGCCGTCGAAGAAGCGATCCGGCTCAAGGAAGCTGGCAAGGCGGAAGAGATCATCGCTGTTTCGGTTGGTCCGCAGCAGGCCCAGGAAACCATCCGTACCGCGCTTGCAATGGGTGCAGACCGGGGCATTCTGGTAAAAACCGACGATCTGGTGGAGCCGCTGGCCGTGGCCAAAATCCTCAAGGGCGTTGTCGAGGCGGAAGGCCCCGGTCTTGTCATCCTCGGCAAGCAGGCAATCGACGACGACAGCAACCAGACCGGCCAGATGCTGGCGGCATTGCTCGGTTGGAGCCAGGCCACCTTTGCAAATACCGTGGAGATCAAGGGCGACGTGGCGGAGATCACCCGCGAGGTCGATGGTGGTCTGCAGACCATCGAGGTCACGATGCCGACGATTATCACTACCGATCTGCGCCTTAACGAACCGCGCTATGCTTCGCTGCCCAACATCATGAAGGCGAAAAAGAAGCCGCTCGACGAGAAGACGCCGGGCGACTTTGGGGTTGATACCGCTGCCCGGCTGAAAGTCATCAAAACGGTTGAACCGGAAGGCCGCAAGGCCGGCGTCAAGGTTGCCGATGTCAATGAACTGCTCGACAAGCTGAAAAACGAAGCCGGTGTGCTGTAAGAAAGGGACTACGAGACCATGACCATTCTTCTTCTCGCAGATCACGACAATTCTGCCCTTTCCGACCAGACCGCAAAGGCGCTGACCGCTGCCGGCGAAATAGGCGGCGATGTGCATGTTCTGGTGGCCGGTCAGGGCTGCAAGGCCGTTGCCGACGAGGCTGCCAAGCTTGCCGGAGTTTCCAAGGTGCTGCTGGCCGACGATGCGGCCTATGCCAATCATCTTGCCGAGCCGGTGGCCGATCTGATCGTTTCTCTAGCCGGCGACTACGATGTGCTGATGGCGGCCGCCACCTCCAGCGGCAAGAACATCATGCCGCGGGTTGCAGCCCTGCTCGATGTCATGCAGGTTTCCGATGTCATTACAGTCGTTTCCGAAGATACCTTTGAGCGGCCGATCTATGCCGGCAATGCGATCCAGACTGTGCAGGCGACCGATGCCAAGAAGGTTCTGACCATCCGCACGGCGGGCTTTGCCGCAGCAGGCGAGGGTGGCAGCGCCTCCGTCGAAAATGCATCGGCCGCAGGCGATCCGGGTCTTTCCAAATTCATCGGCGACAAGATTGTCGAGAGTGACCGGCCGGAACTCACTTCTGCCAAAATCATCATCTCCGGGGGCCGGGCGCTGGGCTCGAAAGAGAACTTCATGAAAGTCATCCTTCCCGTTGCAGACAAGCTGGGTGCTGCTGTTGGTGCGTCGCGCGCGGCGGTGGATGCCGGCTATGCGCCGAACGACTGGCAGGTCGGCCAGACCGGCAAGGTTGTTGCTCCCGATCTTTACATTGCCTGCGGCATTTCCGGTGCCATTCAGCACCTCGCCGGCATGAAGGATTCCAAGGTCATCGTCGCCATCAACAAGGACGAGGAAGCGCCGATCTTCCAGGTTTCCGATTACGGCCTGGTTGCCGATCTCTTCGACGTTCTGCCGGAAATGGAAAAGGCGCTGTAGCCTTCGCAGCGTAAGCCAGAATCTTGAGGCCGGAGCAGGAAAAACCTTGCTCCGGCCTTTTCTTTTTCCCACATAAGCAGGACAATCGCATTGAGGCCAGTAAGGTCAGAACGCGAGAAAACAGGAATACGATGAGCGGCAAGACAAAGTCCGTCGGGGTTATTGGAGCAGGCCAGATGGGCGCCGGCATTGCCCATGTATCGGCACTGGCTGGCTATGATGTGTTTTTGCACGATCTGGGTGCCGAGCAGATCGAATCGGGCATTGCCACCATCAATGGCAATCTCGCGCGGCAGGCAGCGTCCGGCAAGATCAGCGATAAGGAGATGAAGGCCGCCCAGGAGCGGCTTGACGGGGCGCCAACGCTCAACGATCTGGCGAGCTGCGATCTGGTTATCGAGGCAGCGACGGAAAACGAGGCGATCAAGCGGCAGATTTTCGCCAATCTGTGTGCCCAGCTCAATCCCCAGGCGATCGTCGCCTCCAACACCTCTTCGATCTCGATCACACGGCTGGCCTCTGCCACCGACCGGCCGGAAAAGTTCATCGGCATTCATTTCATGAACCCGGTGCCGCTCATGCAGCTGGTTGAGCTGGTGCGGGGCATTGCGACCGGCGATGAAACCTTCGATACAGCGAAAGCCTTTGTCGATTCGCTGGGCAAGACCATTGCCGTGGCGGAGGATTTTCCCGGTTTCATGGTCAACCGTGTCCTGCTGCCGATGATCAACGAGGCGATCTACACGCTGTATGAAGGCGTTGGAAACGTGCAGAGCATCGATACCGCCATGAAGCTTGGCGCCAATCATCCCATGGGACCTCTGGAGCTTGCCGATTTCATCGGGCTCGATACCTGCCTTTCTATCATGCAGGTGCTGCATGACGGGCTGGCGGATTCGAAATACCGGCCTTGTCCGCTGCTGGTGAAGTATGTCGAGGCCGGCTGGCTCGGCCGCAAATCCGGCCGCGGGTTTTACGACTATCGCGGGGAGACGCCGGTTCCCACGCGCTAGGTTATGCTTCGAAAGTCATACTCTTCGTCCGTGCGCAAGGCAGGCTCCGGGTCCAACACTTTTTGAACGGTATCCCGCAATAGCAGCGTGCACCAAGCTGCGGCACCAGGCGGCGGCACATTGCGTGATTTATCCACGTTTGACGAGCCATCACCATTCGTCATCGCCGGGCCTGACCCGAGGCAAGCGAAGCGCCGCCGATGGCGAAAGACAAACGAAGCGCCGTCGAAAGCCGGCGATCCAGCGCTGGTCGTTGTGCACTGGATCCTCGGCTCAAGGCCGAGGATGACGAAGGAGGGGCCGAGGATGACGAAGGAGGGGCCGAGGATGACGAAGGAGGGGCCGAGGATGACGAAGGAGCAAACGACGCACTCCATCCGGCCCCGTCAATTGCCGGAACAGCAGCTACTTCCCCACTACCGCGCCGATCAGGCGCCTGGCATCGCTGCCAGCCCAGTCGGCAGGGCCGTTGAGATTGCCGAGGACGCAGCCGTCGGCATCGACCAGCAGCGTAACCGGCAGGCCGAAGGCGAGGCTCTTCTTTTTCAGTTCATTGAAGATGCCCATGGTCTCGTCCTGGTAGAAGGGCAGGTGCGATATGCCGATCTCCTCAAAAAAGGCGAGGGGTTTGTCCGGCCCGCCCCGGTCGATCGAAACCGGCAGAACCTGAAAGGCGTCACTGCCGAACTCGGCCTGCAAGGTGTCGAGCGCCGGCATTTCCTCCCGGCAGGGCGCGCACCAGGTGGCCCACAGGTTGAGCAATACGGTCTTGCCGGCAAAATCGGCTGTGGAAGCCTTGTTGCCGCCCCGCCCGGCAAATTCGAAGACCGGCAGGGGTATCGGCTCGTCTGAAACAGCGAAGGCGGCAACATCGCCGCCTGCGTGTTGCTCCAGTGCAGCGACCCGTTCTGCGGAGGCGGCACATTGCGCCGTTTGCACCGTGGAATTATCGCTGCAGGCAGCCAGCACAAAGACTGCCATCGCAAACAGCGTACCGTGGCGCCAGTTAGCGGGTAGCACTGAACGGTTTTTTTCTGTATCGCTCACGCGACTTTTCTCCAGGAGCAGATCATGGCCAGGAAGCCATCGACCAAGGGTTCGAGCAACAAGATGTGGGGCGGGCGGTTTTCCGACCGGCCCGATGCCGTCATGGAGGCTATCAATGCCTCCATCAGCTTCGACAAGAAGCTGTATGCGCAAGACATAGCGGGTTCGAAGGCGCATGCAACCATGCTTGCCGAACAGGGCATTCTTTCAAAGCGTGATGCCAAAGCGATCCTCAAAGGTCTAGACACGATTTTGTCAGAAATCGAGGCTGGCACTTTCGCGTTTTCCGCCGCGCTTGAGGACATTCACATGAATGTTGAGGCACAGCTTTCCGAGCTGATCGGCCCGGCGGCAGGCCGGCTGCATACCGCTCGCTCGCGCAACGATCAGGTGGCGGTCGATTTCCGCCTGTGGGTAAAGGCGCAGGCCGAAGCCATGCATTTGGAACTGGGCAGGCTGATCGATGTGCTGCTCGATCATGCCGAGGCCCATGCAGGGACCGTGATGCCGGGATTTACCCATCTGCAGACGGCGCAACCGGTGACGTTCGGCCATCACTGCATGGCCTATGTGGAGATGTTTGCCCGCGACCGCTCGCGGCTTGCCGATGCGATTGTCCGCATGGATGAGTGTCCGCTGGGGGCAGCAGCGCTTGCCGGCACGGGCTTTGCCATCGACCGCAAGGCAACGGCGAAGGCGCTGGGTTTTCGCGAGCCAACACGCAACTCGCTCGACAGCGTTTCCGACCGGGATTTCGCGCTGGAATTTCTTGCCGTTGCCTCGATATGCGCCACTCACCTGTCGCGGCTGGCAGAGGAACTGGTCATCTGGTCAACGCCGCAGTTCAACTTCGTTCGCATGTCGGACCGGTTTTCCACCGGCTCCTCCATCATGCCGCAGAAGAAGAACCCCGATGCTGCCGAACTCATCCGCGCCAAAACGGGCCGTATCAATGGCAGTCTCGTCGCGCTGCTGACGGTGATGAAGGGGCTGCCGCTGACCTATTCGAAGGACATGCAGGAAGACAAGGAAGCGGTGTTCGATACGGCGGAAAATCTGGAACTTGCCGTTGCTGCGATGACGGGTATGGTCGCTTCCATGACCATCAATGCCGATGCGATGAAGCGGGCGGCAGGTTCCGGCTTTTCGATTGCCACGGATCTCGCCGACTGGCTGGTACGTGAAACCGGCCTGCCGTTCCGCGAAGCCCATCACGTGACCGGCAAGGCGGTTGCGCTTGCCGAAAAAATGGGCTGCGGGCTGGAGGACCTTGCCCTGGAAGACCTACAGAAGCTGAACGGCAAGATCACCCGGTCGGTTTTCGATGTGTTGTCGGTGGAAAAGTCCGTTGCCTCGCGCAAGAGCTATGGCGGCACGGCGCCGGCAAATGTAAAGCGCCAGGCCGCACGGTGGCGCAGGTTGCGGGCAAAGGAGCGCAGACAGTGCTGATGAGATGATCAGGCGGGGCTGCTGCCCTGTTTGACAATTGATCCGGCTTGACGAATATGAGCCGCAACGATGACGGAGTTACTGCCATGATGTGTGGCAACGGATATAACAGATTGCTGGCTGTTGTACTGCTGGCGGGCCTTGTGGCGGTCTCCGCTTGCGGGCGAAAGGGACCGCTTGAGCCGCCGCCGGGCAGTGTGTCGCCTTCGACCTCTTCAGGCACCGCAAGTGAACCTGCCGCAGAGGATAACCGCATCATTCTGGATGCGCTGATCTGATCTGTTGCATCGCGCCTTTCCGGCGGGACTTCTTCCGAGATTTTTTTGCAAGGCAGCGCCCGTGAACCATTTCCAGTACAGGCAAGGCATCCTGCATGCCGAAGACGTACCTCTGCCACAGATTGCGGCGGAAGTCGGCACGCCGTTTTACTGCTATTCGACGGCGACGCTGGAGCGGCACTACAAGGTGTTTTCGGGCGCCTTTGGCGATATCCCCTCACTGGTGTGTTACGCCATGAAGGCAAATTCCAACCAGTCGGTGCTAACAACACTGACCCGGCTTGGCTGTGGTGCGGATGTGGTGTCGGGCGGTGAATTGAAGCGGGCACTTTCTGCCGGCATTCCGCCCGAAAAAATCATGTTCTCCGGCGTCGGCAAGACCGATGATGAAATGGATGCCGCGCTCGAAGCCGGCATTTTGTGTTTCAACGTAGAATCGGTGCCCGAACTGCATGCGCTGTCGGCGCGGGCGGCGGCAATGGGGAAAACGGCGCCCGTCTCCTTCCGCATCAATCCGGATGTGGACGCGAAAACCCATGCCAAAATCTCCACTGGCAAGAAGGAAGACAAGTTCGGCGTGCCCTGGGAGCAGGCGGAGGATATCTATGCACTTGCCGCGAGCCTGCCCGGCATCGCGGTTACCGGCATCGACATGCATATCGGCAGCCAGATCACAGAGCTGGAGCCTTTCGATCATGCCTTTTCAAGGCTGGAAGGCCTGGTGCGGCGGCTACGGGCGGAAGGGCACACCATTGACCATGTTGACCTCGGCGGCGGGCTGGGCATTCCCTATCGCGGCGACAATGCGCCGCCACCGGGCCCCGACGCTTATGCCGACATCGTCAAACGCCATGTGCGGGCGCTCGATTGCCAGGTGATTTTCGAGCCGGGCCGCCTCATCGTCGGCAATGCGGGCATTCTGGTCGGCAGCGTGATCTACCGGAAGGAAATGCCGCACAAGACTTTCCTGATCGCCGATACCGGCATGAACGACCTGATCCGGCCGACGCTCTATGATGCCTGGCACGATATCCGTGCCGTGGTGGAGCCTGCCTCCGATGCGGTATGGAGTCAGTGCGATGTGGTCGGCCCGGTCTGTGAAACCGGCGATTTCATGGCCCATGACCGCGACCTGCCGCCGATGGACCGTGGCGACCTGTTTGCCATCTTTTCGGCAGGGGCCTATGGTGCGGTGCAGGCGGGAACCTATAATTCTCGCCCGCTGGTGCCGGAGGTACTGGTAAAGGGCGACCGGTTTTCCGTCATCCGTCCGCGGGTGGAGGCGGATGAAATCCTGGCGCTGGACCGTATCGCGGACTGGCTTTCCTGACACGTTCTTGTATCGACGCCATCTGGCTTGTTGCGCCGCTATCTGGCTCCATCGTTTCCATGCGCTCTGGCGCTAGGGGTTTCATCCCAATTCCCCGACAATGGGAAAATTGAGACTATCAGTGCGGCGGGCGCTGCTGCTAGAACCTGAAGTGTGAAGCGCCGGCGACACATACCAAGCAATCCAGCCAGCGCATGTGAAGTACTGGAAACACCGGGACCGCCTGCGGGCAGATCATCTGGCGGAATTGGGAGAAACATCATGAACATCAACGCACCGCAAAATCCAAACGATTATTCGGCAGTGGTAGAGGCCGACAAGACCAATGTCTGGCACCACCTGGTCCAGCACAAGAAGTTCGAGACGGTCGACCCGATGATCGTCATCGAGGGTAAGGGCATGCGGGTGTGGAACCAGGCGGGCCGCGAAATTCTCGATGCGGTTTCCGGCGGGGTTTGGACCGTGAATGTGGGCTATGGCCGTGAATCGATTGCCAATGTGGTGCGCGACCAGCTGGTAAAGATGAACTATTTCGCCGGTGCCATGGGCTCGATCCCCGGTGCGCAGTTTGCCGAGCGGCTGATTTCAAAGATGCCGGGTATGAGCCGGGTTTATTACTCGAATTCCGGTTCGGAGGCGAATGAGAAGGCTTTCAAGATCGTTCGCCAGATTTCCCATCGCAAGGGTGGCAAGAAGAACAAGATCTTGTACCGCGACCGGGATTATCACGGCACGACGATCGGCACCCTTGCCGCCGGCGGCCAGAACGAGCGCAAGATGCAGTACGGCCCTTTTCCGGAAGGGTTCGTGGAAGTGCCGCACTGTCTTGAATACCGCTCCCAATGGGGCGAAGTGGACGACTATGGCCTGCGTGCCGCCAATGCCATCGAGGAGGTTATCCTGCGCGAGGGGCCGGATACGGTCGGTGCGCTGATCCTCGAGCCGATCACGGCAGGCGGCGGTGTCATCACCCCGCCGGAAGGTTATTGGCCGCGGGTTCAGGAAATCTGCAAGCAGTATGATGTGCTGCTGATCATCGATGAAGTGGTCTGCGGCATGGGCCGCACCGGCAAGTGGTTCGGTTACCAGCATTACGACATCAAGCCAGACATGGTGACGATGGCAAAGGGTGTGGCCTCCGGCTATGCGGCGATCTCCTGCACGGTGACCACGGAAGAAGTCTTCCAGCAGTTCAAGGAGGATGCCGCAGATCCGCTGTCCTATTTCCGTGACATCTCGACGTTTGGCGGCTGCACGGCAGGCCCGGCAGCAGCGCTTGAGAACATGCGCATTCTGGAAGAAGAACAACTGATCGAGAATTCGGCTGCCATGGGCGACTATCTTCTGGAACGTCTTGAGGGACTGAAGGAAAAACACCCTGTCATCGGCGAAGTTCGCGGCAAGGGGCTGTTTGCCGGTGCCGAACTGGTCAAGGACCGCGAGACGAAGGAACCGGTGGAAGAAGCATTTGCCCAGCAGGTGGTGGCCAACTGTCTTGCCGATGATGCCGTCATCATCGGGGTAACCAACCGCTCGGTTCCGGGTTTCAACAACACGCTGACGCTTTCACCGGCGCTGATCGCCAGGAAGGCCGACATCGATGCCATTGTCGGGGCCATCGACAATGCGCTGGCCAAGGCGACAAGCTGAACCTGTAATTGTCAGCGTTTGGCTGGCAGCCCGATTGCGTTTGGCTGGCAGCCCGATTGTATGAGACCTGCCCCCAAAAACAGGGGGCAGTTTTTTTGTCAAAAGGTCAACGCGCAGTCGGCAGATCGCTTATTGGTGTGTCGATGATCATCCTGATGGATGTGGTCTTGCGGCTTGAACCATCCTTGACCGCAAGGGTAGCCGGTCAGACTGGGTTGATGGCGTAACGGGTCAGGACTGCGCCGGTATCCATGCGCTCGATTTCCAAAAGGGAGAGCTTTCGCCTCAGGTTATGGCCTTCGAACAACCGGGTTCCATGGCCGAAGAGTTCCGGCAAGGTGAGGAGCCAAAGCTCGTCGACGGCATCGCTCCGCAGGGCAGATTGAGCCATCAAGGCACCGGCGAAGATCACCATGTCCTTGCCCTCACGTTCCCTTTCCCGCGCAATCACCTCATTGAATGCCCCCTCTGCCTTTTTACTGTTTTCCCAAGCAGAAACCTCGTTCAGCGTGCGCGAAAAGACGAGTTTTCTGCTGCCGTTCATGAAGGCGGCAAGGGCTCTTGTCGGTTCGGGTAATGTTTCATCGCGCCCGGCCTGTGGCCAGAACTCGGACATTTTTTCCCATGCCGTGCGACCGTAGATCAGCGTGTCGAAGCGTTCGATCATACGTCCGGTCCAGCGGTCGAGATCGGGCGACCATTCGGGCGCAATGAATTCGCCACCCGGGCCGTTGATATAGCCGTCGAGGCTAAGAACAATCGAGACGACGAGTTTTCTCATGACATTCTCCACTTGCATTATGCAATCGGTTGATTGGTAGGCAATCTGATTGCATAATGCAAGCAGTATAAGGTGGAGAATGGACCATCGCTCGGGATGCCCGATCAATCTTGCAGTCGAAGTGCTTGGAGACCGTTGGAGTGTTGTCGTCCTGCGTGACATGATGTTCGGCAACCGCCGTACCTTCCGTGACCTGCATGTCAATTCGCTGGAAGGTATCGCCACGAATATCCTGGCCGCCCGGCTAAAACACCTTGAAGCCGAGGGGCTGATCACATTCGCCCCTGATCCCGGTCATAAGCAGAAGAAAATCGATAGCCTGAGCGAAAAAGCAATATCGCTTGTTCCCGTACTTGTGCATCTGGGCGCATGGGGTCTTGAGCACACCCCATCTACCCCGGAACTCGGCGTGCGCGCCGAAGTGCTTGCCAGGGGCGGGCCGAAAATGTGGGAAGACTTCATGGCCGAACTCAGGAGCATTCACCTGGGTATTTCCATGCCGGAAGGGGTTACTTCGGTGTGCGACTTCATGCAGAAATCTTATGAGGCTGTGTTGAACGAGCAGCAGAAAAGCTGAACACCCGCTCCGGCCATGCCGATCAGCCCGTAAGTTATTGCTTCAGTACTCCCCAAGTCTCTTGTCCGGATCGTAGGCCGATTCCACCTCCTTGATGACCGCCTGGCCACAGCGCATGTCGCCGCTCATCGGATCGTGGGCGTATTGCGGCGGGCCGTAAAGCTCCCAGCCGTCTGAAAGCGCTTTCGTCACCTTGTGGCAGAACTCGGAGGTGTCCGGGCCGGTCAGGAAGCGGTAGAGGCGCGTCATGGCGTTCTCCTTGTTGTTTTCGCCGCTGCAAGGAGCCTCTCGGCCTGCTCGAGATGGAGGCGTTCCACCATTGCACCGTCGATCTGGATTGCGCCCTTGTGAGTATTTTCTGGCTTGGCGAAGGCTGAAACGATCGCCTCGGCACGGGCAAGCTCTTCCTGCGACGGTGAAAAGGCCGAATTGGCGGTTTCGATCTGGGCGGGATGGATGAGCGTCTTGCCGTCAAACCCCATCGCGGCTCCCTGGGCACATTCAGCCGCCAGGCCGTCGAGGTCCCTGAAGGCGTTGTACACCCCGTCGAGCACATGAAGGCCATGGGCGCGGGCGGCTGCAACCACCTGCATCAGCCAGGGCAGCATCACGGGGCGGCCCCCTTCCATTTTTACGCCGGTTGCCTTTGCAAGATCGTTGGGGCCGACAACAAGGGCTGAAAGTGGCGGGCCGGAGCCGGCAATCTTATTGAGGTTCATCAACGCCATCGGCGTCTCGATCATGATCCAGAGCGCGGCCTTTGACCCCTGTTTTTCAAGCATGGCAGTTGCCGTTTGCAGCGGCTTAAGGGTTTCTACCTTGGGCAGCAGGATCGCGTCGGGTGCACATTGAATTGCGACGTCAAAGGCCGCATCGAATCCCGGACAGCCAGTTGCGGGCGTGCGGATGATCCGTTCGCGGCCGCCGAAATCGGCACCCTTTACCAGTTCAAGGAGATTGGCGTGCGCCGTTTTGCGCGCTTCTTCAGCGACCGAGTCCTCAAGATCGAAAATCACGCAATCAGCTGAAAGCGTTTTTGCCTTTTCGATGGCACGGGCATTGGAGGCCGGCAGGAACAGCACCGAGCGGCGCAGGCGAAACGGCTTGCTGCCGCCATCTGGAGGAATGAAAACCATTCCTGCTTGTCACCCGGAAAACGGCGCTTGGCAAGGCGGCAGCGCCGGAGCGCTGTAAAACACTCCGGTGCTAAATTCAGGCGCGTTTTACCAGCCGGATGATGAGCAGCAAGATGACGGCGCCGATGGTGGCGTGGATAATCGCGCCGACGATCCCCGCACCGATGGAAACGCCAAGCTGTGGCAGTATCACTCCCGCCAGAAATGCCCCGACAATGCCAATGACAATATTGCCGATCAGGCCGAAACCGAATCCCTTGACCAGTATGCCGGCGAGCCAGCCGGCAACCGCGCCAATCAGAATGAAGATGATAAGGCTTTCAAGTGTCATGGGTTTTCCCTCCAAATCGCATAGGCCCCGACTATACTGTAACACAGCGCCAATGCCATACTACCGTAGCCGGGCTCTGCCACGGCAACCGGGATGGTCCAAACGGTTTTCAGTATCTGAAGTGCAGTTACCGGGTTCGGTTGGCACCGTCGCGGGCAACGGTCAGGGAATCGTCGAGCTGATAGGCACGGCGGAATGCCTTTCTGGCCTGCGCCTTGTCGCCTTTCATCTCAAGGGCGAGCCCCTGGGTCACCCATGCCTCCGCGTAGTTTTCCTTGATCCGCAAAGCCCGGTTGGCATCTTCCAGGGCGTTGAAGGAATCGTTGATGGCAAGATAGGAGACGCCGCGCGAATTGTAGGGCTCGGGCGCTGAAGCATCCAGGCTGATTGCGGTGGTGAAATCCTCGATTGCGCGTTGATGCTGGCCGTCGGCCTGGTAGATCAGGCCACGCGAGTGATAGGCGCGCGGATTGGTGGAGCCGAGCTGGATGGCGCGCTCATAGTCGCGCAGCGCCTGTCGCGGGTTGCCGGTGGTGCGGTAGACATTGCCACGGCCGATATAGGCGATGTCGTATTGCGGATTGATTTTCAGTGCCCTGGAATAGTCCTCGATTGCTGCCCGCGAATCGCCGGTCTGGCGGTAGACCAGTGCCCGGTTGGCATAGGCCTGATAGAAGCGTGTGTTAAGTTCGATGGCGCGGGAGAAATCGGCAAGAGCTTCGCGGTAACGGCCCGCCCGGCCATAAGCAGTGCCGCGGACATTATAGGCCTCCGGCGAATTGGGATTACGATCGACGACCGCGGAAAGCGACGCGATGTTGGCCTCTGACCCCTGGGCGGGATCGATGTCGATGGCGTTGCCGATGCCGCTGGTGGTGCAGGCGGACAATGCCAGGCCACAGGCGAAAAAAAGCGCGATCGTCCGTGCACCCGCCACGGTACTGAGCCGGGCGCTGGAAGCAGTCACCTGTCCTTGAGAGGCAGCTTGTCTTTGGGGGCAGCGTGCATGCCATGTGCCGTTTTGTTGATCGGTTGCCAGTAAACCGTCTTATTGGTTGCCGTCACGGCAAGAAAAAGGCGAAACGGGTTTTTCACCGTTTCGCCCATGGATTGTGCCCGAAATTCCACAGCTTGTCTCCGCCGTTTGCGGAGAGGCGCCGGAAATCCCCCTTCCGGCCTGGCGGGAGAAACGCCTTAGCGGCGGCCTGGAATCAGACCTTCGCGCTGAGCTTTCTTGCGGGCCAGCTTGCGAGCGCGGCGGATCGCCTCAGCCTTTTCGCGGGCGCGCTTTTCCGACGGTTTTTCGTAGAAATTGCGCAGCTTCATTTCGCGAAATACGCCTTCACGCTGCAGTTTCTTCTTCAGCGCACGCAGCGCCTGGTCCACATTGTTGTCACGAACGAGTACTTGCACGTTGTCTCCGTTTCATTATCGTCCTGTCGCCGTGCCCTCCAGTGGGCTGTCTGGCGGCCTTGATTGCCTGGCATTTAATCGGGGATTTGTGAACGTCAATCGCAAGTCCAGCCTGTGGAACAAGCGGTATCAGGCGCAATCCCGATGCAGATTAGTGCAGGTTGTTGCTGCGGATGTTCACCCTGTTGCGAGTATTCGATGAGATAAAAAACACCGCTCCCGTAACGGCAGCCGTCACCAGATGACCAGCCAATACCAAACAAGCCCTGATTTGTCTAGGGTTCAGACCCTTTATTCTGGCTTGAATGGCAGGAGCGGACTTGTGCGGATGCAAGGAGGGAATGCGCCGGAAACCTTCCGGTTTTCAAGCATCTACAACGCCATTGTCCGCGCCATTCAGGTCACAATAAGGAGTGCGAACCCTGGGTCGTGGATCGATAAACAGGATTGAAATGGTGTGAGAAAATTGTCTGCTCAACGGGAGCATGCATGCCGGGAGCGATCCCGATTGCAGGGGGTTGCGACGCCGGGGCCCGTGTTTTTCCATCAAATCCGTTTGCCGGAAATGATGCCCATGGTACGAATTTGGCGTCGAACCGGACGAAATGCCATGACGAAACGCCAATCGGGGGAAAATGCCGGTGCCCAAACCGGCCGGATGGAGGCCAGGCTGCGCCTCAGGCTGCTGTTTGACGGAGTGGCGTTGGCCCGGGCCGGCAGAAATCCGAACGCCAGACCCCACAAGGCGATGCTTGGGCCGGGAAAGGCCGATCTGCTGGAGTTAATTGGCGAAACCGGATCGATTGCTGCAGCCGGGCGCGCCATGGGCATGAGCTACAAGCGTGCATGGATGCTGGTTGAAACCATGAATGCGATTTTTGCAACGCCCCTGGTAACCAGCAGCCGCGGCGGATCAGCTGGGGGCGGTGCGGCGCTGACGGAGGCCGGTCGCGAGGTGCTTTCCCTGTTCCGGGCTCTGGAAGAAAAGACGCTGGAAGCCGGCGGCGCGGAAATCGAAGGGATCTGTGCCTTGCTGAAAGGGCAGCGTTGACAGCAGGTCTTGTGCTTGCGTGCGTATGTTTGAGCCTGGACGTCCCCCGGCCAGTAAGTTAGCCACTTGGTTATCGCCGAATTTTATCCAGCGATGAGACACCAAATCCAGCGATCAGACACCAAGGGCAGTTTGCTGGTTCCCTGCCTCAAGGGCGAGGATGACGGCGAAAAACATGACGTATGCTTCCTACTTCATCCTTTGCGCACCGAAAGCAAAGTTCTTCATGTTCATATCACAGGACAAGAGACGTAAAGGCGCGACAACTCCCCATTGCGTATCGGATATGTACTGGCGGAAATAACGCTTGCCTTGACGGGTAAATCCTTGCGATATTTCCATTCGTACACATCCCTACTTCACGCAAATTCCGGCAATTTATTCATGAAATCCGGCATTATTTCCCGTTTCAGGCTGTTTTCCCGGCGATATGCCCGGCTTCGCGGCTGGTTTGGCGGCACGCGGAGGGGCTTTCCTGCCGTTGCGGGAAGTGCGGTAGTGACCGGCCTTGTGTTTGTGGCCGCCTTTGGGGCAGTGTTGTCAGGCGGCTCGGCGGCGACGGAAAACCGGCCGATTGTGGTCTTTGCCGCTGCCAGCATGAAAAATGCCCTGGAAGAAATCACCGGTACATGGCAGGCGGAAAGCGGCCATGAGGCGGTCGTTTCCTTTGCCGGCAGCTCCCTGCTGGCCCGCCAGATTCTCCAGGGTGCACCGGCTGACCTCTATATCTCGGCCAATCCCCGGTGGATGGATGAAGCAGAACAGGCCGGCCGGCTGGTTGCAGGCACCAGACACGACCTTGTTTCCAACCGGCTTGTTTTGATTTCTACTGGAAAGAATGCGGGCAACTTCCAGCTTGATCAGGATTTCGACCTGGCAAGCCGGCTGGAAGGCGGAAAGCTTGCCATGGCGCTGACCGATGCGGTTCCCGCCGGGCAATATGCCAAGGCAGCGCTTGAAAAACTGGGCATATGGCAAAGCGTTGCGCCGCATGTGGTGGAGGCTGACAATGTTCGCGCAGCGCTTTACTTCGTGGCGGCAGGTGAAGCGCCTTTCGGCATTGTCTATGCCAGCGATGCCAATGCCGAGCCGCGCGTATCGGTTGCTGCGACCTTTCCAGTCAGCAGTCATCCACCAATCCGTTACCCCGTTGCCATGCTGAAGCAGGCTGACCGGGCGCGAGCCCTTTCCCTGCTTGATTACCTGACCGGCGAGAAAGCGGCTGGAGTTTTTCTAAAGCACGGGTTTTACCCTTTGCCCGGCAGGGATTCGTAAGTTCATGAGCGAATGGCTGGCACCCCAGGAATGGCAGGCGGTCGCGCTGTCGCTCAAGGTGGCTTTCTGGGCTGTCGTGATCAGCCTTCCCCCAGGTATCCTGATTGCCTATGCCCTGGCGCGATGGCAGTTCGCGGGACGGCAATTGCTCAACGGGCTGGTGCACCTGCCGCTGATCATGCCACCGGTGGTCACCGGCTATCTGCTGCTTCTGGCGTTTGGGCAGCAAGGGTTTCTCGGAAAATTTCTTGAAGAAAATTTCGGTTTGGTTCTGGCTTTCCGCTGGACGGGTGCGGTGCTGGCAGCGGCGGTCATGGCATTTCCGCTGATGGTTCGTGCCATCCGCCTTTCAATTGAGGCAGCGGACATGAAGCTGGAGCAGGCCGCCTCCACGCTGGGGGCACCGCCGGTTTCCGTTTTTCTGACAGTCACCCTGCCGCTGATCCTGCCGGGCATTCTGGCAGGCAGTGTCCTCGCCTTTGCCAAGGCGATGGGTGAATTCGGCGCAACCATCACCTTTGTTGCCAATATCCCCGGCCAAACCCAAACCCTTCCGTCGGCGATTTATGCCTTTTTGCAGGTGCCGGGCGGAGAGCGTTCCGCCATCCGGCTGGTGATAATCTCTATTGGGGTGGCCATGATGGCGTTGATAGCTTCGGAAGTGCTGGCACGCAGGCTGCAGGAAAGAAACGGCCTTGCCGTCAGGGGAACAGCCTGATGCTGGAAGTATCGATCAGCCATGCCTTTGCGGAGTTCAGTCTGGATTGCGGGTTTTCGGCGCCTGCCGGCGTTACGGCCCTGTTCGGGCGTTCCGGCTCGGGCAAGACGACGATCGTGCAGGCTGTTGCCGGACTTCTCAAGCCAGAACAGGCCAGGGTGGTGGTTGATGGCCGGGTGCTGGCGGACACCAAGAGCGGTGCGTTCCTGCCGCCCCACAAACGGCGTGTCGGCTATGTGTTTCAGGAAGGGCGGCTGTTTCCCCATCTTTCCGTGCAGCAAAACCTGGAATATGGTCGTCGGTTTTCCAATCAAAAGACCGGCAGTTCCGATTTCGATCAAATGGTTGCGCTGCTTGGCATCGAACCCTTGCTGTCCCGGCGTCCTGGCAGCCTTTCTGGCGGTGAGAAACAGCGGGTGGCGATTGGCCGGGCGCTGCTTTCCTCGCCGCAGCTTCTCGCCATGGACGAACCGCTGGCTGCGCTGGATGAGCCGCGCAAGCGGGAAATTCTGCCTTATCTTGAGCGCATCCGCGACGAAGCGGGCATCCCGATCCTTTATGTCAGCCACTCGCTTGGGGAGGTTGCGCGGCTCGCCACAACGCTGGTGGTGCTGGAAGCAGGCAAGGTGGTTGAAGCGGGGCCGGCCGCCCGTGTTCTTTCCGATCCGGCAATGGCTGCCCGGTTCGGGGCGCGGGAGGCGGGCGCTGTTCTGCGTGGCAGGGTAGGCCGCCATCACGAGGACGGGCTGTCGGAAATCACCATTGAAGGCGGAACGCTGTTCCTGCCGGCGGTCAATGCGGCGCCGGGGGCAGAAATCCGCGTTCGCATCGATGCCAAGGACGTGATGCTTGCCCGCGCACGGCCGCAGGAAATTTCCGCCCTCAACATCCTGAAATGCAAGGTGGTTTCGATCCAGGCGGGTCCCGGCCCCGGTGTCCTGGTGCAGCTTTCCATCGGCAATCAGAAGAACACAGGTCAAAACCTTCTGGCTCGGATTACCAAGCGTTCAGCGGCGATGCTGGACCTAAAGCCCGGAATGATCACCCATGCCATCGCCAAGTCGGTTTCGGTGGCGCCTCTGGATATCGGGACCGGCGCTGTTTGATGCCAGTTCAGCCGGCAGGGCCGGTCAGCCGCGTGACATGACCCATTTTGCGGCCCTTTCGGGTCTCCGCCTTGCCGTACAAATGCAGCATGCATTTTTCATCAGAAAGTAATTTCGGAACGCGGTCCATATCATCGCCGATGAGGTTTTCCATTACACAATCGGAATGGCGCAGGGGCCGGGCCAATGGCAAGCCGGCCACGGCCCGGACATGCTGTTCGAACTGGGAAACATCGCAGGCTGCTTCCGTCCAGTGGCCGGAATTGTGTACCCGGGGGGCAATTTCGTTGACCGCCAGCGTGCCGTCTTCTGCGACGAAGAACTCAATTCCCATTACCCCGGTATAGTCGAGGGCCGCAGTGATTTTCTCGGCGGCTTTGGTGGCTGCCATTGCGGTTTTGGGGGAAATGACAGCTGGAACGGTAGAAGTGCGCAGAATGCCCTGCCGATGGACATTTTCGGCCGGGTCATAACAAACGACCCGTGTGTTTCGGTCGCGCGCGGCAATGACAGAGATTTCACAGGAAAAGCCGACAAATCCCTCCAGAATGGCCGGTACTCCACCAATGGCCTGCCAGGCCTCCCCAAGGTCGGTGTCTTTGTTTATGCGCACCTGCCCCTTGCCATCATAGCCGAGGCGGCGTGTCTTCAGGATCGAGGGCGTGCCGATCGTCTCGACCGCCGCCTGCAGTGAAGGCAAATCCTCAACCGGCGCATAAGGCGCGGTGGCAATGCCAAGCTCGCGCAGAAAATTCTTCTCCGTCAGCCGGTCCTGGCTTTTTTCCAGTGCCAGGGAGGAAGGGAAAAGCAGGTTGTTTTCTTCCAGAAAGGATACGGCGGAAACCGGAATGTTCTCGAACTCGTAGGTGATTACGTCGCAGGCAGCGCTGAATTCCCTTAATGAGTCTTCATCGTCGTAGGCGGCAGCGATGTGCCGGGTTGCGGTCTGTGCTGCAGGGCAATCCGCTCCAGGTTCCAAAATGACGGTCTTAAGACCAAGGCGGGCTGCGGCCATTGCCAGCATGCGCCCCAGCTGGCCGCCGCCGATGATGCCGATGGTATCGCCTGGCTTCAGGGCGTCATCCTTTCTCACCGGCATTCGGGCTTATCCGTCGCTTGGGGTTTCTGCAACACCGGCAGTCTGGACGTCACGCCAGGTATCGAGGCGCTCTTTTATCGCAGTGTCGCTTACCGAGAGGATTGAGGCCGCCAGCAGGGCGGCGTTGACTGCGCCGGCGCGGCCGATTGCAAGCGTTCCCACAGGCACACCGGCCGGCATCTGGACGATGGAAAGCAGGCTGTCCTGCCCGGAAAGTGCCTTTGATTGCACCGGAACGCCCAGCACCGGCAGGGAAGTCATCGCAGCCACCATGCCGGGCAGGTGGGCTGCCCCGCCGGCACCGGCGATAATGGTCTTGTAGCCATTTTGGCGGGCGGATTTGGCAAAATCGTACAACCGGCCGGGGGTGCGATGGGCCGAGACGATTTTGGCATCAAAGCCGATATCGAGCGCCGTGAGCGTGTCGGCGGCATGTTTCATCGTTTCCCAGTCGGACTGGCTGCCCATAATGATGGCGACGGGGGATGTGGTGTCAGGCATGGTGCGTTCCTGCCGGTATTGGACTGTGTACCGTTAAAAACGTGCTGTAGCGTATGGGACAGCGGGAAGGAAGCCTGTGAGCTGAGAATTGGAAGAATCGCGTCAAGCTTGCTGCTTCACGCAATGATGTCGGGCGTGACGCGTACCCGCAGGCTGGCAATCTCGTCTTTGAGGGCGAGTTTTTTCTTCTTCAGCCGCTGAATGCACAACAGATCACCACCTACCCGCGTGAGGGCATCGACAGCCTTGCCGAGGTCGGCGTGTTCGAGTTCCAACTCGGCCAGCTGCATGCGCAGGTTGATGTTGTCTTCTTCGCTCATTGCCGCATCGTCTGTACCCGGTGGGAACTGGACCGGATACCGGTTCCATCCTGGGTGCAGATTGTAGTGCTTGCACGGGCCAAAAGGAAGCGGTGTGTATTCCTGTTCTGCCAAACACCGGGCGCCGGGGAGGAGAATGCGCAGGCAGCCTGCGCGCAAGTCAGGTGGCCCATGCCCTGACTGTCTTCATATTCTGTTAGTTTTGTTCACAACTTAACGCTGCGCAGTACCTGGAGGTTGGACAAACCACCAAATCTGTGGTCAAATTTTTTGCCCCGAAACTCCACTCACAGGAAAGGGAGACTGCACATGCCTCTTGATACCCATATCGAACAGCTCAAACAGAAACACGTAGAGCTCGAGACGCGGTTGGAAGAGGCGATGCGGCACCCAAGCAGCCGGGATGACGAAATTGCCGAAATCAAGCGGCAAAAATTGTTGCTGAAAGACAAGATCAACAAGCTCAACAGTTGACCGGCTTCAGCCGCACCGGCATCAGAAAACAAAGTGCAGGGGTTTGCCTTCCACCGCGGCAGGCATACTTTGTCATATTGGCCGTCATGAATGTCGCGGCAGCTCAGAATGCTGTCGGCCCGTTGAAAGCAGCAGACGGCTTGCCAAGCCGGTGGTTGTAAGGCATGCACGCCGGAAAACCGTATGCCGGAAACCGAAATGAACCGCTGCCGGATCGTTCTTGCCATTCCCCCAACGAGGCCGCGCCCGGCCAACTGGCCGATGCCCTTGCTGGCGGCGATGTTGCCAGCGTCATTGCGTTGAAGGGCGAAATGGATGCATCGCGCTATCAGGCACATCTTGAGGCACTGGTTGGTGCGTGCAGCGGGCATGATGCGGCCATACTTTCCGTTGATGATAGCCAGGCGATGGGCCGCGCAGGTGCCGACGGCATGCTGGTTGGCGGTGATGCAAAGTCGCTAAAGGAAACGGTTGCCCGGTTTTCGCCAAAAAGAATCATAGGCTACGGCCCGATCAAGAGCCGCCATCAGGCCATGGAGGCAGCCGAGGCCGAACCCGATTTCCTGTTTGTGGGCAGGCTGGAAGGCGATATCCGGCCTGAGCCGCATCCCAAGAATCTGGGTCTGGGCGAATGGTGTGCCAACGTCATGCAGTTGCCGGTTCTGGTTATGGCGGGTTCGGCGCCGGAAAGCGCGCTCGACGTGGCGGCAACGGGAGCCGATTTTGCCGTGCTCGGATTGGCCGTGTTTGCGCACACCGGCGGCGCGGCGGAAGCGGTAAAGCGCATCAATGCTGTACTGGATGAACATGCTCCGCGTTTTGAAGATGAAGATTAATCCGTTCGCCTGTGCCGCGATCCTGGCGCTGTTTGCTGCGTCTGCCAGTCCTGTGTGTGCCCAGCAAACTGAACCGCAACCGGAATCGGCCGGTGCGGAAAGTGATGCTGTAGAGTCGGCTGAAGGGGGAATTCCCGCCTCAGCTTCGGCGGCTGAGGCCGATCTTGCCTTTGGCGCGTTTCAGCGCGGCTATTATCTGACCGCATTCGAACTGGCCCTGCCGCGTGCGCAGCTTGGTGATCCCAAGGCGCAGACACTGATTGCCGAGCTCTATGACCGCGGTCTCGGTGTTCCCCAGGATCCCAAGGAGGCAGCGGCCTGGTATAAAATCGCCGCTGCCAATGGCGACCGCGATGCCCGGTTCGGCTATGCGGTCAAACTGCTGGAGGGAAAGCATGTTGCCGCCGACCGGGAGGAGGCCAGGCGCCTGATGAAGCTTGCCGCCGATGATGGTCATGCAACGGCCGCCTTCAACTATGCCCAGCTGATCCTGGACCAGCAGCCGACCACAAGCGGCGCCCGTGAAGCGCTGCCTTATCTGAAACAGGCTGCCAATGCCCGGGTTTCCGATTCCTATTATGTCCTCTCGCAAATCTATCAGACCGGCAAGCTGAAAGGCTATGCGGAAGAGGACAAGGCGCTGGAATGGATGCTAAAGGCAGCCAAGGCCGGCATCGATACGGCTCAGGTGGAACTCGGCATATGGCTCGTCAACGGCTATAACGGCGTCAAGGATGACAAGGCAGGCTTTGGCTGGATGAAACGGGCCGCCCTTGGCGGAAACATCATCGCCCGCAACCGTCTGGCCAAGATGTATGCCCAGGGTGTGGGCACAGATGCCGATCCCGTGGAGGCGGCGAAATGGCACATTCTGGCCAAGCGTGCCGGACTGGCGGACGCCTGGCTCGACGATTTCATCAATACGATCGACCGCAAGGTGCTGGCCAAGGGGCTTGAAGCGGCCAACCGCTGGCCGAGCGGGTAACTCAAAGGCGGCCTACTTCTTCCAGCCTGTCCTTTTCCCGGTTTGTCTGCCACATTCACGATCTGGCTCGGAGAATGGAAGAGGCGTTCAATGCAGGTCGTGGTTACCGGTGCCACCGGCCATCTTGGTGCCAATACCGTTCGCGAATTACTGGCGAACGGCATGGATGTGCGGGCACTGCACCACCCAGCGTCAAAGACAACGGCGCTTGATGGTCTGGCCGTACAACGCATCGCAGCCGACATTCTTGAGCCGCAGGCGTTGCGGGATGCCTTTCGGGGCGCCGATGCTGTGGTGCATCTGGCAGGCCTGATCTCCATTGGCGGCGACCTGGACGGCATGGTGATGCGGACCAATGTTCAAGGGGCCAGAAACGTGGCGGAGGCGTGCCTGGCTGCCGGCGTGCGCAAGCTTGTTCATCTCAGTTCAATCCATGCCTTCAGGCCCTCGCCGGAGCTTGCGGTGCTCGATGAATCCTCGCCCAGGGCCAATAGGTCATCTTCTGCTTACGACCGCTCGAAGGCCGCTGGTGAGGATGCCGTGCGCGCAGTGGCGGAAGCCGGGCTTGATCTGGTTATCCTCAACCCTACCGGCTTTATCGGCCCGCACGACTACGACAGGTCGCTTGCCGGCCGCATGCTGTGCAGGCTTTTTAGCGGAGATCTGCCGCTGGTGGTCGATGGCGGGTTTGACTGGATCGACACGCGCGACGTGGCGGGCGCCATCGGATCAGCACTGCAGGCAGAATGTTGCGGGCAGTTTCTACTCTGCGGCCACTGGGTCAGGGTAGCAGAACTGGCACGATTGTGCGGGGAGATATCCGGCAGGAAGACAAAGCGCCTGGCCGTCCCCTGGCAGATCGCCTGTCTTGGTCTTCCGTTTGAGGCGGCAAAGCCGCTGCTGGGTGCAGGGCCGCCCAGTTACACGTATCAATCGCTTGCAATCCTGCGCGACAGCCGTGCCAATTGCGATTGCGGCAAGGCGCGGCGGGAATTGGGTTTTACCGCCCGGCCCTTGCCGGAAACGCTGCAGGATGCCCATGCATGGTACCGGGCGCACATGGCCGAATTTGGGGCAGGGGGGAGTATCGTTGAGCAGTATACCGGGCGAAGTAGCCGAAGGGGCGCCGGGACCGAGGGGAATGGGCGTTCTTCGCGCTTTTCGCGCCATGGGCCGCACCGATCCCCTGAGTTTCTGGCGGGAGATGCATGCCCAGTATGGCGATGTGATTTCGCTGAAACTCGGTCCGCTTAACATCTGGTTTTTTGCTTCACCCGAAGCAATCTACGAGATTTTCGTCACCCAGAACCGTGTGATGCGCAAGGGGATCGGTTATTCCGGACTGCGCAAGCTGCTGGGCAACGGGCTGATCACCAATGACCGGGAAAACTGGGGCGAGCAGCGCCAAAGACTCAATCCGGTCTTTTCGCCCGGCGCCATCAACACCTATGCCGGTTCGGTGCATGATGCCTGCGAGGCGGGCATGGCGGAATTACGGGAGTTGGCGGCAAGCGCCAAGCCCGCCGATCTTGGCCATGCCATGACGCGGCTTACCATGCGGATCATCTCGCTGGCAGCTTTCGGTATCGACCTGACACGCGGCCATGACGAAATCGTCGATGCATTCGAATATGCTTTCGCCTTTGTCGCCGACATCACCGCCGATCCGGTCCGGCCACCGCTTTTCGTTCCCACCGCAGAAAACCGCAAATTCAAGCATGCGCTCTCTGTGATCGACGGATTTCTGGACGAACTCATCGACCAGTCTAAATCGCAATCAAAGGCCGGCGGCATGAGCGGTAGTATTTTCTCCGCGCTTGAAGGGGTGGATCGGAACCTGCTTAGGGACGAGATCATCACGCTCTATTTTGCCGGGTTTGAAACCACGGCGCGCACGATGACCTTCTTGATGCACCTGTTGCCGCAATATCCAGAAACGTTAAACGCCTTGCGGAAAGAAGCTGCAACGTTGGTGCGACCGGGTGTTGCGGACAGCGTCCCGAAAATGCTGCCGGTCGCAACCGAGGTGGTGAACGAAGCGCTCAGGCTCTATCCGCCGGTGGCGATGATGGCCCGGCAGTCCAATGCCGATTGCACCATCGACGGCTACCGAGTGAAGGCAAACAGCCTGATCATCGTTTGCCCGTTTCTTGCCCAGCGCAATGAAATCTGGTGGCCACAGGCAGACGCATTTGCGCCATCGCCACAGCAGCCGCTTTCAGAGCGGCTGTTGCATCGCGGTGCCTTTGCGCCCTTTGGGGCAGGCGCGCGCATGTGTCTCGGCAAGCATTTCGCCATGGTGGAAATGGCGCTGGCAACGGCCATGATTGTGCGGGACTTTACCTGGCAACTGAAAGATGCCTCACCGCTGGTACTGGATTTTCATGGCACGCTGCGTCCTGCGCGCCCGGTCTTCGGGCAGCTTTCGCTGATCTAGCATCAGAGCACCCGGCGGCAATCAATGCCCTGTTGCTTCAGGAACTGGGTGAAGGCGTCCATGTTGGCGTGGATTTTGGGGTCTGCATGGAAGTTGAGGCTGAAGCCGCCGAGATAAGGAACGAAGACGCAGGAATTTGCGCCGGGGGTGTAGGAGCCGCAGAAAATGGAGCGGCGGAACAGTTTGCGAAACCAGCCGCCGGTCAGGTGGGGCGGCAAAAGCGACAGCACGAAGTCATAGGGCACATAGGTAAAAAACCTGCCGCGGTAGAGGAAGGGAAATAACCGGTGGAGAACCCGGTGTACGCCGAGAATCGAATTGTAGAAGGCCTGGCTGTAGATTTCCGTTGTGTCTTCCTTGCCCAGAACCTGATCGATGGCTTTAAGATGTGCCTCGAAACTTTCAGCAGACGGTATGCGGCCAACCTGCATGCGCAGGTTCAGCGCTGCGTCTTCCAGTGTTGTCTTGGAGTCCGGCAAGGTTGAATAGCTGATCAGCTGCGCCTTTTTTGTTGTCTGATGGGGCAGGGATTTTTCAAAGTGCAGGCCGTAAAGCGGCAGCGAAAACAGCACACTGCGCTGGCGCACGCCGTGGCGCTTTGCCAGTTGCTTGATGCTTTTGCGGCTGATGTCGATGATGGCCCAATTGCCGTGGGAGACATCCCGGCGGTCGAACCAGGATGCAATGAGATGGAGCGGTGCCAGGATCAGGCCGGCAAGGGTGATCATCGCAGTTTTCAGAAGCCCCAATCTGGCCGGACTGCGTTCGGCATGGTGGACGGTGTTGCGCATGCGCATGATCCGTGCGCTTTCCGAACCTTCCATCAGCGCGTGTGAGGAACAGCAGACATAGAGCGAGCGAGCGCTGTCTTTGCGCGCCCGCCGCAAACGAAACCCGTAGGCGCGGAAGTTCGGCCGGTCCGAATCGGTATAGATTTCCTTGTGGTTTTCGATCGCCCAGGCAAGCGCCTGATGAAGATCGCCGACTTCTTCATGATGACAGATCGCTTCAGGTTTTACCGGAACCGGCAAATGCCGGTCGCCACGACCGTTTGCCCGATAGTTGAGTTGGGGAGCAAGCGTCATGAACCAGCCGGCGATTTCATGCAGGTTGCGTTCGCTTAGCACATCGTCGCTTTCTGCGGCGAGGTAGACGGTGTTTTCTGCGTGATGGAGGTACCATTGCAGATGGCTGAAGGGTTGCTCATGAAGTGCGTCTGGCCGTTCCGGCGTATCGTGCGAAACGCTGTGTGCATCCATTGCCTCATCCCCTGCCGCCGCTTTGGGCAGCATCGTTGACCGGATTAGGATCGATTGCAATGCGGCCAATGCGGTATGCCTTTCGCGAATCCGGGAAGTTCCTGCCGGATCACAACCGGTTTTCGAGTGCTGCCACGAGCGTGCCGCCACTTGCCTTTCGGTTCCTTTTATGGTCTTGCAGGCCGCAATCTGGCACAGGCGGCGCTTCTGCCTGCACCGGTGCAGGCATCAGGGCGCCAGACATCCATTGGCGCGGCCTTGCTCTCTATCCAATCCGTTACGGTGACCCATGAAAATCAACGGCAACCAGATCAAACCCGGCAATGTGCTGGAACATAACGGCCAGCTCTGGGCGGTGGTGAAGACCGACCACGTAAAACCCGGCAAGGGCGGGGCCTTCGCCCAGGTGGAGATGAAAAACCTGCTCAATGGCAGCAAGCTCAACGAACGCTTCCGAGCCACCGAATCGGTGGAGAAGGTGCGGCTGGAACAAAAGGATTTCCAGTATCTCTACGAGCAGGGCGACATGCTGGTTTTCATGGACAATGAAAGCTATGAACAGCTTGAGTTGGCCAAGGATTTCGTTGGCGACCGGGCGGCGTTTTTGCAGGACGGCATGATGGTGACGGTTGAGATGTATGAGGAGAAGCCCATCGGCATTTCCCTGCCTGATCAGGTCGTGCTGGAAGTCATCGAGACCGAACCGGTGGTCAAGGGGCAGACGGTTTCATCTTCCTACAAGCCGTCGACTCTGGAAAACGGCGTGCGCTGCATGGTGCCGCCCTTTGTTTCGGCTGGCGAGAAAATCGTCGTCGACACCAGCGAAATCGCTTATCTGCGCCGTGCCGACTGACACGCCGCTGCAACCTTTCTGAAAGCGTATCATGGCCCGTTCTGCCCTTCTCAATGTGATGGTCAACGCCGCCCACAAGGCGGGGCGCCGGCTGGCACGCGACTTTGGCGAAGTGCAGAACCTGCAGGTTTCGGTCAAGGGGCCGGGAGACTTCGTTTCCTCTGCCGACCGGATGGCGGAAAAGATCATCCATGAGGAGCTTTCCAGGGCACGGCCCGACACCGGCTTCCTGATGGAAGAGCGCGGCGAGATAAAGGGCAAGGACCCGCAGAACCGCTGGATTGTCGATCCGCTCGACGGCACAACCAATTTTCTGCACGGCATTCCGCTCTTTGCGATCTCGATTGCGCTGGAACGCGAGGGGCAGATTGTTGCTGCCGTCGTCTACAATCCCGCCATGGACGAGTTGTTTACTGCCGAAAAGGGGCGCGGCGCGTTCATGAACGACCGGCGTATCCGCGTTGCCGCACGCCGCGAGATGACCGATTGCGTGTTTGTGACGGGCATTCCCCATATTGGCCGCCCGGCCCATGACGCTTTTTTGGAGCAGCAGCGCCGGGTGATGCGAAATTCGGCTGGCGTGCGCCGGTTTGGTGCGGCGGCAATCGATCTGTGCTGGGTTGCAGCCGGCCGGTTTGACGGGTTCTGGGAGACTGGCCTTTCGCCCTGGGACATGGCAGCGGGAATCCTGATGGTGCGCGAGGCCGGCGGCTATGTCACCGATCTAGCCGGCGGCCAGGACATGTTCGGCACCACGACCATCATAGCCGGCAACGAAATCATCCTCGAAAAACTGCTTAAGACAGTGGATGGCGAGTAGAGAGCCGGATTGCCGCCTCTTGCCGTCCTTTCGCCCATGGCGTAATCGGTTGCCGGTATTGCCAATTGCCGGTTGTTTGCGTTCATGCCTCTTGAAGCCTTCGCCCATGCGGTTCCCTCGGTTCAACACACTGCCGCCGATATCGCCCGGTGGACAGGCGCCGATCAGCAATTCATCGAGAACAAGATCGGGCTGAAAACCCGTTACGTGCTGGGGGAGGGAGAAACCGGGGTAAGCCTTTCCAAACAGGCGTGCGAAACGCTGTTTGCCGCACATCCGGATTTAAAGAACAAGATTTCGCTGGTGATAAACATCACCCAGACGCCGGACCACCGCCTGCCGCAGAATTCGGCAGCGCTGGTTCATGAACTGGGCCTTCCGGTCTCAACGGCCAGTTTCGACATATCACTTGGTTGCTCGGGATATGTTTATGGCGCAGTGGTGGCGCAAAGCTTTCTTGCAGCAAGCGGCGGCGGCGATGGATTGCTGGTGACCTGCGATCCCTATTCGCGCATCATCGAACCCCACGACAAGGATACCAATTGCGTTTTCGGCGATGCGGCTGCCGTTACCTGGATTAGGGCGGGAGAGAGCCGTTGCAGGATTCTGGCCACCGACTTCGGTACCGATGGCGAAAAGGGCGATGCGATCATCGTGCCTTCGGGCGGGGCGGCAAGGCCGCTGATGGACAATGAAGGCGAACTGACCGCGCAGACAAAGGACGATGTTCGGCTGCACATGAAGGGGCGGCCAGTGTTCAATTTCGTCAACAGCGAAATCCCCCTGTCGATCAACCGCTGCCTTGAAAAGGCCGGCATGGGCATTGGCGATGTGGACTGGTTCGCCCTGCACCAGGGTTCGATCTACATGCTGGATGCCATGGCGAGACGGGTCGGTGTTCCGCGCGAGAAAGTGCTGAAAAACATGGAGCGCTTCGGCAATACGGTTTCTTCGACCATTCCGCTGCTGCTTGAGGAACTCGACGAAAGGGGCGCGCTTGCCGGCAGCACGGTTCTGCTTTCGGGCTTCGGCGTCGGGCTTTCCTGGTCGACGGCAGTGGTGCAGTTTTCCTGACAAGCTGGAAGAATATCCGGCAATTTGCGGTTTCCCTTTCACAATGCTGCGCTATAGTTTGCCGAGTGGTGATCTGCCCGATGCGGCAGGAGGAGGAGCAAGGTGGCGCGCGCGTTTGATCCCTACCGGTTTACAAGTCCGGGACTGTTTTTGTTGTCGATGGTCGTTTTCCTGATCATTGCAGGTTTCATCATCGCCATTCTTTATAGCCAGATTTCAACGGCCTTCATGGCCAATCCGGGCCTTAACGGATTGATCGTGCTTGTTCTGGTTTTCGGCATATTGCTCACCATCGGACAGGTGGTGCGGTTGATGCCGGAAGTCTCCTGGGCAAATTCGTTCCGGCAGGGAGACGAGTTTTCGGGAAAGCGCGATCCGGTTCTGCTGGCGCCGATGAAGGCGCTGCTCGGCAATGCGGCAGCCAACATGTCGCTAAACACCGCTTCGCTTCGCTCCATTCTCGATTCGATCGGCAACCGGCTGGATGACCTGCGTGACATCACCCGTTACCTGATTGGCCTGCTGGTGTTTTTGGGACTGCTTGGCACGTTCTGGGGCCTGCTGCAGACGATAGGCTCCATTGGCGATACGATCCGTTCGCTTGACCCGGGCTCGGGCGACACCAATGATATTCTGGAAGCGCTCAAGAGCGGGTTGTCTGCACCGCTTGATGGCATGGGCACGGCGTTTTCCTCTTCCCTGTTCGGGCTTGGCGGATCGCTTATTCTCGGGTTTCTCGACCTGCAGGCGGGCCGGGCGCAAACGCGGTTCTATACCGAGCTGGAGAACTGGCTGTCCTCGATCACCGACATGACGGCAGATTTCGGCAGCCTTTCGGGGGCCAGTGGCGAGGAATTGAGGGAGCATCTGGATTCGCTCACCAAAAACCTGCAATCGGGGGGCGGTGAAAGCAGCGGGCGGGCGACGGCGGCCATGGCCAGCCTTGCCGAAAGCATTCAGGGCCTGGTGCAGCACATGCGTGCCGATCAGCAGGCCATGCGCCAGCAACAGACGGAATTGCAGGAAACGCTGAACAAGCTCAACAAGTTTTTCGACAAGGCGTCGAAGAGCTGACCGGTTCAAGATCATTCCTGGCGGAGCGATAGATGGCATTGGCAAGAAACAGGCGCGGAGACCGGCAGATCGATTACTGGCCCGGTTTCGTTGATGCGCTGTCGACATTGCTGCTTGCCATCATCTTTCTGCTGTCGGTTTTTGTGCTGGCGCAATTCCTTTTGAGCCAGGAAATCTCGGGCAAGGACGCGGTACTCAACCGGCTCAACCAGCAAATCAACCAGTTGACGGAACTGCTGGCGCTCGAACGCGGCTCGCGGCAGGATCTGGAGGACAATCTGGCCAATCTGCAGGCGTCCCTTTCCGAGACAGAGGCAGAGCGCTCCCGCCTGGAAGAACTGATGGCGTCGGGGGCAGGTGACAATGAACAGGCGGAGGCACGCATTGGCGAACTCTCCCAGCAGCTTGATGAACAACAGCAGCTTTCACAGCGCGCCCAGTCCCAGGTGGAATTGCTGAACCAGCAGATTTCCGCGCTGCGGCGGCAGATTGCCGTGCTGGAGGATGCGCTTGATGCTTCCGAAACGCGCGACCGGGAAAGCCAGACCAAGATTGCCGATCTTGGCAAGCGGCTTAACGTTGCTCTGGCACAGCGGGTGCAGGAGTTGAACCGCTACCGGTCCGATTTCTTCGGCCGGCTTCGCGAAATCCTCTCCGACCGGCAGGATATCCGCATTGTCGGCGACCGGTTCGTCTTCCAGTCCGAGGTGTTGTTCGGTCAGGGGCTTGCTGAGCTCAACGAGGGCGGCAAGGAGGAAATGCTCAAGGTGGCCGAGGCGCTGATCCAGATCGGCAACGAGATTCCCGACGATATCGCCTGGGTGTTGCGCGTTGACGGGCACACCGATGATGTGCCGCTCTCGGGCACCGGGCGCTATGTGGACAATTGGGAACTATCCCAGGCGCGGGCACTTTCGGTGGTCAAGTTCTTCATTGAACAGGGCATTCCCGCTGACAAGCTGGTAGCGGCAGGCTTTGGCGAGTTTCAACCACTTGAAGAAGCCGATACGGATGAGGCGCGCGCCAAGAACCGGCGCATCGAGTTGAAGCTGACCGAGCGGTAATACCGGGCCGCTTTGAAGGAGGATGGATGACCGGCAAGGCCGAATGCATCATTGTGGGGGCGGGGCTTGCCGGTCTGGTGGCAGCCTGCGAATTGGCAGCCCGGGGAAAATCGGTGCTGATCGCCGATCAGGAAGGCGAGCAGAATCTGGGTGGCCAGGCATTTTGGTCGCTCGGCGGGTTGTTCATGGTGGATACGCCCGAGCAGCGCCGCATGCGCATCCGCGACAGCCGGGACCTTGCTCTTGCCGACTGGATGGGGTCGGCAGGCTTCGACCGCAAGGAGGACTACTGGCCGAAAAGAAGCGCTGAAGCCTATATCGATTTTGCAAGCGGGGAGATGCGCTCCTGGCTTTCATCCTTCGGCATGTCGTGGTTTCCCGTCGTTGGCTGGGCCGAGCGCGGCGGGGCGCTTGCTACCGGCCACGGCAATTCGGTGCCGCGCTTTCACATCACCTGGGGCACCGGGCCGGGCGTGCTGAAACCCTTCATTGACCGGGCGCGGGAATTTGAAAAACAGGGACTCATCCGCTTTGCCTTCCGCCATCAGGTGTCAAAAATCGAGAAGGCCGCCGGCAATATTGCCGGCGTCAGCGGGAAAGTTCTGGAGGCAACCAGCGTTGCGCGCGGACAAGAATCCTCGCGCAAGGTGGTTGGCGAATTCCGCTTTGATGCAGATTGCGTCATTGTGACCTCCGGCGGCATTGGCGGCAATTTCGAGCTGGTGCGGAAGAACTGGCCGGTGAAGCGCGTGGGGCCGGCGCCGAAGAATCTCATTTCGGGCGTGCCGCGCCATGTGGACGGAAGGATGATCGCCATTGCGAAAAGGGCAGGTGCGGCGATCATCAACGAAGACCGCATGTGGCATTATACCGAAGGGGTACAAAACTGGGATCCGATCTGGCCAGATCACGCGATCCGTATTCTGCCTGGCCCGTCCTCGCTGTGGTTCGATGCCCAGGGCAACCGCTTTCCCGCGCCCTGTCTGCCCGGTTTCGACACACTTGAGACGCTGCGCCAGATTCTGGCAACGGGGCATGACTATTCCTGGTTCATCCTCAATCAGGCGATCATCGAAAAGGAATTTGCGCTTTCAGGCTCCGAGCAGAACCCCGATTTTACTTCGGGCAGCTGGAAGGTGCTGCTGAAATCGCGCCTCGGCAAGGGCGCGCCGCCGCCGGTGGAGGCCTTCAAGCAGCATGGCGCCGATTTTGTGGTGCGCGACACTCTGGATGACCTCGTTACGGGCATGAACGAGCTGGTCGACGTGAAGTTGGATACTGCGAAGCTGCAGGCCCAGATCGAGGCGCGCGATGCCCAGATCGACAATCCCTTCACCAAGGATGCGCAGGTGATGGCGATCAGAACGGCGCGGAACTATCTTGGCGACAAGCTGATCCGCACGGCAAAGCCGCACAAGATTCTTGATCCTTCAAAAGGACCGCTGATTGCCGTCAAGCTGCACATCATGACGCGCAAGACGCTGGGCGGCATTCACACCAATCTGGATGGCGAGGTGCTCGACGCGAAAGGCAATACCGTCAGCGGGCTGTTCTCGGCAGGCGAATGCGCGGGCTTTGGCGGCGGTGGCTATCACGGCTACAACGCGCTGGAGGGCACGTTTCTGGGCGGCTGCATTTTCTCAGGCCGCAATGCGGGAAGGAATGCGGGGTAGGGTGTTTGATGTTTCAAAGTCCAGGAGCTGAGTTCGCGAAGTGGTACAAATGGTCGACCAGTCTCCGCTGCTCGGCGTACCTTCAAAACGAGTATGCGACCGAATGACAGGTATTTAATCAAACATCTCACAAAGATCGGCTCCATCCATGCACACAATGCGCCGGGTTGATTCAAATGCCTTGAATGCATCTTCAGAGAATCCCGAACAGGATACAAAAGCCCCCGCTTCCATTCAGTCTTGTTTCCCCGCCGGCCGTTCGATGCCAACCGCGGGCTGGCGAGGTGGGAAGCCCGAGGACAAGAAGGCAGGAAACCCCTCACTCTGCCGCCTCTCTCCCCGCCGGCCGCTCCATGTCGAATTGCAGGCTGGCGAGGTGGGCGTAGAGGCCGTTTTTCTTCTTCGACAGGCTGGCATGGGTGCCGGTTTCGACGATCTTGCCGTGGTCCATGACAATGATGCGGTCGGCCTTCTTGATGGTGGCGAGGCGATGGGCGATGACGATGGTGGTGCGCCCCTGCATCAGCCGCTCCATGGCGTCCTGCACCAGGCGTTCGCTTTCCGCATCGAGCGCGCTGGTTGCCTCATCGAGCAACAGGACGGGCGCATCCTTTAAAATGGCGCGTGCAATGGCGATGCGCTGACGTTGGCCGCCTGACAGGGTGACACCACGCTCGCCGAGCTGGGTGTCGTAGCCCTCCGGCATTGCGGTGATAAAATCATGGGCGTTGGCAGCTTCTGCCGCCGCGATGACATCTTCGCGGCTGGCGTCCTCGCGGGCAAGCGCGATGTTTTCATGGGCAGTGGCGGCGAAGATCACTGTGTCCTGGGGCACGATGGCAATCTTGCTGCGCAAGGCTTCGGGATCGAGATCCCCAAGGGCGATGCCGTCCAGCGTGATGTTGCCGGAAACGGGATCATAATAGCGCAGCAGCAGGGCGGTCAGTGTCGACTTGCCGGCGCCCGAAGGCCCGACCACGGCAAGGGTTTCTCCCGCCTTGATTGCGAGGTTTGCATCGCGCAATGCCGGTTCGCCGGGCCGTGCAGGATAGGCGAAGGATACCTGATCGAAGACGATCTCGCCCTTGACCGGTTCGGGCAGGGCTTTCGGGTTTTTTGGTGCCTTGATGTCCGGCTCCTCGTTGAGCAGTTCGGTGATGCGTTCGGCAGCACCGGCAGCCTGGGAAAGTTCGCCCCACACTTCCGACAATGCGCCCAGCGAACCGGCCGCAAAGATCGCATAGAGCAGGAACTGGGACAGCAGGCCCGGCGTCATGGTGCCGCTCAACACGTCGCGGGCGCCGATCCACAAAACCGCGATGACACTGGAAAAAATCAGAAAGATCGCAAAAGCCGTCAGCAATGCCCGCATGGCGATGGCCTTGCGGGCGGCATCAAAGGCGTTTTCAACCGCAGTTGAAAACCGGCGGGCGACCGAATTGGCGGTGGCGAAGGCCTGCAGGATGCGGATTGCACCGATCGCCTCGGATGCATAGGCGGTGGCATCGGCCAGCGTGTCCTGCGCCTTGCGTGAGCGCCGCCTGACCGCGCGGCCGAAGGCGATGATGGGAAAGACGATCAGCGGAATGGCGCCGATGACGAACAGCGAAAGGCGGGGCGAGGTGTAGACCATGGCGCCAAGGGCACCGATACCCAGCAGGATGTTTCGCAGCGCCATGGAGGCGGTGGCGCCCACTGCCGACTTGATCTGGGTCGTATCGGCGGTCAGGCGCGAGACAATCTCGCCGGAGCGTGCCTTGTCATAGAAGGAGGGCGACAGCGTTGCCACGTGTGAAAAGACGTCCTTTCGAACATCGGAGATCACCCGCTCGCCAAGCCAGATGACGAAGTAATAGCGGCAGGCGCTGGCAAAGGCGAGCAGGGCAGCGACCGCCACCAGGGCGGAAAAGTAGTTGCCGATAAAGCTGGTATTGTTGCCGATGAAGCCCTGGTCGATCATGTTGCGCACCGCAACCGGCAGGGTCAGCGTGGTGCCGGCAGCAAGCAGCAGAAAGCAGATTGCGGCAACAAGCTGGGGTTTGTAGCGCGCCAGATAGGGCCAAAGCCGGGCGAGCGGGCGCAAATTGCGCTGCCTGCGGTTTTCGCCAGTCAAATTGTCGTTGCCGTTTGCCAAAGCCGACTCCGTTTGCGCCTTTCCCATCCCGCATTCCCGGGTAAGAGGCAAGAGCGAATGACGCCAAAAACGCACCCGGTTATGGCTGAGTGCAATATGGCTGGTCAGAACCGGGATGGGGATGTTGCGGGACTTGTTTGCCCATAAAATCTGGTGTATGGGAGCGCCCAGCAAACTTGGGAATTGCCGTGGAACGCTTTCCGCGGCATTTTCGTTGAATTTCCAGCCGATGCGCTTTTGACAAGGAAATCTGCCAGCAGACAGGCTGGCGATGCCGGAAAACAAAACGCGGGTGCGAGAGGACGCAAGCGATGAAAAAAGATACCCACCCCGATTACCACACCATCAAGGTCGTGATGACCGATGGTACCGAATACGAAACCCGTTCGACCTGGGGTTCGGAAGGCGATACGCTGAACCTGGATATTGATCCGAATTCCCATCCGGCATGGACCGGCGGCAACCAGAACCTGGTTGATCGCGGCGGCCGTGTTTCGCGGTTCAAGAAAAAGTACGAAGGCCTCGGCATCTAAAGCCGAAGCATCCGAACGTTTACTGGAAACCCGGCTCTAAGCCGGGTTTTTTTGTTTTGCGATTGCCGGTTTTGGCAGGGAAGGTTCTGCCGAGATCGCCCGAACGAAATCTGGGACCGGTCAGTTCAGCTTCATGCCCAGTGCCGTTGAGAGCAGGTCAAGCTGCTGACGGACTGGGTTTTCGTCCGCTGGACGGTCCTTAGACTGGGCATAGACTTCAGCATCGATGGAGGTAATGCGGTTCTGCAGGGTCAGCGAGCGGGTTACCAGTTCGACAAATTCGCGTGGCAGCACATCCCAGTCGGCGTTCACCGTGCTGACAGGCAGGGTCTCCAGCTTCACCTTCTGCTTTTCCTCGTGGAACTGCTCGGGCGTCATTTCGCCTTCCTTCGCTGCACGCTGCAGCAACAACCAGGAGGCAAGCTGCATCAGCCGGGTTGTAAGGCGCATGGATTCGGTGCCGTAAAGGACGATTGCCGCCTTGGGCAGGGACTTGGCCGACCGGCGGCCGGGCCCGTCAAGATAGCTTGCGCTTTCCTCGACCAGCGTCATGCCGTCGGCGAAGAGCTGATTGAACTTCTCCGAAAAAGCGAAGCGTTCTGCCAGATTGACCGTATTGTCCGGTTGGCGGTTGCCGTGATTGTTCATGAGATTCCTTGCCCTGCTGCGCGCCCTGTTTAACCTTGACACAGTCGGGCGTAAAGGGCGCACGCCCGTTATAGGCGGCATCTCGTCAAAACAGCGTTAAGGGGAAAGCCCTTGGCGTAAAAAAAAGAGCCGCAATTGCGGCTCTGAAGAGTTAACAGGGAGGCGTCAAACAAGGTGATGACCAGCACCACCCGGATTGAACCCGGTAAAAACCGGATGCATGTATTAAAGCCCCATAAAGCCTAACAAATGGTTAACGGGTTTGCCGTTATGATGAAAAAGGTCATCCAGGCTTGGAAAACAGCGCCTCGGCGGCGCTTAAATGGTCGCTTTTTGCCTCGTATGCGGCGTTTAGCCGGGCAATCTCGGCTTCCAGGATTTCGATGGTCGCGGTAATTTCCTCCACCGACATGTCCTCAAGATTTTGGCCGATGGCATAGGCCGGTTTCTTTTTTTCTTCCTCCTCATCGAACATCGTGTTTCTCCCGATTTTGCCTCAACCCGGCCAAACCAACCATATTTCCGGTGGTTCAACGGTGCCTGGGTGGTTGACCGCAAAGGTGCCAGACGGCAAGCATGACGGCAATGGAAATGAGTTTTGACCCCAGGATACTGCAATGGCAAGCGCGCTGCCGGAAACCATGACTGCCGTGGAAATCTCCGAACCTGGCGGGCCGGAGGTCCTCAAACCGGTCACGGTGCCGTTGCCCAGGCCCGGCAAGGGAGAAATACTGATCCGTGTTGACCATGCCGGCGTCAACCGGCCGGACTGTCTTCAGCGTGCGGGTGCCTATCCCCCGCCCAAGGGTGCAAGTCCGCTACCGGGCCTGGAAGTTTCCGGCACGGTTGTGGCCGCTGGAAGTGGACTAACGCCCGGCATCATGGGCAAGGCCGTGATGGCCCTGTCGCCCGGCGGCGGCTATGCGCAGTATGTTGTGGTGCACGCAAGCAACGCTCTACCGGTTCCAGCCGGCCTTTCCATGGCGCAGGCAGCGGCAGTCCCGGAGACCTTCTTTACCGTTTGGCACAATGTGTTTCAGCGGGGCGGGCTAAGGAAGGGGGAGGTTTTCCTCGTTCATGGCGGATCGAGCGGCATCGGCACCACCGCCATCCAGCTTGCCAAGGCATTCGGGGCTGTGGTGATCGCAACTGCGGGAAGCGATGAGAAATGCAACCTGTGCCGCGAACTTGGTGCCGATCTGGCGATCAACTATCGTGAGCAGGATTTTGTCGAGGCGGCCCGGCACTATACCGATGGCCGCGGCACCGACCTCATTGTCGACATGGTCGGCGGCAGCTATATCGAGCGCAATTACGATGCATCAGCTGAAGACGGGCGCATCGTGCAGATTGCCTTTCTGGGCGGGCCGAAGGCCGAGGTCAATTTCGCCAAGCTGATGGTCAAGCGGCTAACCCATACGGGCTCCACGCTGCGCCCGCGCAGCACCGAATTCAAGGCACAGATCGCTCGCGAACTGGAAGAGCAGGTTCTGCCGCTTGTCGAAGCAGGAAGGGTTTTGCCGGTGATGCATTCGACCTTTGCGCTCGAAGAGGCGGCCAAGGCCCATGCCTTGATGGAATCAGGCGATCTCACCGGCAAGATCGTTCTGGAGGTTTCCCATGACCAATAAACAGAAAACGGACGAGGAAACCGTCGCTGTCTACGATGCGCGGGTAGGCGATTATACCAGGATGATCGAGCGGACAGGTGACAATCCGGCCCTCATTTCCTTCATGGAACTGGTGCGGCCCGGAGGAATAGTGCTCGACCTTGGGTGCGGGCCGGGCAATTCTGCCGCCATTCTCAAACAGCACGGCTTTGATGTTGAGGCGGTGGATGCATCGGCGGCAATGGTTCAGGCTGCAAGTGACATGCATGGCATTGCCGTTCGCCAGGCGACGTTTGAGGATGATTATCGGGACAACGCCTATGATGGTATCTGGGCCAATTTCAGCCTGTTGCATGCGCCGCGGGAGCGATTTTCAGATCTGATTGCCAAGTTTGCCGCATGCTTGCGCGAGCAGGGGGTATTCCATCTTGGTACGAAGCTCGGTACAGGCGAAGCGCGCGATCGTCTTGGACGGTATTATGCATATTATTCGCGGGAGGAGTTGATGGCGTATTTTCATGCGGGGGGGCTTACGCCAGTGCGCGAATTTACCGGTGAAAGTGCGGGGCTTTCGGGAGAAACGGCCTCCTGGATCGAGATACAGGCGCGGCGTGGCGACGAAAGCAGCAATGGGAGCAGCAATGGGAGCAGCAATGGTGCGTAACCCACATCTTCAGTTGCAGATCATGATTGCCACCGCTATATAGGTTTTATTCCCGACAATGCGTCGAAATTGCCCTTCAAGAAGGGCGCCCCCAGAACCCGGGCGGGCAGACAGCAGGTTTTTACCCGAAAGGACGATTGAACCATGGCCGAACTTCTCATGCCCAAGGCAACCGCCGTCTGGCTGGTGGACAACACTTCGCTTTCCTTCGACCAGATTGCCGAGTTCTGCAAACTGCATCCGCTGGAAGTCAGGGCTATTGCCGATGGCGAAGCTGCCCAGGGCATCAAGGGGCTTGACCCGATCTCCACCGGCCAGCTTACACGAGACCAGCTTGAAAAGGCCCAGAGCGATCCGAACTTCAAGCTGAAACTGCAGGAGTCGCGGATCAAAATCCCGGCTGCCAAGCGCAAGCGACCGCGCTATACGCCAGTCTCCAAGCGTCAGGACAGGCCCAATGCGATTCGCTGGCTGACCCGCAACCATCCTGAACTGAAGGATTCGCAGATCATTCGCCTTGTCGGCACGACCAAGAACACGATTGAGGCAATTCGCGAAGGCACGCACTGGAATGCAGCAAATCTGACGCCGATGGACCCGGTGACGCTGGGTTTGTGCACCCAGATCGCGCTCGATTTCGAAGTGCAGAAAGCCAACAAGAATCGTCCGGTCGAAGAGCAGAATGCACCGGTCCCCGCTGAACCGGGGGATCAGCTCATTCCCGCTTCCGAAACACAGGCCCTGGCTGAAGCCCAGGCGGCTGAAGCGGTTGAGCAGTCAGGTGAAGCAGTAGATGCAGCTTCCGTCTTCTCCGACTTCGGGAATCTCAACAAGCCCAAAGCAGCAGAAGAAGACAGCGCGAGCGGTGAGGCCGGGAGCAATGTTGCAACCGGCGACACAGCCCCCGGCGACACAGGGACCGGCGACACAGGGACTGACGACACTGGAACTGGTGAAGCTGAAGCCGGCGATGCGGAGACTGATGTCGAAGGAACTGGCGGAGATGAAGCGGCCTCTGGCGGCGAAGACAAAGCCTAGAGCGTGTCCTGGTTGGATGGAATCGTTTGAACTTGGTTCCTTGCCCTTCGGGCAGCGCCGGAAAATACTGACAGTGCCTGCACTGCGTCGCATTTTCCTCCTTGCCGAAGACCAAACTCCCGGCGCTCAAACGGTTCCATTTAAGCCGGACACGCTCTAGCGTTCATTGCAGTTGTCCGGACGGTGGGCAGGTCCTTCGCGGCTCATCTGCAGCAGATAGTCGCGCAGGGTTCGGCCCTTTGCCGGTTTGGCCTGCTCACCGGTTTCGCGCATTGACCGGATACGGTCGATACGGAAGGAACGGAAGTCTCCCCGGAGCCTGCACCAGGCGGCAACGGTCCAGGTCTTGCCCCAATAGTTGAGGCCGATCGGTTCAATCTCCCGCCTGGTGGGCTCGCGCTCCGGTGCTTCATAGTCCAGTTCCAGTACCGTGCGATTTGCAATTGCGGCGTTAAGGTCGTCAAGGCGGCGCTTGAGAAAAGCGGGCATCTGGAAATCAAAGGCGAAGACCGGTGTCGTCTGGGCCATGCCGCGCATGTCGTCGGGCAGGATATTGTCGATTTTCGACAGGGCGGTCTCAGCGGCAAGCGCCATGCGGGCGCCGCTCCATGCGCCGACCATGCGCGCACCGACGATCAGGGCGGAAACCTCTTCGCGGCTGAACATGATCGGCGGCAGATCATAGCCTTCGCGCATCATGTAGCCGATCCCGGCCTCCCCATCGATGGGGACGCCGGAGCCCTGCAGATCGGCAATGTCGCGATAGATGGTGCGCTCGGAAACCTCCAGCCGGTCGGCCAGCATGCGGGCGGTGATCAACCGCCCTGAGCGCATGATCTGGACAATCTGAAACAGGCGGTCCGCGCGGCGCATGGTTTAGTTAAACAGGCCGATGGAATTGCCGGCCGGATCGACGGCATAGAAGAACCGTCCGCCGGGAATATCGATGGCCGGGGACACGACCTGGCCGCCGGCGGCCGTTACCCGTTCCATCACCTTTTCCAGGGGATCGGCGACGGCAAGGTGAATGGTGTTACCATTGCCGGCACCTGCAGGTTCGCCTGGATATAGATGCCCCGACACGCCTTCATCTGACATGCTCGAAAACATCACCATGGGATTGGGCCCGTCATTGTTTCGGGTCATCGAAATCGCCAAAACATCCTCATAGAAGCGCTGTGCGGCATCGAGATCGGTGACGGGAATTTCAAACCAGACGGCGGTGTTTTTTGGTGCATCGGACATGATCGGTTCCTTTTGGAAGAGGGTGGATGATGCCTGCACTCTTGCACACCGCTCCTGACAACTACCTGTCAGGAGGCTGGCAGCTTCTACCCGTCTTCCTTCACCGGAACGGTATAGTTCAGCCCAAGCCTTCCGCCATCGGCGTAGATGGTCTGCCCGGTGACGTAGCTCGCATCACCAGAGGCAAGGAAGGCAACGATGGAGGCGATTTCCGCCGGATCGCCGATACGGCCCATCGGGGTGCGCGAGAGGACCTTGTGACGGGCTGCCTTGTCGTTGGCCACCGACGCAAGCATGTCGGTCATGATCGATCCCGGGCCGATCGCGTTGACGCGAATGCCATGTTCGGCAAGGGACAGTGCCATGACCTTTGTAAGCTGGTTGATGCCGCCCTTGGAAACCGAATAGGGAACCTGATTGGGAATCGCGAACACTGCGTTTACCGAGGACATGTTGATGATGGCGCCCGGCTCCTGGCCTTTGCCTACCTGCTCCACCATGTGTTTTGCCACGGCCTGGCCACACAGGAAGGCGCCTTTCAGGTTGACGGAAAGTACCCGGTCGAAATCTTCCTCATTGAGTTCAAGAAATTCACCGGCGATCAGCATGCCGGCATTGTTGACCAGAATATCGATGCGATCGTGCAGGTCGAGTGCAGATGCAACAAGGTTGTGAACGTCCAGCTTCTGGCTGACATCGCAGTGGATGTAGGTGCAGGAGTTGATCTTGGACAGGGTTTTGGCGGCTTCCTGGCCCTTCGAATCGTTGACATCGGCAATGATGACCTTCGCCTTTTCCCTCAGCAGGCGCTCGGCAATGGCGTATCCTATGCCCTGTGCTGCTCCGGTGACGATGGCGATCTTGTTTTCCAGATTTGGCATGTAAGACTCCATGTGAATTTGGCCGGACAATGGAACTGCATGAGACAAAGGTCAAGCGGCTGCCGAACCTCCCGGCGGGCCACAAAATGCGGATTTCCGCCGAAAGCGGTATTGACACAGAAAGCTACTTATTGGTGTATGTGTCTTGCCGGATTCGCCTTGTGGGAAGGCTTCGGCAAAGCCGGTTGCCGGTTCTTGTGGGGTATCAATGGAACTCAATGCAGATTTTTCCCAGCGGGTGGTAATTCGTCCGGAGGACTACAAGTGGACGGCCTCTCCGGCGCCCGGTGTCGAGCGAATGATGCTTGAACGGGTTGGTGGTGAGGTTGCGCGGGCAACAACCATCGTACGGTTTGCGGCAGGCTCGCACTTTGCAGCGCATACCCATGACGGTGGCGAGGAATTTCTTGTGCTGGACGGGGTCTTTTCCGATGAAAGCGGCGATTACCCGGCAGGCAGCTATGTGCGCAATCCGATTGGCACCAGCCACACACCCCGCACCGCGCAAGGATGCACGATGTTCGTGAAACTGCATCAGTTTTCAGCCAGTGATACCGAACAGTTTTCGCTCGATACCCGCAGCATGCGTTTTGTTGAGGGTCTGGCAGACGGCTTGACCATGCTGCCATTGCACAGCACAGCCAATGAGAATGTCGTGCTTGTCAAATGGGAGCCGGGCGCCCGCATGGTTTCCCATGACCATTGGGGCGGAGAAGAGGTGCTGGTGCTGGAAGGCAGGCTGCAGGACGAGCACGGGGACTACCCCAAAGGCACCTGGATACGCAATCCGCACATGTGGCGCCATGCGCCGTTTTCGCAGGATGGCTGTCTAGCCTATGTGAAAACCGGCCATCTGGAACTGACCGGTTTTTAACCTGACCGGCGTTTGCGGTTGCAGAAGAGCCGCCGGCTGCCCGGCGCTGCCCTTTACCCACCTGCTTTCGTTCGGTACGGTGGGGAAACGAGCACCCGCAGGCAAGACATACTTGGCGGCCTCTTAAACTCACCCCACAGCGAAAGAGAAATTCATGACCCAGGTCAAGACGGGTGACACCGTGCGCATACATTATTCCGGCACGCTGGCCGACGGCACCCAGTTCGACAGCTCAAAGGGCCGCGACCCGCTGGAATTCGTGGTTGGCTCCGGCCAGATCATTCCCGGACTGGATCAGGCGATCCCCGGAATGGCGGTTGGTGACACGAAAACCGTCGATGTTGCTGCCGATCAGGCCTACGGCGCTGTCAATCCGTCGGCGATCCAGAGCGTGCCGCGCTCACAAGTGCCGCCGGAAATCGAACTTGAAGTCGGCATGCAACTGCAAATTCAGGCGCCGGACGGACGCACTGTTCCTGTGACGGTAAGCGGAATGGACGAGGAGAGCGTGACGCTGGACATGAACCACCCCCTGGCCGGCGAGGATCTGTCTTTCGACATCGAACTTGTTTCCATCGACAAAACTTAGGATGCCAGCCCGCGTTCTTTCAGCGCGTCGGTAATTTCGTCGAGGATTGCCGGATCATCGATGGTTGCCGGCATTTTCCACTCCATGCCGTCAGCAATCTTCTGCATGGTCGCGCGCAGGATTTTGCCGGAGCGTGTCTTGGGAAGCCGCGGCACCATAACCGCTGTCTTGAAGGCTGCGACCGGGCCGATTTTCTCGCGCACCAGGGCGATGATTTCCCTCTCGATTTCGGCAGGGTCACGGTCGACGCCGGCATTAAGGATGCAGAAGCCGACCGGCATCTGTCCCTTCATCTTGTCGGCAACCCCGATCACTGCGCATTCGGCAACGTCCTTGTGCCCGGCGATGACTTCCTCCATGCCGCCGGTTGAGAGGCGGTGGCCGGCCACATTGATGATGTCGTCGGTGCGGGCCATGATGAAGAGATAGCCTTCATCGTCGATAATGCCGGCATCGGCCGTTTTGTAGTAGCCGGGAATTTCCTCAAGATAGGCTTCGCGGAAGCGCTTGTCGGCATTCCACAGTGTCGGCAGGCAGCCCGGCGGCAGGGGCAGTTTGACGACGACATTGCCCAGTTCGCCTGTTTTCACGGGATGGCCGGCATCGTCAAGCACCTGGATGTCGTAGCCGGGCATGGCGACGGTCGGTGAACCGTATTTGACCGGCAGGGCACCAAGGCCAACTGGGTTTCCTGCAATGGTCCAGCCTGTCTCGGTCTGCCACCAGTGGTCGTAAACCGGGACGCTCAATTTCTGCTCGGCCCACTGGATGGTGTCGGGGTCGGCCCGCTCCCCTGCAAGAAACAGCGCCCGGAAGCCCGACATGTCATAGTCGTCGATCAGCTTGCCTTCCGGGTCTTCCTTCTTGATGGCGCGGAAGGCTGTCGGTGCGGTGAACAGCGTCGATACCTTGTGTTCGGAAATCACCCGCCAGAACGTGCCGGCATCAGGTGTTCCGACCGGCTTGCCCTCGAACAGGACCGTGGTGCAGCCATGCAGCAGCGGCGCATAGACGATGTAGGAGTGGCCCACGACCCAGCCGACATCGGAAGCTGCCCAGTAGACCTCTCCCGGCTCCACATTGTAGATTGCCTTCATCGTCCATTTGAGCGCCACCATGTGGCCGCCATTGTCGCGCACCACGCCCTTGGGCTGGCCGGTGGTGCCGGAAGTGTAGAGGATGTAGAGGGGATCGGTGGCAGCAACCGGAACGCAGGGAACTTCGGCGCCTGCCGAGCGGGCTGCACCTACTGCCTTTGCGTAGTCGATGTCGCGGCCGGGGATGAGATCGCAGCCGTGCTGCTCGCGCTGCAGAACGATGCAGGTCTCGGGCTTGGAGGCCGACATTTCGATGGCTTCGTCCAGCAGCGGCTTGTAGGCAACGACGCGGTTGGGTTCGATGCCGCAGGAGGCCGAAATGATCATTTTCGGGGTCGCATCGTCAATGCGGGTGGCAAGCTCACGGGCGGCAAATCCACCAAAAACCACGGAGTGAATGGCGCCAAGGCGGGCACAGGCAAGCATGGCAAAGGCTGCCTCCGGCACCATCGGCATGTAGATGATGACCCGATCGCCGGCGGCAACGCCCTTTTCCTGCATAACGCTGGCGAGCGCCTCGACCTCGTCTTTCAATTCCTCATAGGTAATGGTTCGCTGGCTGCCGGTGATCGGACTGTCATAGATGATGGCGGCCTGACCGGCGCGTCCACGCTCCACGTGACGGTCGACGGCATTGTAGCAGGTGTTGCAGGTCGCGCCGGTAAACCACCGGCCATAAACGCCTTCATCGGGCTCGAACACCTTGTCGAACGGTGTGAACCAGTCGATCTCGCCAGCCTGCTCTTTCCAGAAGCCTTCCGGGTCTGCTTTCCATCCCTCATAGACGTCGTGATAGGTCGAAGCCATGTGATCCTCCCGTTCCACCTTGAAATCCGCTCGCTCCCTAACTCTTACACGGGGAAAAGTGTGCAAGTCCATCCAACGAAAGGTGAGGGTATGAAGGCTCGAAATGCCCTTTCGTTGTGCAATGATGCACAGCTTTTGGGGCAACTCCGGCGAGAGCCCGGGGATTGCAGCGGCATAGGCAGGTATATAAGAATTGCCTTATGACCTACCGGCGGGCCCAGTGCAGTTGCGGCCAGTTGTTTGCCGAATGTGAAGGCGAACCGGAACGTGTTTCGCTTTGCCATTGCAGGGCGTGCAAGCAGCGTACGGGCAGCAGTTTCGGCAATGCCGCTTTTTACCGGCTTGAGAAAGCGCGCTTGCATGGTGTTTCAAAGGTCCATGTTCGGATCAGCGAAAGCGGCTATGCGGTCAAGCACCATTTTTGCCCGGAATGCGGCAGTACGGTGTATTGGTATCCGGAGAGAATGCCCGAACTCGTTGCAGTCGGTGTCGGTGCATTTTCCGATCCGGAATTTCCGGCCCCGGCACAGGAAGTTCATTGTGACAGCCGGGATGCGTGGCTGCCGGATTTCCTCTTTAGCCGCCGGGACTAGGGTCAGGATCTGCGCTGCCTGCTTCCAACTGCGCGATGTAATCGGCAAGGCCTTCGGCCCATTCCCGGTATCCCCTTGCAGAGGCGTGGAAGCCGTCAACCGCGAAATTTTCGGCAACCGGCTGCCACTCCGAAACAGGTGCCAGAGCGCCGCGCTCACGGCAGAGTATCTTGCCGTTTCTGTCGATGATGCGTGAGCGGATGCCGAGAATTCTTCCGAGCAGCACCGGCAGTGCCGGGACACTCGCCATGTCGAGCACGCCGGCCCAGATTATGGTCGCTGAAGGCCATTTCGCCTTGAGTGCATATAACAGCGTGCCGAATTCCTTGCAGAAGCGGCGGCCAGTGTGAAAATTTTTGGCGTCGTTGGTGCCGATATTGAGGCAGATATAGTCATAATCTTCCCGTGCCAGATGCGGCACGACGTAGTCGCGAATCTGGCCGGCGGTTGCCGAGTTGTTGCCGGAAATACGAACCGCCACCGGGCGATCAAGTTTTTCCGCCAGTAAGCCTGGCAATTGTCCCCCCAGGCTTTCCCCGGTGGTCAGGACGCCAACGCCGGCGGCGGATGAATCACCGATGATCAGCACTTTCACGGGGTTGCCTGAATCGGGCCCATTGCTTTCAATCCACGGTTTTGCGGGCGGCGGGGCAAACCGTGTTGAACGGCGGCGCACGCCCAGCCCCTGCCAGACATAGGCTGGAAAGGCGAGCCAGGAAAAGAGTACGTCAAAACGGGATACGGTCGGCGGTTGCATGCGGCGTGATATAGTCATGCAAACCAAAAAGCCAAGTGTGGCAGTTCGATTTGCCCGGTCTTTGTTGACGGGTCCTGCCCCAACTTGATCTGGCGCAAGGCGTAGCCTGACGTCACGGGCCATGAAGCAACATGGCTGAACTTGAACATTCCCACGACCGATTTGCAATCCGGGCGCGTCTGCGGGCGGAGGCAAAGCCTTCCTATGTGCGCGATTTCGTTTATGGCGGCATCGACGGGGCAGTCACAACGTTTGCGGTGGTTGCAGGTGTGGTGGGCGCTGAACTTTCCGCCACCATCATCATGATCCTGGGCTTTGCCAATCTGCTGGCTGACGGATTTTCGATGGCAGCGGCGAATTATTCGGGCACCAAGACGGTGATTGACGATATTGCCCGCATTCAGGCGATTGAAAAGCGTCATATAGCAGAGGCGCCGGAAGGCGAGCGCGAAGAAGTGCGGCAGATCCTGGCTTCCAAGGGGCTAGATGGAGAGGTGCTGGAAACAGCTGTTGCGCGCATTACCGCCGACCAGCGCCAATGGATCAACCTGATGGTGACGGAAGAATACGGCTTGTCCCTGACGCAGCCCGATCCGTTGAAAGCAGGTCTGGTGACCTTTTCCGCCTTTGCCCTTTGCGGGGCCATTCCGCTGCTGCCCTTTGCGTTTGGCGTTGCAGATGCCTTTGTTGTGTCGAGCGGGATGACAGCACTGACCTTCTTTGGCATCGGTGCGGTGAAAAGCCGGTGGTCGCTTTCCCACTGGGTGCGCTCCGGGCTGGAAACGCTTGCGATCGGCGGTGGTGCGGCTGCCCTTGCCTATCTTGTCGGCTATCTGCTTCGCGGGCTTGCCTGATAGGGCTTGGCCGGCGGGAACCGATCGGCGGCGCAAACGTTCTCTTTCTTCAGCTTGGGTTCATCGTGGTTTGTTTATGAATCCGGCATTGTCAATACGAGGAAGAACCATGGCCAAATCCCGTTTATATCTTGGAACTGCTCTTGCCGTCGTCATTGCCGCCTCATCCGGCGGTGGGTTGCAATCGCTGAGCACAGCCAATGCACAGGAAAGCCAGACCGGAGCGGAAGCTGTCGATTGTACGGCAGACCCTGCCGCTGAAGGATGCGCGGCAGCCGAAGAGGCACAGGCAGAAGAGAGCCAGGTTTCCGAACCTGCACCTGAACCGCAGGTGGCAGAAGAGCCTGCGCCCGAGCAGCCGGTAGAGGAGGCCGTTGAGGCCGAGCAGCCGGTAGAGGAGGCCGTTGAGGCCGAGCCGCCGCAGGAGGTTGCAGAGCCGCAAACGGCGGAACAGCCAGAGCAGCCTGCTCCGGAAGAAGGGGCGCAAGCCTCAGAAGCAGCCAGTGAAGCTGTCACCGAACCTGCTAGTGAAACGACAGGGAAGACGGCAGCGGAAACGGTAGAGGAGCTGGTGGAAGAACCGGCCGAACAAACCGTAGAAGATTCAGCGGAGGAGCCGGCGAGCGACTCGGCAAGCAGTGCCGATGATGAAACTGCTGATGAAACCGTGCAGTCTGAAACCACCGCCGATGGTGGCGAGGAGGCTGTAACTACCGGCAAGAAGCAGAAGAAGAAAAAGAAGAAGCGCAAGGCAAAGGCTGAGGAAACCGAAGCTTCACAGAGCGACAGCGCCGATGGTGGTCAGCAGGAAGAGACTGCCCCCGAAGGCGAAGAAGCTGATGAAGCTGATGAAGCTGAAACGGCTGAGACGGAAACTGGTGCTGATGACGCGGAAAGTGATGGCGGCGATACCGCCGAAGCGCCGCAACCCTCACCCGATGCGCCTGAACCCAAGGCTGTTGCCGCTGAACCGATAGAAGAACAGATCGAAAAAGCGGAAGAAACGCAGACTGCAGTGGTTCCCGAGAAAATAACCAAGGCAGAGCGCAAGAAACTGAAGAAGGCCGAGAAGAAGCGCCGCAAAAAGGCGCGCGAGCGCCGCGAGGAACTGCTTGGCGCTGCTGCCGCGGGAGCTGTGATCGGTGCTCTGATTCCCATCCTTGGCGGCAGGGTGGTTGAGGATGAAGGCGACCGGTTCGTTGTGGAACGTAATGGCGAGTACATTGTGCGCCGGGACGATAGCGCCCTGTTCCGGCATGATGCAGAACGGGTCGAAATCGAACATCTGCCGCGTGGCCGCACGAGGGAGACGGTTTACCGGCAGAACGGTTCACGCATCGTGACCCTGCGCGATGCCGGCGGATATGTGCTCATGCGCAAGCGAATCCGGCGCGATGGGCAGGAGATCGTGCTTTTCGATGCGTTTGAGGAGGATCAGCGCTTTGTCGATTATGATCGCGCCCTGCCGCCGATCCAGATCACCATTCCCCGCGATGAATATATTGTTCCTGCGCGCCGTTATGGACGCCGGCAGCTTGCGGAGATACTGGCCGCGCCGCCGGTTGAAGTGCTGCCCCAGCAATTCACCCTGCGTGAAGTGCGCGAAAACGAGCGATTGCGCCAGTATGTACGGCGTGTCGATCTCGATACGGTAACCTTCGATTCCGGCAGCTATTATGTCAGCGAGTCGCAAGTGCCTTATCTTGCGGACGTTGCCGGCGGCATGCTCGACGTTATCGATGAAAATCCAGGCGCGGTGTTCCTGGTGGAAGGCCATACCGATGCGGTCGGCCCGGATTTGTACAATCTGACCCTGTCGGACCGCCGTGCGGAAACGGTTGCCCGCATTCTGGTCGAAGCCTATGGCGTTCCGCCGGAAAACCTGGTGGTCGAAGGCTATGGCGAGCAGTTCCTCAAAATCGATACCCAGGCAGACGAGCGCCGCAACCGGCGGGTGACCGTTCGTAACATCAGCCCGCTGCTGCAGACCGCCGGGAATTGACGGCTTTGATGAGCCCGCTGCCAGTCCCCTGAACAGCAAAAAGGCCGGTTCTCAGCGAACCGGCCTTCTTTCATTCAAAGTGAGGCTGTGAGTTATGCCGCTTTTTCCAGATCAGCCTGCCAGGTGCCAAGGGCAGCCATGCCGTTCATCTTGGCGCGATGGGCAAAGGCGCGCTGGGCGGCAGCAACATTTTCCTTCTTGCCGCCCCAGGCCTTGAGTGCGGCAGCCTGCAAGGCACGGCCGTAGGAATAGGTCAGTTTCCACGGCATGTCGTACATGGCGTTCATGGCTGACAGATGTGCCGTTGCCTCTTCATCGGACTGGCCGCCCGAAAGGAAGGCGATGCCCGGTACGGAAGCCGGTACGCAGTTTTTCAACACGCGAACCGTGCGCTCGGCAACTTCCTCAACAGAGGCTTTCTTGCCGGACTTCTGCCCAGGCACGATCATGTTCGGCTTGAGCACCATGCCTTCAAGATTGACGCCTGCATAGTACAGCTCCTGGAACTGTTCCTTCAGGGCCCATTCGGTGACGGCCTGACAGCGCTCAATGTCATGGGTTGAATGTTCACCATCCATCAGCACTTCCGGCTCCACGATCGGCACGATGCCGGCTTCCTGGCAGAGGGCAGCATAGCGGGCGAGTGCGTGGGCATTGGCATGAATGCAATTGTGCGACGGCGTATTGTCGCTGATGGTGATGACGGCACGCCATTTGGCAAACCGCGCGCCGGCCTCATGGTATTTTTCCAGCCGGCCGCGCAGCCCGTCGAGCCCTTCGGTCACCTTTTCAATCGAAGTGCCGCTGAGGGCCTGTGCGCCCTTGTCGACCTTGATGCCCGGAACAGCGCCGGCCGCCTTGATGAGGTCAACCAGCGGGGTGCCGTCTTCAGCCTTTTGAAACAGGGTTTCCTCGAACAGGATGACGCCGGAGATGTAGTTCTTCATCGCCTCTTCGGCGCGGAACAGCATCTCGCGGTAGTCGCGGCGGTTCTCCTCCGTCGATTCCACATTGATGGAATCAAACCGCTTCTTGATGGTGCCGGTGGATTCGTCGGCTGCCAGAATGCCCTGGCCCTCGGCGACCATGGCGATGGCAATGTCTTCAAGGCGTTCAGTCATGTATCTTTCCTCGTGCGGTTGTCATCTGTCTGAAAATTCGGTGGCCTCCCATATCAGAGCAGGTTGCGGTTTGAAATTGGCTGGGGACATTTCGAAACGATTCAATAAAATTCAATCGTTTGAAGCCACAGGTTTTTGCGGCCAGCGTTAACGCCGCGCGGTCATTTGCTCCGGTTTGCCATATTTACAGCGTTGAATGAGGGTAGGCAGTGCCATGTTTTACAAGACGTTTCTGACCGACCCATCCTTCATGGCAGACCCGGCGCCTTATCTGGCGGACCTGCGCCAGCAAGGCCCGCTGGTGCGCACCCGACTTCCGATCATCGGCGAGATATGGATCGCCACCACCCAAGAGGCGCTGGGGCTCGTATTGAAGGATAATGAAAACTTCTCCATGCGGCGGGCAGATGGCGGTGTGACCGGCGCTCAGTGGTGGATGCCCAGAACGGTTCGCCTGCTGGCCAACAACATGCTGACAATGGACGAACCCGATCACCGGAGGCTTCGCAGCCTGGTCGATCTGGTTTTCCGCCGCGATGCGGTGATGGCACTTGAGCCGAAAATCGCCAGGCTGGCGGATGCGTTCTCAGCAGGTCTCTTTTCAAACGGGGAACCTGCCGATCTGCAAACGCGGTTTGCCCGCATCCTGCCGCTTGCGGTGATCTGCGAGATGCTTGGCATTCCAGAGAGCGACCGGGTGAAATTCAGCCGCTGGGCGGAAGGATTGACGACCGTGAACGGGATGCTGAGTTTTCTGGCTATCATGCCGGGGATCTCGAAGATGCGGCGCTATGTGGCTGGCGAGATTGCCCGTCAGCGCGAGGCGCCGGGAAACGGGCTCATCGGTGAGTTGGTCAACATGCAGGCCGAAGGCGCCGACATCAGCGATGAGGAGCTCACTGCGATGGTTTTCCTGCTGCTGGTGGCCGGTCACGAGACCACCACCCATGTGTTGACCGGCGGTGTTTACGAAATCCTTTCGAGGCCGGGTAAGGCCCGTTGGCTGATGGCGGATGAAAGCCGGATGGCGCTCGCGGTGGAAGAACTGCTGCGCATGGTATCTGCGGTACAGTTCACCAAGCCGCGCAATGTACGGCGGGATATGGAGTTGTTGGGTGCCAAGCTGAGCAAGGGTGATGTGATAATGCCGATGATCGCTGCCGCCAATTTCGATCCTGACGCAATCGATGAACCTGAAAAACTCGATCTTGAGCGGCGGCCCAACCGGCACGTTGCGTTCGGTGCCGGCATTCACTTCTGCCTCGGCCATCAGTTGGCGCGGCTGGAAATCGCCTGCGGTCTGCGGGCCCTGTTCAAGCGCTGGCCCCATCTTGCACTCGACGATCCGAACAATGTGCACTGGCGTTCGCGCGCCGGTATCCGTGCGCTGGACGGGCTGATGGTGGTACCTGGCTAGAGCGTGTCCTGGTTAGCTGGAAGCAGTTTGAATGGGCGGAAAAGACGCCACAGCCGGTGCAATACCATGTTGAATACCTTTTATTCTGCAATCGCCTGAACCTGGTTCCCGGGCCCTCGGACCGCGTTGCGAAACGCTGACAGTGCCTGCACCGCTGCGCTTTTTGCGCCTTGCCGAAGACCCGGTAACCGGCGTTCAAACGATTCCATCCAACCAGGACACGCCCTAGAGACCGGCTTGCCTGGCGCAGAACGTTTCCGCCAAGGCGGCTTCGCCTTCACGGCTGAATTCGATCACCCGGGAGTTTTTTGCCCGCCTTGCCCAGCCCAGATCGTAAAAACGGTCAAGCAGGGCGCTGCCCAGTGCGCCAGCAAGGTGCGTGCGGCGTTCACTCCAGTCGAGGCATGACTTGCACAACGGCCGCCTGCCGGTTTTCAGAGCGGTAAGATCGATGCCGAAGCCGGCCATGAGGCGGTTTCCGCTTTCACTCAGGGTGATATTCTCTCCACTCACCTCCAGGTGGCCCCCGGCCGCAAGTCCGTTGTACAGGGATACTCCAAGTTCGCCGGCAAGATGATCATAACAGATGCGGGCCTTGCGCAGTGCTTCGTCGGCCGGCCCCGTGCGGGTGCGCAACAGGCCGCGCTTTGCGGCAAATCCCATCATGGCCTCCAACAGGCTGCCGACATCGTCATCGGCGAGCGTGTAATAGCGGTGTCTGCCCTGCTTGCGCTGAAAGATCAGGCGGGCATCCTCAAGCTTGGAAAGATGAGAGCTGGCTGTTTGCAGCGTAACGCCCGCCTCACCAGCCAGTTCGCTCGCCGTCAGTGCCTTGCCCGACATCAGCGCGGTCAGGATGTTGGCCCGGGCCGGATCGCCAATCAGCGAACCAATGCGGGCTATGTCGGGGCCTTCTTTCATACTTCGATCTTAGTCGAAGCATACTCGGGGTGCAATGGCGTATCTTGACGGCATGCCAACCGGAAGGAGAAAGGCCGTCATGATTACCTGTTTTATCCGCTACCACATCGATCCGGCAAAAAAGGCGTTGTTTGAACAATATGCCCGTAACTGGGGTCAGGCGATCCCGCGGTGCGGGGCCGAACTGATCGGCTATTTTGCGCGCATGAGGGCTCCAGCACGCTTGCCTATGGTGTCTACACCATCGAAAGTCTCGCAGCCTACGAGGCTTACCGCGAGCGGCTTTCGGCCGATCCTGTTGGGCAGGAAAACTATCGTTTTGCCCAGGAGGAGAGGTTTTTGCTGCGTGAAGACCGCACTTTCCTGAAACTGGCTTCCGCGCCTCATGCCAAAAGGATTATGCCGTGATTGCCGTCATTTTCGAGGTCGAGCCTGCCGAAGGGCAGCGCGAAACCTATCTGGACATTGCTGCCAGCCTGCGAAATGAGCTGGAAAAGCTCGACGGGTTCGTTTCCGTTGAGCGGTTTCAAAGTCTTGCAGACCCCGGCAAGATACTGTCGCTTTCCTTCTTCCGCGATGAAGCGGCTGTGAAGGCCTGGCGCAATCTGCCCCATCACCGCAGTGCGCAGGCAGAAGGCCGCAACGGCGTTTTTGCCGGTTACCGGTTGCGGGTAGCGGAAGTAATCCGTGATTACGGGCTTGCCGAACGCGGTGAAGCGCCGCAAGACAGCCGTGCGGTTCATGAAGGAGATATGGGTGGGTAGTCATCAAGGCGCTGTCCGGGTGCAGCCGGCAGCGATGGATTATTTGCTGCTTGGCCTGCAATGGCGGCGCGGGCGGGAAACGCTGTAGTTGAACACGGCGCCCGCGGTATGTAGCTTTGCGCATTCGTGTTAGGGTCAAAACTCAGTGCCACTGAGTTTTGACCCTAACAGACGAGTCCTGATCCCAACGCCGCTTCATTCATGCCTGTAAAAGCAACAGCGAGAATACTGACGATCACCGGGGCACTGGCCGGTGGAGCCGTTACCTCGCAGGCGCCGGAATTTGCCCAGCAATACCGCCAGCGCATCGGCGGCGCCCTGCAGGAATTGCAGGCCGTGGTGGCCGATTTCGACAAGGACGCGGCTGCCAGCCAAATGACGCGAGAAGGAGCACTGACGCGCTATAGCCGTTCCTCCGACAAGTTCGTGCGGGACCGCGGTGCTTCCATGGACAAAGTGCTTTTGCGGTATGACCGTCTGGAGCAACAGCGGCAAGCGCTGGAAACAGCCATTCCCCTGATGAAACCCCTGCATGTCATACAATATGCCGACCCTGCCCTTGTCGAAGGCACGTGGGAGGACTTCAGGCCTGCTGTTCCGCTTACTGCCGAAGGTGGCGCTTACGCTGCCGGCGGCGCAGTGTCCGGCTGGTTGCTGATTGGCCTGGTATTCGGGTTTTTCGGGTGGATCTGGCGCGCACTGGCCGGCAGGAAGAAAAACGACATTGTGATCGAGGACCCCGCCGTCAGAATGGAGACGGGCGAGGCGGCCGGTGCCGGAATCGAGCCCGCAAACACTGTCCTGACCCCGCCGTCCGGCGTCAAATCCGCTCAGCCCACCAGCCTTCTGGAAAGGCCGCCGGCATCATCGCGGCAGGGTGAGTAGAGCGTGTCAGGTTTAAATGGAATCATTTGAACTTGGTTCCTTGCCCTTCGGGCAGCGTCGGAAAATACTAACAGTGCCTGCACTGCGTCGCATTTTCCTCCTTGCCGAAGACAAAACTCCCGGCGTTCAAACGATTCCATATGAGCGTGAAAGGCTCTAAATCCTGCATTGCGGGTTGGCTTTCTTCAGCCTTCGAGCACTTTCACGCCGGGCAGTTCCTTGCCTTCCATCCATTCAAGGAAAGCGCCGCCGGCGGTCGATATATAGGTAAAATCCTCTGCAACACCGGCATGGTTGAGCGCCGATACGGTATCACCGCCACCAGCAACGGAGATGAGCTTTCCGGCCTTTGTCAGTTCGGCTGCCTTTTTTGCGGCAGCGACCGTTGCGGTGTCGAAAGGTTGGATCTCAAAGGCGCCAAGCGGGCCGTTCCAGACCAGGGTGGCAGCTTCCTCGAAGGCCTTTTCGATCTCCACTACCGACTGGGGTCCGGTGTCCAGGATCATCGCATCGCGGGGGATGGCGCCCACCTTGGCCACATGATTTTCCGCACCGGCCTTGAACTCGCTGGCGACGACGCCGTCAACCGGCAGAAGGATGCGGCAATTCTGATTTTCCGCCTCAACGAGGATGTCGCGGGCCGTGGCGGCCAGATCGTGTTCGCAAAGCGATTTTTGCACATCATGTCCCTGGGCGGCCAGAAAGGTGTTGGCCATGCCGCCGCCGATCACCAGCGTGTCGACCCGGGCAACCAGGTTCTTCAACAGGTCGAGCTTGGTTGAGACCTTTGCGCCGCCAACAACGGCAATAACGGGATGTCTCGGATTGCCGAGCGCCTTGTTGAGGGCTTCAAGTTCGGCCTGCATGGTGCGCCCTGCAACGGCAGGCATGTGACGGGCCAGGCCCACGGTGGAAGCATGGGCGCGATGGGCAGCGGAAAAGGCATCGGACACGAAGATGTCGCCATTGGCGGCGAGCGCCGCAGCGAATTCGGGGTCATTGCTTTCTTCGCCTGCGTGAAAGCGGGTGTTTTCAAACAGCACGATCTCGCCATCGGCCATCTGCGAGACGGCGGCCTCGGCCATTGGGCCGATACAGTCGGTACAGAAGGTAATGTCACGGCCAAGCGTCGAGACGACTGCCGGAATGATCTGCGCCAGCGACATGGCAGGCTTGATCTCACCCTTGGGCCGTCCGAAATGGGCAAGCAGGATCACCTTGCCGCCCTTGTCCGCGATCTCGAGGATCGTGGGTTTGACGCGCTCAACGCGGGTCTTGTCGGTCACCGTCCCGCCGTCCATGGGCACGTTGAGATCGACGCGCACCAGTACACGCTTGCCTTTTACGTCTACATCATCAAGGGTCTTGAAATTGCTCATGGCAGTTTCCTAGGGATCGTTGAGGTCATCATCGCCACCGGAGGCCTTGTTGACGCCGATCCAGGTGGCGGTGCCGCGGCCATCGTGCGGGTTTGCGTTAAGGTCGTCATGGCGCTCGTCGCGCCGGATTGCGTTGCGGGACAAGCGGGTAATGACCAGTGCCAGCACCACAATAAGCACTGCAGCGGCGAGGAACACCGGAATAAATGCATCACCGGTCATCTTTGTTCCTGCCGCGAAGCCGTGGCCAGGCGTAAAGATAACCCAGAATGCCAATGGCCAGGATGAGCGCGGCGATATCGATCCAGGTGACCATGCCGCCGCGCTGCTCCAGAGCCTAGATCAGCTTGCTCATGGCGACGGCAGTGTCGCTCATGCGGTTTGAGAAGCCCCACTCATTGTCGTACCAGGTCAGGATCGAGCACAGATTTCCGTCCATGACCTTGGTCTGGTCCATGTGGAAGATCGAGGAACGCGGGTCGTGATTGAAGTCGATCGAGACGTTGGGATCGTTGGTGTAGCCTAGAATGCCGTTCAACGGTCCGTCCGCAGCTTCCTTGATCGCCGCGTTGATCTCCTCTGCACTGGTATTCTTCTTGGCGATGAACTTCAGATCGACAACCGAAACATTCGGCGTCGGCACGCGGACCGACATGCCGTCGAGCTTGCCGTTGAGGTCAGGGAGGACGAGTCCCACTGCCTTGGCGGCGCCGGTCGACGTCGGGATCATGCTCATGGCGGCAGCGCGCGCGCGGTAAAGATCCTTGTGCATGGTGTCGAGTGTCGGCTGGTCGCCGGTATAGGAGTGGATGGTCGTCATCATGCCTTTTTCGATGCCAATGGCATTGTGGAGCACGAAGGCTACCGGAGACAGGCAGTTGGTGGTGCAGGATGCATTGGAGACGACCATGTCGTCCTTGGTCAGCGTGTCGTGGTTGACACCATAAACGATGGTCTTGTCGGCACCGGAAGCAGGGGCTGAAACAAGCACGCGCTTGGCGCCGGCTTCCAGATGCATGGAGGCTTTCTCCTTGGAAGCGAAGATGCCGGTGCACTCCATGGCGATGTCGATGTCCATTTCCTTCCAGGGAAGGTTTTTGGGATCGCGCTCGGCCAGCACCTTGAAGCTCTCGCGCCCGATGTGAATGCGGTCGCCGGATACCGTGACCTCGCCGGGAAACTTGCCATGGACGGAGTCATAGCGCATCAGATGAGCGTTGGTTTCAACCGGGCCAAGATCGTTGATGGCGACGATATCGATATCGTCACGGCCCGACTCGAAAATTGCGCGGGCGACGTTGCGGCCAATGCGGCCAAATCCGTTGATGGCTATACGAACTTTCTTCGACATGTTCCCTCCGGTTGGAAAGCGGCGATTGAGAATAGTTGTGCGTAACAAGCACGGCACAAGGAAATCCGCGCCGTTCATAATCCTTTGTGGAAGGTAATGCCACCCGGTGTCGTGTACCTGAAACGATTTTATCGGCGCGAATCTTCACGCCGTGCACAGATGAACTGCCGCACAGGGGGAAAAGCTGCCATTCGGCCAGGAAACGGACGTTTCGCGCAAGTGATGCTTGCGGGCGTTTTCAGTTGCCCAGTTTTTCCTTCGCAGCGCCGGCAACCGCCTCGGCGGTGATGCCGAAGTGTTCGTAGAGTTCCTTGTAGGGGGCGGAGGCGCCGAAGGTGGACATGCCGACAAAGGCGCCATCGGCGCCTATAAAGCGTTCCCAGCCCTGGGAGACGGCAGCTTCCACCGCGACGCGCACCGGCGCCTGGCCCAGTACGTCCCTGCGATATTCGCCGCTCTGTGCCTCGAACAGTTCGAAACAGGGAACGGATACCACACGGGTGCCGATGCCGTCTGCCTCAAGCAGCTTCTTGGCCTCCATGGCGATCTCGACCTCGGAGCCGGAGGCAAACAGGGTGACCTGCTCCTCGCCGTCGCAGGCCGAAAGCGTATAGGCGCCCTTGGCCGACAGGTTTTCCTTGCTGAACTCCGTGCGCAGGGCAGGCAGGTTCTGGCGGGTGAGCGCCAGGATCGATGGCGTGCTTTCTGCCTCAAGCGCGGCCTGCCAGCATTCGGCTGTCTCCATCGTGTCGCAGGGGCGCATCACATACAGGTTGGGAATGGCGCGCAGCGAAGCTATCTGCTCGACCGGCTGATGGGTCGGGCCATCTTCGCCAAGCCCGATGGAATCATGTGTCATGACGTGGATGACGCGAATGCCCATCAGGGAAGCCAGGCGGATTGCCGGACGGCAATAGTCGGCAAAAGCAAGGAAGGTGCCCGAATAGGGAAGAATGCCGCCATGCAGCGCCATGCCGTTCATGGCCGCCGCCATGCCGTGTTCGCGGATGCCGAAATGGATGAAGCGGCCGGAAAAGTCGTCCGGCGTGATCGGTGGCGTGTCTTCGGTTTTGGTGTTGTTGGAGCCGGTCAGGTCTGCCGAGCCGCCCATGGTTTCCGGCACCACCTGATTGATGGTCTTCAGCACCGCCTCGGAGGATTTGCGGGTCGCCATGGTTGGTGTGTCGTTCGCAAGCTGCTGCTTGAGTTCTGCCATGGCATCGGCGAATGCGCTGGGCAGTTCACCGCGCATGCGGCGTTCGAACTGGCCCTTGATTTCGGGGTCGAGCGAGGCGAGCTTCTTGTCCCACTCCTTGCGCTGCTGGCCGGAGCGAAGGCCGGCGATGCGCCACAGATCAAGAACCTCGGTGTCGACCTTGAAAGGACCGCATTTCCAGCCCAGCGCTTCGCGGGTAGCGGCAATTTCTTCTTCGCCAAGCGGGGCACCGTGAACGCCCGAAGTGCCGGCCTTGTTGGGCGAGCCATAGCCAATCACCGTCTTGCAGGCGATCATGGTCGGCTTGGGCGATGTCTTGGCCTTTTCGATGGCCTCGGAAATATCGGCATGCTTGTGACCGTCGATGCGCAGCACGTTCCACCCGGAAGCCTTGAAACGGGCCATTTGGTCGGTCGAGTCGGAAAGGGATACCTTGCCGTCGATGGTAACATCGTTGTCGTCCCACAAGACGATCAGCTTGTTGAGCTTGAGGTGGCCGGCGAGCGAAATTGCCTCTTGTGAAATGCCCTCCATCAGACAGCCATCGCCTACCAGGCAATAGGTGTGATGGTCGACCAAATCGCTGCCGAACTCGTCTGCAAGCTTGCGTTCTGCGATCGCCATGCCCACGGCGTTGGCAATGCCCTGGCCGAGCGGGCCGGTAGTGGTTTCGATGCCGGCAGCATGGCCGTATTCGGGATGGCCTGCGGTTTTCGAGCCGAGCTGCCGGAAGTTCTTGATCTGCTTGATGTCGATGTCTTCATAGCCGAGCAGGTACAGGGCTGAATAAAGCAGCATCGAGCCGTGACCGGCCGACAGAACGAAACGGTCGCGGTCGGCCCAGTTCGGTTCCTTGGGATCGAACTTCATGTGCTCGCTGAACAGAACGGTGGCGATGTCGGCTGCGCCCATGGGCAGGCCGGGGTGGCCGGAATTGGCCTTTTGCACGGCATCCATGGAAAGGAAGCGGATTGCATTTGCCATTTCTGGCAGTTTTGCCTTGTTGTTTTTCATCGTTAACCGTCTTGTTGGAGAAAGGTCATCGGGTCGCTTCAGGTAATCGGCATCCGATCGGGTGTGGGTGGCCGGCCTTGCCGCTTCGCACTGGTTGCGCCGGCGGGCAAATGCCCCGAAATTCGCGCGGACTCATATCAGGTGCCTTGGCGGAGTCAATTGCGTGCCCGGCAAGCCCCGGGCTGTTGCGGGAAGCTTTTTTGCCCAGCGCCTTTGGGTAGTGTTCCACAGGCTGGGCGTTGTTTTTGCCGGAAGCTGGCCCCACTGATTGACGTTTTCTTTGTCCAGCGTCTAATGTTTCAGCGGTAACCGATTGTCATTGTGGCGATTCGGCGGGTTCTGGTAATGCGGACAGGCTGGCGTTGTCCTGACGGGGCGGGAAAACAGGAAAGCGGCAACGGAAGTGGCCTGTGGTAACGGGGATTGATGAGCGGCAAACTCATGCCATCGCTGGAAAAACTGGCAAGCGCCGTTTTAGCGCTTGAGGAAGCGGTTGACGCCCGTCTCGACCGCGAGGCTGCATTGACGGGTGCCGAAGCCGAAGTTCAGCGCATGGGGGCCGACCGGGCACGGCTGGCTGAATCCCTCGACAATGCAGAGGCACGGGCCCAGCAGCTTGAAGGCGCCAACCGCGAAGTCTCGCGCCGGCTGGTCGATGCGATGGAATCGATCCGCAGTGTGCTCGACCGCGGCGGCAGCAAGCAGGAGTAACGCGTTTCATGGCCAGCGTAAGCGTCACCATCAATGGCAGAAACTACCGCATGGCCTGTGAAGAGGGCCAGGAACCGCATCTTATCGAGCTGGCGGGCAAGCTGGATTCCTATGTCGGCCAGTTGAAGGGCTCTTTCGGTGAAATCGGCGACCAGCGGCTAACGGTGATGGCCGGGATCATGGTGACCGATGAACTGGTCGAGATGGAGAAGAAGATCGCCAAGCTTGAAGATGAGCTTGCCTCCTACCGCGACAAGACCTCGAATGTGGTGCAGGCAGCCAGCGCCAGCGAGGAGGAGGCGGCAAAGAAGGTCGCTGAAATCGCCGAGAAGCTCGGCGAACTTGCAAGCAAACTCTCCGGCAAGGGTAAAGCCACCGCATAACATCGTGCCACCGGCTGCCGCCCTTTCTACGCTCTTGCATTTTGTACAATCACATATCCTCCGCCAGCCTCGTTTTTGTCGTTGCGCAAACAAAATGGCGGCTTTTGCCTATTTCACTCTGGCGGCGGCGCCCTGTCCGCATTATATGTGCGGCCGGCGGGCTGCGTGGTGCGTGAGACAAACAATTCCCGGGGCCTTACCGATCTCTAAGGGAGCTGTCCCTGACCGGACCCGTGGGTTCGGATACACGGCACCCACCTACTTTGTAGGTTCCCGGGATCGAAAACGTCTCACGGCCAAGGCGGCTCGCCCCGATTTCTTTTCAGGGCAGGCCTTTCGCAATGGACGCACGGCCACTTTCGGGCGGCTGAAGGAAAGGGCGGAGGCAGAATGAACCTGGGTGAGGAAAAGGCAAAGCTGCGCCAGCAGGTGCTCGCCCGGCGCGATGCCATTGATGCAATGACGCGCATCGAATACAGCCTGAAAGCTGCAGACATTGGTGCTGCCAATCTGAAAACCCGGCCGGGCATGGTGGTTTCCGGCTTTTTCCCCATTCGCTCGGAAATTGATGCAAGGCCCCTGATGGATGCCTTGCGCCAGCGCGGCGTGCGGTTGTGCCTGCCGGTCGTGCTCGACAAGACCACCATCGTATTTCGCGAACTTGTCCGGGGCGGTGAACTGGTGCCGACAGGTTTTGGCACCAGCGGCCCGGCAGAAGACGCCCCGGTGGTTGATCCCGAACTGCTGATCATGCCGCTGTCGGTATTCGACCGAAGCGGCGGGCGGATCGGCTATGGAGCGGGACACTATGACCGGGCTATTGACCGGCTTGTTGGAAAGGGTATCACCCCCAGGCTTGAAGGGCTGGCCTTCTCCTGCCAGGAAGCGGAGGCCGTGCCGGTGGAAAAACACGACCAGCCCTTGCATGCCGTCATTACCGAGCGTGAGTATATTGTGACTGGCCGGTGATCCGGCTGGCACGATAGAATGGACATGATTGCCGGGGCGGGCGCGAAGGATATTACATGCGGTTGCTTTTTCTTGGAGACATGGTGGGCCGCACGGGTCGCATGGCGGTGTTCGAGCAACTACCGGGCCTCATCCAGTCTCTGAAGACCGATTTTGTCATCGTCAACGGTGAAAACGCCGCCAACGGCTTCGGTGTTACCCAGGCGATCTTCGATGCAACCCTGGAAGCCGGGGCCGATGTGATGACAACCGGCAATCATGTATGGGACCAGAAGGAAGCGCTTTCTTTCGCCGGTGGGGAGGAGCGGTTTCTGCGTCCGGCAAATTACCCTGCCGGTACGCCGGGACGCGGCGTTAACATCTATGAGGCGCGCAATGGCGCACGGGTGATGGTGATGAACCTGATGGGCCGGGTCTTCATGCATCCTGAACTGGACGATCCGTTTGCCTGTGGGGAAGCGATCCTTGCCGATGGACCGCTCGGCGTGGCCGCCGATGTGGTGTTCGTGGATTTTCACGCGGAAGCGACATCGGAAAAGCTGTGTTTTGCCCACTTTGCCGATGGCCGGGTCAGTGCCGTGGTCGGCACGCACACCCATGTGCCGACCGCCGACCATCAGATTCTTCCCGGCGGTACGGCCTATCTTTCCGATGCGGGGATGTGCGGTGATTACGATTCTTCCCTTGGCATGGACAAGGAAGAGCCGATCAACCGCTTTATCTCGAAGATTCCCAAGGGGCGTTTTGAGCCGGCATCGGGTGAAGCGACGCTAAGTGGTGTGGGAATGGACATTGACGAACAGACCGGGTTGGCAACCCATATTGCTCCGTTGAGGATCGGTCCCAGGCTTGAGAACACCCTGCCGTGGCGGGATTAGCTGATCATCTGAACCTGCATCACGGCGCTACCGGGGCACGGGTTGCTATGCAGGGCGATGAAAACCGTTTAGCGTGGTGATGGGGGCGATGATGCAAATGGAGTTTTTGCGATGCCCCGCTTTGCCCGTATCTGCCTTTGCCTGGCAGGCTTTTTCCTTTTCGTGATGCCGGCGTTGGCGCAGTTTCCGCCTGACATGGTCTGGTCCTACAGCCAGTACAACGATCCGGGCAATAAGGGCCGCATGACGTCTACCATTGTGATCGGGGTTCCCGAGACCGACCATGTGGTCGGCAGGGCCGATTGCTTTGCAGGCTCCACGGCCGGTCTGCCAGTGCTCGAACTTGCTGCCGAGACACGCAATGCAGCGCAGGGGGCTGTCACCGGGATCGAGTTTTTTGCCGATGCCGGGCCGATCTTTTTTGAAGGCACCGTCAAGGCGCCGCTTTCGGAAGAGGATTATCCGGGCGTGCGCATCCGGCCGGACATGGCCGATCCGATCTGGCAGGTGCTGATGCGCATGGCCACCATGACCTACCGGGTGAACGGAATTGACATCAAAATTCCGCTGAACGGCAGCCGGCAGGCGATTTCCGCCTTTTTGTCCGATTGTGCGGCCTATCACGGCCAGTTCAATCCAAACAGCAATGCGCAGGGTGGTGTCGATCAAGGCGGGCAGCAGCCGGTAATCCCTGCCAATCAGCCTTTCGATCCGCGCTGGGCAACCTGCGACCAGCTTGCAAACGAGGTTTCACGCAATTCCGACGTGCCGGTGCGCATGACCTTCATCAATCGCAGCGAGGGCTTTCGTGCGGTTTACTGGATTGGGTTTGATGGACAGCCCAGGGAATATGCAGCGCTCAATCCGGGCGAGCGATTTTCCATCGACACCTATATGACCCATCCCTGGATGTTTACCGACGGGCCCGGCAACTGCATCGAAATGTTCATGCCGCAACCGGGTGTTTCGGTTTTCAACATCACCGCGCCAAACCGTGATTTCGGTCCGGAGTAAGCAACCGGCGCAGACAAGAAAATGCCCGCCGGGGAATCCCGGCGGGCTGATTTTTTCATGAAAGCTCCAGCGTTCAACTGCCTTGCTTGCGCACCTCATTGAGTCCCAAGACCAGGCTGAATGCCATGGCAAGCAGCACAATGGTGAAGGGGAAACCGGTGGAAACCGCCATTGCCTGGAGTGCTGTCAGCGCACCTGCTCCGCCGACCAGCAGGAGGGTTGCCGCGACAACGCCTTCGAACGTGCACCAGAAAACGCGCTGGGCAACCGGGGCGTCGGTCTTGCCGCCGGCGGTGATCGTATCGATCACCAGGGAGCCGGAGTCCGACGAGGTGACGAAGAACACCAGCACCAGCACGATGCCAAGGAAGGAGGTGATACCGGCCAGCGGCAACGGCTTGAGCATCTCGAACAGTTTAAGTTCAAGTGCTGCGTCCTTAACCGGTGCAGCAGCATCCTGCATGACCTGATGAATGGCGGTGCCGCCAAAGGCACCCATCCAAACAATGCAGACTAGGGTCGGGATGACAATCACGCAGAAGACGAACTCGCGCACCGTGCGGCCGCGTGAGACGCGGGCGATGAACATGCCGACAAAGGGTGACCAGGAAATCCACCAGGCCCAGTAGAAGGCGGTCCAGCCCTGGGAGAAGTTGGCGTCTTCACGGCCAAACGGCATGGACAGGGGAAGCAGTTCCTTGGCGTAGGCAACGCCGCCCGAGACGATGGTGTCGATGATCGTGGCGGTGGGACCGACAAGGATCACAAACAGCATCAACAGGGCTGCAAGCGCGATGTTGATCTCCGACAGAACCTTGACGCCGCCATCCAGGCCGCGCAGCACCGAGATCAGCGCCAGCGCGGTAATGCCGGCGATCAATATCACCCGGGCGAGATTTCCGGTTCCCCAGCCAAACAGATAGTTGAGACCGGCCAGCGCCTGTTCTGTGCCGAAACCGAGCGAGGTTGCAAGACCGAACAGCGTGGCGAAGACCGCCAGCGTGTCGATGATGTGACCCCACCAGCCCCAGACCCGTTCACCCAGGATCGGATGAAAAGCCGAGCGCAGGGTAAGCGGCAAACCACGGTTGAAGGAAAAGAAGGCAAGCGACAGCGCCACTACCGCATAAATTGCCCAGGGATGCAGTGCCCAGTGGAAGATGGTGGCCGCCATGCCAAGGTTCCGGGCAGCTTCAGGATCTCCCGCGGCTGCACCCAGCGGCGCCCAGTCGGTGCGGGCGCCACCGTCTGCAGCAGTTCCGCCAAGGGACGAAGCATAATGGGACATCGGCTCGGATACCCCGAAGAACATCAGCCCGATGCCCATGCCGGCAGCAAACAGCATGGCAAACCAACCGATGTAACTGTAGTCGGGGGTGGCATCATCGCCACCGAGGCGAATTTTGCCGAAAGGCGTCACCATGAGGAAGATGCAGAGCAGAACGAAAATGTTCGCAGCGCCCAGGAAAAACCAGTCGAAGGTCGACGTCAGGAACGGCCGCAGCCAGCCGAAGAATTCCGTCGCTTCTGCCTGGAACATCAAGGTGACCAGTACGAAGGCGACAATCGCCAGGCCGGAAATCATGAAGACCGGGTTGTGAATGTCGAGACCAAACGGGTTGATGTTGTGTTGGCCGATCTCGAAATCGGTCTCCACCGGATGTGGCGCTTCCGCGCCAGCGGTGTCAGAATCTGCCATGCATTGTCCTCCCGGATCTGATGTTGATATGCCAGTTGTTCTGGCATTGCATTTTGGCACTTACGCAAACAGGTACGAAAGCTGTTCTTGGTGCCTGTTAGCCGTAAGGTGTAATACCATGGTTGCAGGCGCCAGTTTAGGGTGTTCGGATAACGACATCGTGGATAACTTATTTTTTTATGTAACTTGCTGATATTGTTTTATAATTTTTCAAGATTAGTGTTTTCAATGCGGCATGCTGGTTTACCGCTGCAAGGCTCATTCTCTGACTGACATCGCTGTTGGGCGACGGCGTTGCCGGCATGTTCGTGATGCAAATGGCCGAAGACCCAGACCGCCAAACCCATGTCGGCAGCGGCCTTCAGCGGCCTTCCTGCCTGAGTTCGGCTTCCTCCACCTTGATCAACTCGAAAATACGCTTGGTCATTTGACCGCGCAGGATTTCGTTTTCATCGATGTTGAAGTGGTCGATGCCCTGCAAGCGCTCCTTGACGTTGACGTTCTTGTAGGCGCCTTCGAAGTCCTTTGAGGCGGTAATCAGGTTCTGGCCGCGCCGCTTGGGCAGATAGTAGTTGATGGCGTCTTCAACGTAATTCGTCACCGGCAGGGGTTCCACGGCATCAAGCATCACCATGTACTGCACGGCAATTCCCTCTTGGCCGATCATGGTCGCCAGTTTGGGCGATGCCCCGGCACCCAGGGAGTGTCCGATGATGACAATGGGATAGGTCAATTTTCCCTTGCGGCTCTTGGCGATGAGCTGCTGGCCTATTTTGTCCCAGTCCTTGTGATTGTGCACGTAGCTGTAGACACCGTATCTCCTGAGTTCCTCCGACAATGTGTCCAGACCGAGCGAAAAGATGTTGGCCAGGCCGCGCAGGAAGATGACTTCGCCGGGCCGTTTGGGGACAAAGGACTGGTTGGCTTTGGCAGCAGGGGCTCCAAACAACACTGTGGCCAGCGCGGCCGCGATCAGGATGCCGGCAGGGCTGCGGCCAGTAAATTTTAAGCGGGCAAGTACGGTATGCAGCATGGGAGGCGGTCTCGGCATGTCAAATGGTTCCCGGCCTCCGAGTATGGACAAAATGTCAGATAGTTTTCAACCGTCATCCGGCATGGCCTGCCGGTACCGGCTGGCAAAAGCCTGGTGAAGCGGCTCGTAGCTCTCCGGTTGCCCCTCAAAACGCAAGGCTTGCGGATCGGCCCGGAAGCCTGCCTGGGCCGATTTCAGCCAGATGTGACCGACAGACTCCAGAAGGCGGATGTTGTCGAGCGAGCCGCCCTTGATGCTGACCACGGCCTCGGGGTCTTTGCGGTGGGTACCCTGGTGGAAAACCCGGGTGCCACATTGCGGGCAGAAATGGCAATTGGTGGTGTTTCCCGAGTCGGTCTGCCGCGCCCAGATTTTCAGGTCTCCGGTGAGTTCAAGCGCATTGCGCCGCGACAGCAGGGAAAGACCGTGCATGCTGGCGGACTGTTTCTGGCACTCGGTGCAATGGCATGCGTAGAGAGTCAGGGGAAAGTCCGTGAGGGTGTAACGCACCTGTCCGCACTGGCAGCCGCCGTGCCAGGGCAGGGGTGGAAGGGATTGTGAGCCGGCCAATTGTCTTCTTCCTGTTGTTGTCTGGACGCGGAACGGGTTTGGCGTTTATAAGCGCCGCGGTTTTTCATCGTGGACCGTTTGAGCTTTCAGGCAAAACGTGACAACGGTTCTGCGGACAGCTTTTGTCCCCCAAATCAGGTTTTTCGCGTTCCAGCAAACCTGAGTTGTGTAATCAAGGTCTGTGAGGTGCGCCGTGGCCGGCCATTCGAAATTCAAGAACATCATGCACAAGAAAGGGCGTGCGGATGCCGCCCGCTCGAAACTGTTTTCGCGCCTGTCGAAGGAAATCACCGTGGCGGTGAAAATGGGCGGCGGTGTGACCGACCCGGACATGAACCCGCGTCTGCGTCTGGCGATCCAGAACGCCAAGGGCCAGTCCATGCCCAAGGACAACATCCAGCGGGCCATGAACAAGGGTGCGGGCGGTGACGGCGAGGACTACAAGGAGATTCGCTATGAAGGGTACGGGCCCGGCGGCGTTGCCGTCATCGTGGAGTGCCTGACCGACAATCTCAACCGTTCAGCTTCCAATGTGCGGGCAGCCTTTACCAAGTTTGGCGGGGCGCTTGGTGAAACCGGCTCGGTCTCCTTTATGTTCGACCGCAAGGGCGAGATCAAATATCCCTTTTCTGCCGGGTCCGAGGACGCGGTGATGGAGGCGGCGATCGAGGCTGGCGCCGAGGATGTGGAAAGCGATGAGGAGGAAGGCCACACCATTCTGTGTGCTTTCGAAGATGTCGGCGACGTTTCCAAAGCGCTGGAGGAAAGCCTGGGCGAGGCCGAATCGGTCAATCTCATCTGGAAGCCGCAGAACCTGACGCCTGTTGACGGTGAAAAGGCCGGCACGCTTATGAAGCTGGTAGGGGCGCTGGAGGAAGATGACGACGTCCAGAACGTGTTTGCCAATTTCGACATTTCCGATGAGGAGATGGAAAAGCTGTCCGCGTGACCGTTGGCAGGATGCCTGAGCGTTCCCGCACACTGCTTGCCTTTGCCGCCCTGCTGGTTTTCGGCTGTGCCTGGGGTGCCACGCAGCCGCTTACAAAGGTTGCCGTTTCCACCGGTTATCAGCCTTTTGGCCTCATCTTCTGGCAGTTTTTCTATGCGGTTGTGCTGCTGGGGGCGGTTATTGCGGCAAAGCGGATCGCGGTGCCGATCGACCGGCGCCATCTGGTTTTTTATACCGGCATCGCGCTGATCGGCACTGTGCTGCCCAATTCGTTCGGCTATCTGGCGGCGGCGCGGTTGCCGGCTGGCATCATGGCGGTGGTCATCACGACCGTTCCGATGTTCTCGCTTATCATCGCGCTATTGCTGGGCAATGAACGGTTCCGCCTGTCGCGCTCGCTGGGTATCGTGCTTGGCGTCTCCGCCATGCTGCTGATTGCATTGCCGGAGGCAAGCCTGCCCGCAGCGGGGCTCGCGATCTGGGTGTTCGTCGCGCTGATTGCGCCATTTTGTTACGGCATTGAAGGCAATTACGTTGCCATGCAGGCGCCGCGGCGGCTGAATCCGCTTGCTGCGCTTTGGGGAGCGTCGGTCATCGGACTTGTTTTCATAACGCCGCTGACGGTTGTAAGCGGACAGTGGATCGATCTTTTCAAACCATGGCAGGCACCTGAATGGGCGATGCTGGGAACGGCGATTGCCCACCTTGTTGCCTATACGGGCTATATCTGGCTGGTGGGATTTGCGGGTGTGGTGTTTACAGCGCAGATTTCCTACGTGGTGACGCTGGCCGGCATTACCAATTCGATTGTGTTTTTAGGCGAGAGCTATTCGCCCTGGGTCTGGCTGGCAGTTGCGCTGATGCTTGTGGGGCTTTCGCTGGTTCAGCCGGCGGGCAAACTGCCAGATGCCGGGGAGGCGGCGTGAACAACCTTATGAGACTCCACATCTAGCGCAGCACAGTGTCAAAGGCCGGCAGGGAGGTGATGGCGGCTGCAAGGATGATGATGAAGGCAACACGGCGATAGGCAATCTCGCCCGACCTGCCGAAAAGCCGGGCACCGATAAGCAGCCCGGCAAGATAGAAGGGCATGGCGCCGGCCCCCTTGATCAGCCCGTCCACGGTGAGAATGCCAGACAGGAAGAGGCCCAGGCCCAGCGCGCAATCGGTCAGGTAGAGGAATACCATGGTGTTTGCCCGCACGATGGCAGCCTTCAGCCGAGCCGCCATCCAGTAGACGATTGCGGGCGGACCGGGCAGGCCGCAAGCGCCGCCTGTAAAGCCGGCAACGCCGCCGACAAGAACTTCGACCGTTCGGCTTCGGGGGCCTTCATAGCGCCAGCCGGACCACAAAATGGCTACTGAAAGGGAAATCAGAAAGGCCAGTGCCCAGCGCAGGGCAACAGGATCGCCGAATTTCAGCACGGCAAGGCCGACGGGCAGAATGACCAGGAAACCGGCAAAGCCGGGAAGCAGGCTTCTCCATTCAACCCGCCGGAACTCGGGAATGACGACCGGCAATGCAACCGTGGCGTCGATCAAAAACACCAGTACAACCGCTGTCTGCGGTGAATAAATGGCGGCAATGACCGGCATGAGGATCATCGATGTGCCAAAGCCGGAAAAGCCGCGAACCAGACCGGCAATCAGACAGGCCGCCAGGATGATCTGGTAACCGTAATACGCATAAAGATCGGCCAATTGCGCCATCATACGACATCAGTAGGCAGGTACGGCGCGAAGCAACATGCCCAAACAGGCAGGAAATCTGTGGCCAGATGGCGATTGGTTGTTTCTGTTTTGTTCACATTTTCGATGCAGGATGAGCTTAAAGGGGCTAAAGTGCACGAATGACGGAAACGATTCGCATTGCCGGCATTGATCCGGGGCTTCGGTTCACCGGCTGGGGCATTATTGACGTAACGGGTTCATCGCTGCGGTTTGTCGCTGCCGGCACGGTAAAATCCGATGCCAAGCTGGCGCTTGCTTCCAGACTTTGCCAATTGCATGACGGACTGTCCTCCGCCTTGCACACCTATCTGCCGCAGGAAGCGGCGGTGGAGGCGACCTTTGTCAATCGCGATGCCTCTGCCACGCTGAAACTGGGGCAGGCGCGGGGCGTAGCCATGCTGGTGCCGGCCTTGGCAGGCCTGCCGGTTTCAGAATATGCGCCGAATGCCGTCAAGAAAACGGTGATCGGCACCGGCCATGGCGACAAGCGGCAAATTCGCATGATGGTCTCCACGCTGCTTCCAAAGGCGCACTTTGACAGCGATGATGCCGCGGATGCATTGGCAATCGCCATCTGCCATGCCAATAATCGCGGTGCGGCGGCACTGGCGCGCCGGGTCGCAGCGCTGTAATTTCGGTCGAAGCATTTCATGAAGCATACCCCCTACGATGGTTCCCATCCGCTGTTTCGCATCGGGCTTGCGCCGCTCGATCTTGCGCAGTGGCTGGAAGTCGACGATCAGCTTGATGCCTATCTTGATGAAAAGGCCCGGTTGCGTGAGCGCTATCCCGGCAAGGTGTTTGCAGCCGAAAGCGATACACAGCCAGCCCAGGTGGAAGTGCTTTCGCTGTTGCTTGATCATTTGAGCGAGCATCACCGCGATACGCACATTATCAGCGATAATGAGGTTCGCGCCGGGACCCACACGGTTTTTCTTTTGGAAGACGAGCCCCCGCTGCAAACGGCATCGAAACTGGTACAGGAAGATCTGGTGCTGATGCGAAAGGGCGATGTCGGCTGGCGGCTGGCGGCAGCTTCGCTGTGTTTTCCCTCCTCCTGGTCGCTGATGGAGAAATTCGGCAAGGTGATTGCGGATGTTCATGCGCCGGTACCTGGCTTTGCTGCCGGCACGCGCAATGCCATGCTGATCGAGCGTATCTTCGATCAGTTGGTTGTCGAACAGCCGGTGCGGCGGATGAACTGGTCGGTCTATTCCGATGATGAATTGTTTCATGATGACCGGACGGCCGAGCATCTCAAAAAGCGCGATTTTGATGCCGGTATCTTTTTGCGGACGGAATATCAGACCCTGCGCAAACTGCCGCAAAGCGGCGACATTCTCTTTACCACACGGATTGATGTAGACCCGTTCGAAGCGCTTGGAAATCATCCGGAGCGTGACCGGATTTGCCAGGGGTTCATCACTTCCCTTGAGCAGCTTGATGCGGCGCAGCTTGCCTATAAGGGGCTCACGGAAAGCCGTGACCGGTTGATCGGTGAAATCCGGCTCTTGGCTGGGGAAACGAGCGCTGTCTTGTAACAAGGCAACGTTGTTTGTTCTTGACTTGTTCTATTCTCTGTGAAAGTAATACCAAGCAGGTATTACTTTGTACGGAGCACTGCCATGCGCGTAACCGAAAAGGGTCAGGTTACGATTCCAAAGCATATTCGCGAGCGCCTCGGCATTGGGCCGGGCAGTGAAGTCGAGTTTGTGGAGGAAAGCGATGCGGTGCGGCTGGAGCGCAAGACGGAAGACAAGACTGCAAAAGAACTGGCGTTTGACCGGGCAATCGAGCGGTTTCGCGATACAGGTCGAATCGGCCTGAGTACGGAAGAATATATGGCCCTCATTCGCGACCGGGATATCCCGCTTCCGATGAAAGAGACACAGCGGAGCGGTTTCAGTGAAGACGCTGATTGATTCCAACGTCATCATCGACGTGATCAACAATACCCATCACGCCGATGCTGTCATTGCCATGATGCGTAGCGAAAGCATGGCGGACCGGTCTGCCGTTAATCCGGTCGTGTGGTCGGAAGTTGCTCCGGAGTTTGCCAATGGCGACGATCAGCAACGCTTCTTCTCCGATCTTAATCTTGCGCGGGTTGATCTGCCGTTTGAAGCGGCACGGGAGGCCGGCATCGCGCACTTCAGATACCGGCGCGCCGGTGGTACACGGAGCAGAATGCTGCCAGACTTTCTGATCGGTGCGCATGCAGCGGTTGCAGGATATGCCATCCTGACTCGCGATGTTGCGGTTTACCGTCATTACTTTCCGGACGTTGAACTGCTCGTGCCTGGAGGCGAAGTTCCATGATCGGAAAACTCACCGGGATGCTCGATTCGGTCGGCGAAGATCATGTGATCATCGATGTTAACGGCGTTGGCTATGTGGCCCATTGTTCATCGCGAACGCTGCAGGGCCTGCCGGGCGTGGGCGAACCCCTGACCCTTTCGATCGAGACTTATGTGCGCGAGGACATGATCCGGCTGTACGGCTTTCGGGACGATCTGGAGCGCGACTGGTTCCGCCTGCTGCAAAGCGTGCAGGGGGTGGGGGCGAAGGTGGCGCTTGCCATTCAATCCACGCTGTCCCCATCCGATCTTGCCTCCGCCATCGCCCTGCAGGACAAGTCGATGGTTGCCCGTGCGCCGGGTGTGGGGCCGAAAGTGGCCGGGCGGATTGTTGCCGAATTAAAGGACAAGGCGCCGGCCTATTCAGGCACTGCCGCCGCTGAAATCGGTCTGCAGGCTGATATCGGGTCCGGCCATGCCTCTTCCAACGTCGCTGACGCCGTCTCCGCGCTCACCAATCTGGGCTATTCCCCGCAACAGGCTTCCGGCGCAGTAGCACGGGCACTGAAGGATGCTGGTGAGGATGCCGACAGCGCATACCTGATCCGGCTTGGGCTGAAGGAACTGGCAGGGTGATTTTCTTGCCTTGGTGAAGATTTCTTACTATGTTAAAAAGTAAGGAGTTTAACAATAAGTAAGGAATTTTGATAAGGTGGATAATGGGTGCGAGGGCAAAAATCACTGACAAGGGGCAGATCACCCTGCCCAAGGAAATACGGGATCGGCATGGGTTGAAGCCCGGCGACCATGTGGAGTTTGTTCTGATGAACGGGCACTATGTACTCTTTCCCAAAAATGTGAAGATCGGTGATCTGGCTGGCATTCTTGGGAAGCCACCTTCCGGGGAAAGTCTTACGTTGGAACAGATTGACGATGCAATCGGTGAAGCGGTTGCTGCCGACGATGAACGCATATTGCGGGAATGGCGTGAGCGCAATTCATGAAGGCTGTGGACACCAATGTATTGTTGCGCTTTTTCGTCGAGGACGAGAACCTGCAACAATCGATGCTCGCGAGGAAGCTCATGCAGGCGGCCAGCCCGTCGGATCCGGTTTTTGTTCCGGGCGTCGTGACGGCCGAAACCGTATGGGTTCTGCGCCGCCGGTTGCGTTATCCGCAAAAAGTGGTTTGTGCACTTTTGAGAACAGTACTTTCATCTGCCGGCATCTTGTTCGAGCACGGTGATGAATTGTTCCGATTGCTGACAGCAAACCCCGATTCTTCAGGAGATATTGCCGACAATCTTGTCGTCTTGTCGGCAAAAGCAGCAGGATGTTCCAGTATTTATACCTTCGACAAACGCGCCGCACGATCGGTACCCGGCATGGAGCTTCTTGAATGAGCGAGCAGGATGCCTCCGGGCGCATCATCCATGGTGAAAAGCGCGGCGAGGATGCAGCAGCCGACATCGATCTGTCGCTGCGGCCGCAATCGCTCGACGATTTTACCGGCCAGAAGCAGGCACGGGAAAACCTGAAAGTGTTCATCGAGGCCGCCAAACAGCGCGGCGAAGCGCTCGATCATGTGCTGTTTGTCGGCCCGCCGGGACTTGGCAAGACGACACTGGCGCAGATCATGGCCAGGGAATTGGGGGTCAACTTCCGCGCCACATCGGGCCCGGTGATTGCCAAGGCGGGCGACCTTGCCGCTCTGCTGACCAATCTGGAAGAGCGCGATGTGCTGTTTATCGATGAAATCCACCGGTTGAACCCCGCGGTGGAGGAAATTCTCTATCCCGCGATGGAGGACTATCAGCTCGATCTGATCATCGGAGAAGGGCCCGCGGCCCGCTCGGTGAAGATCGATCTGGCGAAGTTCACGCTCGTGGCGGCGACGACCCGGCTCGGCCTGCTGACGACCCCCCTGCGCGACCGGTTCGGTATTCCGGTTCGGCTTAATTTTTACGAGGTTGGCGAGCTTGAGCAGATCGTCACCCGGGGCGCCAGGATCATGAGCCTGCCACTATCAGCCGATGGCGCAACGGAGATCGCCCGCCGCTCACGGGGAACCCCGCGGATTGCCGGCCGGCTTTTGCGCCGGGTGCGCGATTTTGCCAATGTCGCGGGCGCTGAAATGGTCGATGCGAAAGTGGCAGACGAGGCGCTGACACGGCTTGAAGTCGATGCCATGGGCCTTGACCAGCTCGATGCGCGCTATCTCAACCAGATCGCCAGGAACTTCGGTGGCGGGCCGGTGGGCATCGAGACGATTGCCGCCGCCCTGTCAGAGCCGCGTGATGCCATCGAGGACATCATCGAACCTTATCTGATCCAGCAGGGCTTTATCCAGCGCACCCCGCGCGGGCGTATCCTCACATCCAGGGCATGGAAACATCTTGGCCTGACGGCGCCCGCCAACATGACAGCAGCGCAAATAGGGTTGTTTGATGAGGGGTCCGAAACCTGAGTGTCAATGCAGCTTAGCCCGGCCGGCCAAACGGCCCGGTCACCACCAGCCGGTCGCCAGTCTTGGCCTGCTCCAGCAAATGCGCCGTAGCCCGATCGCCGGTTTGCGAAGGGGTGACATGCAGGACGGTGGTATGATCGCGGTGGTCTGATATTTCGGCGGCGGTGTAGAGATCAGGCCCCAGATGAATGCGCAGCCGCTGGCCGGGCCTGGCCTCCGGCAAAAGCCAGGGTCCGGCCGGGCGCAGGCTCATCAAACACCCAGCTTCTTCGGCATGCTCCCCGTGAGAGCTGATATCCACAACCTCCGCCATCCTCGGCCATAGCCGGTAGTCGGGTCCTTCGGCTGCTGCCTGGTCCGGGGGCATGTGCGCTGCTCCAGAAATGTTGATGCTTTCGCCCGGCGCGATCAATCCGCCCTTTGTCACTTGGGCATACATGCCCAAAAACGCGTGTCCGAAATGGGTCTGCAGGCAGTCGGGGACTTTCAGGTCGCGAAGGGCGGTTTCGGGATTGACTGAAGTTGCGGGGCAGCGCTGAGCGGGGCGGATGATTTCCAGTTCAGCTTCGCCAATCGAAATCCGTTTTCCCAGCCAGCTGAATTCCTCCCACGGTGCCAGGCCGTCGATCAGCAAATTGCCGCGGAAGCGGCGCGGGTCGAGTTCAACACCCATGGCCTTTGACAGCATGTCCACCGACGCCAGATTGATGATCGACAGGGCGCTGTCGGTGAAATCCCAAAAGCCTGAATGGGCTCCCGGCACCTGACGCCTTTCGGCAATCATGGGCGGTATGGAGGTTTCCGGCTGGAGCGGCTCAAGCAGCGCCGGGATTGACGCATTGGCGCGTGTCTGGCTTTCCCCATCGCCGGCGGTGAAGGAAACTGCGCTGCCCTGGTGCGAGGCAATTGTCAGTTTGCCGGATGCCTCATCGAAGGTTTGGGAAAACTGCGCCAGGCCATCATGCAACGCGTTGATGAAAAAGGAGCGGCAGGGCATCCATTCTCCGTCCGGTGCCGGTTCGCTCATATTGGTCAGTGCAAAGCGCCGGTCGTGGGGCAGGCCTTCTGCGGCAGTCAGGCTGACCTTGTCCAGCCGCTCGCCGGGAAGTGCCTTGACCGGATAGCGGTAAATCTGAGCGAGCTGCATTGATCTTCCCAAAATAACGCGTGCCGGTAGAAGCTGCGCTCCCGCGGGATGGGGCTTGGCAGGCCAACCCCAACATGGCATCTACGGCGCGATGTTTGCCCGGCAGGGCAGAAATCTGGAAGATGGCGACACGAGAGCGGCTTCAAAGTCAATGACAAATGCCTCCAAAACCGTTTCCGCCCGCGAAAAGGCGGAACTTGCCAACCGGCTGATCGACGATGAGCGCGGGTTGGGTCATGAAATGGAAGTGCGGGTCTATTATGAGGACACGGATTTTTCCGGCGTTGTCTATCACTCCAATTACCTGAAATACATGGAGCGCTCGCGCACCGAATGGCTGCGGCATCTGCGGGTCTTCCATACCGATCTGGAAGCGGACAAATCGGCCTTTGCGATCCACCGGATGAATCTGCAGTTTGGCCCGCCGGCGCGCATCGACGATCTTCTGACCGTCAGGACAATCCGCAACAAGCTGACGGGTGCGCGCTCCTTTCTGCGCCAGGAGGTTTTGCGACGCGAGGCAGACGGCACCGAAACGCTACTGTGCGGTGCCGATGTAGAGGTTGCCTTCATTCACCACGGCGGTGGTGCAAAGCGGTTCCCTGACGATCTGCGGGAGAAGCTGGGAGGCTGATGCAATTCGGCCCCACGCTTTACCCGTCATAATTCACCACTTCATATTCGATGCCGTCATTGTCGTCGAAATAAAAGCGACGACCGGGTTCGTATTCTGCGTGGTTGTGCGGTTTAAACCCTTCAGTGATCACGCGCTTTTCAGCTTCAGCCAGGTCATTGACGACGATTCCCACATGGTTGAGGCCGCCAATGGCCGTGCGGGCGCCGGGTGCGCCCTTGCGGGCTTCAGGTGCTGTATAGACGGCCAGATAAACATCGTCATTGCCGACGTGAACCGTAAATCCTTCATCCTTTGAGGGGCCTTCCCAGCGGATGTGCCAGCCGAAAACACGGGACAGCCATGCGGCGGTTTTGCGGGAATCGCTAACGGTGATGTTTGCATGTTCAAGGGTGGCAGATGTCATGTTCGTCGCTCCGGTTTTGATGAGATGCTTGACAGTGTAATTTCTAAAGCTAACTTTAGATCAAGGGAAATTTCGCGATGTGCCAAAAAGTTTCCGGCCTTTCCCGCCGGCAGCAAGGGCAGGGCGGTATGGGCACACGCATGGAGGGGTTGGATGAATGCTCGATCTGTCAATCGGTGAAGTGGCTGCCCGGACCGGCCTGAGTGTTTCGGCGGTGCGTTACTACGAAAATGAGGGGCTGATACAGGCGCTGCGCAGCGAAGGCCGCCAGCGGCGTTTCCTGCGCAGTGAAATCCGCAAGCTGTCCTTCATCATTGCCGTTCAGGGACTTGGCTTTACCCTCGATCAGATCAAGGCCATGCTCGCCGGATTGCCCCACCAGCGCCCGCCCACCAAGCGGGACTGGGCAAGAATGGGCAAGGCGATCCGCGAGGAACTCAACCACCGCATTGCGATGATGGAACGGCTGCGCGACCGGCTTGACGGCTGCATCGGGTGTGGCTGCCTCTCAATGGATACCTGCAAACTTTATAATCCCGGCGATGCTGCTGCAAAATCCGGGACCGGTCCGGTGCTGGTTTATAAAGCGGGGATTGACGGGCAGGACTGATTGCGCTCCGATTGCCGCAAAACGGGAGGACAAGATGCAGCGGCAAGAGGCAGGCAAGGCAAGACCCAATGTGGTTCTGATTCTGGTTGACGACATGGGGTTCGCCGATCTCGGCATCATGGGATCGGAAATTCGCACACCCAACATCGACGCGCTGGCACGAGGCGGTGTGCTGATGACGTCGATGTATAATTGTGCCCGCTGCTGCCCGACCCGCGCCTCGCTTCTGACCGGGCTTTATCCGCACAATGCGGGCGTCGGCCATATGGGGGCCAATCTGGGCAGCCCGGCCTATCAGGGCTTTCTTCGCAATGACAGCGCGACGATTGCCGAAGTGTTGCGCGAATCGGGCTACCGCACGCTGATGGCAGGCAAATGGCATGTGGCCGGCGATTTCATGGCTCGGGAAGTCGACTCCTGGCGGGTAGGTGATGTCGATCATCCCACGCCGCGCCAGCGCGGCTTTGACCGGTTTTACGGCATTGTCGACGGGGTGACGAATTTCTTCTCGCCGCACTACATGCTGGAGAACGATTCCCGCGTCGAGGTTTTCCCCGACGACTTTTATTTTACCGATGCGATCACCGACAAGGCTATCGGCATGGTGGAAGAGGCGTCAGGCGAAGAAAAACCGTTCTTCCTCTATCTGGCCCATGCGGCACCCCATTGGCCGCTGCATGCACCGCAAGAGGATATAGCCCGTTACGACGGTGTCTACAGCGCCGGGTGGGATGCGATCCGCACCGCGCGGCATGAAGAGATGAACGGCCGGCAGCTGCTGCAAAAGAACTGGCAGATATCGCCGCGCGACAGCGAGGTGCCGCCCTGGCAGACAATCGAACACAGCGACTGGGAAGCAAGCAAGATGGCGGCCTATGCGGCCATGGTCGACCGGATGGACCAGTCGATCGGAAGGTTTGTCCAGGCGCTCAAACGCCTGGGGCAGTATGAAAACACCCTGATCCTGTTTTTGTCCGACAATGGCGGGTGCGCCGAATTCATGGCCGAGGATGGCTGGGCGAAGTTCTTTCCGGACGAAACCCATGACGGGCGCCGGATCACCATGGGCAACATTCCCGGTTTAAGGCCCGGCGGGGCCTTGACCTATCAAAGCTATGACAAGCCCTGGGCCAATGTGTCGAATGCACCTTTCCGGCTGTTCAAGCACTATGTGCACGAAGGGGGCATATCGACGCCGTTCATCGCCCATTGGCCGGCGCGTATTGCCGCACCTTCGGTATCCCATGAGGCCGCCCATGTGGTCGATGTGCTGCCAACAATACTGGAAGCGACCGGTGCGCCGCCTCTGTCGGAATTGGGCGGGCATGCGATCCAGAAACTGCAGGGCGAATCCTTCCTCCCCCTGCTGGCGGGCAAGGAATGGAGCCGTGAGCAGCCGATCTTCTTTGAACATGAAGGCAATTGCGCCATTCGCAGCGGCCAGTTCAAGCTGGTCAGAAAGCACGGTGGAAACTGGGAACTCTACGACATGGAGAAAGACCGCACCGAGCTAAACGATCTGGCCGGAAACAACCAGCCGGTGGAAGCCGATCTGCTGGCGCAATATCAAGGCTGGGCCGACAAAACCGGCGTCATGGACTGGGATGTAGCGCTGCCGATCCTGCTGGAAGCATGGCAGTTGGATAATGCAGAGGGCTAGATGTGGATACAGCCTGGGCCAAGGGCCGCACTCTGCGTCTGAGGCTTTATTCTACCTTCCCCATCTTCTGCAGTTCTCGGATTTCGGCTTTCTCCATCAGGTAGCGGTTCCAGACCCGCCCCTTGGTGATCCAGGCAATGCCGAAGGCCCACAAGGCCAGCGCTTCAAAAACAAACGTCCAGTAATCGAGGAGCCCGCCGGAAATGGTGATGCCGTTGAACCTCTCCAGCAGGAAGGAAGCAAACAGCATGGCGATGGAAACCAGAATCACCGTTCCGGAGGTGAGATAGATCGTATTGCGCAGTTTCTTGGTTTCGGTGAGTTTTCCGCTGCCGCCCTTGCGGTCCTTCCTTTCAACGCGGGTGAATACGAAGAGCGAATACCAGGCAAGGAAGGCGAACAGCACCGAAGCGGCAAAATAATGCAGATGGCCCGACCATCCGAAAAGTTCAAATGCCGGAATGCCACCCTCTTGCGGCAGGAAGAACCGGGTAACTGTAGCCTCGCCAAGGTCCATCCTGGCGAAAGCCCGGCCAGCGACCGTTGATATGGTGCAGCCGGCACCGGTGGTCGGAAACAGTGCAACGCCGAAAGTTGCAAGCCCGGCAGCGGTGGCCAATCTGCTTTCGGAAGGGTTGGTGCCACGATAGGCGATCAGAAAGGTGGCGATGACGGCCAGTGACACCACGAAGACATCGCCGAATAACCGCGAATAATAAAAATGGCTGATCGACTGGTAGAAGCAGGCATCGAAAAACGCGAAGCCCGCCATCAGTACGAAAGGCAGCAATATGGCTATGGCGCCGACGATGCTCGCAAGGATGCGCTGATTGATCTTGTAGGCCGGATTGTTGCGGTAGGTGTGTACCGGATCGTCCCGATACCGCCCGGCGCCGGTCTGGAATTGATTGAAGATCGCCTGCATGGCCCCTCACGCCAATTGCCTGCCCCCATATTGCCTGCCCTTAAGGAGGATAGCAAAATACGGCAGACAAGTCACACGCCGGTCATTTCGTTGTCGCTCAGCGGCGGCCTTCCAGCATCATGGCAAGGCGCATCTGCAGGTTCGCCAGAGTTTGCATGGCTTCCAGTTTCAGGCGCCCTGAAGGCATGGTTCGCAGGTGTTCTGTCTGACGCAGGATTTCCTTCTTGAGCTGCACTTCGGCGGGAATGGCGCCGGTCTTTGCCATCAGCTGAAAGCCGAAAGCCTCGATAGGATCGCCCAGCGGAGCTGGTGGCAAGGGGTTTCCCTGGCCGGGCAGATTTTCGAAGACGCCCCGCTCCATGGCGTTTTCAATCAATTGGTCGGCAATGCGGTGAAAATTCATCGTTCCGCCAGAGCAAGCCGCAGGCCGAGAAAGCCGAAAGCAGCGGCAAAAGAGCGTTTCATCCAGGTCATCACGGCAGGCCTCGAGATGACGAAGTCCCGGGCAAGGGATGCAAAGGCTCCATATCCAACAAAGACCACAAAGGTCATTGCCATGAAGATTGCTGCCAGCAGCACCATATCGAGGGTGGGTGAGTTGCTTCCCGCCTCGATGAATTGCGGCAGGAAGGCAAGGAAGAAAAGCGAGAGCTTCGGATTGAGTATGTTGATCAGTATGCCGTTGACAGCGATGCGCCACAGCGGGGAAGGGGCTGCGTTCTCCTTAAGGTCCAGCGCGCCGCCGCTGCGGGTGATGTTCCAGGCCATATAGAGCAGATACAGGACGCCGAGATATTTGATAATCTGGAATGCCAGGGCGCTCGTGTGCAGAATCGCGGCAAGACCGATAATGCCGGCAAGCGCCGATGGCAGGATGCCGAGCGTACAGCCGAAAGCTGCCGCGACGGAGGGGATGAAGCCGCGCCCCAAACCAATGGCGAGCGTATAGAGTACGCCGGCACCAGGCAGCAGCACCACGACCAGCGAGGTGAGCAGAAATTCGGGATTAAGCATTAGCAGCCTCATACAGGTCCGTTTTCGGGCAAGGGCGGTTTTGCCATGTTTCCGCCACGTTATCCTAACCCTTCCTTTACCTTAATCCATCATTAATGCGCCATGAATGAAGGGCATTTCCGGCATGCCTTCCTTTGACCATTTTTTTGGGGCTTTGGGACGCAGAGCAAACGGGGCGGGTGACGGGCCTGCCCGTTGCGATTCTCCAAAACCCAATCAGCGCACGGGGTAGTTCCCATGAACGGGATATCAATTCTTGCCGTCGCGGCGGCATTTGCACAGGGAGTCGAATCGGGCGGGCTGGAAGCAGCAGGGGATGTTACCCTGCTTGGCCTGTTTCTGCAGGCCGGCCTGATCGTCAAACTGGTAATGATCGGTCTGCTGGCGGCATCAATCTGGACCTGGGCGATCATCGTTGACAAGGTCATCCTTTATGCCCGCACGCGCAAGCAACTCGACCGCTTCGAGGAAGTGTTCTGGTCCGGGCGCTCCCTGGAAGAACTATACCGGTCTCTTGCCGACCGCACCCCGACGGGAATGGGCGCCCTGTTCGTTTCCGCCATGCGGGAGTGGAAGAAAAGCTATGAGCGCGGCGCAAGCTCGCCGATCGGCCTTCAGGCGCGCATTGAAAAAGTGATGGATGTTTCGCTTGCCCGCGAGATCGACCGGCTTGAGCGCCGGCTTGGATTTCTTGCGTCGGTGGGTTCGGTTGCCGTTTATGTCGGCCTGTTCGGCACGGTGATCGGTATCATGACCTCGTTTCAGGCAATTGCCGGGTCGAAATCGACCAACCTTGCCGTGGTCGCGCCTGGCATTGCCGAAGCGCTAATGGCCACCGCCCTCGGCCTGCTGGCGGCCATTCCAGCGCTGGTTGCCTACAACAAGCTTTCGAATGACGTGGCCAAGATCGCTGCCCGGCTGGAGGGCTTTGCCGATGAATTCTCCGCCATACTTTCGCGGCAGATTGATGAGAGAACCGGACGGCAGGGCTGACCCTGTCCGCCGGAACGCGAAGATTGCTGAACATGTAAAGAATGCGTGATGCGGAATTCAAGACGCCATAGACGCCACAACCGGCACAAGCCGATCAACGAGATCAACGTCACGCCGTTTGTCGATGTGATGCTGGTACTCCTGATCATCTTCATGGTGGCCGCGCCGCTGCTGACGGTCGGGGTGCCGATCGATTTGCCTGAGACGCGCGCCAATCAGCTTAACTCAGAGACCCAGCCGATCACCATCTCGGTCAACGAGGCCGGTCAGGTCTATCTCCAGGAAACCGAAATTCCCATGAATGAGCTCGTAGCCAAACTCGGCGCCATTGCCCGCAACGGTTATGAGGAGCGCATCTATGTGCGTGGAGACCGGGCAGCAGCCTATGGCAATGTCATGCGCGTGATGGGTCTGATTTCGCAGGCCGGTTACAAGCGGCTCGCCATGGTGACGCTGCAGGAACAAACCGAACAATAGGACACCTCAGGTGAAATTCGGGGTAGCGCTTTCCAGTACGGCTCATGCAGCGGTCCTCGCCTGGGGACTGTTGAGCTTTTCTGCGCCTGCGCCGCTGGAGGTCGCCGATGTGGAGGCATTGCCCATTGATATCGTGCCCATTGAGGAATTTACCCAGTCCGTCGAAGGAGACAAAAAGGCCGATCTGAGCGAAACGCCTGCTCCCAAACCGACGCAACGGCCCGATGTGGTCGAAAATGCCGAAAACATCGGGGAAAGCCAGAACGACCTGAAGTCGCAGCCGGAAGCAAAGCCTGCAGAACAGCCGGTGGAGACGGCAAAAGCCGAGACGCCGCCGCCCGCACCCAAGCCGACCCCTGCTCCTGAAATCGAGGAAGTGCCGCCAGCGCCGGAGGATACGCCTGCGCCCACGACAGAGATGTCAGCGCTGAACGATCCTGCGGTGCCGATAACCGAAGAAACGCCTGTTGAGGAAGCAGCCCCTGCCGAAAGCAGCGAGCAATTTGCCTCACTTCAGGATGTTGCAGCTGTTCCCATCAAACGGCCCGAGCCGCCAAAGCCGAAAACAGCGGAAACCACGCAACGCAAGAAACCGGACAAACCCGCCAGCACCAGGAGTGCGTCCTCCGACAAGAAGGAGGAGTCGGTGACGGATGAGATCGCCTCACTGCTCAACAAGCAGGAACCGGCCTCTTCGGGCGCAAAAACGTCGGACCAGCAAGCATCGCTGGGAACCAGCAAGCCATCGAAAAGCGGCAAACTATCCGCCAGCGAGCTGGATGCGTTGAGGGCGGCCATCGAACAGTGCTGGTCTGTGCCGGCCGGCCTTGCAGATGCCGAAGACATGCGGGTGACGGTAACGATCCGCCTAACTCCGGATGGCAACATCGAGGGCCGTCCGGACGTCCAGGCAAGCGGGGGGAAAGCGGTGCGCGGCGGGCCTTTGCGGGCAGTGCGAGACGCGCCGTGCAAAAATGTGCGCCATATTCGTTGCCCACGGAGAAGTATGATACCTGGGCGGAAGTGGTGGTGAACTTCAGCGCGGCTGAGATGTTTTAACCGGGTCAAACCGGAAAAGGGAAAAGGAAACGAGTATGCGTTTTTCAAACCACATCAGCAAAACAGAGCTGCAGCCGCTTGCAGCTGACAGCGCCGGAGAAATGGCGCGAGGGATTTCGCTTATTCTGCGCGCGCTAATTGCCTCACTGTTCATGCTGTCCGCACTGTTGGCGGCAACCCTGCCCGGACAGGCGCGGGTGGTAATCGACATCAACAAGGGGACGATTGAACCGCTGCCGATTGCGATTACCGATTTCGGCGGACAATTGGGGCCGGAGATTGCGTCGATCATCGAGGCGGATCTGAGAAACTCCGGCCTGTTCAAGCCGATCGAGAAGGCTGCCTTCATCCAGCAGCTTGCCGATCACAACCAGATTCCGAAATTCGAGGACTGGCGGGTGATTAATGCCCAGGCGCTCGTGACTGGCGCCGTTTCGACCGAGGCTGACGGGCGTCTGAAGGCCGAATTCCGCCTTTGGGACGTGTTCGGCGCCGAACAGATGATCGGCCAGCAATATTTCACCGGAGCCAACAACAAGCGGCGGCTTGCTCATATCATTGCCGATGCGATCTACAAGGAGCTCACGGGCGAAGAGGGATATTTCGACACTCGTATCGTATTTGTCGATGAATCGGGACCGAAGCAGAAACGCGTGAAACGGCTGGCCATCATGGATCAGGATGGCGCCAATCTGCGCTATCTTTCCAAGGGCGATGATCTGGTTTTGACGCCGCGGTTTTCTCCGACCCGACAGGAAATCACCTACATGTCGTTCGCAGGCGGCAATCCGAAGGTTTATCTGCGCCAGATCGAGACCGGACAGTATGATGTGGTGGGAAATTTTCCCGGCATGACCTTTTCGCCGCGGTTTTCCCCGATGGCCAGAAGGTAATCATGAGCCTCAACAATGACGGCATATCCAACATATACGCAATGGATCTGCAGTCGCGCTCGACCACGCGGCTGACCAACTCAAATGCCATCGACACCAGCCCTTCCTATTCTCCGGACGGCGCGCGCATTGTGTTTGAATCCGACCGTGGCGGGCGTCAGCAGCTCTATGTGATGGGGGCTGATGGCTCCAACCCGCAACGCATCTCCTTCGGCACCGGCAGTTATTCAACACCGGTGTGGTCACCGCGGGGGGATCTGATCGCGTTCACCAAACAACAAGGCGGCAAGTTCCTGATTGGCGTGATGAAACCGGATGGTTCGGGCGAACGTATCCTCACCGAAGGGTTTCACAATGAAGGACCAACCTGGTCGCCGAATGGCAGGGTGATCATGTTCTTCCGCGACAGCCCGGGCGAGAATGGTGGCCCGAAACTGTTTTCGGTAGACATCACCGGCTATAACGAACGCCAGATTCCCACACCCAATTTCGCTTCCGATCCGGCCTGGTCGCCGCTTTTGAACTGACGATTGCCCATCGCAGCAAGGAACGCCGCGCTTTTGCCGCTTTTACGTGGTTTTCACCCTTCAGTCAGGCAGCACACGGCCAACAAGGCCGTCGGGCGTGCTGCACTGAGTGTGACGCGAAAGCGTCACGGGAAGGGCGGCGAAACGTTTAACCGAACATTCACCATGCTCCTTGAAGCGGGCTTAACCGTTTCATGGTTATTGAGGGGTGAACAGAATTGCTAAAGGAGTAAGGAACGATGCCGCAAGCACGTTCGCTACTGAAATCGCCTGCACTTATTGTTCTGGCCGTGGGCCTTGCACTGGCAGGCTGTGCATCGAAGAAGCCGCTGCCTGACAATGCAGGCGGCCTGGGGCTCAACAATGCCGCACCAGGTTCCCAGCAGGACTTTACCGTCAATGTTGGCGACCGGGTTTTCTTTGAAACCGATTCTTCCTCGCTTACCGCGGCGGCCCGCGCTACCCTGGACAAACAGGCACAATGGCTTGGCCGTTATACAAACTATCCGGTTACCGTTGAAGGCCATGCCGACGAACGCGGTACGCGCGAATACAACATCGCGCTGGGCGCACGCCGCGCCGCTGCCACGCGGGACTATCTGGTTGCACGGGGTGTTCCACGCAGCCGCATCCAGACGATCTCCTACGGCAAGGAACGTCCGGTTGCCGTGTGTAACGATATTTCCTGCTGGTCGCAGAACCGCCGGGCGGTCACGGTTCTGGCAGCACCTTCCGGCTGACCTCCAGCAAAGCTGGGAAGATTTGATCCTGGAAAGGCCGGTATTTTCAGCCGGCCTTTTTCGTTGATGATCCACGATCTTGAACCTTTTGCAGGGAATTTGCGCGGTGATGAAACCCGAAAACCCGGATTTTGCCGAAACGGTACACGAGAGCTTTGCCCGTCAGAGCTTCATGACAACCCTCGGCGGCACGATCACGGCTGTCGAACCCGGCATGGTTTGCATCGAATACGGGCATCATGAAGGGCTTTTGCAACAGCACGGCTTTATCCATGCCGGTGTGGGCACGAGCATTCTCGACAGTGCCTGTGGCTATGCGGCGCTCAGCCTGGCGCCGGCAGGCGCCGAAGTGCTGACGGTGGAATTCAAGGTCAATTTTCTCCGCCCGGCGAAGGGCAAGCGCTTTTCAGCTTCCGGCCAGGTGCTGAAGGCAGGCAAGCGGCTGACGGTCTGCGAGGGCGAGTTGCGGGCAGACGGGACAAGTCTGATTGCCAAGATGCAGGCAACCATGTCGATCCTCGTTAAAACCTGAAAGGCTCTGTGCGGTATTTGACTGGCCACTGGCGCTGGGCGATAGTTTTGCAAGATGCGTGTAACCGCTGGGGCAGAGCCAATCGGGAGGATATCAGTCATGCTTACCAGAACCGGGGCAAAGGCATTTGCCTTTGCAAGTCTTGCCGCCGCCGGATTGTTCACAAGCCAAAACGCATATGCCGCCTGTGCGGTGGTTGAAGAAACGGCCATCGGCCCCAATGTGCAGATCGCAACCTTCATGGCGCGCCAGCAAGCCCGGCAGGCAATACGGCGCAGCGCCGGAAGCCAGGCTGCCAGGCGTGCCGACTACAACAATGCGGCCTGTGTTCCCGCAGCTGCCACAGGCAGCCGGGCGCGTTGTACGGTGCAGGCCTCCTTCTGCACTGCGCCGCCCGTGCCGGTGCCGCCACAAAATCCGGTCCAGCCTGTCACTCCGATCCAGCCTGTGCAGCCGGTATTGCCGCAGCCGCCGGTTGCCGGCGGCACGTGCTATAGCTACCGGGCAAAGGCGATCGGCAATGGAGCAGATCAGGCTCAAAATCTTGCGGCAAATGCGCTTGCTGGTTCACTGGCCAAGGTTGGTGCTCAGATCGGAGGCCCCGGTGTGACCACTTCGCCGCCTGCCTGTTATTACCTGGACAACGGCACCAATCAGGTTAATTGCGAGATCACCGCGCGGCTCTGCCGTTGAGACAGGTTGCGGCGCGCAGATCATGTTGTGCGGCAATCCGGCCTGCCCGGAATTTGCCAAGAGGACAACAAATTTCCGTCGTCTTTGACGCTATTGTGTGAACGCACCAAGCCGTGCAGATTTCCGGTGCCGGACCCAGCACCGGCCAGTTGAAACATTGAGGGACACTTTATGAAACGATCATCGAGCTTGAAGGCGGCTGCCGTGCTTGCTGCCCTTGCCTTGCCGGGACCGGCTTTCGCCGCCAGTCAGGATGGCAAACCGGGATATAGCGGAAAACCGCTTGCCGGCCTGTTGCAGGGCCTTGACGTGCGCGGCGGTGAAAAGGCCGGCGCAGCAGGGTATGAAAATCCGGTTCCCGGGGTTTCGGCGGGCAATCCTTCGGGTCAGGCAAATCCCATCGTTACGGCGCAGGCTTCTGATGCTGCTTTCCGCATCAACCAGCTTGAAGAACAGGTCCGGGTGCTCAACGGCCAGGTCGAGGAAATGAACTTTCAGCTGCTGCAATTGCAGGAACAGCTTCGCAAGATGCAGGAAGACAACGAATTCCGCTTTCAGGAGCTGGAAGACCGCAGCGATGCTTCGGGCGGTGCCAGTGCGGAGGAAAACAGCCTGGGAAAGTCCAAACCGTCTGATTCTGCTGCCGGTAACGGAGAATCAGACGGATCTGGCACGCGTAAATCGCTTACCGACCTCATTGAGGAAAACAGCGATGCTGCTCCGGCTCTGGGCGAGCCGCCCGCTTCCCTTGGCACGCTGACATTCGATGCCGACGGTAATCTGGTTGATACCAATGTTGGCAAGCCGGTCGATCTGACACAGCCGGGCCAGCAAAGTTCGCTGGCGCCGCAGGCACTTCCCGCAACGCCGGACGAACGGTTCAACCTCGGCTATCAGTATGTACAGGCCGGGGAATACGCACAGGCAGAAATGGTCTTTCGTTCGTTCATGTCGGATTTCGACGGCGACGACAAAACTTCCGATGCGGCGTTCTGGCTTGGCGAGAGTCTTTTTTCACAAGGCAAGTATGACGAGGCGGCGCGGATTTTCCTGGAAAACCACAAGGCCTATCCGCAGGCTCCGCTGGCAGCACAGAACCTGTTGAAGCTCGGCGTTTCGCTTGCAGGCCTGGAGCAGCGTGAACTTGCCTGCGCCACCTATGCGGAAGTGCCAAAAAAATATCCGCAAATGTCGAATGCGGTACGCAAGCGCGTGGCAATTGAACAGCAGGCCGCAAAGTGCAAGAACGGGTAGGAAACGAATGATCCGTTCCTCAAACCGCGAAATGCCGTGACCGTTCCCATTCTTTCCAATTCTGACCTGGCAGCCTATTCTGACGGACTGTTTGAAGGCGTGTCCACGGATGCACCGGTGATCGCCGCTGTCTCCGGCGGCAGCGACTCCATGGCGCTGTTGCAATTTGCCCATGTCTGGGCGCGAAAGCATGGCGCCGATCTGCACGCTGTGACCATCGACCACGGATTGCGGCCCGAGGCTGCTGCAGAAGCAGCCTTCGTTGCCGGCATATGTGCGGCGATGGGGGTTCCCCATCTGACGCTTGCCTGGGATGGCGCCAAGCCGGTTTTCGGTATTCAGGAGGCCGCCCGGCTGTCGCGCTACACGCTGCTTGACGATTTTGCCCAGGACATCGGTGCAGGCTGTGTCCTGACAGGGCACACCCGGGACGATCAGGCTGAAACGGTGTTCATGCGGGCGGTGCGGTCGGCGGACGGCACATCCGGGAACGCTGGCGACGGCCGTGGCCTTTCCGCCATGGCGCGGGAGACCACGTTGCTGAGCGGCACGAGCATCGTGCGGCCGCTTTTGGACTTCAGCCGGAAAAGCCTGCGTGCAATGCTTTCAGACATGGCGCAGCCGTGGATCGAGGATCCTTCCAACTTCGATGAAACCTATGAACGCGTGCGTGTGCGGCGGATGCTGGAAGAAGATGGTAAGCTTGGCGGGCAGTTGTTGCGGCTTGGCAAATTGTCGTCGCGGCTGAGAAAATGCCAGGCGGAAGCTGCTGCACGATATCTGAAAGACCATTCGGTTGCAGAACCTGGGCCGGTATTCAGGCTGGCGCTGCCGGCAGATGACGGCTTGCTGGATCATCCGGTGTTTCAACTTGCCATTCAGGTGATGATTGCGGTTGCAGGCGGGCAAAGCCATCTGGTTTCAAGGCGCCGGCTTGCGCCGGTGCGTGAGATGATTGCCGGTTTCAGGGCGGTTCGGCCAGGGGCAGGGATCCTGCGGTGACTTTGGGCGGTGCGGTCATCGGCTGCCGGGCCAAGGCCGAAAAAGGGGCCAAGCCGCACCGTTCGGCCAGCCATCTTGTGTTCATGCGCGAAAAGCGCAATCTCGGTTCACTCCTGCTGGAACCGGGAGAAGCGGCGTTGTGGGATGGTCGGCTGCATATTTCCAACGGGACTGCGGCGACGATCTTTATCGAACCGGCAGACCGCCAGCAGATCGCGGAATATGAAGCCGTTCGCGGCGGACGCTATAAGGTTGCCCTGCGCCGTGCACTGCTGTCGACGCCGGTGGTTCACACCCAGGAGACCGATCACGCCCTGCCGCGCCTGCCCCTGGTGGAGAGCGGTAACCTGCCGCGGGGTCTGGAAGTGCGGCTGGCTCCGGTGGCAATCGAGCATTTCTGCCCTGAAACCGATGTGGCGCTTAGGGACTGGGTGCGTTCGCTGGACAGCTATGCCTCTGCCAGCCTTCAGCCTTAGGCCACCTCTGGTATCAGTGCCGAGCCGTCAATTAACGCGAAATGGCGCCTGCATGCTGCGTCATATTCACCATAGCGCGACGAATTGGATGATTTCCGTGCCCGCAAACGGTAAATTGTTCGCCGTCGCCTTGGCTTTGCGGCAATTCCTACCTATTTTGAATGCAGATACCGATTGGCTGCCGCGCGGAGAGTGAGCTTCGCAGCGGGTTACGGAAAGCAACATGAACTCGAATTTCAGAAATCTCGCCCTGTGGGCCATTATCGCAGTCTTGCTGATTGCGCTCTTCAACCTGTTTCAAAGTCCGCAGCAGCGCACCAATTCGCGCGATGTGGCGTATTCGCAATTCATGCAGGAGGTCAGCGAGGGCAAAGTGCGCTCGGTGACCATTTCCGGACAGCAGATTGTCGGTACCTACACCGACAATTCCGGCCGTTTTGAAACCTATGCCCCGGAAGACCCCAATCTGGTGCCGAAACTTGAGGAAAAGGGCGTGCAGATCAACGCTGCGCCGCCGTCTGAAGGTTCTGCGCTCGGCTCATTCCTGGTGACCTGGCTGCCGATGTTCATCATTCTTGGCGTATGGATATTCTTCATGCGCCAGATGCAGGGGTCATCCGGTAAGGCGATGGGCTTTGGAAAATCCAAGGCCAAACTGCTGAACGAGGCACAGGGCAGGGTGACTTTCGAGGATGTCGCCGGTGTCGATGAGGCAAAACAGGATCTGGAGGAAATTGTCGAGTTCCTTCGCAGTCCGCAGAAGTTTCAGCGCCTGGGGGCAAAAATTCCCCATGGCGTGCTGCTTGTCGGCCCGCCGGGAACCGGCAAGACGCTGCTTGCCCGCGCCATTGCCGGGGAAGCCAATGTGCCGTTCTTCACGATTTCGGGCTCCGACTTCGTTGAGATGTTTGTCGGTGTCGGGGCCAGCCGGGTGCGCGACATGTTCGAGCAGGCCAAGAAGAATGCGCCTTGCATCATCTTTATTGACGAGATCGACGCGGTGGGCCGCCATCGCGGTGCCGGCCTTGGCGGCGGTAATGACGAGCGTGAACAAACGCTCAACCAGCTGCTGGTCGAAATGGACGGCTTTGAAGCCAATGAAGGCATAATCCTGATCGCTGCGACCAACCGGCCCGATGTGCTTGATCCGGCGCTGCTGCGGCCCGGCCGCTTTGACCGTGAGGTCACGGTTCCCAATCCGGATGTCAACGGGCGCGAGAAAATCCTGCAGGTGCATGCCCGCAAGGTGCCGCTGGCACCGAATGTCGACCTGCGCGTGCTGGCACGCGGCACACCGGGCTTTTCCGGCGCTGATCTGATGAACCTGGTCAACGAGGCGGCGCTTCTTGCCGCACGGCGCAACAAACGCCTTGTCACCATGGCGGAATTTGAAGACGCCAAGGACAAGGTGATGATGGGGGCGGAGCGCAAGTCGACCGCCATGACCCAGCAGGAAAAGGAACTGACGGCCTATCACGAGGCCGGGCATGCCATTGTCGCGCTCAACGTGCCGTCGGCTGATCCGGTGCACAAGGCGACCATCATCCCCCGTGGACGGGCGCTTGGAATGGTCATGCAATTGCCGGAAGGCGACCGCTATTCCATGAGCTACAAGTGGATGGTGTCCCGGCTTGCCATCATGATGGGCGGGCGCGTTGCCGAGGAACTGAAGTTTGGCAAGGAAAACATCACATCGGGTGCGGCATCCGATATCGAGCAGGCAACCAAGCTTGCGCGCGCGATGGTGACCCAATGGGGCTTTTCCGACAAACTCGGTCAGGTATCTTATGGTGAAAACCAGCAGGAAGTTTTCCTCGGCCATTCCGTGGCCCAGTCCAAGAACGTTTCGGAAGCAACGGCTCAGACGATCGATGCGGAAATCCGCCGCCTGATCGACGAGGCCTATGACGTTGCGACGAAAATCCTGAAGAAGAAGAAAAAGGACTGGGAAACGCTCTCGCAGGGGCTTTTGGAATACGAAACGCTGTCAGGTGAAGAGATTGCCGATCTGCTTTCGGGCAAGCCGCCACGCCGTGACCAGGGCGACGACACGCCGCCTGCGCGCGGCGGTGCGGTGCCGTCGACCGGAAAGAAGAAGTCCCGCGGACGTGGATCAAAAGGTGGCGATGAAGCCGGCGATCTGGAGCCGCAGCCGCAATAAGCCTGATTATATGTTCGGGATTTGAGATCAAAGAGGGGCTTCGGCCCCTTTTTTATCGGGAATGGGCGTTTTTTTTGTTTTCCGCAGCGTTAACCTTGTCGTTCGACGATTTGTTCAGCGAATTGCCGTATCGTGGCAGCGGGACTAAGATCGGCTCTGGTGCGGTCATGGCCGGCGTTCTGCCATTGTTGCTGATGATACAAACTGTGAAGCAACAGGCGCGCGAAATCGGCTAGAGCAATTCGGATGAGCACTTCATTTTGCGCCTTACCGGAACGCAAGGTGATCAGGGTAGGGCAGGCTTGAAGCCGGCCGGAACGGGACACTGTATGAGTACCAAGTATTTCGGAACGGATGGGATTCGCGGAACCGCCAATGCCTTTCCCATGACCGCGGAAATCGCCATGAAGGTGGGCATGGCAGCCGGTGTTGCCTTTCGCAGGGGTGATCACCGTCACCGGGTGGTCATCGGCAAGGATACACGTCTTTCAGGCTACATGATTGAGAACGCGCTGGTTGCAGGGTTTACCTCGGCCGGCATGGACGTTTTTCTGCTGGGGCCGGTGCCAACGCCGGCCGTCGCCATGCTGACCCGCTCTGTAAGGGCTGATATCGGCGTCATGATCTCCGCATCCCACAACGGTTTCCAGGACAACGGCATCAAGCTGTTCGGGCCGGACGGTTTCAAATTGTCGGACGAGTTGGAGGCGCAGATTGAATCGCTCATGGATCGCGATCTCGGTAGCGACCTTGCCGGTTCAACGGAACTTGGCAGGGCTACCCGCGTCGACGGGGTTCGCGACCGGTATATAGAGTTTGCCAAGCGCACCCTGCCGCGGGCCTTGTCGCTGGAAGGGCTGAGAGTGGTGATCGATACCGCAAATGGTGCTGCCTACAAGGTGGCGCCGGAAGCGCTTTGGGAGCTTGGTGCGGATGTGGTGACGATTGGCGATGAACCGAACGGCTACAACATCAACCGCGACTGCGGCTCAACAGATACAGCCGAACTGCGCCGCAAGGTGCATGAAACCCGCGCCGATATCGGTATTGCGCTTGACGGCGATGCCGACCGGGTGATCATCGTTGACGAAAACGCCAATGAGATCGATGGCGACCAGATTCTCGCATTGATCGGCGAATACTGGCATTCCAAATCGATGCTGTCAGGCGGCGGTGTGGTTGCGACCGTCATGTCGAACCTGGGACTTGAGCGTTTTCTCGGTGATATGGGATTGTCCCTGGCTCGCACGCCCGTGGGCGATCGCCATGTGGTGATGTACATGCGCGAACACGGCTTTAATCTGGGTGGTGAGCAGTCCGGCCACGTTGTCATGTCCGACTTTACCACGACCGGTGACGGGCTGATCGCTGCGCTGCAGGTCATGGCCGTTATGCGCGCCACCGACCGGCGGGCAAGCGAGGTGGGGCGCCGGTTCGAGCCGGTTCCGCAGATACTGAAGAACGTACGTTATAAAAACGGATTGCCGCTGGAAGAACAGCAGGTGAAGGAAGCCATTGAGGACGCAAAGTCCATGCTTGGCAATTCGGGCCGCCTGGTTATCCGTCCTTCCGGCACCGAGCCGCTGATCCGCATCATGGCGGAAGGCGACGACCAGGCCATGGTGAAGAAAATCGTCAACGGTCTTGCCGAAACCGTTTCGAAATGCGCGGCCTGAGGCAGGTTTTCATCTATCCGCTTCAAAACCTGTAGGTAATGCCAAGCCGGAAAGCTGAAGCCTGACCGTTCAGGTTGGTGCGTCTGGCTTGTCCCGTAGTAGGCGGAAAGCCCGAAAGGGTCTGTTTGTCCGAACTGGTATCGAACTCATAGTAGCGATAGGCGGCCAGAAGGGACCAGTTCTGGTCAATGGCCCATTCGATCCCGCCGCCTGCGAAAAAGCCGCCATGGCGCTCGCGGGTTTCCCGGGCCTTTGCGTTGCGGCCTCCTGGCGTGCTGTAGCCGATGCTGTAGAGTTCTGCATTGGCGTACCCGCCCTCTGCAAAGGCCAGAAGTTTGTCATTTACGAGCAGGCCCGCTTTGCCACCTATCCAAAAGACGTCCGAAATCTCCCGGCCACAGGTGCGGCGTTTGGCAGGGTTAGCCGCCGGCGCCAATCCTCTGGCGGCGCGGCAATCGGTCTCTCCATAGCCGCCGAGCGTATTGTCGTAGCCTGCATGAAGGCCGACGATCAGGGCACCCGTTGCATGATCATAACCTGTGTGAACGGCGTAGGCGTGTGTGCTGTTGTGATTTTCGTTTCGGGTTCTGTCTGCCGAAGCCTGATTGGGATCCCAGCTTGTCGCTCCGTCGCCATAGATGACCGACAGTCCGATTGAAGGACCGCTCCACCTGCCTGGGTCCCAGTCCTGGGCAAGGGCCGTCTCCCCGGTTAGCAACTGAACTGATAGACAGAGTGAACCCGCCATCGCGAAGATGGCGTTCCTTTGGACTTCGGATCGCATAGCCGCCTCTTATTCGTGGTCACTGACCAGGTTATTGCGATCATCGTCCCCCACTGCGGTGATTCGGACAATTTCCACCGTTGTACGAAATGCTGCCGGAATGCAACCAGCCAACAAAAACGTGTTTCCGGGCTGGTTCGGTTGACGGTTAACGTGCGTTAACCATTTTTTTTAACCTTAACGAGTACGGTTAAGTGCGCCTTAACCTTTCTGCGCGATCTTGCGGCCTGACAGTGAAGTCATCTGCCGTTTAGTCGGCGTAAGCAGGAAGGATGCTAGTCATGCGCAGCATTTTCAAATTTTCGGTTTTTACGGCAGGTCTGCTCGCCACGTCAGCCTTTGCGAATGCTGCAGATCTGATACCGCCGCCGGTTGTGGAGGTGGTTCCCGAGGTTCGCACAATTACCGTGGGCGGCTGGTATCTTAGAGGGGATATCGGATACTCGCACATGGCCGTGGACGGCGTGGAATATTATCAGGGATCAGCTACGCTGACCGGCGACTTTGAGAAACATGATCTTGGTTCGGCCTGGATGCTTGGCGGTGGTATTGGTTATCAGGCCACCGACTACTTCCGTATGGATGTTACGGTTGATCACCATTTCTGGGCTGAGTTCGACGGTTCTTCTGCGGTTGGCGTCACAAACTGCGGTACCGCCACCGGTGTTTGTAGCTATGAGGATACCGGTGAACTCGCGGTAACCACATTAATGGCAAATGCCTATGTGGACCTGGGCAATTTCTCCGGCTTCACACCCTATGCCGGTGCCGGTATCGGCGGTGCCATGGTGCACTGGAGTGACATCGAAAATGATGAGCGCTGTGTATCCGGTGATTGTACTGGCTCGCCTGGTGACTCCGAACACGACGGCAATGGCGAATGGCGGTTTGCCTATGCGCTGCATGCCGGTGTTTCCTACGATCTGACGAGCAATATGAAACTGGATGCGGGCTACACCTTCAAACATATTGAGGGGGGCACATGTTCAATTTTGAAGGCGGCAATGCCAACTCCGGCCAGCAGGGTTTCGATGGCGACATCAAGATCCATACGGTGCGCGCCGGCATCCGGTGGAACTTCCACTAAAACCATCCGGATTTTATGACAAACGTGACGGCTTCCTTCGGGAAGCCGTTGCTGTTTTCAGCCGCGCTTCAGCCTTTGAAGCCGCAAATTGCATGACAGACCGATTGCCAATTGACATGCGACAGCTCCTTGTCTAATCCCGCCAGTGGGCCACCCCTCCCCAACGAGGGGCTCACTATCTGGAAGGGTAGATCATGTCTGCGATACCGATGCCGGCCGTGCGTCCGGCCAATCCCCGTTTTTCATCCGGTCCCTGCACCAAGCGCCCAGGCTGGTCGCCAGAAGCGCTCGGTGATGCCTTGCTGGGCCGCTCCCACCGTTCGAAGGAAGGCAAGTCAAAGCTTGCCGAAGCCATCGCGCTGACACGGGAGGTTCTGGAAGTTCCACTTACCCACCGTATCGCCATCGTGCCGGCATCCGATACCGGCGCCGTGGAGATGGCGCTATGGTCCCTGCTGGGAGAACGCGGCGTCGACATGCTGGCCTGGGAGAGTTTCGGCAAGGGCTGGGTGACCGATGTTGCCAAGCAGCTGAAACTTGCCGATGTGCGGGTGTTCGAAGCGCCTTACGGTGAACTGCCGGATCTTGGCCTCGCCGATTTCGACCGTGACGTAGTGTTTACTTGGAACGGCACGACATCGGGCGTTCGTGTTCCCGATGGCGGGTTTATTCCCGAGAACCGCGACGGGCTGACAATCTGCGATGCGACGTCGGCTGCGTTTGCCCAAACACTCGACTATGACAAGCTCGATGTGGTGACTTTTTCCTGGCAGAAAGTGCTTGGCGGAGAGGGCGCCCACGGCATTCTTATCCTTTCTCCACGTGCCGTGGAGCGGCTCGAAACTTATGCGCCGCCCTGGCCGCTGCCGAAAATTTTTCGCCTCACCAAGAATGGCAAGCTGATCGAAGGGATTTTCTCAGGCGCGACGATCAACACGCCCTCCATGCTTTGTGTCGAGGATTATCTCGATGCACTTTCCTGGGCAAAGTCACAGGGCGGGCTTTCTGCGCTGACCAGCCGGGCCGACGGCAATTTCGCCGTTCTGAGAGATTTTGTCGAACAGACGCCATGGCTCGATTTTCTTGCTGAAGTGCCGGAGACGCGCTCCAACACCTCGGTCTGCCTTAAGATCACCGATCCGCACGTTGCGGCGTTGGGCGGCGATGAACAGGCAGCCTTTGCCAAGTCGATGGTCTCCGCGCTTGAAAAAGCCGGTGCGGCACTGGACATCGGCGCCTATCGCGATGCCCCGCCGGGCTTGCGAATCTGGACCGGCGCCACGGTCGAGCAGGCGGATATTGAAGCGTTGCTGCCCTGGCTTCAATGGGCCTTTGAAACGGCTTTGCAGGACCTTGAGGCCGCCGCCTGATTTTCTGCCCGCCCGTGTGTGGCCGGGCCTTCCCGAGATTTCCGACTATTGCGGCAAGCCGCCCGAAGGGCAGGCGCTGCATCCCATCAAGGAGAGTGTGATGACACCCCGTGTACTCGTTTCCGACAAGCTTTCTGAAACCGCTGTCGATGTTTTCCGCCGTGCAGGCATTGAAGTCGATTACCTGCCGGACGCCGGAAAGGACAAACAGAAGATGCTGGAGATCATCGGCAATTACGATGGCCTGGCAATACGCTCGGCAACCAAGGTGACGGAGAAGCTGATCAAGTCGGCAGACCGGCTGAAAGTGGTGGGCCGTGCAGGCATCGGCGTCGACAATGTCGACATTCCGGCTGCCTCGCGCAAAGGCATTGTGGTGATGAACACACCATTCGGGAATTCCATCACCACGGCCGAGCATGCCGTTTCGCTGATGCTGGCACTGGCGCGCCAGATACCGGCCGCCGACAATTCCACCCAGGCAGGCAAGTGGGAAAAATCCCGTTTCATGGGGGTGGAGATCACAGCTAAAACCCTGGGGGTTATCGGTGCCGGCAATATCGGCAGGATCGTGATCGAGCGGGCGCAAGGGTTGAAAATGCGCGTCATTGCCTATGACCCGTTTCTTTCCCAGGACAAGGCGGCAGCGATCGGCGTGGAAAAGGTTGAACTGGACGAGCTTTTCGAACGATCCGATTTTATCACGCTTCATGTGCCGCTGACCGACAAGACGCGAAACATTCTCAGCGCGGAAGCAATTGCGCAGCTCAAGCCCGGTGTGCGGATCGTTAACTGCGCCCGTGGCGGGCTGGTGGATGAGGCTGCCCTTGCGGAGGCGATCAAGGCGGGCAAGGTGGCGGGCGCCGCCTTCGATGTGTTTGCCGAGGAACCGGCGGTCAACAGCCCGCTTTTCGGTCTCGATAATGTTATCTGCACACCGCATCTTGGCGCCTCCACCCGGGAAGCGCAGGAGAATGTGGCGATCCAGGTGGCAGAGCAGATGTCGGACTATCTCGTCAAGGGAGCGGTCTCCAATGCGCTCAACATGCCATCGATCAGCGCGGAGGAAGCACCTAAGCTGACGCCTTTCGTAAAGCTGGCACAGCACCTTGGCAGCTTTGTCGGCCAGGTGACGGACGAGCCGATCAAGAAGATTGAAATCACCTATGACGGCGGTGTCGCGAAGATGAACATCAACGCAATGACGGCTGCGGCGGTCGCAGGCCTGATCAAAAGCCAGGTGCAGGACGTCAACATGGTCTCTGCGCCGGTCATGGCCAAGGAGCGTGGCATCCAGATTTCCGAAACCGTCCAGGACAAGTCCGGCGTCTTCGACAGTTATATCAAGCTGCGCATCATCACCGAAAAGCAGGAGCGCTCGGTTGCCGGAACGGTGTTCTCCGACGGCAAACCGCGCTTCATCCAGATCAAGGGTATTAATCTCGATGCGGAGATCGGGCGTTACATGATCTACACCACAAACCACGATGTGCCCGGCATTATCGGAACGCTCGGATCGGTTTTCGGCGAAGCGGGTGTGAACATCGCCAACTTCCAGCTCGGGCGGAACCGGGCAGGCGGGGATGCAATTGCGCTGCTCTATATCGACCAACCGGCACCGGAGGGTGTTTTGAAGAAGCTGCTTGATACCGGGCTCTTCCAGCGTGCCAATGCGCTGGAGTTCGAAGTCGGGTGAAAACCGCGCGTCAGGCGGCGGCAGTTTTGCGGCGGCGCTGGGACAGCCAGACGCCGCCGATCACCAGTACAAGCGCAATGGCGTGATACAGGTGGAAGCGTTCGCCGAGAATGGTGATGGCCAGGGCAGACCCGAAGACCGGCACCAGGTTTATGAAAACGCCGCCCCGGTTGGAGCCGATCAGTTCCAGGCCGCGCATCCAGAAGACCTGGCTGAGGATCGATGGAAAGATTGCGGTGTAGAGCACGACACCCCATCCCTGCAAGTCCGGCCATACCAGGGTGCCGGTCAAGGCTTCATGGGCAACGAATGGCAGGGAAGCCAGAAGGGCTGACGTACCAAGTACGCTGATAAAGCTCAGCCAGTGCATCTGCGGCTTCTGCTTGAGCAGAACCGAATAGGCCCCATAGGTCATGATGGCCACGAACATCAGCAAATCGCCAAGATTGAAGGCAAGGCGTGCCAGAACCTCAAGACTGCCGCTTGAGGCGATGGTGGCGACCCCGACCAGTGTCAGCGCGAACCCCGCCAGTTGAAGTCCGGTGGTGCGCAAGCCGAACAGCAGGAAGTTCAGCAAAAACACGATCAGCGGCATGGCGGCCTGAATGATCGCCACGTTGATCGCCGTCGTGTAAATCAGCGACGAATACATCAGGTTGTTGAAGACCGTAAAACCAATGGCCCCGAGCAGGGCCAGAAACCAGATATTGCGGCGGATCGCAGGCAGATCGCGTTTAAGATGCGGCAGGGCAAACAAATAGACAATTGCCATGGCTGCCGCCCAGCGCAGCGCTGTCAGCAGAAACGGTGAGACATGGCCGACGGCGAGTTTTCCCGCCACCGCATTGCCGCCCCAGAACAGGGCGGTAAGCAGAAGCAGGATGTAGGGCTGGCCGTAAAGCCACTGGAACGGGCGCATCGAATTACGAAGGGTTGTGCTGAAGGTGGCAGGGTTTTGCAGAACCCTTGATGTTTGAACCAGTTTGAGACTAATAACAACCGCAATCCGGCGGGTGGCAGGTGACCGCCCGGTTTCCCGAGCATTGCAGATGGTATTCCGCAGCCCTCCCGGGCTGGCGGGATCGGCTGGCGGACTGCACAGGCCGCCGGTTTGTAATTTCATGCAAAGGAGCAATGGCATGGGAAATGTGGTGGTCGTCGGCTCGCAATGGGGGGACGAAGGCAAGGGCAAGATCGTTGACTGGCTGTCGGAGCGTGCCGATGTGGTGGTGCGTTTCCAGGGCGGGCACAATGCCGGGCACACGCTGGTCATCGATGGCGTCAGCTACAAGCTCAGCCTCTTGCCCTCCGGCGTGGTGCGGCCCGGCAAGCTGGCCATCATCGGCAATGGTGTTGTGGTTGATCCCCATGCGCTTGTTGCCGAAATCGAGCGGCTCGGCCAGCAGGGGGTGGAGGTTACTCCGCAAAACCTGCGCATTGCCGAGAATGCCACCCTTATTTTGTCTCTGCACCGGGAACTCGACGGGCTGCGCGAGGATGCTGCATCGAACTCCGGCACCAAGATCGGAACAACCAGGCGCGGCATCGGGCCGGCTTATGAGGACAAGGTGGGACGGCGTGCCATTCGCATGCTCGATCTCGCCAACAAGGAAACCCTGCCGGCGAAGATCGACCGCCTGCTCACCCATCACAATGCATTGCGCCGAGGCCTTGGCCAGCCGGAGGTTTCCCATGAGACGATCTTTGAGGAGCTGACCGCAGTTTCGGATATGCTCGTGCCGTTCATCGAACCGGTGTGGCGCCTGCTCGACCAGATGAAGCGGAAGGGAAAGCGTATTCTGTTCGAGGGTGCGCAGGGAACGCTGCTCGACATCGACCACGGCACCTATCCGTTTGTTACCTCTTCAAACACCGTTGCCGGACAGGCGGCTGCCGGTTCCGGCATGGGGCCGGGTGCAGTCGGTTATGTGCTGGGGATTACCAAGGCCTATACGACGCGGGTCGGTGAAGGGCCTTTCCCCACCGAACAGGACAATGAGGTCGGACAGTTTCTGGGCGAGAAGGGGCATGAATTCGGCACGGTAACGGGACGCCAGCGGCGCTGTGGCTGGTTTGACGCGGTGCTGGTGCGGCAGGCAGTTGCCGCCAACGGCATTACCGGCATTGCGCTGACCAAGCTCGACGTGCTGGACGGTCTGGACGAAATCAAGGTCTGTATCGGCTATGAGCTTGATGGAAAACGCATTGATTATCTGCCTGCCTCCCAGGGGGCACAGGCAAGGGTGGTGCCGGTGTACGAAACGCTGGAAGGCTGGAAAGACACGACCGTGGGCGCACGCCATTGGGGCGATCTGCCCGCCCAGGCCGTCAAATATGTCCGCCAGATCGAGGAACTGATCGAGGCGCCGGTGGCGCTGCTTTCCACGAGTCCGGAGCGTGAAGACACCATACTTGTTCAAGACCCGTTTCACGACTAAAAGGGTGGCGGTACTCTACATATCCCGAAGAGGGCAGTGAGGCCGAATACCGGAGGAGATGCGGGAAAGCTTCATGGCTGACTATGTTTCGATTATCGCCAAGGCGGTTTCAGCGCTGGCTGAAAACACCGCAGCAAACCGGGAGGTAATCTACCAAAAGGCCCGCGATACGATCGACCGCAAGCTCAGGGCCATGGACCCGGCGCCTGCGGAAACTGCCATTGCTGCACAATTGCAGCAGCTGGAAGCCGCCATTAAGCATGTGGAAGCGGGCGAACAGGCAGCCGCTGCAGCCATTGCCCCGGCCAGCGAGGAAATTCCGGCCTCTCCTTCACCAGCTGAATCGCAGCCCGCTGTACCGACGGCGCCGCAGGCCGGATTGTCTTCGGTGCTTCCCGAAGCCGCCGACACACCAATCCTGATCGACGGGATCGGCGACAAGACGCTGCAGCACCTTGAAGAAGAGGGCATCACCAAGCTTAGCCAGATTGCCGCCATGTCTGACGGTGAACTGGCAGTGCTGACGGAAAAGATGGGCATTCCGGGGTTTGAGAAAACCCAGGAATGGAAAGAGCAGGCAACAGCGCTGCTGGCCGGCAATCCACCACGGTCCAAGACGGATCAGGAGCGGTTGCGCAAGATGCTCGATGAAGCGGAAGGATCCGCAGGTGAAGCCGCGCCAGCCGGTGCAGTTGAAACAGCCGTCACTGCAGCGCCGGCGGAAATGCCCGCGCCCCAACAAGATACAGCGCCGGTTTCGCAGCCAGAGCCGGCAACGGTACCGCAGGAACCGGCACCGCCGTCCATACCGCCTTCCCCGCCTTCTCCTGCCCAGCCGGATACGCCGCTGGAGCCAGCACCTGTACCCCCGCTCGAAACGGACGCAGTCCGCAATGTCCCCTACCCGCCGGGCGAACCGGAAATGCCTGCTGCACCGCCGCAGCCGGATATTGCCAGTGCTCCGCAAGCGCCGGCTGAACCCGCGCCGCGGGCACCTGAACCTGCCGTGCCATCCGGCATGGCCGACAGACCGGCAGATACAGGAAGTGTCCCTCAGCCCGATTACGTCTCACAACTGGACAATGATCCGGCGCTCGAAAGTGAACCGCCGGTTTCCCGCCCGGTGCCACCGCCCCGGCGCAAGGCTGGTGCCGGCAAGGTTCTTGGCTGGCTTTTAACCATCCTGCTGATTGGCGGTGCAGGGGCTGGCGCCTATTATTATCAGGATGAACTGAAAGAGGCCGGCAGCAAGGCGGTCAACGCCGTATCTTCGATAATCGCGGACGTCACCAAAGACGGGCCGGGCGATGCCGCCGAAGCGCCTGCCGGGGAACAGTCTGCCGGGGGCGAGACCGGGGAAAATGCGACGGGGGAAAGCGAGCCCGAGAAGGATACCTCACGGCTTGGTGATGGCGGTTCTTCCCAGTCGAGCGAACCGGCAGTGTCCGACCAGGAAACCCAGGATACACCGTCCGAACAGACAGCGGTCAGGGACGTAACACCGCCTGAAACGGAAGAGGCTCCGGTGGTGGAAACCGATGAGCCGATCCAGCTTGTCGAACCTGCCGATGGCGGCAATGCCGCTTCACAGGAAAACTCCGGAGAGCAGGCCGCTGAAACCGGCGAGGCGGCCAGTGAAAGTGGTGAGCAGCAAGCAGCTGCCAGCGACACTGCCGAGCAACCGGTCGTTCTGGCAGGTGAAAAGGCATTTCTCTACGAAGAGGGCTTCGGCACCAACGGGGCAAGCCGCGATGATGGTGCGGTTTCCTGGACACTGGCAAATGAGGCTCCCGAAGAGGGTGCCGCCCCAGAGGCGGTGATCAAGGGGGTGATGGAGGTTCCCGCGCGGGGGCTTCAACTTAACCTGACGATCAAGCGCAATGTTGATGCAGCGCTTCCCGCCAGCCATATCATCGAACTGTTCTTCACCGTTCCGCCAGGCTTTTCCGGCGGCAATATCGACCAGGTTTCCCGCTTCGTCATGAAGTCCACCGAACAGGCGCGGGGAGAAAGTCTTGTTGGCGTTCCGGCGCGCATTGATGCGGGTTTTTTCCTGATCGCGCTTAACAATCTCGAACAGGCCCAGCAGACCAATCTCGGCCTGCTGGAGACCGCGAACTGGATTGATGTGCCCATCACCTATCTGACCGGGCGGCGTGGTCTGGTCACGCTCGAAAAAGGTGCGACCGGCAAAAAGATCTTCTCCGAAGCGCTGGCGGACTGGCGCAACCGCTGAGCTTTTGCAGTCTGCCGCGTTCCCACTTGCGCCGCCATTTTCCTTCCTGTATCCAGTTGGGAACTCCAAGGGGTGCTCTTACGGGCTGAGACAGTGGACGCTGAACCCTTGATCCCGGACCATGAAGGCACTTGCTGCCGGCCAGTTTCGGGATCGGAAACCTGATCCGGGTAATGCCGGCGAAGGGATGGAGATTCCGGGACTGGCCAGTTTTCCATCGTCCCCTCTCCCAGCGTCGCTGAGTTTTCTTCCCAAACAGCATCCGGAATAATTGCGTCGGCGCGTGCCGCGGCACGGTTCGATATGGCCCGGGACAAAGCAATGGAACCACGGCGGTCTGCCTTGTTTAGCCTGTTGCACGCCTTGAGCGTGCTGGCGCTGCTGCTGGCTGTCTGGCAGGGAGCCAAGTGGTTTTTCGGGCCGCCGGACTTTCTGCTTCCCGGCCCGTCCACCGTTGCAGGCGTGATGTATCACCAGTTCCAATATGTTGGCGTCAATGCGCTGATCACCGTTCAGGAAATGGTATTGGGGCTTCTCGCCGGCAGTCTGCTCGGCATGGGGGTTGCCATTGCCCTGGCGGGGTTTCCGGTTCTCGACCGCTATCTGATGCCGGTTGTTGTAACGACGCAAACGCTGCCGGTCTTCGCCATTGCACCCATTCTGGTAATCTGGTTTGGCCTGGGGCTCGGGTCAAAGATCGTCATGGCTGCACTGATTATCTTCTTCCCGATCGCTTCCGCGTTTTATGATGGCCTGAAACAGACTCCGGCAAGATGGCTTGATCTCGGCCACAGCTGGGGAGCAAACCGGATGCAGCTCTTTTATCACATGCGGCTGCCTGCCGCCCTGCCGCCGCTCATGACCGGCCTTAAGGTTGCGGCCACCATCGCGCCCATCGGTGCGGTTGTCGGCGAATGGGCGGGCGCTGCAGGCGGGCTTGGATTTGTCATGCTGCAGGCCAATGCGCGCACCCAGATGGATGTGGTGTTTGCAGCCCTCATCGTGCTCGCCGTGTGCGCCTGGCTACTGCGCTTTGCGGTGGTGAAGCTGTCCGATCGACTTATCTGGTGGGCACGTCACGCCCATGACTGAATTTTTCAAAAACACGGAGTATTTTGAATGTTGAGAATGCTGGTTCTCTCACTGGCTCTGGTCAGTGCATCGCTGCCTGCACATGCGGCAGACAAGCTAACCGTCCTGCTTGACTGGTTCGTTAATCCCGATCATGCGGCGCTCGTTGTGGCAAAACAAAGAGGCATGTTCGACGAAGCCGGCCTTGACGTGGAACTGGTCCCGCCTGCCGATCCGAGCGCGCCGCCGCGCCTGGTTGCCGCCGGTCAGGCTGATCTTGCGATTTCCTATCAGCCGCAACTGCATGTGCAGGTCGATGAGGGACTGCCGCTGCTACGCGTCGGCACGCTTGCTGAGACGCCGCTCAACTCGCTGGTCGTGCTGCAGTCGTCCGGCATTGACGCCATCGCCGATCTGAAAGGCAAGACGGTCGGCTTTTCCGTCGGTGGGTTTGAGGATGCGGTGCTGGGCGCCATGCTGAAAACCGCCGGCCTGTCCCTTGACGATGTCAAACTGGTCAACATCAACTTTGCGCTTTCCCCCTCGCTGATTACCGGAAATGTGGATGCAGTGATCGGCGCCTTCCGCAATTTCGAACTCAACCAGCTCGATATCGAAGGCCATCCGGGAAAGGCGTTTTATCCGGAGGAAAACGGTGTCCCCGTTTATGATGAACTGATCCTGGTTGCCCACAAGGACCGGGTGTCGGACAATCGTCTGCGGCAGTTTCTCGATGTTGTCGAAGAAGCAACGCTTTGGCTTACCAACCATCCAGGCGAAGCATGGGCATTGTTCATCAAGGCCCATCCCGATCTCGACAATGAGCTTAACCGCCGTGCCTGGGCAGACACGTTGCCCCGGCTTGCCAAGCGGCCGGCTGCGCTCGATGCGGCGCGCTATGCGCGGTTTGGGCGTTTCATGAAAGCATCGGGGCTGGTCAAGAAAACCGTGGCAGTGGAGAAGCTGGCAATAGAGCTTGCACCCGCTCAATAAAGCGCAAAAAAGCCCGGCTGGTGGGCCGGGCTTTCATAACATTCAGGTGGCGGTCAGCCGGCGTGGTTTTCCAGCGCCACGCGGTTTTCGTCCGCCATGTCGCGGGCTGCCTGCTTCATCGCCTTCTGCACTTTCTCGAAAGCGCGGACCTCGATCTGGCGTACGCGTTCCCTTGAGATATCGAACTCGCCGGACAATTCCTCCAGCGTAATCGGATTTTCCTCAAGCCGGCGGGCAAGAAAGATGCGCTTTTCGCGGTCGGTCAGCACATCGAGCGCATCGGCAAGCATGTCGCGCCGGGCTTCCAGCTCGTCCTGCTTGACGAGGATTTGCTCGGCATTTTCGGTATCATCGACCAGCCAGTCCTGCCATTCGCCGCTTTCGCCCTCGCTTGCCTTGATTGGGGCGTTGAGGGAGGCATCGCCGCCAAGACGGCGGTTCATGGAAACCACCTCTTCTTCGCTGACGCTTAGCTGTGTGGCGATCTGCTTGACCTGATCGGGATTGAGGTCGCCATCATCCAGCGCCTGGATTTTGCTTTTGGCCTTGCGCAAGTTGAAGAACAGCCGCTTCTGGTTGGCGGTCGTGCCCATTTTGACCAGGCTCCAGGAGCGCAGCACGTATTCCTGGATCGACGCCTTGATCCACCACATGGCATAGGTGGCGAGGCGGAAACCGCGTTCGGGATCAAACTTCTTGACGGCCTGCATCAGCCCGACATTGCCTTCGGAAACGACCTCGCCGATGGGCAGGCCGTAGCCGCGATAGCCCATGGCGATCTTGGCAACGAGGCGCAGATGGCTGGTCACCAGCTTGTGGGCAGCCTCCGGGTCGTCATATTCGTGATAACGTTTGGCAAGCATGTACTCTTCGTCGGGTTCCAGCATGGGGAACTTGCGAATTTCCTGCATGTAGCGTGAAAGCCCGCTATCGCCGGAAGCGACGCTGGGCAAGGTTGTGGTTGTGGCCTGGGCCATGGATTGCACCCTCCGTCTTGTTGTTCCGGCTCCCGTTCCGGCAAGCCGTACGGACGTGAAATTCACCGTCCGTAATGTCTTTATATAGGAAAAGTTGCGGCGGTTTCATGAAATTTCGGTAATAAACGATAAAGAAATTGTAACCGTCAGAAAATATCGTTTTATAGCAATTGGTTATATGGTTTTCAAAGCGTTTTTAAGGGAGCGAAAATCGTCCGGAGCCGGGGCTTCAAAGCGCAGGTGTTTGCCGGTTGCCGGGTGTTCGAAGCCGAGGACGGCAGCGTGCAGCGCCTGGCGGCCAAACGCCTTTACCACCGTTTTCGCCGGTTCTGGCAGCGCATCTGCCTTGGTGGCAAAATGCTTGCCATATACCGGGTCGCCGACAAGCGGGTGGCCAAGATGGGCCATGTGCACCCGTATCTGATGGGTGCGGCCCGTTTCGAGGCGGCATTCAAGCAGGGCGGCGAGGGGACGGTCGTCTGCTTTTCGAATAAACGTCTCCAGCACCTTGTAGTGGGTGACGGCATGGCGGGCGCCGGGGGTTGCCGCTTCGACAATGGCGCGCTTTGTCCGGTTGTTGGGCGCGCGGCCAAGCGGCGCGTCGACCGTTCCGGCGTTTGAAGCGGGAATGTCCCAGACCAGGGCAAGATAGGCACGCTCCAGCGGTCCGCTCCTGCCGTGATCGGCAAATTGCGCGGCAAGGCCCGCCATTGCTTCCTCGGTCTTGGCTGCGACCATGACGCCCGAGGTGTCCTTGTCGAGGCGGTGAACGATGCCGGGGCGCTTGACGCCGCCAATGCCGGCAAGCGAACTGCCGCAATGGTGCAGCAAGGCGTTGACCAGCGTGCCGTCCGGATTGCCGATGCCCGGATGCACCACCATGCCCACCGGTTTGTTGACGACGATGAGGTGATCATCCTCATGAAGAATGTCGAGGGTGATCTTCTGGGGCCGGGGGGCTGCCGGCTCGGGCGGAGGGACAAGCACCGCATAGGTTTCACCGGCTGCCACCTTTTTCTTGCCCGCCGTGGAGGGCCTTTCCCTGAACATGACCATGCCGTCGCGGATCAGCGCCGCGACGCGGTTGCGCGAGACGTGCGGCGGCATCCGGCCTGCAAGCCAGGCATCGAGCCGGCCGCCGGCCTCGCTCTCCTCCACGGTGAAGGCTTTTATTTCCGGGTCGTCTGCGCTACCAGACATCGCACTTTACTTCCATGGCAGCAGATGCGGGCCGCAACTGGCAAGGCAGACCATCCATGAACGCACAGCCGGAATTCAACGATGAGGAAAAACCGCTCGATCCGGCAACGGAGCGGGTGCGGCGCAAGCTGGCGCGTGTCGGCGCAATCTTCATGGGCATCAACATCGTAGCGCTTATGGCGGTCCTCGGTGCGGTTGTCTACAAGCTCGGTGGCTATGGCGAGGAGGATGGCGGGCAAACCGGGGGATCGGAGCTTGGGCAGCATGCGGTGGCGGGGGGGCAGTCCCCATCGAGCCGGGTTTCGACGCCATGGTGGACATTCCCGACGGCGCAAGGCTTGTCTCGGTCTCCGAGACCGGCGGGCGGGCCGTGCTGCACCTGCAGCTTTCCGATGGCGGGGCGGAGGTGTGGTTCTTCGACCTTTCCACCCGGCAGGTGGCCGGCAAGCTGCGGTTGCGCTAAGGCTTCAATTTACTAGAGCGTGTCCGGTTTAAATTAAAGCAGTTTGCATGGATGGATTTTTCGTTTCCGGCAAGGAGAACACCGCAGCGCGGTGCCTTGCCACCTTGCGAGGATTTCGGCGAAGCCAGAACGCAAAAGACACCACAGCCGGGCACTTAACATCATGAATGTACCGGGTTTTCTGCAATCGTTTGAACCTTGTTCCTTGCCCTTCGGGCAGCGCCGGAAAATACTGACAGTGCCTGCACTGCGCCGCATTTTCCTCCTTGCCGAAGACCAAACTCCCGGCGCTCAAACGATTCCATTTAAGCCGGACACGCTCTAGTATCGGTTTGCGAGCACTTTCCCGGCGCAGCAGCGGCGATGACGGTGTGATGATTGGCAGGGGCTGGCAGGAGGGTGAACGGGATGCTGGGGTTGTCCAAAATGGGTCTGATGGCGACCTGTCATGTAATCGCCATCGACCGGGAGGCTGTGCTCGATCCGGGCAAGGGCGCAACCCCCAAAAGCGCGACAATGGGCGACAAGATGCGCCAGGCCAAGACCTTCCTGCGGCTGTTAAAGGCGCTGAAGGCCTGGGCCAAGACCCGCGGCGCTGATCAGGTACTGATCCATGTGACGACGGGCACCAAAGAAGGTGGGTTCAACACCCGAACCACCGGCCGCCTGCTCGCCAAGGCAGGCGCAACAGCAATCGGAGGCGGGTATGTGGCGTAAAACATATAAGTGACTTAATAACCATTAGATGCGCTGCTGTGAAGGAAATTTCTTGATGAATTTGAAGACATTAGGCATGTGGTTTTTTATATTATTATGTTGCTCGTTAATATTAATCTCTTATTTTTATAACAATAATTACTCTTTTGATATTTATATATTTTGGGTTGCCTTGATAGTGGTTATGTTAATCAACATTGGCATAAAAAAAAGTTGAGCGAAAATCAATAAAAATAATAAGCGTATGAAAAAATGATGGGGTTCAAATGACGCTTTCTGTAAAATCCTTCGACATAAGTTTTGGATTTAAATCTCCGGGTACAATCCCGGGCACGACAACTAGAACTGAATACGGGGTTATTTCGGGCAAAGCAACTGCGACGCTGACTGTGACCGCTAGTGCATTACCAATGGTTGGCACTGCTCTTGAGAAGGTGCCTTTGGCGAGGAACATAGAACTGACCGGCTTTGTAGCCGATCCGACGAAACTGTTTTCTGCTGACCCTCTTCACGGTGTTAGCTCAAAAAAACCTGGAATTAAAGTAGACGTTTTTACACACGGAACTGCGGGTGTATTGGTCGGCGGCAGCATCTCAACTGAGGGCGAAGTCGGGGTGAGAACAGGTGTTGGGACCACAGACTATAATGCTTATGTAGAATTCAATGCTGATTTTGACTTTTCTCCTGGTGCAAATCCGAATGCTGGCAAGTACTACTCAGTAGACGCCGACCCAAAAGGAATATTTCGGGAAGGGTTCTCCCCGGTTCAAGGGGTCGAAACCATTCACGGATTCGACAAGCATTACGGTTACGACCCTCGTGGAGCCGACCCGGTAAACTGGGGATATGACAGCCCCGCTGTCAACCCGGGCCGGGGAAATTTGCCCGGTGGAAAAGTAATCGATTCAAATATCGGGTCCGCTAAAGTCGGTCAGGACCCAGATGGCTATGGTTCTCCCATCGGCGAGCGCGGCAAGGACTATGATTCATCGGTTGGTCCTGGACGGGGAACATCGCCCGGCGGGAAAACCGTCACGCCTGAAGCGGTGTCAGCCCCTTCGCCGATCTCAGTTTCCGGACCGGACAGGGTCAAAGACAGTGCCAAGAGATATGGCATTTCATCGACGCAGGTTGATGCTGCGCGTAGGGACATCGATGTCAATGGCCCAGAGCAGAAGGTCGTGGATCTCACTCCTGCCCCTCTGATTGATGGCTGGTATATCAACTATGTGAACTATGGCATCACTCCCACGACATATGGTTTTACGGGTATTGTAGAGCCGGACGGTTCCACCCGGAGTGGCTTTGATGCTGCCAGGGATGCCATCGCAAGAGGCGGGACCGTTAAAGATGCGAAGAGGGCTGCCTACAATAGCGGACTGAATTCCAGTGACATCAAGGATGTCGTTCGGGTTGAAGCCGCGATAAGAGACGCCGTTTCCAGTCGCGGTGGCGAGGGCAATGGTTCCGCCCGAGGCGGCACAAGCGAAAGGAGCGCTGCCGAAGCCAATGCGGGCTATTCGGATACCAGTATGGGAGGCCGGGGCGCAATGTCAGTGCCCGTCCTGCTCGATCTCGATGGCGACGGGATATCGATCACGGAGCTTACGCAGTCCACGGTCTTTGTGGATACCGACAATGACGGTTTGCAGAACCGCACCGCCTGGGCGGGTGCGGGCGATGCGGTGCTGTTCTATGACCCAGACGGTCACAATACCATCATCGAAAGCCGTCAGTTCATTTTCACCGAATGGGACCCGACGGCACAAGGCGATCTTGAGGCGATCCGCAGCGTTTTCGATAGTAACGGTGACGGAAAGCTGACGGCAGCTGATGCGGCCTTTGCCGATTTCAAGCTGATGGCTGCCTGACTCCAATTGGGCTTCCTGGCCCAAATTTGCTGATACGACCCTAATTGGCCTGCTTGAGGCGGGCGGTTTCCTGCAGGGCGCGGACGCGGTCGGCCAGGGTGTTGCCTTCGTCCCCGCTCTTGTGTCCTTCCTTTTCGGCGCGTTTGAGAATGTCGTGGATCGGCGACTCCTCGCCTTCCATGGCTGCCGTCATGGCGGTCACCTGGGCTGCAAGGTCGTTGATGCGCTCGCGCAGAACGGCATTTTCCTTGCGTTCGTTCTCCCACTCGGCGCTGTCTTTCAGGTTGGCGTCCGACACGCGCTTTTCGAGCGCGTCGCGCTCCCTGGTGGCAGCCTTGAGCTGTTTGCGCAATTCGGTCTTTTCCTTGTTGAGGACGGTCATTGCCTTTGAGACGTTTTCATTGGAAGCGTCCGACAGGAGCGCTTCCATGCGCAGGGTAGCCTTGGCAAGGTCGGCCTCCAGTCTCGTGGCCTTCTTGCGTTCTTCCATCAGCATGCGGGTCAGTTCGTTGCTGGAATCGTCTTCGGATTGGGAGGAGGAGCGCAGCTGCTGGACGTTGCGCTCGGTGCTTTGAAGGCGGTCCTCCAATTCCTTGTTGAGTTTGCTGGCGCGGGCCAGCCGGTCCTCGGTGTCGCGATAGCGTTTTTCGGCCGATGCGATCTCGCTTTCGAGCCTGGCAATGCCGGCGCGCAGGGCATCGGCTTCCTCTTGCAGCTGTGCCTTCTCGGCTTCCACAGAGCTGGCCTTGTCGGAAAACTCATCAAGATTGGTCTGTTTGGCGACCAGTTCGATGCGGCGGGAGTCGGCTTCTGCCTTGGCATCGTGGAACTTGCGCTGCATTTCCTCGAACTCATGCGCCTTGGCGTCGAGCTTTGCACGGGTCTGTTCCAGTTCTTCGGCCGTCCGGCTCAGCTGCTCCTCACGCTGGTTGAGTTTGTTGCGCAAATCGGCGCTGCGCGATTCCAGTTCTTCCACCATGCGGATCTTTGCGCGGCTTTCCTCGGCGAGCTTTGCCAGTTCGTCCCGCTTGCGGTTGATTTCGATGACCTGCCGGTCTGCCTTGTCCTGCAGTTCCTCAATGGACATTTCGAGGCGCCGCGTGCTCATGGCAAATTCAGCACGCAACTGGTCCTTGTCAGCCTGCACCTCGTTGAGGGTGAGGGGAACCGAACTTTCGATGCGCCGTTTGGTCAGCACCACGGCCCGGTTCCAGATGGCGGGGGAAATCATGAGCGCGATCAGCGCAGAGGCCAGAAAGCCGAGAATGAAATAGAGGACACCTTCAAACACGTGTGCAGCCCTTAAACGGTTACGCGGGAACTTCGATCATGATGACATGAATGCCCGCCGCTTTCCACGTTAAGCCATCGTTAACCCTCAAAAATGACGTTTTTGGGTTAATTCCCAAGCCCGCAGGAGGACCGGAAAACAAGCGCCGAACGGCAACAAAAAAAGAGGCCCGCAGGCCTCTTTAAAGGTTTTCAGCGTGTGTTCCCTCAGAAAGGGTTGATCATCGGCCGGGTGGAAAGCTTCAGATAGCCGACATTGGCGCCAAGGCGCACCCCAAGACCGGTGCGGATCGGAACCAGGTGTACGCCACGATTGGTCAGGGCAGTAACCCCGACGCCGCCAACCAGATAGGCGGAACCCGAAACGCCGAAATAGCGCCGGTAAAGGGTCGGCACATCGGGCAGGTTATAGACCAGCATCATGGTACGGTTACCGTCAATGCCATAGTCCCAGCCAATCGAGGGTCCCTGCCAGAACACCTTGTGGTCGCCGGCATTCTTTGTGTAGAGCACGCCTTCGCCATAGCGCAGTCCGCCGATAAAGGCGCCGCCAGCCTCTTCACCGAGAATATAGCCGTTGGGCATGCCGCGTTCGGCGAAAGTGCGCTCAATGGCGGAGGCAAGTGCACCGGAGGTCTTGCCGAAGAAATTATGGCCGGCGTCAACGATCTCCTGTGCCGAGTAGTGCTGGCTGGCCTGGGCGTTGGCCGGTTTGGCATTTGCCAGCAAGACGGAAAATACAGCCACGAAAAACGCAACCTGCAGGATGAAACCGAGAATCCTGCGGCCGAGGGGTGCTGTGGCGGCATTTCCCGAGCCCGGCGCATTCCAGATAAGTTCTGACATGAAAAACTCCTTCCCGCGTTGAAGGGGTGTGCATTGCGGTTTGGTGAAAAAACTATGAACGCAATTGCTTGCCAGAAGGTGAATCAAATGTGGCAAAGCAATGAAGTTTGACGGCCGAAGGCCTGTTTGCGGGATTTCGGCGTGGGTGGCGGTGTTGAGATGCTTTAACGCAGCCGGTTCATTGTGTAACCCTAGGTCAGCATTCAACATGTGATTCGGGGCGGCCTCGCACGGATGCTGCGGTTTTGAATGCAGGACAATGGCCGGAACCTGGGGAAGGAACCGGTGATTGCCATCAATGGCGCTGTTGCAGCCTCCTCCGGGTTGAGCTGCCAAGCCGGATTGCCGATCAATGGGGCCTGCCCGTAACAGGGCAACAAGACGGGGAAACCAATGCCAGCCTTGCCAGACATATCCGCAATGGATCTTGCCGCACTTTTGTGCAGCCGCGTGTGCCATGACATCATTTCGCCGGTCGGAGCGATCGCCAACGGGCTTGAACTGCTGGATGATGACAGCGATGCCGAAACCAAGGAGATCGCAATGGGGCTGATCCGTTCCTCGGCCACCAACGCCTCGTCCAAACTGCAGTTTGCGCGTATCGCCTTTGGAGCGGCAGGTTCAGCCGGTGCCGACATCGATACCGGCGATGCCCAGGCCGTTGCCCAGGGATATTTCGCCAATGAAAAAAAGACCGAACTGGAATGGTCAGGTGAGCGGGCGCTGATGCGCAAGAACAAGGTGAAGCTGTTGCTTAACCTGCTGCTGGTTGCCTTGCATGCGATTCCCCGCGGCGGCAAGATTTCCGCGAGTTTTGAAGACCCGAACGGCAAGCCGAGCTTCAAGGTTGTCGCAAACGGTACCAATGCCCGCGTGCCGCCGGTATTCCTCGACCTGTTGAACGGTTCCCATGACGAACCGCTCGATGCCCATGGCGTTCAGCCGCTCTACACGCTGAAACTTGCCCAAAGCGAGGGCATGGAAGTCAGCGCCAGTCTGGACGGCGAAAATGTGGTGTTCGAAGCCAAGGCAGGCTGAAGAAAAGCCCGTTAAAAAAAGCAAAGCCGCCAGCCCCGAAGGGCTGACGGCCGCCATTGCGTTATGGTCATCGGATGTTCTGGGGCGTTATTATCCTCAGGCCTCCCGCAATCTCCAGTTTCTTGCCGTTCTTACGAAACGGAAGAAGATTGTGATGTGTATTTTGTCACACTGGAGGCTGCCCCGAAGCGCTGCTGCGTCTTTACTGCCCGTTAACGCTAAAGCATGCTGATCGTCCGGTTCAGCGGTGCCGGCAAGCCCGTTTACCGAATCTTTTTCCACCTTCGATAGGATGTGCCCCACCTGGCACTGCAGAAATGCGCGGGCGGGAAGCCGCTGCCGAGTATAGGTCAAGGAAGAATGCAATGAAGATTTTCATGATTGCCGACGATTCCCCGGTCATCCGCAAAGTTGCCAAGCGGATTATCGAGGACCTCGGTTTTGTTGTGGTTGAGGCTGCCGACGGTCTCCAGGCCCAGGCGATGTGCGCCGACAACATGCCGGACGGCATTCTGATCGATTGGGACATGCCGGGAATGGACGGCCTTGAGCTGGTTCAGTGGCTTGGCGCCTATCCCAAGGCGGACAAGCTGAAAATACTGTTTTGTACCAGCGAGGTGAACGTACCGTTGTTGACCCGGGCAAAGCGGGCCGGGGCCGGCGGATTTCTGCTGAAGCCGTTTAACCGGCAGATGATTGCAAAGAAGTTCGGTGAAGTGGGCCTGCTTGAAGAGCCACCGGTGGCAGCATAGAATCTGAGCAAAAAAAACCCGCCGTTACGGCGGGTTTTTTTTCGATTGCTTTTGCAGTTGTCAGACAGCTTCGGCCATTTCGCTGGTTTCGGGCTCGCGCAGCACATAGCCGCGGCCCCATACCGTTTCGATGTAGTTGAGGCCGCCTGCCGCTGCTGCAAGTTTCTTGCGCAGCTTGCAGATGAACACGTCAATGATCTTCAGTTCGGGCTCATCCATGCCGCCATAAAGATGGTTGAGGAACATTTCCTTGGTGAGCGTCGTTCCCTTGCGGAGGGAAAGAAGCTCCAGCATCTGGTATTCCTTGCCGGTGAGATGCACCCGGGTGCCGGCAACTTCCACGGTCTTCGCATCCAGGTTGACGACCAGGTCACCGGTGGTGATCACAGACTGGGCGTGGCCTTTCGAGCGGCGTACGATGGCATGAATGCGGGCGACCAGCTCGTCCTTGTGGAAGGGCTTGGTCATGTAATCGTCGGCGCCAAAGCCCAGTCCGCGGACCTTGTCTTCAATGCCGGCGAGGCCGGAAAGAATCAGAATGGGTGTCTTTACCTTGGAAAGACGGAGTGTGCGAAGCACCTCGTAACCGGACATGTCCGGCAGGTTGAGATCCAGCAATATGATGTCGTAGTCATATAGCTTGCCGAGATCGACGCCCTCTTCACCGAGATCGGTGGTGTACACGTTGAAACTTTCGGATTTAAGCATCAGCTCAATGCTCTGAGCCGTAGCGCTGTCATCCTCAATCAGCAGAACTCGCATTCTGGATCCCCTTCTTTAATGGCCGCATCCATCCGGTGTTCCAATCATTGCCTCGTCGCCGAAACACCGTACGCATCTGAATTGGTTTCAGAATACTGATGGCAAATGGTTAACAAAATGTGATTCTTTAGCGCAAGAGCAAAAGCCTGACTCCAGAAATAATTCTTAACCGACTGATTTTTAATGAAAAAATATTATGTTCAGAAATTAACAAGACACCTTAACAAATTGCTTCAGTGACAGTTTTCCAGAAGATCAAGCAAAAACGAATCTTTTTCACAGGTTTTTGGAGTGTGTTTTCGGGCGGGTTTACCGGCTCTTAAGAGAAGCGGTTTATGCTTAAAGGAGCGGGTAAACGATCCGTTATCGAAGATGGAACGAGCCGTGATTGCACAGTAGTCCGTATTGCGGGCTGTGGGGCAGCAAACATAGTGCCAGCCGGTGGTGTTTTGTACCGGTCAGGGCAGTTTGAGGGGATTTCAAGGAGTACTGAGTATGAAATCGCGCGACAACCTGCTTCGATTGAAGCATTTCCAGGTGCAGGAAAAGACACGCCAGCTTGCCCAGATCGACATGATGCTGGCCGAGTTCGAGCGCATGGCCGCCGATCTGCAGGCTCAGATCGATGTCGAGGAAAAGAAAGCCGGCATCACCGATGTTTCGCACTTTGCCTATCCGACCTTTGCCAAGGCAGCCAGAAGCCGGGTGGAGAACCTGGAAACCTCGATTCGCGAATTGAAGGAAAAGCGCAGCCCGGCGGAGGAGGCGCTCAAGGAGGCGGAGGAAGAATTGCGCAAGGCAGAGCTGAAGGAAGCGCGAGGCGGTGGCGCAGAGGCAGTTGATCCTGTCGTCGAAGACCAGATCGAGCGGCGCATGATGATCGGCTGATGGCTTGAATTCACCAATGGGTGCAAATCGGTACAAGGGCGGCTTTTAGCCGCCCTTTTTTGTGCTTCGTCCTCGCTGGCGGCGGGATGTTGTAATGAAGCACAAAATGCTTCAATGTCCACGGCGGAGGAAGCTTGAACCAACTTGCCATGTCCGCACTAGGGAGGATGTTTCATGGCTTCTGCAAAAAGCAAAGCTGCCGCCAAAAGCGGTTCAGCCAATCAAGCCGAGGGGCGCCGGCCACCGCCGCAGGCGCTTCAAAGTCAGCGGCTGGAAATCGCTGACATCGGGTACTCGGTTGCTGCCGGGTGGCGCGATTTTGTCCGCCGGCCGCTGTTGAGCGGTTTCTTCGGACTTTTCTACTGTCTTTTCGGCTTGGCCTTTCTGGCAGGGCTGTTATGGCTCGACCGGGTGTGGCTCATTCTGCCGCTGGCCGTCGGGTTTCCACTTGTCGCGCCGTTCGCTGCCGCAGGACTTTACGATATTTCGAGACGGCTGGAGCGCGGCGAGAAATTCGGCTGGCGTGATGTGTTCACCGTAATCTGGGCTCAGCGAAACCGGGAAATGGGGTGGATGGCCTTTGTCACCCTGTTCGTTTTCTGGTTCTGGCTGTATCAGGCGCGGCTTTTGCTGGCGATATTTCTGCAATCGCAATCCTTTTCCACGTTTGACCGGTTTGTCGAAGTTGTTGCCACGACCACCAATGGGTGGCTGTTTTTGGGCGTTGGTACTGTGGTTGGCGCCTTTTGGGCCAGCGTGCTGTTTACCGTTACGGTGATCTCCATGCCGCTTTTGCTCGACCGGCAGATCGATTTCGTGTCCGCCATGGTCCTTTCCGTCAAAACAGTATTTCAAAGTCCGGTGGTCATGCTCGGCTGGGGACTTGTGATCGCGGCACTGATGCTGGCCTCCATGATTCCGGCATTTGTCGGACTGATTGTGGTACTGCCGGTTTTGGGGCATGCGACCTGGCATCTTTACCGGCGGGCAATCAAGGCTACCAAATAAGGGACGGCCGGGATTGTGAATGTATCACTGCCTGTGGGCGAATGTGCCCGGTGGCGGTGTGCATGCAGAAAGTTGGAGCAGATGTAATCGATGATGAGGGTGCGGCCCTATCTGCTGCTTGCGGCGGCGATCTTCTTCGGTTTGGGGATTTCACTGCCGCTGGTGCGGTTTGAAAAGCTCTGGCTTTTTTCCGAAACGCCGTCGCTTCTGGGCCTCGTTTACGGGCTGTGGCAGGAGGGCAGCCTGTTTCTGGCGGTCATCGTCGGGCTGTTTTCCCTTTGCTTTCCGGTTGTCAAAATGGCGATCGCCTTCCGTGCGGCGATCAATGGCAATGCCTTGCCGAACTGGGCCGGAATGCTGTCAAAATGGTCGATGATGGACGTTCTGCTGGTGGCAATCGTGATTTTTGCGGCGAAGACCAGCGGACTTGCCACCGCAATCTCCCAGCCGGGAATCTGGTTTTATGCGCTGTCCGCCATCCTGCTTGCGGTTGCCAGTTTTGAAACGCAAAGCGCTGGCGGTAAACGCTGAATCTGAAAAGTTGCCTGGAAGAATCACCTGCCAAAATGCAGAAAAGGTCTTCCAGCTTTTGCTGAAAGACCCTTTCGCCCGCTCCGTAACCTGCAGAAAAGACGACCCCCATCCTTCTTTTCAGCAGTGTTGTGGAGCTATTCTTTTAGTGGCGGTAATCCTGAATGCGCGTCGTTCTCAATCCGGCCAGGCCATGATCGTCAAGGGAAGCCTGCCAATTGAGGAACTCTTCGACCGTCAGCGTATAGCGCTCACAAGCCTCCTCAAGCGACAACAGGCCACCGCGAACGGCTGCCACCACTTCCGCCTTGCGCCGGATAACCCAGCGGCGCGTATTGGTGGGGGGAAGATCGGCAATCGTCAGCGGACTTCCATCCGGCCCGATTACGTATTTCACCCTGGGTCTAACCTGATCGGTCATCGAATTACTCACTACTCACTACAAAAAGACCAATTCCTGCCGTGATCCTGCCACGACAGATTTAAATTTCAGCTAATGGCTTGGTTAGAATTGGGTAAGAAAGGTTTACAATCAGCAGGACTTCATACTGTCTTGCCCGGCGCAAAGACGGCCCTTGCTTCCATTGCGACCCGCCCGCCGGGAAGGGTAGCAGCCAGATCAATGCCGCCTTCGTGGTGATGTGTCGGGCCAATCGAGAAAGGCTCCAATCCCTCGATGGTATTGAGCGCGCGGAATTCGAATGACCGCAGGGCGCCGGGTGCGTGATGCGCCGCCAGCCCCATCAACAGGGTTGCCGTCAGCGGGGCGTGAAAGATGATGCCCCCATATCCCTCGACATCGCGGGCATAATCAGCGTCGTAATGGATGCGGTGGCCATTAAGTGTCAGTGCTGAATACCGGAAAAGCATGACAGGATCGGGCCGTATTTCACGTGCCGGCTTAGTGTTTTCTGAAACCGGCGGAATTGATGCTTGCTGTGCGGGCTTCTTCTGTCCGGATGCTTCTTCTCGATAGACGAGGGTCTGTGTTTCGCACACAAGCACTGTGCCATCCTGATGAACGTCGTGTCTGAGGGTGACGAAAATGAGCGGGCCGGTTTTGCCATGCTTTTCCTCGATGGCCTCGATCACAGTTCTTTTTTCGGCCGGCTTGCCTGCAACGGGTCTCGCTGCAAATTCAAGCTTTCCCGATGCCCACATGCGCCGCTTCAACGGCAGTTCAGGGATGAAAGTGCCTGGCGCTTCATGTCCGTCGCGTCCCAGCGCATCGGCTTCCGGGGCTTCATTGAAAAAGCACCAATGCCAGCCATTGGGCCAGCCATTGGGGCAGATTGCACCGGAACCTGCAGCGTGAAACAGCGCGGATGGGGACCGGTCGGTTTGAAGCCCGCGCAGCGTCGAGGCCAAATGGTCGATGCGGTTTGGCAACAGAATGTCGCTGACGGTTTTCGTTTTGCCGATATGGCTGGCGTATTCCGGCATGTCCCAGCCTTTCATGGTGCCTTGCTGCGGCAACCATAAATCAGCCACGTTTGGCGGTACAAGGCTTGCGGGCCGCACACGTTAATCTTCAGGCGTAGTTAAAGGGGCAAAAATGCGTTTGTTGATGACAGGCGGCCTGATGGCTGCGGGGATGATTGTCCTTTCCATGCTTTCACCAGCACTTTCCCAGGCCAATGCTGCAGCAGCTTGCGGCCGGGCAAGCTGGTATGCACTCCACTCAAAGACAGCCTCAGGGGAAATGATGAACCCGTCGGCGATGACGGCAGCCCATCCCAGCTACCGCTTCGGTACGAAGCTCAAGGTCACCAATCAGCGCAATGGCCGCAGCGTCATTGTGCGGATCAACGACCGGGGACCGTTTGTGAAGGGGCGCATTGTCGATGTCTCCAGGGCGGCAGCCGGCAAACTTGGCATGATCCGTTCAGGTCATGCGCCGGTCTGCGTGCAGCCGGTGAGCTGATTTACCGTTCCCGCTACCAGCAAGGCAGTGTTTTACAATCGGATAGCAAAGCCCTATATCAGGCCTGATGTTGGACGGTGCGGCCTTTAACTGCGCATGATCTGGACGAAACCGATGCTGAACTCACTTGATCTGCCAGGACGGCCGGAAGATACCCGCGTGGTTGTTGCCATGTCGGGCGGCGTGGATTCTTCCGTTGTTGCCGGCATTCTTGCCCGCCAGGGCTATGATGTCGTCGGCATGACCCTGCAGCTTTACGACCATGGCGAAGCGGTGCACCGCAAGGGTGCGTGCTGTGCCGGACAGGACATTCACGATGCCAAGCGGGTCGCTGAAACGCTCGGCATTCCCCATTATGTGCTCGACTATGAACAGCGCTTCAAGGAAGCGGTGATCGACCCGTTTGCAAAATCCTATATCGATGGCGAGACGCCGGTGCCCTGCATCGCCTGCAACCAGACGGTCAAGTTTGCCGACCTGCTGGCAACGGCTAGGGATCTGGGCGCGGCGGCGCTTGCGACCGGTCATTATATCGACTCGCGGCTGATCGATCCTGAAACCGGACGGCGCGCCCTGTACCGGCCGGCCGATGAAAGCCGCGACCAGAGCTATTTCCTGTTTGCCACTACCCAGGAGCAGGTTGATTACCTGCGCTTTCCGCTGGGTGGTCTGCCGAAGGCCGAAACGCGGGAGATCGCCCGCGGACTGGGCCTGACCATCGCCGACAAGCCGGACAGCCAGGACATCTGCTTCGTTCCGAAGGGCAAATATTCCGACATCATCGCGAAGCTTCAGCCGGAAGCGAGCGAGGCGGGCGATATCGTCCATCTCGATGGGAGGGTGCTTGGCCGCCATGACGGGATCATTCATTATACCGTCGGCCAGCGGCGCGGCATTGGCATTGCCGCCGGAGAACCGCTCTATGTGATCCATCTCGACCGCGAAACCAAACGCGTTGTGGTCGGCCCGCGGGAAGCGCTGTCCACCTGGCGGCTGGAACTGCGCGACGTCAACTGGCTTGGCGATGGCCCGCTTTCTGCAATCCCTGAAGATGGCTTGCCGATCTTTGCCAAGGTGCGTTCGACCCGGCCGCCGGCAGAGGCCCGGCTGCATGTTGGCGACGGCGTGGTGGCGGTCGATCTTTGCGAGGGCGAAACCGGCGTTGCGCCGGGTCAGGCCTGTGTTTTCTATGAAGACGACAATCCGAATGGCCGTGTCCTTGGTGGCGGGTTCATCCGCCGTTCCGAACGGGCGCAGGAGGCAGAGCGCCAGCTACAGGCGCTGACCGGCGAGGCGCAGGGCGCCCGGGTGGCGGGTTGATCCGTATCCAAAGCTTCTGCTTGTCCCCGAAACGGTCTTCAGAAAAGAGAAATGGTCTGCTTCGCGAAGTGTTGAAACGCTTGACAGGGCAGGGGGCGGTTTTTTATATGCGCGGGCGTTTGCCGGGCTTTGCCCGCGCACCCATCCGGACATGTGGCTTTCGTAACCCTGTGCTTTCCGCAGGTTATCGGTGCCAGTGTTTGGGGCCAGTGTTTTGGGCCCGATGTTCAGGGTGCCGGTTTCCGGATCAAACGGCCTGATGGCGGAGTAGCTCAGTAGGTTAGAGCAGAGGAATCATAATCCTTGTGTCGGGAGTTCGAATCTCTCCTCCGCTACCAATCCCCCCAAATAAGCCATTGATTTTACGGACAAATCCGTGTCAGTGTGGCGCGGCGGCGCCTTTGGCACAGATCGGCGATAGCTTTGGCACAAAAAATCAGGATTTCTAACGCCTGAAGGCGCCGCATGGCCATCAAATGCTGGCGGTCTGCAGCCTCACACACGTTCCAGGAACGCTTCCCTGAAGCTCTCGGCCTGCTTTGTGGCTTACATATTTTATGTTGTAAGCTTGGGAAGCTGGTGTTGAGTTACGGCTGGCCGCCTGGACCGGACATAGGACGCGCCCCATTTTGGCTGGTCGAAGTCACCGGCAAATATGGTGAGACCGTCGCGACGGCCGACAAGACAATGTGCATCCGCCACGCGCCAACACGCGATCAAGGAGGGCTGATTGCAAAATTTCGCTCTTTTCCAGCCAGCCATGACACCCCATTGCGCAGATTATCGTCAATTATCCATCGTTGAATTCATGGCGGTATTGTTCCGGTAAACCTCAATAATTAAGGTAAATAATAGATTACGCGAGTGATACCAGCATTGCTTGTCTACAATCTGCATCTGTTCTTCTAAGCTGTACCGAATTGTTCTTTTTAATTCCACGCCACAGAAAGGCTTTGGGGAATTATGGGCGGCATGGAGCAAGAGGAGTTCAGGCAAGTGGGAGTGGAAGATGACCGGATCGATATTTCTAGGTTCCAGTTCATATGCAGTCAATGAACAGGAAGGTACGCTAACCGTTACCATTGAGCGCACCGGCGATTTGAGCGGGCCGGTCACTGTACAGTATGCGACCAATCCCGATAGCGCGTCCCAGGCACTCGATTTTCTCGATGCCGATGGATCGGTAACGATACCAGCCGGAGTGAACCAGGCAACCATCGTTGTTTCCATTGTCGATGATGCGCTTTCGGAGCCAACAGAGAATTTCAATTTCTCCCTGATCAGCGTATCAAGCGGCGCGCTGCTGTTTCCGCGAACCGCAAATATCCGGATACTGGACGACGAAAACCCCGTCACCGACCCCGTCGACCCGCCACAGGTCAGCGATTTCGATGTGACTACCCAAAGCATTGTCACCGACCTGTCCAGTCCGTTGAACATGGAGTGGCTGCCTGGTAGCGCAAATCAGGCACTGGTTGCAGAGCAAGGGGGACGGATCAAGCTGGTCGATACCCAGACCGGATCGGTTGAGGCGACCCTGCTGGATATTTCGCTACAGACCAATCACAATGCCGATCGCGGATTGATGGATATCGCCATTCATCCCGACTTCGACAACAATCCCTACATCTATCTGTTTCACGTAGTCGATCCGCCGGAGAGCGATGGCGCGAGCGGAAATGCCGGGCTGAACGGATCGGGTAACCGGTACGCCCATGTGGTCCGCTACGAAATGGACACCAGCGGCGCCCAGCCGGTCATTGACGAAACCACCAAGACAATTCTGGTCGGTGGCGCTGGGCAATCCTTGTCCGATATCGCCGGCAATGGCGCGTTGAATTACACCCAAGTTCAACATGAGAACGAACCGGCATCCGATGTGGACCCGGTGACCGGCGAATACAAGCAGGACTACATCAAGGTGGATAGCCAGTCCCATGCGGGCGGTGCCCTGGCGTTTGGCCCCGATGGCGCATTGTACATTTCCACCGGGGATGGCGTGTCCTTTGACTTCGCCGACGCGCGTGCGGATTCGGTGCAATCGGTTGATGCACTGGCAGGAAAAATTCTGCGGGTGGATCCGCTTACCGGCGACGGCCTGGCGGACAATCCGTTCGTGCAGCCAGGCGATGATCTGTCACTTAATTCCTCAAAAGTCTTCCAGATGGGATTGCGTAATCCCTATGTGATCACCTTTGCTGAAGATGGCCGCCTGTTCATCAGCGAGACCGGGTGGTTTTCTTCCGAGGAGATCAACCAGGGAGCGGCAGGAGCGAATTTCGGATGGCCGTACTTTGAGGGCGGCGACAGCGGCATTCTCGAAAGAACACCGGTTTACGAAAACCTGCCGAACGCGGCAGCCTTCTACACGGCGGTGGATAGTGACGATATCGACATCACCGCTGCATATCGTGCTTTCTCGCATCTGGAAGCGGATCCGGGTTACTCCATGGATGCAATCGTAGGCTCGAGCAGCGTTTACACCGGAGACCAGTACCCGAACCTGTTTGAGGACGATTATTTCTTCCTGGATATTGTCGACAGAGATCTGTTTTCCGTCGATATCAATGACCGTACCCAATTGAACTATGTCACAACCCTGGGTCCAAGCGATTTCTACGTCAATTTCGTTCAGGGGCCGGACGGTTACATGTATGGCGTGCATTATTCCGGTTCCGTCGATCGTATTGAGATTGTCGATCCAAATCCGGCAAACTCAGCGCCCTTCGTTACAAATCCGATTGAAGCGCAGATTGCCACCACTGGTGATGATTTCGGCTTTCAGGTTCCGGCAAATGCCTTTGTCGACCCCGATAGCGACACGCTTCAATACACAGCGGCACTGAGCGACGGTTCGGCACTGCCGGCCTGGCTTTCCTTCGATGGCACGACGGGCGCATTTTCCGGTACGCCGGGATTGGCCGATCAGGGAAGTTTCGCCATCTCGGTTGCGGCTTTCGATCCTGAGGGCCTTAGTGCCGCTGACGTGTTCCAGCTTCAGGTGGCCGAGCCGAATTCAGCCCCGGTGCTGACCAATCCCGCAGTACGACAGATTGCGACGGGCGGTGAAGCATTCACCTATGCGTTGCCAGCAGACATGTTTGTCGATGATGATGCATTCACACGTTCAGCAACGCAATGGGACGGCAGCGCGTTGCCGGGCTGGCTGGGTTTCGATCCGCAAACAGGAACCTTTACCGGTTCACCAACCAATGGCGATGCCGGGATGCTGATCGTAACCGTGAGCGCAACGGACTCCATCGGCCAGACTTCCAGCGACAGTTTCCTGATCACTGTGCTTGAAGGCGAGCCGGAGCCGGACGCGCCGGTATTGGATAATCCGATTGCCGATCTGACCACGACCGAAGAGGCCCCGTTCAGCTATACGATTCCCGCCAACACGTTCAGCGATCCCAATGGTGATGCGCTCACCTATTCGGTAACCAACGCGGACGGAAGTGCACTTGCGGCGTGGCTCTCGTTCGACGCGGCCAGCCGCACCCTGTCGGGCACACCGGATGATCCCGAAGTGGGTACGGAAAATCTGCGCGTAACCGCAACAGATCCCGGCGGACTTTTTGCAAGCGACAATTTCGATCTGACAACCACCGCGGTGAACGATGCTCCGGTCGTGGCAAGTCCGGTTGCCGATCAATCCGCACAGGAAGGCAGCGCCTATTCCTTCTTGCTGCCGGCAGGCACATTCACCGATGCTGATGATGCAAGTCTGACACTGTCAGCAAGTCAGGCCGATGGCAGCGCCCTCCCCGCTTGGCTGAGTTTCAACCCGGCAACCGGCGCGTTTTCGGGAACTCCGGGCGCTGGGGACACGGGAGCGGTCGATATCCGGGTAACCGCAACGGATAGCGGTGGACTTGCGGCCAGTGACGACTTCGTACTGACAGTTGGCGCCGGGACCGGCGAGACCCTGTATCAGAACGTGCCCGGTGTGACCCAATATCTAACGGGCACCACGGAAAACGACATTTTCGTAATCGATGCTCCTGCCGCCGGGTTTGGCTGGGACACCACCCAGGACGGCACGGGGATAGTCGTTTGGGGGGCTGGAAGCCACGATATCCTGACCAATTTCGAAGCAATCCGCTTCAACGACATTACGATTCCGCTGGTTCAAACCGGCAATGTCTATTCCGATGTTCCCGGCGTCACCCAGTTTCTGACCGGCCAGAGTGCGGACGATACATTTGTTATCGATGGCAATTCCGCAGATTACGGCTTTGATGCAACCCAAGATACGCTAGGCGTGGTTGTCTGGACGGACGGGGGAGATCACGACATTCTCTATGACTTCGAAAATCTCCAGTTCAACGATACGACGATCGTGCTTGCGGATTTCGATCTGTAATCACGATCCGGTTGCAGCCCTGATCAGCGGTTTCGTGTCCTCACGCGTTCATTCAGCCGGGCTGTTCACCTGCCGGGGATGCAGCCGTCCGGGCCGACCAGAACAGTGACAGGAGGGCCAAGTGCAATCGAGCGTTTTTTCAGTGTCTTGAAGGTGCCCATGGCGCCATCATGGAGGAAAGACAGGGCTTCAGGAAACAGGATTTCAAATTTCCAGTTGCCCTTACCCCAAACCCTGGGTCTGGCTGACCCAGATCGTGTTTCCGGGTTTCAGGTCATTAACGCCCCGTTTGGTTATTCTGGCGCTGCTCAGCTTCGGCATTCGCCCTCCATGTCAGTTTCGCCCGGTTGCCATGCCGCCTTTGTGCAGGCAGATAAGGCCGGGTGGATCAATTTCGGGAGCACGGCATGGCGGGACCGCTCGCAGGGTTGAAGATCATCGAAATGGCAGGGCTGGGACCTTGTCCCCTGGCCGGCCAGTTGCTTGCCGACATGGGAGCCGATGTCATTGTTGTCGACCGCAAGGGCAGCAAGGGGGATTCAGCCGACATAAACCGCCGTTCGAAGCGCTCGGTTGCGCTCGATCTCAAACAGCCCGAGGCCGTCGAAGCGCTGCTGAAGATCATCGCCGATGCTGACATTCTGATCGAGGGGTTCAGGCCCGGCGTGATGGAGCGGCTGGGACTGGGGCCGCAGGAGTGCCATGGCCGCAATCCGGGCCTGATCTACGGGCGGATGACCGGCTGGGGACAGGACGGGCCGCTGGCCCACACGGCCGGGCACGACATCAATTACCTGTCGATTACCGGTGTGCTGGCTGCCATCGGACTGAAGGACAGGCCGCCCATCCCGCCGCTCAACCTGGCCGCCGATTATGCCGGCGGCACGATGTTCCTGCTGTTCGGCGTGCTGGCAGCGCTTCATGAGCGGGGGAGCTCAAAGAAAGGCCAGGTGATTGATGTGGCGATGTCGGATTGTGCGCCGCTGCTGACCGGGCTCATTCAAACAATGATACATCACGGCCAGTGGCGGGAGGAACGCCAGTCCAATCTGCTTGATGGCGGGGCGCCGTTCTATCGCTGCTATGAAACGAGCGACGGCAAGCATGTGTCACTGGGGGCGCTGGAACCGCAATTCTTCGCTGAATTCGTACGCATCGCAGGCGTTGAGGCAAGCGATTGCGCCTCGCAATATGATGCCGCCACGTGGCCTGAGAAACATGCCCGATACGAAGCGCTGTTTAAAACCCGGACCCGGGATGAATGGTCAGCGCTTTTTGACGGCAGCGATGCCTGTGTCGCGCCGGTGCTGACGGCCAGTGAGGCGCCCGGCCACCCCCACAACATGGCGCGCTGTGTCTTTGCAGACCCTGGCGGCGTTGTGCAGGCTGCTCCTTCGCCCAGATTTTCAAGGACACCGGCGCGCGAACCCGCAGATGCGGCAATGCCTGGTGCCGATACGGCTACAGTGCTTCAGGAAGCAGGGCTGTCGGGTACTGAAATCGACACCCTGACCGGCAAGACTTCAGGCTGAGGACCATGCAGGCATTGGCGAGCCGTCCCTGCTTGCACAATGGGTGAACGTGATTTAAGCGGTGCGGCAATCCTTCCGGCACTGCTGGCGCCACCGATATCGGAGTATGTCAATGTCCACCCTTATCGCTCCTTCCATTCTGTCGTCGGACTTTTCGCGCCTTGGCGAAGAAATCGAGGACGTGGTCGAAGCCGGTGCCGACTGGATCCACATCGACGTGATGGACGGTCATTTCGTGCCCAACATCACGTTTGGCCCGCCGGTGATCAAGGCGGTGCGTGACAGGACGGACAAGGTCTTCGACTGTCATTTGATGATCGAACCGGCCGATCCCTTTCTTTCCGCCTTTGCCGATGCGGGCTGTGACATCATTACCGTGCACGCCGAAGCAACGAAGCATCTCGACCGTTCCCTGCAGGCAATCCGCGACCTTGGCAAAAAGGCAGGTGTGTCGCTCAACCCGTCGACACCCGAAAGCGTTATCGAATACGTCCTCGACCGGCTCGACCTTATCCTGCTGATGACTGTCAATCCCGGCTTTGGCGGGCAGAAATTCATTCCGTCCGTGGTGAACAAGGTTTCCCGTATCAAGGCGATGGTGGGTGAGCGTCCCATTCACATTGAAATCGATGGCGGGGTTACTCCGGATACCGCGCCCTTGGTGGCAAAGGCGGGGGCAGATGTGCTGGTCGCCGGTTCTGCCGTCTTCAAGGGTGGAACCAGGGATGCCTATCGCGCAAATATCTCGGCTATCCGCAAAGCGGCTGGTGGATAAGTCTGCAGACGGGCCATTTGGGCGGGTTGACGGAAAACCGTTTTACTGCCGCGGCGTTGCGAAGAACCACCTTGTTCCAAATGAAGCTTGCGGGAAACGCCGATTTCTTGCATTGCGGCTGGTGACGCCATATTGCTGCAGGACAAAACCGTCCCCGTTATCCCTTTCAGGTTTCCCGCCTTTTTAACATGTCATTCCACCGTCTGACCCATCTGCAGAAACTTGAAGCGGAGAGCATCCACATCATGCGGGAAGTGGTGGCGGAGGCTGAAAATCCCGTCATGCTTTATTCGATCGGCAAGGACAGCGCCGTCATGCTGCATCTTGCCATGAAGGCGTTTTATCCCGGCAAGCCTCCATTCCCGCTTTTGCATGTGGATACGACCTGGAAATTCAAGGAGATGATCCACTTCAGGGACGATATCGTGGCAAGGCTTGGCCTGAAGCTGATCGTTCACATCAATGAGGATGGCGTAAAACAGGGCATCGGCCCCTTCAGCCACGGCTCGGCGACCCACACCGATGTCATGAAGACCGAGGCGCTGAAGCAGGCGCTGGACAAGCACAAATTCGATGTTGCCTTTGGCGGCGCCCGGCGGGACGAGGAAAAATCCCGCGCCAAGGAACGCATTTTCTCCTTCCGCAGTGCAGACCATCGCTGGGACCCGAAAAACCAGCGGCCGGAATTGTGGAAGATCTACAACACGCGCAAGGCGCCGGGAGAATCGATCCGCGTCTTTCCCTTGTCGAACTGGACCGAGCTCGACATCTGGCAGTACATCCACCTGGAGAAAATCCCGCTGGTACCGCTCTATTTTTCCGCCGAGCGGCCGGTGGTCGAGCGTGACGGCACGCTGATCATGGTCGATGACGAGCGCATGCCCCTCAAGCCCGGCGAGAAACCGCAGATGAAGAAGGTGCGCTTCCGCACGCTCGGCTGCTACCCGCTGACGGGAGCGATCGAGAGCGAAGCGCAAACACTTACCGAGATCATCCAGGAAATGCTGCTGACGACCACCTCTGAACGCCAGGGTCGGGTAATCGATCATGACCAGGCTGCTTCGATGGAAAAGAAGAAGCAGGAGGGCTACTTCTGATGGCCCACAAGTCTGATTTGATCGCCAGCGATATCGAGGCCTATCTGAAGGCGCATGAGGAAAAGACCCTGCTGCGCTTTATTACCTGCGGAAGCGTTGACGATGGAAAGTCGACGCTGATCGGCCGCATGCTGTATGAATCAAAGATGATCTTCGAGGACCAGTTGACGGCGCTTGAAAGCGACTCGAAGAAAATGGGTACCCAGGGCGATGCGATGGATTTCGCCTTGCTGGTGGACGGACTGGCATCGGAGCGCGAACAGGGCATCACCATCGATGTCGCCTACCGGTATTTTTCAACCGACAAGCGCAAGTTCATTGTCGCCGACACGCCGGGCCATGAGCAATATACCAGAAACATGGCAACGGGGGCCTCAACGGCAGACCTTGCCGTCATCCTGATCGATGCGCGCAAAGGCGTACTGACCCAGACCCGGCGTCATTCCTACATCGTCTCGCTGCTGGGTATTTCCAATGTGGTGCTGGCGGTCAACAAGATGGACATGGTTGATTACAGCAAGGATGTGTTTGACGGCATTGTCGGTGACTACAAGGCATTTGCAATGCAGTTGGGCAGCGGCGGGGGTGCGCCATTCGATATTACCGCGATACCGATGTCCGCCCTGAAGGGCGATAATGTGGTCGAGGCCAGTGCCGAGATGGGCTGGTATGAAGGCCCCGCACTGCTGCCGCATCTTGAAGCCGTTCCCGTTCAGGCGGCGGAAATCAAAAAGCCGTTCCGCATGCCGGTACAATGGGTCAACCGGCCCAATCTGGATTTCAGGGGTTTCAGCGGCCAGGTCTCGTCCGGTTCGGTCCGCGTTGGCGACAAGATCAGGGCGCTGCCGTCGGCGATTGTAAGTACGGTCAAATCCATCGTTACCCATGACGGAGAACTTGAAGCGGCGATTGCCGGCCAGTCGGTGACACTGTGCCTGTCGGATGAAATCGACATTTCCCGTGGCGATGTGATCTGCGAGGCGCAAAGCCCGGCCCAGGCGGCAAACCAGTTCGAGGCAACGATCCTGTGGATGTCGGAAGAGCCGATGCTGCCGGGACGAACCTATGCGATCAAGAGCGGCGCGCAGACGGCGCGTGCCACGATCACTGCGCCAAAATACAAGATCAATGTGAATACGATCGAAAAACTGCCGGCAACCAAGCTGGAGTTGAACGAGATCGGCGAGTGCAACATCGCCATCGACAAGAAGCTGGTGTTCGACCCTTACGAGGAAAACCGGGATACCGGCAGCTTCGTTCTCATCGACCGGCTGACCAATGCGACGGTGGGCATGGGACTGCTGCGGTTTGCGCTCAGGCGGTCCTCCAACATTCACTGGCAGGCCACCGACGTCTCCAAGACTGCACGGGCGCAGATGAAAACCCAGAAACCTGCCGTGCTTTGGTTTACCGGGTTGTCGGGTTCAGGCAAGTCCACCATTGCCAATGTGGTTGAAAAGAAGCTGGCGGCAATGGGCAAGCACACCTATCTGCTCGATGGGGACAATGTTCGCCACGGCCTCAACAAGGATCTCGGCTTTACCGATGCCGACCGGGTGGAGAACATCCGCCGGGTAACGGAGGTCGCAAAGCTTATGGCCGATGCGGGCCTGATCACGCTTGTTTCCTTCATCTCGCCATTCAGGTCCGAGCGCCAGATGGCGCGCATGGCGATGGCCGAAGGTGAATTTGTGGAAGTTTTTGTCGACACGCCCCTGGAGGTGGCAGAGGAGCGGGACGTCAAAGGTCTCTACAAGAAAGCGCGGGCCGGGGAGATCAAGAACTTCACCGGCATCGACTCCCCTTATGAGCCGCCGAAAAATGCGGAAATTGCGGTCAATACCGTCGAAAACACTGCGGAGGAAGCCGCCGATGTCATTCTCGATTATCTTGAAAAGCACGAATTTCTGACTTGAGGGCCGGTAACCATATATGGCGATTGTTGCCAGTCGGCGTGCCTTTGGATAGACATGCAAGCGGAAATTGCCGAAATATGCATAGCTTACATATGCGCGGCTGAAACATAGGGGCTGGAATATGTGGCCGGTGATATGCGGGCCGCTACGGTGTGAGGTGGAAACATGAAACCATTGCTTATTCTCGTGGGTGCGGACAAGGGCGGCGTCGGCAAGACGACAACATCCCGTGCCCTGCTGGATTTTCTGGCGCGCAAAAACGTGCTGGCGCGTGCCTTCGACACGGAAAACCCGCGCGGTACGCTGCACCGCTTCTACCCCAACATCACCGAGATCATCGATCTTGAGGAAGTTCGCGACCAGATGAAGGTGCTCGACACCATGCAGGAAGCGGCGGTGAAGGTGTCGGTAGTGGATCTGAAAGCCGGCAGCATGTCGCGGGCGCTCGAAACCTTCGAGAATATCGGCGTACTGGAAGCAGCACGCGGTGGCGATTTCGACATGGCGCTGTTTCACGTCGTCGGCCCGTCCATTGCCTCGCTCGACGAGATGGGTGAAATCGCTCAGTATACCAAGGGCCTTTCCTACATCGTTGCGCGCAACTTCATCAACGAAACCAATTTCTTCGAGTGGGACGAGAAGACGTTCAAGAAATATTTCGCCGGCCTTTCAAATGCCCGCGAAATCGAAATACCCAAGCTCAACGAAATGGCCTATGAGCAGGTGGATCTGGCTGGGGTTACGTTCACCGACTTCATCAACAACCGCAAGCCGAATGGCCGTGAGGCGAACTATTCCTTCGTGCTGCGCGGCTATGTCCGCAAATGGATCAGTGATCTGAACACCGAGTTCGAGAAGCTCGATGTGATCAAGGCGTTGATGTCACCGCAGGCTTCAGCCGAGGAAGAAACCCTGGCCGGTGATGACGACGCATAAGCTGCGCTGACCGGCCGGCACTGATCCGGTTTCCGTCTCGGGAGGGATATCATCCCAAGGTCGCTAGCCATTGTCTGTTCCGATGAGCCGCGCAACGGCAAGACACTGCTGGCGCGCATTCTTGCCGACGCGCTGTCGCTTGCCGGCGAGGAACGGCTGCGTGTCTTCGATACCGATTTTCCCGATGGCGGGCTGGCGGGGTATTTTCCTGCCAGCAGCCGGATTGTCGATTTTTCCCGCACCGGCGATCAGGTACTTATTTTCGATACCATCGTCGGTGAACCCGAACATGATTATGTGATCGATCTGCAGGCCAATTTGCTGAAGCCTTTCTTCAAGGTCTACAGTGACATCGCCTTCGATGAAGGCGCCAGTGCCGCAGGCATCGCGGTTTCCGTTTATTTTCTGCTGGATCGCACGCTGACATCTGTAAAGGCAGCAGCCCAGATCAGCCAGCTGGCCGGCGGTGCATCCTTCGTACCGGTGCGCAATGAGGCGATCGGCAACATCCTTGCCGTTCCCGAAGGGGCACGGCGTTATGGAGCGGTCCGCAAGAACCGCGAGATCATGCTTCCCCGCCTGTCCGTTGATGCGCTCAACCTGATCGATGATCCCCAGTTCTCGTTTTCCGGCTTTGTTGCACGCAATGGCGAAGGCTATCCACTGGAACTGAAAATCGAACTGTTTCAATTCCTCGAAACCATCTATAACCAGCGCCGTGTCGACGAGGCCGGCGGGCCCGTCACCCTGTGAAACCTTCCGCAGAATCCGGTCCTGTATGCCATCGAATGTTCAACTGACGGGCCTTGCCCAGGAGCTTGCCGAACTTGAGCGGCAGGGCAGGCCGATCCGTGTCGGGCTGGTTGGCCTTGGCGAGATGGGCACCGACATCTTCACCGGCATTGCCCAAATGGATGGCATCGAAATCGGAACGGTTTTCGAGCGCACTGCCGGGCGGGCATCGCAGGCAGCCCGTATTGCTTATGGTGATGATGAGCGCATTGGCAAAGCTGAAAGCCACGATGCTGCATCCGCTGTCATGGAAAGCGGGCGTATCGCAGTTACTTCCGATCTCGATCTGGCCTTGTCCCACGGGCTGATCGATGTGGTCATCGATGCGACCGGGGTGCCGGAAGCCGGCGCCGATATTGGCGTGCGCACCATTGCTGCCGGCAAGCACCTTATCATGATGAATGTTGAATGTGATGTCTGTATCGGCCCCTATCTGAAACATGAAGCAGACAAGGCCGGTGTGATCTATACGCTTGGTGCTGGCGATGAACCTTCCTCGACGATGGAGATTATCGAGTTCGTTACCGCGATGGGCCACGAAGTGGTTTGCGCGGGCAAGGGCAAGAACAATCCGCTGAATTTCGACGCCGTGCCGGATGATTATCAGGAGGAGGCGGATCGGCGGAACATGAATGTCCGCATGCTGGTCGAATTCGTTGACGGCTCCAAGACAATGGTGGAAATGGCGGCTATCGCCAATGCTACCGGCCTGGTGCCGGACATTCCGGGCATGCACGGGCCGCGCGCCACTGTAGCTGAACTGGCAACCACCCTGATCCCGGAAGCCGATGGCGGCGTGCTGTCGAAACCCGGCTGCGTCGACTATTCCATTGGAAAGGGCGTCTCACCGGGAATTTTTGTCATCGTCAAGGCAACGCACCCGCGCATCCATGAGCGCTTCGCGGACCTTAAAATGGGTGAGGGGCCATATTATGCCTTCCACCGGCCTTACCATCTGACGTCGCTGGAAGTTCCGCTGACAGCTGCCCGCGTGATGCTGCATGGCCGTCCCGACATGATACCGCTGCCCAAGCCGGTTGCCGAGGTGTGCGCGGTAGCCAAACGGGATTTAAAGCCCGGCGAGATGATCGATGCGGTCGGTCAGTATTGCTACCGCTCGTGGACCATGACGGTCGCCGAAGCTAAAACAGCACAAGCATGGCCCTGCGGGGTGCTGGAAAAGGCACAGGTGATAGAGCCGGTCGCCAGGGGCGAATTGCTGACCCGGCGCAATATCGCAATTCGCGAGGATACCGCGATTGCACGTCTTCGCGCAAAGCAGGATCTGCTCGTCGATACAGCCTAGAGGTGGGTCCTAAACCAGGATAGCCTGCTGAGATCCATATCCAGCAAGCTCGCCTTTCTCCAGAGGAGAACGCTCTTTCAAAGAAAGGACACGTTTGTTTGTACTTTGACCGCGAAAGGTCTAAGTAACCGGTAAATGACAGCGAAAACCGGCCCGGCAGCGTCCAGCCAGGTTCCGTTTTGAGCCAATTGCATTTCGGGCAGGTGGCATTTGAGTAATCGACCCAACACTCCCTTGCTGGACAAGGTCCGCATTCCGGCGGATTTGCGCCAGCTCAACGAAGAAGAATTGCCGCAACTGGCCGACGAGTTGCGAACGGAAACCATCGATGCGGTTTCGGTGACCGGCGGGCATCTGGGCGCCGGACTCGGCGTTGTCGAGTTGACTGTGGCGCTGCATTATATCTTTGATACGCCGCAGGACCGGCTGATCTGGGATGTTGGCCATCAGTGTTATCCGCACAAAATCCTCACCGGCCGCCGCGACCGCATCCGCACCCTGCGCAAGGAAGATGGCCTGTCCGGTTTCACCAAGCGGGATGAAAGCGAATACGATCCGTTTGGCGCTGCCCACTCGTCCACGTCCATTTCCGCCGGCCTCGGCATGGCTGTGGCGCGCGAACTGAAGGGCGGGGACAACAATGTGATCGCGGTAATCGGCGATGGAGCGATGTCGGCGGGCATGGCCTATGAGGCGCTGAACAATGCCGGTGCCATGGATGCGCGGCTGATTGTCATTCTCAACGACAACGACATGTCGATTGCACCGCCAACCGGTGCGATGAGCGCCTATCTGGCGCGCCTTGCTTCCGGCCGCACCTATATGGGCATGCGTGAGCTTGGCAAGAAACTGACAGCCTATCTCGGCAAGACAGTCGATCGCGCGATCACCCGGGCGGTGGAACATGCGCGCGGCTATGTCACCGGCGGAACGCTGTTTGAGGAGATGGGATTTTATCACATCGGCCCGATCGACGGGCATGACTTGTCAACGCTGGTTCCGGTGTTGCGCAACGTGCGTGACAACGCGAAAGGCCCGGTCCTTATCCATACGGTGACCCGCAAGGGAAAAGGCTACCCGCCGGCAGAAGCTGCGGCCGACAAGTATCATGGCGTGTCGAAATTCGACGTCATCACCGGTGCACAGTCCAAACCGCCTGCCAATGCGCCAAGCTATACCAAGGTTTTCGGCCAGGCGCTGGTGCGCGAAGGAGAAGATGACGACCGGATCGTCGGCATCACTGCTGCCATGCCGGACGGGACGGGGATCGACATTTTCAGCAAGTCGTTTCCCGAGCGCACTTTCGATGTTGGCATTGCCGAACAGCATGCCGTGACCTTTGCGGCGGGGCTGGCAAGCGAGGGTTTCAAGCCGTTCTGCGCGATCTATTCGACCTTCCTGCAGCGCGCCTATGACCAGGTGGTGCACGATGTTGCCATCCAGAAACTGCCAGTGCGCTTTCCCATCGACCGGGCAGGTTATGTTGGGGCTGACGGTGCAACCCATTGCGGTGCCTTCGACACGACCTTTCTGTCGACCCTGCCGGGCTTTGTGGTCATGGCAGCGGGCGATGAGGCGGAACTGGTCCACATGGTACGCACGGCGGCTGAATGGGATGAGGGGCCGATTTCCTTCCGCTATCCGCGCGGTAATGGCGTCGGTGTTGAATTGCCCGAACGCGGGAATATCCTCGAGATCGGCAAGGGGCGCGTGTTGCGTGAAGGCAGCAAGGTGGCGCTGCTGTCTTTCGGTGCACGGCTAAGCGATTGTCTGTTGGCCGCCGAAAGCCTGGCACAGGCGGGCCTTCCCACGACGGTTGCCGATGCGCGTTTTGCCAAACCGCTGGATACCGAACTTGTCGGGCGCCTGGCGCGTGAGCACGAGGTGCTGATTACCGTGGAGGAAGGTTCCATTGGCGGTTTTTCGGCGCAGGTACTCGCCTTTCTTTCGAAGACCGGGCAACTTGAAAACGGATTGAAGCTGCGCCCGCTCTTCCTGCCGGATGTCTTTAGCGATCAGGCGTCCCCTGAAGCCATGTATGCCCGTGCCGGCCTTGACCGCGACGGTATCGTTCGTGCGGTGTTCGAAGCGCTGGGCCGCGATGATGCAGAAAGTGTTCTGAGGGCCTGAGTGCGGAACGGTTCCGCTTACGGTTTTATCAGCGCTTTGAGATCAAAGTTCGCGTCGGCAGCCTGTTGCGGCGTCACCGTTCTGCCGAGTTCGAGGATTTTCTTGCCGAACATATACGCACGAGGGTCGTTGATCGCATCGACGGCGAGAAAATCCCCGCCTGAGAAATACCAGACCGATTGCCCGCCATCATGGCTGCCGGGGCGTGTCACCGTCTTGTCGAAACCGGCATTCAGCCCTGCAATCTGCAGCTTCATGTCATACTGGTCCGACCAGAACCATGGCACCGGCACGTAAGGCTCCTCACTGCCAGCAATTACTCTGGCTGCATGTTCAGCCTGGTCAATTGCGTTTTGTACCGATTCCAGCCGGGTGCGTGTACCGCGAAATGCAAAACAGGCAACATCACCGGCTGCGTGGATATCGGGGTGGGAAGAACAGGTGAATTCATCCAGTTCGATGCCGTTGCCGCAAACCAGTCCCGCCTGGCGGGCCAGGTCATCTTTCGGCGTAACCCCGATTCCGACCACTACGAGATCGGCTTTGATTGATGTGCCATTGGCGAGTACGGCATGGCTGACCATGCCCTCGTCACCCTCAAGCCTGTCGAGGGCGGTACTTTCCAGAATTTGTACGCCCCTTGTTTCGTGAACGGATCGCACGAATGCTGCGGTCTCGGCAGAGGCAACGCGCTTCAGGATGCGGTCGGCCATTTCGATGACATGCACCTTCAGGCCGCGGGTTGCGAATACGGCTGCTGCTTCGAGGCCGATATAGCCGCCGCCGATGACCAGCGCAGTGGCACCTTCTTTCATGACACCGGATATGCGGTCGGCATCGGCCAGGCTGCGCAGGGTAAAGACATTGCCAAGCTCGCCGCCAATGGCCGCCGGCAGGATACGGGGCGTTGCGCCCGTGGCGATCAGCAGCTTGTCGAAAGAAATTGTTTCGCTGCCGGCAAGGACCTGTTTTTCAGCCGTATCGATTGCCGTCACGGTTGTGCCGGTGCGGCATTCAATGCGGTTTTCTTCAAACCAATCGGCAGGGCGCAGCAATAGCCGTTCAGCCTCCATCTCACCGGTCATGTATTTTTTTGAAAGCGGCGGGCGCTGATAGGGAAGACTCTCCTCTTCACCGATCATCAGGATTTCGGCGTCGCCGTCCAATTCGCGCAGTTTTGCGGCGAAGGCGACAGCAGCCTGTCCGGCGCCGATGGTGACAGCTTTCATGGCCATGAAACAAGGTTTCCCGTATTGGCGCTGGTCAGTTCGCGTGGCTCTGTTTATTTTCAACGTCCAAGAAATGCCATGACTGAAAACGACATGAAAGTTCTTTCCACACCGCAGAGCGGCCGGAAACCTGAATATCAGTCGGACAGGGGATAATCTGCCATGCAGCCAAGCCGGATAGCGGTTTCACCGGACCGCAAAACCCTTACCGTTCGCTTCGAAGCACAAGGCGGCAAGAGCGAGGAACATGTTCTGGAGGCTGAGCTGCTCCGCGTGCGATCGCCTTCGGCCGAGGTTCAGGGGCATTCACCGGAACAGCGCATCCTGGTTCATGGCAAGCGCGACGTGGGCATCATGAAAATTCATCCGATCGGAAACTATGCCATCCGGATCGAGTTCGACGATCTGCACAATACCGGTATTTTCACCTGGCCGTTCCTGCTGGAACTGGGACGTAACCGGCAGGCAGAGTGGAAAGCCTATGAAGCCGAACTTTCGAAGGCGGGAAAGAGCAGGGAAGCGGTGCGGCTGAAATAGGCTTATGCTTTCGTGCGGTTCCAGTCGGCCAGGAAGGCGTCCACATCGAAAGCCTTGAGAAAATCACTGCGCACCCGCTGCCACTGAAAGCGAATGGAGTTTGTGACGATTTCGATATCGAACTTCTTCAATTCATCGTCGATGGGCGCCCAGCGAATCAGCGCCCTGGGGCTTTCCTTGAAAGCGCCTTCTGCGGCCATGGCATAGTTCCAGTCGACCAGAACGAGACGATCCTTGAACGCATCGATCAGGGGAGCGGTGTCACCGGTAAATTCGGCGTCCTGAAAGCGCTCGATGATGGCGTGTGAATAAAACTTCTCTGCAATTGATGCTGCTTCCTGGGCATCGCCGGTACGGGCATAGACCTGGGCTGCCATGAAGATGGAAAGATCGGAAAGACAGGCGGCATAAATCTGCCATTTGCCGATGTTGAGGGACTCGATGAAGATGTCGTCCTCGAACATTGCAGGATACTTCATGCCCATTCTTGTCTTCACGTAACCGTAGAGGGTTTTCTGGGCGATGAAGGCGGCTCTTGCGGACAGAAACTCGCCGAATGCCCTTGAACTGTTGACCGGCTCAAGCCGTTTCCAGGGTGATAATCTACCCCTAACCATTTCAAAAAATTGGTGAATTTTCTCCACAGCGCGTCATTTCCAGCTTTTCGGCATTATACCAAGGTGGCACGGGATAAAGTGATAAACCATTTGTTAATCACCGGTTTATTGTGCATTTTTCGAAGCAGATCACGCAATTGAGGAGAATTGCGTTGTCGCATGCCCTCTTATTTGCGGTGTGGCTGCAAAGCTGATCCGCAGGGCGGGGGAATATCAACCGGACCCGGCGATGGCAACCGTCATTCAATCCGGGTCTAAACTGGGGAGGTAGATTTGGCTGACAATTCTGCTCAAAACCGTGCGGAGCACTGGCGAAAAACCCGGAACCTGACCATTCTCATTCTGGTTCTGTGGGCAATTTTCGGCATCATCATTCCGTATAACGCCGACGTCCTCAATTCCATGTCATTCCTCGGATTCCCGCTGGGATACTGGTTTTGTGTGCAAGGCTCACTCATCGCCTTCGTCTTGATGATCTGGTTCCAGAACTGGCGCCAGGATACCATCGATGACGAACACGGCGTAAGCGAATAGGGAGGAATCGTAATGGAAGGCGGTTTCACCAAGAACCTAGGGAAGGTCTATGGTCTTTATACCATCGGCTTTCTTGTCTTTTTCGCGCTGATGGCACTGCTTGAAAGAATGGGCGCCAGTCCCGAAACCATCGGGATCGGGTTCCTGCTCTTCACCATCGGCATCTATGCCCTGATCGGCTGGCTGTCGCGTACCGCGGAAGTGGATGCGTATTATGTCGCTGGCCGTGAAGTGCCGGCTGTCTACAACGGCATGGCGACGGCGGCGGACTGGATGTCCGGTGCATCGTTCGTGGCGCTTGCAGGCGGCGTTTACTTCGGCGGTTATCCGTATCTCGGCTTCATCGTCGGCTGGACGGGCGGTTATGTGCTCGTCAACTCGCTGATGGCGCCATATCTGCGGAAATTCGGCTGCTACACCGTGCCGGACTTTATCGGTACACGCTACGGCGGCAATCTCGCACGGCTTTGTGCGGTGATCGTGCTGGTGGTTGCCTCGTTCACTTATGTGACGGCGCAGATCAACGCGACGGGAACGATTGCAGCACGTACGCTGGGTGTTCCCTTCGAAGTGGGTGTTTATCTCGGCCTGCTCGGCATCTTCATCTGCTCCATGCTGGGTGGCATGCGCGGCGTGACCTGGACCCAGGTGGCCCAGTATATCGTGCTGATCATCGCCTACCTGCTGCCGCTGATCTGGATGTCCAACAAGCTGGGCTACGGCATCATTCCGCACTTCTCATACGGTGAAGGCGTACAGCGCATTGCCGAACTGGAAGCCCAGTACGGTCTTGCACCGGCTGCGGAAAACGTTGCAGGCGTCAGGGTCCTGACCACACCTCAGAACTCACCGGCTGGTGGCGGATGGGGCATGGTCACGCTGGCAATTGCCATGATGACCGGTACAGCTTCCCTGCCGCACATTCTGATGCGCTACTTCACGACTCCGTCGGTGCGGGCAGCCAGAAAATCGGTTGCATGGTCGCTGTTCTTCATCCTGATGCTGTACCTTTCGGCTCCGGCTCTGGCTACGCTGACCAAGGTCAACCTGCTTGATCCCAACCTGCCGACTTCCGTCATTGGCAAGACCATTGAGGAAGTTACCAACATCGAATGGGTTCAGCGCTGGTCCGAAGTGGGCATGCTGGCCGTGGCGGATCAATCCGGCGACGGTATCGTTCAGTTGAACGAGTTCTTCATGCGTCCTGACATCGTGGTTCTGGCAACGCCGGAAATCGCGGGTCTGCCATATGTCATCTCCGGCCTTGTTGCCGCTGGTGGCCTGGCTGCTGCCATGTCGACGGCTGACGGACTGCTGCTGGCGATTGCCAACGCACTGTCGCATGATCTGTACTACTCGATCATCGATCCGAAAGCCGATACGCGCAAGCGGCTGATTGTTGCACGCGTTCTGCTGATCTTCATCGGTCTTGCAGCGGCGTTCATCGCATCCCTGAAACTGACGGGTATCCTCGGTGCCGTGGCGTGGGCCTTCTGCTTCGCCAATTCCGGCCTGTTCTTCCCGCTGGTTCTCGGTGTGTGGTGGAAACGTGCCAATGCCGCTGGTGCGGTTGCCGGCATGGTGGTCGGCTTCGGCGTCGGCGCCTGGTATCTGTATCAGGTGTTTGCCGGTGGCATGGAGCCCTGGATGGGCATCGATCACCTGCGCTTCGGCATTATCGGCATGCCGGCCAGCCTGATCGCCATGATCGTGGTATCGCTCCTGACCCCTGCACCTTCGCAGGAAATCCAGGACATGGTCGACGAGGTTCGCATCCCGACCGGGAAAACGATCCTTGGCTCGCACTAAGCGATCCTGACAAACAAAAGAGGGCGGGGTTTCGGCTCCGCCCTTTTTCTTTGCGCCAATTTTGGCTATGGCGTTTGCCAGTTTTTCCGAGGTGAGGAATGGATACGTTTCCGATCGAGGCCCTTCCGCTCTGGGCGGTAGTAATTGACTACATCCTCGGGCTCGTCATGTGGACGTTGATCGGGCGCGCTGCAATGCGGCTGTTCATGGCTGATGACAGTCCGTTCTTTTTCATGCGCTTTTTCGTGAGGGTCACCGATCCCGTCATAAACGCATTCAAATGGGTAACCCCGCCGTTCCTGATCGACGTGCTCAAACCGCTCTATGTCGCCTGGTTTTTCTTCATGGCGCGGTTTTATCTGATGCCCTGGCTGCTTGGTTATTCGGTGATGGGCATGCTGTCCTTCCCGCTTGAAAGCGAGGCTGCCTACTACATCTGGAAAATCTTCACCCCTGGCTGGTAAGCGTCCTGCGCGTCGGGGCGGTCTTGCATCTGCTGTTTTCAAAGTCTGGTCAGGTTACCGCCGGGTCTTCGGCAAGGCGCAAAAAGCGCAGCAGTGCAGGACACTGTCAGCTTTTTGCGACGCGGTTCGAGGGCCCGGGAACCAGGTTCAGGCGATTGCAGCTAACCAAGACACGCTCTAAAGGTTCCGCCATGACCAAGGCGCTGATGTTTCAGGGAACCGGATCGGATGTAGGCAAGACGGTGCTCGTTGCCGGGCTTTGCCGTGCGCTGAAGAACCGTGGTATTTCGGTTGTGCCCTTCAAGCCGCAGAACATGTCGAACAACGCAGCCGTGGCGGAAGTGGAAGCAGACGGAAGCGGCGGTGGCGAAATGGGCCGTGCCCAATGGCTGCAGGCGCTGGCCTGCGGCGTGCCGCCATCGGTGCACATGAACCCGGTATTGCTCAAGCCGCAATCGGAAACCGGTAGCCAGATTGTCGTTCAGGGCAGGGTCATCGGCAGTGCCCGCGCCCGGGACTATGGGGCAATGAAGCCAAAACTGCTCGATGCGGTGATGGACAGCTATGCCCGCCTTGTCACACGTGCCGACATCGTGCTGGTGGAAGGGCGGGGTCTCCTGCCGAAATCAACCTGCGGGCAGGCGATATCGCCAATATGGGGTTTGCCGAGCGCGCCGGCGTGCCGGTGGTCCTGGTCGGGGACATCGACCGGGGAGGGGTGATAGCTTCCATCGCAGGAACGCACACCATCCTGCCGGCAGAAGACCGCCAACGCATTGAAGGCTACCTCATCAACAAGTTTCGCGGCGACGTTTCGCTGTTTCATGACGGGCTTGAAGCGATTACCCGCTTTACCGGCTGGCCCTCCTTCGGGGTGCTTCCACATCTTGACTGTGTGCGGCGCCTGCCGGCGGAAGACAGCGTGGCTCTCGACCGGCTCACAAACAGTGGGGGTGGTGAGGTCAAGATCGTCGTGCCTGTACTCGGCAAGATTGCCAATTTCGACGATCTCGATCCATTGGCAGCCGAAGCGGGCGTGTCTGTCGTATATCTCAAAAAAGGTGATCCCTTTCCTCAGGATGCCGCGCTCGTCATTCTGCCCGGTTCGAAGTCGACCATCGCAGACCGAATCGAGTTTGCCGAGAACGGTTGGGATGAAGGACTTCATGCCCATGTGCGCCGCGGCGGGCAGGTTATCGGCATTTGTGGCGGTTATCAGATGCTGGGGCGCAAAATCGCCGATCCCGATGGCGTTGAAGGCAGCGTGGGCGAGACCGACGGGCTGGGCCTGCTGGATGTCGAGACCGTACTTGCGGGCAGAAAGACCGTGCGCAACATTGACCCGCAGCTTGCCGAAAACGGCCTTCTGCTCTCCGGCTATGAAATCCACATGGGCCACACCACGGGCCCGGACTGTGCCCGCCCGATGATCCTGACCGCAAACGGGCCGGATGGAGCGGTTTCTGCCGATGGCAGGGTGATGGGTTGTTATCTGCACGGCATGTTTTCCTCTGATGCCTATCGGCGTCATCTGCTTGGCGGGTTCGGTGTCGAGGCAGGGGGCAACTACCGGCAGATGGTTGAAGATTCACTCGATGAACTGGCGGTAGCGATGGAACGCCATCTGGATGTCGAAGGGATTTTGACGGTGGCGGCAGCGGTACGGAATTGATGCGGGCCCAGTGCGGATTTGATGCGGGCAATGTCGCAAATCGATTGACGCTGCCGCCTTCAGCGCGCTAATCATGAAAGACCAACCGGTTCCCGTACATAGCCAAAGGCTACGGGATCAAAAGGGAACAGGATGGAGTGGACCCAATCCGGGCATTCCAAACCTGGCCGACCCCGCGACTGTATTGCGGTAAGGGTGTTTCGAAAGCCACTGGGAAACTGCGGCATGCCGCAACCCGGGAAGGTGAGACAACCGCCAGAACCGTGAGCCAGGAGACCTGCCTGTTGGACCGGCAGTAGCGTTATGCGCCTGCTTATTTCAAATGGAGCAACACGGAGGTTGTCATGCTCAATACACAAACTGCCACGCTTTCCCTTTCCGCGTCACAACGGATGGTAACGGCAGCTTTTGCCGCCCTGTTCGGCGGGTTTCTGCTTTATGGCGCGGCGTTCGCCAATTCCGACATGCTGCACAATGCAGCTCACGATACGCGCCACGCTATCGTCGCTCCCTGCCACTGAGCGAACCCATGCTGGTTAGATTTCTGCTGGCCGCGATTTTCGCGGGCATGGCTGCGGGCATATTTGCTACAGCCGTGCAATCATGGCGCGTCGTTCCCTTGATTCTCGAAGCTGAACGCTACGAGGATGCCGGGGATACGGGTGCTGGACATACCCATTCACAAGGTGAAGCTTCCGGTGAGGAAGCTTCAACCGGCGAGACCGCCATGGCCGAAGCCGAAGAGCCCTGGGCGCCGGAAGACGGTACCGAGCGCACATTCTATACCGCACTTGCCAATGTTGTGGTGGGCGTTGCCTATTCGCTTTTGCTGACGGCCGCCGTTCTTGCCCTCAACCAGTCGATCACGCCGGCAAGCGGCCTGTTGTGGGGCGCCGCGGGGTTTGTGATTTTTGTACTGGCGCCGAATTTCGGCCTGCCGCCCGAGCTGCCGGGAATGCCGGCGGGTGATCTCACAGATCGCCAGATCTGGTGGCTGGTAACGGTGATCTGTACTGCGGGGGGACTTTATCTTCTGGCCTTCCGCCGTGCTCTTCCGCTGATGTTGCTGGCCTTAGTGCTGATTGTCGCGCCTCATCTATGGGGTGCACCGCAACCAATCGAGCATGAGTCGGCGGTGCCGGCAAACCTTGCCGCCGAGTTCGTGGTTTCCACCATTGTAGCTTCGGCGCTGTTCTGGCTCTTTCTGGGCGGACTGCTTGGCTATCTGTTTCAGCGGGCGGCGAAACAGGAATCGGCAAGCGCCTGATCATGACGGCGAGCAACACCCCGCCACAAACGACGTTGATCCTCGGTGGCGCGCGCTCCGGCAAAAGCCGCGTCGCCGAGCAACAGGTTCTGGCAACCGGCCTGACGCCGTTTTATCTGGCGACGGGCAGGGCGCTGGACGAGGAGATGCGCGAACGCATCGACAAGCATCGCGAGCGGCGCGGCAAGGCCTGGGAAACCGTGGAAGAACCCCTGGCGCTGGCCGATGCGGTGTTGCAGACGGCGCTGCCGGGCAGGGTTTTGCTGGTCGATTGCCTGACGCTGTGGGTCACCAACCTGATGATGGCCGATGCGGATGTGCTGCGTGAATGCGAAAGCCTGATTGCGGCTCTCGACAGCATCCGGGCGCCAGTTTTCTTCGTCAGCAACGAGGTCGGGCTGGGCATTGTGCCCGAGGACGCCATGGCGCGGCAGTTCCGCGATCTGGCCGGCACCGTCAACCAGCAAATGGCCAGGCGGTGTGAAATGGTCTGGTTCGTTGCCGCCGGGCTGCCACTGAAACTCAAACCGCAGGCATGAGCCTGCTGATGCAAAAACCTTGAAGGGCAAACCATGTCCATAGCAGACAGCCAGAAAATACCCGCAACGGTGATCACCGGATTTTTGGGCGCCGGCAAGACCACGCTGATCCGCAATCTGCTGGCAACGGCCAATGGAAAGCGCATCGCGCTCATCATCAACGAGTTTGGCGATCTGGGAGTCGATGGCGAGGTTTTGAAGGGTTGCGGCGAGGAAACCTGCTCGGAAGACGATATCGTCGAACTTACCAATGGCTGCATCTGCTGTACGGTGGCCGACGATTTCATCCCGACCATGACCGCCCTGCTCGAACGCGACCGCAAGCCCGATCACATCGTCATCGAGACGTCCGGTCTTGCCCTGCCGCAACCGCTGGTGAGCGCCTTCAACTGGCCGGAAATCCGTGAGCAGGTGACGGTGGATGGCGTGGTGACGGTGGTCGACAGCCGGGCGGTGGCAGATGGCCGTTTTGCCAGCGACATCGACAAGGTCAATGCCCAGCGGGCCGAAGACGAGGCGCTGGATCACGAAAGCCCGCTGGAGGAGCTTTTCGAGGATCAGATCACCTGTGCCGACATGATCATTCTCAACAAGGCCGATCTGGTGGAGGCTGACGCTCTCGACCGGTTGCAGGGCGAGGTGAAAGACGGAATCAAGCGGGCGGTGAAGGTGGTGCGGGCATCGAACGGTTCCCTGCCGGCTTCCGTCCTCCTGGGCCTTGGTTCAGGCACCGAATCGGATATTCACAACCGCAAGTCCCAGCACGAGTTGGAGCATGATGCCTTTCATGCCGAACATGGAGAGGGCGCCGGGCACGATCATCACCACGATCACGATGATTTTGAAAGCTTTGTCACCTCCTTGCCGCCGGTGGCCAGTCACACGGGTGTTGCGGCAGCCCTTGCACCGTTGATCGAGGCACATGACGTTTTGCGGCTGAAGGGCTTTCTGGCGATCGAGGGAAAACCAATGCGGCTGGTGGTTCAGGCCGTCGGCAACCGGATCGATACCTATTTCGACCGGGAGTGGCGCGAGGGAGAGGTTCGTGAAGGCCGGCTGGTAGTGATCGGCTTTGAGGGGCTCGATCAGCAAGCCATCGGTGAAGCGGTGAAAGCCGCACTTACATAGGTAAAAGCAATGCACCTCCTGCTGGCTCAGAAAGGCGCGATCCAGGAAGGCGAAGAAGCCGTCGATCTGGGGCAGACGCCGGGCGAGATCGTCTTCCTTTCGGCGGCGGATACCGAGCTTGCCAGTCTTGCAGATGCGGCCGCAGCGCAGGAGATGACCGGGTTAAGGCTTGCCAACTGGATGCAGCTTACCCATCCGCTTTCGATTGATGTCTATGCCCGCGAGATCATAGCCGGGGCAAAGCTGGTGGTGGTTCGGCTGCTCGGGGGACGGCGCTACTGGGAATATGGCGTTGAGTCCCTGTCGTCGGTTGCACGGGAAAACGGCGTTCAACTTGCCTTTCTGCCAGGTGATGACAAGCCCGATCCGGAACTCATTGCCGCTTCCACGATCGAAGCCAACGACCTGGAGCGCCTGTGGGCCTACCTGCTGGAAGGCGGAGCGGAAAACAGCGCCGGCTTTCTTGTTTATTGCCGGTATTTGACGGGCAGCGCAGAAGCCCCGCCCGAAGCTGTTCCCCTGCTCAAGGCCGGTCTTTGGCACCCCGATACCGGTGTTGCCGGTCTGGAAGCGATCCGCGACCATTGGAAAAGGGGACAACCTGTTGCAGCAATCTGCTTTTACCGGGCACTGGTGCAGTCCGGCGGGTTGCAGCCGGTCAAGATGCTGGTGCGGGCGCTTGAAGCGCGCGGTCTCAATGCCCTTCCGGTTTTTGTCTCATCGCTCAAGGATGCCGTAAGCCAGGAAACGGTAAGGCATGTGTTCAGCGAAGCGCCACCCTCGGTCGTGCTTGCTTCCACGGGTTTTGCGGTTTCCTCGCCATCGGGCGGCCCGACGGGCACAGTATTGGATGAAACCGGCGCGGTGGTGTTGCAGATCGTGCTTTCGGGCGGTTCGCTTGAAGCCTGGCGGCAATCGGACCAGGGACTTTCCGCACGCGACCTTGCGATGAATGTGGCATTGCCGGAAGTCGACGGGCGGGTGCTTTCGCGCGCCATTGCCTTCAAGTCGGCCAGCCGGTTCGACGAGCGGGTGGAAACCAACATCGTCCGCCACGAGGGGGAAGCAACGCGCATCGGCTTTGTTGCCGATCTTGCCGCCAATTGGGCTAGGCTGCGCAGCAAGGAGGCGGCACAGCGCAAAATTGCCGTCGTGCTTGCCAACTACCCCAACCGGGACGGGCGTCTGGGAAACGGCGTCGGTCTCGACACGCCGGCCGGCACGATAAACGTGCTCAAGGCACTTGCGGCAGCGGGATATTCGACTGGCGACCTGCCTGCTGATGGTGATGCCCTGATGCGCCACCTGCAGGAGGGGCCGACCAATGCAGGCAATGACGGGCGAGAAATCCGTGTCGTGCTTGCACTTGGGGATTATGAAGCATTCTTTGCCGACCTGCCGGACAAACTTCGCGGCGAAATCTCCGAACGCTGGGGCGAACCGGAGCGCGATCCCTATTTCGTGGCAGAACGCGGCGGATTTGCCCTTCCGCTATCGGTCAACGGCAATGTTTCCATCGGTATTCAGCCGGCCCGCGGCTACAACATCGACCCGACGGAAACCTATCATTCGCCCGATCTCGTTCCGCCGCATGGCTATTTTGCCTTCTATTGCTGGTTACGGGGCGAATTCGGTGCTGACGCGATTGTCCATATGGGCAAGCACGGCAATCTGGAATGGCTGCCAGGAAAAGCGCTGGCGCTATCAGATGCCTGCTATCCGGAGGCTGTTCTCGGACCCTTGCCGCATCTTTATCCCTTCATCGTCAACGATCCGGGCGAGGGCAGTCAGGCCAAACGGCGGACCTCCGCCGTTATCATCGATCATTTGACGCCGCCCCTGACGCGGGCGGAAAGTTACGGGCCGCTGCGTGACCTCGAAGCGCTGGTCGATGAATATTATGACGCCGCAGGAAGCGATCCCCGCCGCTTGCGGCTGTTGAAAAAACAGATTCTGGAATTGATCGCCGATACCGGCCTTGATGTAGATGCCGGTATTGCCCAGAGCGATGGCGAAGAGGTGAAGCTGGAAAAGCTGGACGGCTATCTGTGCGAATTGAAGGAAATGCAGATTCGCGACGGGCTGCACATCTTTGGCGAAGCGCCCACAGACCGTTTGTTGACCGATCTGGCGGTGGCGCTTGTGCGTGTGCCGCGGGGCGACGGGCAGGGGGAGAATGCCAGTTTGCACCGGGCGATAGCGGCGGATCTGTTTGCTTCTTCCCCTGCTAAGCTTGGCAAGGGAGGGGAAAATACCGCCCCCCCGACCCTTCGGCAAGCTCAGGATGAGGATGCGGGTTTTGATCCCCTCGGCTGCGACATGGCAAAGCCCTGGGAGGGGCCGAAACCGGAAGTACTGGCACAGGTTTGCGATGCCCCCTGGCGCAGTCAGGGAGACACGGTGGAGCGCATCGAACTGTTGGCTGCAAGGCTGGTTTGCGGCGAGACGCAATGTGCAGCGCACTGGCGCAACACGGCTGCTGTGCTCGCCTATGTTCAGGACCGTGTGGTGCCGGGCATTGTAGCCTGTGGGGAGGGTGAGATTGGAGGCCTTCTGACCGGCCTGGGTGGCGGTTTCGTCAAGCCGGGCCCTTCCGGCGCGCCGTCGCGGGGGCGCAATGATGTGCTGCCGACGGGCCGCAACTTTTTTTCGGTCGACAGCCGCGCCGTGCCGACCCAGGCTGCCTGGCAGTTGGGGAAGAAATCGGCAGAACTGCTGGTTATCCGCTACCGGCAGGATCATGGCGAATGGCCGGCATCCTTCGGCCTTTCGGCCTGGGGTACCTCCAACATGCGAACCGGTGGCGACGACATTGCCCAGGCACTGGCGCTGATCGGGGCAAAGCCGGTCTGGGACAATCTTTCGCGCCGGGTGACGGGATACGAGATTGTCACTCTTGCAGAGTTGGGCCGTCCGCGGGTTGATGTGACGCTACGGATTTCGGGGTTTTTCCGGGACGCGTTCCCTGCCCAGATCGAACTGTTCGACAAGGCTGTCCGCACTGCGGGGATGCTCGACGAAAGCGAGCGGGACAATCCCATTGCCGCCCGGATGAAAAAGGAGGCGGCAGGTCTGGAGGCGGAAGGGCTGCCGGCAGATGAAGCACGTCATCAGGCGGGCTACCGCATTTTCGGTTCCAAGCCCGGCGCCTATGGGGCAGGGCTGCAGGCACTGATCGACGAGAAGGGCTGGCAGGAGCGTGGCGATCTTGCCAGGGCATATCTTGCCTGGGGCGGCTATGCCTATGGGGCGAAGGATGCAGGTACCGAGCGGCGCGAACGGTTTGCCGAGCGGTTGGGCGCAGTTGAGGCTGTTATCCACAATCAGGACAACCGCGAACACGACCTGTTGGATTCTGATGATTACTACCAGTTTGAGGGCGGCATGACGGCGGCGGTTGAACTGGCCTCCGGCAAGCGCCCGAAGATTTACCACAACGACCACTCAAGGCCCGAACGCCCGGTGGTGCGGGCGCTTGAAGAAGAGATCGCCCGGGTTGTGCGGGCCCGTGCCGTCAATCCGAAATGGATCGAGGGCGTTATGCGCCATGGCTACAAGGGGGCGTTTGAAATGGTGGCGACGGTGGACTACCTGTTCGCCTTTTCGGCAACGACCGGCGCGGTCGCCAACCACCATTTCGAACTGGTCTATGAGGCCTATCTTGCCGACGATACGGTTAGGGAGTTTCTTGAACAATCCAATCCCGCCGGATTGAAGGAAATGGCAGAGCGGTTTCTGGAAGCTGAAGAGCGCGGCTTGTGGATACCGCGCTCCAATTCAGCGAAGTTTCTTCTTGAAGCTACTGCGGGCCGGGAGGAAGCGGCAAGATGAGTATCAAACCCCTGTTCGATAGCTTTCGTGACTATCTTTCTCTACGCGATGAACCTGTTGCGCGCGAATGGCTGGACGGCTTCGACTGGTGTCTTTCCGAACGCAATCTTGCACCAAGACATGTTACGGCAAGCCGCCATCTTGATGCTGCTGCCGATCATGCCGGTCGGGCAGAGGGCGCGCTGCTGGCAAGGTTCAGCGAGTTTGCCGGTCAACTGCACTGGAAGCAGATGTATACGGCGGAGGATTTCGGGCAGGATTTTCTCGACAACTACGCTCATGTGGAACTCATTGGCCCGGAGGGCCATTTCATGAGTGAGGAGATCGCCGCGGGACTTGTCGTTTACGGGCCGGGCCTCGACTATCCCGAACACTGGCATGTGGCGGAGGAAATCTACATCCCGCTTACCCATGACGGTTTGTGGAGTGCTGATGGCGCACCGCTCGCTCCCAGGAAAGCGGGCAGTTTCATTTTCCACGAGTCGAACATGCGGCATGCTATAAGGGCTGGCAGCGCGACGCTGGTCGCCTTGTGGGTGTGGCGTAACGGCGATCTTCGCCAGAAGGCAGATTACTGAGGAGCAGGCATGGCTGAAAAATCCGACAAGTTGAAGAACATGAGCGAGGAGGAACTGGACGCCCGCCATGCCGAGAAGATGAAAAAGAAGAAGGCGGCGCGCGACAAGATCATTGCCACCAAGACCGTCGAGAAGGGATTGGTGATCGTCCATACCGGCAAGGGAAAGGGCAAGTCGACGGCGGCCTTCGGCATGATCTTCCGGGCCATCGGCAATGACATGCGGGTGGGCGTTGTTCAGTTCGTCAAGGGCAAGTGGGGCACGGGCGAGCGCAAGGTATTGGAAGCCTTTCCCGATCAGGTGGAGATGGCCACCATGGGCGAGGGCTTTACCTGGGAAACGCAGGACCGCCAGCGCGACATCACCGCCGCGCGTCAGGCCTGGGACAAGGCCAAGGCGATGATCATGGACGAGAAGCTCGACATGGTACTGCTTGACGAATTGAACATCGTGCTGCGCTACGACTATCTGGATGTGGAAGAGGTGATCGGGTTCTTGAAGGACAAGCCGGAGATGAAGCATGTCATCATCACCGGCCGAAACGCCAAGGAAGAACTCATCGAATTTGCCGATCTGGTCACGGAGATGGAGATGATAAAACATCCCTTCCGCTCCGGTGTGAAAGCACAGGTGGGCGTGGAGTTCTAAGCCGATCACACTGTGAACTGCGGCAGGAAGCTGCATTGTAATTGCTGGCGCGCTCCGGCATGGTCTTCGCATTGAAAACTCACCGGGGAATCAAGCGCCATGGCCGAGACCTTTGTCGAAAAGTTCAGCCGGTTCATGGGCAACAATCCCTCGCTCGGCAAGGTGGCAGACGACCTGCAACTGACGTCGGAACTGATCCTGCTTGTCCGGATGATTTTTGCCGACGGTGAGTTGAAACCGGAAGAGCTTGATGCCTTCAAGCGCATCTGCGGCAATGCCTTCAACCTCAAGGAAGAGGATATTCCCGGGGTCCTGCAGTATCTGAAGGATTTCGGCTACGAGACGACGGCCTGGGATGCTGCTGCGATGTTTGCCGGGCACGATATCGAGCGAAAAAGAGCACTGCTGGTGCACCTGCTTCGCATCGCGAAATCCGATGGCCACCTCGACAGCAGCGAGGCAGAGCTGATCCGAAAGACGGCCGGTGTTCTCGGCCTGACGCCAGAGGATATCTCCGCTGCCAACAACTGATGGCAGTTTTGGTCTGTTGTCTACCATTGCGTCGCAATTGGGCCCGCCGCAGTCGGGAATCCGTTTGACCTTGCCATGGGTGGCCGTTAGGTTGCCGCCAATGACGGTGCCTCGTTTTCGCAAGGCGGAACGAAGGGGCTGAAACCGATTCTGGTGCGGTTGACCCAAACAGGGAACCAAGTCCGGAACTGTCAGAGCTCGAATGGTCCGCCTTTAATGGCGGCTTTTTCCTGTTTCCCGCAGAAGTCCGGTTTCTTATCTCAGCCGTCGATGATGAACAGGCGGGAGCAAACCATGCGTGCAGTTTTTTTTCTGATCCTGACAATTGGATGGGTTGGCCAGGCCCATGCCCATCTTGGCCATGTGGGTGAATTGGCCGGGCACAGCCATTGGGTGGCAGTGGGTGCTGCTGTTGGTGCTGCGGCGATTGCCGCGTGGCTTGGAAAGCGCAAGCTCGATGCCGAGGAAGCCGAGGCAGAGCAGGCAGCCGAAGAAGCCGGTGAACCGGCAGGCGCGGAAGCATGACGCAGTTGCCCGATGCCCGATCCACGGTCGCCAGCCTTCCTGCCGATACCGGCATCATGATCTGCGGCCATGGCAGCCGCAACCAGAATGCTGCAAAGGAATTCGCGACGCTGTCGCAGGCGCTCAAGGCGCGCTATCCGCAGGTGCCGATTGAGTATGGCTATCTCGAGTTCTGCAATCCGGTCATTCACGCCGGCCTCGACAGGCTGAAGGAAAAGGGCGTCAAACGGGTGCTTGCCGTGCCCGGCATGCTTTTTGCCGCAGGCCATGCAAAAAATGACATTCCTTCCGTGCTCAACACCTATGCAGCCCAGAATCCGGAAATGACCATCCAGTATGGCCGGGAGCTGGGCGTGGATCTGAAGATGATCCGCGCGGCAGGCGAGCGGATCGAGGAAGCGATTGCAGCTGCCGGACCAGGCGTTGCGCGTCATGAAACCCTGCTGATGGTGGTGGGGCGCGGGGCGTCTGATCCCGATGCCAATTCCAATGTTGCCAAGGTGATGCGCATGTTGTGGGAGGGCATGGGTTTCGGCTGGGGGGAAACCTGCTATTCCGGCGTGACCTTTCCGCTGGTTGAGCCGGGACTCGAACATGCGGCAAGGCTCGGCTACAAGCGGATTATCGTTTTTCCCTATTTTCTGTTCACCGGTGTGCTGGTGAAACGCATTTACAGCTATGCTGATACGGTTGCAGCGCGCCACCCGGATATCGAATTCGTCAAGGCGGGTTATCTCAACGACCATCCACTGGTAATCGACACGTTCGAGGACAGGCTGGTCGAAATCCTCGATGGTTCGGCTGTCATGAACTGCCAGATGTGCAAATACCGCGAACAGGTTCTGGGCTTTGAAGCGGATGTTGGCCAGGCCCAGGAAAGCCACCATCATCACGTGGAAGGCATCGGCGGCGGGCTGGAGAACTGCCCCTGCAACGGCGATTGCGATGCATCCTGCCGGGATGAAGCGTTTTGCAAACAGCACGGCCTGCCCTGGACGCCGCTGCATACGCACGATCATGACCATGATGGCCACGCACATGACCATCACCATCACAACCATGGCCACGATCACAGCCAAGGGCACGGGCATGACGGTCATCACCACCATCCCTATCCCCATGCCGATCATCCCCACGGGCCCCGTTCGATGAAACCGAAATAATATGCCGCTCGATTATCTCCGCGATCCGGCCGAGATTTACAGGCTCTCTTTCGAGACCATCGAAGGGGAAGTGGATCTGTCCGCCCATTCTGCTGCCATGCAACGTGTCGCGGTCCGGCTGATTCATGCTTGCGGCATGACCGGTGTTGTCGATGATCTTGCCTATTCCGAAGGAGCAGCGGAGGCGGGTGTTGCCGCGCTTCAAAACAATTGTCCGGTCTACTGCGACGTGGAGATGGTGAAGGCCGGCATTATTGAGCGAAACCTGCCGGGGGCATCGCGCCTTGTGTGCACCCTCAACGATCCGCGCGCCGGCTTTCATGGCAAGGCGGCAAAGAATACGCGCACTGCTTCGGCGGTGGATTTGTGGGATGATCTTGACGGGTCGATCTGCGTTATCGGAAATGCGCCAACGGCCCTTTTCCGCCTGTTGGAACGCCTTGACGAAGGGGCGGGCCTTCCGGCGCTTGTCGTGGGACTGCCGGTGGGCTTTGTCGGTGCGGTTGAATCGAAGGAGGAACTGGCGAAAAACCCGCGCGGGACACACTTCATCACCGTGCAAGGCAGACGCGGCGGCAGCGCCATGGCATCATCGGTTGTCAATGCACTTGCCTATCTTGCCACGGGCAAATCCTGAGGCTGTGATGTCCAGACCCTGGCTCTCCATAATAGGCATAGGCGAGGATGGCATGGACGGCCTGTCTGCGGAGGCTCGCAGCCTGGTTGAGAAAGCCGAGATCATCATCGGCGGCGACCGTCACCACAAGCTGGCGGATAATGTGACCGCAAGGCGCGTTGCATGGCCGTCGCCATTTGATGCCATGATCGACGAGATCAGGCGCCACAAGGGCAGGCGGATCGTCATACTGGTGACCGGAGACCCGCTCTGGTATTCGGTGGGCGCGCGTATTTTGAAGAGTATTCCGGCGGCGCAGGTGCAGTTTTTCCCGCAACTTTCGGCTTTTCAGTGGGCGGCCTGCCGGATGGGCTGGAGCCTTGCCGATGTGGAGACGGTTACCGTCCATGGCCGGGCAGCAGAGCAGATCATCCCGCATTTTGCCCCAGGTGTCCGGCTGCTGGTGCTGACCCGCGACGGCGACAGCCCGAAGGAAGTCGCCGCTTTTCTGAAACGGCGAGGTTTTTCGCAAAGTCCCATGAGTGTTCTTGCCAGTCTCGGCGGACCGAAGGAAAAGCGCATTGATGGCATCGCGGCGAACTGGCGGCGCAAGGCACCCGATTTTCACGTGCTGGCCATCGAATGTGTGGCCGATGCCGGTGTTGAAGCCTTCTCGCGCACGGGTGGCCTGCCGGACAGTGCTTTCGAGCATGACGGCCAGTTGACCAAACGCGCGGTACGGGCGGCAACGCTTTCCGCCCTGCAGCCATATCCCGACGCGCTGTTGTGGGATGTCGGGGCGGGCTGCGGTTCTGTCTCGATCGAATGGATGCGGGCAGCGCGCGGGGCAAGTGCCATTGCCATCGAGCCTGATGTGGCGCGCTGCGAAATGATCAACAAAAACCGGCTGACCCTGGGTGTACCGAAACTGCAGATCGTTTCGGGCGAAGCGCCGGAAGCGCTCCGGGGCCTGCCCGCTCCCGATGCGGTGTTCATCGGTGGCGGGCTGTCAAAGAAGGACGTATTCGAAACCGCATGGCGGGCTCTCAGGCCTGGCGGCAGGCTGGCCGCCAATGCGGTGACGCTTGAGAGCGAAGCACGGCTGGTTGTGCTTGCGGGAAAACATGGCGGGACGCTGGAGCGGATTGCGGCGAGCGAAGCGGTTCCGGTTGGCCGTTATCGCGCAATGAAACCCCATATGACGGTAACCCAGTGGACGGTCATCAAGGGAGCGGTGACCAAGCCATGAAGTGCCGCAACAAAAAGGGCGTTTTATACGGTATTGGCGTGGGGCCCGGCGATCCGGAACTGATTACGCTGAAAGCCCATCGCATTGTGTCCAGCGCAAAAGTCGTTGCCTATCCGGCTCCCGATGATGGCGACAGCTTCGCCCGTTCCATCGTTTCGGGATTCCTGACGGAGCAGCAGACGGAGATTCCGATTGTCATTCCGATGCGCGTGGAGCGTTTTCCCGCGGCTGCCATTTACGATGCGGCAGCAGAAGACATCGCCGGTCATCTGGCAGCCGGCAGCGATGTAGTCGTGCTGTGTGAGGGCGATCCGTTTTTCTACGGATCGTTCATGTATCTCTTCGAGCGGCTGTCGGACCGTTTCACCTGCGAAATTGTTCCTGGTGTTTCCTCGCTGATGGCATCAGCGGCGGCCTTGCAGCGCCCGCTTGCCGCCCGCAATGACGTGCTGACGGTCTTGCCCGGCCCCTTGCCGGATGAGGTCTTGCAGGCCCAGATCGAGGCAAGCGATGCGGTCGCGATCATCAAGGTCGGCAGGCATTTTTCCCGTATCAGGGCGCTGATCGAGCGCATGGGACTAATTGCCCAGGCGGGCTATCTTGAGCGGGTGACGCTTGAAAACCAGCAGGTTCTGCCGCTCGATGAATGCGATGCAGGCAAGGCGCCGTATTTTTCCATGATCCTGATTTACAAGGGCGCGGAAAACTGGGTGGTGCGGCAAGCTATTCCCGTTCAATCCCTGGCGGAGGATGCCTGAGCGCCATGAGCCGCCCCAACCTTGATAATCCGCTGATTGCCGTTCTTTCGGAAACCGGTTTGGCTGTTGCAGAGAAAATTGCCGGCTGTATGGGCGGCCAGACGGTTGCGCCGGAAGGGCGGGCTGATGGCGCATCGCAGCATGCCGAGCGCATCGGCGATGCCATTGCCGAAGCATTCAGCGCCGGGCGTCCGGTTATCGGCATCATGGCGGCAGGATCGCTCATCAGAATTCTGGCGCCGCATCTGTCCGACAAGCAGAAGGAGCCGCCGGTAATTGCCGTCGCCGAGGACGGCAGTTCGGCTGTACCGCTGCTGGGCGGGCACCGTGGCGCCAACGATCTTGCGCGAAAGATTGCTGTTGCCTTGCAGGGCCATGCGGCGATCACCACGGCGGGTGATCTTCGATTTGGCATTGCCCTGGATGCACCGCCTGATGGCTGGGCACTTGCCGATCCGCAAAACGCCAAACCCGTTATGGCGGCTTTGCTGGCGGGCGAGCAGGCGCGGCTTGCCGGTGCGTGTTCCTGGCTCGAAAAGGCCGATCTGCCGGTTTCAGATGAAGGCAGCGTGCAGCTGATCGCCAGCGACAGGCCGCAGGCCTGCGGACCGCTCGATTTGCATTATGTGCCAAAGACGTGCGTTCTCGGTATGGGCTGTGAGCGGGGATGCGACCGGCAGGAGGCCATCGCATTGGCGGTTGAAACCCTTGGGATTTCCAATGTGGCGCCACAAGCCGTGGCGATGGTTGCCTCCATCGATGTTAAGGCGGACGAAGCAGCCATTCATGCCGTTGCAGGCCATTTCGGCGTGCCGGCACGTTTCTTTTCTGCCGACACCCTGGAAACGGAAACGCCGAGGCTTGCAACCCCCTCTGATATTGTTTTCGCCGAGGTTGGTTGCCACGGGGTTGCCGAAGGTGCGGCCCTGGCGGCGGCCGGTGAGGGGGCGGAACTGGTTCAACCAAAACGAAAATCGAAACGGGCAACGGCGGCAATTGCCCGCTCTGGCCACGTGTTCACGGAAGCAACAATGAAAAAAACAGGCAGGCAACGCGGACGGCTTTTTGTCGTCGGCATCGGGCCGGGGCAGGAAGGCTGGCGTTCGCCGGAGGTTGCCCGGATGATCGGTGCGGCAAGCGATCTGGTCGGCTATTCGCTTTATCTCGATTTGATAGGCGATATCTCCGGCGGTAAAACCCGGCATGATTTTGATCTGGGCAAGGAGGAGGACCGGGTGCGCCATGCCATGGAACTGGCAGGCACCGGCAAGGATGTGGCGCTGGTCTGTTCCGGCGATGCCGGTATCTATGCCATGGCAACGCTGGTGTTCGAATTGCTCGCCAAGGGGGGCCTGACCGATGCAGCACAGCGTATCGGGATTGAGGTTTCACCGGGCATATCGGCGTTGCAGGCCGCAGCCGCACGGGCCGGTGCGCCGCTGGGACATGATTTCTGCACGATTTCGCTTTCCGATCTTTTGACGCCCTGGGAGGCGATCCAGATGCGGGTGAAGGCGGCGGCGGAAGGCGACTTTGTCATCTCTTTTTATAATCCGGTTTCAAAACGCCGGCGGACACAACTGGCCTATGCGCGGGATGTGCTGCTTGAGCATCGCCCGGCTGATACGCCGGTGATTCTGGCAACCAATCTGGGACGTCCGGAAGAGAAGGTCCGTGTTGTGCCCCTGTCAGAACTGCAGGTGGATGATGTCGACATGCTTACGGTGGTGATCGTCGGATCGAGTGAAACCCGCACAATCTGTACCGGCGACGGCCGGAACTGGGTCTATACTCCGCGCGGTTATGCGGCAAAGCAGGGCACGGGGATCGGGGCATGACCGTCTATTTTATTGGTGCCGGGCCGGGCGCGGCCGATCTCATCACCGTTCGCGGGCAGAAGCTGGTGGAGCGTTGCGCGGTCTGTCTTTATGCCGGTTCGCTGGTGCCGGAGGAAATCGTTGCGTGCGCCCCTGACGATGCACTGGTGATGGATACAGCACCAATGCATCTTGATGAGATCATTGCCGAAATCGAAAAAGCGCAGGCGCAGGGCAAGGATGTGGCGCGGGTGCATTCGGGAGATCCGTCGATCTACGGGGCGATTGCCGAACAGATGCGCCGTCTTGATGTACTGGGGATCGATTATGAAGTGGTGCCCGGCGTTCCCGCCTTTGCCGGTGCGGCTGCAAGGCTCAAGGCGGAATTGACCCTGCCGGAAATTGCCCAGACGATCATCATTACCCGTACAGGCATGAAGGCATCCAGTATGCCGGAACATGAGACGCTGGACGTGCTCGGCCGGTCGCGGGCGACGCTCGCCATCCACCTGTCGATCCGAAATCTCGATCATGTGCGGCGCACGCTTGAGCCTTATTATGGTGAGGGTTGCCCGGTGATCATTGCCTATCGTGCCACCTGGCCTGATGAACTCTATATCCGCACCACGCTGTCTGAAATGCGTGAGGAAGTGCGCAAGGCAAAGATCACCCGCACGGCGTTGATCCTCGTCGGGCCGGTATTCGGAGAGGCCGAGTTCCGCGACAGCGATCTGTACAATGCCGACTATTCCCACGTGCTGAGAAACCGGGGGAAAAAGAAAGCGGTAGGCTGAGCGGCAGTTAGAGCCTTTCACGCTCAAACGATTGCAGAAATGACAGGTTTTTCAACAGGTTAAGCTCCCGGCTGTGGAAGCCTTTCCAACCTGACTTCGTCGAAACCCTCGCGAGGTGGCAAGGCACCGCGCTGCGGTGTTCTCCTTGCCAGAAACGAAAAATCCATCCATGCAAACTGCTTCCATTTAAACAGGACACGCTCTAGGTGTCCGGGAATTCAGGCAGTGCCTGTTGCTGCTTTCGGGTAAGACCGAAGCGTACGATCTTGTATGACTGCACCAGCCGGTGGCGCAGTTCCTCCGGTTCGCAATCCCAGGGCAGCAAAATCCAGGAACGATGAAAATAGGGCGCCTTGGTGCCAACTCCCGCATCGATGAGCATTTGTGCGGTCTCTATGCTGTCGGTCTTGACCGAAACGCCGGGTGTTACCGAGCCGATACAGGCGAACATCTTGCCGCCGATCTTCCAGGCATCGTGGCCGCCGCCCCAGGGATCGGAAACTTCCGCGCCAGGCAGTTCGCGGCATATTTCATTGACGAGATCACGGCTCATGGGTTTTCTCCTGTTGAACGGGGCGGCCTATCATGATCACCGGAATGCCCAGTTCACGGGCCGCCGTAATCTTGGCGTAAGCGCCCTTGCCGCCTGAATTGCGGCTGACAATATGGGTAATGTCATGGCTCTTCAGCAGCATGGTTTCGGCGGCAGTATTGTCGGCCGGGCGGCCGAGCACGAGATCGTAGCGCTCAAAGGGCAGGGGCTCGGCCGGTTTATCGATCATGCGCAGGACAAAATGAACGTCCTTGCGGGCGGCAAAGCTGGCGATGTGCTGGCTGCCGAGGGCAAGCAGAACGCGAGCGCCGGGAGGGATCGTGTCGCGGGCTTCTTCAAGGGATGCCACCTTGATCCAGGTCTCGCCGTCCAGTTTTCGCCATGGGGCACGCTGCCGGTTTTCGAAGATGACGCCTGTGGTTTGTGCCGCCTGGCGCGCATTGGCGGAGATGTTGGCGGCAAAGGGATGGGTGGCGTCGATCAATCGCGTAAACCCGTTTTCGATCAGGAAGGCCGCAAGGCCCTCGGCACCGGTTGTGCCATCGCCGCTGAATCCGCCGATGCGGACGCTACCGGTAACGGGCCGGGGTTCCCTGGTGCGTCCGGCCAGTGACGTGGTGACGTCATGGCCTTTGGCCGCCAGTTCGTCTGCCAGTTCGACGGCTTCCTGTGTTCCGCCCAGGATAAGGATTTTGTCTTTTCTAGCCACGGAAGCTGCCTGCCTTGCCGAGCAGTTTTCCATCGCGGGAAAAGATCAGCACTTCCACGTCCACCGGCGCGCCGCGCAGGATGGCAAGGGCCTGCTTTTGTGCAAGGGCGGCAATATGGCCCGGCAGGTCGATCTTGCCGGTGGCAATTTCAAGTGCTTCGAGTGCCGTATTGGCGTTGCGGACGGCTTCTGTTTCAGCGCCGTTGAGCCCCAGTGTGGAGGCCTGGCCGGAAAGCCAATCCAAGTCGACCTGACTGCGGCCCGAATGCAGGTCCATGGCGCCCTGGGCAAGCTTGGTAAACTTGGCAAAGCCGCCGGCGAGTGTCAGGCGGGCGATGGGATGGACCCGCAGATACTTCAATAGCCCGCCGGCGAAATCGCCCATGTCGAGGAGGGCTTCGAGCGGCAGGTGGTAGATCGCGTTGGCGGCATCTTCAGAGGTTGAGCCGGTGGCGGCAATGGCATGGGTCAATCCATTGGCCCGGCAGACATCGATGCCGCGGTGAATGGAGTGAATCCAGGCCGAGCAGGAAAACGGGTGAACGATGCCGGTGGTGCCGAGGATAGAAATGCCGCCGATGATGCCAAGCCTCGGGTTCCAGGTGTGTCGGGCCATTTCCTCCCCATCCGGCACCGAAAGGGTAATCTCGATGTCCGGTGCTTTGCCATGTTCAGCACAAAGCGTTTGGACGGCTTCCTGCATCATTTGCCGGGGCACCGGGTTGATCGCCGGCTCGCCGGCCGCAACGGGAAGGCCCGGCTTGGTCACCGTGCCAACACCGTTTCCGGCCCTGAAGGCAATGCCGCTTCCGGGCGCCCCCATGCGAACAGTGGAGATGATCAGCGCGCCATGGGTGACGTCGGGATCGTCTCCCGCATCCTTGATAATGGCAGCTGTGGCAGCATTATCAATTAGTTCTTCTCTGGCCAGGGCAAAGGCGGGTCTTTCCCCCTTTGGCAGGGTGATGGAGACGGGATCGGGGAAGCTTCCGGTAAACAGCGCGCTCAGCGCGGCCTTGGTTGCGGCCGTGGCGCAGGCACCAGTGGTCCAGCCCCGCCTTAGCGGCGTTGCATCCTCCGGTTTGCCTTTGCGTTCCACTTTACTCATAAACGCCTTATAGGTGACGCGATTGCGATGGCCAATCGCGCTGCTTTATGATGATTGACCCGGTAAACCATGAGCTGTCGGACACGTGGCACAAGAACTGAAAGCACAGGACGTATTTCTGCCGGGCACGGTGTGGCTCGCCGGTGCGGGGCCTGGTGATCCGGGCCTTCTGACGGTATTGGCTGCCCGTGCCATCGGCGAGGCGGATGTTATTGTCTATGATGCGCTGGTCAATGAGGAAATTCTGGCCGGTGCCCGGCCTGATACCGAGCTGCGTTATGCGGGAAAACGCGGCGGCAAGCCTTCTGCCAACCAGCGCGACATTTCCCTTTTGCTGGTGGAACTGGCGCGGGCGGGCAAGAAGGTCCTGCGATTGAAAGGCGGCGATCCGTTTGTTTTCGGGCGTGGAGGTGAAGAAGCGCTGACCTTGGTCGAGCACGGTATACCCTTTCGCATCGTGCCGGGCATTTCGGCCGGGATCGGCGGGCTTGCCTATGCCGGCATTCCGGTTACCCATCGCGACATCAACCACAATGTGACCTTTCTGACGGGCCACGATTCTGGCGGTACCGTTCCCGATGCGGTGGACTGGGCAAGCGTTGCGGCGGGGTCGCCCGTCATCGTCATGTACATGGCAATGAAGCACTGGCAGAACATTTGCGCCCGGCTGATGGAGCACGGTCTTGGATCTGCAACACCGGTTGCCTTTGTCTGCGATGCGACACTGGAAAGCCAGAAGGTTCTGGAGACGACGCTGGGCCAGTCGGTATCGGATTTGGCTGAATCCGGCCTTGCGCCGCCCGCCATCGTTGTCGTTGGCGAAGCGGTAAAACTGCGCAAGGCGCTGGACTGGCGCGGAGCGCTTGAAGGGCGCAAACTCGATCCCGACCCTCTTGGAAGGACTGCGGGTTCCCGGGCCTCCGGGTCCGGTTGACGCGCTTTGGATTCGGCTTTTGGCTGACCTTTCAACCCAGAAACGGCTGATGATTGCCGCGCCGGCTTCCGGCAGCGGGAAGACGGTGCTGACGCTGGCATTGCTGCGGGCGTTAAAGGACAGGGGATATGATATTGCCGGAGCGAAAGCCGGGCCGGATTATATCGATCCCGCTTTTCACGCAGCAGCAACCGGCAGGCCATCGGTCAATCTCGATCCCTGGGCAATGGAAGTTGACCGCTTGCTGGCGCTGGCCTCGGCGCAGGAGACGGAGTATCTCCTCACCGAAGCGATGATGGGCCTGTTTGACGGCGCCGCCGACGGCAGCGGCTCAGCTGCCGATCTTTCCGCCAGCCTTGCCATGCCGGTCCTGCTGGTGGTGGATGCTGCAAAACAGTCTCATTCTGTTGCCGCGCTGGTCGGGGGATTTGTCCGGCACAGAGAGGACGTTGCGGTGGCGGGCGTGTTGCTCAACAAGGTGGGCAGTAAGCGCCATGAAGCCCTGTTGCGCGCTGCGCTGCAACCGGTTGGCAAACCGGTTGTCGGTGTCGTGAAACGGGACGATGCGCTCTGCCTGCCACGGCGTCATCTGGGCCTTGTCCAGGCGGGGGAAAAAGCAGATATCGATGCCTTCATTGCAGCAGCAGCGCAGACGGTAGCACAATCGTGTGACATGAATTTGCTGGCATCGTTGTTTCAGTCCGCCGGGAATGCCGGTATGGCCGCCAATCGCGTGCCGCCTCTGGGTCAGAAGATTGCCGTTGCAAAGGATGCAGCATTTGCCTTCTGCTATCCCCATATGCTGGCGGACTGGCGTATGCAGGGCGCGCAGATCAGTTTCTTTTCTCCGCTTGAAGATGAAGCGCCGCCGCTGGATGCAGATGCGGTGTTTCTGCCCGGCGGGTATCCTGAATTGCATGCTGCACAGCTTGCGGCGGCGGAGCAGTTCAAGAAAGGCATGGAAGTGGTCGTGGCACGCGAAGCACTGGTCTATGGAGAGTGCGGCGGCTACATGGTGTTGGGCGAAGGTCTGATCGACGGGGCGGGAAAAAACCATGCCATGCTCGGCCTGCTGCCGCTGGTTACCAGTTTTGAACAGCGCAAACTGCATCTGGGGTACCGGCGGATCACTTCCCACGGCAGCTTTCCCCTGGGCCAAAAGCTGCGCGGCCATGAGTTTCATTATACGCGTGCGGTTCGCGAAGAAGGAGAGCCACTGTTTTCCGTCTGTGATGCACTGGGCACCGATCTTGGAACCAGTGGTTTGCGCAAGGGCCGGGTGATGGGTTCCTATCTTCACGTCATCGATGCTGAAGGGGGAGCGGGGTGATGGGGGAACGGATTGCCCATGGCGGCGGGCTTGATGCGGCAATGATGCGATATGGCGGGGAGCGTGCCGGCTGGCTCGACCTTTCCACCGGCATAAATCCAAACGCCTATCCGCTGCCGCCGATCAAGATTGAGAGCTGGCAGCGGCTGCCGGACCGTGGCGCCGAAGATGCCCTGAAGGCGGCAGCGAGGGCTTGCTACTGCGTGCCGGAAGAGGCTGCGGTAGTGGTGGCAAACGGTACGCAGGCATTGATCGAATTGCTGCCGCGGGTACTCGATGCCGATCAGATCGCCGTTGTCACGCCGACCTATGGCGAGCACGCCCATGTGTGGCGAAAATCGGGGTTGGCTGTGAGCGAAATCCGCCACGGCGAACCGGTGCCGGAAGCAGCCAGGGTTCTGGTCGTGGTCAATCCGAACAATCCTGATTGCCGGGTGACGCCGCAAGATCAGTTGCTGGTGCTGGCGGAAAGCATGCGTGCGCGGGCTGGCTGGCTGGTTATAGATGAAGCCTTTTGCGATACCAGTCCGCAAGCAAGTCTGATTCCATTGCTGCCGGAAAATGTGATTGTGCTGCGCTCCTTCGGCAAGTTCTTCGGTCTTGCGGGATTGCGGCTGGGATTTGCCGTCTGTTCGCCGGCTCTGGCTGAAGCGCTGGAGGAATTGCAGGGTCCGTGGAGTGTATCGGGTCCGGCGCTTTCCGTTGGAGCCCGAGCATTGCAGGATACCAGCTGGGTTGCGAAAACGCGCCGCCGGTTGCAGAACGATTCCCAAGCCATGGCAGGTTTGCTCAAAGCCCAGGGTTTTGCGATTTGCGGGGTGCATCCGCTTTTCGTTTTTGCCGGTCATGAGCGGGCGACAGAAATCGCAGACGGCCTGGCGCAGCGGCACATTCTTGTGCGCGATTTCGAAACCTTGCCGGGCCGGTTGCGGTTTGGGCTATGCGGCGATGAAGCGGCCTTTTCGCGGCTTGAGATTGCGCTTTCGCAAGTGATGGCAGACGGCGGCGCCATGAAACGCACGTCAGGACATGAGGCCCATGGCTGACGAAGCGCTGCTGATCTTGCTGTTGGCACTTGCCGCCGACTGGAAGTTTGGCGAACCGCAATGGCTATGGTCGCGGATACCCCATCCCGTGGTGGGGTTCGGCAAGGCAATCGCATGGCTCGATCGCCGCTTTAATCTGGAAAGCGATGAGGATGGCGCCCGCTACCGAAAGGGTGCAATCTGCATCGCCATGATGATCCTGGCGGGCGTTGTCTGCGGTGTTTTACTGCATGGTGTGTTTAGTCCCCTTGGCATTCTGGGCATGGTACTGGAGGGGTTCATCGTCTTTTCGCTGATCGCCCAGCGTAGCCTGATCGACCATGTTTCGGCTGTGGCGGATGGGCTGACGGAGCAGGATCTTGAGGGCGGCAGGACGGCAGTGGGCAAAATCGTCGGCCGTGACCCGAAAACGCTGGACCGGCCCGGAGTTTGCCGGGCAGCCATCGAATCCCTGGCGGAGAATTACTCCGATGGGGTTGTGGCGCCTGCTTTGTGGTATGCGGTGTTCGGCCTTCCGGGTGTGATCGCCTACAAGATCATCAACACGGCTGATTCGATGATCGGTTACCGCAATACCCGCTACGAGCATTTCGGCAAGGTGGCAGCCCAGATCGACGATCTGGCGAACTGGCTTCCGGCCCGGCTTTCAGCGGGTATTGTTGCGCTCGCGGCCTTGGCGTACCGGGGAGTGATTTCCGCCCGTAAATCCATGTCCACAGCGATCGCCGATGCGGGTCTGCACCGTTCTCCCAACGCCGGATGGCCGGAGGCGGCGGTGGCGGGCGCCTGCAATTTCGCACTGGGCGGGCCGCGTATCTATGCCTCGGGACCGGTTACACAAGCCTATATCAATGCCAGCGGCAAGCGAGATCTCGACGCCAGTGACATTCGTGCAGCTACGGGTCTCATCAAGACGGCCTGCCTTGTCTTTGCCGGACTTATCCTGCTGAGCTGGGTAATTGCCTGATTGTCAGGCTTTCGGTTCGCGCCAGCCCGGTTTGAGCAGCCGCAAGGGTTCTGCATAGGGCGGCGCCTCGGAAAAGGCATCGTGAAAGGTCAGTCCGTGCCAGTTCATCTGCGTGGCGCGGATAGGGCCGGCATGGCAGACGACCGCTGTTGCCAGCGCCAGATGGTCGTCGAGTTCTGCGGTGGCTTCGGCAACACGGGTCTGCAAATCGGCAAAGGACTCACCGCCCGGCGTCGGATTGTTAACCGGATCGTTCAGCCAGGCCTCGGTAAGGGCCCGGTCGATTTCCTTCCACGGGATGCCCTCCCATTCGCCCATGTGCATTTCCCAAAGGCGCTCGTCAAAGATGGGTTCCAGACCGTCGCGCTCAGCGAGCGCAAGGGCAAGCTTGCGGCACCGGCGTGCCGGGCTTGCGACAATGCGGGACAATTTTGGCGTTGTCTGCAAGGCTTGCTCGACCTGGGTGTGGCCGATTTCGGCAATGTCCAGATCCGTGCGTCCATAGCAGATGCCCGGTTCGATATCAGGGGTGGGGTGGCGCAGGAAGATCATGCCGTCACGTCCACGCAGCACAGAAAAAGAGCATGACGGAGATTTCGGCGATCTGCTGCATGGCGCCCAGCCCGTCGCCGGTATAGCCGCCAAGACGTGCCTCAAGATACTTGAGAAACGCAAATGCCAGCGCAAACGCAACACTGGCTGCCGCAAGGCCGACAAGGCCGCCAAACAGCAATGCCAGCAGCAACGATATGACAATGGTGATGAATAGTTGTGATGAGTGAATGCCGCCGGCGACCGTGCTGGCAAGCCCCTCTTTGCGGGCATAGGATGAATAGACCAGCGCCGGGAGAATGGCGGCCCGGGAGACCGTATGGGCAGTCAGCAGCGCTAGGACGCCGCCGATCATGGTAAGTTCAGCCAGGGAAGCCCAGCGCAGGCCGATGGTCATGATCAGGGCTGCAGCGCCGAAGGCTCCGATACGGCTGTCGCGCATGATCTCCAGCGCGCGCTGGCGGGTAGTGCCGCCGCCAAGTCCATCGGCACAATCGCTCAACCCGTCTTCATGAAGAGCACCGGTCACCAGTAAGCCTGCAGCGATGGCAAGACCGGCAGCGGGAAGGGCTGGCAGTATGGTGGCGGAAATAGCCCACACAAGGGCTGCCAGCGCGCCGACAACGAAGCCGGCAAATGGAAAGCCGGTTGCTGCGGTAGCCAAAGGCTTTCCCTCGCCGCTATCTTCTGGCAGGGGAAGGCGGGTGAAAAAGCGCAAGGCGGCAAGCAAGTCCTGCAAAGTATCGTTCATGCCGGTGTTCCCTCAGCCCAGGCTGAATGCCTGTGGCCGTTCGAGATTGACCTTATTCCTTGCCAGAAACGCCGGCGCTTTCAAAGGTTGCCATGTCGTTCAACATTGCACAGGCATTGCGAAGCAGGGGGAAGGCAAGTAGTGCGCCGGTGCCCTCGCCAAGCCGAAGATCAAGGTCGAGCAGCGGTGTTGCATCAAGGGCCTGAAGAACAGCGTGGTGGCCAGGCTCCTTTGAGCGGTGCGAAAATACCGTGTATCCGGCAGCTTCCGGCCGGGCTTTCAGGGCGCAAAGTGCCGCCGCTGTGGCGATAAAGCCATCGACCAATACCATGCCGCCGGCGCTGGCAGCGCCGATAAGCGCGCCAGCCATGCAGGCGATTTCAAGCCCGCCATAGGCTGACAGCGCATCGCGCGGTTCAAGTTCTCCGGGCCTGCGGGCAGCGGTTTTGTGAAGAATTTCCAGCTTGCGGTTTACTCCGTCCCCATCGAGCCCTGCACCGGGTCCGGTCAGCGTTTCAAGGTCGATCCCGGCAATGGCATGGGCAAGCAGGCTGGCGCTGGAAGTATTGCCGATGCCCATTTCCCCAAGCAACACGGTCTTTGTCCCATTCTGAACGGCATCGGCGGCGATCCGGGCACCGAACGCCAATGCCTGGTCAACCTCCTGAAGGCTCAGGGCATCTTCTTGAAGGGCGTTGGCGGTTCCCTTCCGAATTTTGGCCCGCACGAGATCGGGATGGTCCGGCAAGTCGCCGATGATGCCGGCATCTGCCACGGTGATCGCTACATTGTTGGTTTTGGCGAAGACATTCGCTGCGGCGCCACCGGACAGAAAGTTCAAGACCATCTGGGTGGTAACTTTGCTCGGCCAGGCGGATACGCCTTCTGCCGTCAGGCCGTGATCGCCGGCAAATATGAGCAGGCGGGCGGGATCAGCAGATGGGGTTTCGGTTTGCTGGCAAAGCGCGATGGCAAGCGCCAGTTCCTCAATGCGGCCCAGAGAACCGGGCGGTTTTGTCTTGTTGTCGATGGCGCTCTGGATGCGCTCGCGCCGGGTTTCGTCCAGTCGGGAGATGGAAAAGTCTGCCAGCATGGTGCCTGTCTTTGCTTTGTAAAGTTCCTTCCCATCGCATAGGGCGGCTGGATCGCGATGCCAAGCCTGAAAGCGGCATGGGGGGTTAATTTAGCGCCAGCAGAAGCCTTGCCGGCATGACAACCGGCGCATACCCACTTGCCTTTTCCCGCGGGGCAGTTACGGCATTGGGTCATCGACTCATGAACAGGGTCGAAATGGCGTTGCGCCATGCAGTGTTGAAACCGGCAAGGGCGGGGCCCGGCATGCTTGAGCGCGTTGCGCCATTCATATTTGTCTTCTTGTGGTCAACGGGGTTCATCGGGGCGAAATACGGCCTGCCCTATGCAGAGCCGTTCACCTTTCTTGCCGTGCGCATGGCGATCACCTTTGTTCTGCTGATCGTTATGGCCCTTTTGCTCAAACGCCAATGGCCGGGGCTTCCGGCTGCCGGTCATTCCATGGTGACGGGCATTCTCATCCATGGCGGGTATCTGGGCGCGGTCTTCTGGGTGATCGACAATAGCATGCCGGCGGGCATTGCAGCATTGATTGTCGCCATGCAGCCGCTGCTTACGGTGTTGATTGCCCGGCTGCTGCTCGGCGAGAAGGCAACAAGGCGCCAGATCATCGCCTTCTTCTTCGCGCTTGGCGGGGTCTTCATGGTTATCCTGCCGCGGCTTGAAGGGGTAGCCGAGGCTACCGGCATTACACCGCTCAATTCTGCTGTCACGCTGTTTTCGGTGCTGGCGATCGCTCTTGGTACCGTGTACCAGAAGCGCTTCGCAGCGGATGTGGGAGTGGTCAGTGGAACCACTGCACAGTATTTCGGTGCGTGTTTGTTCTTGTCGGTTCTGTCATTTTTCTTCGAAACCGGACACATCGAGTGGACGCTGCAATTTATCCTGGCCATGGTCTGGCTGGTGGTGGTTCTTTCGCTGGGCGCAGTCATGCTTTTGATGGTGCTTATCCGCCGCAACAGTTCCGCCAGTACCGCTTCGCTGTTTTATCTGGTGCCGGTGTTCACAGCGGTTTTCGCCTGGTTACTGTTCGGCGAAACACTGACGCCGGTGCAGATTGCCGGTATGGCGGTTGTTGTCGCTGCGGTGGCTCGGGCCTGAAATCGGCAACTCCCGCGAAACACAAAAAAACCCCGCCAGTGGCGGGGTTTTCCGTTTGTTATGTTTGCCGGTGTCAGGAACCGACCCTGAGCATGTCCGGAATGGAGTCCAGAATTTTCTCTGCGATCACCTTGACCGCCTGCTGGTTTCCGACCGTCAGGCTGCCACCGTAATAGGTGCGGTCCCAACCCATGATGGTATTGAACCCGGAGGCACTTTCAGGACCGAAGCGAACCAGCAGTTTGTGCGACTGCTCCATTTTCGAGGGGTCTTGCCAGAGGTTCTTGAAAGAAGCCCAGCTGGTTGGCGTCGTTGAAGAAAGGTACTGTCTGCTCAGCGACAGGCTGTTGATTGTCGCATCCGACCAGAAGACCACAACCGGAACCGGGGTCACCAGTGTGTAGGTCTGTGCGGGTATCGGCTCACCCTGCTGGATGATCATGTGATGGTCCGGAATCTTGAAATACTCCCGAGCCTCTGCGGACTGGTTGTCGAACCAGTCCGAGCGGACGGCTTCGTTGAGGCAGGCACCGGCAGCTTCCGGCCAGTCATGGCCGCCAAAGGCGTGGGTGCTGCCCAGGAACCCTTCGAGCAGGTCGTTACGGTCGCTGCGCATGGAGAGGCGGTCTTCTCCAGCCCTTGCAGCTTCCTCTTCACTCGGGTCGAGATCGATGAAGTCGCCATACATGTTCAGGCCGTGATTGACCGGCGGTTCCGGACGCGGCGGCGGTTCGCTGCTTCCCGAACCTTCCAGCGTGTTCATCCAGGCTTCCAGTTCCGCCATGTCGCGGAAGTAATATTTCGTGCCTTCATGCCTGACCCTCTTGTGGGTCTTGGGTTTCCAATTGCGGTTGGATTTTCTCCACCTGCCGTTCTTGTTGTAGTACCAGCTGCTGTAGTTGAACTCGTTGCGGAACTGGTTCTTTTCAGATTCCGACAGGCCGGAACCGTCGCCGGGCTCCCAGTCGCCCCATTCGTTTTCCCAGTCCTGCAGATCCTGCTCATAGCCGGCATAGGCATTTTGATAATCACGGCCTTCTTCCCAATCGCGATAGAAGATCGGACGAACCCTGATTTTCAGTTTCTGGGAGAACTCCCCGACACCAAGCTCGGTGCGCAGGTCGGTATTGAACGTTTTTGCCGAAGCCTGAACCGCGTCCAGGGTGTTCTGCATCGAGCCGGTTGCATCAATGCACATGACGATGTCGATGATGTAGTTTTTCGGCTGGACCTTGAGATTGACGACCATTTCCTTCCGCGCGGTCAGCCGGTCGTAGCCAAAGGCTTTCATCACGGCGGTGTCGTAGTCCATGGCAACTGCCAGCTTGGTGACGTTGTCGACCTCAATGTATTCTAGGGTGTAGTTTTCCCTGTCGAGATCGTAGCCGCCGGCCTCGTAGTTGGCCTCGAAGAACGGTTTGAACACCTCATCCAGTTTCGCAACATACTGCTCGTTGGAGTAGTCGTAGCGCCCGTTATCGGCGTAGTCCTCTTCCTGCATCTTCTTGACCTCTTTGGAGGCGGCAAGAAGGGCGGATTCAGCAGACAGCGTCATGCGGTTTTCAACGCGCTTGAAACCGACATAGTCAACCGACACACCGGCACACATGATGACCGGTGTCAGGGCAAGACCGAGAATGATGGCGAAGTTGCCTCCGTCATCTTTCAGAAATTTTCTTACGATGCCTTTCATGGCTTCCTCGCTCTCCAACGGAACTTTTTTTGCAGGTCCAATTAGTGACATGCCCCACATCGACGCTGTTTTAACATGGGGGGTGTTACGATCCGGTTCAGGCGGCAATCTGCATTTTCAGCTTCCGTTTTGCCGTTTGTTAAGTATTGCAGAGCCGTGTTTTGCGAAGCGTTGTACGGGAAATCCAAGACACCTCTTCGATGCCGGTTCTGGCAGGCGATGACGGGAGGATAGCGGTTCGCCGCTAAGGGTTCGTTAATGCAAAAAACGCATTATCTGCAGGGTTTCCACGTCATTTGGGAATTACACATGCTTGCGAGAATTTCTGCCGCCCTGCTGCTTACGGCCACACTTGCTGCCTGTCAGAATACATCGGCTGTTGGTTCTGTGGAGAATGCAACCGCCGATGAAATCGATACAGTGGAAACTGCTTCCATTGAGGCGGCGGCGGACCAGCCAGCCGTCCTGGATGGCCCCGAGACGCCGCCCGCCGACGAGGAAACGAAAACCGCCGCATTGGGAAAAGATACCGGCGATCCGGTGAAGGGCGGCGTCATCACACATTACCGGCCGCCCGAGAAGGGAACGGTTTTTACCTGGCGCAATAACTGGTCCACGCTGCCGCCGGTCATCAGCTATGTTGCCGATGGCACCCTCGCCAAGGGCGATAAAACCTATGTCCGGTTCAAGTCCGTCAAGGGTCTCGATCAGACAACATTTGCGTATTACGACACCGGCAATTTCGGCCTTAAGGGATATCGCGATTCCCGCGACAAGGCATTAACGACGTTCAAACCTGTCGAAGAGCGTTACCGTTTCCCCATGAAAGCGGGCGACAAGTGGGTAATGCAGTGGAAGATGAAAGATCATAACAGCGGCAAGATCAGCCAGGGTGGCGGTATCGTCACGGTCATCGGCATTGAGCGGCTGAAACTGCCAGCCGGTGTTTACCAGGCGATGAAGGTTAAGCTGCCGACCCCTGCAGGCCTGCCGCGGCAAATGGTCCACTATGTCTGGTTTGCACCGGCGCTTGGCGTTACGGTCAAGGAACAGATCGGCAATGGCAAAATGACCTGGAGCCAGATTCTGGAAAAGGTGGAGCCGGCGGCGAAAGGCTGACTTGCCGAACCAGACTTTTGTTCGAAAGTCCCTATTCACACCTTACGATGGTAACGGCCGTGTAGTCGCCCGACGGAAACGAATCCGGGCGCTCTGCCTCCAGGTCCACATAGACCCGCGTTATGCTGTAGCCTCTGCGCAGGCGAACAGAGTTGTCACCTGGCCGCTCGGCAAAATCCCTGCCGCGATAAAGGCTTTCTCCCGAGAACGTTGTTGTGAAGGTTGTGGTGTCGTTGCCGCCGGACGGTGCATTGGTGAAAAAGTCCGGCGAGGAAACGGAAATCCGATAGCGGCGGATCGAATAGATGTCGGCGACACCCTGTTGTCCGCCGGCATTCTTTGAGCTCAGTTTCGTGCTGTCGGCATTGGGCGTGATCGTTCCCGGCGCGCCGACCACGATGGCACACGCGTTCGAATAGGTAATGTTGCCGCCGAAGTGAAGCGTGCCACTGCCGCCGGTGGCAGAAACCGGAGGCAGAAGAATGATCATGGCGGCAACTACCGCCGCGGCCGCTTTCCGCAGGATTGCTCCCAGGCCTTTGATTTGCCGGTTACACATGCCTGCCACCCTCACTCGCATCTCAGGGTAATGACTGCAGCGTAGTTTCCGGCCGGAAAAGGTTCGCCATTGCGGTGGGCAACCAGATGGGCCTCAATACTCGTGGTGCCTCTTTTGAGTTTGTGCTGGATGTTTCCCGGTGTCTCGGAAAAGTTGGAAGCGCCATGGCCATTAAACGTGGCCGTCATGACAACACCGTCATTGCCTCCCTTGGGAGCGGTGTGGAAGCCCAGCGGCGCATCGACGCTGAGACGATAGGATGAATTGGACGTCATGACCTGGGCGGTGCCCGGCCGCCCGCCGCCCGATTTCGAGGACAGCTCGAACAGGCCCGGCACTTCGCGAAGAACCCCCTCATTGCCAAGGACGATCTGACAGTAGTTTTTGCCGCGCTGGTGCTGGCCTTTTTTCAAATGCGTTTGGCCCTCCAGCGCCTCCTCGATGATCTCGTCGGCGGTTTGAGGGATTTCCTGTGCGTTGGCGGAGAAGGGAAGGGCGGCGGCCAGGCAGAGCGCAGCCAACCTGGTTCCGGTGAAACCAGCTTTGGGGGTGCTGCTGCATGCTGCAAGGTGTTTGCGCCGGACTGTCATCCCATCACTTCTTCTTCAGACCTTCTGTCGTCCAGCCATCGTCTGCCCAATCGTCTCCATCATCATCGCCAGCGGCGGTTTTGGATTCGGCAGGTTTGATCTGCGCTACCTTGATGTCATCGGTGCCGGCAGGTGCTGCAACCTCGCCGGAAGCAGCTGGCGTTGAGCCGGCATGGCTTGAAGAGCCTTCCGCAATGGGTGCAATTCCCCGGTTCAAACCCATCTGCATGAGCTTGAGTTCCATTTCCAGGCGGGCGACCTCAAGATCGTAAAGCCTGGTGCAGTCCACGCGCTTTCGGTTGGCGCCGAGCGGAACCACGATGCGTCCGTAGGCCGAGAAACTGCTCTCGCCCGAGGTCGTCCGTTCGGGATTTCCGATCACGCCCAAATCCATATATGCTCCATTTCCGCCTACTGCCGTGCGGCAGGTCGTGCCGTCTGCAGCGCGCACCTCGTCATGGCCTTGCGGCAGGGTGACGCCCGGCAGGTTGAAGCCGGAGATGTTCTGATTGATGGTGGTATCCTGGGCATTTGCCTTGACGCCTGAAAAGGCCAATGCTGCCAGAGCCATAATGGCTAGTTTAACCGCTCCCCTAGAAATTTCCCACATATCTGCGCCTTTATTGTTGTTGTTGTTTTTCCGCCTATTCCCGGGAATGGAACAGACTCAGTGCAGACACGGACTTTACGTTGGTTGGATCCATCAAACGGCACCATGACCGTTACGGGGCGGGAGTTTCTGCCACCGAGGGTGAATTCGGCTGGTGTAACCCTCGCAGGTACCGGGTTGAAGTGCTGGTCGTAGACCTTCACTTCAACGCGGATACGATGATTGTACGGGTTCGACGGGTAAACCTTCAACGCAAACGAGTCCGTAAAGCTCTGAACCTGCCCCCTCATGGGAGACATGGCTTGTGCTGCTGCCTCGTTCGGCAGCAGCGTGAGCGCAAAGGCACAGCCAAGAAATGAAGAGAGAGTAATCCTGGTAAAGATGGATGTCTTGTTCATGTCGTGTCTGTGCCTTTCTGGAGTGTTATTCGCAGCGAAGTACGACCGTGCCCGTATAGGCGCCGGCTTCGAATACGTCGGAACCCGACTTTGCTGCTTGCATGTTGACGGATACGTTTGTCGTACCGTTGTTGAGGTCGTTTGCTGCCGAAGCGTCGGTACCCGACACCGAAGAAGCACCCGTGGTGGAGTAGGAAGCACTCAGCGTTTCGCTGGTCGTGTCTTCAGCCGGCTTGGAAAGCGACGGTGTATCAACACTGACGTCGAAACCGTTACCGGTGGCGACAATCGTTGCGGTGCCCGCAGAGCCGGAGCCGATGCTCGATGAAAGGGTCTGGAACCCGGGATCAACATCAAGCGAACCGGCAGTGCCGCCGACGGTGATGGTGCAAGTGTGCGTGACGGTACCATTAAAAATAACGTTGCCGGTTACCGCATGCGCGTTGATAGGTGCGAGCGCGAGCATTGCCGCGCCAGCAGCCAGAATTGACTTCTTCATGTTTGACTCTCCTGTTTTTTTATTACCAAACAGGGCCCGAATTCGTGTTGGAAAATCCCCACTTCTTCAGCCACAACCCCTGTATTGGCTAGGTGAGAAATTACCTGTTATCGATTAGAAATTGGTAAACGCAGGTGACCCTTCGGCAGGTATTTTCCTTTACGGGAAGCTTTTGAGTCTCAGGGTAAATTGTAAGTAAACCGGCCCGTTTCTTGCACAGCCTTCGCCATGACGTTTCACAATGAAACATGGCCTGGTGTACAAGCTGCTGTCTGGAGACATTTTTGCGCGAAGGTCTGTGTCGCGCTGGCGGCAGTGGTGACGTTGATGCCGGACTGCGGGCTGGCTTCATCGGCTGCAATCACCTTTTCCGGACAAGTCCCCGCCCGGAACGCGCAGATCCGCGATATGGAGATCGTGGGATTTTCTGAAAGCGTATTGCTACCGGTACCGGCGATTGGTGCCAACTGGCAGACAGATGAACTGCGCGTTCAGACGATGGATGTTAGCCGAAGCTTTGTTATTTGGTCTGCTGCCGGGGGAGGGGCCTTGCCGGAGTTTGTTGCAGTGCCGGTAAAGCGGGGTGATGAAACCCGCTACCGTGTCTGCGTTTATTTGCAGCAATCCCTGAAAATGCGATGCCGGGCCTACCGGATAATCCCGGCGCCCGGCATGAATTGATACTGTAACGCCTGTCTTCAGGTGCGTGCGATTTTTTCCAGCAGGTGGATGTTACCCTGAACCTGATCGAGGCCCGGATTGGAATCCTGCGCGCGGTTCAGGTATTTGCGCGCTTTTTTGTAATCGCCACGCAGCAGATAGGAATAGCCCATATTGTTCAGCACGCGGGCGTCATTTCCCTTCAACTCTACCAGTGCCTTGTAGGCGCGGTCAGCCTTCTCGAAGTTTCCGAGCTGGTCGTAGGCGGCAGCGAGGCCGGCCCAGGCACCTGCATTGTCGGTACGGCGGGCAACTGCCTTGCGGAAATACCGTTCGGCGAGGCCGTAGTTCTGAAGGCGAAAGTTTTCCTTGCCCAGTTCCAGCAAGCGCTTCGAACTGTCGCCCTTCAGGCTGACATGATCGGATTGTGGTGAATGGGTGACGATGCCATCGCGCGCATACACGAAGCTGGAAGAATCTGCCGGAGCATGACTGGACGTTCCGGTCGTGTTGCAACCTGCCAGCGGTAAAGCGATGAGCGCGGCAAGCGCCGCCTTCGAAAGAAGGGATGTCATGGAGTGCCCCCTGCTGCACTTTTTTTCTTGTTGTTATGGGGCAAATCTAGCAGACCGCTCTTAACGGAGCTTCTACTTGAAATGGAAAGATCGCTTAAAATGCCGTTTGTTACAGCTATGCTTACCAAGAGGTTGCAAACGGTTATTGGTGCTGTCTGACAGCGCCGTCTTCTACTGCGTTGTCAGCCGCACAATCGTGGGGATGACGGCAACGCCGATAACGATGGGCAGGATGAAAGCAGTGACCGGCACGGAAAGCTTGGCGGGGAGGGCATAGGCTTTTTCCTCAGCGGCCATCATGCGGCGGTGGCGCATTTCATCGCTATAGACGCGCAGGGCATCGGAAACGCTGGTGCCAAGTTCCTTGGACTGCTGGATCATGGTGGCAAACCCCTGGACCTCCTCAAGACCCACCCGCTCGCCAAAGGCGCGCAGGGCTTCGTCGAGGGACTTGCCGGCCCTGACCTCGATTGCCGCGACCTGAAGCTGCTCGCTCAGGATCGGATAGGTGCGGCTGATTTCCTGTGCGATGCGCTCGATGGAGGCTTCAATGGTCAAGCCGGCCTCCGAGGAGACCACCATCAGATCCATCACATCGGGAAAGCCGCGGCGGTTTTCAGCCTCGCGCTCCTTGATGCGCTTGTTGATGTAGAAATTGGGAAAGAAATAGCCACCGGCGGCACCCAGCATGATGATGAGTGCCTTGTGGGTCATTTCCTTCTCGGGAAGGAAGGTGAAGACAAACCCGGCAGCAGCCAGCAGCAGGGCGATGCCGAGGCAAAGGCGGGCGGCCAGAAAGTAGCCCAGTGCACCCTTTTGCGGATAGCCGGCACGGATCAGGCGCATCTGCATCTTGCGCTGCTGGCCTGGGTCGTTGACCGAATAGTATTTGTCTGTCCGGTTGGCGATGCGGGTTGCAAAAGCGCCGGCGGCCCTCTTTGCCGATGGCGCACCAGAACCAGCGCCCCTGTCTTTTCTGGATGAAATATCAAGGCGCTTGCGTACTTCCGCCCGCGCCCGTGCCTGAGCCCGTGACTGCCAGAAATAGAAAATCAGGCCAAACATGAGCAGGCCGGCGAAGATTGCGGCCAGTACGGGCAGTTCGATGGTTTCAATGAGCTCAATCATTGCCGTCACACCCTGAAGCTGACCATTTTAAGAATGAGCAGATTGCCCATCACAAGCCAGAACCCGAGGCCTGCAAACATGTACCAGGTCATCGGCTCGCCCCAAATGCCGCCATAGTAGTCGGGCAGCAGAAACAGCAGCACCATGAACAGCAGGACGGGCATGGCCGAGAGAAATCCGGCGGAAAGGCGCCCCTCAGAGGAAATCGCCTTCACCTTGGCTTTCATCTTCAGCCGCTCGCGGATGACCTTGGACAGGCTGTCGAGAATTTCGCGCAGGTTGCCGCCCGTTGTCGACTGGATGGAAACGGCCGAGACGAGCAGCGGCAGATCGGGGTGACCAATGCGCTCGTACAAAGAAATCAGGGCGCTTACCAGATCAGAACCATAGGTGACCTCGTCGACCACGATGCCGAATTCGGTACCAATCGGGTCGGGCATTTCACGCGATACCATGGTCAAGGCCACAGGAACGGGATGGCCGGCCTTGAGGCTGCGGGTAATCAGATCGATTGCCTCGGGCAATTGCTTGCCGAACAGCTTGGTCTTCTTGTTGTGGCGCCAGCGCAGCCAAAGATAGGGAAGAATGAAGGCGGTTACCGGGAGCGAAGCGACCGGCAGCAGAAAAGAACGGGTGGCAAACAGCAGCGCCAGGAAGGCAACGAGCACGTAGACCAGATGATAAACGGCGAACTTCTTCAGGCCGGTGGTGATGCCAGCCTGGATGATCAGCCTGTTAAGCGCCTTGATTGGCAGAATGCCACGACCACGCGCATCCATGCCGCGTTCCTTGCGTAACTGAAGCAGAATGTCGTGCTGTGTCGCCTCTGTCTTCTCCGACAACTTCATGCGCCGGTTGATCTGACTCTTCGCTGCCGTATTTCGGGCGAAGAACAGATAGGCTGCTTCCACCGCCAGGACCGAGCAGGCCATGATGGAAACGGAAAAAATGACGACGGGGCTGATAACCATTGCCGCCCCCTACAACCGGTGACCCGGTTCGAAATATTCGCCGGGCAGTTCAACACCGAGGGCAAGAAGGTGCTCAAGAAAGCGCGGCCGCACCCCGGTTGCCTCGAAATGGCCGATGATCTTGCCTTCTTCAGTCATGCCCGTGCGGCAGAACTTGAAGATTTCCTGCATCTGGATGACATCGCCTTCCATGCCGGTAACCTCGGCGATGGAAGTGATCTTGCGCTGGCCATCAGACAGCCGGGTTAATTGAACGATCAGATGGATGGCGCTTGATATCTGGCTGCGGATTGAATTGACGGTCATCGGCATTCCGGTCATGCCGAGCATCTGCTCAAGGCGGGATATGGCATCGCGCGGAGTATTTGAATGGATCGTTGCCATCGATCCCTCATGGCCCGTGTTCATGGCCTGCAGCATGTCAAAGGCTTCTTCGCCGCGCACCTCGCCCAGGATCACACGATCTGGCCGCATGCGCAGGGCGTTCTTTACCAGGTCGCGCTGCTTGATTTCGCCGGAACCCTCATTGTTGGCGGGACGGGTTTCCATCCGGCCCACATGGGGGATGTGAAGGGCAAGTTCGGCAGCATCCTCAATGGTAATGATGCGTTCCTTCTCGCTGATGAATGCAGAAAGCGCATTCAGCATGGTGGTTTTGCCGGTACCGGTGCCGCCGGAGATGATTGTCGTCATCCTCGAATGCACGGCATGGCGAAGCACTTCCGCCATCGGTGTTGTGAGAGCGCCGAACTCAACCAGTTTTTCAAGGCTCAGCTTGTTCTTGGAGAATTTGCGGATTGATACCAGCGGGCCGTCGATGGCGATCGGACGGATGGCGGCGTTGAAGCGCGAACCGTCCGCCATGCGGGCATCGCACATCGGATTTGATTCATCGATACGGCGGCCGACGGCGGCAACGATCTTGTTGACGATGCGCAGAAGGTGGGCTTCATCCTGAAAAGGGATGTGCACGCGCTGCAAAACACCGCTGATCTCGGCATAGCAATTGTCGGGCCCGTTAATGAGAATGTCCGAGATGTCGGGATTGCGCATCATCGGTTCCAGGGGGCCAAGACCGGTCAGTTCATCGACGACGGTGCCGACAAACTGGTCGAGTTCGGAATTGTTGAAGGCGAGGCGTTCTTCGCTGGCATAGTCTGAAACGAATTTACGTACTTCACTGACAAGCTGGTCCCGCGGAAGTTTTTCGAGCGCTGCCAGATTGAATTCGTCAAGCATCTTGCGATGCAGTTTGGACTTTGCCTCAAGTATCTTCTTCTGGCTGGCGCCGTTTTCCTGGCCGGAAGGCTGGGATGCCGACTTAGGTTCCTGCCGGGGCGGAGGGCCGGACTCCGGCTGTGGCTGCGGTTCCTTTTCAACCTGGGATGCAGGCGGTTCGGCGGCCGTGTCATCGAACATGGCTTCGTCGAAGCTGAAATTCTGAAGGGCGGAAAAACGGTTGTTCATTTGCTGTTCCTCATGCCGCCTTGCGCCGGAACAGCTTGCGTCCGAAGGCCAGAATGGAGGACTTTCCGTCCTCCTCCGCTTCGGCGTTCTCATCGTTCTGGCCAATGATGGCCGAAAGCGATGCCGTCACATTGTTGGCCGGATCGATCTCAGAAAGCTGCACGCCCCGGTCCACTGCATCACGCACCAGCATGTAGTTGTTCGGAATGGTACCCACCAGGTGCCCGTCAAGGGCCGCTGTCACGTCGGTGGCGTTGAGGCCGGCGACATTTTTGCGGGTGTCCATGCGGTTGACGATGACCTGCGGCTTGATCTGGTTGCCGCCCTTTTCCTCAATGGCGGCGATGGTGCGCCGGGCATGGCGGATCGAGGGTACCGTCATGTCGGCAATAATGAAGGTCCGGTTGGAGCCCATGAGAACCGTTTCGGTCCAGGGAAACCAAATGCGCGGCATGTCGATTACCACATAGTCGAAATAGGCCGAGACGAGATCAAGCAGGCGCACCACCAGTGCCGGTTTGAACGAGCGCATGTCGCTTGGCTTGTTGGGGGCTGCAATCAACGACAGACCGCTTGCGTGGCGAGCCAGCATGACGTCGAGCAACTGCCGGTCAAGACGTTCCGGGGCGTTTTCAATCTCGTTGATGTCGAAGCGTGGTTCGAGGTCGAGATACTCCGCGCAGGAACCGTGCTGGAAGTTGAGGTCCACCACGCAGGTCGACCGGCCGACCTGTTTGCCGTAGCGGTTGAGAATGGCTGCGGCTTCCAGCGCCAGCACCGTGTTTCCCACCCCGCCGGAAGCTGGCATGAAAGCAAGGAATTGCGGTTCAACCTGGGCGTTTTGCGAGGACAGTTTCAGCGCATTGTTAATCGAGCGGACAAAGTCCGACGTTGCCATCGGCTTGACAAGAAAGTCGGTGACCTTGAGCTGGATCAGGATTCTTGCCGCTGATGGCGAGAAGTTTTCCGAAATCACGATGATGGCGGTCGAAGTGCCGGCCATGCGCTTGATTTTCTGCAGCTGTTCGAAATCTGTCACGGAGGTGGCATCGAGGTCGATCACAAGCGCGTCGTAATGGGATTCGCGGATTTCGGTGGCAACCTCACTGACTGGTTTCTGCAGCACGGCAATCCGGATTTCGCCGGAAGCGTCGAAGGCGCCTTTTGCCATGCCGATCAGTTCGTGATCGGTTGAGATCAGCAAGGTCTTGCGGATGTTCGCTTCGGTTTGCGAGCCTGTCATTTCGTGTCCCCGTTTCCTGGCTAACCTCCCGGGATCAAGCCGGGATGCTGCCGGTTTTTCTCCGGCATTGGTATCTTATTGCTGCGTGCTGGAACCAGAATTGCTGGTCTGCTGGGCGGGAACCACCACCGCAGCTGCAGCCTGGCTTTCTTCGTGCGCGTTGCGATAGTTGCGCACGGCGTCTGCCTGACGCTTGCCGCTGGTCTTCAGATTGGTGTCATAGACATAGCGCGGCCATGGATCGATGGTCTGCTGTGCCTGATTGGTAATCACGGCATTGCCCGTATAGGGGCTGACCATGTCGCTGCGGACCAGGTATTCCTGACAGCCTGCGAGCAGGACCAGCAAGGCAAGAGTGAGTGAGTTCTTCATCGTTCCGATGCCTTTCGATCAAAAGTCCAGAATGTGCCCGGCCGGCAGAATGCCGGCTTCGGTCTCGGCCATGGTGCGCAGCTGCGCACGGGAGATCTCCGTTTTCCCGTCGAGGAACATGTCGACATCATTGGGTGCAGCCGTTGCATCGAGCGGGGAAGCAATCTTGGTGCCGGGCACCAGCGGCTTTACGAGCCGTGGCGTCACGATGATCACCAGATCGGTTTCCTTCTTGCGGTAGGCGCTGGACCGGAACAGCGCGCCAAGAATGGGCAGGTCGCCAAGCCAGGGGAATTTGCGCACGTCGTAAATGCCGTTCGACTGCAGCAGGCCAGCCATGACAAAGCTCTGGCCGTCACGCAGTTCGACCGTCGTATTGGCGCGGCGCACAATCAGGCCGGGGATTTCGATGTCGTTGAATTTCACTGATGACGTGTTGTCGATGGCGCTGACTTCCGGTGCGATGTTGAGGTGGATCATTCCGTTGTCGAGCACGGTGGGCGTGAAATCGAGCCCGACACCGAATTTCTTGAATTCAACCGTGACCTTGCCGTCTTCGGCAGCCACCGGGAAGGGGAATTCGCCACCGGCAAGGAAGCTGGCCTTGTCGCCGGAAAGGGCAACCAGATTGGGCTCGGCTAGGCGGCGGGCAACGCCCCTGGTTTCAAGGGCCTGCACCAGGACGTCGACATCCAGCCCGTGGGAGATCAGGCTGGTAATGACCTGGCCGAACGGCAGGCTGCCGCTGACCAGTGCATTGGTCAGATTGCCGGTGATAAAACCGCCGGAATAACCCTGAACACGGTTTTTGTCACCGCGCAGACCAATGCCGAATTCCTTGGTCTTGTTGCGCTGGGCCTCGATAAAGCGAACTGCCAGTTGAACCTGGGTCGAGGACTGAACCTTGATGGTGTCGATGGCATCTTCGTCGAATTTTTTGGCGATCTTGCGGGCTTTTTCGGCCGCGGCGGGCGATTTTGCCTTTCCGGTGATGACAACACTGCCATTGTTGGTGGTGGCTTTCACGCCGGAATCACCAAGGGCAGCGCGCAGGTCTTCGTTGATCCTGCCGGCATCGGGACCGATTTCCACATCCAGTGACCCGATCAGGTCGCGCGCTTCGTTGAACAGGGCGATACCGGTCAAGCCCTTTCTGTAGCCGACCACATAAAATGACTGGTCGGTCAGCGGGGTGACGATGGCAAGGTCCGGATCGCCAACCACGATTTCGTTGAATGGCGTGTCAGTGCGGAATGTCGTCGGTTTGGCAAGCGGCACCTTGATTGACCGTGTTTTGGTGGAGGCGGCAAGCTTGATTACGCCGTCAGCTTTTGCCGGAGTTGACGAAAGGCCGAAGGTTACCGTTATGGCGATGGCCATCATGAAGATGACGACCGCAAGGCGCGGCAGGTAGCCTGTTTTGGTGACACGATTGAACTTGCTCATGACCGATCCCTTCATACCGCGCTTGCGCGGTCCCACAGCCGGTTACTGTATCTTCTTCTTTTTCAATTGCTTGTGCACGGGGACTGTCGCTTCGCGCACTTCCTCGCCGCGCACCACCCGAATGGTTTGCGATTTCTTTTCACTGTTCAGGAAAGAGAGAATGCCGTTGCCCTGACCGTCTGCGGCCGGATCGGGCGCGCCGTCTGCGCTTTCCTCGCCGCGTTTTGCCGGACCGCCGAAAGAAACCACGGATTTTTCCACCGATGCTTCATCGCCCATGCCGCGCAACAGGAGCGACAGCCGCCCCACTTCCGCGGCCAGAGCAAGGCGTTGTGCGCCCTCTGCATCGGTTTCCAGCGTAACAGTCTTGGCAACCTTGGGAGAGCCGACATTGTCCGCCTCCTGGTCGACGGTCAGTACCTTGACCTTCTCCATGATGATCTTGGCCGTCTGCCGGCCCGAGTGGCGGTCGCGCTGGGAAAAGACGATATCGACCCGGTCGCCGGGCTGGACGAACCCGCCAACACCCTTGACGGTGTCGACCGGAATGGTCACCGCGCGCATGCCTTCGGCTATGATGCCGGACAAGCCTGCCCTGCCATCTTCTCCGCTGAGTTTTACTTCCAGCAGGGGCTCGTTTTTGGTGATGGCCTTGAGCACCTTGCGCTGGCCTTCACCAACGGCAGCCTCAATGGAGGCAAAAGCGCCTTCGGGCATGGAGTCTTTCGGCCAGGAAACAAGTTTCAACTTGTCGGCAGCGAGCGTGTCGCCAAAGCGCAGATCGTCGGTGGCAATAACGACCTGCCCGACTTCGATGGAAGCCTGACTGCTTTCGATTTCGTTGAGGCGTGCCTTGGCCTGGCTGTCCAGATACTGGTTGCCCGCATAATAAGATGTGGCCCCAAAGACCACCGCCAAACCGGCCATGACGGCGAGTTTCCCGCTCATTTTAGCCCCCTGCTAAGAGAATATTCCAGGGCGAGCATAGCGAAGAAGGGTGTACGCATCCCTTAAAGGGCCGCGTGATTTATCTAAAACTTGAGTAAAATGGGCGGGTTTCGGCTGTCTTGGTAAACAAATTGTTTTATTGCCGGGGAGGCCTTTTGGCGGTTCGGGGATATTGCGGCGGCGCTGCATCCTCCTTAAAACCCGTGCAATCGGGAGCACTCCGAACCCTGCGACAGGCGGCAAATCTTACGGGAGATCATTCATGGAAGCGCTGTTTTCGATCGAAAACCTGTTTACGCTGGCAATGCTCATTGCCCTGCAGGCTGTGCTGGGCTTCGACAATCTGCTCTATATTTCCATTGAGTCAAAGCGGGCCCCGGCAGAAAGCCAGCGCAAGGTGCGCCAATGGGGCATCGGGCTTGCGATCGTGTTACGCATCATCCTGCTCTTCGTGGTGATGAACGCCATCGAGTATTTCCAGGATGAATTGTTCCACTTTGATCTGTTTGGCCTGTTCGAGGGCACCTTCAACGGCCATTCGCTGATCGTGCTGTTCGGCGGCGGGTTCATCATCTACACGGCGGTAAAGGAAATCATGCACATGCTGTCGGTGGATGACATCGAACATGCAGACAATGGGGGAGCAAAATCGGTTGCCGGCGTTGTCGTATCCATCGTGTTGATGAACCTGGTGTTCTCTTTCGATTCCATTCTCTCGGCACTGGCGCTGACCAAGGTCTTTCTGGTCATGGCGACGGCAATCATTCTGTCGGGTATCCTGATGATCGTGCTGGCCGACCGCGTGGCGGAATTCCTGAAGAAGAACCGGCTCTATGAAGTGCTGGGCCTCTTCATCCTGTTCATCGTTGGCATTCTGCTGGTTTCCGAAGGCGGTCATCTGGCCCATATCAAACTGGCCGGATATGCCGTCGAGCCAATGGCGAAATCCACCTTCTATTTCGTCATCATCGTGCTGGTGCTCGTTGACATCGTACAGAGCCAGTACCAGAAACGGCTGATGCGCCAGAAAGCCCGCGAAATCAACGATCCCGCCATCAAGGCGGAAACGGTCTAACCGTGGTTGCGTCAAGGCTGGTCAGTTGAACCGGCTGTCCAGCCATGCCAGCAGATTTGCGGTTTCCTCGTTCCGGTTGATCTCGTTAAGGGTTTCGTGCCGGGTTTGGGGAACCGTTCGTACTGTCAGGTCGGCAATGCCGGTTTTTCGGAGGCGCGCGGCCAGGCGTGTCATCGCCTTGCCGCTGTCCGTGCAGGGATCGGCCTTCCCGCCCAGCAGGTTCATCGCCAGCGCATTTTTGATCCTGCCGAGTTCCCGATCGCTTGCGCCTGTGGCGATCATACTGGAAACGTCCAGCCAGAGCCCAACCGAACAGGGAAAACCGCAAAGCGGATCGGCGACGTATTTGTCCACTTCCGCCTCGTCTCGCGACAGCCAGTCAAACTCCGTCCGGTTCGGGGCAAATTTTCTGTTCCAGGCATCAAAGGTGAGTTTCTGGGCGATTGCACTGGGCACATCGGAGCCCTTGAACATTCGCTCCAGTTTCAAAAGTGTCTTGTACACTGTGAGCAATGCACCGCCGTCGACGCCGGAATTCCATAGCACTGCCCCGCTGATCGTATCGGAGTGCCGGATGCAGTAGTTGACGCCGATGATCGAACCCATGGAGTGGCCGAACCAGATGACGGGCAGGCCCGGCCAGGTTTTGCGGGCATGGGCGTTTACGGTGTGGCAATCGGTCAGCACCTTTTCTGCGCCATCCCTGTTGGAGAAAATGCCCAGGGGCGCATCGGGAGCGCTGGTTTTGCCGTGGCCGCGGTGGTCCTGCGCGATGGCGTGATAGCCGGCCTTGTTGAGGACATCGGCAAAGCGGGCATAACGGACAGAGTGTTCAGCCATGCCGTGATTGATATGAACGATGGCCCTCGCCTTGCGCCTGCCCTTTGCCTTGCTCATGCGCACAGCCAGATTTGCGCCAGTCGGGCTTTTCAGGGTCTGGTGATCATTCCAAGCTGCCATGAATGCTCCTGTTGCTGCCCTGGCGGGGATATCGCTGAAGTGGTCAATCTTGCGATGCCGGTGAGTTCTGCCGTATCAATTGCGGTGCAGTGGCAAATCTCCTAGGGTCAAAACTCAATGCTATTGATGAAATGGTGGGAGGAAATTTGTCTTGATGCCAGGAGGAAATGTGCAGGAAACCAACTGGTTTTCAAACATTTACGACGACGCAGCATGGCAAATTCACCCCATCGTTTGGACGCCCCGCAATGACTGCGAACTACCACGTCAAAGTTCCCGGCCGGGGGATAAACCCCGCTCTTCGAGCTTTTCCCCGTATTTCTTGTCATATCGGGCGCCATTTCCTCAACAGCATTGAGTCTTGACCCTAAACACCTGCCAGTTTTCCATCGTTCGCACAGCGGAGCAATCCTTTCATGGCGCGCCAGTTCATCTATCACATGTCGGGGCTTTCCAAGTCCTATGGCAACAAGAAGGTTCTCGAGAACATTCACCTTTCCTTTTATCCGGACGCCAAGATCGGCATTCTGGGCCGAACGGGGCCGGTAAATCCACCGTGCTGCGCATCATGGCGGGCCTCGACAAGGAATTTACCGGCGAAGCCTGGCTGGCGGAGGGAGCGACCTGCGGATATTTGCCCCAGGAGCCACAGCTTGATGCCTCCAAGACCGTGGCTGAAAACGTCATGGAAGGGGTGGCGGAGAAAAAGGCGATCCTCGACCGCTACAACGAGCTGATGATGAACTATTCCGACGAAACGGCGGAAGAAGGCGCCAAACTGCAGGACATCATCGATTCCCAGAACCTTTGGGACCTCGACAGCCAGGTCGAAATGGCAATGGATGCGCTGCGGTGTCCGCCGGGAGAAGCCAGCGTCGACAAGCTTTCAGGTGGTGAGATCCGGCGCGTTGCGTTGTGCAAGCTGCTGCTGTCCCAGCCCGACCTTTTGTTGCTGGATGAGCCGACCAACCACCTTGATGCAGAAACCATCGCCTGGCTTGAAAAGCACTTGCGGGAATATCCCGGTGCCGTGCTGATGATTACCCATGACCGCTATTTTCTCGACAACGTAACCGGCTGGATTCTCGAACTCGACCGCGGCCGCGGCATTCCCTATGAGGGCAATTACACCGCCTATCTGGAAGCCAAGGCCAAGCGCATGACGCAGGAGGGCCGCGAGGAAGCTGCACGCCAAAAGGCGATCGCGCGCGAAAGCGAGTGGATCACCTCCAGCCCCAAGGCGCGGCAGGCAAAATCCAAGGCCCGCATCAAGGCCTATGACGAACTGGTGAAAAGCGCGGCCGACAGGCGGCCCGGCGATGCGCAGATCGTCATCCCCGTGGGCGAGCGCCTCGGCAATGTGGTGATCGAGGCCGAGCAGATTTCCAAGGGATATGGCGACAAGCTTCTGATCGACAAGCTCGATTTCAAGCTGCCGCCGGGCGGCATTGTCGGCGTGATCGGCCCGAACGGCGCCGGCAAGACGACCCTGTTCCGCATGATCACCGGACAGGAAGCGCCCGACAGCGGCGAAATCCGCATTGGCGATACCGTGCAGCTGTCCTATGTCGATCAGAGCCGCGATGCACTCGACCCCAACAAAACTGTGTGGGAGGAAGTTTCCGGTGGAAACGATGTCATCAAGCTCGGGGGGCACGAGGTAAATTCACGCGCCTATTGCTCATCGTTCAATTTCAAGGGCGGTGACCAGCAGCAGAAAGTGGGCACGCTTTCGGGCGGCCAGCGCAACCGCGTACACATGGCGAAGCTTTTGAAGGAGGGCGGCAATGTTTTGCTGCTGGATGAGCCGACCAACGATCTCGACACCGAAACCCTGGCAGCACTGGAAGAAGCGCTGGAGAACTTCGCCGGCTGCGCGGTGGTGATCTCCCACGACCGCATGTTTCTCGACCGGCTGGCAACCCATATCCTGTCGTTCGAGGGCGATAGCCATGTGGAATGGTTCGAAGGCAATTTCGAGGACTATGAAGCCGACAAGATCAGAAGGCTGGGACCGGATAGCGTTAATCCGAAACGGGTGACGTATAAAAGGCTGACTAGGTGAGGGATTAGGGAGCCACACCAACAATCACCAAGGGAACAGCAGGACTGCCTCGGCCTTGGCGTATAAGATTGTACAACTCTCCCTCGTAGTAACCAGGTCCAGAGGACATCTCTGTTTGAAGTTCTTTCATCGGGAGGATTTCGATCCCCAAATCAATCACGTCGCCAACAAAAAAAGCCATATGCTTTACGAATAGATCAAATGCCACGAAGGAGTATTTTCCAAATTGGACCTCAACTGCTACTCGATCTTTGACAAAGTCAGTTTGGTTGTAAGAGAAGATGGGAGAATAACCCGCTGCTTCAATCTCTTCTTTTTGTTCGTTGGCAGGCATGCTCATTGTTCGCCGAATGAGATTGGCATCCTTTGTTACCCAGTAGGAAGTTCTTGATTCTTTCCATCCATGCCCGGTGAACCCTTCATTCATTGCACTGTTCATTTCTTTGGGAGCGTAGAGAAGCCTCCCTTTCATGGTTTTTTCCTTGGAAACCTTTGTCTTGAATTGCGTGGCATCAACTGACGCAACAATGTCTTGAATTTCCTGCCAAAGCTTCGGTTTGTGAACGAGAAGGTATTCAAGGCCATTCAGATGCGAGTGATATTCAACTATGCGCATCAGTGCCCGCCATTCGGGAGGTTAGGATCATAAACTGGCTTGTTCATCGGGCGAGTTCGCAATTGGCCTTTTCTAAAGTCTTCAATCCTTGACTTCCCGATTTCTACGAACTCAGGATTGAGTTCACAGCCGATACCCGATCGACCGTGTTTAATAGCGCCGACAATCGTTGACCCTACGCCAGCATAAGGATCAAAAACGGTATCGCCTTTGTTTGTAAGAGATAGGACCAATCTTTCAACTAGCTCCACCGGATATTGGCAAGGGTGTATTGTTTTCTCAACATGGTTGTTTTTGACATTTGGAAATATCCAGACATCCCCAGGGTTCTTTCCCAGAGGATTTCCTGAAAGTTGGCCTACTTTGGGTCCCTTAAAGTGCTTTTTATTTGGATACTTGGACGGAACCCTAATTGGGTCTAGATTAAAAGTATATGCATCTGTTTTAGTAAACCATAGAATAGTTTCATGTCGACCTGACAAGCGCTTTGAACAATGTAGCCCATGCTCGAAATGCCAGACAATTCTATTTCGGAGCTTCATTCCCAATTCAACAAAAATTGGATATAGTAGGATATCCAGAGGAAAAACTTCGCCATTGTCAACGTGATTGCCGACTTGCCAACATATTGAGCCGGATGGAGCTAATGCACGATGACATTCAACAATTAGCTCTCTTTGTTCATTCAAATACTTGTCTAGTGGAGTGCGTGTTTCGTAAGATTTGCCGATATTGTATGGCGGTGATGTTATAATAAGTTGCACGCTTTCATCATCTAGGAATGGCATGAAATTCGCATTGTCAACGCAACGTAATATTGCTTGCGGCTGCGTGCCGCGTTCTTGTTGAACATTAACTTGAACTGAATGTCCGTTTGTCTTTCCGATGAAATTCATCGTTTCTTCCTCGATTCCAATTCGAGAACAGATCATGAACATTTCTGGTTGTCAACATTCACGAATCAGTTTGATGAGATTTGCACATCCAGGAATTCAATGCGACTTTGAGGTTCTCTTATGTGACATGAGGTGATTTCTTCTCAATGACCAATCTTCTCATCACCGGCGTTGCACGTGGTATCGGCTTTGAACTGGCTCAGCAGGCGCTGACCATGGGCTGGCGCGTCTTCGGCTCGGTCCGCAGCGAAGAGGATGCATTTCGGGTTCAGGGCGAGTTGGGCGTTACCGGTGGCGGCGAGCTGCGCGCGGCCGAAGCTATTGAGGCGCCGATGGGAGAGGCAAAGGCCGTTCCTGAAGCCCGTTTCACACCGCTCGTCTTTGACGTGACCGATCATGCCGGCGTTGAGGCGGCAGCTGACAGCATCGATATGCCGATTGACATCCTGATCAACAATGCCGGCATTATCGGGCCGAAGCGGCAAACGGTGCTGGACATGGATTTTGCAGGGTTTGCCGAAACCCTTGCTGTCAACACGCTGGCGCCGCTTGCGGTCACCCAAGCCTTCCTGCCGCATCTGAAGCGCTCCGATGCGGGGCGTATCGTCACCATTTCGTCCTGGATGGGGTCGATGAGCCATCAGAACGCCGACCGCATCGCGTACCGGGCGTCCAAATCCGCGATCAACAAGGTATGTCAGGGGCTGGCGACCGAACTGCGTGGCGACGGCATTGCCGTTATCTCCATGCATCCGGGCTGGGTGCAGACCGACATGGGCGGGGCGGCCGCCGATATTGCACCGGAAGAAAGCGCTGCCGGTATTTTGGCGGTTGCCGAAAACCTGACGCTTTCCCAGACCGGCCATTTCATCAATTACGACGGCTCGCTGCTTTCCTGGTAGACCGGCTGCGGCGCGTGGCGCCGAGCGCGGCTGCGCAAGATTCTACCCAGGAGTCGTGCGGTTTGTGGCAGCAGTTGGCCTCAGCCGGCGTGAAAATTCCCTTCCCCGGCTTTCTTGTGTGAGCCTTGCGCTGCGGCACAAGGCGCGCCGGAAGACCGGAATTATCCCGAAAGCTGAGTCTTTTCGGCAACAGTCCTGTCCATTACGGCGGAAATAATGCCGCAATAGGTAAGATTTCATGTTCAAAATCTTACCTAACCCCCTCGAATCACTTAACGTTTCGTTATTGCAAAGGGGGTGCAATGCGGCGGACATGGCCGAATTGTAAGCGGCGTGCCGTATCCTCTCATGGTTTGAGAGCCGGTTCGGCAGCATTGGCTGGTGTCTTGGCGCTGGCCCGTTTGGTGTTTGCTGTGCTTGTTCGGTTCAGCGGTCTGTTCAACAGCCGGTTCACAGAAAGTGCCCGCCGGCGCCGTTTTCTCCCCAATCTACTGCCAAGCCGTTCGCTGAGAGGACTGGCGGGCGTTGCGGCGGTTGCGGCGCAGGCGTTGTCATTTTCCGCCGTTTTCAGTGAAGCGGTTGCGGCGTCGGGCCAGTATAACTCGACAGGCAGCGCCCAATCCATTGTCGATGAATCCTGCACCGGCACGCCCAGCGGTGCGGCCATGACGGTGAATGTACCCACGGGCGGCACGATAACCGATATCGACGTTGGCGTGAGGGCAACCCACACCTATCGCGGGGCGCTTGATGTCTTCGTTACTTCGCCACAGGGCACAACGGCCACGCTTGCAGAAGGTGTAGGCGATGGTGCTGTAAACATGCATGCCCGCTTCAACGATGAGGCAGGTACGGTAATTGGCGGCAGCACCCATCCCTCCACGTCAAGTTACGATTCAACCTTTAACCGCAGGCCAGAATCTGCCGGTGCACTTGCTGCCTTTGATGGCGAGGAAATGGCGGGTAACTGGACGATACGGATCTGCGACTTTGACGCCTATGGGGACAGCGGACAGTTGCTCTCGGCGCATCTGCATATCACCTATACCGCGGCGGCGCCTGCCCCAACGGGCAGTCAGCAATGCGCTTCACTGACCGGGGCCTGGAGCGGATCAACGGCAACGTCGGGCGGGATCACGGTTACCCGGACACTTGGCACATCCGGGGGGGCACATGGGGTAGTTCATCGACCAATACGATGAATACCATCAATGCCTGGAGCGAAACGGCGGTTCAGGGCCGTGCATCGCTTGTCGACACATTTCAATGGCCAGGCGGGCCCACTTCTTCCTCTGGTAATCGCGGCACCTATACGGTTAGCTTCAACAAGCCCGTAACCAACCCGGTGTTTCATATCGACCGGGTTGGCGGCTATTCCGGTAGCGTTTCCAACTCATCAAAGTGGATCCTTGCGTCCAGCGGAACGATGTACCGGCTGGCCGGGGTCGATCATTTCGACACCTTCGCCGACAATTCGTTCATTCGCACGATCGGAGATACAACCACGAACTCTGAATCGAGTTTTTCAACGGCCAATGGAACGGCCGCTGGCTCGGTATTGATTTCGGGCACGCATTCTTCGGTGTCATTTACCGTGGAAGGGCATTCGGTCGGCTCTGGCGGTGCTTCCGACCAGATTGAAATGGTGGTTTGCGCGCCGCAGGCAGACCTCTCGCTGGCAAAGTCCGTCGACAATGCCACACCAACGACCGGCCAGGATGTCACCTTTACCCTGACGCTGACAAATGACGGACCGGAGGATGCACCCAATGTGCAGGTCACCGATCTGCTGCCGGCGGGGCTGACTTTCGTCTCCGCCACCCCGAGCCAGGGAACCTATACCAGCGGTACGGGGGTCTGGGATATCGGTACTGTTGCCAATGGCACCAGTCCCACGCTGCAGATCGTTGCGACGGTCAATTCAACCGGATCCATCACGAATACCGCGGAGGTCACCGCTTCCGGTTATGTGGATCCGGATTCAACACCGGGCGACGGCGGCGGCGATGACTATGCCAGTGCGGGGATTACATCTTCCGCCCCGTCCAACATTTCCTGTCCGGCCGGGTCCACCGCAACGGGTTCGGGTTACGCATCCGGCGGTTCAGGCGGTTTCGGGGACGAGGTATTCTGGTTCGACTGGAACTGTGGCGGAACAACCAGTTTTCCTGCCGGATCGACGGTGGCCAAAAGCTGGTCACTGCCGAACGGCACGATAGTTTCGGCGACCATTACCGGCATCACCCAGTCAATTTCGCCGTATAGTTCGGGAGACTGGACCGGAGACATGTTCCCCTCAGTCTATGGCGGCGTCAATCCTGTCGGTCTCATCAACACCGTGTCCGGTGAAGACCCCTCCTACACGTTGTCGTTTTCAGTTACCCATGGCGGCGTCCCGGTCGCGCTCGACTTTGTTGCCGCCGAAGTGGAGGAAACGGCGTCTGCCGAAAGCCTTTCGATAACCACGAGCGCAAGTGCATTCGAGCTGTTGGAGCAGTTTGGCAGCATTACCGTTTCGGGCGCCGGCACCAGCTCGGTAACCATCACGGGAAGCGGGGCTGGCGGCACCGCATTGGTGAGTTCCCATGGAAGTCCGACATTCAACGTCGCCCTGACCGCCGGCGGCAAACAGGCTTTTGGTTTTGGTGTGCGGCTGAAGCGCGATTTCTCCGATGCGCCGACATCGGGTTACGGCGGCGGCGATCACAGACGGATCGGTAGCTGGCTTATCGGGGCTGATGCAACCACGGAGATGGCGGACTACAACGACGCCAACGCGGCAGGCGACACCGATGACGGCGTTGTTTTGCCCGCGATGGTGCAGGGTGAACCCGTTATTATTCCGGTCACCGTCTCAGGGGCGGGTGGCTATCTTCAAGCCTGGATCGATTGGAATGGCGATGGTTCCTTCGGTGGTGCAGGTGAGCAGATCGCGAGCGATATTCAGGATGGCGGTGCCGGCGACAGTGACGGTACTGCCAATGGAACCATCGAGCTTGCGGTGACGGTGCCGGCCACAGCGATCACAACGCAGACCTTTGCCCGTTTCCGCTGGTCAACGGCAACCGGTGTGGCCTCAAGCGGTTCCGCCAATGACGGCGAGATCGAGGACTATGCGCTGACGGTTACGGCCGCTGCACCGGCCCTCTCCATCACCAAAACAGCCAGCGACACGACCGATGTCACTGCCGGCCAGACGATCACTTACACCTACACGATCACCAATACCGGCAACCAGACGATATCGGCGATCAGGCTTTCCGATGCCCATGGCGGCAGCGGAACGGCACCGGCGCCCGATGCAGACAGCGCAACCCTTACCGACAATGCACCAGCAGGAGATTCGGCAAATGCAACCACCGGCGACGGGGAGTGGGATGCGCTTGCCCCCGGCGACGTGCTGACCGTTACCGCGCCCTACACCGTAACCCAGAACGACGTGGATACGCTGCAATGACGCAAGGTAAGAGACAGCACGTGAAAATTGTAGTATGCACGTTCCGAATCAAAGGGCGAGAACTGTGCGTGTGGGGGGCACTTTCACACAAAGGAGCATGGGCTCTCGTTTTGGTGAAAGAGCACTCAGGGCCAAATGTCTATTGGCTGGCAGGCGGGCGTGGAGGGATAGCCGAGCTATCCGTCTTCCTTGTTGCATTTCTGTTTCTGTTTGCCTGGCCCGGCGCGAGCCGCGCCGTTGCGCAGGTTGTCAATGGTGACTTTGCTTCCGGTGCAACCGGATGGACAACCACTGCGCCTTCCAACAGTTCGCTTTCCTACGCGGGAGGGCAACTCACCGCCGTATCAGACGACAATGGCGGCACGAATTCCCGCACATTTGCCAGTCAGACACTGACGGTTTCCGATCCCGGTTTCCTCTCGGCGCTGCTGGTCAATTGGACCACAGCCGACATCGCTCACTATGACTACCCAATGGTGCGCCTTGGCGGCACCTATCATTGGATTACCGCTGCTGGCGGGTTGACCACCACCGCAGCCAGCGGCATCGACAATGGTGATGCGCCGGTTGCCAATCTGACGGTTCGCACCACTTTTGCCGCCGGGTCGCAGCTAATCGGTTTTGGCGTTACAGCCACCGACAGTTGCTGTGGGCGCGGCACAGCCATCTGGGATGACGTCGAGTTCCAGGAACTGACGCAATCTCCCGGCGCGCAGACGGTGGATGAAGACAACACGCTGGTTTTTTCCGGCGCCAGTGCGTTGCAGGTAGCCGGTAATTCCGGCGCTGCCAGCATGAGTGTCACCCTGTCGGCAGCCAATGGTGTGCTGACTTTAGCCACCACCACCGGCGTCACGGTGACTTCAGGTGCCAATGGCTCGGCAAACATGACGTTCAGCGGAACGCCGGCCGCCATCAATACTGCACTCGACGGGCTCAGCTATACCCCCTTGGCCGACTACAACGGAGCCGACACACTGACCTTCAGCGTCAGCGGCGGTGGCCTTTCAGACACTGATAGCGTCGCACTCACCGTTAATGCCGTGCCTGATTACGGCGTGAAGCTTTCGAAAAGCGCCGATACCGCCATTGTATCATCGGCCGGTTCGGTGATTGGCTACACGGTTACGGCCACCAACACTGGCGATACAGCGCTGACCGGCATTTCGGTCTCCGACACACTGGAGCAGAACGGAACAGCTACCACCCTTACCCTTTCCGGACCTGCTGGTGATGGTGGGGTTTCCGGTGTGATGGAACCTTCTGAGGTGTGGGTCTACACAGCAAGCCATACGGTAACCCAGAGCCAAATCGATGATGCCAATGACCTGGTGAATACGGCTGTTTTCACTTCTGCGGAGATGGCTCCGGCGAATGACGCTGCCACAACCGCGGTTACCGCCAACCCGGCCCTCTCCATCACAAAGTCTGCCAGCGACAAAACCGATGTCACGGTCGGCCACACGGTTACCTATACCTACACGATCACCAATACCGGCAATCAGACGATCTCGGCGATCCAGCTTTCCGATGCCCATGGCGGCAGCGGCACGCCACCGGCGCCGGATGCCGACAGCGCAACCCTCACCGACAATGCTCCTACCGGAAATTCGGCCAACTCAGCCACCGGCGACGGTGCGTGGGACAGCCTTGCACCTGGTGACGTTTTGACCGTCACCGCACCTTACACCGTAACCCAAACAGACGTGGATACCCTGCAATGACCCAATCAGATCAGCACTACACGACCTTGCAAATGGACACCTGCCTTGCAGTGCAAACCGAAGCGCTGAGTACCACTTCCGGCGAGGGAGATGTCAAAGCACTATCGGAAGATTTTTCCAGGACGATCCGAAGTTACTGCATGCGGGTGGTTTCACCGCCATTCGAGTTCCTGGCTGCGGTCCGGCGACGAAGGCCGCACTCCGTGCTTGGGGGAGCACTTTGGGTGGGACCACGCACAACCAAGGAATTCAATCCGGGAAACAAAACGATGTCAAAGCAATCAGAAACCAACCTCTCCAAGCCACCAGCCATCCGGCAACTGGCAGCATGTCTTGCCATCTCTGCGATGGTGTTACCGGCGGCGGTGAAACCGGCCTATGCCGTCATCTCCAACACCGTCACGGTGACCGGCTCCTCGCCGGGAAATACTGACGACATCACCGAGCCGGCGACGGAAACGGTTGATGTGGAAGATGCAGCTCCCGTACTGACGGTGACCAAGACGGCCACCTATGGTGCGGGACCGACGACAGCCGACGGAACCACTGACAATGTGGGGGTCGGCACCGTTATCACCTACACCTACACGGTTACCAATGACGGTAATGTCGGGGTGACCAATGTTTCGTTGAGTGATGATCACGGCACCGATGCAGATGGGGCGCTTACCACGATTACGCTTGGATCGCTGACGCCGGATGGCTCAGGGGCACCTTCCACCGATGACAGTTCGGACAACGACTGGGACTATCTGGCGCCGGGCGATCAGGTTTCCTGGACGGCGAGCTATACCGTTACCCAGGCCGACATCAATACGCAGAGTGCTGATGGCAATGGCGCGCTCAACAACACGGTGACGGCATCAGCCGGGTTCGAGAACTCTTCGGGCAACCCCGATACCGCAACGGGAACAGCTTCCGAAGCGGTTGACCTTGAAGATGCCAATGCTTCCCTGCTGATGGCGAAGGTTGCGACGGTTGGCGGCTCGCCGGTTGACGGGTCGGGTGACAATGTGGCGGTGGGTACTACCATTACCTACACCTACACCATCACCAACAACGGTAACGTCCCGATTGCCGACATCACGCTCAACGACGTGTTCAACGGTTCGGGAACCTTCACCCAGCCCAACCCGGATTCAGGGGTGGCGACGCTCACCAACAATTCGGGCGGCGGTTCTTCGGATGTTTCCGGCGACAGCACCTATGACCTGCTGGCGCCAACCGATGTCCTGACCATTACCACGACCTATGTGGTGACCCAGTCGGACGTCGACAATCTGCAATAGGCGCAGCCTGAACTGAAGAAGGTGAGGGCGGCGTGATGCATCGCTGGCAGCAAGGCAAGGGGGCAGGCATGGCCCGCTGGAGACGAAAGTCTCCGGCGACGCTGCTGCTTGCACTTTTTCTGACGCTGGCACAGGTGCAGTTCGCCCTCGCTGCGATTGTAAACACGATCACGGTAACGGGACAATTTGGCGACGGTCCCGTTACCGCAACGGATTCACAAAGCGTGGATGTGGAGGATGCAGCCCCTGGCTGGACCGTCACCAAAACCGGCATTCTCAACGATGACGACGGAACACCGGGCATTTCCGCCGGTGATACAGTCGACTATGAGATCACCGCCGAGAACACCGGCAATGTGACGCTGACCGGTGTGTCGGCCAGCGATCCGTTTGTCACCCTGACATTTGATGCGGCCAGCGACACCGATTCCGATGGAGCGCTTGATGTTGGCGAAACCTGGCGCTGGACGGGAAGCTATACGCTGCAGCAAAGCGATCTTGATACCGGCGGTGGCGGCGACGACGATTTGGACAATACGGCGACCGTCTCCAGTGACCAGTTGCCGGATGCGACCGTGAGCGAGGAAGTGCCGATTGTAACGGCGGCGGAGCTGACCATCGTCAAGTCCGGCACGCTCAACGATGATGACGGCACGCCGGGCCAGTCGGCGGGCGATACGGTCGATTACACCGTGACGGTGCAGAACACCGGTAACGTGACCGTCAGCGGTGTGACGGTTTCCGATCCGCTGGTGACGCTCGTTTTCGATGGTAATGACGGGGGCAGTGACGGGGTGATCACGCCTGGGGAAACCTGGACCTATGCCGGCAGCTATGTGCTGACCCAGGGTGATTTCGATGGAAATGGCGGCGGCGATGGCAGCCTGGACAACACCGTTACCGTTTCCAGTGACCAGCTGACCGATGAGACGGCAGGCCACAGCATCCCGCTTGCGCCGGCCGGCGGCATTTCGATTGCCAAAAGCGCGGATATGTCCGGCGTTTCCGGACCGGGCGACGATGCTGTTTATACAATTACCGCGACCAATACCGGCAATGTGACACTTACCAATGTGGTGGTCACCGATACGGTCACCACGCCTAATACAGCGACCTGCGCCACGCTTGCACCACAGACCGATTGCGTGCTTACGGGGAACTACACGGTGACGGCGGCCGATTATGTGAGCGGTGGTGTCACCAACACGGCCAGTGTTGCCACTGATGAGGGAGAAACCGACAGCACGACGGTTACGACGCCGCTGACGGCATCGCCTTCTATGGCGGTCACCAAGACGGCGTCTCCGGCCAGCGTGTCTTCAGCCGGTAGCGCGCTGACGTATACGGTGATGGTGGAAAACACCGGCAATGTGCCGCTGAGCGGTGTCAGCGTATCTGATCCGATGGTTTCGCTCGATTGCGGGGACGGAAGTTCCATCATCGCCACGCTGGCGGTTGGTGCCACCGAAACCTGCAGCGCCAGTTACACCGTAAGTCAGGCCGACATGGATGCGTCGAGCACGCTCAGCAATACAGTGACCGTTAGCGATGACGGCACTTACTCGGTCAGCGAAACCGCCTCGGCCAATGTGGCGGTAGTGCAGGCGCCGGGCATGGTGGCAAGCAAGTCCGGTGTCCTGAATGATGATGATGGCATAGCGGGTGTCAGCGCCGGCGATACCATCGCCTACGGCGTGAGTGTTGAAAACACCGGGAATGTTTCCCTCACAGGGGTTACAACCAGCGATCCGCTGGTCACCCTGGCGCTCGACAGTGGCGACAGCGACAGCGACAACGAACTTGACCCTGGCGAGATATGGGTTTTTGCAGGTGCTTATCCGCTTACGCAGGCTGATGTGGACAGCAACGGCGGCGGCGACGGCAACATCGAGAATACGGTAACGATTTCAACCGATCAGCTGCCCGACGCCACGGCAAACACGGCTGTGCCGCTCAACATCAATCCGGCGATGGAAGTTGCCAAGACCGGGACCCTCAATGATGACGATGGCAATCCCGGTCTGACCGCAGGTGACACCATCGACTATCAGGTTACCCTGACCAATACCGGCAACATCCGGCTGACAGGCATTGTCGTCGATGATCCCTATGTGACGCTGACGCTCCAATCAGGCGACACCAACAGCGACAACCGGCTGGATGTGGGCGAGGTGTGGGCCTATGGCGGTACTACCATCGTCACCCAGAGCGATCTTGACACACTGGGCGGCGGCGATGGCGATATCGACAATACGGTAACGGTCACTTCCGATCAGTTGCCGCCGCAAACAGCAGATCACGAACTGCCGATTGCACCGGTTGCTTCGCTTGAACTCAAGAAAACAGCGACGGTACCGGTTCAACAGTTTCCAACGGTCTTTACCTTCGATTATCAGTTGACGGTGCGCAATACCGGGGCGGTGACGCAAACCGGAATCCGCCTTTCCGACGATATCGCCGCCGCCATTGCTCCGGGCGTCCTGATGAACAGCCCGGCAGTCGCTGCCAGCGGGTTTTCCGGTAGTGGCGGGGTCAATGGCGGATATGACGGTGACACGGACATCGAGCTGCTGACCGGAGACGTTCAGCTTGCACCGGGCGATATCGCCCTTGTCACCATCCCGGTAACGGTAAACACCGGCGGACAGTCGATTTCGGGGATCAATACCGCCTTTGCCACTTCCGACCAGATAACCACGCCCGTTACTTCTGATGACCCGACCCAAACACCGGGCGATTCTTCTGATACCAACCCGACGCCCAAGAGCATTCCCGACAGCGATGGCGACGGCGCTGTCGATGGCGATGAAGACGATACGGCAGACCGTGACGGAGATGGCGAAGCGAACGAGACGGACTACGATCCGACCGGCTATTTTTACTGCCAGTCCGACGGGCGCATACTCTCCGGCGGTCTCATCACGGTGGAAAATCTTACTTCCGGTGGCAGCCAGACGGGGGTTGGTACCAGCAATGGCATCGTTATTGTCCGTGATGGCAGCGATGGGCATTACCAGTTCCACGCAACGCAGCCGGGAACCTATGAGCTCAGCTATTCCTTGCCGGCAGGCGGGGTCGCCAGCACCGACCGGCTTTCTTCCGGGACGACCGATCTGACCAGCTACCTGCCGGACAATCCTGCTGTGCTTGGCTCGGGCGAATTCGGTTCAAGCGGCTATCTTGCCGATTACACGGCAGCGGCAAATCCTTTCTATACCCGGTTTGAAATCGAGGCGGGTGATCCTGCCCTGTTCAACAACAACATACCGCTGCAGTATTGCGGGTCACCAAGCCTGAGTGCCGACAAACAGGTTGTGGCGGGGCCTGATATCCAGCCGGACTTTTCTTCCAACGTCCAATACCGCCTGACGCTTACCGCCGACGGGGATGAACCGGTCAACGATGTGCAGATGGTGGACGATCTGGCTGCTGTTTTCGGTGCGGGCAACTTCACCGTCACCAACAAGGCGATCGACAGTGCGCCGGCAGGATTTACCCAATCCATCGACCCCTTCTATGACGGATCGGCCAATACGGCGCTGCTGACCGCAGGCGGATCGCTGCAACCCGGTGAAAGCATCGCCGTGCTGCTTGATGTCAACGTTACGGCAGCAAGCGGCGTCTACAACAACACGCTGGTTTCAGCAGGGACGACACCCCTCGACGGCGGTGCAATACCCTCCAGCAGCGACAACGCCCAGGTTACCATCAACTCGGCTTCCGGCCAGTTGACGGTGGAAAAGAGTGCTGTGCCGGGGCGTGCGCCGATTGGGGCTCCGGTGTCCTATACCATCACCATTCGCAATGGCGGCACGACACCGGTAACCGGCATCGACATTGTCGACGTCATGCCAAACGGAATGAGCTATGTGCCGGACAGTGCACGGGTTGCCGGTGTGGCAAGAGAGCCTGAACCGGGAGAAGCACCAGGATACAGCAGCCGCTCAGGCAGGGCGCTTGTATGGGCAAACATCGATGTTCCGGCGGGCACGTCGGTAACGGTGACGCTGGCCATGGCGATCAATGCGTCGGCTTCGGCCGAGGAGTTTGAAAACCTTGCTTACGGTTATTCGCAGGCTGCAGGCAGTATTGTTACCAACATTGCCCGGGCAAAGGTTCTGCTTGAAATCGAACCGGTCTTCCAGTGTTCCGATGTCATCGGGCGGGTATTCGACGACAAGGACAAGGACGGTTATTACGACGAGGGAGAGCCGGGCTTGCCCGGTGTGCGGCTTGCAACACCCAGCGGCCTGCTGATTGTTACCGACAAGTTTGGCCGGTACTCGATTGCCTGCGGGGCGATACCGGACAGTCAAATCGGATCAAACTTTCTGCTCAAGCTCGATGTTGCGACGCTTCCAACCGGTTACAGGGTCACCAGCGAAAATCCCCGGGTTGTTCGCCTGACACGGGGCAAGCTCGCAAAACTGAATTTTGCCGCTGCCAATCTCAGGGTTATCCGGCTTGAGGTCACCGATGCGTCCTTTGCCGAAGGGGATGCGCGGCCTTCCGCACAAACCGTGCGTTCGCTTGGCGGCCTGCTGCCCCTTGCCGAAGAAGAGCCGTCGCTGTTGCGGATCGTCTATGCCGCACCTGATGTCGATCCGTCACTTGCCCGCCGCAGGCTGGAAGGGCTTGAAACCCTGATCGACAGCGCCTGGTCGGCGAAGCCGCGCAGCAGTCCGCTTCCGGTTGAAACCCGTATTGTGAATTAGCGTGGCGTCCGGTGGGACTGCTGCCAGATGACAGTGGTTTGCGTAATGCAAAACCAGTGCGGGGCTGCGCGAGGAAATACCTTGTTTCGGAAGGTATTCGAAGCCGCAGAAATTCACGAAAAATCAGGGGCTTATTAATCCGATGTTAACCATAAATGCCGTTTCTTTACCCTTGGTTAAGGATGCGGCGAATCATGTCGAGATTAAAAGCATCGCAAACGGTTCAGTGGCCGAAAACCGCCCTGAAAAGGGTGGCTGCCGGCCTGTTCTCATATTGTCTTCTGACAAGTACCGCCTACGCTGCCTGCACTCCGGACAATTTGTGCGATGACGATCTCTCGGCGGTCCTCGCCGCGGAAGAAGCTGTTTTACAACACAAGGAAACCGCAAGTCAGGGCGCCGGGCTGGGAGCTGGGATTTCAATCAGCATCGATGGTGAAACGGTCGTCGGTACTCCCGGCCGTGATGACGCAAACCGGCAGGCGGACATCGATCTTGAGGCTGTCGACATCCAGGTGAAATTCGACGGTCTTGGGGTTGAACGCAGCCTCTCGGTCTCAACAGCAGAGGATGCGCGTATCCATACACCTGATGCGCTGGTGGAATTCACCGGCCACTGGAACTACCCCGACTGGATCGAGCGCGCGGAAGTGCGCATTCATCCCGCGCCAGGGTTGCGGCGTACCAGCGGAAACGCGCAACCGGTGGCGGTTGTCCCGATGGATCGCGAGGGTAACGCCTCCTGGCTTCCCGGGCCTGGTTCCAAGGGCGATCATTTCTACGTATTGCGAGTCTATGACGCTCAGGGCCGGTTCGATGAAACCGAGCCCCTGCCGCTTGTTGTCAGCGATGATCCGCTACGCCTGCCCGGAATGATGCTGCGTGGCGAGCAGACCGGTCGTGGCATGATCCCGGAGCGGCCCGCTTCGCCCTTGCCGGCACACGGCACCAATCAGCTGGCCCGGGCCGGAATTCCGGTGCATGGCGGCATGGTGACCGTTTACGGAAAACAGGTCCAACAAGGACTGGCTGTACGGGTCATGGAGCGCGAAGTGCCGGTTACCGGTGACGGGGATTTCGTGGTTCAGCGCATTCTGCCTGCCGGGGAACACGTGGTGGGTGTTTCGGTATATGAAGAAAAGGGCGAACGCAGTATTGAGTTTGAGCGCGGCATCAACATTCCCGACAGCGAGTGGTTTTATGTGGGGCTTGCTGATCTGACGGTCGGCCGCCGAACCGGCGATGACAGCGCATTGCTGGCGCCGGCAAAGCCGGGCGAATACGATCCGGTCTATCGCAAGGGGCGGCTCGCCTTCTATCTGAAGGGCAAGGTTCGGGGCCGCTACATCATCACGGCAGCGCTGGATACCAACGAGGAAGACCTCGATACGCTGTTTTCCAACATGGACCGGAAGGATCCGCGCCAGCTTTTGCGGCGGCTCGATCCAGATGACTATTATCCGGTTTATGGGGATGATTCGCTCATCAAGGAAGATGCACCCACCTCAGGCAAATTCTACGCCCGGGTGGACCGTGGCCGCAGCCATGTCATGTGGGGAAATTTCAAGACCCGCATTGAGGGCGTCGAGCTGGCCCGCTACGAGCGCGGCCTTTATGGGGCAAAAGCCAATCTGGAAACGGAAGCTGCCACCGTTTACGGCGATCCGGTTGCCCGCCTTCAGGGTTTTGCCGCTCAGCCGGGCACGCTGCCCCAGCGCGACCAGTTCAAGGGAACAGGCGGTTCTGTCTATTTCCTGAAGCGTTCCGACATCAACCAGGGTTCGGAGCAGATCACCATCGAGATTCGCGATGCGAGCAGCGGGCTGGTGGTGGACCGCAAGCTGCTGCGGGAGGGGGAAGGCTACACCATCGACTATGTTCAGGGTGTTCTGATCCTGGCTGAGCCCTTGTCGTCGACAACCATCGGTGCGTCTTCAGTTCTGCCCTCCAGCCTGGCGTCCTATGAGCAGTTTGTCGTTGCCACTTATGAGTACACACCGACTTTCGATGAGGTGGATGGTTACAGCTATGGCGGGCGGGCGGAAGCCTGGCTGATGGACAGCTGGCGTTTCGGGGTGACCGGCTATCAGGAAAACACCGGCCCAGCCGACCAGACGCTGGTTGCGGCCGATGCCACATGGCGGCTCAGCGAAAAGAGTTATTTCCAGCTTGAATGGGCGCAGTCGCAAGGCGACACATTTGCCGAGGTCAGTTCCACCGATGGCGGCTTCATCTTCAATCCTGTTACGGGTACTGGTGCGGGTGGCACGGCAGAAGCCTGGCGTGCCGGTGTACATCTCGATCTTGGGGAACTGACGCTGGGCGGTATGGAAGGCAGTATCGGGGCTGTCTATGAACAGCGCGACAAGGGCTTTAATGCGCCGGGCCGCTATACCGTTACCGACGAGCGTATTCTTGATGCCCATCTTGAACTGCGTCCCAGCGAGGCATTGACCCTGACCGGGCGGTTCGATCAGGTTGAGCGTTCCGATGGGGTGATGCGCCGCGATGCCAGCGCCGAGGCCAAGGTGCGGCTGAACGAACAGGTCAGCGTTCAGGGCGGTATCCTGCATTCCGACAGCGAAAGCGGTGCCGAACTTCATGACGGCGTGGGCGAACGCACCGATGCCGGTGGCCGCATTACATGGCATGGTAGCGGGGAAGACGAGATTTATGTCTTCGGCCAGGGGACGGTGGCCCGAGATTCAACGCGTGAGCGCAATGATCGTATTGGCGCCGGCTTCAAGGCTGACATTGCCGAAAACCTTCGCGCCGAGGCACAGCTATCCTACGGCACCAGCGGTATTGGGCTGCTTGGCGCGCTGACCTGGGAACCCACCTCAGGGGACAAATATTATGTTGGCTATCGGCTGGTGCCTGATTCCATCGGCGGTAATCTTGTAAGCTACGATCCTTTCGGCCGCGACAATGGTACGCTGATAACCGGCATTCGGCGCCAGGTTTCCGATTCCATGACGGCCTGGACCGAGCACAACTTCGACATGATGGGAACAAGCCAGGGACTGGTTCAGGCCTATGGCGTGGAGTTTCGGCCGGACAGTTTCTGGACGGTGAGCAGTGGGGTGGAAATCGGAACGGTAGAGGATGAAGCCAGCGGCAGTTTTGAACGTATTGCTCCCTCGATTGCTGCAACCTTCAAGGACCAGGGCAAGAATTTCGGCGCCCGGCTTGAAGCGCGGTTCGAGGATTCCAACGGGGAGGTTCGCGACCGGGTTACCTGGCTCGGGCAAGCCAATATGGGCCTGCAGTATGATGATGATTGGCGGTTTCTTGCCAAGATCGATGCGGTTATCTCGCAATCCGACCAGTCGGCGACGCTGGATGGCGACTACATCGAGGCGAGCGTCGGCTGGGCTTACAGGCCTGTCGCCAGTGACCGGTTCAATGCCCTTTTCAAATATACTTACCTGCACGACCTGCCGGGCGCCCAGCAAGTTAACTCCGATGATGTGATTGCAGGTCCCAAACAACGCAGCCATGTGCTTTCGGCCGATTTCATCTACGACCTCACCGAGCGGCTTTCCGTTGGCGCCAAATACGGTCTGCGTATGGGCGAAATCTCCACCAGCAGGGATGACGATGATTTCGTGCCCAGTACTGCGCATCTGGGTATCGTGCGGGCCGACTATCACGTGGTGAAGAACTGGGACATTCTGCTGGAGGCCAGGGCCTTGTGGCTGGAAGAACTGGAGCAGGTCCATTACGGCGTTCTTGCCGGGATATACCGTCACATCGGGAACAATCTGAAAGTCGGCGTCGGCTACAATTTCGGACGCTTCTCCGACGATCTTACCGATCTGACACTTGACGATGAGGGAATCTTCGTCAACGTGGTTGGAAAGTTCTAGACACCAACCCTTGTAGTTCCTGCCCCGTCCGGTGTCTCATCGCACCTGTGATTGTATCTTGATCCAAACTGCCGGAAGGGGTGTTTCCCCGGACCGGTTCTTTCCCGCCCAATGGTAGCAGCCCGTGACCGACAATTCCGATCCAGCCAATAAAAGTGCCGCTGGCGCGGAACCGGTTTCGATGGGCGACCGCTATCTCGCTTTCCGTCATCAAGGCTACCGGCGTTACTGGTCTTCCCGTTTTGCAAACACCTTCGCAGCGCAGATCGTCTCGGTAGCGGTCGGCTGGCAGATTTACGATATCAGCCGTGATCCGTTTCACCTTGGGCTTGTTGGATTAACCCAGTTTCTTCCCTCGCTCGTTCTCGTGCTGGTTACCGGTGCGGTGGCCGACCGGTTCGGGCGTCGTTTGATCATGGCGCTTGCCGATGTGCTGGAGGCGGTATGCGCGCTGATCCTGCTGTGGCTGACGATCACCGGCACGGACAGTGTCTGGCCGTTCTTTCCCGTTCTTGCGGTATTTGGCGTTGCCAGGGCATTTCACGGTCCGGCCTCCTCGGCACTGGTCACCAATGTCGTGCCGCGTGAAGCGGTGGCCAATGCAATTGCGTGGAACTCTTCTGCCTGGCAGACCGCCACCATCATGGGGCCGGTTGCCGGCGGGCTGCTCTACGGTGTTTCACCGGAAATTGCCTATTCGATTGCTGCTGCGATGCTGCTTATCGGCGCCGTGCTGGCGGGGCTCATTCCCAAGCCGGTACGCAGCCAGACGCGGCAGAAAGTAAACCTCGAGACCCTGCTTGCCGGATTTCGCTATATCTGGCGCGAAAAGGTGGTGCTGGGTGCCATCTCGCTTGACCTGTTCGCTGTTCTGCTCGGCGGTGCGGTGGCGCTGCTGCCGGTCTATGCGCGCGACATTCTGGAACTCGGCCCGTGGGGCCTCGGCCTGTTGCGCGCAGGCCCCGGAATCGGCGCGGTGGTGATGGCCTTGTGGCTGACCGGAAAATCGATCGACAATCACGCCGGCTATATCATGCTGGCCTGTGTTGCTGCGTTCGGTGTTATGACCATCGTCTTCGGTGTTTCGACCATTGTGTGGCTCTCCATCCTGGCGCTGGCTCTGCTTGGGGCTGCAGACATGGTCAGCGTCTATATCCGTGAAACGCTGATCCAGCTTTGGACGCCAGATGAACTGCGAGGGCGGGTCAACGCCGTCAACATGGTGTTCATCGGCGCCTCCAATGAATTGGGCGAATTTCGTGCCGGAACCATGGCAGCGCTGATCGGTGTGGTCCCTGCCGTGGTGTTTGGCGGGGTGGGCGCCATCGGGGTTGCGGCAATCTGGGTGGTGCTGTTTCCCGAACTTGCCCGGGCAAGGCATTTGCGTGGCCGCGACTGAACCGCCTGCCGATAACCAAACCGCTTTAACAGGGTTGAATGCCATTGCGCTTTGACTATTATCCGCGCCATCGGGGCGAAGCGAATCCAATTGTGAGGTGATGATGGCGAAGTTGAAATCCATCCGGGCAGGAGTTTTTGGTCTGCTGGCCATGGGCGCCACCCTTGGTGCTGCAACACAGGCAGCCGCCGAAGAAGTATATGTCCTGCGCGGTGCGTTTGACGTATTCTCCGCCGGCATGAACCAGATGACGAAACGGATGCAGGCACGGGGCATCAATGCCCGGGCCTATTCCAATGGCGCCTGGCGCGGTCTTGCCGACAACATCATCAAACGGGACAGACAGGGCGGGGTTTCCTATCCGATTGTCATCATGGGCCATTCGGTGGGCGGTCAGGAAGCTGCGGCCATGTCGAACTATCTGGGTCAGAACGGCATTCGCGTTTCGCTCGTGGTCGGTTTCGATCCGGGCTTTGCCCAGCCGCAACCGTTTCGCTATGGTTCGCCGCGTGTGGTCAACTTCTATATTGCTGGCCAGCCGCGCGGCCATCCCTACCGTTCGGCTGCCGGGTTTGGCGGCAGCATCAACAACATCAACATCAAGTCGTTCACCAATGCAGACCATGTGGCGATCGACAAGGATCCGAAAGTTCAGTCGCGGGCGCTTTCCGTGGTGTATGCCGCTGTCGGGAAATAACCTTGGCCATTCACGTTTCATCGGAAACGGGTCAAGATGATTTAGGAAGGGGCCGTATCGGTGGATGCGGCCTTTTTTCGTGTCATCAACCGGCGCTCAAGCCGCCATCCAGGGCTAGCGCCTGACCGGTATAGAAGCTGTTTTCGGGGGAACATACCCACAGCATGGCCTGGACGATTTCATCCACTTCGCCGACTCGGGCCATGGGAATGTTGGAGATCAGCTTTTTCTTGGCAGTTTCGCGGCCATGGGGTGATTCCGACAATGGTATTTCCAGCATGGCGGTGCGGGTAAAGGCCGGGCAGATTGCGTTGATGCGGATACCCTTGCGGGCATATTCGATGGCAGCTGCCCGCGTTAAGCCGATGACCGCATGTTTAGCCGCGCCGTAAACCGACAATGTCGGTGCGCCGACGAGGCCGGCAACGGAAGCGGTATTGAGGATCACCCCGCCATCTCCCGTTTTTTCGAACTGTTCGCGCATTATCGGCAGCTGCGCTTTCATGGCATGCAGGACCGCCATGACGTCTACCTCCAGTACCTTACGGGCATCATCGGCGGAAATGTCTTCCAGGCGCTGTTGGGACTGGACGATGCCGGCATTGTTGAGTGCAATGTCGAGCCGGCCGAAAGTTTCGATTGCTGCTGCGGCCAGTTCTAAATGCAGCGTCTCCCGGGTCACGTCGCCGGAAAGGAAAATGCAGGGATATTTCTGCTGCAAAGCTGTTTTGGCAGGGTGCAGCGTTTCATCGGTCCGGTCTGTCAACACCAGATTGGCGCCGGCGTCTGCAAAGCGCTTTGCCGCAGCAAGGCCAATGCCGCCGCCCGCGCCGCTGACAAGGACGGTTTTGCTGGTAAAGTCGTATTGTGTCATGGCTTTTTCCTTGCCCAATCTTTTATGGTTGCCGATAAGCGCTGTCAGCAAAAAAGGGACTTCCCATGGATTATTCCAAGATGACCGCTGCTGCGCTGGGTCGCGCCATTGCGGACGGAAAAGCCGATCCGATGGAGATCACAGGGCATTTTCTCGATCGCATCAACACTCATTCCAGGGCAGATGAAATCTATGCCCGGCTGACGGCGGAGCGGGCAATTGCGGAGGCAAAGGCAGCTTCGGTCCGGGCAAGGGAGGGCAGGCTATCGGGCCCGCTTGACGGGGTGCCGGTTTCCTGGAAGGACCTCTTCGATACCAAGGGCGTTGCAACCGAAAGCGGGACACCATTGCTGAAAGGGCGGGTGCCCGACAGGGATGCGGGCGTGCTGGCCGCTGCAGGGGCGGCGGGCACGGTGTGCCTCGGCAAGACCCATCAGACCGAGTTTGCTTTTTCGGGCCTTGGCATCAATCCGAATACGGCCACCCCGCCCAACCGCTTGATGCCGGGCCACGCGCCCGGCGGCTCTTCCTCGGGAGCTGCGGCGGCGATAACCCACGGGCTGGCACCGGTTGCCATCGGGTCCGATACCGGTGGCTCGGTGCGCATTCCGGCATGCTGGAATTCGCTTGTGGGCATGAAGACCACCCATGGGCTGCTGCCGCTTGAAGGTGCGGTGCCGCTGTGTGCCGGGTTTGATACCGCGGGTCCGATTGCCAGGACGGTCGAGGATGCGGCTCTGATGACCGCGGCGCTCGGCGGGCCTGAAACGCCGGATAATGGCCTGCCTGCAGCAAGCGATCTGCGGTTTGCGGTAGTGGACGGACCGCCGATGGAAGAGTGCGACGACCAGGTCTTGCAAGCCTTCGGTTCGGCGGTTCAACGGCTTGAAAGCGCCGGCGCTGTCATTAACCGGATCGAACCATCGGCGGCGCTTCAAAAAGCCCTGTCGCTCGGTGCCATATTGTTTCCATTCGAGGCCTGGCAGCAATGGGGTGATCTGATCGAAGCCAATCCCGGCGTGATGTACCCGCCGGTGGAATCCCGCTTCAGGCAGGGAGCATCGGTTAGCCGTGAACACTATGATGCAGCCTGGCTATCGCTGGGCGAAATTCGCAGTGCATTCTTTACCGAACATGCCGGATATGACGGTTTCCTGCTTCCAACCATTCCCATTCTTCCCCCGCGCGTCGATGAATTGCTTGGCAATGACGAGCGCTTTACCAGCGTTAACCTGCTGGCGCTGCGCAACACGCGCTTCGTCAACCTTCTGGGAAGCTGTGCGTTGAACCTGCCGGTACCCGAACCCTGCATCGGGCTGCAAATCATGGGGCATCCGATGGGAGACGCGCGCCTTCTGCAGATCGGGTTTGCGGTGGAACAAGCCGTCAAAGACGGGGCTTGACCGGCTTGCCTGCGACCCAGGTTTCGGTGACCGCCCGGTCATCCCCCAGGATCATCAGGGCAAACAGGACGTCGTGCAGGTCGCCGGAAAGGGCATGACGTTCTGCCATCAGCGGGGTTGCGGCCGGGTCGAGCACCACAAGGTCGGCATATTTTCCGGTTTCAAGCGTTCCGGTCTCTCCATCCGTGCCGAGCAGACGGGCATTGCCAAGCGTTGCCCTGTAGAATGCTTCATGGGCGGAAATGCGCGAGCCAACCAACTGGGATACCGTATAGGCATCACGCAGTGTGTCGAACATTGAATAGCTCATGCCGCCGCCGATATCGCACCCAACGCCTACCCCGACCGGATGATCGCCTTCTGCTGTGGAATGCAGGTGGAAAAGACCGGAACCGAGAAAATTGTTTGAGGTCGGGCAGTGGATGACAGCGGAGCCGGCTTCACTCAAACGGGCTTGCTCGCGCTCCGACAGGTGGATGCCATGGGCGAACAGGCTTGTGGAGGTCAGTAGGCCGTAACGATCATAGACGTCGGTGTAATCCTTGGACCAGGAAAACTGGCCGGCGACGAACTCGATTTCGGCGTGGTTCTCGGAAAGATGGCTCTGAACCAGAAGGCCGGGATTTTCCTTTACCAGCGCTCCGGCTGCTTCCAGTTGCGCCTCAGAGGACGTGACGGCAAAGCGTGGACTGATGGCATATTTCAGCCGTCCCTTGCCGTGCCATCTGGCGATCAGCGCTTTCGAATCATCATAGGCGGATTGCGGTGTGTCGAGCAGGCCCTGCGGTGCGTTGCAGTCCATAAGGGTCTTGCCGGAGGCGACGCACATGTTGCGGCGAGAGGCTTCCTTGAACAGGCAATCGAGCGCCACCGGGTGAATGGTCGAGAAGGCAAGGCATGAGGTGATGCCGTTGCGCAGCAATTCATCGAGAAAGACGTTCGCTGCGGCCGCGGCCACCGCCGGGTCGCCGTAACGCTGTTCTTCAATAAAGGTATAGCGGTTGAGCCAGTCGAGGAGGTCTTTGCCAAAGGCGGCCAGCATGCGGTACTGGGGAAAATGCAGGTGGGCATCGATGAAGCCGGGCAGGATCAGCTTGCTGCCATAGTCGGTTCGTTCCAGACCTGCATGGGCATCCGGCAGTTCGCTGTGTCCGCCGCACCAGGCAATTTTCCCGTCCTTGCCAACAACGAGTGCACCATCCTCGATATGACGGACGGCACCGTCCCCTGCTTTTCGGGGATTGGCGGTGTAATGGAGAATCTGGCCGGTCAGTAGTCTCATGCGGCAATCATATATACCAGGAACGGGAGAACATTATACGGAATTCGGAGAAAGTGTATCTGGCGGGAGGCCGGAGCAGTACCCTTCACAATGGTCGAAATGATGCTACCGTCAAAACGCAAGCTGGTGGAGTTGAGGGAGAGAGCATGCGTGGTGCGTTGCGGTTTCTGCGAAACGGGAAAGAGGTGGAAATCGGGGATTTCGACCCGGCGACGACGCTGCTTGATTATCTGCGGCTGACAGAGCGCAAGACGGGCACCAAGGAAGGCTGCAATGAAGGCGATTGCGGTGCCTGTACCGTGGCGCTTGGAAAACTCCGCGACGGTGATCTGAAATACGAACCGGTCAATGCCTGTATTCTGCTGCTGGGTCAGGCCGATGGCTGCGATGTCATCACCGCCGATGATCTGGCGCAAAACGGCAAGCTGCATGCCGTCCAGCAGGCGATGGTTGATCTGCACGGGTCCCAATGCGGTTTTTGTACCCCGGGTTTTGTGATGAGCCTGTTCACTTTGCAGCACAGTGGCACCAAGGCCGACCGGCAGGGCGTGAACGATTGGCTGGCGGGTAATCTTTGCCGCTGTACCGGCTATCGCCCCATTGCAGATGCCGCGGTGAAGACCGCGGGGAAAAAGCCGAAAGACGCGCTGGCAGCCCGATGGGGCAAGACGGAAAAAGCGCTTCAAAAATTTGCTGATGGAAAAGACCTGTTTGCCGGCGATGAGGCTTCGTTTTTTGCCGCGCCCGGATCGGTGAAATCACTGGCAGCGCTGTGTGCTGAACACCCCGACGCCACGATCCTTTCGGGGGCAACCGATGTGGGCTTGTGGGTTACCAAGCAGATGCGGCATCTGCCGAAGATTATTTATACTGGCCGGGCTGAAGGATTCGATGCCATTACGGAAAGCAGCCGGCAGATCGTCGTGGGCGCCGGTGCGACCTACACCCAGGCATTCGACAAGCTGGCTTCTCTCAGCCCCGATATTGGCGAAGTATTGCGCCGGCTCGGGTCGCGCCATGTTCGGGCGAGCGGCACGGTTGGCGGCAACATCGCCAATGGTTCGCCGATTGGCGATACGCCGCCCATGCTGATCGCACTTGGTGCCTCGCTCGAATTGCGGCATGGCACGAGCAAGCGCACGCTGCCGCTCGAAGCGTTTTTTGTCGACTACGGCAAGCAGGACAGAAGGCCGGGCGAGTTGATAACCAAAATCGTCGTTCCGAAGCCCGGAAAAAAGCAGCATTTCCGCGCCTGGAAAATCTCCAAGCGGTTCGATCAGGATATTTCCGCCGTGCTGTTTGCGGCTCTTTTCAGCATTGAAAACGGACGCGTTGCAAAAGCCCGCATTGCCTGTGGCGGCATGGCTGGAACGCCAAAGCGTGCAAAACATGCGGAGGCGGCGATTGCCGGTGCGCGGCTGGATGACCCCGCCACCTGGGAGCGGGCACGGGCAGAATTGGAGCGCGACTACACGCCGATGACCGACATGCGGGCTTCAAGCAGCTACCGGATGGAGATTGTCAAAAACCTGATGATCAAGGCACTGACCGAGATTGCCGGGGAAACCGGTGCGGGAAAAATTGCCGCAACACGGGTGCTTGAAGCAGGGGAGGTGGTGTGATGGGAAAACGCATCCAGCCCAATTCCCTGCGCGAGGATGTTGTCACCGTCGGCAAGGCGCTTGCCCATGACAGCGCGGCAAAGCACGTTGCCGGAACAGCGGCCTATGTGGACGATATTCTGGAACCGGAAGGCTGCCTGCATCTTGCGCCGGGACTTTCTGCGATTGCAGCGGGAAAGCTGAAAAAGCTGGATCTGAGCGCCGTGCGGGCAGCGCCGGGTGTGGTTGCAGTGCTGACGGCAAAGGATGTTCCCGGCGTCAACGATTGCAGCCCTTCCATTGGCGGCGACCCGATCCTGGCGGAAAAGGAAATCCTGTTTTGCGGCCAGGTGCTGTTTGCCGTGGCCGCGGAAACCCGCCAGCAGGCGCGGCAGGCGGCGCGGCTTGCCAAAGTGGATTATGCCAAGGCAAAGCCGCTGGTCACGGTGCAGCAGGGGCTGGCTGCCAGGAAAACCGTGCTTGATCCCTATACGTTCAGGCGCGGTGATGTGAAATCGGCGCTGAAACAGTCGGCGAAACGCCTGAAGGGCGAGATCTCCATTGGCGGCCAGGAGCACTTTTATCTGGAAGGCCAGGTATCGATGGCGGTGCCCGGTGAAGCAGGCGACATGCGGGTTCACTGTTCCACCCAGCATCCCACAGAAGTGCAGCATCTGGTGGCGCGCATGCTGGGCCTTCCCGATGCGGCCATCGTTTGCGAGTGCCGGCGCATGGGGGGCGGCTTTGGCGGCAAGGAAAGCCAGGCCGGACAATGGGCCTGTCTTGCCGCGCTTGCCTCCAGCATTACCGGACGGCCCTGCAAGATGCGGCTCGACCGTGACGACGATATGGTGGCAACCGGCAAGCGGCATGATTTTCACGTGCGCTATGAGGCCGGTTTTGACCGGCGCGGCGTGCTCGACGCGGTTGATGTGGACTTTGCCGGGCGCTGCGGCTGCTCGGCCGATCTGTCGCTCGGCGTCAACGACCGCACGATGTTTCACGCAGACAATGCCTATTACTATCCCGATTGCCGGATTCATTCGCAGCGGATTTTTACCAATACGGTTTCCAATACTGCCTTTCGCGGCTTTGGCGGGCCGCAGGGCATGGTCTTTTCCGAGCGGATGATGGATGCCATCGCCATTGAGATGGATGAGGACCCGCTTGAAATCCGCCGCCGCAACTTTTACCGGCGCGGTCGCTCCGTCACGCCCTACGGCATGGCGGTAAAGGACAATATCCTCAATGAAGTTGTCGATGAGCTGGAACGAAGCAGCGCTTATCAGCGCCGCCGCAAGGCGATTGCGCGGTTCAACGAACAAAACAATTTCCTAAAGAAAGGAATTGCGCTCACTCCGGTGAAATTTGGCATTGCCTTCACCTTGAAGCATCTCAATCAGGCCGGTGCGCTGGTGCATGTCTATACCGATGGTTCCATCCAGGTGAACCATGGGGGCACGGAAATGGGACAGGGGCTTTATCTGAAGGTTGCCCAGGTAGTGGCTGAGATATTCGGCGTCGACATCGCCAGGGTGAGAATTACCGCCACCACCACAGACAAGGTGCCGAATACGACGCCGACGGCGGCTTCCTCCGGGTCCGATCTTAACGGTATGGCAGCACGGCGGGCTGCCGAAACCATTCGCGAGCGCATGGTGAAAGTCGCCTGCCGGCTTTACCAGGCAAAACCCTCACAGGTAAAGTTTTCTGGAGGATATGTTTTTATCGGCGGGCGCGAAATACCCTTTGGCGAGCTTGCCAAGACGTGTTTTCTGGAGCGGGTGCAATTGTCGGCAACCGGCTATTTTTCGACCCCGAACATCACCTGGGACCGGGAGGCGATATCCGGCAATCCGTTTCTCTACTTTGCCTATGGTGCATCGTGTTCGGAAGTCACCATCGACACGCTTACAGGCGAAATGAAGGTCGACCGGGTCGATATCCTTCACGATGTGGGTGCCTCGATCAATCCGGCGATCGACATCGGCCAGATCGAAGGCGGTTTCGTTCAGGGCATGGGCTGGCTGACCACCGAAGAGTTGGTCTTCGATGAGGAAGGCAGGCTGCGCACCCATGCGCCGTCGACCTATAAAATCCCGACTGCGTCGGACGTACCGGAGGCCTTCAATGTGGCGCTGTACAAATCGGCGGGCAATCCGGCGAAAACCATCTACCGTTCCAAGGCGGTGGGTGAACCGCCCTTGATGCTGGCAACCAGCGTGTTTTCGGCCATTACCATGGCCATTGCCTCGCTCAATCCGGGCAAAGTGCCTGCCCTTGACGCGCCGGCAACACCGGAAGCGATCCTGCAAGCATGCCAGGGGATGAAGTCATAGGTTTTTTGGCACGCGAGGCAGCCTGCCCTGCTTCCATCCGGGCGTGAAAGGCACTAGTCTTTGTTCCAATATGTGACAAACCGGAGGAGTGCTGCCCCATGAAAACCCGTGCCGCCGTGGCTTTTGAAGCCGGCAAACCGCTGGAAATCGTCGAAGTGGATCTGGACGGCCCGAAAGAAGGCGAAGTGCTGGTGGAGGTCAAGGCGACCGGCATCTGCCATACCGATGAGTTCACCCTCTCGGGCGCCGATCCCGAAGGCATTTTCCCGGCGATTTTGGGTCATGAGGGTGCCGGTGTCGTGGTCGATGTGGGTCCCGGTGTGAAGTCACTGAAAAAGGGGGACCATGTTATTCCGCTTTACACGCCGGAATGCCGTGAGTGCGAATACTGCCTCAATCCGAAGACTAATCTGTGCCAGGCGATCCGCTCGACCCAGGGACAGGGCTTGATGCCGGACGGCACGTCGCGCTTTTCCTATAAAGGCGAGAAGATTTTCCACTATATGGGCTGTTCGACCTTCGCCAATCATACCGTTTTGCCGGAAATCGCGCTGGCGAAGGTCAACGAGAAGGCACCGTTCGACAAGATCTGTTACATCGGCTGCGGCGTGACCACCGGTATTGGTGCGGTTATCAACACGGCGAAGGTGGAGCCCGGCTCGAACGTCGTCGTGTTCGGCCTTGGCGGCATCGGGCTTAATGTCATTCAGGGGGCTGCCCTGGTGGGCGCCAACATGGTCGTCGGTGTTGACATGAACCCGTCCAAGGAGGAATGGGGCCGCAAGTTCGGCTTGACCCATTTCGTCAATCCCAGGGATGTTGGCGAGGACAAGCTGGTCGAGCACCTTGTGGAACTCACCGGTGGCGGGGCCGACTATTCCTTCGAATGCATCGGCAATGTGAAGGTAATGCGGGCCGCGCTCGAATGTGCCCACAAGGGCTGGGGCGAATCGATCATTATCGGCGTGGCCGGTGCTGGCCAGGAGATTTCAACGCGGCCGTTCCAGTTGGTCACCGGGCGTTCATGGCGGGGTACGGCATTTGGCGGGGCGAGGGGCCGCACCGACGTGCCGAAGATCGTCGACTGGTATATGGACGGGAAAATCCAGATCGATCCCATGATCACCCACACCCTGCCGCTGGAAGACATCAACAAGGGGTTCGATTTGATGCATGAAGGCAAGTCGATCCGGTCGGTCGTTGTATTCTGAAGCAGCTCTTCTTGACGTTCAGCTTGTGCCAGCAGACCCGCATTCCGGACGGAATGCGGGTCCTTGAATTCTCAAGCGATGCCGGTTGGCTGTCAGTCTCAAGCGGTTAACCGGAGTTTCCGCTCGGGTCCGGCACCTTCAACTCGATGTTCACCGATTTCTGGCCGGTGAAGCCGTTGTTGGCGACGTAATATACACCGGCAGCGATCAGCAGCAGCAAAAGCACTGCCACGAACCAGCCCGCGCCACCTGCGTGGGAGGTATGGACGATGGTTTTTTCATTCTCGGGCATGTTCTGATCCTTTCAAACAACGCAGCTACAAGGTCGAAAAGCTGCAGGCCGGGAAAGACGCCGTCACTAGCGTTCCGGTGGCTCTCCAAACCAGCCTGTTTCCCGTTCAAGACGGGATACTGCCATCCAATGCCGGCAGCCTGCAGCTTTCCTGGTGACGTAACGCGTCAGCGCGCCATTGGTTCCCTATGGGAACCAGGTGCAGATCCATGGTGCGCCGATTTGTTTGCCGAACGGCCCCCGCTGTGGTTCACTGTTCCGGGAAATTGAGGGACTGGGAGGAAAAAACATGAACATCAACAGGCGTGGCCTTCCGGCTGCGGTCACGGTAATTGCATTGTCCGGGCTTGTTTTGCCAGCTTGCACCGAGACAACGACGGATCCGTTGCAGTCGGCAGCCGGCGGTTCAACACGGGTGACGGCAGAAAACCCCGACGCGGTGCTGCAGCCTGCGGCGAAACTGGCAAAGGATACGCAGGAAGCCGCCACCCATGACCGGCGCCAGAGCAAACTGCCCTATATAGGTGCGTGGGCTGCTTCGGCGCAGGGTTGTGCCCAGATCGACCAGTCTGTCTATGATTCCTTTGCGGTGATCACCCCGACTTCGATTCGCCAGTTCGAGGAATTCTGCACCTATTCGCCTCCACCCACCACGTCGAACGTGCACCGGCTCAATGTGACCTGTACTGCGGAAGGCGAAACCTCCAAACGGGTGATCACCATCGAGATGGTGAACGGACAAACGATGCGGTTCCAGAACTCCACACCGGACGGCAGAACCTGGGAAATGTACCGGTGTCACCTGCCTTACAGCTGATTTGTGCCGATTATTGGCGTTAGCGCCAACTGCGCCGGCTTCCAAACCAAATCGTATGGAACGCCCATGAGGCGGCGAATGGCTACAATTCGTCGCGAATTCGCCGGGTGCGGTTCAAGTCGTTGCGCCAAGCTGTTAGGCAATGTGGGAAATGTCCGGATAATGACGAGGACTTGAAACATGCCCGACAAGAACACCATCTTCGATCAGCCGGTGGATTCCGATACGCTCGGCAGCCGAATATCCCGCGCCCGCGATGCCGCCGGCATGGAGCGTGCAACGGTTGCCCAGAATCTCGGCATCAAGCCATCGACCCTTGATAGCTGGGAAAAAGACCGCTCGGAGCCCAAGGCACATCACCTTGTGCGTCTTTCCGGCATGCTTGGCGTCTCGCCGAGCTGGATGCTTGGAGGCATCGGCAAGGCGCCCCTTTCCGATACGCTGACTGACGAGGTGCGGATGATCCGCCGCCAGCTGGAAGAGATCAAGGCGTTTCGCGACCAGACCTCGGCGGCGATCGAAAACATCGAGAGAACGCTCGACCGGATTCTGGCCATCGATGGCGAACAACAGTGAAAATGGTGATGCCCATTCGCCGACGGTTTTCGTGGATGGGGATGCATGTCCGGTCAAACCGGAAATTCTGAAAGTTGCGGGGCGGCACTGCCTGCCGGTTGTTATCGTCTCCAACACGGGCATGCGGCCTTCGCGCGACCCGCTGGTGCGTCATGTGGTGGTTTCGGCGTCTTTTGACGCTGCCGACGACTGGATCGCAGAGAACGCGGCTTGCGGGGATGTTGCCGTGACCGCAGATGTGCCGCTTGCCAAGCGGCTGGTCGAAAAAGGCGTCCACGTTACAAGCCATTCCGGCCGGCTGTTCACCCCTGAAACGATCGGGATGCAATCTGCCATGCGGAACCTGGGTCAGGAACTGCGGGAAGCCGGCACGGTTTCAACCTTTCACGCGCCGTTCAGCCAGAAGGACCGGTCAGCGTTTTTGCAGGCTTTGGAACAACTGATCCGCCGGGCCAAGTCATGAACTCATGAACAGAAGCCGCAAGGTGTCGCTGCCAACGCCGCCCGCGCCCGTTACATTGACGTAAAGGGAAGTTCTTGATAGGCGGAATGAGGACCGGAGGACATGTCTTTCAGGCACACGGTCACCGGTGCGCATGCTGCAGGCTTCGGGAGGGGCATTGAATTGGCGAATGGCTCTTTTATGCGCCGTTATCCATGATACATTCGATAATGGTGCCGGATAGAGGGTTCGTCCGGCAGGGAGGAAAACCATGGCAAAATCCACGACCGCAGGAAAAACCGCAAAAAAGACGACGGCACGCAAGACGGCTTCCAGGAAGCCGGCGGCCAGCAAGCGAAAACCGGCTGCATCAACAAAATCACCCTATGCGGCGAAACCCTGGCTGAAGTCCTACCCGCCGGACGTTCCAAGCGAGATCGGACCGCTGCCCCATAACTCGGTTGCCGAGCTGCTGGAGGATTCCTGCCGCAAGTTTTCAAGCCGGCCGGTCTTTTCCTGCATGGGCAAGACCATCACCTATAGCGAACTTTTGGAGCAGTCATCGGTGGTCGGTGCATGGCTTCAGGCCCACGGCCTGAAAAAGGGCGACCGGGTCGCCATCATGATGCCCAATATTCTGCAATACCCGGCGGTGATGATGGGCATTCTGCGTGCCGGTTGCACGGTTGTGAACGTCAATCCGCTCTATACCCCGCGGGAACTTGAGCACCAGCTCAATGACAGTGGCGCCAAGGCCATCTTCATTCTGGAAAATTTTGCCAACACACTGCAACAGGTGATGGGCAAGACGCCGGTCGAGCACGTGGTGGTAACTGCCATGGGTGATCAGATGGGTGGGCTGAAGGGCACGATCGTCAATTTTGTCGTGCGCAAGGTCAAGAAGATGGTTCCTGCATGGGATCTGCCCGGCCACACTGCCTATGGCAGCGTGATGGCGGGCAATGGGGCCGGCTTTGCGACGGTTCCCACCAGCCATGACGATGTTGCCTTCCTGCAATATACCGGCGGGACGACGGGCGTTTCCAAGGGTGCGGCGCTGTCCAACTCGAACGTCTTGTCGAACGCAGCCCAGAACGCGCTTTGGGTCGAGGTGGCCTATCGCAAGGGAGGGCGCCCGGCCAGCCTGACCTATGTTTGTGCCCTGCCGCTCTATCACATCTTCGCACTGACGGTGAATGCCATCATGGGCATGGAGCAGGGTGCGCACAACGTGCTGATCCCCAATCCGCGCGACATACCCGCCTTCATCAAGGAGCTGGGCAAATGGGATTTCAATGTATTGCCGGGCCTCAACACGCTGTTTAATGCCATGATGAACAATGAGGACTTTGCCAAGCTCGACTTCAGCGGCCTGCGGTTGACGCTTGGCGGCGGCATGGCGGTGCAGCGGCCGGTTGCCGAACGCTGGCAGCAGATGACCGGTTGCACGATTTCGGAAGGCTACGGCCTGTCGGAGACCTCGCCGGTTGCCACGGCAAACCGGTTCGATGCGGAAGAGTTTTCCGGCACGATCGGCCTGCCGCTTCCCAGCACGGACATTGCCATTCGCGACGAGAAAGGCAAGGATCTGCCGCTCGGCGAGGTGGGTGAAATCTGCATTCGCGGGCCGCAGGTGATGAAGGGATACTGGAATCGCTCCGACGAAACCGCCAAGGTGATGACCAAGGACGGCTTCTTCCGCTCCGGCGACATGGGGTTCATGGACAAGGAGGGGTACACCAAGATCGTCGACCGCAAGAAGGACATGATCCTTGTGTCGGGCTTCAATGTTTATCCCAATGAGGTCGAGGAAGTGGCTGCCTCCCATGAAGGGATTGTCGAGGCAGCGGCGATCGGCGTACCGGATGAGCGTTCCGGTGAAGTGGTGAAATTGTTCGTGGTGCGCAAGGATGCCGGTGTTTCCGAGGATGATGTGAAAGCCTGGTGCGCCAAGAACCTGACAAACTACAAGCGGCCAAAATATATCGAGTTCCGGGAGGAACTGCCCAAGACCAATGTCGGGAAAATCCTGCGCCGCAAATTGCGGGACGAATAGGCGGCGGCGCATTGGCCGTCTATGTGGATGATGCGATCTGGCGGTGGAAGGGCAGAAAGTGGTGCCACCTGATGGCCGACGGCGAGGCGGAACTGCACCGTTTTGCCCACCGGTTGGGAATTCACCGCCTGTCATATCAGGGGCCGCCGAAGACGGCTGCGCCACACTATGACATTACCGGCCTGGAGCGGGACCGTGCACTTCGGATGGGAGCGCTCTCCATCAGCCGGCGCGAGGTTGTAGCCCTTTACCGGAAGGTTCGGGTGCGCAAGGGCGCCCTACAGGCAGCTGAATAAAAAAGGGCCCGGAGATTTCCGGACCCTTTTTTGGTCTGTGTGTCTGATTTCCTTAGAGCGTGTCTTGGTTAGATGGAATCGTTTGAACGCCGGGAGTTTGGTCTTCGGCAAGGAGGAAAATGCGGCGCAGTGCAGGCACTGTCAGTATTTTCCGGCGCTGCCCGAAGGGCAAGGAACCAGGTTCAAACGATTGCAGAAAACCCGATACATTCATGATGTTAAGTGCCCGGCTGTGGTGTCTTTTGCGTTCTGGCTTCGTCGAAATCCTCGCGAGGTGGCAAGGCACCGCGCTGCGGTGTTCTGCTTGCCGGAAACGAAAAATCCATCCATGCAAACTGCTTCCATTTAAACCGGACACGCTCTAGCGCAGGGAAGCGGGGATACCACCCTGATTGGTGTCGGCACGGTAATCGTTGCCGCCGGAAACACCGGTGAAGCCGGAAACCATGGCGCTGGAGTGGGCTGCCTTGTTCATCAGGCTGGCGGGTACGCCCTGCTGATTGGCATCGGTGGCGAAAGCTGCGCCCGCGGTTGCTACGGTCAGGGCAAATGCTGCGATCAGGGTTTTCATGATTTGGTTCCTTTCGGTTAACGGTTGATTTGGTTCTGCCGAAAGGAAGCAGAGACAGGGTCCGTTTTGGTTTCGGCAGCACCTGTTGCTACCTCTCTTCGACACGACGAAAGTTAGGGAGTTCGCCTTTCAACTGGAAATGAAAGAAACAGGAATTTTTCCCATACGCTGCTCGCAAAAACGGGAGCAGCCTTCACATCCCCGTCAGCTGGATGTGGGGCCTTATGCGGAAGTTTATCCGCCGGCCATCACTACGAAGCAGGCCGGGCAAGTCACCTGCCACGCTGGCGCGAACCTGTTGCGCCCTTTGACTTGTGCAGTTCCTACTCTGCTGCTTCCAGCCGGGTTTTGCTCTTCTCGGCGGGCGGGTTGGCAAACTGCGCAAGAAGGGTTGCCGTGTTCTTTTCCGCCTTTACTACCGATTTTTCCTTGACCGGGCCGTAACCGCGAATTTCGTCGGGTATGCGGGCAAGTGCGACGGCGAAGCGATGATTGCGCTTTGTCAGTTTCGGCAGAAGGTCCCCGATCATGGCTTCATAGTCGTCGATGAGGCGGCGCTCGGTGCGGCGTTCTTGCGACCGGCCGAATGGATCGAACGCAGTACCGCGCAGGCGCTTCATTTTCGCCAGCCATTTCATGGCGGCAAACATCCAGGGGCCAAACTCGCGTTTTGCGGGGCGGCCGTTCGGCAGGGTTTTGCCCTTGAAGATCGGCGGAGCGAGATGGAAGGTGAGCTTCAGGTCACCGTCGAAGGTTTCGCCAAGTTGCTTCTTGAAATTGCCATCGGTGAAGAGGCGGGCGACCTCGTATTCGTCCTTGTAGGCCATCAGCTTGAAGAAATAGCGCGCGACAGCGTTGGTCAGGTCGCGTTTTGAGCCCAGTTTTGCCTCGGCGGTTTCCACGCGGGCGACCAGATCGCGATAGCGCTGTGCATAAGCGGTGTTCTGGTAGCCGGTGAGGAACTGTGCACGGCGGTCGATGATCTGTTCCAGGGTTTCCGGCTCTTGCGGTCCGCCATGTGCCTGGGCAAGAATTTTCAGCGCCTCGTCCGGTTTTTCGGCGATGCGGCGGCCCCAGTTGAAGGCAAGCTTGTTCGCCTTGACAGCGACGCCGTTGAGCTCAATCGCCTTTTCCAGCGCTTCAATGCCAATCGGCAGCGTGCCTTTCTGGCAGGCATAGCCGAGCATCATGACATTGGTGGCGATCGAATCGCCGCAGACCAGTTCGGCAAGCCGGGTAAAATCCACCTTGTCGGCATTGTCCTTGATGCCCTTGGAGATGGCATCGATGACAGCGGTTTCTCGGAAGTCGAAATCCCGGTCGAAGACGAAAGAGGAAACGGGCGTCAGGTGGGTGTTGAGGATGCCGCGGGTACGGTTGGTGGCATAGAGCGCAATCGGCCCCTTGTCGGCAGCGACCACCGTGTCGGCGGCCATCAGCAGATCAGCTTCGCCTGGCGGAATTTGCGCAGCTGCTACCAGATCGGTGGATTTTGAAAGCCGGATATGGGACAGCACCGCGCCGCCCTTCTGCGCCAGGCCGGAAAAGTCCTGGATCATCGCTGCCTTGCCTTCGATATGGGCCGCCATTCCGATGATTGCACCGATGGTCAGAACGCCTGTGCCACCGACGCCGGTAATGGCGACGTTGTAGACTTCATCCTCCAGGGGAACGATCTGCGGGTCCGGCAGGGCTTCATCGGCAAGGGCCGGCAGCTGGCGTTTCTTCAGGCTTGCGCCCTGGACAGTAACAAAGGAGGGGCAGAAGCCCTTAACGCAGGAAAAATCCTTGTTGCAGGAGGACTGGTTGATCTGACGCTTGCGGCCGAACTCGGTTTCCAGCGGTTCGATGGAAATGCAGTTCGATTGCACGGAACAGTCACCGCACCCTTCGCAGACCAAGGGGTTGATGAAGACGCGCTTGTCCGGATCTTCCATCTGGCCGCGCTTGCGGCGGCGGCGCTTCTCGGTCGCGCAGGTCTGATCGTAGATGATCGCCGTGCAGCCCTTGGTGTTGCGAGCCTCTTCCTGAATGTCATCCAGCCAGTCGCGATGCTTGATTTCGATGTCCTGCGGCAAGGAAACGCCAGCGTATTTTTCCGGTTCGTCCGATACCAGCCAGAGCTTCCTGACGCCTTCGGCCTGCAGCTGGGCGGCGAGTTCGGGTACCGTCAGCGAGCCGTCGATCTTCTGGCCACCGGTCATTGCCACCGCGTCATTGTAGAGCAGTTTGTAGGTAATGTTGGCGCCAGAGGCAACGGACTGGCGTATCGCCATGATTCCGGAATGAAAATAGGTCCCGTCGCCGAGATTGGCAAAGACGTGCTTTTCTTCCGTAAAGGGGGCCATGCCGGACCAGGTGACGCCTTCGCCGCCCATATGGGTATAGGTTTCGGTATTGCGGTCCATCCACAGCGCCATGAAATGGCAGCCAATGCCGGCAAAGGCTCTGGAACCGTCCGGTACCTTGGTGGAGGTGTTGTGGGGGCAGCCGGCACAGAAATGGGCAACCCGGTTGACCGGCGTCTTGTGGCCGACCTTCAACTGATGGCGCTCATTGTAATAGGCAAGTTTCTTCTTCAGCTTGCCGCGCAGGCTTTCCGGCAGGTCGAAATCGAGCAGCCGGGTGGCGATGATGCGGGTGGCAACGCCGGCGGTGATTTCCTCATGCAGGGACAGGACGTGACGGTCCTTGTGGTCGAACTTGCCGACAATGCGCGGGCGTACATCGGCGCGCCAGTTGAACAGCTGCTGCTTGATCTGATGCTCGATCACCTCGCGCCGCTCTTCGACAATGAGGACCTCCTCCAGCCCTTCGGAAAACTGGCGGATGCCTTCTGGTTCCAGCGGCCAGGGCATGCGCACCTTGTAAAGGCGCAGGCCGATCTTGTCGGCGGTTTTTTCATCGATATCCAGATGGCGCAGCGCTTCGCGGACGTTCTCGTAAGCCTTGCCGGAGGCGACGATGCCAAGGCGCGGCTTTTTGGAATCGATGACCAGCTGATCGATCTTGTTGGCGCGGGCAAAGGCAATTGCCGCATACCCCTTGTATTCCTGCAGGCGCTCGTCCTGGGCAAACCGGTCATCGGGCCAGCGGATGTTGAGCCCGCCCTGGGGCATTTCAAAATCGTTGGGGGTGACGAAGGCACGCCGCTCGCCGGCAAGGTCTACGACGCCGGTCGTCTCGATGGTGTCGGCGATTACCTTGTACCCGACCCACAGGCCGGAATAGCGGCTCATGGCGATGCCGAGCAAACCCAGCTCCGTGAATTCCTGAACGGAGGAGGGAAACAGCACCGGCATGATGGCTGCCATAAAGGCGTGGTCGGACTGGTGGGCAACGGTGGAGGACTTTGCCAGGTGGTCGTCCCCTGCGATGGCCAGCACGCCGCCATGGGGGGAAGTGCCGAAGGAGTTTGCATGTTTGAAGACATCGCCGCAGCGGTCAACACCCGGTCCCTTGCCGTACCACATGCCGAGAACGCCGTCCTTCTTCGCGCCGGGTGAGGTGGAAAGCTGCTGCGAGCCCCACACTGCGGTTGCGGCGAGGTCCTCGTTGACGCCCGGCAGAAAATGGATGTCGTGCTTTTTCTGATGTTCGCGGGCCTGGTTGAGAGTGAGGTCGAAGCCGCCCACCGGTGAGCCGCGATAGCCGGAAATGAAGGTGCCGGTGTTAAGGCCGGCAGCACGGTCGCGGCGCATCTGTACCATCGGCAGGCGAACCAGCGCCTGTGTGCCGTTGATGAAGATCTTGCCGTCCTCGGCAGTATATTTGTCGTCCAGCGTAATTGCGGAATCAGGGTCGAAGGTTTGTTTTTCGATGCCCACAATGCTTCTCCTCAATAGCGGTTGACGGCGGCGGTTGGCGGCAGTTCTCATCAGCCGGCAAAAGCCTGCAAGGCCTGGTGCGTACGATGGCTGATCCTGGCCGCGCAAACAACAGGCTCTCCGGTTGCGTGCCGGTCACAACTGTGACCATCCGGACATGCCGGTGCAACCTGGGTCCCCGACCCGACTCCCTCAACCGACAGTATGACGCGAATTTGCTGAAACCAAAGTCCAATTTTGGCAGTGTTTGCGGCGTTTCTTGGGATGAAGGCCTAAGAAACTTCGAAATCGTAGGATGGGAATGTCAAAAGATATCGCCGCGCTGCGGCACGGCGTTACGGTTCAAATGGGATAGGCCGTGGTGTTTTTTACTTCGTTGAGGGCAAAATGGGAATTCATGATGCCCACATGGGGCAGTTTCAGCAGCTTGCCCTTCACGGTGCGTTCGTAGTCGCGTACAGAGCCGACGACCACGCGCAGCATGTAGTCGAATTCCCCTGACACCGTGTAACACTGCATGATTTCGGGGATGGTGAGCGTTGCCGCCTCAAAGGTATCCATCACCTCGGCCGAATGGGTGTCGAGGCGTACAAAGACGAAGATCGACACATCGAGTCCGGCTTTTTCGCCGTCGACCAGCCAGACCCGTCCCTTGAGCAGGCCCGAATCCTGCATTTTGCGAATGCGGCGCCAACAGGGGGTATGGGACAGGCCGACGCGCGCGCCGATCTCTTGAATGGCGATTTCAGGTTCTGCTTGCAGAATGCGCAGTATTTTTAGGTCAATTTCATCAAGATCATCGCTTGCCATGGGATGAGCATAGCGCGGCGCGCCGGTTGCCTGCAACGTTCGACGGCAAGGTACGCTTCAACCATGTTGCCCGTTCAGCTCGATATCGGATCGCCGCCATTGGGATGCAGCACCTGGCCCGTCATGTAACTTGCGTCCTCGCAGGCCAGAAACAGGAAGGATGGCGCCACTTCGTTGGGTTGGCCGGGGCGTTCCAGCGGGGAGTCCTTACCGAATTCCTTGACAACTTCCGGCGGGAATGATGCAGGGATCAACGGTGTCCATATGGGGCCCGGTGCAACGCCGTTAACGCGGATTCCCTTGTGGGCAAATTTGGAGGCAAGTGCCCTTACCAGTGCAAGGATGGCACCTTTTGTTGTCGTATAGTCGATCAGTAAATCCTGTCCGCGATAGGCAGTCACCGACGTGGTGCAGATGATGGAAGCACCGCGCTTGAGGTGAGGCATTGCGGCCTGAAGAATGTAAAAATAGCCGAAAATGTTTGTTCGGTAGGTTCGTTCGATCTGCTCGGCAGGAATGTCCTCAAAGGATTCAACTGCGTGCTGTTCGGCGGCATTGGCCACAACGACATCAAGGCCGCCGAACGACTCCACGGTCCGGTTGACGGCCTCTTCGCAAAACGACTTGTCACCCACATCGCCCCGAATTGCCAAGCCCGTACCGCCCTCTTCCTCGATCAGGCGGATGGTTTCCTGCGCATCCTGCTCCTCATCAAGATAGACGATGGCGACATTTGCGCCTTCGCGGGCAAACAGCACCGCCGCTGCGCGGCCAATCCCTGAATCGCCGCCAGTGATGAGGGTGGATTTTCCCTTCAACCGGCCCGATCCGGGATAACGTGGCATACATTCGGGGAAGGCGACATCGCATGTTCGTCGCCGGGCTGATCCTGCTCGGATTTGAGAACGGGACTTGCATCAGTCATCGCCATCCACCTTTTCCGGCAAGCCCTTGCGGTCGGTTGAGGCAAAATCCTCCAACTGGTCCTCAGTCATCGAATCATGCATTTCCCTGGCGCTGCCCTGCAGGTCGGAGACCTTTGTTTCTCCACGTTTGGCCGACAAGGCGGCCCCAGCGGCTTTCTGTTGTGCTTTGGACTTTGCCGGCATGGTTTACTCCAATCCGATGTTTGTCTGATCCTGAAAAAACGATCAGAAGCGGCCAAGGTTCCATGTTTGTCTTGAAGCCTGGCGTTATGGGGCGTATCTGACGGGCGAAAGGAAGGTCATGTCCCGCTTTCTCGTTGCAGCCCTTTACCAGTTCGTCCGCCTCGAAGACTACGAAGCGCGGCGTGAGCCGCTGCTGGAAATCTGCCGCAGGAATGATGTGATGGGCACGCTGTTGCTGGCGCGCGAGGGCATCAACGGCACGATTGCGGGACCGGAAGCCGGCATTCGGGCCGTGCTCTGCTGGCTGCGCAGCGATCCGAAATTTGCCGGTCTCGAACACAAGGAAAGCTGGGCGGAAGGGGAAAACCCGTTCTACCGCATGAAGGTGCGGCTGAAAAAAGAGATCGTCACCATGGGCGTTGAGGGGATCGACCCCAATGAGGTGGTCGGCACCTATGTTGAGCCGGAAAACTGGAACGATCTCATCAGCGATCCGCAGGTGGTTTTGATCGACACCCGCAACGACTATGAGGTCGATATCGGAACCTTCAAGGGGGCGGTGAACCCGAATACCGTCACTTTCCGGGAGTTTCCGCAATGGGTACGCGAGCAGGAAGGACTGCACAACAAGCCGAAGATTGCCATGTTCTGCACGGGCGGTATCCGCTGTGAAAAAGCTTCGAGCTTCATGAGGCAGGAGGGCTTTGACGAGGTCTTCCACCTGAAAGGCGGTATCCTGAAATATCTTGAAACCGTTCGGGAGGAAGAAAGCCTCTGGGAAGGGGAGTGTTTCGTCTTCGATAACCGGGTCTCGGTCGGTCACGGCTTAAAACCCGGCCCGTACGATTTGTGCCATGCCTGCCGTCATCCGGTGAGCAAGGAAGACAAGCGGTCGCCAGCCTATGTCCATGGTGTTTCCTGTCCCCACTGCCATGACAAGATGACGGCGGAACAAAAGCGGCGTTTTGCCGAGCGCCAGCGTCAGGTGGAACTGGCGAAAAAGCGCGGCGAGCAGCATATTGCTGCCGATCAGGAAGCACAGCGCGAAGCCAAGCGGCAATTTAAACAGAAGACGCGCGGAGAACAGCTTGCCGGGCCGGTGAAAAAAGATGAGCCGGCCTGACGGGCGGGGAAGGTCATGCGCAGCAGCAAGGTCATTCATGTCGTCAACTGCCATGCGGAAGGGGAGGTCGGCGATGTGATCGTCGGCGGGGTGCAGCCGCCACCGGGGAACACGCTCTGGGAGCAGCGCGATTTTCTCGAACGCGATGGCGCGCTGCACCGCTTCCTGCTCAACGAACCGCGCGGCGGCGTGTTTCGCCATGCAAACCTGCTGGTACCCCCCAAGTCGCCTGAAGCCGATGCCGCCTTTTTGATCATGGAACCGGCGGATGTGCCGCCCATGTCCGGCTCCAACACCATGTGCGTTGCGACGGTGCTGGTGGAAACCGGTATTGTCGAGATGCGCGAACCGGTAACGCATCTGACGCTGGAAGTGCCGGCGGGGCTGGTAAAGGTGGAAGCCCATTGCGCCAATGGCAAGGTGACCGCGGTGCGGTTTTCAAACGTACCATCCTTTGCCGTCGCGCTTGATGCTCCAGTGGAGGTTTCGGGTATGGGGACGCTAACGGTGGATACTGCCTTCGGCGGCGACAGTTTCGTGATCACCGATGCGGCGGCGCTCGGCTTTTCGCTAACACCAGACGAAGCGCACGATCTGGCAAAGACCGGTGTTCTGATTACCGCTGCTGCACAGGAGCAACTCGGCTTTGTGCATCCTGAAAAGGAGTGGAACCACATTTCCTTTTGCCAGTTTGCCGGGCCACTGGAAAAAACCGGCGACGGCTGGGCCGGCAAGAACACAGTGTCGATCCGTCCCGGCAAGCTCGACCGCTCGCCAACCGGCACCGGCTGTTCGGCGCGCATGGCCGTGCTGCATGCGAAAGGGCAATTGAAACAGGGCGAGCGCTATCTTGCGCGCTCGATCATCGGCTCGCAGTTCGATTGCCACATCGAGGGGGTGACGAAACTGGGTGGCAAGCCGGCGATCATTTCCTCGGTTTCCGGCCAGGCGTGGATCACCGGCACACGGCAGCTTTTTCTCGATCCGGCAGATCCCTGGCCTGAAGGCTACCGGATTTCAGACACCTGGCCGAACGCTGAGGGCGGAGCGCAAGTATGAACGGCCTGCCGGTGCTCTATTCCTTCCGCCGTTGCCCTTATGCCATGCGGGCGCGTTTGGCGCTGCAATCATCCGGGCAGCAGGTGGCGTTGCGCGAAGTCGTGCTGCGCGACAAGCCGGCTGAAATGCTCAGGGTGAGCCCGAAGGGCACTGTCCCGGTTCTGGTACAGCCTGACGGCGCGGTGCTGGAGGAAAGCCGGAACATCATGGATTGGGCGCTGGCAAAAAACGATCCGGAAGGGCTGACGGAGTGGCCGTCCGAAGTTCTTGATGCCATGGAGGCGCTGATGGCTGACTTTGACGGGCCATTCAAGACGGCGCTCGACCGCTACAAATACGCAACGCGCTATGCCGATGCCGACGAGGTGGCTGAGCGAAACAAGGCAGCAGCGTATCTGATGAAACTGGAGGCGATGCTGGAAGGCCAGCGCTTTCTGTTTGGTGAGCGCATGAGCCTTGCCGACATGGCGATCCTGCCTTTCGTGCGCCAGTATGCCCATGTGGACATTGGCTGGTTCAGGGAACAGGCTTGGCCGAATGTTGTTTCCTGGCTTGATGCCTTTCTTGCGTCGAACCGGTTCTCCGCGATCATGACAAAGTATCCGCAATGGAAAAGCGGCGAAGCAGGCGTGTTGTTTCCCGAATGCGGGGAGCGTGTATAAGAGGCGCTACCGAATCGAGTTGGTCTTCATGTTCGCGCTTTTTTCCCGCCGCCTTGCCCAGAATGCTGCCCGTTTCCTTGCGAAGTTCCCTGCTCATTTCCTCGCTTTGGTGGTGGTGGTGGTGAGCCTGCTGCTTGCGGGCTGCACCTCCTCACCGATGGATGTGCTGGACATTCGAAGCACGGGCACCGGGCCGCGCTATGGCGACAACGATCCCCATGAATGGGAGGGCAGGGCGCCGTGGGACTATCCCGTCCACGGGATCGACGTCTCCAAGTTCCAGTTTGATATCGACTGGGCGATGGTAAAACGGGCCGGTATCCGGTTCGCCTTCATCAAGGCAACAGAGGGCGGCGACAGGCTGGATGATTATTTCAAGGCCAACTGGCGGGCGGCCAAACGCGCCGGGATTCCCCGTGGGGCCTATCATTTCTACTATTTCTGCCGCCCGGCGATCGAGCAGGCGCGCTGGTTTGTCCGTCATGTACCGAAGGAGCGCGGGGCTCTGCCGCCGGTGCTCGACATGGAATGGAATGCGAAATCACCGACCTGCCGGCTGCGCCCGCCCGCCGAGACGGTGCGGCGTGAAATGCAGGTGTATTTGAATTTCGTGCGCCGCCATTATGGCCAGACGCCAATTGTCTACACAACGCCGGATTTCTACCGCGACAACGAATTGGCAAAGATCGACAATGTGTCCTTCTGGCTGCGCTCGGTGGCCGGCCATCCCGCTGGAACCTATCCGGGGCAGGCCTGGACATTCTGGCAGTATACCGGAACCGGCCAGATGCCGGGCATTGAGGGCAATACCGACATCAACGCCTTTCGCGGCAGCCGGGACGCCTGGAAGGAATGGCTTGAGGCAATGACGCGATAATGGCTGGGGACCCGATCAGGACCGGGGAACAAAAAGCCGGGTGCGGCAGTCCGCAGCCCGGCCCTTACAATTGGATCTTCCGGCGATCAGAGAATCGAGGACAGCTTCATGGCGACGCCCATGTCGCCTTCGACCTTGATCTTGCCCTGCATAAAAGCGGCGGTCGGGTCGAGGTCGCCGGCAACCAGATCCTGCAACACATCCAGATCGCATTTGATCGTGCAGTCGGTGTCCTTGTTCTCGGTGGAAACCTCGCTGCCATCGATGACCACGACGCCATCATCGCCGCAGTCGAACTTGACCGATGAACCGATATCCGTGCCATCGCTCATCTTGGCCTTGATGGTGTCGGCAATTGCCTGGGTGCTCATGTTTCGCTCCTGTGGATATGAAAGTTTGGGAAACGGTTTTCTTTCAGAAAACTTACGTTTACGTCAACCGCGCTTTTGCCTGCTTTTGCGCCCGATTGCAAGCATTTCTGGTCGTTGCCGCTAGGCCTCCCTTAAAGAGATGCGGCGAGTCCAGCGTCAGCCGTTAATAAGCGCCTCGGAGAACTCTTCGCGCAGGGCGGTTTTCAAAATCTTGCCCGTGGCGCCTTTGGGGATTTCATCGACCACCTTGACGGCATCGGGAATCCACCACTTGGCGACCTTGTCCTTGTAGAAATCAAGCAGGCCCTGTTCGTCGATTGTTTTTCCCTGCCTGGCAACGACGATCAAAAGGGGGCGTTCGTCCCATTTGTCGTGCCGGGCGGCAATGACAGCGGCTTCCGCCACATCGGGATGGGCAACGGCAAGGTTTTCCAGATCAACGGTTGAAATCCATTCGCCGCCGGACTTGATGATGTCCTTGGAGCGGTCGCGGATGGTCATGAAGCCGTCAGCGTCCAGCGTTGCCACATCGCCGGTGGGAAACCACCCCTTGCGCAGGGGGTCGCCGCCCTCGTTGGAAAAGTAGCTCGACAACACCCAAGGGCCGCGGCAATAGAGGTTGCCCTGGGTTTCGCCATCGCTGGGCAGTTGGTTGTCATCGTCGTCGAAGATGCCCAGTTCAATTCCGAATGGCGGGCGGCCCTGACTTTCGCGCAGCTTTTTCTGCTGCTCCTCCGGCAGTTCGAAGTGCTTGTTCTTCAGATTGTTGACGCTGCCGAGCGGGGACAGTTCGGTCATGCCCCAGGCATGAAGCACTTCCACGTCATAGTCGTTGCGGAAGCGGTCGATCATGGCCGGCGGACAGGCTGAACCGCCGACAATGGTGCGTTCCAGATGGGGGAGTTTTTCTCCGCTTGTCTCAAGATGTTGCAGCAAGCCGGCCCAGATGGTCGGAACGCCTGCTGAAATCGTCACCTTTTCCTGATTGAACAAGCGGGCAAGGCTTGCACCGTCCAGGCCAGGACCCGGCATGACCATTTTTGCGCCTGCCAGGGGGGCAGAATAGGGGCTGCCCCAGGCATTGACGTGGAACATGGGAACGACCGGCAGAAAACAGTCGCGAGCGGAAAAATTCATCACATCGGGCGTTGCGGACATCATGGCGTGCAACAGGGTCGAGCGGTGAGAATAAAGAACGCCTTTCGGATTGCCGGTGGTGCCAGAGGTGTAACACAGCGAAGAGGCGTCATATTCGCTGATGCCTTGGGGCCAGGACCAGCCGTCCTCGCCGTCTCCAATCAGGTCTTCATAAAACTCGACCCAGGGATATTCGGCGCGGACTGCATCGTCGCTTGCCTCGATCAGCACGAAGCTGCCGACAGTCTGCAATTCGTCGCGAATGCCTGCGACAACGGGCAGGAAGGTCTTGTCGAAGAACAGCATGCGGTCTTCGGCGTGATTGATGATGTAGACAAGCTGATCGGCGAACAGGCGCGGATTGACCGTATGACAAACCAGGCCTGCGCCGGAAACGCCATAGTAGAGTTCCAGATGACGGTGATTGTTCCAGGCAAGCGTTCCGATTCGGTCTGACTTGGCCATGCCGCGCTTTTGCAAGGCGGAGCCCAGACGCAGGGCGCGTTGTTTGAGTTCTGCATAGTTGGTGCGGTGTTGGCTGCCATCGGTATTGACGGAGACAATTTCCGTGTCGCCATGATACAGCGCTGCGTGATCCAGGATCGCCGATATCAGCAATTGCCTGTCCATCATCAAACCATGCATGCAGTTCCTCCCGTAATTCGCCGCTTCTGACTGCCCCCGGGTGCCTTGTACAACGGTGGCGAGGTGTGAGAATAGAGGCAAGAACCGGTCCTGTGAAACGGTTTTCGAGTTCTTTGTGGCAAACCATACGATAATGACGAAATTTGAAAATGAAGTAGCTGCCGTTCACAAGCAGCTTCAGCAGGTGTTCGATCCAACACCGCTGCAATTCAATCAGTATCTGTCGGACCGTTTCGGCGCGCGCATCTATCTGAAGCGCGAAGACCTGTCGCCGGTGCGCAGCTACAAGATTCGTGGTGCCTACGCCTTCATCATCGAAGTCATCGAAAGGGATCCCGGCCAGAAGCTGTTTGTTTGTGCTTCTGCCGGCAATCACGCCCAGGGCTTTGCCCATGCCTGCAGACACTTCCGCAAAAAGGGCGTCATCTTCATGCCGGTAACAACGCCGCAGCAGAAGATCATGAAAACCACCTCCTTCGGTGTTCCCCATGTGGAAATCCGGCTGGTGGGAGACAGTTTCGATGAAGCCAACAAGGCAGCGCTAGAGTTCTGCAAGCAGGAAGGCGGATTGATGGTACCACCCTTTGACGACGCCAAGGTCATTCGGGGCCAGGCGACGGTGGCAAAGGAAATCCTCGACCAGCTTCCAACGGGTGTCGCGATCGACCGCATTGTGCTGCCGGTCGGCGGAGGGGGACTTGCCTCCGGTGTCACGCATTACATGGAGGACCGGCTTGGCAGGGAAGGCGGCAAGGCACCGGAGTTCAGCTTTGTGGAACCCGACCGGGCGCCGAGCCTGCTGGAAAGCCTGAAGGCAGGCAAGCGGGTCTCCCTGAAGGACATGGACACCTTTGTCGACGGGGCGGCGGTCGCCAGGATTGGCCGGAACTGTTTTAACCGGCTGAAGAAGTACAATGCCAAACAGGTGGTGCTGGCACCGACCAACGGGCTGTGCGGCACAATGATTGAAATGCTCAATGTTGAGGGGATCGTTCTGGAACCGGCTGGTGCCTTGACCATCGATGCGCTCAAACGGCTGCCGCGAAATCAGGTTGCTGCAAAAACAATCGTTTGTGTTACCTCCGGCGGCAACTTCGATTTCGAGCGCTTGCCGGAGGTCAAGGAACGGGCGATGAAATTCGACGGATTGAAGAAATACTTCATCCTGCGCTTTCCCCAGCGGCCCGGCGCGCTGAAGGATTTCCTGTTTCTGCTTGGCCCGGAGGACGACATTGCGCGGTTTGAATACCTGAAAAAATCGGCCCGAAATTTCGGCTCGGTTCTGATCGGCATTGAGACAACCCGGCCTGACAACTTTGACCGGCTGAAGAAGAAGCTCGATCAGGCCGGCATGCGCTATCAGGACATTACCGACAATGAAATCGTCGCCAATCTGGTGGTTTGAGACGGCGGCTTGCCGGCACTGATCACCCTGGCGCTGGAGAATTGCCTTGCAATTGACGCAATTGGCAGGCATATGCAGCGCGTTCGTTGCAAATATGTATGATGAAAACTGAACTGCCCCGGATTTTCCGGTACTCTGACGTCTTCCTTCTACAATGCGAGCTACGACACACGCTGTGGGCACGGTGCCCCGGCGCACAACGCCATTGAAAGGAATACATCATGGCTACCGGTACGGTAAAATTCTTCAACACCACCAAAGGTTTCGGTTTCATTCAGCCCGATGACGGCGGCAAAGACGCCTTCGTTCACATCTCCGCTCTGGAGCGCGCCGGCATTCATTCCCTGAATGAAGGCGACAAGGTGAACTACGAGCTGGTTACCGACCAGCGCAGCGGCAAGGCTGCTGCCGACAACCTTTCGATGGCCTAAGTCATCGATACTCTACAAGCCTGAGGCGGCTATAGACGCCCGCCCTGCTTTCGCCCGGCTGACCACGGATGTACTGGCAGCTGGAAACCCGAAAGCGGGCAACAGGCTCAAAGGCATATAAACCCGTCAAACGTGGACGGAATTGCCTTCGGCTCCGCATTGTAACCGATGCGGGGCTTTTTTATTGGTGGGCTTCTTGTTGCCGTTGTCCAGCAGGGCTGTAAACTCGCAGGCGATTTGCAAATCTGAACTGACGAGTACCCATGCCCAATTCCGCAAGCAAGCCTTCTTCCGAACCATCCGTCGCCAATCCGATCCGTGAAACCGATGGTGAAGCGCGTGCGCTGGCGCGCCGATTGATGGCAGATGCGCGCTATGCCTCCATTGGCGTGCTGGAGCCTGAAACGGGCATGCCGCTGGTAAGCCGCGTGGCCGTGTCGGTCGAAGTAGATGGCACTCCGTTCATTCTGGTTTCCGACCTTTCGACTCACTCAAAGGCCCTGGCACAGGATGGACGGTCCTCGCTGCTGTTTGGGGAGCCAGGGCCCAAGGGCGATCCGCTGACCCATCCCCGCATTACCGTGATCGGTCGCATGAAAAAACTTGACCGGAACGATACGCGCCACAGGGAGCGGCGCAACTTCTGGCTGAAGCAGCACCCCAAGGCCAAGCTTTATATCGATTTCGGGGACTTTCACTTCTGGCGCATGGAAGTGGAACGGGCGCACCTTAATGGCGGCTTCGGCAAAGCCTATGTCCTGACGCCACAGGATATTGAACAGGCAGAGGCATGAGCGCCAGCAACACCGGGATCGCCGCGCTTGCAGACATGGTTGCCGGAGCCCGGAACATGGTGGTGCTGACGGGTGCGGGTATCTCTACGGAATCGGGCATTCCCGATTTCCGCTCGCCGGGCGGCATTTGGAGTAAGTTCACAATCATCGAACATGCCGAATTCATGGCATCGCAAGACGCAAGGCTCGAGGACTGGCGGCGGCGCTTTTTCATGGAAGACCAGTTGGGAAAGGCTGCGCCCAATGCGGGACATGAAAAGATCACCGAATGGGTAAAGAGCGGTGCGTGCTCGACACTGATAACCCAGAATATTGACGGCCTGCATCAACAAGCCGGCACCCCAGCCGAAGCGATCATCGAAATCCATGGCAATGCGCGCCATGCCAGTTGCACGAAATGCGGGTTGCGGCACGAGATCGCCGAATGCCGCGAACAGCTGGAGCGCACGGGCAAAGCGCCTTGCTGCCGTCAGTGCGGGCAGATCGTGAAATCCGATGTGGTGATGTTTGGCGAGGCAATGCCGGTGGAAGAAACGCTGGCAGCTTTCGAAGCGGCAAGAAGCTGTGACCTGTTCATGGCGGTGGGCACATCGCTGGCGGTCCACCCTGCGGCTGACCTGCCGGCTGAGGCAAAACAAGCCGGAGCCGGGCTCGTCATTATCAATCGGGAGGAAACGCCGCTCGACCGGTATGCCGACGTTGTGGTGCATGCCGGTATCGGTGACGTGCTCGGCGGGCTGTGAGGGTGAGCAGAGCAACGCTGACAGAACCGGGGTGGCAGCTCTAGCTGTGAGTTCTCACCAGGTTGTTCACTCGATCCCATTCTGAAAAGCTGAAGTTGTAAACCATCAGTGATCAGGAGAGGGACCGAATGAACATCCACAAGAATGCCCGTTTGACGCCGAAAGGTCGAGAGCTATTGATCGAGCGCCTTGAGCGCGGAGAACATCCTCGCAGGATGGATAAACATCCTGCTGTGGTATTCTCCTTGTCAGGCATGAAAAATCCATCCATTCAAACTGCTTCCAGCTAATCAAGACAGGCTCTAGTTATCGTCCCCGAAACCGAAGCCGAAACCGGTACCAAGCTCGGGCTGCAAAACGATGACGGTTGGGCTGGCCGGCAGGCTGGCCAGGGAAACGGCCAGTTCGCTTTCCTGACGAATATTGACGGCGAAGGAAGCAGAGATGTTGTCGACAAAGCGCTGCAGGGAAAAGCCTGAAAACCAGTGCATGGGCAGGATGATCGACGCGCGGAACTGCCGCGCCAGGTCCGAAATGCCCTGTATGGAAAGGGTCAGGCCGCCATCGACGGGAATCATCAGGACATCCAGACGGCCGATTGCCGCGATGTGTTCGGGCGTCAGGGTATGGTGGAGATGACCGACATGGCCAATGCACAGGCCGGCCACCTCGAAGATGAAGATCGAATTGCCATCTGCTTCGATCAGCACGCCACCACTGTATATGTCTGTTGTTACATTGCGAACCAAGACATCGCCAACCTCCAGATAGTGGCTGGCCGGCGTCTGGCCATCGCCCCAGCCGCGCAGCACATGGGGAATGCCGGGATCGGGCACGGTCGTGTAATGGGTACCGTGGGCGTGGTTCATGGTAACGACATCCGGCAGGCGCCCTGTTCCGGCACGCCCGGCAAAGTCGGTGGCCAGGACGATGCCCTGCGGGCTTTCAAGACGGTAGGTGGAATGTATCGCGTAGCGGATGTGGACTGAATCGGCCTGCGACTGGACGAATTTTTCTCCGGACCGAATGCTGGACGCAAGCCAGAACCTTGGTTGCTGCGGCAGGCCGGCCATCGCCAGGCATGTGCTGGGACGGCGGGTGTTTTCAGTCTGCGCGCTGGCGGATGCGGGCACAATGGTATTGGCGATCAACGCCATCACGACAGAGAGGGCAAGGGCGACAACCGCCGTCCACAAGCTACCGGTGTGTATATGTGCGGATGGGCTGGGGGTTAAAGCCACGCGGCAAACCCTTCCTTCGCTGCTTATAAAGCCACCATTTCATCAATAGCATCGAATTTTGACCCTAACGCGGCTTTGGCAGCAAAATCAACTTGAAGCCATGGCCAAAAATACAACGCGCAGTGGTGGAAAATCGCCAACGCACGGGGCTTTTTCACTATCGACAAAGGATAGTGGCGCAACGGTTCCGATTTGCACCAAAAGCCCCAATATCCAACTATGTGTAGTGTTCGATTCTTCCGAATCTGTATTCCTGTTGACACTTGAAGTGCTGGCTACGCAGAAAATGATTTGGGAACCGCCTTATTGCTGCAGCCTGATTCCTGGAAACAGGGGTGCCGAACGCGCAAAAAGGGCCATTTTCGGCATTTTTGTCTCAAAGATTCAAATAGTGAACAGTCCGTTTACTTTATTTATGCGCGGTAAGCTTCCCGATGGTTCACCTATTGCTTTTACTCATGGTATCTAAAAGCGGTTCACGGGAAGCTGTTATGGAGGCCGAACCGGACTTGGGGGGTCTATCGGTCACGCAAGAATCTTGAGGAAGTATTCTGCGTCATAACCGTGAAGAGCATGGCCGTACGGTGCAAAGCTTTGAAGCAACGCCCGCACGGCCATGTTTGTTTTGGCCTTTGGGCTGTATCGACATGTCCTTACTGCGGCAATCGGCCAGAGGCAGGCGGGTTTTTCCTGTGGCGCTGCGTTGTGAAAGACAATAACCAAGGACCGGTAACCAGGCGGCGGAGTGGGCGCAAATCCTGCTCAAGCCAAAAGGGGGAACCTGTCAATGGCGGAAAAAGGCATACTGAGCGGTTATACCGTTCTCGATCTCAGTTCGGTGGTTCTTGGTCCCTATGCAAGCCAGTTTCTGGGAGATCTTGGCGCTGAAGTAATCAAGATCGAGAGTCCGGAAGGGGACATCATGCGCCATGCCGGTCCGATGCGCTCCAAGGGGATGGGGCCGATCTATCTGACGATCAACCGCAACAAGCGTGCCGTCACGCTGGACCTTGCCAAACCTGAAGCCAAGGAAATTCTCAACCGGTTGATCGAGACGGCCGATGTCTTCTTTCACAATATCCGTGCCAGCGGAATCAAGCGACTTGGTTTTGATTATGACAGCGTTCGCGCCATCCGGCCCGATATTGTTTATGTCCATGCGGTGGGCTTCGGATCAGGCGGGCAGTATGAAGGCCGCCCGGCCTATGACGATCTGATCCAGGCTGTAAGCGGGCTGGCGATGATGCTGCCAAGACAGGATGGCAGCAGTGCGCCGCGATACTTCCCCGGCCTGATGGCTGACAAGACAACGGCGCTGTTTGCCGCCAATGCGCTGCTGGCCGGTCTGCTGCATCGCGAACGCACCGGAGAGGGCCAGTTCATCGAGGTTCCGATGATGGAGTGCATGGTGGCTTTCAACATGGTGGAAAACCTGTTTGGCCACGCTTTCGTGCCGCCGCTTGGCGATACGGCCTATTCACGTTCCGTCAGCCCGAACCGAAAGCCCTATGCCACCCGGGACGGCTATATTGCCGTGATGCCTTACAGCGACCACAACTGGCAGCAGTTCTTCACCCTCGGCGGAATGCCGGAGCTTGCTACCGATCCCCGGTTTGCCACCTATCCGGCGCGCACCGCCAATATCGACGAACTCTACAGCTTGTCGGAGAAAATCTGCGCGCAGAAGACCACCGATGAATGGATGGTGCTGTTGACGCAGGCCAATGTGCCTTGCGCACGGGTGCACAGCCTGGAAACAGTGCTGGAGGATCGGCAGATCGCCGATACAGGACTTGCTGAAGTACGCCAGCATCCGAGCGAGGGGGAATACCGGGCGATCCATCAACCCATCCGGTTTTCAGCCGCACCCTGTCCGATCAGGCGTGAGCCGCCGAAGCAGGGCGCAGATACAGAACCGGTACTGGAAGCGCTGGGATACAGCGGGCCGCAGATTGCCGAATTGAGGAAATCAGGGGCTGTCGGCTAACCAGGACACGCTCTAAGGGCGCCTGCTTACCGGGATCATCGCTCTTGCAGGCTGAAGAAAACCACCCAAGGTGAGGCTGTGGTTCTACGGGAAGCAGGGACCACCATGCATCACGATGTGTTGCATGTGGCGGAGATAAAGTGGGGGATCATCCGCCAAGCCTCGACCAAATTTGATATACTTACGCTTGGTAATTTTCAAGAAGTTATTGGTGTAATTGACGATTTTGTTACCGCCGGAGGTTGGAGAAAGCATCGGCCATGCGATCCAGCGCTTCGTTCAGAACAGAACGCGGGGTGGCAAAATTGAGCCGTATCCAACTTTCTCCGCCAGGGCCGAATTGCGGCCCGGGGCTCACGCCCAGTCTGGCATCTTCGGCTATTCTTCGCGTTACTTCCTGGCGGTCGAGACCGGTTCCCGCAAAATCGATCCAGCCAAGATAGGTGGCCTCGATGTGCATGGCGCGGGCACCGGGAATGTCCCGGGAAACCCGGTCGGCCAGCAGATCGCGATTTTTCTCCAGATAGGGGAGCAATGCATCCAGCCAGGCATCGCCGTGACGCTGGGCAGCTTCCGTGGCGATCATGCCGAACAGCGGAAAGGAAAGCAGACCGGCAGCATTGGAAACGGAGCGAAACCGCCGGCGCAATTCGCTGTTGGATATGATGGCCCCGCCGATATGGGCGCCGGCAAGATTGAAGGTCTTGGTAGCAGCAGCACAGGTGACCAGCCGGTCCATGACTTCCGGCACCAGTTTGGCGGTGACGTGATGGGTATAGCCGGAATAGACCAGATCGTGATGAATCTCGTCTGAGACCAGCAGCAGGTCGTGTTCGATGCAGAATTCGCATACAGCGCGGATTTCATCTTCTTCCCACACCCGGCCGCCCGGATTGTGGGGCGAACAAAAAAACATGACTTTCGCATCGGAGGGGAGCGAAGCGGCAAGCCCCTCAAGGTCCATGCGATAGCGGCCCTGCTCGTTGATCATGGGCTGGTTGTGGATGCGCCGGTTGTTGGCGGCGATGATCTTTCCGAAAGCGTGATAGGCAGGGGAGAACACTACAATGTGGTCGTTTTCCTCGCTGAATTCCTGAAGAATGAGGCCGAGGGCGGAAACGATGCCGGATGTGGGGGTGATCCAGTCAGGGTCCGGTTCCCAGCCATGGCGGCGGGAGAGCCAGCCGCTCATCGCTTCGCGCCAGGTGGCATCGCCGGTATAATACCCGTGTGTGCCGCGCTCGGCCTGTTCGATCAATGCCTCTTTCACTGCGGGTGGAGATTCGAAATCCATCTCTGCAACCCACAGGGCAATTGCGTCCCGTCCTTTTGCGCCAACGGCCTTCTCCATGCCATCCCATTTGGAGGAATGGCTGTTCCATCGGTCGATGACCTTGTCGAAGTCGAATTCCACGGTGTCTCCACACGGTTATTCCAGCGAAGGCCGGCGCAGTCGCACCGGTACCTGCCGGACGGGCTGTCTATCCTGTTCAGGTTTTCAGGTCTTGGCAATCCTGCGGTAAATCCAAAGCCTTGCGGGCGGCAGATTCCTGAAGATCCAGTCGAGCGGCTCCACGGTATAGGTTTCCCAATCGGGCGGAACCGGCGAATTTGGACCATAGGACAGTTGGACAATGGGCCGGCCGGCAGGAATGCGCCCGAGCAGGTCCTTGACCAGGGCAATGCGCTGTTTGACAGGAAAATTCAGCAATGGCAGGGCGCTGACAACCGAATCGAATGTCATGGAAGCCTTGTCACCCAGGGTGGTCTGCAGATCAAAGGCGTCGCCGTGGATGAAACTGACGCCGGGAAACTCGGTTTCCAAAGGGGGAATGAGTGAAGCGGTGTACTCTACCGAGTAGACATTTTGCGGCTCAACACCGTGTCTGAGGATTGCCTTGGTGATTGCTCCGGTGCCCGGCCCCAGCTCAAGTACGGGCAGGCCGGAACCGGTGTTGATGACCCCTGCCATGCGGCTGGCTATGACCTGGCCGGTCGGAAACATCGTTCCCATGGCCTTGGGCGACTCTACCCAGGACTTGAAGAAGCGAATTTCCTCATCAAAACGTTCTGCAATCTTTTCAACCCTGAAACCGGACATTGGACTCTCTCTGCGGTGATTTCTCGTTATCGGCGGGAGATTCGATCTTATAAACGTAGCGGAGCGGGAATCCATGGCCTGCCACAACCAAATTGCGGATATTTGCAGGAAATCCGGTTTGGCGGTGTCCGCAGCGCAGGAAAACGCCCGGCTTCAATAATCGGCGGGGCCTGGAGCCGCAGCGCGGGATTTTGCCACAAACACCACAATGAACCACGCCGCCATCACCAAAACGATGGTGGGTGCGGGTGCGCTGTCGATAAAAAACGAAACATAAACCCCGGCAAAGGCCGAACTTGCGGAAATGGCGATGGCAGTCAGCAGCATGACCGGAAAGGTTCTGGTCACCATGAAGGCTATGGCGCCAGGCGTGATCAGCAGGGCGATGGCCAGTATCAACCCGACCGCCTGCAGGGCTGCAACGATGGTCAGTGAAAGCAATGTGAGCAGACCGTAGTGGTAAAGCCAGAGCGGCTGCCCGGTGGCCCGTGACTGCTGCGGGTCGAAGACATGCAGCATCAGGTCGCGCCACTTGAGCACCAGAATCAGTGTCACAGTGCCGGATATCGCCATCACGTTGACGGCATCGGCCCAGGTTGAACCCAGCAGATCCCCGAACAGGATATGGTCGAGATGCACGTCCGTGCTGATGGCTGTAAACATGACGAGGCCGAGGGCGAACATTCCCGAAAACACCACGCCCATCACCGTGTCCTCGCGCAACCGGCTGTTGTCGCCGATAAACCCGGTGGAAACGGCGCAGATCAGGCCCGCTGCAAAGGCTCCCAGCGCCAGCGGCAGGCCGGCGATGTAGGCGAGCACGATACCCGGCAATACGGCGTGTGAAATGGCATCGCCCATCAGGGCCCAGCCTTTCAGCACGAGAAAACAGGAAAGGAGGCCGGCAGGAACCGAGACCGCAACCGCAATGAGGAAGGCTTGCTGCATGAAGGGAAACTGGAATGGCAGGAGCATTGTATCCATCACGATGTCAAAGCCTTTTCTTCACGGATCATGGCCTTTCGGGCGCGGCGCCGGGAGGCGAGGAGGCCGTGTTTTGGCGCAAAGACAAAGGCCAGCAGAAACAGGGCGGTTTGGGCCAGCACGATGATGCCGCCGGTTGCTGCGTTGAGGAAATACGATGCCCAGGCGCCGAATATGCCGGTTGCCGCGCCAATTGCGATCGCGATGCGAATGAGGTTTGGAAAACGGTCGGTCAGCAGAAGGGCGGTGGCACCCGGCGTTACCACCATGGCGATAACGAGAAAGGCGCCGACCGTCTGCAGGGCGGCGACGGTTGAGGCGGAAAGCAGGGTGAAGAAGACAACCCGCAGCACGGCAGGGTCAAGACCGATGGAGCGGCCATGGTTTTCATCGAAGAACGCAACCATGAAGTCCTGCCACTTCAGCGTCAACACAGCGAGGGTGATCACGGAAATGATGACTAGTTGCAGCGTGTCGGCAGGGGTGATGGCGAGAATGTTGCCGAGCACGATGGTCTGGATGTTGACCGAGGTGGGCGACAGGGAAACCATGAACAGGCCCAGACCGAAGAAGGAGGTGAAGATCAGGCCGATGATGACATCTTCGCGCAATTGGGTTCGGATGTTGAGAAACAGCATGGCGGCAGCGGCAAGTCCGCCGGATAAAAAGGCACCGAATGCAAAGGGCAGCCCGATCATGTAGGCGCCGGCAACTCCCGGCACGATGGCGTGCGACAGGGCATCGCCCACCAGAGACCATCCCTTGAGAATCAGATAGCAGGACAAAAAGCCGCAAACCATGCCGACCAGGCCGGACACCAGAATGGCCTTGACCATGTAGTCATAGGTGAAGGGCTCCAGCAGAAGTTCAATCATCAGACGGATCTCCGCCTGCGTCCTTGCCGTCGCCCTGCTCCGTGCCGGGCGGGTTCTTGTCGTAGAGAACCAGCGGGCGCTCGTCGTCGGTGATCACCGTAACCTGGCGCGGATCCTCGTCATCATGGAGATCGGCACCGCCGAGAATGAAGTGGCGCAACACCCCGCCAAAGGCCATCTCAAGGTTTTGCGGGGTGAAGATTTCCGAAGTTTTGCCGGAGGCGAGAATGGACTTGTTGATGAAAATGGTGCGGTCGCAATATTCGGGCACACTGCCCAGATTGTGGGTCGAGACCAGCATGACCTTGCCCTCGGCACGCAGGGAGGAGAGCAGGTCGATGATGGCATGCTCGGTTTTCACGTCGACGCCGGTAAACGGCTCATCAAGCAGGATGACCTCGCTTTCCTGGGCAAGAGCGCGGGCCAGAAACACCCGCTTCTTCTGGCCGCCGGAAAGTTCGCCGATCTGGCGCTTGCGGTATTCGAGCATGTTGACCCGTGAAAGCGCTGCCTCGGCCATTTCATGATCACGCGGCTTGGCACGGCGCAAAAATCCCATATGGCCATAGCGCCCCATCATGACCACGTCTTCCACCAGGACCGGAAAATTCCAGTCGACCTCTTCTGCCTGGGGAACATAGGCTACCTTGACGGCCTTCAGTGAATCGGCTGCCGGCCGGCCGAGGATTTCCACCGAGCCTGAGGCAAGCGGCACGAAGCCCATGATTGCCTTGAACAGGGTCGACTTGCCGCTGCCATTTACCCCGACGAGTGCAGCGATCGTGCCCATGGGGATTTCGAAACTGGCATCCTTCAGCGCGGTAACGCCGTTGCGGTAGACCACCGAAACGCCGGAGAGCTTCAAACCGGGAACGGGAACAGGCTTCCCGCCGCCGGTGGTCATTGGTTTGGTCACGGTTTCAGTCCTTCTGCGATGGTGGACGTGGTCAGCCGCAGCAGGTCGAGATAGGTGGGCGCGGCGCCGTCTGCTTCCGTAAGTGAATCCACATAAAGCACCCCGCCATAGCGTGCACCGGTCTCCCGCGCCACCTGTTGGGCGGCATCCGGTGAAATCGTGCTTTCGCTGAAGATTGCGGGGATGGCTTTTTCGCGCATCAGGTCGATCACCTTGCGGACCTGTTGCGGCGTCCCCTGCTGGTCGGCATTGATCGGCCAAAGGTAGGCTTCCTTGAGGCCGAAGTCGCGAGCAAGATAGCTGAAGGCGCCTTCACTCGTGACCAGCCATCTGCGATCTTCGGGAATGTTGGCAAGCGCTTCGCGCAATGGCGCCACCACATCGGTGATCTGCGCCTTGTAGCGCTCGGCGTTTTCCCGGTAGATTTCACCGTTGTCCGGATCGTGTTTGGCCATCGCCGCGGCAATGTTGTCGACATAGATCAGCGCATCGCTTGGCGACATCCATGCATGGGGATTGGGCTTGCCGGTATAGGGGCCCTCGCCAATGCCGATGGGCTCGATGCCATCGGTGATCGTGGCGCCGGGCACGTCGGAAAGATTGGCGAAGAAGCGCTCGAACCACAGTTCCAGATTGAGCCCGTTCCACAAAATCAGATCGGCATCCTGTGCCTTGATGATGTCGCGGGGCGTGGGCTGGTAATTGTGGATTTCAGCGCCGGGCTTGGTGATCGAAACCACTTCGGCCGCTTCACCGGCAACGTTGCGGGCCATGTCGGCGATGACGGTGAAGGTGGTGACGACCTTGAATTTATCTGCCGCCTGGCCGGGAAGGGCGGACGCCAGGCAGACCATAAGGGCGACTGCCAGGCAAACGACGGCCCGGCGGCCTTTGTCTTTTAATCGATCAGCAACAAGGGAGATGGAATGCAGCATCAATTCCAGCCTTTCGTGATTTCGTGGCGTCATGAATTGCGGCAAGTTAATGTTAATGCAAATCGTTTGCAACAAGATAATCTTCCTATTTGCGCCTGTGGCTGTGAAAGTGGGCGGGGGAATCAAAGTCCAGAATGATTTTCATCTGCAGTTGTTTCGCAACTGGATCGTCCAACGCCGGTTTGCTAGGAAATGAGGGGCCGGGGCCGGAGCAGGCCGCGGGGATTGTCATCGGGCAGGCCAGAACATCATGGATGAACATCGCGATTACGAAAACGAACTGCGCCAGGCAGGTGTGCGGCTGACCAAGCCGCGGCGGATCATATTGAAGATACTGGGCAATTCACGGGACCATCCCGATGCGATGGCGATCTTCCGCCGCGCGGTGAAGATCGATGCCTCCATTTCGCTTGCCACCGTCTATCGCACCATGAAGCTGTTGGAGGAACTTGGCGCCGTGCACCGCCATTCCTTTGAAGGTGGTCCGGCGCGTTTTGAACATGCCGATGGCGAGCATCATGACCACCTGATTGATCTTGATACCGGCAAGGTGATCGAGTTTCATTCCGAGACGCTGGAACGCTTGCAGGAGCAGATTGCCGACGAACTGGGCTACGACATCGAGCACCACCGGCTGGAACTCTATGGGCGGAAGCGAAAGTAGGGGGGTAGTCGGGCCGCTGGCTGCCCTCCACGGCCAATCCGGGACGCATCGCGAATGTCTCCCTTTCGATCTTACCGGTAACATATTGAGGTGCCGGCAGGATTGGCGGACATGAAGTGTCTTTGCCGGTCCCGGGGCGTAGAAACCCCTCCGTCAGCGGCCGGTGTCGGCCGCAACGACACCTCTCGAACCTTATGGCCGGGGAGGCACTGGCGTATGTCCAGGGCCCGTTCCCTCGGGACGTTGGCCTAAAGGCCAGCGCGGCCGTCTGACGGCGGCCTTCTAACTCCCCGGCTGCCAGAGCAAGCTCTGGCGGCCGTTTTCACTTTTTGATGGGCAAAACCTTGCGCGTAAACACGTGCGGTTTTGCAGGAAGCGGGAGTGGTCGCATGGAAGACTACAACTTCTGGCAGGATTTCTTTGATACCTACCAGTCGCTGTCCGACTGGATGAAATTTGCATGGTTGATCGTACCGCCGGCGTTTTTGCCGGGACTGGTTGCGCTGGTGCTTCATTTCCGTATGGGTGGGGCGCGCAAGTAGGTGCAACGGACGGGCATGGTGAACCCCGGTTCGTTTCTTGGAGTTCCGGGCGACGGGGGTGACGCGCGTCCCATGGGTAGTCGAATGGAATGCGCCGTTTGCTTCTTCCTCATCTTCGGCCCCCTTCGTCATCCTCGGCCACTCCTTCGTCATCCTCTGCCTTGAGCCGAGGATCCAGTGTACAACGACTAGCGCCGGATCGCCGGCTTTCGACGGCACTTCGTTTGTCTTTCGCCATCGGCGGCGCTTCGCTTGCCTCGGGTCAGACCCGGCGATGACGAATACTGATGGCTCACCGTCCGTGGATACATCACGGAATGGGGCCTCGGGACTTGCTTGCTGCGCAAGCTGCCCGAGGATGACAACTGGGGATAGCGCTCTCTCCCTTCTGTCTCCACCCCATCTCCAACAAGACAAAGGAGCACCCATGCCAATCAGGAAGGGAAAGAAAGGGAGGGGAATAGAACAATTGTCTGGCGCAATTGCGCCGGATGAATATCGCCGCAGATATGGCTGCAAGCCATGCCGCCTGTCCTGAATGCGTCATGCATGTCTTTGGCGGACATTGCCGGGTACCGGGATGGGCAAGGTATATTCATCGCCAGCAAGTGCGCATCGGAGAGCGGCCATGAATGTCCATACCAAAGGCAAGGGAGCGTCGGCAGATTACCTTCAGGAGGTCCTGAAGGATGTGAACGAGGCAAGGGGGCTGCCGAATTCGCACTATGTGGACGAAGAGGTTTTCCGCGAGGAGACCCGGCGGGTTTTATACGAGAACTGGTCGGCAATCGGCTTTGCCAAGGACATTCGCGACCATGGCGATGCAATGCCGGTTGATTTTCTGGGAATGCCGCTGGTTGCGGTGCGTGACAAGGACGGCAGTGTCAACGTCTTTCAGAACACCTGCCGTCATCGCGGGATGATCCTGGTGCAGCAAAAGGGCCGCCTGCGGGGCACATTCCGCTGTCCTTATCATTCCTGGTGCTATGGACTTGACGGCCGCCTGGTAACAACACCCCATGTGGGCGGGCCCGGCCACAATACCCATGAGGATATCAAGCGTGACGAACTGGGGCTGAAGCGGATCGCTTCCCATGTCTGGCGGGACGTGATCTTTGTCAACGTATCGGGCGATGCGCCGCCTTTCGACGAGTATGCGGCAAATTTGATCGAGCGCTGGAAGGAATACGACCAACCGATGGTCCATGGTGGCGAAATCTCGTCGTTCAAACTCGATGTGAAGACCAACTGGAAGCTGGCGGTCGAAAACTACTGCGAGAGCTATCATTTGCCGTGGATTCACCCCGGGCTCAATTCCTACTCCCGGCTGGAAGACCATTATCACATCGAGGAGCCGGGGCACTTTTCCGGTCAGGGGACGCTGGTATACCGTCAGCTTGAGGGCGAAAACGGCGAACGGTTTCCCGATTTCCCGAACCTTTCGGATAAATGGGATACAGGAGCAGAATACATCGCGCTGTTTCCCAACGTTCTGCTGGGCGTGCACCGCGACCATGCCTTTGCGATCATTCTTGAGCCGAAGTCGCTCGACCGCACTGTGGAGCATGTTGAGATCTACTATACCGCGCAGGGGGCGGAAGCGGCCGGCTATGCCGATCTGCGCCGCAAGAACGCCGAACAGTGGAAAGAGGTGTTCGAGGAGGATGTCTTCGTGGTGGAGGGAATGCAGAAAGGCCGGCACGGGCGCTATTTCGACGGCGGGAAATTCTCGCCGGCGATGGATGGACCGACCCATCTGTTTCACCACTGGGTCGCCTCACAAATGGTGCGGGGGCCGCGAAGCTGACAAACCGGTTGCCGGAACGCGTGTTGCAGGAAACGCCCCCGATGGATCGCGGACAACTGGATGCCGCCCTGATTGCAGCCCATGAAGCGGGCGATCGCGCTGCACTGGTCCGGCTGTACCGGCAGGCGGGCGAAGAGCGCGAACAGGCCGGCGATATCGATGCGGCCTGTTTTTATTACACCCACGCCTATGTGTTCGCCCTGGAGAGCGGGCATGGGGAAGCAGCCATTCTGCTTGAAAGGCTGGTGCGGCACGGCAGGGAGATAAAACCGGATTGAACCGGCGGATCAGAGCTGTGCTGATTCAGGATTTGTTGCGGTTATCCTTGACACGCACCGCCTTGCCCATGGAGCGCTCAATGCCGCCGGGATCGGCAACGATGATCTTGGTGGTAACGCCGACCACGTCCTTGATATGGGTGTTCAGGGCGCCGGCAGCAGCCTTGCGGGCATCCCCGCCGGCATGGGTTTCAAGTGCCTCGGTGTGCACAATCATGGCATCCATGCGCCCTTCGGTGACCAGCTCGATCTGGAAATGGGGTGCAAGACCTTCCACCTTCAGCAGTTGTTCCTCGATCTGGGTGGGAAACACATTGACGCCGCGCAGGATGATCATGTCGTCGGAGCGCCCGGTGATCTTTTCCATGCGCCGCATCGACCGGGCGGTTCCCGGCAACAGGCGGGTGAGGTCGCGGGTGCGGTACCGGATGATGGGAAAGGCTTCCTTGGTCAGCGAGGTGAAAACCAGTTCGCCCATTTCGCCGTCGGCGACCGGCTCGCCTGTTTCCGGATTGATGATTTCCGGGTAGAAATGGTCTTCCCAGATGTGCAGTCCGTCCTTGGTTTCGACGCATTCATTGGCAACCCCCGGCCCGATGACTTCCGACAGGCCGTAGATGTCGACCGCGTGCATGTCAAAGGTATCCTCGATTTCCCGGCGCATGGCATTGGTCCATGGTTCGGCGCCGAAAATTCCCACTTCAAGCGGGCTTTTGGCCGGATCGAGCCCTTGGGCACGGTATTCATCAAGGATCGCCAGCATATAGGAAGGGGTGACCATGATGGTGGTGGCGCCGAAGTCCTCAATAAGAGTGACCTGGCGTGCCGTCATGCCGCCGGAAACCGGGACCACGGTGCAGCCAAGCTTCTCGGCACCGTAATGGGCACCGAGACCGCCGGTAAAAAGGCCATAGCCATAGGAGACATGCACCACGTCGCCGGGTTTGGTGCCGGAAGCGCGCATGGACCGTGCCATGACGGTTGCCCAGGTGTCGAGGTCGTTGTCGGTGTAGCCAACTACGGTGGGCTTGCCGGTCGTGCCGGATGAAGCATGGATGCGGCGCACCTTTTCGCGCGGAACGGCAAACAGTCCGAATGGGTAATGATCGCGCAAATCGGCCTTCAGCGTGAAGGGGAACTTTGACAGGTCCTTCAGGCTTTTCAGATCGTCCGGGTGAACGCCGTTTTCATCGAAGCTCTTTTTGTAGAACGGCACATTGTCATATGCATGACGCAGCGACCACCGCATGCGCTCAAGCTGCAATGCCTCGATCTCGTCGCGTGAAGCGATCTCGATGGGATCAAGGGTTTTGCGGTCGGGGGTCAGGTCCTTCATTACGCGTTTTCCTCCTCAAACAGCGTGCCTGATATGGTTCTGCTCATGCCGCGGAACTCGGCGATTTTCATGCCGTCCTGATTGGTAACAGCAATGTCGTAAATGCCGGAGCGGCCCGCCAGATGAACTTCCTTTGCATGGGCAGTCAGTTGGTCGCCGAGCTTGCCGGGCGCCAGGAAGCTGATCATGCAATGCTGGGCAACGGTCGACTTGTTGTAGGAATTACAGGCAAAGGCAAAGGCGCTGTCGGCAAGGGCGAAGATGAAGCCGCCATGGCAGATCGCATGGCCATTGGTGTGGCGCTTTTCAACTTCCATGGAAAGCGTCGCTTCGCCGGGAGCAACGGATTCGATCCGCATGCCGATGTCCCTGGACGCGCTGTCATTGGCCCACATGGCCTCAGCGCTCTTTTGCGCACGCTGCTGGTCGTCAAGTGACATGTTATCTGCCCTGGAAGTTTGCCGGCCGTTTTTCGAGGAACGCGTTCACCCCCTCGCGGAAATCCTCCGAGCGGCCCAGCTCGCCCTGGGTTTCGGCTTCAAGCTCCAACTGTTCATCAAGCGTGTTGGTGCTGGCTGCCTGGATGGCCAATTTGGTTTTGCCGATGCCCAGTGTCGCACCCGCGGCAAGGTCTTCAGCAAGCGTTCGCGCTTCCCCCATCAGCGTTTCATTTGCAACGCATTTGAAGATCAGGCCCCATTCCTCGGCCTGTTTGGCTGAAAGCGGCATGGCTGTCATGGCGAGCGCCTTGGCGCGGGCTTCGCCGACAAGACGGGTCAGCGACCAGGTGCCGCCGGCATCGGGAATAAGGCCGATCTTGGCGAAAGCCTGAATGAACCTGGCGCTTTCGGCTGCCAGCACGATGTCGCAGGCAAGTGCGAGGTTGGCGCCGGCGCCGGCGGCAACACCATTCACGGCGCAGATAACGGGCTTTTCCAGCGAGCGGATTGCCCGAATGAGCGGATTGTAATTGGTGGACAAGGTGACCTTGAGATCGACGATCTCACCCTTGCCCGGATCGCGCTCGGACAGATCCTGACCGGCGCAGAAGCCGCGGCCGGCACCAGTGAGCACGACGGCCCGAATGGCAGAATCCTCTTTCGCCCGTTCGAAGGCGGTGCGAATCAGACGATGCATCTCAACGGTAAATGCGTTGAGCTGGTCAGGCCGGTTCAGCGTGATTTCAAGCACGCCGCCACGGACCTCCGTCAAAAGAGCTTCACTCATTGTTCCTCCCAAGGGCTCCTTGCTTCGCCGGACACTTTACAAAATTTGGCATCCTGTCAATATTTGTAACAAATACAAAAAGGAAATCTCCGTGGAAGTTATCGATGTAAACAGTTTTGCGCTCGGCGGCTGGGCCGCCAGAGCCGGGGACGGGGTGGATCTGCCATCCGCCATCAACGGGGCGACCGTCGCCCGTCTTGCCAGGGCCGAGCTTGATTTTGCCGCCATGCGTGACTTCGCACGCAAAAAGGGCGGGCCGGCATTGCGTGCCATGACGTTCCACGAACGCGCGAAAATGCTCAAGGCACTGGCGCTCTATCTTGGCGAGCGCAAGGAAGCGCTTTACGCGATCTCGCGGCATACCGGCGCCACCTTGAACGATTCCAGGATCGATATCGATGGCGGTATTGGAACCGTGATGGTTTATGCTTCCAAGGGGCGCCGCGAAATGCCCGACGGGCACGTTTACGTCGATGGGGCGGTCGAGCAGCTTTCGCGGAACGGAACCTTTGCCGGTCAGCACATCTGCGTTCCCCTGCAGGGTGTCGCCGTTCACATCAATGCCTATAATTTTCCGGTCTGGGGGATGCTGGAAAAGCTGGCGCCGACGCTGCTTGCCGGTGTTCCGGCGATCGTCAAGCCGGCAACGGCAACCTCCTATCTGACCCATGCCTGCTTTGCCCTTATGATCGAAAGCGGTTTGCTGCCGGAGGGATCGGTTCAGCTTGTCTGCGGGTCGACCGGCAATCTGCTGGATCTTCTCGACTGCCAGGATGTGGTAGGTTTCACCGGGTCAGCAGCAACGGCGCTGAAGCTCAGGAGCCATCCCGGACTGCTGGAAAAATCCGTGCGGTTTACCGCCGAACAGGACAGCCTCAACGCGACCCTGCTGGGGCCGGATGTGGCGCCGGACAGTGAAGACTTCGATTGCTTCGTAAAGGAAGTGGTGCGCGAGATCACCACCAAGGCGGGGCAGAAATGCACCGCGATCCGCCGCATTCTGGTTCCTCAATCATCTATTGGTGCCGTGACCGAGGCGATAACCGCGCGGCTTGAAAAGATCGTCGTTGGTGATCCGGACGCCGAAGGCGTGCGCATGGGCGCGCTGGTTTCCCTGTCGCAGCGCGATGACGTTCTCGAAAAGGCGGCACAGATTGCCGGTGAGGCCGAGCAGGTGTTCGGTGAAAGCGGCAGTTTCTCGCCGGTTGGCGAGGGAACCGAAAACGGTGCGTTCCTGCCGCCCATGTTGTATCACTGCAGTGATCCCGATGGTGCTTTGGCGGTGCATTCGGTGGAAGCATTTGGTCCGGTATCCACCGTCATGGGATATCGCGATCTTGCCCATGGTTGCGCGATCTTGAACCGGGGCGGTGGCAGCCTTGTGGCTTCGCTGTTTACCGCCGATCCGGAAGTTGCCCGCACTGTGGCGCTGGAAAGCGCTGCGTGGCATGGCCGCCTGTACGTGAACAATGCGCATTCGATGGCCGAGGCAACGGGACATGGCGCGCCAATGCCCCATATGGTGCATGGCGGGCCCGGCCGTGCCGGAGGGGGAGAGGAACTGGGCGGCATTCGAGGGGTGGTGCATTACATGCAGCGCACCGCCGTTCAGGGCTCGTCCGACATCCTGACCGGCGTAACCGGCCAGTGGGTGCCGGGTGCAAAGAAGATCGAGGCGCCGGTGCATCCATTCACCCGCAAGTTCGGCGAACTGCAGATCGGTGAGAGCATTGCCGCCGGTCCGCGCACGGTAACTCTGGAAGACATCGAACACTTTGCCGAGTTCACCGGCGATACCTTTTATGCCCACATGGATGAGGAGGCGGCCAAGGCAAACCCGTTCTTTCCGGGCCGGGTGGCCCATGGCTATCTGCTGTTGTCCTTTGCTGCCGGGCTGTTCGTGCAGCCTGATCCGGGGCCGGTGCTCGCCAACACCGGACTGACGGGGCTGAGCTTCATGAAGCCGGTTTCGCCCGGTGATGCGATCAATGTGACACTAACCGTCAAGCGCAAGACGAAACGCACGGCGGACTATGGCGAAGTACGCTGGCATGTTGCGCTTTCCAATCAGGATGGCGAGAAGGTAGCCGAATACGAACTGCATACGATGAATGCGTATTGAGGGCGGAGTGTGAACTTCATTTCCGAAAACAGGCTGGCCAGGGATGTCGCCCAGCAACTGGGCTCGCCGGTGCGATTGAAAACCTGGTCGCTGATTGTCACCGTGTTCGGCGATGCGATTCAGCCGCGCGGCGGGTCGGTTGCTGCAAGCACGCTGGGCGAGATCATGAAGGCCATGGGCGTGGAAGCCGGTGCCATGCGCACCGCGATTTCGCGCCTTGCGAAGGATGGCTGGGTGGAACGGCGCCGCGACGGGCGGACCAGCACGTACAGGCTGGCAGGCCAGCGTGAGCGGGAATTCAGCCTTGCCGCGGACCGGATTTATGCCGGTGGACAAACGGGCAGCACCGGCAGCAAATGGGCGCTGGTGTTTTGTGGCGGGGAGAAAAGCGAAGGAGAGCCCGCCGGGACGATACGGCTTTCCCGCAACTGGCTGCTTGCCGATCTCAATCGCAAGGATGCCGGCTCCCGTGAAGCCGGCGACATTGAAACCTGCTTTGGCGATGCAATGGTCTATCGCGGCGAGTTCCTGCAGATGCCGGGCTGGTTCCAGAAGCTGCTGGCGCCACAGGAGGAGGCGGACGCGATGCACCATCTGATTGGCGTGTTCGCGCCCATCGCAGGCAAGCTGCAAGGGGGCTGGCAGCCAGAACCCCTGGAAGCGCTGGTTTTGCGCTGTCTGCTGATCCATGGATGGCGCCGTATCGCCTTGCGCTTGAAGGGGCTGCCGGAAGAACTTCTTCCCGATGACTGGCCTGAAGCGCAGTGCCGGGCGCTGGTGGGAACCCTGTACAAGCAACTCGTGGTGCCGTCGGAGGCATGGCTTGATGAGGCGGGGTTGCATCCTGGCGACCGTGCCAGGGGCATGCCGGAGGAGATCATGGCCCGGTTCACCTGAACCCGGTCAGTCCAGCCAGGCAAAGGTGCAGGTGGCGTGCGCACCGGGTTTTTCGCTGCCCTCGGCAAAGAAGAACACTTCGGTGACCGCCAGGCGTTTTCCGTTCGACAGCGGTTCGACCTCGATCCTGACCGGCCCTCCGGCTATCGGCCGCAGGAAGCGGATCGAAAAGTCCGTGGTCGTGTTGGGCCGCATGCGGCCATTGATCATGGCCAGTGCCAGCACGGAAACCGTGTCTGCCGCCGCGGCCAGCGCCTGACCGCAGACCACGCCGCCCCCTGGCCCGCCCTTGCGGACAAGGTCGTCACCGGCAGGAAGCAGGAAGACATGGCGGGCGCTCTCTTCGCCGAGAGTTTTGAGTCCGAGTTTCTGCACCCAGGGTGCAAAGACCTCTTCCAGCAGGGCTTGCGCATCTGCCTTGGTGAAGTGCTCCGTTTCCGGTTTGGCCATGGTGCCTCCTGTCGGCGTGATCGCAGTACTGTGCAGGTTATGCACAAGCCGCAGGCCCACTCAACATGTTACAAAAAAACCATTGTTTGGGATTTTGTAACATGATAAATCTTGCGGGAATTCGGAGGAGCACAGCATGTACTCTCAGGGCCTGATCGGTGCTGATGAAAGCACCGAGGAAACGCCGGAGTTTCTCGAGGCGTTTCAAAAGCGCATTGATGCAGAAGAAAAGATCGAGCCGAATGACGCCATGCCGGAAGGTTACCGGCGTACGCTGATCCGCATGATCGGCCAGCATGCCCATTCGGAAATCGTCGGCATGCTGCCGGAGGGAAACTGGATTACCCGGGCACCAACCCTCAAACGCAAGGCGGCGCTGCTGGCGAAAGTTCAGGATGAGGGCGGCCACGGCCTGTATCTGTATTCTGCGGCAGAAACGCTTGGCGTTTCCCGGGCGCAGATGACGGAGGAGCTGCTTGCCGGCAAGGCGAAGTATTCCTCGATTTTCAACTATCCGACGCTTACCTGGGCAGACATCGGCGCCATCGGCTGGCTGGTGGACGGGGCGGCGATCATGAACCAGATTCCGCTGTGCCGCACGTCCTTCGGCCCCTACGCACGGGCGATGATCCGTGTCTGCAAGGAAGAGAGTTTTCACCAGCGCCAGGGCTATGAGATCATGATGGTGCTGGCCAAGGGCACGCCGGAGCAAAAGGCGATGGCGCAGGACGCCCTTGACCGCTGGTGGTGGCCGTCGCTGATGATGTTCGGGCCGCACGATACCGACAGTCAGCATGGCGACCAGTCGATGAAGTGGAAGATCAAGCGCTTCACCAATGACGAACTGCGCCAGAAATTCGTCGATGCGACTGTACCGCAGGCCGAGTTTATCGGGCTGAAAATGCCCGATCCCGATTTGAAGTGGAACGAGGAGCGCGGCCACTACGATTTTGGCCCGATCGACTGGGATGAGTTCTGGCGGGTCGTAAAGGGCAAGGGGCAGATGAATCGCGAGCGCATCAGGGCGCGGCGCAAGGCCTGGGAAGAAGGTGCCTGGGTGCGTGAGGCAGCGCTGGCTCATGCGGCCAAACGCCGGGAGCGGCGATCGGCAAGCCGGCAGGCAGCGGAGTAGGTGCATGGATTTGAACGAAAACACACACAATGAAATTCCCTTGTGGGAAGTTTTCATCCGGCCGCGAAACGGCCTTTCGCACAAGCATTGCGGCTCTATTCACGCCGCAGACGAGGTGATGGCACTGCAGGCGGCCCGTGACGTTTACACCCGGCGCGGTGAAGGCCAATCGATCTGGGTGGTGCGGTCGGCTGACATCGTCGCCTCCGATCCGCAGGACAAGGAAGAACTGTTCGAGCCGACGGCAGACAAGGTCTACCGCCATCCCACTTTCTATGACATCCCCGACGAAGTTGGCCATATGTGAGCAGGTGGCATGATGAGTGAAAAGGAAATGCTGTTTCAGTATGTGCTGCGGCTGGCCGACGACCACCTGGTGCTGGCGCACCGGTTGTCGGAATGGTGTGGCCATGCGCCCATGCTGGAAGAGGATCTGGCGCTGCCGAACATTGCCCTTGATCTGCTGGGGCAGGCGCGTGCGCTGTACGCCTATGCCGGCGAGATAGAGGGCAAGGGCCGCGGTGAAGACGAGCTTGCCTATGTCAGGCCCGAGCATGAATACCGCAATCTGCTTCTGCTTGAACTCGACAATGGCGATTTTGCCCGCACCATGCTGCGGCTGTATCTGTTTGCGGCCTTCATGGAGTTGTTCTGGGAAGAAATGCTGTCGTCCAGGGATGAAACGCTGGCCGCCATTGCCGCCAAGGCGCTGAAGGAAACCCGCTATCATGTGCGCCATTCGGCGGAATGGGTCATCCGGCTTGGTGATGGAACAGCCGAAAGCGCCCGGCGCATGGGCGAGGCGATGGAGGATTTGCAGCCCTATTGTACGGAACTGTTCGAGAGCGATGCGGTAGCTGAATTTGTGGCGCAAAAGGGGATCGGCGTTGATCCCGGCAGGCTGGAAAGTGCCTGGCATGCGGACATTGCGAAAATTTTCCGTGAAGCGCGGCTTGATGGTGATGGGCTTGCCGGCGGGTATCAGAGCGGTGGCCGCAGCGGCCGGCACACCGAGGCCATGGGCTTTTTGCTGGCCGACCTGCAATACATGCAGCGCGCTTATCCGGGCATGCAGTGGTAGGGATGATGGGCGCGGCAGCGGCAGAAACCGGTAGCGATCTGGACAGGATACGCCTGCAGCGGACGGCTTTCGAAGCGGCTGTCGGTGTGCCGGATCCTGAAATTCCGGTCGTCACCGTCGCCGATCTCGGTATTCTTCGCAGCGTTGAACTGGATCAGGCCGGGCGCGCGGTGGCGAAACTGACACCGACCTATTCGGGCTGCCCTGCCGTTGTGGCGATTGAACTGGCGGTGGAGGCAGCGCTTCGGGCTGCAGGCTTTGACCCGGTAATCGAGCGAGTGATTTCGCCTGCATGGACGACGGACTGGATTACGCCGGAGGGCCGCAAAAAGCTGCGCGCATATGGTATTGCCCCGCCGGTGGGAGGCGCCAATTCGAAGCTTGCGCTGTTCGGGCAAACCGCGGTTGCGTGTCCAAAATGCGGCAGCGAGAAAACCGAGCGGATTTCGGAATTCGGCTCCACCCCGTGCAAGGCGCATTACCGCTGCAAGGCTTGTCTTGAACCCTTCGACTATTTCAAGTGCATTTGAGGATAGCATGGCCACGTCGTTTCATTCCCTGACTGTCAGTTCCGTCGCGCCTGAAGGAGAATCTGCCAAGGCAGTCGGCTTTCTGGTTCCGGACGAACTGAAGGATACGTTCCGCTTTATCCCCGGCCAGTATCTGACGCTGAAGACGGAAATCGACGGCGAGGAAATACGCAGGTCCTATTCGATCTGTTCGGCGCCCGGCGATGCAGAATTGCGGGTCGGTATTAAGAAGGTTGAAGGGGGCAGGTTTTCGACGTTTGCCCAGGCGCTGGCGGCAGGTGACCGCATCGAGGTGATGCCGCCGGAAGGGCGCTTTACCGCAGAACCCGGCAAGGTGAAAAAACCTCTTCTGATTGCCGCAGGGTCAGGTGTGACGCCGATACTCTCAATTGCCCGTGCATTGCTGGAGCGCGACCGCGAGGCCGAGGTGACACTGGTCTATGGAAATCGCACCACCAGCGACATCATGTTTCGCGAAAGCCTTGAAGAGCTGAAGGACCGGTTCATGGACCGCTTCAGCCTTGTCTTCGTGCTGTCGCGGGAGGATCAGGACGTGGACATTTCCAATGGCCGGATCGATGCCGACAAGCTGAAACTGCTTGCCGGGAAGGGGCTGATCGATCCGGCCGCCCATGACGGCATTTATCTGTGCGGCCCGCAGGCGATGACGGAAACCTGTTCGGCGGTGCTGCAGGAAATGGGGGTCGACAAGGATCGCATCCGTTTCGAACTGTTCACGCCTGCCGATGGGGGCACGATAGCGCCGGTCCGCCGCCGCGAGCAGGAAGAAAAGGCCGCTGGCGATGTTGTTGTCGAGACCGTTCTTGACGGGGCGCGGCGTTCATTCCGAATGAACGGCAAGGAAGCAAAGGTTCTGGATGCAGCTCACGAAGCGGGAATCGAACTGCCGTTTTCCTGTGCCGGGGGCATGTGCTGTACCTGCCGCTGCCGGGTGGTGGAGGGCAAGGCGGAGATGGACGTCAACTACTCGCTGCAGCCCTGGGAAATCGAGGCCGGATTTACACTGGCCTGCCAGTCGCGCCCGTTGAGCAAGAAACTGGTATTGGATTTCGACGCCAGTTGATGCGCCTTCATCGTGCCGTGTCTCCTTTTTTCGCGATTGACCCGATCCTGTTTGTAAATCAGCGAAAGGAAGGCGCGTGTCTGTTGACGAATTTGGTGCGGTGGTTTGCAGAAGGTGGCGTGCATGCCCTCATTTCGGGTCGCGTACAGACAGGCACAACGGTGTTGTTGTAAGCTTAAATCGGTGAGGAGGACGCGCCATGCTGAAAACAACCCCCTTGCACGACAAATTCGGCGTTACGGTTCATGATGTCGATTTGCGGGATGTGACGAAAGAGCATCTGTTTGCGGACATCCGCAAGCTGTTTGAAGTCCATTCCGCGCTGCTCTTTCCCGCCCAGAAGATCGGCGATGAAGATCATACGCGGCTGGCTGAACTCTTCGGCCCGCTGGAGAACCGCGAGGCGATGGCGGCAGGCCGCGATGTGCCCTTTGAAGTTTCAGCGGTTTCCAACGAAACCGGCAGGGGATCGGTAACGGAGGCCGAAAGCCTGCACACGCTCAACCTGCAGGCCAACATGCTGTGGCATACCGACAGCACCTTCCTGCCTGTTCCCGCGCTGGTAAACCTGCTGACGGCAAAGGTGGTTCCTTCAAGCGGTGGTGAAACGGAACTGGCTTCCACCCGAACCGGCTGGGCGGAGATGCCGCAGGCAATGCGGGACAAGTTCAAGAATGCGGTGATCTGGCACCGCCTTTCCCATTCCCGCAAGCAGATATCGCCTGAGCTTGGCGCAATGCCGGTGATGAACCGCTGGCCGGACCGTCCCTGGAAAGCCATCTGGCCAAATCCCGTTACCGGAGAGGAAGCGCTTTACATTGCCTCCCACGCCTTTGCCATCGAGGGGATGGGTCTTGAAGAGGGAGAAGCGCTCCTGAATGAAGCGATTGCATTGTGCACCCGCCCGGAAAATGTCTATTCCCACAGGTGGAATTCGGGTGATGTGCTGATATGGGATGAGCGCGCCGTTCTGCATCGCGGACGGCCATGGCCTTACGAGGAACCGCGCACGCTTAAAAGCATATGCTGTTCCGCGACAGAAGCTGACGGTTTGGGATACGTGCGCATCGTTTGAATTCGGTATCGACCGGCAACGGCAGGAGTCGAGTTCATGTTTACCATTCATCCAACGGCCAGGTTGCGCCCGTCACCCTTTTACCAGGCAGCGCTTGCCGAGGGCATGACCTCTGCGTCGCTCTACAATCGCATGATCCTGCCAACCTCCTTTGGCGATCCGGAGGCCGAATACTGGCGCATCATCAACGGTGTTTCGCAGTGGGATGTGGGTTGCGAACGGCAAGTGCAACTCAAGGGGCCGGATGCGGGCAGGCTGGCGCAAATCCTCTCTCCGCGAGATCTTTCAAAATGCAAGGCCGGACAGGGCAAGTATGTGCCGCTTTGCAACCACCGGGGAACGGTCATCAACGACCCGATCATGCTCAAACTTGCAGACGATCTGTACTGGTTTTCGATTGCCGACAGCGATGTGTGGATTTGGGCGCGGGCCATCGCCGCCGAGCGCGGCCTTGACGTTGAGGTCAGTGAACCGGACGTTTCTCCCATGGCCATCCAGGGACCGAAGGGCGAGGATGTGGTGGCGTCGGTTGTTGGAGACTGGGTGCGCGATATTCGGTATTTCTGGTTCAAGGAAACCGAGATCGAAGGCATTCCGGTGGCCGTGCAGCGTTCAGGCTGGTCGAAACAGGGCGGCTTTGAAATCTACTTGCGCGATGGCTCGCAGGGCACGGCGCTGTGGAACATCTTCAAGGAGGCGGGAAAACCATATGGCATCGGGCCTGGTGCGCCAACAACGGCGGAGCGCACCGAAAGCGGCCTCGTATCGGTTGGCGGCGATACCGATGAAGAAACCAATCCCTTCGAAATACGGCTTGGCAAATATGTCGATCTGGATGTGGACGACGATGTGATCGGAATAAAGGCACTGCGCCGCATCCACCAGGAGGGGCCGAAGCGCCATCAGCTCGGCCTGATCCTGGAAGGCGAAGAACCGGCACCACTCAAGTTCTCATGGGAGGAGATTCGGTCCGGTGGCAAAACGGTCGGAGAGATGACCAACTGTGTCTGGTCTCCACGGCTGAAGGCCAATATCGGCTATGGGCTTGTAAGCGTGGACTGCGTGCCGGGAGACAAGGTCGAAGTGATGCGCGACAGCGGAGCAAGCAGCGCCAAGCTGGTCGAACTGCCGTTTCTCTAAGTCATTTCCGGCTCTTGCAATTTCGCGATACCTGCATTGCATCCATGGCGCATGCGTCCTTTTGACAATTGTGCGACCCGTCAAATGGATTACATGAAGCCCTGGAGGGATTGACCGGCAACCGCCGATCAGGTTTGCTGGATGTGGAAGCAGGTGTTGCTGAAGTCATGGCCAAGGTAGACCACAAGGAACGACTGGATATCCACAATTCCGAGATTCCGGTGTTGTGCCAGTCCTGCGAGGCGCGTCACAAGGGAATTTGCGGTGCGCTTTCGCCGGAGCAACTGGTCGCGCTCAGCAAGAAGACCTTCAAAAAAAACCACCGGGCGGAATCTGAACTTGTTGCCAGCGACAGGGACATCAATACCTATTCAAACATTCTCAGGGGCGTGGTCAAGCTGACGAAGCTGATGGCCGATGGCCGTCAACAGATCGTGGGGTTGCAGTTTGCTCCCGATTTTCTCGGCCGGCCCTTCAAGCGGCAATCCGGCGTCATCGCGGAAGCTGCCACGGATGTCGCGATGTGCTCCTTTCCTGCACAAGTTCTTGATGAGATGATCGCGGAGTCCCCGAACTGGAACACAAGCTTCACGAACAGGCACTGAAGGAACTCGATGAAGCCCGGGACTGGATGCTGATGCTCGGCCGCAAGACGGCGGGGGAGAAAGTGGCAAGCTTTCTTTTGATGATTGCCAACCACATTGATCCCGAAGCCCTCGACAATGATGAGACGGTTCGGTTTGAACTTCCTCTCAAACGCCTCGATATAGCCGATTTCCTCGGCCTGACCATCGAAACCGTCAGCCGGCAGATCACCAAGCTGCGGCAGAAGGGGGTCATTGAGATTGAGAACAACCGTACGGTGATCGTCTCTGATTTGCAGAAGCTGGAAGAGGCTTCGGAAACCCAGCGCTGAAGAGGGCTGCCAGCTTGCTGGTGTTACACTGCCCGCGAATACTGAAAAGCCGATTGGCGCATATGGGCATCGAACCAGGATGCAACAATACGGGCGAAGGGGCGGGCCGGCAGGGGAATGCGGAAGGCAACATCATCCGCTTCGCAAAGGCCGTCCTCGTCATTTCGGGCGATTGCGACCGCTTCTTTCACAAGGTCATGGCCCATTGCACCGAAACGCTGCGGCAGCGGTTCGAACCGAAACTCAAAATCACACATCAGCCTTTCGATGACATGGGCGCGAATGAGGTCGGCGGGTGTAAAAAGGTATCCCTTGGCGGCAGCCGGTTTGCCGTTGTCGATGCAGGTGCGGTATTGGCCGGTCGGTACGAGATTTTGTACATAGCCTGATGCAGCGCGGCCAATTGCCGATGCTCCCAGCGGCAACATGGTTTTGCAGCTGTCTGTTGTATAGCCCTGGAAATTGCGCCGGAGCGTTCCTTCCCGGGCCGCCTTCTCAAGGCCGTCGCCCGGCCTTGCAAAGTGGTCGATGCCGATCTTCACATAGCCTGCGCCGGTCAGCAGCGCTTCTGCCCTTTGGGCCTGTTCGAAGCGTTCCAGCGTGCCGGGAAGATCGTCTTCCCTGATCATCGTCTGGTGTTTTTTCATCCATGGAACATGGGCGTAACCGAACAGAGCAACGCGCTCGGGCAGAAGATCGACAACGCCGCCAACGGTGTTTTCCAGGCGTTCGATGGTCTGCAGCGGCAGGCCGTACAGTGCATCGATGTTGACGGACTGAATCCCGAGTGAGCGCACGGCGAGCAACAGATCGCGTGTTTGCTCGAAACTCTGGGGCCGGTTGATCGCCTCCTGGACGACAGGGTCGAAGTCCTGAACGCCAATCGACACCCGTGTAACCCCCAGGCGTTTCATGCCGGACAACAGGTCTTCGCCATGGTCGTTGGGGTCGATCTCCATGCTGATCTCGGTTTGCCCATCAATGACGAAGGTCTTTTCCAGGGCACTGGCAATCCGGTTGAAATCCTCGTGCTTCAGCAGGCTGGGCGAGCCACCGCCCAGATGCAGATGTGCCAAAACCGGCTTGCGGGAAAACTGCTGCCGGTAGAGTTCCATCTCGTTTGCAAGGCTTCCCACATAGGCCTGCACCGGGTCATAGCGTTGGGTTTGCTTGGTATGGCAGGCGCAGAACCAGCACAGCCGATCGCAGAAAGGGATATGCATGTAGGCGGAGATGCGCTCACCACCGGTGGCGGCCGAAATCATTTCCGGCAGAATCGCCCCGCCGATACCCGGATTGAAATGCGGTGCCGTCGGATAGGACGTGTAGCGCGGAACGGGTTTTGCATATTTCTGGAGGATCTGTGCCGCATCAGGCATTTGCTGCGGCCCCGCCGGTCAGGTTCCTTCGAACGGCCGGAACCACATGCTCCCACTCAAATGCAACATGGCGCCGAACGCCTTCAAAGAATCCCCGCAGCATGTAGGCCAGGGCCTCGACATTTGACTGCTTGGGATTGCTTGCAAATTCCATCAGTGCATCCTGGACTTCAAATGCGAAACTCTCATCTTCCCAATGCTCGGCATGCAGCCGCTGTATGGTGATCTTCGTTTCTTCGTCGGATTCGCAATTGTCGGTCAGCAACGGGAACAACGACTTCTCTTCAAACTCGTGTGACTGTTTGACGGTCGGATAAATCGAGCCGGCAACCTCGACGCATTTGCTGCATTCGATGTTTTCGGGAAGCTGGTCGGCGATTTGCTCCAGCGTGTCGCACAGCTCAAGACAGGCGCGAAGATGCTCCCGCAGTTCAACAAGAAGCGGAGGTTCCCCGTTCGGCGTAACAAGAGAAACAGGCTTTGCTCCCGGCTCCATTCGCAACTCCGCCAGTTGAAATAAGACTTTTGTAGCTGTCCGCAGTCCACCAGCATTGATCCAGATCAAAGCGTTTGCGTGCGACTGCGGCAATTAAGGAGCGGGGTACTGGGACCAGTTCACGTTCTCACAAGCAGGGATGCAGATGGCGTTGAAGCCGCAAAAGTTCGCACGGAAAAGCCCACAGGGCGCGCATTGCACCCGGCTGCGGGGAATGGTGCGGCCGATTGCAGCGGGTTGTGCCAATTTTTCCTGTAGCAGCGTTGTGTGCCGTCTCTACCCTGTTTATGAGGGCATGATCTAACGTGTGCTCATGCATTCTTGTTTGACCGTAAGAAGGGCTTGGACAAATGAAATACCTTCTTGAAGCGGTTGTGGTTCTGTTTGCAGCTTTCGCTGCTTTCCTGGCCGCAGCCTTTTCTCAGGACAGCCTGTTCCAGCAGCACATCGGCATTGTGTCCGCCGTGCTGCTTATTGGCTCACTCCTGCTGTTCCGCCGCGTTCAGTTTGCCGGTGCCGGTGCCGACGTGGCCGAAGATACGAGCGGCTACCTTGACGGTGTTATCCGTTACGGAGCCATAGCGACCGCGTTCTGGGGCGTTGTCGGATTTCTCGTTGGCGTCATCGTGGCTGCCCAGCTTGCGTTTCCCGATCTCAACATTGAACCCTGGCTGAACTTCGGCCGCACAAGGCCGCTGCACACGTCAGCGGTGATTTTCGCCTTTGGCGGCAATGCGCTGATCGCAACGTCGTTTTATGTTGTGCAGCGCACATCCCGTGCGCGCCTGTTCGGCGGCGATCTGGCGTGGTTCGTTTTCTGGGGCTATCAGCTTTTCATTGTGATGGCAGCGACCGGCTACCTGCTGGGCATTACGCAATCGCGTGAATATGCGGAGCCCGAGTGGTATGTCGACCTTTGGCTGACAGTTGTCTGGGTTGCCTATCTTGTGGTCTTCCTTGGAACCATCGTCAAACGCCGTGAATCTCACATCTATGTCGCGAACTGGTTCTTCCTGTCCTTCATCGTCACCATTGCGATGCTGCATGTGGTCAACAACATGGCCATTCCGGTATCGTTCCTCGGGGTCAAGAGCTACTCGGCGTTTGCCGGTGTGCAGGATGCGCTGACCCAGTGGTGGTACGGCCATAATGCGGTCGGGTTCTTCCTGACGGCAGGCTTCCTCGGGATGATGTATTATTTTGTGCCCAAGCAGGCCGAGCGCCCGGTTTATTCCTACCGGCTGTCAATCGTTCACTTCTGGGGCCTGATCTTCCTTTACATCTGGGCCGGACCTCACCACTTGCACTATACCGCGCTGCCTGACTGGGCTCAGACGCTGGGCATGGTGTTCTCGGTGATGCTGTGGATGCCCTCCTGGGGCGGCATGATCAACGGTCTGATGACGCTTTCGGGCGCCTGGGACAAGCTAAGAACCGATCCGGTTTTGCGCATGATGGTGATCGCCATCGCGTTCTACGGCATGTCCACCTTCGAAGGGCCGATGATGTCGATCAAGGCAGTCAACTCCCTGTCGCACTACACTGACTGGACCATCGGTCACGTCCATTCCGGTGCTCTCGGCTGGAATGGCATGATCACTTTCGGTGCCCTGTATTTCCTGGTGCCGAAATTGTGGAACCGTCAGCGCCTTTACAGCCTGCGGCTGGTCAACTGGCACTTCTGGCTGGCAACCCTCGGCATCGTGGTCTACGCGGCCACCATGTGGGTCGCCGGTATCCAGCAGGGTCTGATGTGGCGCGAATACGACGACCAGGGCTATCTGGTGTATTCCTTCGCAGAATCGATCGCGGCCATGTTCCCCTATTACGTACTGCGTATGACCGGTGGACTGCTGTTCCTGCTGGGATCGCTGGTCATGGCCTATAACCTGTACAAAACCATCCGCGGCGATCTGCGGGAAGAAGTGCCCATGGGCGCTGAAGCCCCCGCGGTTCAACCGGCCGAATAGGAGTGGGTGCAATGGGTATTCTCGACAAACACAGAACACTTGAAACCAATGCGAGCCTTCTGCTGGTGGCGTCCTTTGCGGTCGTTACGGTGGGCGGTATCGTGGAAATAGCACCTCTCTTCTATCTCGAAAACACCATCGAGGAAGTCGAAGGCATGCGGCCCTACTCGCCGCTGGAGCTTGCCGGGCGGAACATTTATGTCCGCGAGGGCTGCTATGTCTGCCATTCGCAGATGATCCGCCCGTTCCGCGATGAGGTGGAACGGTACGGGCACTACAGCCTGGCCGCCGAATCCATGTACGATCACCCGTTCCAATGGGGATCGAAGCGAACGGGGCCGGATCTTGCCAGGGTGGGCGGACGCTATTCCAACGAATGGCATGTCGAGCACCTGATCGAGCCGCGCGCCGTTGTGCCGGAATCGGTAATGCCTTCCTACTCGTTCCTGGCTGATACCGATCTCGATTTGGGCGATGTTTCTGCCCACATGATCGCCAACCGGCGGGTCGGTGTGCCGTACAGCGACGAGATGGTGGAAAGCGCGGCTGATGACCTGGCAGCCCAGGCCGATCCGGATGCGGACTGGTCGGGTGTTGAGGCACGTTATCCCAAGGCGCTTCTCGGTGATTTCGACGGCGATCCTTCACGGCTGACCGAGATGGATGCACTGGTTGCCTATCTGCAGATGCTTGGCACGCTGGTCGACCTCTCAACCTATCAGCCTGACGGCTCACCGAGATAGGGGAAGTGCAATGGACTTTGACTATCAATCAATGCGTACCTTCGCCGACAGTTGGGGGCTGCTCTATATGTTCCTCATTTTTGTCGGGGTCGTGGTCTGGGCGTTCCGGCCCGGCTCGAAGAAAATGAGCGAAGATGCCGCAAACATTCCGTTCAAGGAGAATGAATGATGGCCGATGACAAAAAAACCGGTCGTGAAATCGACGAGGTTTCCGGTGTCGAGACCACTGGCCACAGCTGGGATGGCATCAAGGAACTGGACAACCCGATGCCGCGGTGGTGGCTTTGGACCTTCTATGCCACCATCGTATGGGCACTGGCCTATACCGTGTTCTATCCTGCATGGCCCTTGATCAGTTCCTCCACTGGAGGGTTGCTTGGCTGGTCGAGCAGGGCAACGCTCCAGCAGGATATCGATGCGGCGAAGGAAGCCCAGGCGGTGTTTCTCGACAAGCTGGCTACCATTGAGGTTTCGGAGATTCAGTCAGACGCTGAACTGACCCAGTTTGCCATTGCCGGCGGAAGCGCCGCCTACAAGGTGAACTGCGTGCAGTGTCACGGTTCGGGTGCAACCGGTTCTCCAGGGTACCCCAACCTCAATGACGATGACTGGATCTGGGGTGGTACGGTTGAAGACATCTACACCACCATCGCTCACGGCATCCGTCATGCGGGTGATGATGACACGCGCGTCTCCGAGATGCCGGCCTATGGCGCCGTTGAAATCCTGAGCAAGGAGGAAATCAGCGACGTTGCATGGTATGTCCGCAAGATTTCCGGTCAGGAGTTCGATGCGGCTGGCGCAGACCGCGGGCAGGTTGTGTTTGAAGACAATTGCGCTGCCTGCCACGGCGACAATGGCGAAGGCCTGCGTGAATTGGGCGGCCCCCGGCTTGCTGATGCGATTTGGCTCTATGGCGGTGAGCACAGCGATATCGTTGCCCAACTCAACAAGCCCAAACACGGTGTCATGCCGGCCTGGGGTGAACGGCTTGGCGAAGCGACGGTCAAACAGCTTGCCGTCTATATCCACTCACTGGGCGGCGGCGAGTAAGCGCCACAAAACGACGCAGTGACAAAAGGCCGGGTATTCCCGGCCTTTTTTTTGGTTGACTTGGATCAAGGTCGCCAGGACGCTCCCAGGGATACACAGGCTGGGGTTTGATCCCGGCATTTATCAAAACAGCGGCAGGGCCGAAATGAGTACCACATTGCTTAAGCAGCCTGATATCGAACCGCATGATGTCAAGGCAGTAAATGCGGGGGCAAAACAAAAGGCCCAGCCGCTTTATGCTGCTCGCGAGAAAGTGCACCCCAAGCGGGTCCAGGGGACGTTTCGCCGGCTCAAATGGATCATTATGGCCATTACGCTCGGCATCTACTACATCACGCCGTGGCTACGCTGGGACCGGGGCGAGTTTGCGCCGGATCAAGCGGTTCTGATCGATTTTCCCAGCCGCCGGTTCTATTTCTTCTTTATCGAAATCTGGCCGCAGGAATTCATCTTCATTGCCGGTCTGCTGGTTATGGCCGGCATCGGCCTGTTTCTGGTTACTTCGGTAGCCGGGCGGGCCTGGTGCGGTTACACCTGTCCCCAGACGGTGTGGACTGACCTGTTTTTGGTCGTCGAGCGCTTTTTTGAAGGCGATCGCAATGCCCGCATCCGCCTCGACAAGGCGCCATGGACATTTGAAAAGATCCGCAAGCGGGTTTTCAAACACGCGACCTGGATTGTCATTGCCGTACTGACCGGCGGGGCATGGATTTTCTATTTTGCCGATGCACCGACCCTGCTGAAGGACTTCCTGACCTTCAAGGCGCCGTTTGTGGCCTACGGTACAGTCGGCGTGCTGACCGCGACCACCTACCTGTTCGGCGGCATCATGCGCGAACAGGTGTGCATATACATGTGTCCCTGGCCGCGCATTCAGGCGGCCATGCTGGATGAGGATTCGCTGGTTGTCACCTATAATGACTGGCGCGGTGAACCGCGGACAAAAGGCCTGAAGAAGGCCGCTGCTGCCGGTGATGCGGCGGGTGATTGCATTGACTGCAATGCCTGTGTCGCGGTGTGCCCGACGGGGATCGACATCCGGGACGGGCAGCAACTGGAATGTATCACCTGTGCCCTGTGCATCGATGCCTGCAACGACATCATGGACAAGATCGGCAGGCCCAGGGATCTGATCTCCTACGCTACGTTGCGCGAGTACAACCACAACATGGCGATTGCGCGTGGCGTGGATGGTGAAATTCACCCCGAGAGGGTGCGCAGGGACAACAAGTTTGTCGATGCGGTCATGCATTTCGACTGGCGTATCTTCTTCCGGTTGCGCACGATGGTCTATTTTCTGGTCTGGGGGCTGATCGGCCTTGGTATCCTGATTGCGCTGACGGCGCGCGACCGGCTGGAAGTCAACGTTCAGCACGATCGCAACCCAGTCTTTGTGCAGCTTTCCGACGGCTCGATCCGCAACGGTTATACCGTCAAGTTGCTGAACATGATCCCCGAGCCGCGTACGATCTTTCTCAGCCTTGATGGATTGCCGGGCGCGACGATGAGCATCAACGAAATCGACCAGCCCGACGGGGTGAGCTTTGCCATTCCGGTTGAGCCGGACAAGCTGAGGTCGCTGCGGGTGTTCGTTTCCGTTCCCAGGGACCGCGTCAGCCCAGGAAAGCGCAGCTTCCAGTTCATTGCAGAGGACAAGCAGTCTTTCGAGCGAGATGCCTATGATGCTGTGTTCGAAGCGCCGACCAAATAGTGGTATAAGGTGAATATGAAAATGTCTGAATTTTTGCGTATGGAGAAGTTCACCGGTTGGCACATGCTGGCCATCATGGTGGCATTTTTCGGTGTGATCGTATCGGTCAACCTGACGCTGGCCTGGTATGCGAATTCGAGCTGGACCGGACTTGTGGTCAAGAATTCCTATGTGGCGAGCCAGAAGTTCAACGACAAACAAGCCGAACGCAGACGCCAGATCGCCCTGGGCTGGAAAGCGGGCATTGAATATCAGGAAGGTGTTCTGGCGGTGCAGCTTGAAGATGCCGACGGCAAGCCGGTGGTGCTGAATGTGCTGGAAGCCCGGGTTGGGCGCCCGGCTTTCGAATCAGAGGATCGCGCGGTGGTATTCGTTCCGTCTGGCGGCGGCATCTACAGGGCTGAAACGCAGCTTTCCAGCGGTATCTGGCGCGCCGAGTTGAAGACGGCGGATACGCCGGAAAAGACCTGGGAACATGCCATTCGTTTTGTGGTGCCTGATGTGAAATGACGTGCTGTGGCGGAAATGTTGCTGGCGAGCAGGTGGCGGGAACGTCCCGTGAGCTGACACGTCTTGCTCGGGCCGAAGAGCTTTCAAGGCAGGGCGTGCGGCAGCCGGATGGCAGTGTGCACTTTACACTGTCGAGCCCGTCGATCCATTGCGGTGGCTGTATATCCATCATCGAACGCAATCTGGCGAAACTGCCGGGCGTGCGCGAGGTTCGGGTCAATCTCACGCTGAAACGCATCTCTGTGTTGCTGGAGAGCGACGCGGTTCCGGTCCTCAATGTGGTCGAGGCGCTGGAAGGGTTCGGCTATCAGGCCTATCCTCTCAACGACGCTCCGGACGAAAATGACAAAAAGGCGGCCTCGGAGTTGCTTCGCGCATTGGCGGTTGCCGGTTTTGCAGCCATGAACGTGATGCTGCTTTCGGTGTCGACCTGGTCGGGGGCTGATGGGGCAACCCGTGACCTGTTCCATCTGATTTCCGCGCTCATTGCCATTCCGGCCGTTGCCTATTCGGGGCGTATCTTTTTCCGCTCGGCCTGGTCGGCCCTTCGCGGCGGCCATCTCAACATGGATGTGCCGATATCGCTTGCAGTGCTTCTTGCCGTGGGGATGAGCCTATATGAAACGCTGAACCATGGTCAGGAAGCCTATTTCGATGCGGCGGTATCCCTGCTGTTCTTTCTGCTGATCGGGCGCTATCTCGACCAGATGATGCGCGACCGGGCGAGAAATGCCGTCATCGGGCTGAGCCGCCTTGCGGTTAAGGGTGCCAATACGGTCGGCCCGGATGGAAAAACGGTGTACCGTCCCATCGACGAGATCGAACCTGGGATGCGCATCCGCGTTTTGCCGGGGGAGCGGATCCCGGTAGACGGTGTGATCGTCAAGGGATCAAGCGATCTCGACCTTTCCCTTGTTACCGGCGAAAACCAGCCGGCCATTTTGGGCAAGGGCGATGCCTTGCAGGCTGGCACCTACAACCTGACGGGGCCGCTTGATATCGAGGTCCTGCGGCCGGCCTCACAGTCCTTTCTGGCCGAAGTCTCCACCATGCTGGCTGCGGCGGAGAAAGGGCGCGGCCACTACATGCGCATTGCCGACCGGATGGCGCAGATTTATGCCCCGGCTGTTCATCTGCTGGCGCTCGTTGCCTTCCTGGTATGGATGGCCATCAACGGGGACTGGCATCAGGCGCTTTATGTGGCGATATCCGTGCTGATTATCACCTGCCCTTGTGCACTCGGTCTTGCCGTTCCCGTGGTGCATGTCGTTGCTGCTGCCCGGCTGTTCGAGGAGGGAATTCTCGTCCGTGATGGCAGCGCCCTGGAACGGATGGCGGAAATCGACCATGCGGTCTTCGACAAGACCGGAACGCTGACCCATGCAATTCCCCAGATTGTGCGCGCGCCGTTTTCGAGCGTGCGCCATGAGCAGATGGCCTATTCGCTGGCGGTGCTGTCCTCGCATCCGGCATCGCGGGCACTGGTTCAGCACCTTGGCGAGCGCGCCGTACTGCCGCTTGATGATGTGCGCGAGGTTGCGGGCTGCGGTATTGAGGCGCTTGCAGGCGGAAAGCGGGTTCGCCTCGGAAATCAGGCGTGGGTGGCGAAGATCGCAAAAGGCGAAGTGCCGGACCGGGCTTCCTCCGGTATCTCCTTTGCTGAAGAAGGCGGCGGCCTGATACATTGCGAAATTCGCGAGCGGGTCCGGGAGGATGCAGGCGCTGCCATCAGGGAACTTGAGGCAGATGGCATCGCCGCCGAGCTGCTTTCCGGCGACAAGCCGGGCCCTGTGGAGGCGATTGCCAAAAAACTTGGACTGCAACGCTGGATGGCGGAACAGAAACCGGCGGACAAGATCGCGCGGATCGAGGCGCTGAAGGAACAAGGGGCCCGGCCGCTGATGATCGGAGACGGGCTTAACGATGCCCCGAGCCTTGCGGCTGGTTATGCCTCCATGGCACCAGCGTCTGCTTCCGATATCGGCCGGGCTGCGGCGGATTTTGTGTTTACGCGGGACGGCATTGACGCGGTTCCCTTCACCTTTCGACTGTCGCGGTTTGCGGGAAGGCTGGTGCGGCAGAATTTCGGTCTTGCCATCCTTTACAACTGTATCGCGGTGCCGCTGGCTTTCCTCGGTCTGGTAACCCCGCTGTTTGCGGCGATCGCCATGTCGCTTTCTTCCATCGTGGTCGTGACAAACAGCTTGCGGCTGTCGCGCTTTGGCGTGCGAAAACGCCGCAATGCAACCATGCGGGAAGACCGGCGAACCGGCCACGCGATCGGGAACCAGGCAACATGAATGTACTGCTGTTTCTGATTCCCGTGGCGCTGCTGATGGGATTGGCCGGACTGGTCGCCTTTATCTGGAGTCTCAATTCGGGACAGTATGAGGATCTTGACGGCGCTGCAGCGCGCATTCTCGAAGATGACGACGAAAAGCCGGGCAAAGAGGAATAACCGGCAGTACTGCCTTTCAGGCTCGCTCACATGATGAGCGCGGCAACCGCAAGGCCGGCAAAAGCTGCGAAAAGCCCGGTTGCCAGCCCCAGCCAGTACCCGTCGACAATCATCGATTCTGGCGTGGACTTCTGACCAAGCTGCATGCCGACCAGTTCCGACAGGGCGGTTTTGAGTTCAGTGTTGTTCAATTCATCAATTGAGCGATTTTTCCAGCGCACCATTTTGGCACTCCCATTGCAATCTGTGCAACGGGGTTCAAGTTTCGTGCCAGTATGTTGAGTACGGCTGTGCCGGTCCTATCAAAGGTTAACTGCGCTGGGAAAGTACATCGACGGACTTTCTAACCGCGCCGTCGGCTTTTTCGATCAGGTCGCTGACCGCCTCAAAATTGCGCTGTACCGTGATCAGGTTGGCCAGCTCGCGCATCGGGTCTGTGTTGGAAGCTTCCACATAGCCCTGCGCGATGGAGGTGTTTGCGCCAAGGGCTATCGGCTGAAGTTCCTGTTTTGCCGTGAAAGCGGAATTGCCATAGCGGGCGCTGACCATTTCGGGCGGAAGATCAAACACCCCGATATTGCCGACGGTCTTGCCGCCATCAAGAATTCGTCCGTCGCCGTGAACAACGATGTCCTTGCCACGGGAGGGCACCAGGATGGGTGCGCCGGACGCGTCCAGCACCGGATAGCCCTCCAGGCTCTGCAGTTCGCCGAAGGGACTTACCATCATGCGGCCATCCCTTGTGTAGACGGTGCCGGCGGGAGTCTGCAGGGAAAGATAGCCCTTTCCGGTAATGGCTATGTCCAGCGCATTGCCGGTCTGTATCTTGGCGCCTTCAGAATGGGAGAACTGGACATCGGCAACTTCCACGAAATGCGTTCTGTCCGGCGTCGCGTTGGAGACAATGCTCTCAAAATCCACCGATTCTGAACGAAAACCGACCGAGTTGGCATTGGCGATATTGTTGGCGACGACATCGAGCTGCCGCAGGAATGTGCGCTGGGCCGATAGGGCGACGGAAATGGAGGTGTCCATGAAAGTGCCTTCAGAGTTTCTTGAAATTTTGCAGGGAAGCGAGCAAGTCGACGGAAAACCCGGTAATGCCTCCAGCGCCGGAAATCAGCGGCGGAATGGTAACGGGCGGCGCATTAGAGAGATCCCAGAGCGGCAGAAAGCGGTCTATGAGTTCATCCACCTTTTGAGGATCGGACAATTCGGTGATGTCGAGCCGCTGGTCGATCATTTCTGCCTGGTCTTCGATGGGGCGGAAGCTCATTTCCGCCGGCAGCTGGAAGACGGTCTGGACAACCTGAAGCAAAGCGGGGTCGGCCAGAATGTCGTAGGCGGTGGTGATGTCTTCGGCCTTGCGCTCAAAGTACATCGCAAGCCGGGCACCGTCGTTCTGGTTGCCGGCATCGATTTCCATCGTCTGCACAAGATATTTGTCGATGACGCCGGAGCGTGTCCGTTCGAATGTGGTAGTGGTCTCCCCGTAGCGTGCGAAGTTGAAATCGGCCGCAAGTTCCTTAAAGCGCGGGTCGGTCATCTGGTTGGCAAGGGCTTCGGGGTCGTCAATGCCTTCCTCAAGCACTTTTCTGACCAGCGCCTTGGCATAGGACAGTTCTTCAAGGCCATAGGCCCGCATGACGAAGTCCAGGACGCGGCGATCTGAAACGAGTGCTTCGGCGCTGTCTATTCCATCGATCGTTTGACGATAATATTCGACTTCCCGGCTGACCTGGGGACGCCGGGATATGTCTGCCAGTGTGCGTTCTGAATCCGCCGCAAACAGCTTGTAGACGGTCAAGGCCTGCATCAGGGGTCCTGCTGGTCATTGCTACCGGAGGCAGTAAAACCTCGCATCCTTGTGCAAAGCTGGTGAACTTCTCTCCTTTGGCTGAAACGATCATTCGCCTGCAGCGAAGGTGGAAAATTCAGCTTCGCGCAAGCTGCAGTGCCTATTCCAGAATATAGCCTGCATCGGCAGGGTTACTGGGCAGGTTTACTGGGAAGATACGGAGAGTTGCCGGAATGACGATCATTATAGGTCTGGTTGTTGTTTTCGGATGCCTGCTTGGCGGGTTTGCTGCGATGGGCGGGAAACTCGGCGTTCTGATGCAGCCCTGGGAGTATTTCATTATCGGGGGTGTTGCGGTTGGCACCTTCATCGTTGCCAATCCCATGGCAACGATCAAGGATACCGGGAAGGCGACCGTTGAAGCCTTCAAGGCCAAAGCACCAAAAAACAGCGACTATCTGAGCATTATCGGCTTGCTGTTTGTCTTGATGCAGGAAGTGCGCTCCAAGACACGGGCCGAGATCGAGGCGCATATCGACGATCCTGAATCATCCTCCGTTTTCACCCAGTTTCCCGATATTCTGGAAGACACGGACCTGCTCAGTTTTATTACCGACTATCTGCGGCTGATCATTCTCGGCAATGCACGGCCTCATGAAATCGAAGCGCTCATGGAAGAAGAGATTGCGACGATTTCCCGCGACAAGCTCAAGCCCTATCAGGCAGTACAGGCGGTTGCCGACGGGTTGCCGGCGATCGGGATCGTTGCCGCGGTTCTGGGTGTCATCAAGGCGATGGGCTCGCTCGACAAGCCGCCGGAATATCTGGGCGCCATGATTGGTGCGGCATTGGTGGGAACCTTTGCCGGTATCCTGATGTCCTATGGCCTGGCCGGGCCGATCGCCACTTCCATCAAGGTGGTGCGGGAAAAACAGAACCGGCGCTTTGTGGTGGTCAAGCAGACGCTGATTGCCTTCATGAACGGGGCAACGCCGCATCTGGCTGTCGAATACGGGCGCAAAACCGTTTCCTCCAAGGATCGCCCAACCCTGGAAATGGTCGAAGAGCAAATGCTCAACGCACCGGTTCCGATGGCGGCGGAGTGAGGGGCGGCTGAACGATGCAAGGCGAAAGCAACCAATCTTCTGCTGGAAATGACATCGGCCTTGGTTCAGACAGCCAACTCGCCGCCGATGGCAGCTTTGTCGACTCCTCACAAGCCGACATGTTCATTGAATTGCTGAAAACCCGTGACCAGGCCGATGAAGGCAATGCCGAGCTGGCCGGCGTGGAGGCAGCCGTCGAGACGATCCGCACTACGCTCAACGAATTGATGGCCACCCTGGTACGCAAGCGCAGCAAAACCGGCCTGGTTTCCGTCGGCATGTTCGAATCAACATGGCTGGAGCCTTCGCCGGAGCAGCAATCCTGCGCTCGGATTGACAGCACGCAGGGTGAGCCAATCGGCTTCATCGGCATGCAGAACAAGGTTTTTCGCACCCTGACGCAGGCCATGATGGGAGCGGCAGCCGGTGGCGAGGAAACAGATTCCGGACCGCTGGCCAACTCTGAAAAACAATTGCTCGCAGTGGTCGCGGACCGCCTGCTTGGCAAGCTCTACACATCGGATGATCCGATCGAGTCCATCGCGATGCCGGCGCCTGCCAAAATCTGCCAGCCGGAAGATGTGCTGGATCTTGCCGACCGTGGACATGAACTGGTGCTCGTCAGGTTTGAAGTAAGGCCTGGTACGCTGGTTCTGCCGGTGGAAATGCTGTTTCCGATGGAAATCCTGGAAACTGCGATGGCAGAGGACGGCGCTGCCGGTTCAAGGCACGGAAACCGGTCCCAGGCGACAGACAGTGACGCCCCCGATCCGCATGCGGGCGCAACGGCAAAGCTGGCGATTGACGATGTCCCGGTGGCGGTCAACTGCGAATTGTTTTCAGCCGAGTTTCCGCTTTCTGACGTCAATCAGCTTTCCCCCGGCCAGGTGTTGGGGGAGGGCGGACTGATGGGGGATGTTAGCATTCTCGATGCGGAGATGAGGCCGTTTCTTTCCGGTGCGCTGCAGGTTGAAAACGGCAGGCTGAGAATGGTTGCACGGCACGCGATCAAGAACACCAATGATGGAGCGGCACGATGACCGGTATTGTCGAACAGTTGTTGCTGGCGGGCATCCTTGCGGTTGCCGCAGGAGGGCTGGTGTTTGCCGTTCGTGCCCGGCGCAAGACGGCTTCGCGGCTGGAAGCGCTTTCCGATACCGTGTCGATCCTCGTCAAGACGAATTACCACAACTCCAAGCAGCTTCGCGAATCCGGCGACCTGTTGAAGAATGTTCATCAAACAGGCCTTGAATCCCTCGCCTTTCAGCGCAAGGCTCATGACCATCAACGTGTTCTGATGGCTTCGCTCAACCGCCAGGCGGCACAAATCGGGCAGATGCTGGGTGCGCCGGAACAAGGCCGGGAAACCAATGGCCAGGAAAGGCGAGCAACCTCTCAACCTGCTTCGCGCTTGCCGCGACGCGCCGGGTTCCGCATGGCACCGGTTCTCGGGGCCGGTCAAACCGGCCGGGTCGGAACCGTTCCGCTGGCAAGCCTGCTTTCAAAACAGCCGCAGCAGGCGCCCGCCCCGCAGGTTCACAACAAGGACAAGGTCGTTGCAGTTGAAGAACTGTTTGGCGAAACGGCAGGCGGACATCAGAGCAACGCCGACAGCGAGCTGGATAATGCGGCTGATGCACTGGCCGAGGAATTACGCCAGATGGCAAACACAAATCACATGACAGCACAAAAGGTGGCCAATGGCTGATCCGATGCAAAATGAACGCGGCGGGAGTGCCGTAAATGCAATGGTCGATCAGGCGGCGGAGGAAAGCGCTCCTTCGGCTGCACAGATGCAGGCAGAAGCTGCGCCGGTTGCAGCAAGCCCAACTGCGGCGAAACCGGCTGCTGATGGCCAGACTGGTGGTAGCCAGGGGGGAGACGGCGAAGCCGTTGCCGCCGCTCCAGCAGAACAGGCTTCCACGGGGGGTTCTGCAGCCGAGACCGCCGGAGAGGCGCCAGATGCTTCCCGCGCTGCGGCCGCATTGTTCGACACCGGCCGAATCCAGTCCATCAAGGTCAAGGTTCAGGCGATGCTGGGCGGCGCCACACTGACCGTATCGCAACTTTCCGAACTAAAGCGGGGGGATACGGTTTCCCTGAACTCGAAGATTGGCGACCCGGTGCAGATACTGGCCAATGGCCAGTTGATCGGACATGGGCAGCTGGTGGTGGTGGAAAGCGACCCGCCAAGCTTCGGTGTCCGTCTGGAAAGCATCGTGGACAACGGCTAAGCGAGGGTTGCGGGAAGCGATGGCGGCAACAACGTCTCAGCAGGATTTGCGATTATCGGGGCCGCAGAAGGCGGCTGCCCTGCTGCTGGCAATGGGCAAGGACAATGCCCGGCGCGTGACCGAGCACTTCAATCAGGATGAAATGGCTGCCGTTGTTGCAGCAGCCAAGAGCCTGCCGGGCCTGAGCATCGGACAGGTGGCAAGGCTCCTGTCGGAGTTCGGTGAGAACTACGAGCGAAGCGGGATTTCGGTCGGTGCCGATGACTTTGCCAGCCTGCTGGGTGACAAGGATCAGCCGAGCACACCGAAGACGGGGGATGGCGGCACCGGTGAAGCCGAAGTTCTTGAACCCGATCCTGAATCGGTAAAGGCATTTTTCGAGAATGAACCGCCGGCCATGTGCGCTGTGCTGCTGGGCGAACTGCGTGACGAGATGGCTGCCAGTGTTCTCGGGGAATTGGACGCTGACAAGCGAAACCGGATTGTTGCAGCCTTCTTGACCCGCACACAGCTTGAACCCGAACTGGAAGGGCCGCTCCGGAAATCCATGATCAGCCTGGTGGCAGGCCAGGCCACAGAGTCGGAAGACAATGCCCAGGTTGAAAAGACAGTGTCCCTGATAACCTTTCTGCAGCAGGAAGACGGAGAGGCAATGCTCGCAGCCATCGAGGGAACGGATCCGGCGCTGGCCGCCGAAATTCGAAAGATGATTTTCCGCTTCTCCGATGTGAACAAGCTGGAAGCCAAGGATATTGCCTTGCTTGCCGACAAACTGGAGACCGATGACATTGTTGCCGCCTTGTCGGGTGCACCGGACGATATCACGGAGGCCCTTGTGGCGCCCCTTAGCCAGCGCAACCGCCGCATTGTCGAATCCGAGCTTGGGCGTGGCGGAATTTCAGAGGAGCGAACCGAGACCGCCCGCCGGAAGATCGCCGGAACAGCCGTAACGCTGGCCAAGGACGGCGTTATCGAACTGCCTTCCGGCTGACGGGTAAAATCTCTTGGCGGAAGAGGCAGCGGACAAGAGTGAAGACCCAACCGAGAAACGGTTGCAGGATACGCTCGACAAAGGCAATGTTCCTTTTTCACGGGAATTTGCCGCCGCTGCATCCATCGGTGCCATATTGGTTGCCTATTCGCTTTTCCTTCCCGATTTCATCTATGATTTGACGCTCCTGTTGCGATCCCTGCTGGGCAATTTGCATGACTGGCCACTCGATACACCGTCGGACGCGCAAAACCTTATGTCGCTGGTCGCGCGCTTTCTGATACTGGCAATGGCACCGATAATCCTGCCGCTGATTGCCGCCGGTGTTATTGCCTCTCTCGTTCAGAATCAACCCAGGCTGGTCTTGAACCGGATTGTCCCGAAGTTCAGCAAGATTTCGCCCGCCGCAGGTTTGGGCCGCCTGTTTGGCAAGCATACGGTGGTGGAGCTGTTGCGCTCGCTGACGAAATATGGCGCTGCGCTGATTGTCGGTCTTGCCGTGTTCGGATGGTGGTGGCAGGACGTCATGTCGCTCTATCAGCGCCCGGTCATTGCCATTCCGCCAAGCATCCTCGATGCGTCTCTCAGTGTCATTGGCAGCATTCTGTTCTTCGTGATGATTCTCGGTGCGGCGGACTTTTTCTATGAACGGCACCGCTGGTTCGGTGAAATCCGAATGTCGAAGCAGGAGGTCAAGGACGAACACAAGCAATCGGAAGGTGATCCGGCGATCAAACAAAAAACACGCGCGGTTGCCCGAAGCAGGGCTCGCGCAAGGATGATGAGTCAGGTTCCCGACGCGACCGTAGTGATTGCCAACCCCACGCACTTCGCGGTCGCGCTGCGTTACCGAAACGGGGAGGACCGTGTGCCGAAAGTTCTTGCCAAGGGACAGGATTTGATCGCCCTGAAGATCAGGGAGATTGCCGAGCAAAACGGAATCAATGTTGTCGAGGACAAGCCTCTGGCCCGTACCTTGTACAAGGCGGTGCGGGTTGATGCCGACTTGCCGGTTGAGTTTTACGTTCCGGTTGCGCAGATCATCAAGACGGTCATGGAGACCGAGAAGGCGCGAATGGGCCGATGATTGCGACCTTCACGAATTGCGTTGCCGAGCGGGAGAGCATTCTTGCTGAAGCCTGCGGCAAACTGGCATCGGATCTGCGCCTTATCGATCCCCTTTCCTATGCGAACTTCTTTCACCTGAGCCAGTCGCCAGGGGTGTATGAGGACATTTGCCGGCTGGTGATGGCGAATTTTCCTTCCGGCAGCATGCAGTTTTCCTGCAGCGGTGATGCGCTGATAGCCTGGTCGGGCAGTCCGGTTGTCGCGATCGACCTGGAGTTTTCCGACGACAGCCTGCACGTGTTCTTCAGGCTCGTTCTCAATGGCGAAAAAACGGCTGTTGAGCTGCACCACATCGCATTTCAGGCAGCAGATGGCGGTGAGGAGCCCCAGCCGCAGGAAAACAACCAGCGCCTGTTGAATGCTCTTCAATCCGCCCGCAGGGCAGCCTGAATCGGCGATCGGCATTCCCCACCCTTGCTGCAGCAAGCTTCACGCAAGCCACTCCGCCTAGCCTGACTTCGGGATATGGAGGTCTTTGACGGGCTATGTCGGAAATCTATCTTGGAAAACTGGCTGACGTGCATGCGCAATGGTCGAGCGTGCGGCAATCGGTGATTGCCGGGAATATCGCCAATGCGAACACGGTGGGGTTCAAGGCTTCCGACGTAACCTCTTTCGACACGGTGCTGAACAATGTTTCTTTCGACAAGCCGGGCGAAGGCGCTGATATCTCCATTCATCAGGACAAGCCGTGGGATGTGCTGCATTCAGGCACTGCGGTCAGTCTTGCCAATGAGATGATCAAGGCGGGAGAGACCGCCGGCGGATTTGAACTCAACACCTCTGTCATGCGGTCCTTCCACCGCATGGTGATCTCGGTGTTCGGTAGCTGAGGAAACCGGGAATGGATCCGATCAAGGCCTCAATGAGCGTTTCGGGTAGTGCGCTGGCGCTGCAGAGCCTGCGCATGCGGGTAATCTCCGAGAACATTGCCAATGCGGAAGTGGCGCCGACCAAGCCCGGTGAGGAGCCTTACCAGCGCAAATATGTCAGCTTTGCCTCCATGGTCGACCGCTCGTCCGACGTCACCTCGGTCAGGCTCGACAAGATCGGTTCCTTCAACAACGAATACCGGCTGGTCAGCAATCCGGGGCACATTGCCGCCGATGAAAACGGCCTGGTGAAAATGCCCAAGGTCGACATGTTCATGGAGATGGCGGACATGCGCGAGACAATCCGCTCCTATGAAGCCAATCTTCAGTCGATGAAACGCGCCAGGTCGATGATCTCGATGGCGATCGACATGATGCGAGGATAACCATGGCAATAGAAATGACCTCCCTGGTGTCGGGATTGCAGCAATCGGCTGCGCTTGAAAAAGCCTTTGGCGCGCAAGAGACATCGGCGGGCCAGAGCCTTTCAACGCACCTTGCCGATACCGGGAAGAACTTCGTCGATACGCTTCAGTCAGCAGAGGCCATGTCGATCAAGGGCATCAAGGGCGAGGCTTCAGCCTATGAGGTGGCTTCCGCCGTCATGGAGGCCGAACAGGCAATCCGCATGGCAGTCTCCGTGCGTGACAAGATCGTCAACGCCTATCTTGAAATCAGCAGAATGCAGATCTGACCACAGGTCGGAGGGGATAAATCATGACAATCAACGCTTTGGCCATTGCTGCAACGGGCATGAAAGCCCAGCAAACCAATCTTGATGTAATCGCCAACAACATCGCCAACATCAACACAACCGGCTTCAAGCGTGCGCGGGCGGAATTTACCGACATCATGTATGAAACCATCCAGGCACACGGCATGGCGCGGCAGGCCGGCCTTGAAGTCATTCCCGAGGGAGCAAAGCTCGGTATCGGTGTCAAACTGGCGGCGATCCGTGATGTTCATCTGCAGGGAGTGATGAACCAGACCGGCAACTCCTTCGACATCGCGATCAATGGCGAGGGCTGGTTTCAGGTAGCTGCGCCTGACGGGTCGACAATCTACACAAGAGCCGGGGCCTTCAATCTCAATGAACAAGGTCAGTTGGTGACGCTTGGCGGCAATCTGGTGCAGCCGCAGATTACGGTTCCGGTCGAGGCGACCAAGGTGACCGTGACACGCGAAGGCCAGGTCTATGCCTATATCGACGATCTGACGGCGCCGGTGGAGCTCGGCCAACTGACCCTTAGCCGGTTTGCCAATGAGGCGGGTCTGGAGCCGCTTGGAAACAATCTGTTCGCGGAGACTGAAGCTTCAGGCACTGCGACACAGGGGACACCCGGCAGTACGGAATTTGGAACCCTGAGCCAGGGCTATCTTGAAGCATCGAATGTCGATCCGATGCGTGAGATCGCAGACATGATTTCAGCGCAGCGTGCCTATGAAATGAACTCCAAGGTCATTCAGGCTGCCGACGAAATGAGCAGCGTCATCACGAAGGGTATTCGATAAACCATCATGACCGTGACCGGCCGCAGGATAATTAATCGGTTCCTTCCAGCACTTGTCTGGCTGTTTCTGGCTGCCGTGTCCGTCAGGGCTGCGGAGACTGTCGATATTCCCGTGCCCAATGGCGTCATATACCCCGGACAGCAGATTACAACCGCAATGTTGATGCCGCGCAGCGTGCCATTGGCCTATCTTGGCCGTGTGCACGTGTTTGCCGGTCATCCGGGGCTCGTGGGCAAGGTGGCCAGAACCACGCTGTTGCCCAACCGCCCCATCCAGCTCAATCAGGTGGTCGAGCCAAATGTCGTGCAGGCCAATGTGCCGACCATCATGCGCTATGAAAAAGGCGCGCTTCTGATCACGGCCGAGGTACAGCCGCTGAATTCGGCCAAGGCCGGGGAACTGGTGCGGGTCAGAACGCGGTTCTCGAAAATGATTGTTTCCGGGGTGGCACAGCCGGACGGAACGATTTCCGCCGGTCTGCAACCTGCCAGCCGGCAATAGGTGTGAAAAGGTTGAAAGCGCGATGCCAGCGTTTGTACGGATTGCTGCCAATATCGTTTCAGGTCTGTTTCTAGCAGCCTGCTTGATCTTTCCGCTCGCCACGGCGCAGGCGGACGTGCGCATCAAGGACATTGTCAGCATTCAGAGCGCCCGGCCCAACCAGCTGGTTGGCTACGGATTGGTAATCGGGCTCAGCGGCTCTGGCGACAGCATGCGCAATTCGCCGTTTTCTGAATCTTCCATCCGTTCGATGCTCGATCAGCTCGGCGTCGGCGTCAACGAGGTGGATATCAGAACCAACAACGTTGCGGCGGTTCTGGTGACGGCGGACCTGCCGGCTTATGCCGACAAGGGCACGCGGATCGATGTCAACGTTGCCTCGATCGGAGATGCCTCGTCGCTGCGTGGGGGAACACTGGTGTTTACCCCGCTTTATGGCGGTGATGGCAAAATCTACGCGTCGGCTCAGGGCAGTCTTGTGGTGAGCGGCTTTGCTGCTGAAGGTGATGCGGCAGAAATTTCCAACAACACGCCAACGGCGGCGCGCATTCCCAATGCAGGCATTGTGGAACGTTCGGCCCCTGGCAGCTTTTCAGACGAGGACCTGCTGGTTCTTTCGCTTTCCAATCCGGATTTCGAAACGGCAATCTCCATTACCGACCGCATCAATCAGTATACCAGAGAAGTCTTCGGCCAGAAGCTTGCCCAGGAAGTCGATAACCGGTCCGTGCGTGTCGCCGTTCCGAAATCCTCAACACCGGCGCGGTTTTATGCCTCCATCGGCAAGCTGATGATTTCTCCCGATACACCGGCCCGGATCGTGGTTGATGAGCGGACGGGAACGGTCATCATCGGTGCGGACGTCAAGGTGTCCAGGGTGGCGATCACCCATGGCGGGCTGACGGTCAGTGTTGCAGAACAGCCCGCCGTCTCCCAGCCAAATCCGTTCTCACGGGGTGAAACGGTGGTCGTGCCGCGCACGGACCTTGTCGTTCAAAGCGGCGACTATCCGATCAGCATTGTCGATGGCACCGATCTGCAGCAGTTGGTGAACGGCCTTAACATGATGGGTGCGGATGCTACCGCGATCATTGCCATATTGCAGGCGATGCGGACGGCAGGCGCGCTGCAGGCGGAGCTTGTGGTGCAATGAGGTTTGGCCGCTCCCGCATACCGTTCTTCCGGCCAGTACCGCTTGCAGCATTTGCCCTGTTGAGCATTTCGGTTGCGTTTGCGCAGCAAACGGACGGAGCAGGGAACACTTCCATCCTTGTCGATCCCTATGCGGCAGGCCAACAGGTTCAGGCCTCGGCCACCGTGACGGGAGCTGACGGCGAGATCGATCAGGTGGAAACGGGAACCGTGGTCAGTGAGAACGAACTGCTTGCCTACTGCATGAACATATCGAGCTCGGCTGTCGAATTGCGGGGGCTTATGGTCAAGGAAACGCTGACCAAGGTCGAAGACGAGGTCGATGGCAAGCTGACGGAACTGGAAAGCAGAATTGGCGAGCTAAAGAGCTGGCTTGAAAGAAGAGAGGCTTTTCTTGCCAGTGCCAATGAGACGATGGTCGAGGTCTATCAGAAAATGCGGCCGGATGCGGCAGCATCGCAAATGATGGAACTCAATCCGATGCTTTCTGCTGCCATTGTCGCCAAGCTCGATTCGCGGGCAGCGAGCGCCATCATGATGGAAATGAAGCCGGAATCTGCCGCCCGTATCACCGAACTTCTGGCAAGCGCTGCAGGAGGGATCGATGTTACCAATTAGGGCACTCTTGCTTGTGGCTTGTGCCGCACTGTTGTCAGCATGCGCTGCGCCCTCATTCCATGACATGGGCACTCCGCCGCCGATGTCGGCGGTATCGACCAGCGAACCGCTGCAACAGTCGCTGATTCAGCCGGAACCTGCGGTTATCAAGGCCAGCCATCGCGTGGAGATGGAGGACAACGGCATCTGGAACCGTCAGGATGCGATCTATTTCCGCGATACCCGTGCCTACCGGGTGGGTGACATTCTGACGGTACGCATTCTGATCAACGACAGTGCGCGGCTCAACAACCGTTCTGATGTCGATCTGGAGGCGAACGGCTCTGTGGGTCTCGACTTTTCCGGATCGTTGCTCAATCACGACCTGTCGGCGACCGATCTGGGCGGCAATCTCGATGCAAAAACCGGATTGGCCAAGGGCGGGACGGTAAACCGGGCCGAGCGCATTCAGTTGCAGATTGCAGCCTCGATCATTGATGCGTCACCGAATGGCAACCTGCTGATCCGGGGTAGCCAGGAAGTCCGCGTGAACCACCAGATGCGGGTGCTGACGGTGACCGGCATCGTTCGTGCAAAGGACATTCTGCCCGACAATTCAATTCCGTACGAGAAAATCGCAGAGGCCCGGATTTCCTATGGCGGCAATAACAGCCGTTATGTCACCGAAAGACCCCGCTCCTTTCTTGCCCGGCTGACACGGACACAATAGGGCGATGGCAAAACCGGAACCAAAAGAGGAAGAACAGGAAGAGGCGCCAAAAAAGGCGTCTCCGCTGATTTCAATCGCCGTTATCGCGGTATTGTCCCTGGTTTCGGTCGGTCTGGGCTTTTTCATGGGCCAGATGATCCAGGGATCGGCTCAATCCGACACGAAGATGGCAACTGCCGCCGGAGCTGCCGCTCACGGCACAGGGTCGAAATCCGGCCGCGGCGATGAACTCTCCCATGGTTCGCAAACGGTGATGCTTGAACCGATCATTGTAACGCTGCCGAAAAACGACAATGCCTGGCTGCGTCTTGAACTGGCCCTGGTGCTTGAGGACGGTCAGTCGGTTCCCGATGAAACGGCAAAGACACGCATTCTGGCCGATGTCGCACGGTATCTGCGCAGTTCCGACATGAACCTGCTCTATTCTCCCAGCGGGTATCTGCATTTACAGGATGATCTGCTGGACCGGGCCAGGCTGGCAACCGATGGCTCCGTCAGCGATGTGCTGATCCTGACCATGGTGGTGGAGTGAGCGGCGTGCGCTGGTTTGCGGCATTGCCGGCAGTGGCATTGGTGATACTGGCGCCGACCGTCGTGCTTGCCCAGGATGCCAATCTGCTGACGGATCTCATTCCGGAAGGGTCAGCGACTTTTTCAGGCCGTATCATTCAGGGCATTATCCTGCTCACAGTGCTTTCGCTGGCACCGGGAATCTTGATCACCACGACCTGCTTTACCCGCTTTATCATCGCGTTTTCCTTTCTGCGAAGCGGATTGGGCCTGCAATCGACACCGTCGAACCTGATTGTCATCTCGCTTTCCATCTTCATGACCTATTTTGTCATGGAGCCGGTTTTTCAGAAGGCCTGGCAGGACGGCGTCCAGCCGCTGCTCGACAATGACATATCGCAGGAACAAGCCTATGAGCGCGTAACCGGCCCGTTCAAGGGCTTCATGATGCGTAACGTTCGCCCGGCCGACATTGCCTTGTTCGAGGACTTCAAGCGCGGCAACCGGCAACGCAGTGCCGATGAAGACCAGTCGCCTCAATCCGGCGAGTCAGAACCCGTGCAAGACCAGGATGCGCAGATCGGTGGCGATGAAGGGCAGGCAGACAGTGGTTCAGCCTTGCCTACGGCTGAAAACATCGCCCTGGGCACGATCATACCCGCCTTCATGCTTTCTGAACTGCGCCGCGGTTTCGAAATCGGCTTTCTGATTTTGCTGCCGTTTCTGGTCATCGACCTGGTCGTCGCCACCGTCACCATGTCGATGGGCATGATGATGCTTCCGCCGACGGTCGTCGCGCTTCCTTTCAAGGTACTGTTCTTCGTCCTGATCGACGGATGGAACGTGTTGGTGGGCGAATTGCTGGAGTCGGTTACCTTCGTGCTGTAGCTCATGACCCAGGCCCATTTCAGCCGGCAATGAGCAGTCCAATCGCACAAATATGACAGCGATTGCGACTGCCAGGCGGCTCGGTTAACCAATTTTTATTTTTTGCGATCTAGAGTTTCGGCAACCTCGCGCAACGGACCCGGGGAAGGGGTCTGTGGCATGATGCCCAGCGTGTGAGCCGGAATTCCGGAATGTCCCAATTGCTTTTTGCTAATGAAAAGGGACGTAATCAATGTCCAGTATCAATACAAACGTCGCGGCGATGACGGCTTTGAAGTCGCTGCAGATGACCAACGCGTCCTTGGAAAAGACGCAGAATGCAATCTCTACGGGGTACCGGGTTGCAGATTCCAAAGACAACGCTGCCTACTGGTCGATTGCGACCACCATGCGCTCCGACAACAAGGCCCTTGGCACGGTGCAGGACGCACTGGGTCTTGGCGCTGCCAAACTCGACACCACGTATACTGGTCTTAACGCCGCTATCGATGTGGTTGACGAGATCAAGGCCAAGCTGGTGGCTGCTCGTGAACCGGGTGTTGACAAGGCCAAGGTGCAGGCAGAAATTTCCGAGCTGCAGAGTAACCTGACATCAATTGCCACTGCGGCTTCATTCTCAGGTGAGAACTGGTTGAGTGTTGATTCCGGTGCAGCTGACTATTCAGGCACGAAAGATGTCGTTGCATCTTTCAATCGTGCTTCGGACGGTAGTGTTTCAGTTGGCACGATCTCAATCGATATCACCAGCACGGAGCTGTTCGATGCTGATGACCAGAGCGGTATCCTGGACACTACTACTACTACCACCGGTGGCGGTGCTGTAACTGTCTCGGTCTCCACGCTCGACATTACCGCTGCCAACATCGACGATACGGATATGGATGAACTCATTTCCCATGTCGATAGTGCGCTGCAGGACATGACCACAGCTGCCGCCGACATTGGTTCGGCTGCCAAACGTGTTGATCTTCAAACCGACTTCATTGGCAATCTGATGAATGCCATTGATCGTGGCATTGGCCAGCTCGTCGACGCCGACATGAGCGAGGAATCAACCAAGCTGCAGGCGCTGCAGACGCAGCAACAGCTGGGTATTCAGGCCCTGGCGATCGCCAACGCCGGTGCTCAGAGCATCCTGTCGCTGTTCCGCTAATAAGGGGGCACTCCCTCAACTGACGCCATTTTTCGTATTGAAGGGAAGGCATCAGTCACAGGAAATCGATTGGCCGCTGCCCATACGGGCGGCGGCCTTTCCATTTTCGCGCAAGCTTTGGCTGCTACCTAGCGACAGGTGCCAGAGGGTTTGAACTGCATTCCAACTTCGCCTGGCAGCCACGAATGTCAGCGAGGTAGACCATGTCCAGTATCAATACCAACCCCTCGGCCATGACTGCTCTGCAGTCTTTGAAGGTTACGAACAAGGCTCTGGAAGATACCCAGAACGCCATTTCGACCGGCTTCAGGGTTGCGTCAGCGCGGGACAATGCAGCCTATTGGTCGATCGCGACAACCATGCGGTCGGACAACAAGGCACTTTCCACGGTGCAGGATGCACTCGGCCTGGGCGCTGCTACTGTCGACGTGATGTATACTGCGGTTTCTTCCAGCATTGATGCAGTCGACGAGATTAAGGCCAAGTTGGTTGCTGCCCGTGAGCCTGGCGTTGACCGGGCAAAAATCCAGTCCGAAATCAGCGAATTGCAGGCCCAGTTGCGGGGAAACGCGGAGGCAGCTTCATTCTCCGGAGAGAACTGGCTGGCAGTCGATTCAAGCCTCCCGAACTATACAGCGACGAAAGAGGTGGTCTCTTCCTTCAGCCGCAGCGATACAGGTGTGGCAGTCAGCACGATTACCATCGACCTGACCACTGTGAAGCTTTACGACGACAACGACCAGAGCGGCGTTCTTGATACGGAAACCACTACCACCGGCGGCGGGGCGGTCACGGTTTCGGTTTCCACACTGGATATTACCGCCGCCAACATCGACAACACCGATATCGACGAGTTGATCTCGTTCGTGGATTCGGCGCTTTTGCAGATGACAACCACGGCAACCCATTTGGGTTCTGCCCAGGCACGCATTGAATTGCAGCAGAGTTTCGTGAGCAATCTCATGGATGCGGTGGATCGCGGCATAGGCCAACTGGTTGATGCCGACTTAAACGAGGAATCAACCAGGCTGCAGGCGCTGCAGGTGCAACAGCAGCTTGGCATTCAGTCGCTTTCCATTGCCAATGCCAACAGCCAGAATATTCTGTCGCTGTTCCGCGGCTAGCAGAACAGCCTCCCAATCAAGCCCAGACCCCAGAACCAGGCTCCTCCCTCAAACTTGCAGCGCCCTCTATGGCGCTGTTTTCTTGCAGCGGCGCCAACCTGCAATTTTCAGGCAAGGTAGCTGATCCATGGTGGTTTCATTATCGGAGGTCACATGGATATCCAGTCTCGTTTGCTTAACCTGCTCAACGTCCTGAACGGGCTCGATACACGCAAGAAAATCGGCATCATCGCCGGCGTGATGATTTCGATCATTGCGGCTCTTGTTATCAGCGTCACACTGAACAAGCCTGCGACCCAGTCGATCTATACCAATCTGAGCCGCGAAGACATCAATGCGATGAGCCGGATCCTGGCGGAAAACAATATCGGGTTTTCCGCCAATCCCGATTCAGGATCGCTCAGTGTGGGGCCGGCGATGGTCGGGCGTTCGCGAATGATATTGGCAGAACACGGCCTGCCCTCCAGCCAGGAAAGCGGGTACGAACTCTTCGACCGCATGAATACCATCGGCCTTACCTCCTTCATGCAGGATGTTACCAACAAGCGGGCGATCGAGGGAGAACTGGTGCGGACCATCCAGATGATCGCCGGCATCAATTCTGCACGGGTTCACATTGTGATGCCTGAAAAGAACGTCTACCGCCGCGCGCTTGGAGGCGCGCCCACTGCGTCGGTGGTATTGAAGACTTATGGCCGCCTGCCATCTTCCTCGATCTATGCAGTGCGTCACATGGTGGCTGCAGCAGTGCCGAGCCTGGATGTTGCCAATGTCACGATCGTCGATGCCAATGGCACCTTGCTGACGTCTGCGGAAATGACCGCGACCAACAAGCTGGTCGACCTTGAACGGGAATTCGAGAAAGAAGCACAGGCCAAGGTTGCCAGTGCACTCGGAGCCCATCTTGGCGGCGAGAACTATCGTGTTTCGGTTACTGCCAAACTCAACAGCGATCTGCGCCGTTCGGAGGAAACCCTGTTCGATCCCGATTCGAAAGTCGAGCGTTCGACCCAGATCGTGCGCGAAGCAGGATCGAGCCAGAACAAGGAAACTTCACAGGCCACAACGATAGAGCAATCCCTGCCGGATGCTGCAGCAGAAGGTGCTTCAGGACAGTCATCGCTTGAAAACAACGAGCGGCGCGAGGAAAGCACCCAGTACGAGATCAACCGCAAGCGCGTTGAGGTGGTGTCGGAAGGTTATGCGGTGGAATCGCTGTCCGTGGCTCTGGTGGTCAACAAGGCCCGCATCAACGCACTGCTGGGCGCCAACCCGTCCCAGGCAGATGTTGATGCCAAGCTTGCTGATCTTGAAGCCATCGTGCGGTCTGCCTTGTCGATCCGTGACGACAGGGGCGATGCGGTAAAGGTCAGCATGGTGGAGTTCATGCCGACCGAGGCAGAAGCTGCCGCCGGCGAGCCGTTCTCGCTGATGCGGCTGTTTACGATGCATACCGGAGCGCTGATCAATGCAATAGGCCTCATCATCGCCGCCTTGCTGTTCGCACTTTTGGGTATTCGCCCGCTGCTAGCCTTTCTCAGCCGCTCCAATCCCGATTCTGCACCCCGAGTTGGCGCGTTGCCGCCAAACGGCGGAGCCGCTGTGGCGCAGGCTGAGGGAAGTCCGCAACTGACGGCAGGTGCGGCTGCCGGAAGCAATCCGGCCTTGTCGAGCCAGGGGCAGACTGCCGGCCTGGCCGGGGTCAATCCTGCCGCCGAATCAATTGAGGCCATCGCCCGACAGGAAGCTGAACTGCGCGACAAGCTGGAAGAGTTTGTTTCAGAAGGCGGCCACCGCTCCGCCATCGCCATTCGCCAGTGGCTCAAGCAGGATGGCGTGCCGGTGACCGTCGATGCGTAGCAATTGGTTTTGTGAAAGCGATATTGCCAGGAGGATCGCATGAAGGAAGATGAGATGGCCCATGGCGAGATCATCATCATTCGGCGCGGCCATGGCGATCATGACGACCATCACGGCGGCGTGTGGAAGATTGCCTTTGCCGACTTCATGACGGCAATGATGGCCTTCTTTCTTGTCATGTGGCTGATCAATGCATCCAACGAGGAAACCAAGAAGGCCGTTGCCAGCTATTTCAACCCGGTCAAGCTGATGGATACGACCACCAATCCGCGGGGTGTGAAGAATCCGAAATATGGTGACATCACGCAGGATGAGGACATCGAGTCCGATACGACAACGATTACATCCAATCGAAGCCCCACCGAGGAAGGCGAGCAGAAGCCGGTTTCAAAATATGAGGAACAGGCAATCTTCGTCGATCCGTTTTCACTGATATCGGATATTGCCGGCGGGATTGGCGATGACACCAGCAAGCCGGAAGCGATTGCCGACGGCAAGAAGTCCGCTTCCAACGCCAAGGGGCTGTCGGATGGCAAATCCTTTCAGGACCCGTTTGACCCGACCGCCTGGAATCTGAAATTCGGTGATTCTGAAAACACCGGAGAAGGGGCGGTGCCCCAGCCATTTCCCAAGGAGGCCGAGGAGCAGGTTACCACGCCAGCCGGCGAAGAGGCGGTAAAGCCGCAATCTGCAGAGAAATTGCAGGCCGAAGCAGCAGAGGGTGGGGGAGAGGAAACTCAGAACGTTTCTGATGCGGATGCGGAGAAAACCGCCGATGCCAATCAGAAAATCGCAGAGGATATTCGTTCAGCGCTGGAAAACCAGCAGCCGGTGGATGGCGAAAAACTTCCCTTTGAAGTGGAAAACATGGCGGACGGAACGATCAAGGTCGCCCTCATGGAGGGAAAGTCTGCCCTGATGTTTTCAGTTGGTTCGGCAAAGCCGACAAAGGCGATGATCATGGCGTTACGCGATGTGGCAAACACAATTTCCGGTTCCGGGAAGAATGTATCGATCCTGGGGCACACCGATGGTCGGCCCTATCGCGGCAAGGACTACGACAATTGGCGCCTGTCTACTGCCCGTGCGCACATGGCGAGGTATGTGCTGATTGATGGCGGATTATCCGATGAACGGTTTGAACGCATTGAGGGGCATGCCGACCGCACGCTCAAGTTTCCCGATAACCCGTTTGCTTCCGGCAACCGGCGCATCGAATTGATTTTGCGGAGCAAGTAACCGTGGCGCTGTTTCGACCCGCAACTGTTTTTCCAGTCCTGCTTGCCATGCTGGTCGCTACAGCGCTGCCACAAGATGCTGCAGCCGCTGGTGCCAAAGACGGTTCTCACGGCGCGGCGGAGCATGCACAAGCTGAAGGGGAGCGTGCAGAAGGCGCGGAAGAAAGCGAACAAAAACCGCAACGGCGGCAACTTTCCTATCAGCCTTTGCCGATAGAAGGTATTCAGCCCTGGGTTCTGTTGCGCGATTTGCAGCTTCTTCAGGATACGCTGGTCAACGGCAAAGCCAGCGCACTGGAACAGTACCGCCAGGAAATTCTGGTTGTTGGCGCCCGCATGAAGCGGGCCGACTGGTCGGTGTGGAACAACCAGCGAAATCTTGATGCAGCCGCTGTCTTTGTGCTGATCGGCGGCGATCCACTGGTTGCTGAAATCGCGCTGAAGGCAACGACGTTGTCGGAGGGCGATACCTTGCCGTTGAGGATAGCCAAGGCATATGCCGACAAGGACATGAAGGCAGCGGAGCGGTTTTTTTCCGGTTTCTCGCCGCTTGATTATCCACCCTCCATGCGCGGGCAATTTGCTTTCGCTGCTTCCATTGTCGTGGGGAATGCCGACATGGCAAAGGCCGAGAAATTGCTGAATACGTCGCGGCGGCTAGCGGTTGGAACCCTGATTGAAGAGACCGCATTGCGGCGTCTGGTTCAGATTGCCGGCATGAAAAAGGATGCCCGCCAGCTCAGCCGCGTGGTGAGAAATTACAATGAGCGCTTTTCGAACTCGCCCTATTTCGGCGATTTTGTCCGGGTTTTCTACCAGTCATCCTTGTTGATCACCGAGCAGGATTTCCCTTTGATCGAGCCGCAATTGCGCGAAGTGATCACCAGGCTGAGCCCTGAAAAACAGCTAAAGGTCGTCTCGCTGATTGCGCAGAAAGCGGTTGGTCTTGGCAGGTTACCCCTTGCGCGCTGGGCAGCCGACACGGGACTTGCGTTGACGGCTTCCAATAGCGCGGTCGAGCACCGGCTCAATCTTTACCGAGCGGCAGCTTTATTGCCGAACCGCGAAACCATGGATGAAGCCAAGATGCTGCTTGGTGGCATTTCGCGTGAAAAGCTTGACCACAACCATATTCGCCTTCTCGACGCTGTCACCGAACTGGCCGGCAGGCTGGGTTTCGATTTTCAGCAACGCGAAGAGGCACCGCGTATCAAAACCGCAATGCTGGGCCGGATGGCAGGCAAGCAGATGGCAGATGCACAGACGAAAGAAGGCATAGCGGACGAAGTTGCCACTGAAAGCCAGAAGGTCATTGCACGCCGAGATGCGTTGTTTGAACAGCTGAATGAACTGGAACCCGTGGAGTTGAAATGAACACTGCCAATTTCATCAGCGGTTTGTTGAATGCTGCCGGGCTGAAGGAGCGGCTGGTAGAGCATGGCGGAAAAGCCAAGCTTCATTTGCCCGAGTTTCCGGCGAACGATCTTCCGAAAGCAGCTTCCGAGCCCGCAAGCAACACCTCGTCAGGGCAAACTGATGACTTGACCGACGGTTGGGATATCGAAATCGTGCCTGTTGGCCATGAAGTAGATCCCGACGCGGCGCAGGCCGGCGAAAAAACGGCTGATATTTTCGATGTGGGTGCGGGGGCGTTGCCGCTGGATTCGATCGAACCGGAAGAACCGGAAGCTGCCGGGTCCTTTGTAGTGGAAAATAAAATGGTAGAGGACGCTTCCGATGTTGCCTCCGGCACGCATACAGAAACTCTGCAGTCATCTGCCCCGGAGGATGAAGCCGCCTTCCAGGCCGCGCCGGTGGCGGCTGAAGTCCCGATGGAACAACAAGCAGCGCAGATTGTCATGCCGGCCCATGCGTCAGTTGCCGGTTCGCCGGCAGGAGCAGGTGAAACCGGGTTTGCAAAGGCTGCGAGTGCGGAAGTGCGTCCCTTGCACGCCAGCCTGAATGCCGCCCATACAGGCATTGACGTTCGCTCCCGGCCAGTGAAATCCGCTGATGCGGGGAGCATGCAGCGTGCGTCATCGACTTCTGAATTCCGGCCGCTTGTCAGTGTCACCGAATTTAGAATGTCTGCCGGAAGAGCTGACTATCCGCAGAATTTCTCAGCCAAACTCTCAAACCAATTGGACATGTTGCGTCCGGCATTTCAATCCGTGACGGGCAGGGAGGGTTCGATCCGGGCAGGCGAGGCTGGCGGACAGACGGCTGCACTGTCGTTCGCAAATGCGGTGACCGCGACAGTACCTCAGGCCCAGCAATCGGTACAAACCGCACTCATCAGTCTTGCCAGGGAGAATACTAGCACTACTCCCCTTGCAAGAACGATGGAGCTGTCCCTGGTCCCGCGCAGCCTGGGCGAAATAAAGGTCCATATGGTGCGCAGCGCAAGCCGTATCGATGTAGAGATCATTACAAACAGCGCCTCGGCGACCCAGGCGATGGAAACGGCCAAGGCCGATATTGTCAAAGGCTATTTGCTGATCGGAATCCAGCCGGAGGAAGTCAATATCAGGATTACCGAAAGCCGTGAGGCTGTGCATACTGCTCTGGCGCCAGGTTCCGAACAGGACCGCAACGGCCAGGGCCCTGCACGAAATGGTCCTGGCTCCACAATGAGCGAACAGCCCTCACATGGCCGGCAGGAACGCGAGCCGGCAAGCCGGGATGACAGCGATGATCCACACGAGTCAACCGGAAGCGAAAGGCGGCCGGATGGCGGGGTAATGGGGAAGGTCCAGTACTTCTGAAGCAGATCCGAATTCGCTTCGACATGCCTGCCGCTGCCGGGAAATTCAGTCAGCCAGATGACAGTTCAGTGCCCTGGAGACCGCCAAAGGGGCAGGGCGATTTTAGCGGGATGGCTTTATAAACCAGTTATATTACCCTTGGTAAAACCCGGAGATAATTGAAGAAAGTTAACAGCAAAACGGCCTCTGTTTTTCTTGTGGATAACGATATTGGCAGCCGATTGACCACGGCCGCTGGCGGGTAAACGCCACGTGCCAGTTCTGCCTACTAGTAAGAAATCACCTATTGTAAAGTTAAAGATTTGAGAAAATCTCTATAGCTCTAGATAAAATATGTAATAAATCACGTATTGGTCGATATGTGCCTGCGCTTTTAATCCTTTGTTTACGGGGAAACAGAGTGATTCGGAGGGCGGGCGATGATCATCTTTTCAGAGTCTCGACAGATTGTAGTTGAAAGTTACCGCAAGCAGTTTGAGCGGGTCGGAGAGCTTCTTGTGCAGATGCAGGGAGACGACCTGATTGAATGGCTGACCTTGTCCGGCAAGGATGAGGTATCAGCGGTGGAAGCGGTATTGATCGGCGACGGCGAAAAGGATCTCGAACACGTCACTGCCATCAGGCACCGGCTTGAAGTGCCGGTTATCGCTCTACTCGACAATCGCAATCTTCAGGATCTTGTCAGCCTGTATCACGCCGGTGCCGACGACGTGGTTTGCAAGCCGGCTCACTGTGAAGAGCTGATGGTGCGCATTGCCGCAATCAAGAAACGTATTCTTCGCGTCCCCAACGAAATGCTGGGTCAGCACGCTGGCGGCTGTTCGGAGGGGCAGGACAGAATTACCATCTTCTTCGATGGTGCCGATCCCATGATCAATGGCGAGCCTTTGAGCCTGCCGCGGCGCGAGCGCCGGATACTCGAATATCTTGCGAGCGTTAACGGGCGCCGTGTGACGAAAGCGCAACTCTTCAGCGCGATATACGGCCTGTTCGACGACCATATCGATGAGAATGTGATCGAGAGCCACATCTCCAAGCTGCGGAAAAAGCTCCGCGAGGCGCTGGGCCGCGATCCGATCGATTCAAAGCGCTATCTCGGCTACCAGCTCGACCGGCAATTCGTGACGATGGTCAACGACAGACCGATGGCCTTGAGTGCCTGAGGATGCGGGATTGCAGGCCTGCGGTCAGTTTCAGGCAAGATTCAATTCCTAACATCGTTCCATCCAAGGCAAAATTACGGGGACTCCCATGAGCTTGTACGGAATGATGAGAACCAGCGTTTCCGGAATGACGGTTCAGGCGGACCGGCTTTCCACCGTAGCTGACAACATCGCAAATGCCGGTACCACCGGCTACAAGCGCACCTCCATCGAGTTCAGTACACAGGTGCTCGACAACGCCACGGCGAGTTATGAATCGGGCAGCGTTCAAAGCGTTTCGCGTGCGGCGATCAGCCAGCAGGGCGCGCTTCGCGGAACCAATTCGGCAACGGATCTTGCAATCAGCGGTGAAGGGTTCTTCATCGTTCAGGATGAAAGCCAGGAATTTTACCTGACCCGAGCAGGCTCGTTCAATACCGATGAAAACGGCAATCTGCTCAACGCGGCAGGGTATGCCCTGATGGGTTACGACATTGCCAACCAGACCAGCGCTCCGGTTGCCAACGGGTTTGCCGGCCTTGAGCAGATCAATGTTTCGACTCTAGCCCTGACTGCGGTTGCCAGTACGCAGGCGGAAATGGTGCCGAACCTTCCGGCCGGTGCAACTGTTGTGGCGCCGGGGGATCTGCCGTCAGCCAATACCGCCACCGCAGAATTTTCCGGCAAGACCTCATTGCTGGCCTATGACAGCCTGGGCAACGAAAAAACCATCGATGTCTATTTTGCCAAAACGGCGCCTGAGACCTGGGAAGTCACAGTCTATGACAAGGATGCCTCCACCAATGGCGGGTTTCCCTACTCTTCAGGCCCGCTTGCCCAGGAGACGCTGGATTTTGATCCTGCCAACGGTTACCTGCTGGGCAGTTCGCCAAGCACTTTGACCGTACCGTTCGCGCCGCCGGCGCAATTGGAGCTCGACCTGACCGGCATCAGCCAGCTTGGCACCGGCTATTCCGTGCCGACTGCCAATGTTGACGGCAATTCGCCTGCTGCAGTCGAGCGCATGGAAATTGACGGTAACGGCATTGTCTACGGCATCTACCAGAACGGATATGCAGAACCGCTTTATCAAATTCCTCTGGCCTCGGTGCCCAGTGCCGACAATCTCAGGGCGCTTCCCGGCAATGCCTATGCGGCCACCATTGAATCGGGCGACGTGCTTGTTGGCCTTCCCGAGCAGCCCGGCTTCGGCAGCCTGGTTTCCGGTGCTGTGGAGGAATCCAATGTCGATATGGCGACCGAATTGACGATCATGATCGAATCGCAACGCAGCTACACAGCCAATTCCAAGGTGTTTCAGACCGGATCAGACCTGATGGATGTGCTGATTTCGCTGAAACGTTAATGAGCCGCCATGACCCTAACTGATGCGCTAAGGACTGCAACGCATTCGCTCAACACCAGTTCGAACGTGTTGTCGACCGTTTCGCGCAACATCACAGGGGTCAACAATCCGGACTATGTAAGACGCGATCCGCGAGTCTATTCCGACACGCTGTTTTCATCACGGGTACAGGTGGCCCGGGAAGTCAACACTTCGATTTTCAGGGCATCGCTGTCGGCTGGTGCCAATCTCTCGCGGTCCGGCGTCATCCAGGCTGGCGTGGATCAACTGACCCAGTTGCAGGGTGGCGAAGGTTTTGCCAACACGGCGGCATCATCCCTGCAGCAGCTCAAGCAGAGTCTGGAACTGGCGGCAGCAAATCCGTCGAACGAAATGCTGTTGTCGCAAGCGGTATTAGGCGCGCGGGGCTTCGCCGGTACGATCAATCACAACTATGAGGGCGTTCTGCGCCTGCGCCAGGAAGCCGATGCTGCAATCTCCGATGGCGTTTCGCGACTTACCGAACTTTTGAGCCGGTTTGAGGAAGCAAACGATACCATCGTCAAAGCGGCCGCGGCAGGCCAGGATGCGTTTGACAGCGAGGACACACGCGACACGCTTATTGGCGAGATTTCCGAATTGATCGGGGTTTCCGTCCTGCGGCGCGAAAACAACGACATGATGCTGGTAGCGTCGAACGGGGCTGTCCTGTTTGACCGCAGGCCCAGGGAAGTAAGCTTCGAGCCGATTCCGCTCTATGGGCCCAACACCACCGGCAATGCGGTGCTGGTCGATGGCGTTCCCATTGCCGGCAACAACTCCCTGCCCATTCATTCGGGCAGCCTGGTAGGGCAGATGGAGTTGCGTGACACCATTCTTGTGCAACAGCAGGACCAGATGGACGAGATCGCCCGTGCTGCCATTGAGCTGTTTGCGGAAACGGATCAGACCGGGGGTGGCAAGCCGCTGCTGGCCGGGCTGTTTACCTGGAGCGGCGGCCCGGCAGTGCCGGCATCAGGCGTGATTGAACCAGGCATTGCATTGAGCCTCGTCGTCAACCCGCTCGTGGATCCCGCAGCAGGAGGCGATGTTCGTTTGCTGCGTGATGGCGGCATCAACGGCGATGCGGATTACATTTCCAATACCGGCAATGCGGCAGGCTATGCCGACCGGTTGTTCGAACTTTCCATGGCGTTGGATAGGCAGGTTTCCTTCGACCTGCAGGCGGGCCTCGGCGCCAGCCTGAGTTTGGCTTCCTTTGCATCGGGTTCGCTGGACAGCCTGCAGCAATACCGTCAGGAAATCAGCGACAAGGTTGCCTATCAGCGTGATCTTGCCTCGCACATCAAGGAGACCCTTCAGGAGGATTCAGGCCCCAATCTCGATTATGAGATGGCGGCGCTGCTACAGGTCGAACGCGCCTATCAGGCGTCTGCCAAGGTGATGAACACGGTAGACAAGCTGCTGGCGCAGTTGTTGCAGGCGGTGTGAGGCAGCAATGAAGCTTGGGCAGATCAGCACCTACGCACTCCATCACAGCCTGCAATCGCGCACGCAGTCGGTGCAGCAGCAGCTTAACGTGGCCAATCAGGAAATGCTCTCCGGGCGTGTTTCCGATATCGGCAAGAGTCTGGGCGGGCAAACCTCGCAATATGTCGACATGGAATCCCAGATCGGATTTCTCGATCAGATCGGGACGCTCAATGGCCTTCTCGGCAACCGCCTTACGGGTATGCAGACCGCCATGGGAAGCATGGTCGATGCCACGAACGGCTTCATGGAAAACGTATCGGCCGCGCTTGGCGGCAACATCGAACGTGCGACGCTTAAAGCCATCGGTGAACAGCTCACCGGCAGCATGGTTCAGGCGATGAATACCAGCTTCAACGGCGAGTTCGTGTTTTCCGGCATCAACACCGACCAGAAGGCACTGATTGATTTCGCCGGCACGGAAGGGGCGGCGGCGCGCTCAATGGTGGAAACCGCCTTCCAGACCCATTTCGGATTTGCGGCGACGGACCCGCTGGCTGAAAACATCACCAAAGCGCAGATGGAGGCATTTATCGACGGCCCTTATGCCAGTCTTTTCGATGATGCGAACTGGAGTACGGTTTGGAGCGGGGCTGCCGACCGAGGCATGCGGTCGCGCATTTCCCAGCGCGAGATCGTTGAAAATCCGGTGACGGCAAATGCACAGGGCTTTCGCACTGCCGTTTCGGCTGCCGTGCTCGTTGAGGTGTTTTCCGATACGGCGATTGGCGATGGAGCATTGCAAGGCGTTGCAGACCGCGGTTTCAAGCTGGCCGCTGAAAGCGTCGCCGACCTTGCGGTTTCACAGGGAAACCTCGGTGTCATGGAACAAAGGGTCGATGACGCCAAGGAGCGCCTCTCCCTGCAAAAGGATGTGCTGACCACACATGTGGAAGAACTGGTGGGCATAGACGCCTATGAAGCGGCCACCCGCATCAACCAGCTTATGATCAGTCTTGAAGCTTCATACGCAGCAACATCGCGCCTCCAGGCGCTTTCGCTGATCAATTACCTGTAAGGCCGCGGTTATGCTCAATCATGCTTACATGGATACGCTGGAAGACGATCAGCAGGATGCCCGCGCACGCGAGCAGGAAATCTTTGCTGAAGCAATCCGGCTGATCGATGAATCCATCGCAAACCCGGGCAACCCTGCCGCAAGGGCTACAGCGATACACCATAACGTCCGGATGTGGAGTTTCTTCATGGAAGATCTTGCCCAGCCGGACAACGATTGCAGCAAGGAATTCAAGGCCGGGTTCATCTCGGTCGGAATTTTCGTGCTGAAACATCTGCAATCCATGCGATCGCAGGCTGACGTAGAATTTGGCATCGTCAGGGAAGTCAACGAAACCATGTTAAAAGGTTTGGGTGGGCCAAAATGAAAATTTTCCTCAGAGCGAATGAACGCATCTTCATCAACGGGGCTGTCTTGCGGGTCGACCGCAAGGTCTCACTGGAACTGATGAACGATGCCACCTTCCTGCTCGAGAACCATGTTCTCCAGCAGGAGGACGCGACAACCCCCCTGAAGCAGCTCTATTACGTCGTACAGCTCATGCTCATGGACCCGTCGGTATCCGAGGACGCACGGGTGCTATTCAAGGACATGGTGAAAGGCTTGCTGGACAGCCTTGAAAACCGCGAACTGGTTGAGGGGGTAAAGGCGGTGGATATCGAAGTTTCCACCGGAAAGAATTTCCAGGCACTGAAGACGCTGCGCGGCCTGTTCGATATCGAGGCCGATGTCCTCGACTCGCCTTCGGTGGGCGCTGCAAAGTTTGCTGCCTTTGCGCAGGCACAAGGCACCGAAAAGGGAATTCAGGAATAATCCTTCCAGGAGAGGAAAGAAACGTGGCCAATATCCCGCCCGTGGTTTCGTCCGGTGACAATGCGCACCTGATCTCGAAAACCGACAACAATTCGAAGACGGCAGACTATGATGCCTTCTTGAGCCTGCTGGTTGCGCAGCTCAAAAACCAGGATCCGACCAATCCGTCTGATCCTGCACAGTTCCTGTCGCAACTGGCATCTTTCTCCAGCGTTGAGCAGCAGATCAAAACCAATGAACATCTGACCTCGATGCTTTCCATGGGAAATGCGGGTGAAGCGGTACAGTTGATCGGCGCGACCGTCGCTTCGGCCGATGGCAGCACAGAAGGCGTGGTTGCCTCGGTCACGCTGAACAACAGTGGCGTGATTGCCAATCTTGAAGACGGAAGCACGGTGCAGATGGGCGAAGGCGCGCGCATTCTGTCACGATAAGCTGACGACCAGCCGGCCCTGGCCGGCACTAGCAAACGGGGAACAACAATGAACGAGGCAGAAGCGCTGGAACTGGTGCAGTTTGCCTTCAGCGTTCTGATCAAGTCTGCTGCGCCCATGATCATCACCGCGATGGTTGTCGGTACGCTGATCGCTTTGCTGCAGGCGCTGACCCAGGTTCAGGAAATGACCCTGACCTTCATTCCCAAGATCGTTGCCGTGCTGGTGGTTGCCTCTTTCACGGCACCCTACATGGCTGCCCAGTTCGGCTTGCTGGCCAGGCTCACTTATGACCGCATCTCGACCGGTTTCTGACCGATGTTCCGGGGCAAAGAGATGACAGAAGCAAGGTAAGTCGGGCATGTCGAGTTCAGCAAACCCATCAGCAGTATCTTCTCCGGTTGATCCGATTTCCAAACACAGCCGGGATGTGATCTTTGCGATCGGTATCCTGGTAATACTTGCCATTCTGTTTTTACCGATTCCGCCGGCGTTGATCGATATAGGGCTTGCTTTTTCCATTGCCCTGTCGGTCCTTATCCTGATGGTGGGATTGTGGATTCAGCAGCCGCTCAACTTCTCATCCTTTCCGACGATCCTGCTGATAGCCACCATGTTGCGCCTGTCGCTCAACATTTCGACAACCCGGTTGATCCTGTCCAACGGTCATTTGGGGGAGCGTGCCGCCGGCGATATCATCAGCGGCTTCTCAAAATTCGTCATGGGCGGCGATTTCGTCATCGGGGTTATCGTCTTCATCATCCTGGTAACGGTCAATTTCGTGGTTATTACCAAGGGTGCGACGCGCATCGCCGAGGTTGGCGCACGCTTCACGCTGGACGCAATACCCGGCAAGCAGATGGCAATCGACGCCGACCTTTCTGCGGGCCTGCTGGATGAAAAGGAAGCGCAGAAACGCCGCCGTGAACTGGAAGAAGAGAGCTCCTTCTTCGGTTCAATGGATGGTGCCTCAAAGTTTGTGCGCGGGGATGCAATTGCCGGCTTGATCATTACCGCCGTCAACATTTTTGGCGGCATCATCATCGGCGTGCTGCGGCATGACATGAGTGTTGGCGAGGCGGCAGATGTGTTCACCCGCCTGTCGGTGGGGGATGGGCTGGTTTCGCAAATCCCGGCGTTGATCGTGTCGCTTGCCGCCGGCCTGCTGGTCTCCAAGGGCGGCACGCGCGGCTCGGCCGATCAGGCGGTTATTTCCCAGCTTGCCGGCTACCCCAAGGCACTGGTGGTTGCAGCCGGCCTGCTTGCCTTCCTAAGCCTGACGCCGGGCCTGCCGTTCTTTCCGTTCATCCTGCTGGCCATTGCGATGGCCTCGGTCGCCTACATCATCCCCGTCAGAAAAGGACAGCGGGAACGCGCTGCCAAGGAGGCCGATGAAGCAAGGGTTCTTGAGCAGGCAGAACTGGATGCCGACTCGATCCAGACCTCGATGGAAGTCGCCGCGCTGGAATTGTCCGTCGGCAAGCAGCTTGGCCTGAAGGTTCTGGTCGACAATCAGGAGATGGGCTACCGCATCTCCCGGATGCGCAAGAAATTTGCCAGCGAGTACGGCTTCGTCATTCCGGAGGTGAAGGTGCGTGAGGACCTGAGCCTTCCGCCCAGAAGCTATCAGATCAGCCTGTTTGGAACGTCGGTCGCCCAGCACAAGGTGAGCCTGACGGATGTCATGATCATTACCGGCAAGCCGGAAGAGATACCTTATGAGGCAGAGTCGGTCAGGGAACCGGCATTTGGCGGTACGGCCTGGCTGGTGCCCGATATCTATGCTGCCGAACTGAAACTGCAGGGCTTCCAGGTCATTGATCCGATGTCCCAGGTTCTGACTCATCTGAGCGAAGTGGTGCGGAACAATCTCGACCATTTGTTCTCCTACAAGGACATGCGTCAGCTCATGGACGGGCTGGACCGCGAATATGCCAAACTCGTCGAAGAGATCACGCCGTCGCATCTTTCCTTTTCCGGCTTGCAGGCAGTCTTCAAGATGCTTCTGGCGGAGCGGGTGTCGGTCCGAAATGTCACGAAAGTACTGGAGGCAGTCGCGGAGATTGCTCCGTATTGCAAGCGCGGCGAACAGATTGCCGAGCATGTACGCATGCGCCTTGCCCAGCAAATCTGCGGCACGGTTTCCCAGAACGGGCAATTGAAGGTTCTTCGTATGGGCGCCCATTGGGATGAAGCCTTCAACAAGGCCCTGCAAAAGGACGCCAGAGGCGAACTGATGGAGTTCCAGATGCCCAGTGAGGAGCTGGAGCGCTTCGGCCTCAATGCCAAGAAAAAGATCAAGGAATTGTTTGACCAGGGGCACCAGTTCGCCGTCGCCACAACGCCGGAGTCACGCAAATATGTGCGCATGATCATCGAGCGGCTGTTTCCCTCGCAGCCGGTAATCTCCAATCTGGAAATCGCCGGCGGCATCGATATCGAGGTGCTTGGCGAAATCGGCGATGGAGCAGCTTAGGGTCAGGACCCATTAGTTGACACGAAATGATTGGAGCAGATTTGTGCGGGGATTAGGAGCAAGGCGGCAGGTAACCTGCCTGGTTTGCAACGCTTTGCGACGCGATCATCCGTGCAAATCTGCCCAAACTGAAAGACGCTCCGTTTTGAAGGCGAACTACATCGTCAAAGCTTGTCACCGGGGGATAAACCCCGCTTTTCAAGCTTTTCCCCGTATTTCTTGTCAAATCGGGCGCCATTTCGCGTTAATTAATGGTTCCTGACCTTAGCCCCTATTTTCTGGCGATCTTTGCAATCGCGGTACGCACCACGACTGCATTCATGATTCTGCCGGGCTTTTCTGCAGCACAGATTCCGATGCGGGTAAGGCTGTTCCTTTCGCTGGCTGTAACCTATTCGGTTTTCTTTCTGGCTGGCGATCTGGCTGCCCAGCCTCTGTTTCAGCAGGAGCCGACGCCGGGCTGGTTTGTGGTCGTGACCATTCGCGAGATGCTGGTTGCGGCAATTCTGGCCGTGCCGATACGGTTTCTGTTTCTGGCGCTTGGTTTTGCCGGCGAGATTTCGATGCAGTTTGTCGGCATGAACCCCATACCGGGAACGCCGATTGGCGATGACCAGCCAACGACTTCGCTGTCGGCATTTTACAACATGGCGGCGCTGATATTGTTTTTTGTCACCGGGCTGCACCTTCACTTCATCATGGCGCTGGCGCTTTCTTTCGAGGCTTTTCCGCCTGGCGAAGTGCTCAATGCATCGGTGGTGGTGGAACGTTTTGCCACGGACCTTTCAACTTTCTTCAACATTGCCTTGCGGCTTGCGGCGCCAATCCTGGTCTATTCGGTGATCGTGAACCTCATTGCCGGCCTGGTGAACAAGCTGACACCGCAAATTCCGATCTATTTCGTGTCGACGCCGTTTTTGATCTTCGGCGGGCTGTATATCCTGCTCCTCATCGGCAATGACATCATTTTCAGCTTCAATGTTGAGGCAAGCCGGCTGGTGGATTCACTTCTTTAGAGCATCGATCCTGCTGTTGGGTCCGTGACCCAGGCCGCTTTTCCAGCTTCAGATAAGCTAGCCTTTCTAGCATTGCGGCAGATCGTGGAAGCATAGACAGGGACCGCCTTGCCGCAGCCTATCAACCCGGTAAACCTGACGACAGCAGGGGCGGCCCCAGCCCAGGGGGCAGCTTGTGCTCCTGGCGCCCACCATCGAGTTGGGGACTGCAGCATTCCGTTCCCGCTTGAAAGTGTCCGCCCAGGCGGGAGCGTTACCGGCTCTGAAACGGGCAACATATCAGAGCCGCAGCACAAGCCTGACGCGGCGAAGCAATTCGAGACCATGGTGGTTTCCTTCATGCTGAAAGACGTCGTCGAAAGCGATCTCAAGAACGTCCTGGGAGAAGGGGCGGGTGGTGACTTTTATCTTTCTGTATTTACCGATGCTGTTGCCAGGCAGATTGTTGAAGCAGGTGGCATCGGTATCCAGCAACACATAGGCCCCAAAGCCAATGATTGATCCGTTTAATCAGGCCGCAAAACCGGCCAGCCACCTTTCCCAGGTGGTCGCCAACCTCACACGGCTGCTTGACTACGAGCATCGCCTGCTTGCTGAAAACGACTATGCAAAGCTCGATTCCGTTGTTGCCGACAAGCACCGCATCATGAACCAGCTGGCGGCGTTAACTCCGGGGCCGGAGCAACAAAAGCCGCAGGCGCTTGAGGCGGAACTGGGTGATTTGAGGTCCCGGTTGGAACGCAACATGAAGGCGCTGAAAATCCGTTCAGGTGCGATCAGCGAACTTGCCGGGACAATCGAAGACGCCATGCGCAGCGCCCAAAGTGACGGCACCTACGGCCCCAACGGTGCCGGTGGGTTTTAGGTCATGTTGAAGACGATCGCCATAAGTGTCTGGCTGATGGGCCTTCTGGCAGGATCGATGTTCTATTTCTCGACCCAGCCCCTGCCGAGTGCAGGGTCGGGTGAAGGCAAGCCTCAGCTCGAATACGTCAATCTTCCACCGATCACATCGGTTATCATCCGCGACCGGAAGATCCGCGGCTATGTCATTGCGGAGTTTTCGGTTTCCATTGCAAAAGGCAAACGCGAACAGATCAAGCGCCCGCTTGAACTGGTGCTGCGCGATCTGGTGATCAAGGGCATGCATGCCAACAAGAAGCTGGACATTTTCAAGCTGGACGATTTTGACGTTGCTGCGTTTTCCGACGAACTTCGCGAGAAGCTGAATGAAAAACTGGGCGAAGGCTTTGTCGATTCGGTCCTGGTGCAGGATTTGAATTTCGTCAGCAAGGAAGACGTTCGGGACATGCTGATGCGCAAAAGCTGATTATGCCGGCACTGTTGTCAGCGCTTGAACCAGCGGCAAGCCGAGAAAAAGCCCGGCGAGATTTGTGCCCGTACAGGACGGCAAACTGCCAATTGTGTTGGCGAAACAACCAAGCGGTTGAAGAAATCATGCTCGGCAACTGTTGAGATTGCAGGTGCCGAAACCTGTATATTTGCAACTAAATTGCTTGAAAGACCTCTAGCCAACAAAAGGCACGCAACCTAATGTGTGTGGGTAAGGGAGTCGTCTAGATCAAGTCAATATCGTCTACCACCGGCACGAGTCTGAAATCCCCCGACGCGCTGGAAGAAGCTGCGATTCCGCAGCAAATTCGCCTGGCGGAGTCTGATGGTGATCTTGAAGGCGTGTGCCTGCGTATCTGCCGTTTGAACGGCCTTTCCCATTATTGCGTGGTTGGACGAACCGATGAGAATCCGGATATGCCAGGCTGGGAGGTGTTGGTCAGCAATTGGCCTGACGGGCTAACCGGAGCGCTGACTGAAACACTTTCTGTGGACCCTGACAAACCGTCCGTGCCGATTCTTGGTACTGCCGGGCCGTTTTGCCTCACGGGAGAAATGACGGAAGACCCGCAGGTGTTGCGGCTTGTTGATGCGGGCTTGACCTACACCCTGCTTTTCAAGGTCCATCACCTGGCTGGAGGTGATGGGGTTGTCTGTTTTTCCGGTGACCGCCATGCCGCCAGCGAGATGGAGCTCATGTGCCTCCAGTTTTACGCGATGTTGCTTTATGATCGCATCGTAGAGCTGGCCATCCGCAGACAGGGCAGAAAGAACGGTGAACTTTCCCGCCGCGAGCTGGAATGCCTGCGATGGATTGCCAAAGGCAAAACCAGCTCTGAAATCGGCATTATTCTTGGCCTGTCGGAAAATACGATCAACAATTACATCGTCAATGCGTGCCGCAAGATCGGCGCGGTAAACCGCATTCACGCCGTTTATCTCTCCCTGAAGATGGGCCTTATATCCTGACAATCCCCTTTTTGGTTCCGCTGGCAAGCCCTGCAAAAGGCTGAGCCTGTAGCTTTGCTTCAGCGAACGAGGGGAGCCGAATCATGCGCTTCAGGTACCGGGCGGCCGCAATTGCCAAAGCGGTTTTGGGGTTCACAATTTTTTCGGCCGTTTTCATTGGGGCCGGTGAGGCCAATGCAGGCGCCTGCAGCCAGGATGGACTGATCAATCTGTACGCCTCAAAGTGCGGTGCAGCGCGGGCTGAGCACCCGTCCGGCCCCGCGCCGGTGCAGGATCTTGCAAAGCAGACCTCATATGATGGCAGTCAGCGGCTGCAGCCTGTCCGGTTCGAAAAAGCAGTTGTTCTGGAAGTTGAGTCGCGCGCTGCCAGGGGCATTCCTGCCGGGTTTGTACGGTTTGGTGTGCGGTGTTTTCGAAACGAAACCAATCTGGCATTTTATTTTCCGCAACAGGAAATGTCGGACTACCGCGAGAGATCGGAAATCCTCTATCAGGTGGATGGTGGTGCCGAGAAGGTTCTCGAGCTGAAGCTGGCTGGCACAGCCAACAATATCCTCGGAGTTTGGGAGGGATACAGGGCAGTACCGTTTCTTATGGAGATACTGCAAGGCGGCTCCTTGTATCTGAATGCCCTCGACAAACAGTATTCGGAGATCGAGGTGGAATTCGATATCGATGATCTGCGTACGCGTATCAATTCGGTGCGCGATCAATGCCACTGGTAAAGACAGGGGTTTGATTTGCCGGTTGGCGTGATGCAATCTTAAGGTTTATAATATTCATAGTACACTTTTATATATGCCTGTTTCCATGCAGTCTTGCATTCCGGGTTCATGGGCGAGTGCTTGCCAATCGCTGATCACCGCAAGTTTCGGGCAAGGACAGGCTGACAACATCTCCGCAGTCTGGAGAACAACATGACCATTTCATCTGCGCAGCTGCATTTGTACTTACATGACGCCCGTCATTCTACTGAACATTACGGAAGAAGCAGTGCAGTGCGCCTACAGAATGGGTCAGTGCGGGAAAGCATGCCGATTGGAGCCGCCGAGGCTTCCGCGGTACCGTCAGCAACTGTAATACAAGCTTCATCCCCGATTGTGCACGGCTTGGACACTGGTACACTTCTGCCGGCACGCCAGGGTTCGGGGGCGCCGGGTACAATATCCGGTGCAGACAGAAGCAGAGCCTATGCTGAAGCTGCCGGGCCGGTAAGCGACAACGCGCATCTTGCGACTGCAGCGCATCACAGCGAAGCGGAATACTCTCTCAATCCCTGATGTCCGTTTCGGACACGCTCTAGGCACGGATGCGCTGCTGGACAGCAAACCGCGCCGCAGCCTGCAGGTTGGTTTTTGCAGCCAGTTTCCGGCGAACGGTTTTAAGCACCGACCCAATCAACAGGTTCGACAGCCCAAGCCGCTCCGCGGTCTCACCGACCGTCAATCCGGAGACCAGATACTTCATGACATTTTCCTCAATGGAGGAAAGCTCAGCAGGCGCGCCCATTGGACCATTTGACCCCTCAATGACCCCAGATGCGCTCTCTTGTGCCCCACGCTACAAGAGACGCATGAAACAGAATAGCAGCAAGATTTTGCATTCATCAACCACTGGAACCGCCACTCCTGTTGGAAATTGCACTCCTCTTGCATTAAGGTTAACGTTAGATAAACTCTTTCCCTGCGTCTCAACATGAACTATCCCATTGACGCCCCAAGATTCGACCGGCCAGAAATGGCTGGAAGGGGAATGTCGACCTAGACCACCCCAAACGAGCAACCGGCATATGCTCCTCGACAAGATTGAACAATTCAGGCTTCTTCGATCCAGGATTGAAGACCTACTGCTGGCGGGCGACGATGGAAAAGTTGCCGACCTTGATCAGCAATTGTCGGCATGCCTGCAGTCGATCCTCGGCCATTCTGCAGCCAGTGCAGCTGAATCCCGGCTCAAGGTGGAATTTGTGCTGGAACTTCTGGTGACCGAACTTGACCGGACGAGCACGGTCGATTCACTCGTTGAGTTGATCTTGTCCGAATTCGACAAGACCTTCGCGGAAGTATCCTGAGCGGATGCCGAGGATACGCCAGGCACAATCAACCTGATGTTTCCAAGGGTAGGGCGGTGCGTATTTGAACCGCATTTGCCATACACAAATTCAAGCCAGCCTATTGTATTTGTTCGCTATTTTTCTTTTCAGATTTCGGGAAAAGAAAATTCACGGGCCGGCTGCTCAGGATTTGAGATCCCTGGCAGAAAAAGAAAAGACGCCAGGCCGGTTGTGGGCGGCCTGGCGTCTTAGCAATATCGAGATGCGATCAGTTTGTGGTCAGGAGAGCATACCACTGTGCAAGGGCACCCCAATATTGAACGAATCAGATCAACAGCGGCAAAAACCAGTCACGGTTTTGCTGCAGCCTGGCTTCACAAAGCCAGTGCATGAGTTGATTTCGTATTGTCGACAAAGGAGCGTGGTCACGACGGCTGCATGTTTCTTGCTCAAGCCCGGCCCAATGGCGCGGAGCACTTTCAGGAAACATTCCTCGTCGTGAGGTCCGGCACTGCATCATGCATGGAATATATCCAGCCGGTGATGGCACTGTGTCATTCATTCATTAAGAAATGGTTGTTGGGCTGACCGGGCACCAGATTTGAGCCTGTCAAAGGGATGTTGGCCCACATCATGCCAAAGACCGGGAACCGCGAATTGTGTGGATAAGCAAGGTCCCACCAAAGGGGAGTTTGTTGTTTGATTGGTGCTTGAAGCCCAGAATGCGGTTCAGGTACGGTGATTCGGAGATCAAAATGACGGCATTGTCGTCGAAGAATGCTGCCGCGGGCGGCGGCCCGCCCTCGCTTCCGCAACTGGTCCGTGCCGTGCGCACTTGCAGTGACATTGAAAGCGCCTGCCGCCTGTTGGAATCACTCCTTCAGGAACTTCAAATAGCGCTGCTTTCAGTAAAGTTTTGCGATATTGACGACAAAAGACCGGCCATCAGACCCTTTGGCCGCTATCCATGCGTAATTTCACAGCTGGCCGTAGACATGCGCGAACGTGGCGGTTGCCCCATGACCAAAGAGGCCGTCAAGCGTTTGGTGCCGTTTGATGCGCTTGCCATAAGCGAACAGGACTATCCCGATTTTCTCAGCAAGCGCTTCCTGCAGGAACTTCGAAAGGTCGAGCACAGTCACATCGCCGTTGTTCCTGTCGTTATCGGACAAGGATTGATGCTCATCACCGCTGGGCTTGGAAAGCGGGAATTCGAGGGTGAGCTCCGCGACCAGCTTGTTAGCGTCGTTTGCTGTTTTGGCGCTGCAATCGTGAACCGGTTCAGCGAAATCGCGGTGCTTTTTGAATCGGAGATACTCAGCAGGCTGGAGGCGCGGGTACTGTTCCTGTTTTGCAGCGGTTTTCGCCCCAGCCAAATTTCCGAGACCATCGACCTGAATGAGGTCACAATCATGCTTATTCTGCGCAGCGTGATTCGAAAATTGGGTGCTGCGAATATCGGTGAGGCTATTGCCAAGGCTCTGGCAATGGGCGAAATCGGAAACCTGCAGCCGCATATGTCGCACCCGTCGGATAGCGCTGATTTGCGTGGGGGCAAATAGCACAAGGATTGCGCCGGTGACGTACCGGCTTGCGGGCACTGCGCACAAGGCCGGGCGGAATGGCCGTGGCCTTGTTTTTGCGCGAGGAGGAGAACGGTTTGATGCTAGCCATGTTGGTCAAGCAGTTTCACCTGTTGGAGGAAGAGATCCTTCAGGCCATTGGGCTGCACAACGAAGATGCAGTCAATCGGCTTGACAGGGAACTGGAAAAGAAAAGACAGGAAATCGTTCGCCTTCGCCCAGCCGACTTGTGGCAACGAAAGCAGCAGGTCGATTTCCTTCTCAAGCTCGCACTGACAGGCAATGACCATCTCCTGGGAACTCAGGCTTTGGAGGACGTCAATGAGCTGATAGGTGAGTATATCGAGGGGCAGGGTGCCCCGCGCGCACCCGTTGCAGAGCAACAGATGTCGGAGCGGATTGACCGTGTTTCCGGCAATCCCCGGGAATTGGCAGAGCTTCTGGATAGCGAGTGTTCCGATGATCTGTTTTCCTCGAACCTGCGCATATCCATCATAGACTGCACCAGCACCTATCGCCGCACCAGCTGCGGCAATGCACTTTTCTACAATCGAATTCCGAACGATATCGCTGGCCGCCGTGTGGCAGAACTCATTGGCGCCGAGCGATTTGAAGGACGTGCCCGCACATATCTGGAGCAATGCTATCAGGGGCAAAGCGTTCAGTATTATCACCTGTTGGATCATTGCAAGAAGCCGGGGGAAAGCGCCATCATGCACTGCGAGATGATTCCGCATGTTGGTTCAGGCGGGAGTGTTCGCGGCGCCGTCGTGATCATGCGGGATGTTACCCTCGAATGCACCCGGCCCGACCAGCTTGAACTGGCCGGGTTGAACTGAATGCTGTTTTGAACGTTTGCCGGATCAGGCCTGCGCCTGAAGTGCCGATCAGAATTTCCTGAAAAAGCGGGTTTCGTCGAAGAGCTGGTCGAGTTCCTCCATGCGCTTGCGCGTGTTCGGCCAGATACGTTCCTGCACTTCGGCGATCACCAATTCCGACAACAACATGCAGGTCACCAGAGAATCCCAGGCTGACGGTACCGCGATGCGGTTGCAGAAACAGACGCTTGCCCGCGATGCAATCGGCGACTTCCACTGGTCGGTGAACAAAATGATTTCCGCTTTCTTTTTGGCTGCCATTTCAGCGAGCCGGAGCGTGCTGTTTTCGTAGCGGCGGATATCGAAGATCACAACAACATCACCTGCCTTGATGTCGAGCAGATAATGGGGCCATGCGTTGGAGTTGGAATTGATATGGGTGACCTTTTCTCGCATGACCTGCGAAAGCAGAAAGAAATAGTCAGCCAGTGTCCGCGTGATCCGTCCGCCTACGACATAAACCGTTCGCTTGCGGTCGCTCAACAGAGCACATGCCCGATCAAAGGTTTCCGGCGCGATATCGCCAAGGGTTTGGCGAATGTTGCCGATCACCGAGTCGGTAAACCGATTCATGATGTGGGCATCGGGCGCATTGTCTGCCCAGACATCCCGCCGTGCAATCGGGCCGGATATCTTCTCGTTCAGTTCATGGCGCAAAGCTGCCTGAAAGTCCGGGAAGCCTGAAAATCCCAGCTTTTGAACCAGGCGTGCGACAGTAGGTGTGGAGACGGCTGCGGCTTCGGCCATCGTGGTGATGGTGCCAAGTCCGGAGGCCGGGTAATTCATCAGGATGATGTCTGCAAGCTGCCGCTCGGCGCGCGTAAGGCTGTCGCCTTTCTCCCTAAGGCGCTCAGCAACGGTGGTGGTGCTCAATGCCGTTCTCCTTCATGGCAACATAGGATGAACTGCGATCCCAGAAAAGAAAAAATATTGACATTTTGAAAAGAAGTGAAGAGAAATATTCAATTCTGCCCGATGGCAGCAAACTGTGAGGAGGAAAGCTTGGCGGCACCGGCAGCAGAAAGTCAGACCGAGGGGAGCGTTGTTACCACGCTTAATTCGGGTGGCCGGTTTCCGGCTCTGATCGTTTGCGAGCATGCTTCCAACCACATTCCCGAAGCTTTTGCAGGCCTGGGAGTTTCCAAGGAAGTTGCCAGCAGCCATGCTGCCTGGGATCCCGGTGCCCGGCAGGTGTCGCTCTTTCTTTCCGAACTGCTGAATGCACCGTGTGTGCTTGGTGAAGTCTCGCGGCTTGTCTACGACTGCAACCGGCCGCCTTCGGCATCAGATGCCATTGTGGAGCGAAGTGAAATCCACCGGATACCCGGCAATGAGCGTCTTGCAAGTGAGGACAGGAAGCAGCGTGTCTCGCGCTATTACATGCCGTTCAAGCAGGCTGTAGAGGACGCGGTAAAAGCACTGCCTGCCGGATCGGTGCTGATTACCATCCACAGCTTTACACCAGTGTATTTCGGCACGCGCCGTGAGGTGGAGCTTGGCATATTGCATGATGAAGATTCGCGGCTGGCAGATGCAATGCTTTCCTCCCTGCCGCGCCACAGCAGCCATGTCGTGCGCCGCAACGAACCTTATGGACCGCAAGATGGTGTTACCCACACCCTGAAACTGCATGCCATTGCAAATCGCCTTCCCAACGTGATGATAGAAATCCGCAGCGATCTGATTGCCAGCGACCTTCAGTGCCGGGAGATGGCACAGCTTCTGCACAAGGTCCTGCTGGAAGCGCTGACGGGTTTCGAATTACAATGGGAGCAGCAGGCGTGAATTTCGCAATCTCATTTGTCCGGCTTGTTGACAGGATGAACCGCCGCATCGGCCGCATCATCATGTACGGGATTTTTGTGATGATTGGCGTTTTGCTGTGGTCGTCCATCTCAAAGACCTTCTTCCTGCCGTCGCTGTGGACGCTCGAAATCGCGCAGTTTGCCATGGTGGCTTACTATATGCTGGGCGGTCCTTACTCCATTCAGCTTGGATCGAATGTGCGCATGGACCTGTTTTACGGCGAATGGTCGGCCAGGCGGAAAGCCCAGGTCGATGCGATCACGGTGCTGTTCCTGATTTTCTATCTGGGTGTTTTGTTGCATGGGGGGCTGACGTCCACTGCCTATTCGCTGGGGCACTTTGGCGGGGATGCCTACGGTTTCTTGACGGGTCTGCTGACCGGTTCTTCCGAACTGGGTTTTCTGGAACGCAGCCCGACTGCGTGGCGGCCCTATTTGTGGCCGATCAAGACCATCATGTGTATTGGCGTGTTCCTGATGCTGTTACAGGCGATTGCCGAACTCATCAGGGACATTGCCAAACTCCGGGGAGTTGAAATCTGATGTCCCAGGAGATGATCGCGATCTTCATGTTCGCCACGATGATGGTGATGCTGTTTACAGGCCAGCGCGTGTTTGGAGCAATCGGGGCAGTTGCCGCCATTGCTGCCATTGCCCTGTGGGGAACCGGTGGCTCGGACATTCCCTTCTCATCCGCCATGAAGCTGATGAAATGGTATCCGCTGCTCACCCTGCCGATGTTCATCTTCATGGGATATGTGCTGTCGGAGTCCCGCATTGCGGATGATCTTTACAAGATGTTCCATGTCTGGATGGGGCCGGTAAATGGCGGGCTTGCCATCGGTACCATCGGGCTGATGGTGCTGATCTCGGCAATGAACGGTCTGTCGGTTGCCGGCATGGCAATCGGCGCAACGATCGCGCTGCCCGAACTGCTGCGGCGCGGCTACGACAAACGCATGGTTACCGGCGTCATTCAGGCCGGCTCCTCCCTCGGTATTCTGGTGCCGCCGTCGGTCGTGCTGGTGCTCTATGCCATGATTGCCCGACAGCCGGTCGGCCAGCTCTGGCTGGCAGGCGTTGTCCCTGGTCTTTTGATGGCGGCGCTTTTTGTCGTTTACATTTATGTGCGCTGCAAATTGCAGCCCGCGCTCGGCCCTGCATTGCCGGAAGAGGAACGCAAGGTTCCGCTGGCGGAAAAGCTGCGGCTTTTGCGGGCGGGGCTGCTGCCGCTGATAATCTTCGCTGCTATGATGGTTCCATTCATCAATGGCTGGACATCGCTGGTGGAGAGTTCGGCCATCGGTGCGCTAACCGCTTTCGGTGCCGCGGTGCTGAAAGGACGAATGACCCGCAAGGTCTTTGAGGTTTCGGTTCGTCAGACGCTGGCGATTTCCTGCATGTTCATGTGGATTATTCTTGCCGCGCTGGGATTTGGTGCCGTGTTTGACGGCCTGGGAGCGGTGGGTGCGATCGATGATCTGTTCACCGAACGGCTGGGCCTTGATCCATGGACCATTTTGATCCTCATGCAGTTGTCGTTCATCCTGATGGGAACCTTTCTCGACGACACGGCGATGCTGGTCATTGTCGCCCCGCTCTACGTGCCGCTGGTCAAGTTGCTTGGCTTCGATCTCATCTGGTACGGCGTGCTTTATACGATCACCACCCAGATCGCCTATATGACGCCGCCCTTTGGCTACAATCTTTTTTTGATGCGGGCGATGGCGCCGCCCGAAATCACGCTCCGGGATATCTATTCTTCCATTGCACCTTTCGTTGGTGTGATGGTCCTGGCGCTGATCCTCATCATGTCATTTCCGCAGATCGCGCTTTGGCTGCCTGAAACGGTCTACGGAAAATAGAAAGCACTCGGTCATGCCCCATATAATTGACCCTGTTTATGAGTCGATGACCTAACCGAGCTTTCAAACAACAGGCAGAGCACTAAAGGAGGACGATATGACGACACGACGTAGCTTTATCAAGGGAGCGGCAGCTGCCGCACCGGCTGCGGCGCTTGCCACACCGGCACTTGCACAGTCGACCATCAAATGGCGCATGCAGACCTATGCAGGCCCTGCGCTTGCCGAGCACGTGGTCAAACCGGCCATCGACAAGTTCAACAAGATCGCCGGCGATCGCATGCAGATTGAACTGTTCTTCGCAGATCAGCTGGTGCCAACCGGTGAACTGTTTGGCGCCATGCAGCGTGGAACAATCGACGCCGTGCAGTCGGACGATGATTCCATGGCGTCACCGACGGAAGTCACCGTGTTCGGAGGCTACTTCCCGTTTGCCAGCCGTTACTCTCTCGACGTGCCGGTGCTGTTTAACCAGTACGGGCTGAACGAGATTTGGGATGGTGAATACTCCAAGGTCGGCGTCAAGCATGTGTCGGCCGGCTCGTGGGATCCGTGTCACTTTGCCACCAAGGATCCGATCAACAGCCTTGCTGATCTCAAAGGCAAAAGGGTCTTCACCTTCCCGACAGCAGGGCGTTTCCTCAGCCAGTTCGGTGTGGTGCCGGTGACGCTGCCATGGGAAGACATCGAGGTTGCCGTGCAGACCGGTGAACTCGACGGAATTGCCTGGTCAGGCATTACCGAGGACTACACGGTCGGCTGGGCAGATGTGACCAACTACTTCCTGACCAACAACATTTCAGGCGCCTGGATTGGCCATTTCTTTGCCAATATGGACCGCTGGAATGAAGTGCCTGAAGATCTTCAGACCCTGTTCCAGGTCTGCTGCGAACAGTCGCACTATTATCGCCAGTGGTGGTATTGGGGCGGTGAGGCAAGCCTTCGCGTGAACGGCAGCAAAATGCAGCTGACCTCGATCCCCGATGCCGAGTGGCAGCAGGTTGAGGACGCGGCCCAGAAATTCTGGGAGGAGGTTGCCGCCGAGTCGGAAACCAAGGCGAAGGTTGTCGAGATCTTCAAGAAATACAATGCCGACATGAAAAAGGCAGGACGGCCATACCGCTATTCCTGACCACGATAGGGGGCGGATTTGTGCCGCCCCCTTTCCAATTTTCCGCCAATCGATGGCGGAAACGTCAGAACAATTCGGGTTTTGGCGGGGGAAACGAAAAACCTGAGTGCAAAACACAGTTGATGGAAAGTCGCTGTCCCCGGCGCACGGCGCCAATCAAATGCAAAACGGTCCAGAAAAGAGAACTGCCATGTCCGCGAATCTGTCCTTTGATGAATTGAAACGCCTTGCCGGCGAAGGGAGCATCGATACCGTTCTTGTCTGCCTGATCGACATGCAGGGCCGGCTGATGGGCAAGCGGTTCCATGTGCAGAACTTTATCGAGTCGGGCCATGAGGAAACCCATTGCTGCAACTATCTGCTGGCAACCGATCTGGAGATGGGGACACCCGACGGCTATGCGGCGACCAGCTGGGAGGCCGGCTATGGCGATTACGTCATGAAGCCCGATCTTTCGACGCTGCGTCTTCTGCCCTGGCTTGAAGGCACAGCGCTGGTGCTGTGCGATCTCATGGACCATCACACCCATGAGCCGGTGCCCCATTCACCGCGGCAGATATTGAAGGCGCAAGTGGCGCGGGCCGAGGCAATGGGCCTTACGCCTTACATGGCAACGGAGCTTGAGTTCTTTTTATTCGAGAACAGCTATGACGAAATCCGCCAGGGCGGCTTCCGCGATCTGGCGCCGATAAGCGGATACAATGAGGATTATCACATCCTTCAAACCACCAAGGAAGAACATGTGATGCGGCCGATCCGCAACCTGCTGGTCGGCGCCGGCGTACCGGTTGAAAATACCAAGGGTGAGGCGGAAACAGGCCAGGAAGAACTCAACATCCGTTATGCGGATGCCCTGCTTGCAGCAGATCACCATACGATCGCCAAGCAGGCGGTGAAGGAAATCGCCGATGCCTATGGCCATGCGGTGACCTTCATGCCGAAGTGGGACCACCGCAAGGTCGGCAGTGCGGCGCACATTCACCAGTCGCTGTTCAAGGGCAAGAACAACGCTTTTCATGACCCTGACGGGGAACGTTCGATGTCTGCCCTGATGGGCCATTACGTTGCCGGTCTGATCAAATATGCGCCGGATACCATGGTGTTTCTGGCACCCTATGTGAACAGCTACAAGCGGTTCGTTGCCGGGACCTTTGCCCCCACCAAGACGGCCTGGTCGGTCGACAACCGCACCGCCGGGTTCCGGCTTGTGGGAGAAGACACCAAGGGCGTGCGGATTGAGTGCCGCATTCCCGGTTCGGACATCAACCCCTATCTGGCCTGCGCGGCCCAGCTTGCGGCAGGACTTGCCGGCATAGAGGAGGGGCTGGAACTGCCGCCACCGGTCACCGGTGACCTTTACGCCATGAAAGATGTGCCGGAAGTTCCGAACACGCTTCGCGCTGCAACCGAAACCCTGAGAAACTCGAAAATGCTGCGCAAGGCGATGGGGGACTGGGTGGTTGATCACTACACCAGGGCAGCGGAGGTGGAGCAGGAAGAGTTTGACCGCGTGGTGACCGACTGGGAGGTTGCACGGGGCTTTGAAAGAGCCTGACCCCTGGCAAAGGCATTATCGAAGCATATCCGCCTTTTCATATGGCAATGATCGACGACGGCACATGGAAAATCCGGGCCATGAGTCTCAACACCAGTTTCCGGATGTGGACACGACCAATGACAAAATCAGTAGACCTTGTTTCACCGATCGACGGCTCGGTTTACCTCACCCGTGAGGTGCTCAGCCGTGAAGATGCTCATGCAGCGGCTGACCGTGCCCGCAAGGCGCAATCTGCCTGGGCTGAAAGACCGCTGCAGGAGCGTATCGACCTTGTGCTGAAGGCCCGGGATATTATCGGCGCTGAAACCGACCGCATGGCAACGGAACTGGCCCACCAGATGGGGCGGCCTGTGCGGTATGGCGGTGAATTTGGCGGTTTTTCCGAGCGTGCGACTTATATGGCGGAAATTGCCGCCGAAAGCCTTGCGCCCATGATGGTGGAGGACAGCGATGCCTTCACCAGAATGATCAAGCATGTTCCCTGGGGAACGGTGCTCGTGGTGGCACCTTGGAATTATCCCTACATGACCGCGATCAACACGATCGCACCGGCGCTGATTGCCGGAAACACAGTTATCTTGAAACACGCCCAGCAAACCCTGCAGGTCGGTGAGCATCTTGCAGAGGCATTCCAGAAGGCAGGGGTGCCCGCAGACGTGTTTCAGAATGTGGTTCTCGATCACGACAGCACATCTGCCCTGATTGCCGAACGGCGGGTGGATTTTGTGAACTTTACCGGTTCCGTTGGCGGTGGCCAGGCCATGGAGCGGGCTGCTGCCGGTACGTTCATTCCCGTTTCCACCGAGCTTGGCGGCAAGGACCCCGGTTATGTGCGCGCCGATGCCGATCTAGAACAGGCTGTCGACACGCTGATGGATGGTGCCATGTTCAACGCCGGCCAGTGCTGTTGCGGCATTGAGCGCATTTATGTTCACGAGAGCCTGTATGAAGCGTTTGTTGAGAAGGCTGCCGTCTGGGTGAAAGCGCAAAAGCTGGGAAACCCGCTTGATCCTGACACCACCATGGGACCAATGGCGAATGTCCGCTTTGCCCGTGAAGTTCGTGCGCAAATCGAGGAGGCGCTGGCCGATGGTGCCGTGGCGCACATTGAAAAAATGCCGGCCGATGATGGTGGCGCTTACCTGACGCCGCAAATTCTCACCAACGTTACCCATGACATGCGGGTGATGCGCGATGAGAGCTTCGGTCCCGTCGTGGGCATCATGCCGGTCAAGGATGACGAGGAAGCCATTGACCTGATGAACGATTGCCGCTTCGGGCTGACTGCCTCGGTGTGGACCAGGGACAGTGCGATTGCCGAAGCCATTGGCGATCGCCTTCAAACCGGAACGGTTTTCATGAACCGCTGTGATTATCTCGATCCGGCCCTATGCTGGACGGGGTGCAAGGATACCGGCCGCGGCGCCGGTCTTTCGAAACTGGCCTATCAGGCGCTGACCAGGCCGAAATCCTATCATCTGAGGAAACAGTAATGACGCTTACCGCAAACTGGTCTTATCCCAATGCCATTCGTTTCGGGGCCGGCCGTATTGCCGAATTGCCGGATGCCTGCGCTGCAGCAGACATCAAAAAACCGCTGCTGGTAACCGACAAGGGGCTTGCGCCACTGCCGATAACGGCAAAAGCGCTTGATACTCTGGAAGCTGCCGGGCTTGGCCGTGGTATCTTCAGCGAAGTCGATCCCAATCCGACGGAAAAGAACCTTGATGCCGGTCTTGGCGTTTATCGCGAGGGCGGACATGACGGCGTGATCGCCTTTGGCGGCGGCTCCGGGCTTGATCTTGGCAAGATGATCGCCTTCATGGCAGGGCAGACACGTCCTGTCTGGGATTTCGAGGATGTCGGCGATTGGTGGACCCGGGCGGATTCAGATGCCATTGCACCGATTATCGCGGTACCGACGACCGCCGGCACCGGTTCCGAAGTGGGCCGCGCCTCGGTGCTGACGAATTCCGACACCCATGAGAAGAAGATCATCTTTCATCCCAAGGTGCTGCCGAGCGTCGTCATTGCCGATCCCGAACTGACGGTGGGCATGCCTCCGGCGATTACGGCTGGCACGGGAATGGATGCCTTTGCCCATTGCCTTGAGGCCTATTGTTCGCCGCACTTTCACCCGATGAGCCAGGGCATTGCCCTGGAAGGCCTGCGGCTGGTGAAGACCTATCTTCCGCGTGCCCATGGGGATGGCACGGACATTGAAGCGCGCGGGCAGATGATGGCCGCCGCCGCCATGGGTGCTGTGGCGTTTCAGAAGGGGCTTGGCGCGATCCATGCGTTAAGCCACCCGGTAGGCGCCATGCACAATACCCATCATGGCACGACCAATGCGGTGGTGATGCAGCCGGTTCTGCAGTTCAACCGTCCGGCGATTGAGGAGCGAATCGGCCGGGCCGCCGCTTATCTTGGCATCGAAGGTGGCTATGACGGGTTTTATGGCTTTGTTGGTGATCTCAACCGTTCGCTCGGCATTCCCGCCAATCTGACGGAACTGGGTGTGAAGAACCCGGATATGGATGCTCTGGTCAAATCGGCTCTGTCCGATCCCTCAACGGGGGGCAATCCGGTGGAAATGACAGCGGACAACACAAGGGCGCTTTTCGAGGCTTGTTTCTGACGGCGGCATATCTTTGCGGCCGTTGTCACAGGACAATTGCAGGCATTGGTCCTTTTTCGCCTGAAGGGGTTCGCGATACGATCTGCATGTGTCTGAGCGGAGTACTGGCATGGCAGAAGACATGAGCGGCTGGACCCCGCGAGAAAGGCCAAAGCGCGTGGTGCTCGAAGGGCGCTATGTGCGGCTGGAACCGCTCGATGCCAGCCGGCATGGACACCAACTGTTCGAAGCCTCCTGCGTGGAGGATGCCGAGGACCGGTTCCGCTGGCTGTATGAAACGCCGCCGGGGGATATCACGTCTTTCCTTAAATGGGTGGAAACCGTATCGGCCAGCGAAGACCCGCTGTTCTTTGCCGTTATCGACAAGAAAAGCGGAAGGGTTGGCGGGCGCCAGACCCTGATGCGGATTGATGCGCAAAACGGGGTTATCGAGATCGGCAACATCTATTGGGGGCCGGTGATTGCGCGCACTCGAATTGCAACGGAAGCACTGTATTTGTTCATGCGCCATGCATTCAAGGAGCTCGGCTACCGGCGCTTTGAGTGGAAATGCAACAATGACAACGAACCCTCCAAGCGGGCCGCGTTGCGGTTCGGGTTCCAGTTTGAAGGCATTTTCCGGCAACATTTGATCGTCAAGGGATTGAACCGCGACACGGCATGGTTTTCCATCATCGACAAGGAATGGCCGCAGCTTGAAAGAGCGTATGAAGGCTGGCTTGATCCGGAGAACTTCGAACCCGATGGCAGGCAACGGCGCCGCTTGGAGGAATTCCGTGACCTTGAATCAGCCGGGCAATGACAATGGAGACGGAAATGGCGATCAACATACGGCCTGTGGAAGAACGTGATCGCGGCGAATGGGAAAAACTCTATCAGGGTTATGCCGAATTCTATGGCACCGAGCAGAGTGCAGAGATGCGGGCGCGGGTCTGGTCCTGGCTGTTTGATCCTGACCATGAAGTCGAAGGGCTTGTTGCGGAAGAGGATGATGGCCGTCTCATCGGGCTGACACATTTCCGGCCGTTTGCCCGGCCGCTGGCGGCGGCCACCGGCGGATTTCTTGACGATCTGTTTGTCGATCCGGCTGCCCGGGGATCGGGAGCCGCGGCAGCCCTGATTGACGGGGTTCGGGAAGAGGGTGCCCGGCGCGGCTGGTCGCTGATCCGCTGGATAACGGCAGAAGACAATTACCGGGCGCGGGGATTATACGACCGCGTTGCAGATCGCACCCATTGGGTGACGTACGACATCAGTCTTTGATGTCCGCTGTTGAGAACGCCAGCCGCAATTGATGCTGCTGGGCATTTTGTCCGCCGGCTTTCCAGTGAAATTCAGCTGCGGCTGAACCTTTCGCGGTTGTGGGGTGCATCGAAATCGAGTTTGGGGCCCAAAGGCACGATGCGGGTCGGGTTTACCGTCTCGTGGCTTTGATAGTAGTGGTTCTTGATGTGATGCAGGTTCACCGTTTCGGCGATGCCGGGATGCTGGTAGATGTCCCGCAGATAGTTTGAGAGGTTGGGATAGTCGGCAATGCGCTGCCGGTTGCACTTGAAGTGACCGACATAGACGGCGTCGAAGCGCACCAGCGTGGGGAAGAAACGGATGTCGGCCTCGGTAAGCTGGCTTCCCACCAGATAGCGCTGGTTCGATAATCTTTCCTCCATGGCATCGAGGGTTTCGAACAGCTCACCAAACGCGGTTTCATACGGGCCTTGTTTGGTGGCGAACCCGCATTTGTAAACGCCGTTGTTGACGGTATGGTAGATGCGTTCGTTCAACGCATCGATTTCGGCTGCATGTTCGGCGGGATAATAGTTGCCAGGTGCTGCACCGACCACATCGAATGCGCTGTTGAACATGCGGATGATTTCCGAGGACTCGTTGGACACGATGGTTTTGCGCTCCCTGTCCCAGAGCACGGGCACCGTCACCCTTCCGGTGTAATCGGATTTTGCGGCAGAATAGATCTGGTGCAGATGGGTTGCACCGATTTCAGGGTCGGCGATGGCACCGTCGCGGTCCGAGAACTGCCAGCCCTGGGTGCCCATGAACCAGTCAACGACGGAAAGCGAGATCATGTCCTCAAGCCTTTTCAGCTTGCGCAGGATCAGGGTTCTGTGTGCCCAGGGGCAGGCATAGGAGACATAGAGGTGATAGCGGCCGGCTTGTGCGGCAAAGCCTCCCTCGCCATCGGGTCCGGGCGAACCATCGGCGGTCACCCAGTTTCGGAATGTTGACTTGTTGCGCTTGAAAGCCCCCTCCGCGGTTTTAGGAATGAGGTTATCTTCCTGCCATTTGCCGTCCACCAGCATACCCATTGCCAACTCCGTCCTGCTGCGGTTTCTTCCAGGAAGATCGATACCGCCTTGTGCTGCCAGGATAAACCGTTGCTGCGTGAACGTTGCGTTCAGCCTTTCTCCGCCGGAATGTGCTTTGGAAATTCCCGCTGGACGCATGTGCGCCGGCATGATAGTTCCACGCGCCATGAAAAGGTGCATGATGATCTCGATCCGACGACGAACCGCTGAACGCAGCGCTGGCAGACTGCCAGCCATGCGGGCTATAGCGGCTGGTTGACGGATTTTCCGTTTCTCCGGCCACACTCCCTCCGGCCGGAATGAAATGCCATGACAGACATGACTCCTTTGAGCCTGATTACCATCAGGCAGGAAACCCCGAAGACGAAGAACAGATCGAAGCGCTGGGTGCTGCCGCTTTCGGCCCGGGACGTTACAGCCGCGCCGCATTCCGCCTGCGCGAAGGGGTGAGCAGTGAAGCCGAACTATCCTTTGTTGCCGTTCTGAATGATGAGCTGGTTGGTTCGGTGAAACTGACCCGCATTCACATCGGCGAGGAACAGGCGCTTGTGCTTGGCCCGTTGATGGTCGATCCGCAGTTCCGCAAGCTTGGCGTTGGACGCGAACTGATGAACCGTTCGTTGTTCGAGGCCCGCCGACAGGGCCATCGCTATGTCGTGCTGGTGGGCGATCTTGCCTATTACCGGCCCTTCGGTTTCGAGCGCATTGAGCCTGGGCGTATTACCTTTCCCGGCCCCGCCGATCCCCTGCGTATCCTGGGCTGTGAACTGGTCGAGGGCGCCGGTACGGCGTTTGCCGGTCCAACGCAGCGTTGCGGATAACCGCCGGCAGTCAGCGGCCTTCGCGTGTCCACATGACGGCAAGGGCAAACAGCAGCAGGGCAAGACCGAGAAAACCGGCAAACAGGCTGATCCTGTTGATGCCCGTCAGTTTTGTAGCCCCTGTATTGTTAAGGCCGACCCAGCCATTGCCGAAGGCGGCTGCCCCGCTTCTTACCGGAATGATGCGCGGCATGTCGCCGGCATCGCGGGCAACGCGCAGGGTGTTGCCGCCCAGTGCTTCCAGCGCCGGGGAAAGAAGCTCAGGCGTACTGACCACATTGGCGAACTCGCGCGGGTTGGGAGGGCCTGAATGAACCAGGGTTGAGAGGTCCTCGTTGCGGATCTGGTAAAGTCCCATCTGGGGTTCATCCAGTTCGGCCACAAAAATGCCGGCACCGGCTTCCTCAAAAGCCAGCAAGGTGGACGTACCGTCCGGTGCGATGATTTCTGCATCCGGCGGCAGGCCGCCAAGGGTCTGGCGGCGGATGATGAGCTGTTCGCCGTCCTGATAGGCAGACAGCCGTTCTTCTTCCAGTTCCGGTTCCTTCATCAACCAATGGGCCATGCGGCGCAGCAGTTGCACATGGGGCCCGCCGCCCTCAAAACCCCGTGCCCACAGCCAGGCGTGGTCCGACAACAAAAGCGCGACGCGGCCTTCATCGAAACGCTGCAGAACGAGCAGAGGGCTTTCCTCCGCCCCGCTCATCACGACGTCGCCGGTCAACCTGTCGGTGCCAATGGTGCGAAACCAGCGACTCCAATCGGGCTCTTCGCCGCGGCCGTTGTCGATCCCGCGGGTCACCGGATGCCGGTTACCGGTATCCGTCAGCATGGGCTTGAAGGGGATTTCGGAGATCAGCCCGTCCGGCTGGGCCGGCAGGACGGTGTTGAGCGGTGTTTCCGCGATGCTGCCCGGCTTGCCGAATTCAGGCCCGGCCGCGACCAGCACTGCACCACCATCGCGCACGTAACGGGCAATGTTGTCGAAATAGAGCACAGGCAAAACCCCGCGCCGGGAATAACGGTCGAAGATGATCAGATCGAACTCGTCGATTTTCTCAACAAACAGTTCGCGTGTTGGAAAAGCGATGAGCGATAATTGGCTGATCGGTGTGCCGTCCTGCTTTTCGGGCGGGCGCAGAATGGTGAAATGTACCAGATCGACACTGGCATCGGATTTCAGCAGGTTGCGCCATGTGCGCTCGCCAGCATGTGGTTCGCCCGAGACCAGCAGCACACGAAGGTTTTCGCGAATGCCGTTCAAAACCGTAAAGGCACGGTTGTTGGCGGTGCTGATTTCTTCGGGATGAACCTCGGCGCGCAGTTCGATGATGTTCTTGCCGCCATGGGGAATGTCGCCAATGAAGGAATAGGATTCGCCTGGCAGCACTTCCTCGACGGTGACCAGTTCGCCGTCCATATAAACAGAAACCGCGACAGCGGAATTGGGCATGCCCTGCTGGCGGACTTCGTAAGTCAGTTCGAAACTCTCGCCCACCACGCCATAGCGCGGGGCCTTGGTGACGACAATCCTTCGGTCCTTTTCATCCTTGCTGCCGGTGATGAAAGCGTGAACCGGCGCGTTCAGGCCAAGTTCGGCGGCAATTTCCGGAATGTCGTGCACCTGGCCGTCGGTGATCATGACGGCTCCTGCAAGACGGTCTTCCGGCACGTCGCGGATGCCGCTTTGCAGGGCACGGAAAAGGGCCGTTGAAACATCGCTTGAGCGGGTTATCTGTTCGCCAGCGGCGATCTCGCGGATTTCAAACGTATCCAGCTGGGAAAGGGATGCGAGCAGCCTTTTGCGGATTGCGTCAGTCTGGCCGGGGCGTTCATCCAGCAGCTGGCTGCCGCTTTGATCGACAACCACGGCGACAACGCTTTTCAGGTTCTCGCGTTCTTCCTGAAGCAGAGAGGGGTTCATGAGTGCGGCAAACAGGAAAGCCCAGCCAGCAAGGCGAAGCCAGGCGCCCCGCGTTCTGTTGAAGAGGCCATAGAGCGCCAGCACAAGGGCGGGAACGGCCGCAAGGCCGATCAGCCAAAGGGGGAGTTGCGGGGCGAGGGAGAAGCTCCAATCCATGTCTATTGCCCCAGACGTTCCAACAGGGCAGGCACGTGTACCTGGTCGGCCTTGTAGTTGCCGGTCATCGTGTACATGACGATGTTGACACCGACACGGAAGGCGTATTCGCGCTGTCCGGGAACCGGCGGCGTAATCGGCAGCAGCGAACGGCTTTGTTCATCGATCGCCCAGGCGCCGGCAAAATCGTTACTGGTAATCATGATGGTCGACACCCCGTCGCCCGCACGGGCAGGGCGCAGTTCTGCTTCATCGGCAACGCCGATCTGCTCCACCCACAGATCGCCGCCCTGGAAGCGGCCGGGGAAGGAGTCAAGCAGGAAGAATGCCTTGGTCAGCACATGATCGGTGGGAACCGGTTCAAGGGGAGGAACATCCAGCGAGGCGAGAATCTCGCGCAGTTTCCTGTTGCCGCCGGAGCCGTTGTTGAGCACGCCGCTGATCTGGTCGCGGGTGTCGAACAGCACGGTGCCGCCCTGTTTCATGTAGGCGTCCACCCTTGCCATCGCTTCCTCGCCCGGAGAGGGAGTGCCCTGATCAACCGCCCAGTACAAAAACGGATAAAACGACAGTTCGTCAGTGGCCACATCCACACCGACGGGATCGCCAGGTTCGAGCGCGGTGCGCGAAGCGACAAAGCGGGTTAGCCCGAGAAGGCCGGCACGGCTTATCCGGTCGATTTCGTCATTGCCGTTGACGACATAGGCAAAGCGGGTTCTGAGCGCGGCAGAGTAGTCAAGGCCGTCTTCTGCCGTGGCTGACTGCGCCATGGCTTCAGGAACGTATGCGCCCCCCCACGCGAACAGGCCAAGAATGGCGGCAAGCAGGATGGCGGAGTTTGCCGAAGCCGGTCTTGCCAGCGGTTTTGCCGGTTTGCCGGCAGAGCCCTTCAGCAATCCCGCAAACCACAACACGGCCAGGCAATCCGCCAGGAACAGCACCATGGCGGCCAGCAGCAGCCATGGCCGCAGGGTAAGACTGGAAGAGGTGGCAAGCGTCATCGTTTGTGTTCCGGCAGGAACCATTGAGGGTTGAAGTGTCGTAAGGGTGTCCGCTTCGCCCATCAGGTTGAGTGCCCTGAAGCCGTCTTCCGTTCCATAAAAGCCGGGCGGGTTTTCGAGCGATACCTGCGGTTCGGCTGTGCCTTCCAGCACCAGCGGCTTGACCCCGAGTGGTGGCGGAACCATGCTTCCCCTGCCGTCAAGCACTTCCATCGGTGGAAGCCGCAATTGCGCGTCGTCCAGAGGTTTGACTCCGGTGGAGCGGGCAAGATTGACGGTACGGCGAAGCATTTCGACGAATGTGCCCGAAAGCGGAAGGTTTGACCAGTTGTTGTCGGAATTGACGTGAAACAGGACCAGCCATCCTTCGCCGAGCTGGCTTGCGGTGACCAGCGGCGTGCCATCCTCAAGGCGTGCCCAGGTACGGTTTTCCAGATCCTGGGACTGCAGCGCCAACACCTGCCGGCTGACGGTGACATCGCCAGGTGTTTTCAGGCCGAAAAAGGGTGAGGCTGGTTCGAAGGGCGCAACGGATTTGGGCGTTTCCCAGGAAAGTGCGCCACCAATGAAACGGTCACCCTGGACAAGCTCGACGGGAAGCAGGGCACTTGCCGGATTGGCGGCGAGGCGTGGTCCGGCAAAGCGGATGACGAGGCCGCCTTCTTCAAGAAAGCGGGTAATCTGCTCACGGGCCTGTTCGGGCAGGGTGCCGACATCGGCAAGCACCATGGCTGAAACATTCTGGTTCAAAAGATCGTCAACGGCTTCGTCGATGTTGGCAGTGTCTGCCGCCCGTAAGTCGGAGAACGGCAGGAGTGCCCGGTTGATATAGTAGAGCGGTGACAGCAGCGGCTGGGAAATATCGGCGCTCTGACCGGAGATCAGGCCCACCACGCGGCGGCGGTTGCTGTCGTCGAGCAGTTGGACGGCACCCGCATTTTGGGCATTGTCGACCACAACGCGTACGATCTGGTTGCGTATTTCCACCGGCTGGGAAAGTTCGAAATCAGCTTCGGTTTCACCGGCGGCAAACAGCGCAGGCGCGGTGGCCAGCGGCAGGCCGTTCTTGTCATAGGCAGTGATGCGTAACGGCAGACTGGCGGCGCTATCGCTGCGAATCGCCGTTCCCACCATGTTTGAGGGTCGGTTTTCTACCGGCCGCAGGGCAACCAGGCTGGAAGTTTGCGGCCGGGCAAGAAGCAGCGGCCCATTGATGGTGGCGAGCATCCCCAGCAGGGCGCGGGTTTCCTCACGCCGGGCAAGACCGTCCGAGAAGAAGACCGCTTCGCCGAACTGTGTTTGTGCAATTGCCGTCTGGACACGCTGGGCTGTGAGGGTGTGATCGGGACGGGCAGCGCGATTGTCCCCGCTCTCCAGCAACGCCCTTGCGTCAGCGGCCCTGAGCGGTTCGATGGCAACGTCCGCCAAATCCGTTGTTCGTGCGATGGCAACGGTTCGCCCGGCTTCTTCGGCAGCCGACACCATTGAAAGCGCGCTTTTTTGGACCAGTTCCACACTGTCGGCGCTGGCCCAGCCGTCGTCGATGACCACCAGAAGCGGTCCTTCACCCCTAAGCGGGGTTTCGCCGGGATTGAATACCGGGCCGGCCATGGCCAAAATCACGAGGGCTGCCATGGCGAGCCTGAGCAGGGTAAGCCACCAGGGGCTTTGGGCTGGTGTATCTTCCGTTGCCCTGAGTTGTTCGAGAATGACAAAGGGCGGAAAGAACTCGCTGCGCGGCTTGGGCGGGGTTAGCCGCAGCAGATACCAGATCACCGGCAGGGCGAGCAGGGCCAGCAAAACCCAGGGGGAGGCGAAGGCGAGGGGCAATCCGGCCATTATCCACCTCCGTCAAATGCGTTTTCGGACAAGGCGATGTGCAGGGACTGTAGCGCCAGGGAAGCCAGCCGGTCGGTGTGATGCAGCGTGTGGGACCAGCCAAGCCGGGCGCAATAATCTGCCAGCAACCGGGTATGGCCGCGAAACAGCGCTTCATAGTCCTGCTTGACGGTCTGGGCTGCGCCGAGGTTCAGTCGGTGGCCGGTTTCAGGGTCGCGGAATTCCATTCTGCCCGAATAGGAGAAGACTTCCTCTGCCGGGTCGACAATCTGTACCAGATGTCCCCGCACGCGTTTGTTGGAAAGATCGCGGAAGACGGCAAGGTGCGCTTCCTCATCCTCCCGCGATTCAAGAAAATCGCTGAACAGAATGACTTCGGCATGATCGCCGATCCGCTTCATGTCGGGCCAGGTTTCCTGGGCGCCCGACACCAGCAGGTCATTGGCCAGCCTTTCGGCGGCATGGCGGTGAACGATCGGCTTGGAAACGCCGAGCCAGCCTATGCGTTCGCCGCTGCGGGCAAGCAGTTCTGCCATGGCCAGCGCCAGCACCAGTGCGCGCGACTGCTTGGAAACTTCCGTGCCGCTTGATTGGTACAGCATGGACGGGCTCTCATCGACCCAAAGCCAGATCGTGTGGGAAGCCTGCCATTCGCGATCCTTGATGTAGACATGGTCGTCGCGGGCAGAGCGCCGCCAATCGATTGCCGCAAGGTTTTCGCCCTGAACGTAAGGGCGGAACTGCCAGAAATTCTCACCAATGCCGCGCCGCCTGCGGCCATGCCAGCCGGCAAACACATTGTTGGCGACGCGATGGGCTTCCACCAGAAGGTCGGGAATAAGTGCGGCCCGGGCACGCGAACGTGCCAGCACGGTCTGTGCCTGAAGTGCATCGACCAGTTTTCCGGTGGTCTGGCTCATGCTGCCTATCCCGGCCGCCTACCCGATTGCCGAGCGGATGTCGGCAATCACGTCCCGGACCGAAACTTTCTCTGCCCGTGCCGAGAAGGAAAGCTGCATGCGGTGTTGCAGCACCGGTTCTGCCAGAGCCAGCACATCGTCGACGGAAGGCGACAGCCTGCCATCCAGCAGTGCGCGGGCCCGTGCCGTGAGCATCAATGCCTGGCTTGCCCGCGGCCCCGGACCCCAGGAGATGTACTTGTTCATCGGCCGGTCGCTGGCGCCGGGGCGGGCCGAACGCACAAGTTCCAGAATGGCGTTGACGACGCTTTCGCCGACCGGGATGCGGCGGACCAGCGCCTGCATTTCCTGAAGCCGTTTGGCATTGAGCACCGGCTTGGCAGCGGCTTCCTTGGCGCCGGTCGTCTCCAGCAGAATTCGTCGCTCGGACTCCATGTCGGGATAGTGAACATCAATCTGCATCAAAAACCGGTCGAGCTGGGCTTCGGGAAGCGGATAGGTGCCTTCCTGCTCGAGCGGGTTTTGTGTTGCCAGAACGTGAAACGGCGCCGGCAGGTCGTAGCGTTGGCCGGCGATGGTCACATGATATTCCTGCATTGCCTGCAACAGGGCTGCCTGGGTTCGCGGGCTGGCGCGGTTGATTTCGTCGGCCATCAGAAGCTGGGTGAAGACCGGTCCCTTGGCGAAGCGGAAGGAACGTTTGCCGTCATCGTCCTGCTGCAGGATTTCCGAACCCAGAATATCGGACGGCATCAGGTCGGGGGTGAACTGGACACGGGCAGCCTGGATGCCGAGCACGGTGCCAAGCGTATCGACCAGCTTGGTCTTGGCAAGGCCCGGCAGGCCGACCAGCAAGCCGTGACCGCCCGAAAGGATGGTGACCATTGCCCGTTCGACGACCGTTTCCTGGCCGAAGATGACTTTCGCCGTTTCCTTCCTTGCCTTGGCAATGTCGGCAACCGCTGTCTCGGCAGCCTCGATTACGGCTTTGGAATTGCCGGCTTCGCGTCCTGCCTTGGGGTCTACAGCACTCATGGTTTGTCCTTCCTGCTGGCATCAGATTCGGCGGTGGCTTTCCGCATGGTAGTTTGGCGCTCCGTCATTGCAATATGCCATACTTGCGAAACGGTTGGTGAACGCTATTTTCGGCAGAACGCTCGATATGTGTTGAACACTTTGTTACCACCGGTTTGTGCGGCAAGCCGGATTTACAAGTACCGGCGGGACAATACTGGATAAAGAGAATGGCAGAATCAGGGAAAGCTGCATCATCGGGCGCTACGGACCCGGTTTCCGGCAATGACAAGCTTTCCGGCCTTAAGGCACTTGTTGAACGTGCCGGGACGCGCAAACGCGGTCCTGCGCCGGTCGAGAAGTGGGACCCTGACTTTTCCGGTGACCTTGATCTTGAAATCCGTGCCGATGGCACCTGGTTATACATGGGAACACCGATTGCCCGAAAGGCGCTGGTTGAATTGTTTGCAACCGTGTTGCGCAAGGATGAAGATGGTTTCACCTATCTCGTCACGCCCGTAGAGCGCTACAAAATTGGCGTGGAAGATGCGCCCTTTCTGGCCGTTGAAATGGATGCGTCCGAAGGCGAAGCGGGCCCGGTGCTCACTTTCCGCACGAATGTCGGCGATGTTGTCGAGGCGGGACCGCAAAATCCATTGCGTTTTCAAAACGCGCCGGAAAACGATGGTGTCAAACCCTATCTGCTGGTGCGTGGCAGGCTTGAGGCGCTGTTGACGCGGCCGGTGATGTACGAATTGGTGACCAAGGGCGAGGAAGTTGAACTGGAAGGCAAAACCGTCTTTGCCGTACGCAGCAACGGAGCGGTCTTCCCGATCATGGCGGCAACTGAACTGCACCGGCTTGCCAGCGGCGGTGAAGATGCATGACCTGCCGGCACAAATGACGAAAAGCCCCATGCAGACTTTGCCCGATAGTAAGAATCTCGACGCTGAAGGATTCCGCCAGCTTGCCGGCAAGCGGCTGTTTGCCCCGGCAACAGAACCCATTGGCGATTTTGCCATTAATCCGGAATTCCGCAACTGGGTATTAAAACAGGCAACCAGGCCGGCGGCGGTTCTGATTCCCGTTGTTGATGGCGGTGACGCGCTCTCGGTTATCCTGACCAAGCGCACGGAAAAACTAGCCTCACATTCGGGCCAGGTGGCCTTTCCCGGCGGTAAGATAGACGCGGAAGACGGCGGGCCGGTTGAAGCGGCCCTTCGCGAAGCCAATGAGGAAATCGGTCTTGATAGTGCAGAAGTGGATGTGCTGGGGGTGATGCCCGAATATCTGACCGGTTCGGGCTTTCGAATTTCGCCGGTGGTGGGTCTGGTAGCTGAAAAGCCGAGCCTTGCTCCCAATCATGACGAGGTCGAGTACATATTCGATGTGCCGCTGGCTTTTCTGCTCGATACTGCCAACCATCGGGTCGGCAGCAGGATGTTTCAGGGAAAGCGCCGGCATTATCTCGAAATGCCATATGGAGAACATTACATTTGGGGCGTGACCGCCGGCATTATCAAACATTTCCAGGAGCGGCTGACTGGCGGCGGTTCGTCCCGCTGGAGTAACTAACATATCCATGAAACTCGAAGCAAAACAGGTTCCCTGGCTTCATGACGCACGGCTGCAGGCGGTGTTTGACGCCATTGAGGCGGCTGGTGGAGAGGTGTGTGTTGCCGGCGGTGCGGTGCGCAACGCGCTGATGGGAGAGCCAGTGAGCGATGTTGATCTTGCCACCACCCTCGTTCCGGAAGAAGCGATGCAGGCATTGGCGCAAGCGCATCTGAAAGCGGTGCCGACGGGAATTGCGCATGGAACGGTAACCGCTGTCAGCGATGGGGTGGGCTATGAAATCACGACCATTCGCGACGATATCGAGACCGACGGGCGTCACGCGGTGGTGCGTTTCGGCACGGACTGGAAGCGCGATGCGTTGCGGCGCGACCTGACGATCAACGGGCTTTATTGCGATCGCAACGGTAACATTATCGATCCGCTCGGCAATTTGGACGATGTTGCGGCTCGCCAGGTGCGCTTTATCGGCAAAGCGGCGGAGCGGATCGAAGAAGATTATTTGCGCATTCTGCGGTTTTTCCGTTTCTTCGCCCAGTATGGCGCGGGCCGGCCCGACGCCGAGGGGCTGAAGGCGGCTGCCTGGCTGAAGGACGGCCTGAAACAGGTGTCCGTTGAACGCGTCTGGATGGAATTGCGCAAGCTGCTGGCGGCCAAGGATCCCTCCCGGGCCCTGTTGTGGATGCGTACGAGCGGAGTGTTGAACCTGATCCTGCCGGAAAGCGAAAAGTGGGGGATCGATTTCGTTTCGCCGCTTGTTGAGGCCGAAGCACGGTTTGGCTGGCAGGAAGATGCAGTTTTGCGGCTTGAAGCGATAATCCGGCCAGATGGCGCGGTTGTGCGCAAACTTGCCAAGCGGCTCAAGCTGTCCAATGCGGAGCGTAACCGGCTGCTGGCCTGGGCGATGGCGGAGGTGCCGCAGCCGCCAATTGCAGAGGACGAGCTGAAACGCAGGATTTATTATGGCGACCGGCAAGGGGTTGTCGATGGTTTGCGGATCGCCACGGCGGTTGCCATTTTTCGACAGGAAACAGCGGACAGGATCGAGGCGATTGCCGGCAATGCCGCGTTTGCGGCGGACTGGCCGGTTCCCCGGTTTCCCGTCCGCGGCAAGGACCTGGTCAACAGGGGCATCCCCGAAGGCCGCGATGTCGGGCGGGTGCTCAAGCGGCTCGAAAAGGCATGGGTTGAAAGTGGCTTCAGCCTGACGGCGGAAGCATTGTTGTCGGACCTCTGAACCGATTGCTCAGGCGGCCTTGCGGTCGCGAATGCGTGCCTTGATGGCTTCAACCATGGTTTCGCGGATTCTCGGTTCGTCATGGGCAAGCTTGATATGCTCGACGGCGCGGCGCACGATTTCAGCTTCCTCTTCGGCTTCCGTCTGCCATTGGCAACCGGGCACGAGCGTTCCACATTCAAAGGATTTCATGGTTTTTCCTCACGTTACCTGGGGTTCAGACCCTTTATTCTGCCCTATCTGCAGGATGCGGGACACTGGCGTCGCCCTGCAGCGTCAATGTTCTCGACCGGGCAGATGGCCCGCCTTTTGAACGTTTCCTTGCATTGCTTGCCATTGTCCGCGCCATTCAGGTCACAATAAAGAGTCCAAACCCTACCATTGCCGACTGCCGGAGGGCGCCGGCTGCATGGGAGAGCATAGCATAAATCTGGCAGGTTTTGTGGCTGCTCCGGGTTTGCGGAGGGTTGACCATGAATACCCTATTCGCCGCGAAACGTTCCCAGGCTGTTCAGGCCGGAAATGAGGGTTTCGCCGTTCTGCTTTTCAACATTCCGTATCGGGCAGGCAGTGCGTTGCTCAAGGCTGCCGGCCAGTTCGGCTGAATGGGTAACGACAATGATCTGGGTGGTTTCGGCAGCATTGGCAATCAGGGTTGCAAGGGCCGGCATCAGGTCCGGGTGAAGGCTCGCCTCCGGTTCGTTGAGCACGACAAGACGGGGTGCATGGTAGGAAAGCAGTGCGCCGCACAGGGCGAGGAATTGCAGGGTTCCGTCGGAGAGTTCAGCCTGGCTGAACAGGCGGTTCGGGAAGTCCGGCCACTGGATAAAGAACGCCGCCTGTTCTTCAGGATGCGGGATGATCAGTTCTGCTCCGTCAAAGGCTTCCCTTACCAGTGATTTCAGATCTGTTGTGTCCTGGCGAATGTGTTCCAGTGTCGCGAAGACGGCTGCAAGGTTGGCGCCATCGGCGTCGAGTTTGGTCGCTGTTACGGCGGCAGCCGGCCGGCGCAGTGGTGAGTCTGTATCGACCCGGAATCGGTGAAAGAAACGCCAGCCCAGCAGCGTATCCCGCAGGCCGGCTACATCGGTGGCTGCGACCTCGGCGGGCAGCCGGGAAAGCGCCGTTTCACTGGGCAGTAGAAGGCCGTCCCATTGCTGTTCGCGTCCGTTCAGGCCGGATATGGTCACAGACGGGCCGCGGCGCTTCATCAGGGTTTTCACCCGCCCGCTGTAGCGGGCCTCGATTTTCTCCTCCTTGATCAGGGGTTCGTTCAAAAACGCCGCTGTGGTGGGTGTAGGATGACCGACCTCGATGTGATAGCGCAGATCGCCAACCGTAACGGAAATCGCGATCCGGGCCTTTTCATGGGTCCTTGTTGGGCCGCTCCAGCGGCAGGAGGCAAGGCCTCCCTGTTTTGCCAGCCACAGGGAGAGGTCGCCGAGCGCTGCATGGCGGCAGAATTCCAGTGCCCGGTAGATGTTGGTCTTACCGGTTCCGTTTCCGCCCTGATAGACGGCAATATGGTCAAGCGGCAGGGTTACATTGCGCAGTGAGCGGAACCCCTTGACGGAAAGTTGCCCGACCCTTCCGGCGATCATGGCCACCGCACGGTGGGCGGCATGGAGGACAAAATGGAGGCGACGTTGCCGCCGGTCTTCAGGCCGAAAATCGTGCCGCGGTCATACAGCAGGTTGAATTCGACATAACGGCCGCGCCGGACCAGCTGTTCCTCGCGCTGCTGCGGCGTCCATTCAAGGTCCATGTTGCGGCTGACAATCGCCGGATAGGCAACGTTGAAGGCCTTGCCGACATCGCGGGTAAAGGCAAAATCGGCATCCCAGCCTCCGTCTTCCTCCGGCGAGCGCAGATAATCGAAGAAGATGCCGCCAATGCCGCGCATCTCGTTGCGGTGCTTGAGGAAGAAATAGTCGTCGCACCATTTCTTGTACCGGTCGTAATCGGCAATTGCATGGCGCTCACAAACGAATTTCATCGCCTTGTGGAAGATCTGGCTGTCGGGATCCTCCTGGGTGCGGCGCGCGTCCAGTACCGGCGTCAGGTCTGCGCCACCCCCAAACCAGTTGGAGGTGGTAACCACCATGCGCGTGTTCATGTGTACGGTGGGAACGTTCGGGTTCCAGGGATGGGCGATCAGCGAAAGGCCCGATGCCCAAAAACGGGGGTCTTCGCTGGCGCCGGGGATCTGTTTGCGAAAATCCTCGGCAAACTCGCCATAGACCGTGGAAGTGTGAACCCCGACCTTTTCAAACAGCCGGCCGCGCAGCATGGACATGATGCCGCCACCTCCGTGCCCGCCATCACGCTGCCAGGGCGTGGCAACAAACTTGCCGGGCTCGTGTTCGGAAAACGGACCGGTAAGCTGGGTTTCAAGTTCCTCGAAGCGTGTGCAGATCATGTCGCGAAGCTCGTGAAACCAGGCTTCGGCGCGCTGCTTTTTTTCCTCGATGTTCTCTGAAAGCCCGTTGGGCAGGTTCGGCCGCTCGCTGCTCATCTTGATATCCGCATTTCAGGTCACGGGCCCGTCGGGGAGATCGCAATTGGTGCGTGACTGCCCATTAAATCGTGACGTAATCCAGCGCGTCACTAACAACAGTCCGGCGGCGCTGTCCAGAGAACATTTGTCAGCATCATGACCCTGCAGGACTGCAAGGAAGGGCGTGCGCTTGACAAGCCCGGCACCTGCGGTGTTCTCATAGGGGTCTGCTGCAAGAGGCAAACCGTTGGAGTTGGACATCATGACCGCCAACAGGTACGGCGCGGAAAATGGCGTTGAAGGCGAAGCCGAACAGGAATGGCAAAGCCGCCGCAAGGCGCCGCAGGGCTATTGGCAGCGCCAGTCCGAAGCGTTGGGCAAGGCGCGAAAACGCCACGAAGACTGGACATCCAAACGCCGCAAAAACAGCGGCGGCAGAAGCGATAGTGCCTGGAAGCGGGTAACGCTTACCCTGCCGCGGGCTGAAGCCCAACAGAAGGCGCGGGAGTTTCTGGCGAAGTATCCCAAGGCAGCCTACTGGTCGGAAGTGGAGAGCTGGCGGGAACTGCCTGGAGACATCATCGAATTTACTTTGCGCCGCCTGCCCAGCGCCGATTGAGTGCGGGCCCGCGGAAACGCGACCGCCAGGTGAAAGCAAGGCTTTGAGCCTGCAATCTTCTGGATTTTCTGTCCGTCAGCCGGCCGTTGGAAAAGCCGAAAGCTGGCGCAGTGCTTCCGACAGAATGATGGCTCCTGATACCGCCTGATTGATCGAGCGGGCGTCCTGGTGCATCGGGATGACAATGCGGGCGGTGGCGCGCTCATGGACGTCATCGGGAACACCGCTGCTTTCGCGGCCCAGCAGCAGCAGATCTCCGGCTGTAAAGGCAAAGTCTGTATGGGGAATGTTGCCCCTTGTGGAAGCGAGGATGATTCGCCGGCCTTGTGCACTGGCCATTTGGGCAAAGGCGGCAAAATCGTCATGCCGCACAACAGAGGCAAGCGCCGCATAATCCATGCCGGCGCGCCGCAGGGCCTTGTCGTCGTGGCGAAAACCGGCGGGCGCGATGATGTGCAATTGCGTGCCCAGGCAGGCGGAAAGGCGGATCAGCGTGCCGGTGTTGCCTGCTATGTCCGGCTGATATAGGGCAAGGGCCGGTTTTTGCTGTTGCATGGGCATACTACCGTTTTCTGACGGGGGTTAGACAACTGCCATAACGTTGTCAGGCAAATTCCCTATAAGGACGGCTGATCGGCAGCTTGTGAACACCACAAAATCATGAAAACGTGGCGGGCTGCCGGAAAGGACAAGCATGTTTCGCTATTTTGAGTCGCGCGTAAACCCCTATCCGCCGGGGGAGCCCAGCCCTCCGCCGCAGGGTCTGGTTGCGTTCTGCTGGCACTATACCAAGCCGGTATGGCCATGGGTTGCCATCATGTCTGTTGCAACGGCTTTGCTGGCAATCGGCGAAGTGGTGCTGTTCGGGTTTCTCGGTTCCCTGGTCGATTGGCTCAGCGAAGCTGACCGGGCCGGATTTCTGGAACGTGAAGGAGCCGGACTGATTGTCATGGGCGCCTTTCTCCTGATTGGCCTGCCGTTGGTTTCGATCATCCACAGCCTGGTCATTCATCAGACCCTGCTCGGCAATTATCCCATGATCGCGCGCTGGCAAATGCACCGCTACCTGCTGCGCCAGAGCATGAACTTCTTTGCCAACGAATTCGCAGGCCGGGTGGCAACCAAGGTGATGCAGACCTCCCTTGCGGTGCGTGAAGCGGTCATGAAAATCGCTGATATTCTGGTGTATGTGGTCGTGTATTTCACCTCGATGCTGATGCTCGTGGCCTCCTCCGACTGGCGTCTGGCGCTGCCGCTCGTGTTCTGGCTCATCTGCTATGTAACGATCATCCGATATTTCGTGCCGCGTCTCAAGATCATCAGTCAGGAACAGGCGGATGCGCGTTCACTGATGACCGGACGGGTGGTCGACAGCTACACCAACATCAATACCGTCAAACTGTTTTCCCATGCGGGCCGCGAGGCTGCCTATGCGCAGGAGGGGATGAACGGTTTTCTGGATACCGTCTACCGGCAGATGCGGCTGGTTACGATCCTGCAGTTCCTGGTGCACTACAACAACGCACTTGTTGTTTTCCTCATTGTCGGACTTTCCATCTGGCTGTGGCTCGGTTCGGCGGTATCGATCGGGGCGATTGCCATCGCTGTCGGCCTGGCGCTCAGGCTGAACGGCATGTCGCAATGGATCATGTGGGAAGTGTCGGCGCTGTTTGAGAACATCGGCGTGGTTCATGACGGCATGGCGATGATGGCCAAACGCCGGGAGGTGCAGGATCATCCGGACGCTGGCGACCTCGAAGTGAAGGAAGGCGGTATCGTGTTTGACAACATTTCCTTCAATTACGGCAAGCGCGCCGATGGCGGCGATCAGGTGATTGACGGGCTCAACCTGTCAATCCAGCCAGGCGAAAAGGTTGGCCTTGTGGGCCGGTCGGGGGCCGGAAAAACGACGCTGGTCAATCTTCTGCTGCGGTTTTACGACCTTGAAGAGGGGGCAATCCGCATCGACGGTACAGATATTGCCGGTGTCACCCAGGACTCCCTGCGCCAGCAGATCGGCGTTGTCACCCAGGATACATCTCTCTTGCACCGCTCGATACGCGACAACATCGCCTATGGCAGCCCGCAGACCGATGACGAAGCAGTGATTGCGGCTGCCCGGAAGGCCAAGGCATGGGAGTTCATCGAGGATCTTGAGGATCAGGAAGGTCGCAAGGGGTTGGATGCCCATGTTGGCGAGCGTGGTGTCAAACTTTCCGGCGGCCAGCGCCAGCGCATCGCGATCGCCCGGGTGTTCTTGAAGGATGCCCCCATTCTGGTGCTGGATGAGGCTACTTCGGCACTTGATTCGGAAGTGGAAGCTGCGATCCAGGAAAGCCTGTTCGATCTGATGGAGGGAAAGACGGTGATTGCCATTGCGCACCGGCTTTCCACCATTGCCTCCCTTGACCGGCTGGTGGTGATGAATGAGGGCGAAATCATCGAGGAGGGGACCCATGGTACCCTGTCGGCCGCCGGCGGGCTTTATGCCGAACTATGGGCGCGGCAGTCCGGCGGGTTCCTGGGGATTGAAGACGCTTCTCAGGCTGCGCAGTAAACAGCCTTACCCAGCCGATATCCGTTGGAGCGTCTGGTTGAAGAAATGAAAGGCACTGCATGTTCGACCGGATTTTCAGTTGGTTTGAAAACCGGTTCGATCCATTTGCTCCACATGCCGGTGCCCCGCCGCACGGGCTTGTTGCGTTCAGCTGGCATTTTGTTCGCCAGTTCCGCTGGGCGTTCCTGTTCATGCTGGTTTTCGGCTTTGCCAATGCGGCGGTCGAGGCGGCAATCTTCACCTTTGTCGGTGAGCTTGTCGACATTCTGACGGTTTTTGAAGCCCGGCATGGCAGTGGTGTTGGCAAAGGCTGGGGCGCGCTGCTGGCGGCTGCTGGTCCGACCCTTGCGCTGATGGCGGCTGTAACGCTCGGCGCACGGGTGATCATCGTTGCGATCGGAGCGCTGATCGAGGAACAGCTTGTCGTTCCCAATTTTTTCACAGCCGTGCGCTGGCAGAGCCACACCCATGTGGTGCAGCAATCGCTCGGGTTTTTCCAGAACGATCTGGCAGGCCGCATCGCCCAAAAGGTATTCCAGACCGGCCATGCCATGGGCGACATGATGGTTGCCCTGGTCCAGACCATCGGTTTCATCGCCGCCTATGCCTTCACGACATTTGGCCTGCTGCTGGCGCTTCACGTGGAATTGGGCATTTCCGTGCTGGTCTGGCTTGTGGCCTTTCTGCTGCTTGCCCGCTTCTTCGTGCCACGCATTCGCGAGCATGGGCGCAAGACAGCCGAGGCCGCAGCGCTGGCGACCGGCCGGATGGTGGATGGCTATTCGAACATTTCAACCGTGAAGCTCTATGGCTCCACTTCAGGCGAAAACGACTGGGTAAAGGAAGGTCTCAAGGGCCAGTATGATGCGCTGAGGCTGTTTACGCGTGATCTGACGGGCGTCAGGATTTCGCTGTCGGTGATCTCCAACATTGCGGTGTGCTTCATTGCCTGGCAGGCGGTTGACCTGTGGCTCGGCGGAAAGATCACGCTTGGCGAGGTTGCTTTCTCAACCGCGCTGGTTTTACGCCTGACCTTACTGCTCAACCGGTTGATGGGCATTCTCAACGGCTTCTTCCGAAATGTCGGCGTAACGCAGAACTCGATGGAACTGATTGCGCAGCAACCGCAGATCAGGGACCTGCCGGATGCGGACGAACTGGAGCCGGGCGGAGGAAAGATCGAATTCGACAACATTGTTTTTCACTACGGCAAGGGGGAAGGGCTGTTCGACGGGTTTTCGCTCATCGTGCAGCCGGGCGAAAAGCTGGGCATTGCCGGCCCGTCGGGCGGGGGCAAATCGACGCTGATCAACCTGATGCTGCGCTTTTTTGAACTGGAAAAGGGGGTGATCCGCATTAATGAGCAGGACATTCGCTCAGTAACCCAGGACAGCCTGCGCGCCGCCTTTTCGCTGGTGCAGCAGGATCCTGCCATGTTTCACCGCTCGGTCAGGGAAAACATCGCCTACGGCAAGCCGCAAGCAGGCCTGGATGAAATTATCGAGGCGGCACGACAGGCGAACGCCCATGAATTCATAACCGGGCTCAAAGACAGCCGTGGCCGCACCGGTTACGATGCCCATGTGGGCGAGCGCGGCGTACAGCTTTCCGGCGGCCAGCGCCAGCGCATCGCCATTGCCCGGGTGTTCTTGCGAGATGCCCCCATTCTGATTCTCGATGAAGCTACATCCCAACTCGATTCCGGTGTCGAAGCTGCGATCCGGGAAAATCTCGATACAATGATGAAAGGCAAGACGGTGATCGCCATCGCCCATCGCCTTTCCACCCTTGCCGAGATGGACCGGCTGGTCATCGTCGACAAGGGCAAAATCACGGAAGTGGGCACGCATCGTGAACTGCTCGAACGAGAGGGATTATACGCAAACCTGTGGGCGAGACAGGCTGGCGGGTTTCTGCCTCTTGAGGCTTAACCCTTTATTTATCTTTGCGTTACAACCGGTTACACAGTTTGAATTGATTTTTGTTGCGCAATCCTATTTTTGCCGCATTGCGGCATGATTGCTTGCCGGCCGGAAGGCAGCGGGGATCATTGCGCTTGCCGCCGGCAGGATGAACTTCACGTAAATCCATCCGCTTTATCGTGACAACAACAAAGGGGCAGAGATCGGCCGTCTTCGGGCCGGGCAGTGGCGGAATCCGCAACAGCTTCCTCTCTTCAAAAAATACATGAAAACCAGAAAACCCACGCGGTTGGCGCAAGGCGCGCTGGCCGGACTTCTCGCCGCTGTGTTTCTTTTCGGCGGCAACGACTTTTCTACCGATGCAGCATTTGCAAATCCGGCCCGTCTTGCGGCCATCAAGCGCGTAGAAGGCTTGCATGAGCGCAAGCACCGCAAGCAGATTCAGGCCATGGTAGGTGTCAATCCCGCTTCAACTCCGTGGTGCGGTGCAGCGGCAGCCTATGCCGTCCGCAAGGCTGGCGGAAAGCCGCCTGCAGGTCACAACCGTGCGATCAGTTGGCGCAAATGGGGCAAGGCGGTTTCCCTCAAGAAAGCCCGCAAGGGCGATATCGTCGTCTTTCGCTTCAAGCGCGGCCACCATGTTGCCGTATACAATGGTGCCGCCGGCAAGGGCCGCATCAGCGCCTGCGGCGGAAACATGTCGAACCGTTTCAAGTGTTCCAATTACCGCGCTTCCAGCGTGGTAGCGGTCCGGCGATAGCCGTTTTCGAGTAAGCCGGAGCCGCAGGGGCCGGAGGTGAGTCTATGCTCAGCCTCCGGCCTCCTCCCGCAATATTTCAAGTTCTAGCCACTGCTGCTCCTTTTCGGCCAGCGCCTTTTCGCGGGCTGCAAGGGCTTCAGCATATTTGTCGAAGCGTGCCTGGTCACGGACATACAGGTCAGGCGCTTCAAGTGCGCCGCGCAGTTTTGCGATTTCGCTTTCCAGCTTGCTGATTTCGCCGGGCAAGGTCTCGAGCGCATGCTTCTGTTTGAAGGAAAGCCTGCGCCGCGCAGGCGGTGCGCTTGCGGCGGGATGATCGTCATTTGAACCTTCAGAGCTGCCGGCCCGTGTTTTTTCGTTCCCTGACGGCTGCTTGCCGGCAGGGCGTCTGCTGCCTTCGTTCTGCAGTGTCTTTTGCTGGGCAAGCATGTCGCTGTACCCGCCGGCATAGCGCACCCACTTGCCGTCTTTCTGCGGTGCGATGATCGATGTGCAGATGCGGTCCAGAAAATCTCGATCGTGGCTGACGAGCAGCACCGTACCGGAGTAGCCGGCGATAAACTCCTGCAGAAGATCGAGCGTTTCCAGATCAAGATCGTTGGTCGGTTCATCAAGCACCAGCAGGTTGGAAGGCAGGCGCAGGCCGCGCGCCAGCATAAGGCGGCCGCGTTCGCCGCCCGACAGAGCGTGGACGGGCGTTCGCGCCTGTTCGGGAAGGAACAGAAAGTCCTTCATGTAGCTGATGACATGGCGGGTTTCCCCGCCGACCGAAACCTTGTCGCCCGCCCCGTCGGTCAGCGCTTGCTGCAGTGTCCAGCCGGGATCGAGCATCTGGCGCTTTTGATCAATGACCAGCGCATCGAGGTTGAGGCCGAGGCGGACGGTGCCCTGATCGGGTTCAAGCTTGCCGGTGATCAGGTTGATCAGGGTCGTTTTTCCCGCGCCGTTGGGCCCGACAATGCCGACGCGCTCTGCGCGCATGATGATGGTGGAAAAATCCTCGACGATCTTCTTGCCGCCGAGCGACTTTGAAACGCCATCGAGCTTTGCAACCAGCTTTCCCGACAAGCCTGCTTCGGCGCTGGCGAGGAGAACAGAGCCGCCCGCTGATGTCTGATTGGCCTGCTTTTCCTTCAGTTCCTGCAATTCGCGGACACGGCGCATGTTGCGCTTGCGGCGGCCTGACACGCCGTGAACGATCCAGTGTTCCTCGCGGGCGATCTGGCGGCCGAGCTTGTGGGCGGCCAGTTCCTCCTCCTCCAGCATCTTGTCGCGCCAGTCTTCAAATCCGTCGAACCCACGGTTGAACGTGCGGGTGGTACCGCGATCCATCCACACCGTGCTGGAAGACAGACGGGATAAAAAGCGCCGGTCGTGGCTGATCATGACGATGGCCGAGGCCATTGAGCGCAGTTCCGTTTCCAGCCATTCGATGGCAGGCAGGTCCAGATGGTTGGTCGGTTCATCCAGCAGAAGGATGTCCGGTGCGGGCGCCAGGGTACGGGCAAGTGCAGCGCGCCGCGCTTCGCCGCCGGAGAGATTTTTGGTCCCGCCATTTTCGGCAAGGCCCAGTTGCTGCATCAAATAGCGGGCACGATGAACATCATCGCCGGGTGCAAGCCCTGCCAGCACATAGCCTTCGATGGTTTGAAAATCCGACAGGTCCGGCTCCTGCGGCAGATAGCGAAGGGTAGTGCCGGGCTGAACAAACCGCTCCCCCTTGTCGGGTTCGATCATGCCGGCAGCAATTTTGAGCAAGGTCGATTTGCCCGAACCGTTGCGGCCAACCAGCGCGATGCGGGCCGAAGCGTGAATTTGCAGGTTGGCATCGCTGAGCAGCGGTGTTCCGCCAAAGGTCAACGCGATGCCGGACAGAAATAGCAGGGGTGGCTGCAATGGATTACCGTTTTCTTCTCGGGCGTTTTGTCTGCCGGAGGCCATTCCTGCCCAATCCGGGTTCATAGCGCAACCGTATTGGCAATTCAGATCGCGCAAATGCGATTGCGTGGTCATCTGAGCCGGGGCTATTGTCTGTGGGCAGACGCGACAAACTGCCCTTTAAGCCTTCAAATGGCTGGACAAATGGGGGCTTGGGAGCATAAACACGCGCACAAGACCGGGAGCACGCGTTCTGGCGATCCTTCAGCTTGGCATCATGGCCCGCATCCGGCGGTCCGTTGCCGGCAGGAGAAGATGCCCAACAAGCAGCGCACTCGGCCTTTTTGTTGGACCTTTTTAGGGCGGAAACAGGGCTTCCGCCGCACAAAAGCGAAAGGATGGTATGCCGTGAGTGCAGCCAAAACCGACCACGATCAGAGCCGCAGGGACTTTCTCTACCTGGCAACCGGTACCGCAGCCGCTGTCGGTGCCGCCGCTGCCGCCTGGCCGTTTGTTTCGCAGATGAACCCGAGTGCCGCCACAAGGGCGCTTGCTTCCATCGAGGTTGACGTTTCAGCGATTGAGCCCGGGCAGGCGATCACCGTCAAATGGCGCGGCAAGCCTGTCTTCATCCGCAACCGCACCGACGAGGAAGTGGAAGCGGCCAGGGCAGTGGAACTGGCCGACCTGAAAGACCGCAATGCGGAAAACCAGAATATCGATCCCGGCGCCCCGGCAACCGATGAAAACCGCTCGGCCGGCGAAGGCAAGGAGAACTGGATCGTGATGATCGGTTCGTGCACCCATCTGGGCTGTGTGCCGGTCGGTCTTGCCGGTGATTTCGGCGGCTGGTTCTGTCCCTGTCACGGGTCGCACTACGACACGGCGGGCCGTATCCGCAAAGGGCCTGCGCCTGAAAACCTGCATATTCCGCCATACACATTTGCCTCCGATGCCACCATCGTGATCGGCTGACGGGACGGGGAGAGAAGAACATGAGTGCTGGACATTCCACCTACACGCCCAAGTCTGGCTTTGGAAAATGGCTGGATGAACGCCTGCCGCTGCCGCGGCTTGTCTATGACAGCTTCGTTGCCTATCCCGTACCGCGCAACCTCAATGCCTGGTACACCTTTGGCGGCATTCTATCGCTGATGCTCGTCGTGCAGATTTTGACCGGTATCGTTCTTGCGATGCACTATGTTGCTTCGGTATCCGGCGCCTTTACATCGGTCGAGTGGATCATGCGCGACGTGAACTACGGCTGGCTGATGCGCCGTCTGCACGCAAACGGTGCGTCGATGTTCTTCGTTGCCGTCTACATTCACATTTTCCGCGGTCTTTACTACGGCTCCTACAAGCAGCCGCGTGAGGTATTGTGGATTTTGGGCGTGATCATCTTCCTGCTGATGATGGCGACAGCCTTCATGGGCTACGTGCTGCCATGGGGCCAGATGAGCTTCTGGGGCGCCACCGTGATCACCGGTTTCTTCTCGGCCATTCCTGTCGTTGGAACCGCCATTCAGGAGTGGCTTCTGGGCGGCTATGCAGTCGACAACCCGACGCTCAACCGCTTCTTCTCGCTTCACTACCTGCTGCCGTTCATGATTGCCGGCGTCGTGGTGCTGCATGTTTGGGCGCTTCACGTTACCGGCCAGAGCAATCCGACGGGCATCGAGGTGAAAAACATCCGCAAGGAGACCGTGCCGTTCACGCCGTACGCCACGATCAAGGATGCGTTCGCCATGATCGTCTTCCTGATCGTGTTTGCATGGTTCGTTTTCTACCTGCCGGATTATCTGGGCCATCCGGACAACTACATCCCCGCCAATCCGCTCAAGACGCCGGCGCATATTGTTCCTGAATGGTACTTCCTGCCGTTCTACGCCATCCTGCGTGCAGTTACCTTCAACATATCGATCCCGTTCACCGATGTGGTGCTGATCGATTCCAAGCTTGGCGGCGTGATTGCGATGTTCGGTTCGATTGCCGTGCTGTTCTTTCTGCCGTGGCTTGACCGCTCGCCGGTTCGTTCGGCAACCTACCGCCCGCTCTACAAGCAGTTTTTCTGGATCTTTGCTGTGGTCTGCGTGGTGCTTGGCTGGCTCGGTTCACGGCCTGCGGAAGGGGGCTATGTCATTGCCGCGCAGATTTTCACGGCTTGGTATTTCATCCACTTCCTGGTGGTGTTGCCATGGTTGTCGCGGGTTGAAAAACCCAAGCCGATGCCGGCCAGCATTGCCGAAGCCGTTTTGGCGAAACACTGACCTGCAAGCAGAAGCCGGGCGGTCTGTCCGGCGGAGATAACGGGATTTCCCAAGAGGGACTGGAGACATGAAACTGAAATCGATTTTCACCGCACTGGCCGGATTGGCCGCAGGCGCGATGATCGCCCTTGGTTCGGCGCAGGCAGCCGAGGAAGACGGCGGCACGCCGCATTATCCCATCAAGCATCCCAAGCATGTGCATTGGAGCTTTGCGGGGCCTTTCGGTCACTGGGACCTCGGCCAATTGCAGCGCGGCTTGAAAGTCTATCAGGAAGTTTGCTCGGCCTGCCACGGCCTGGAGCTGGTGGCGTTCCGTAATCTGGAGGAGCTTGGTTATTCGGAAGAGCAGGTAAAGGCCTTTGCCTCTGAATATACAGTGACTGACGGCCCGAATGCCGAAGGCGAAATGTTCGAACGCCCGGCAGTACCTGCCGACAGGTTCCCCTCGCCATTTCCCAATGAGGAAGCTGCCGCATACGCAAACAACGGAGCTGCGCCGCCGGACTTCTCCCTTCTGGCGAAGGCCCGTGCGCCAGAGCGCGGTTTTCCGACCTTTATCTTTGACGTGTTCACCCTGTATGCGGAAAACGGACCGGACTACATCTATTCGCTCCTGACCGGTTATGAAGACGTCGCGCCGGAAGGCGTCGATGTGCCGGAGGGGACCCATTACAATCCGTATTTCATTGCTGGTGCGACGCTGGCCATGGCGCCGCCACTGTCAGAGGGCATCGTGACCTATGACGATGGCACCGCCGAGACGGTCGACCAGTATTCAAGGGATGTGGCTGCCTTCATGATGTGGGCAGCTGAGCCGAGCCTGGTTGAGCGCAAATCGCTTGGTTTCAAGGTGATGATTGCGCTGCTGCTGCTGGCGATCTTGTTCTACCTCTCCAAGAAAGCTGTCTGGTCGGCGCTTTACAGTGAAGGGGCTTCCTCTTCAGCACGGGCGGTTCCTGCCACCGCCAGCGCTGCTGTCGGTTCCGCACCGCGTGCCGGGGTGGATTTCATCGATGATATCGAGCTTATCGACGGCATCGGTCCGACCATCGCCAAGCGGCTGAAATCAAAAGGCGTAAAGAGCCTGGCGAAGATTGCCGCAATGAGTGCTGGGGAGCTCGACAAGCTGGCAGAAAGTGTCAATGCGAAAAACCGTCCTGTGCGCGAAGAATGGCAGGCTCAGGCCCGCGAACTGATCGCCGGAAAGCCACCGCGTGCGGCCATCGACCGCGCCAAGGTCGAAAAGCTGCTCGGCAAGAAATTCTGAGACTGCAGCATTGCGCTGCCAGACAGAGCCCGCCCTTGTGCGGGCTCTTTTTATGTTGCGGTTATCTGACGGAGTACGATATCAAGCTGTTTGCGATCTGACCCACCCAGTTCGCCGATTGTGCGGATTATCAATTCGTTTGGAATGGTCGCAAGGCGCAGCCTTGCAAGGCAAGGCACTTTCAGTCCTGCTGAAGTCAGGTCGGTGAGGGCAACGCCGGACGACCATGCCGAGCCTGCCAGGCTTTCCATATCTCTGCCATGGCACCAACCGGTCTTATGCCCCTCGTCGGTCGCCCATCACGCAGGACACCTCGCAAGGATGTTCTCCGCGCTCAAGGCGCTCGATCAATATCTCTCGACCTTTCGGCGTCAAACGGGCATTCTTGTGGATGTTCATTCGGTCCCTCTCCTGATCACTGATGGTTTACAACTTCAGCTTTTCAGAATGGGACCGAATGAACAACCTGGTGAGAACTCACATCTAGTGAAGCGAACCGGCAACGGGAAATCGCCAATTGCCGAGTTTCCTTTTGACTGATTGATTGGCATGCGCTTATTGATATGGCCACTGCAAGAAACGGTGAGACCATCATGGATTCTTCCCTGCGTGCGACGCTTGAAGGCGCCATCCGCACGATTCCCGACTATCCTCACAAAGGCATTCTTTTCAGGGACATCACGACCCTTTTGGGCAATGCGCGGGCGTTCCGCCGGGCGGTGGATGAATTGGTCCATCCCTACAGCGGCAGTGGCGTCAAGCAGGTTGCGGGCGTGGAGGCGCGCGGCTTTATTCTCGGTGGCGCCATGGCGCATCAATTGTCCTGCGGGTTCGTGCCGATCCGCAAGAAAGGCAAGCTGCCGCATGAGACTGTTCGCATCGCATATTCGCTTGAATACGGGGTCGATGAAATGGAGATGCACAAGGATGCCGTCAGCAAAGGGGAAAAGGTCATCCTGGTCGATGACCTGATTGCGACGGGTGGTACCGCGGAAGGTGCGGTGAAACTGCTGCAGAAGATGGGGGCGGATGTGGTGGCGGCCTGTTTTGTCATCGACCTGCCGGACCTTGGTGGACGCAAGAAGATCGAGGCGCTGAACGTTCCCGTGCGCACACTGATCGAATATGAGGGACACTGACCCGTGGCCTTCCAGATCAAGCAGCGGGACAAAATGCGCGGCGCATTTGATCAGGATCAATTTCTTTAAATCGAACTATGCTTATATAAGAGTTATCCTAATAACCGCCTCACTGTTTCTGGAAAAAGTGAGGTCATTTTGGAGGCCCGGCCATGTTCAAGACCAATGTTGGCGGTATCGACCGCGTGTTGCGCATCCTTGCAGGCGTTGCTCTGCTTGCAGTGTTTTTCCTCTATCCCGATGCTTCCTGGCGCTACTGGACGCTGATCGGAATCATTGCGCTGGCGACCGGCCTGCTGTCGACGTGTCCGCTCTACAGCATTCTGGGCCTTTCCAGCTGCCCTGCGAAGGCCAGGTAGAGCGGCACACCTTCATTCAACCGGCGGGCGAAGTGCCGCTCAGTCACCTTCGTCAAGCGCCGCGTCGGTTCCCTTTATGCCGAAGGTCAGGGACGACCAGTAGCTGTACCATTCGGGGATGTCGGTCTCGGGGTTCTCATCGCCCGGATAGATTTTTACCGCGTTGAGAAGGAACTTGCCGCCGCCCGACAGGGGGATGCGGGCACGGCCTGATTCATCGGTGCGAACCGTGCCGGTCTGGGTGGCGTTGCGGTGGCGGAACCAGCGTATCTGGATGTTGCCCGCCGGTTCTCCCTGCCAGTAGAGTCTGACCGGCAGGGTATCTTTTTCGTCCAGCATGTAGGGGTTTTCCTCCGCTACCAGCTCAAATACCAGCCCGGTCAAGTGATCGCCAGCGTCGTCCGGCCCTGCTTTGCCAACCTGGACAAGTGCCTTTGCGCAGCGCGCATAGTGTTCCTGCAGCCGGTCCTTGGCCAGCCCGCGCTGGACATGTTGCTGCAGCAGGCCGGTCAAGCCTTCATAGTCCTCATAAAGCTGCATCTTGGCCGGATCGGTAAAGGTGATGCGCTCAAATTTTCCCTGATAGGAAACGCTGTAAAGTCCGGCTTTTTCTGCGGTGGCAATCAGCGCCGGCCTGTCGCCATCGCGCCCGGCGACAGGGGTGCTGCCGGAGGGCGTGTTTATTGTGAAGCGATCGAAACGGCTTGCGATATAGGCAAAGTTGGTCCCCTTGAAGTTCTGGCCGTTCTTGAGGTTACCTGCAATTTCCCCGCCTGGCCGGATCTGGAACTTAACGGGTTCAAGCCAATATTCGTGCGCCTGTGCACTTGCCGCCAAGCCCCATGTGCTCCATGTGATCAGGACGGACAGTATGACAAATCTTGTTTGCATGGCGGTTTTACTACACTGATAATGCGGGGTGGTTTCGGTCTGCGGCAAGAGTAGCGAAAGCAATTTACCATGCAATTCAAATTCCCTGTTATCGCGCATTACAGCTGCAATGGTTTTCTCCGGACGGCACAATTGCTGGCGGTTGTTTTCTTCGCCCTTGCGTCAGCGGCAGCTGCCCATGAGGTGCTTCCGGCCATTGCCGATTTTCATGCCAATGACGAGAAGGCAGGCGAAGGCCGGTATGCCATTGAAGTTCAGGTAAATGCTGAGGCCATTCTTTCAGGGATTGGTGCTGAACACGAGGACACCGATGATGCGCCACAGGTTGAAACCTACAATAAGCTGCGCCTGCTGAAGCCCGATGCGCTGGCCGAACGCTTTAATGCTTTCATCCCGCAGTTTGGCAAGGATGTGGGGGCCTACTTCGATGATGTGCGGGTTATGCCGGATGATATCACCATTGCTGTCCCGGAGGTGGGCGATACGGGACTGGTGCGCGAGTCCGTCGTGACACTCAGAGGCGTCCTTCCGGGCGATGCGCAAACCCTGCGCTGGGAATGGCCGGAAGCCTATGGCGCCAGCGTGATTCGGATGAACCCGCCGGGTGCTGCGCGGGGCGAGGGATATTCGGCCTATCTTGGCCCAGGCGAGGTGAGTGAAGCCATCTCCCTCACTGCCACCGGGCAGCAGGGGCTTGGCGAGGTAGTCGCCAACTATCTGAAGATCGGCTTTGATCACATCATTCCCAAAGGGCTTGATCACATTCTCTTTGTTGTCGGTCTTTTCCTGCTTTCCACCCACTGGAAGCCGCTTTTGTGGCAGGTTACCGCTTTCACGATTGCCCACACCATCACCCTGGCGCTGGCCACCCTGGGATATGTTTCGCTTTCTCCGGCCATTGTGGAGCCTCTTATTGCCGCTTCCATCGTCTATGTGGCAGTCGAGAACATTTTTACCAGCCGTCTCAATCCGTGGCGGCCCGTCATCGTGTTCGGGTTCGGCCTGCTGCACGGGCTTGGTTTTGCCGGGGTCCTTGGGGACATCGGGCTTTCCTCTTCCCATTTCATAGCCGGGCTGATTGCTTTCAATGTTGGCGTTGAACTGGGCCAGTTGGCGGTCATTGCCCTTTGCTATCTTGCGGTGGGAATCTGGTTTGGAAGCAAACAGTGGTACCGCCATTACATCGCCGTTCCGGCGTCGGTAGCGATCGCCGTGATCGCTGCATGGTGGTTCTACGAGCGTGTTTTCCTTGCATAGGGCGCAACGCTTTCGGCTTTCGTCGCAATCAATGCGAAAGTGTCGCGTTTTGCCGCTTGCGCGACCGCGCAGCATTGCGTTTTCTCCCGTAACAAAGGGAGACCCATATGAAAGTCGGATTTATCGGCCTTGGCAATGTCGGGGCCAAGCTGGCGGGCAGTTTGCTCAGGAACAATATTGACCTGACCGTACACGATCTGAACGAGAAGCTGGTGAAGGAATTTGCCGGCCGTGGTGCGAAGGCGGCAAAAGATCCTGCGCAGATGATGCGGGAGTGTGATGCGGTTATCACCTGCCTGCCATCGCCTGCCGCCTCTGACGCGGTAATGCAGCAAATGCTGGGGGAAGTGGGCAGCGGCAAAATCTGGATGGAGATGTCGACCACTGACGAAACCGAGGTCAAGCGGCTCGGCGCAATGGTCATGGAACGGGGGGTGCAGCCGTTGATTGCCCTGTGTCGGGTGGATGCCACCGGGCGGAGACCGGCAACATTTCGATCTTTGCCGGATGTGACCGTCCGACTTTTGAGCGCATTGCCCCAATGTTGAAAACCATGGGCAGGCGGATCCTGCACACCGGAGACCTGGGTTCGGCTTCCGTTCTCAAAGTGATTACCAACTACCTTGCAACGGCCAATCTGATCACCTGCTGCGAGGCGCTGGTAACTGCCAAGGCCGCCGGCATGGACCTCAACACCGCCTATGAGGCGATTGCCATCAGTTCCGGCACCTCCTTTGTCCATGAAACGGAAAGCCAGGTCATCCTCAATGGCAGCCGCGACATCAATTTCACCATGGACCTGGTCAAGAAGGATATCGGCTTGTTTCAGGCCGTTGCGGACCGTGCCGGGGTGCCGCTGGAAATGAACCCGCTGATGATCAGCATATTCGATGATGCCATCGCCCGTTATGGGGAGCGCGAGTTTTCACCGAACATCATCCGCAGGCTGGAAGAAGCGACCGGGCTCGACATCCGTGCACCCGGATTTCCGGCGGAGATGACGGACGACGAACCCGAGGAGCCAGGGTACGAGGTGATACCGAAGGGACGTGCGCAAGGTTTGTGAATTCCATGCCTGGCCAGCAGGAGAAAACGCCATGACACAATCTGCCGAAGAGCTCATCGACCTTGAGCGCTACCCGATCGATCAGCCGCAAAGCGATGGCGGAAAGCAGTTGATCGCCGGGATGCGCAGCAGGCTCGATGTCGATGGCTGCGCCGTGCTCAAGGGGTTCGTACATGCTGATGCCCTGGCTGGCCTGGTGGCAGAAGCCGACCGGGCAGTGCCCAATGCACATATGTCCAAAAACCGGACCAATGCCTATTTCACCCAGGATCGGCCCGACCTGCCGCAGGACCATCCGGTGCGCAGGTTTTACGACCGTTCCAACGCCTTCATACCGGCTGACAATTTCGGACCGGGCTCGGGACTTCGGGCAATTTATGAATATCCGCATTTTGCGCCGTTCATTCGTCAGTGCCTGGGCGAGGAAGCCGCGCGCTTTTTTCCCTATGCCGATCCCCTGGCCGATGTGATCGTCAACATGGCGGATGCGGGCAATGGTTTCCCCTGGCATTTCGACACCAACAACTACACGGTAACGCTGGCCCTGCAGAATGCCGAAGCGGGTGGCGAATTCGAGTATGCGCCAAATATCCGCTTGAATTCTGACGGGGGTGATGAAAATTTCTCCGAGGTGGCACGGGTGCTGGACGATCAGTCAAAGCTTGTCAAAACCCTGGTGCTGGAGCCGGGGGACTTGCAGATTTTCAAGGGGCGTTACTCGCTGCACCGGGTGGCGCCGCTGAAAGGGAACAGACGGCGCTATGTGGCGATCTTCTCCTATGTGGAGGAGCCGGGCATGGTAGGCAGCGTCGAGCGTACCATGCAGCTTTACGGCAAAACGCTGCCGATCCATCATGAGCGTGAGGGAAAGCGCGCTGACGCCTATCTCGATTAGGTCATGAACGCATAACAGGGTTTGTAACACGTTGACCTTGGCGCGGGCATCGGACAGGTTGCAACAAACCCGTTCTGTCTGGATGCCGTCTTAATCGTGACCAACGCCCTTGCTGCGCTAACCACTGCCGATCACTTCGCGCTGGCTGCCTTTTTTGGCATCTGGCTGGCATTCGAAGTACTCACTCAACACACGTCCTTAAAGCACAAAAGCCTGTCCGGCATGATGGCGCACAAGCGGCGAGAATGGATGCTGGTGCTGGCGGAGCGGGAATTGCGGATCGTGGATACGTCAATTCTCAACGGTCTACAGCATGGCACGGCCTTTTTCGCCTCGACGTCCATTCTTGCCATCGGGGGCTGTTTCGCGCTGCTGGGATCGGCCGATCTGGTGGTGGAAATCTATCAGGACCTGCCACTCGATGCCACGCCGAACCGGGGCATATTCGAACTTAAAGTGCTTGGGTTGACGGTACTCTTCGTCTATTCCTTCTTCAAGTTCGGCTGGGCGTTCCGGTTGTTCAACTATTGCTCCATTCTGATGGGCGCCGTTCAGCAGCCGGAAAGTACGCCGCTGGAAGAGCGCCGCAAACAGGCGCTGCAGGCGGCGGAAATGAACATCATCGCCAGCCATCATTTTACCGCCGGTCTGCGCGGCATTTTCTTCGCGCTCGGCTATCTTGGCTGGTTCGTCGGTCCATGGGTGCTGATAGCCACCACGGTGTCCGTTGTGCTGGTGCTGGCAAGGCGGCAATTCCTGTCCAAGGCCAGAGCCGTTCTGGCAGATGAGGAAATCACATGAACGATGTCGTTTCGTTTCTGAAAATTGCGCGTGAGCGCTCGGCGATTGATGAGGCGACCCATGGGCGGCTTCAAGCCCTGCACCAGGAGTTGGCCGGAACCGCCTCAACTGATGCGGCAGGTAGAGTTTTCATTGAGCTTGCAGAGCCGAGCAACGCCGATGACGGTACCCTTCCCGATGCCTCCGAAGCGCCGCGCTTCATCCGCGGGTTTCACGACATCCTGATAACCATCGGCATTATCATAGCGCTGGGCGGTCTTTGGGCGCTGGCCAGTGCGATTGCAGTCATCCCGGCAGTTGTCCTGCTGGCTGAATGGTTCGTCAGACGCCAGCGCCTGGCGCTGCCGGCCTTCACGCTGACGGTCATGCTGGTGCTGTCGGTTGGCGTGGCCATGGAAGGGGCGATCGGTAATGCAGGCAATCTGACAGGGATTGCCATTTTCCTCGCCGAGGTTGCCGCGCTTTCGCTGTTTTACTGGCGCTACCGTGTCCCGGTTGCGCTTGCCGCGCTTATATGGGCTGGATTCAGCCTGGCGTTTTTCCTCATCCTTGCAGCTGTTGGCGGCGGCGCCACACCGAACTCCCTGTTCAGCAATCATCCAAGACTGATTGGTGTAATCGGCCTTGTGGTGACGCTTGCCATGTTTGCGGTGGCGCTGCGTTTTGATGCTGCCGACCGGCTGCGGGTAACCCGCCGCTCGGACGTTGCCTTCTGGCTGCATCTGGTGGCAGCGCCCCTGCTGCTCTATTCGGCGTTTGCCGTGCTGCTGGGTCCGGACGGCTTTTGGTGGGCTGACAAGCCTGACGCCAGTGAAGCGATGGCGGCCATCGGCATCGTCACCCTCATGGTGCTTGTCGGCATCATCATCGACCGGCGGGCTTTCGTTACTTCCGGACTGATTTCACTGGGCGTCGCGCTTGCCGTCATCATGCGGGAAACGGGCATCGACATTTCCTCGATCACCGCCTTCGCCTTTCTGGCTGTCGGCGTGATCGTATTGCTGCTCGGCTCCGGCTGGCAGCAGTTGCGGGCACTCTTTGTCGGGGCGATGCCCGATGCGATCGGCGCCCGGGTGCCGCCAGTTCAGCCTTGAAGCATCTTGCAACGTTGATGACGCCTACAATGTGGCGGTGACGATCATGTCCGCTGCCGCGGGACTGCAGGCCATCGGCGTATCATGCTGGATTGCAAGGCGAAGAAGCGCCAGCAGATCGAAATCGCCGGAACTGTCGGGGTCGGCAAAGAAGATCACCGCATCCAGTTCGCCGGTCGCCACCAGGGCGCCCAGTTGCTGGTCGCCGCCATGGGATCCGCGCTGAAGGCGGTGGATGGAAAGTTCCGGCCTGTCCTTGCCGAGCATGGTGCCGGTGCCGCCGGTGCAGACGATCCTGTGGCGTTTGAGAATATCGACATGGCGGCCAACCCATGCCGTCAGATGGGATTTTCGGTTGTTATGGGCAACCAGCGCGATCTGCTTGGGAGCGGAGGAATGCTGCCGTGCCCTGCCGGTCATTGCCAAAATGGCCTGGACCTGGGAAACGAGGCCCTTCTCAGCGGCAGGGAAGGTTTCGGCAAACGCCGCCGTGCCGACCGTAAAGCCCGCTGCACCGGCCTCGGCAGCTGCCATGATGCGGTCTTCCTGGTCGATGGAACCTGCCATGATCACCGGCTTGTCAGTCGCTTCACACACAGCCTTCATCAGTGCGGGTACGTCGCCATCGAACCGGTAGGCGAGAAGGTCAAGCCCGTGCACGGTTTGAAGATCGGCCAATTGTCGCGCGCTTTTGGCGATTTCCTCAACCGTTCCGGCAAGCACGCTGGGGTGTCCGGTGATCTCCCCGGGAAAAGGATAATAGCGGATCGGATGATGGCGCAGGAGGGGCGCAACGGTCGCCGCCCGTGTGCCGCCCAAAAGACAGTCGACCTCCAGGTCGATGGCGGCTCTGGCCGAGCGTAGCTCGCTTTCCTCGTCAAGGCTGACCACTTCCAGATAGGCCCGCCCGCCGGCAGCGCGAATATCGGCGGCAAGCGCCTTCAGCTCCTCGAAGGGCAGGCCGACATCCTTGAACCCGATATGCCGGGCACCGCCTGCCAGCACGTCTTCCAGGCGCGCACGGGCATCGGGGATGGTGCTGTCATTGGCCGTCAGCATGAAGATGAAATCAAACGCCATGGCGGCGATCCTATCACCGTTCGTGCCCGCTGCTACTCTTTTATGTATTGAACTTGAACAGCATCACGTCGCCGTCCTGGACGACGTATTCCTTGCCTTCGTCGCGGGCCTTGCCAGCTTCCTTGGCGCCCTGTTCGCCGCCCAGCGCGATGTAGTCGTCATAGGCGATTGTCTGGGCACGGATGAAACCCTTTTCGAAATCGGTGTGGATGACGCCCGCTGCCTGTGGCGCCTTCGAGCCGCGCCTGACGGTCCAGGCACGGGTTTCCTTGGGGCCGGCGGTAAAATAGGTTATGAGATCGAGCAGACGGTATCCGGCAGCAATCAGCCGGTCGAGGCCGGATTCGCTCAAGCCGTTCATTTCCAGAAACTCCGGTTGTTCTTCTTCCGGCATCTGGGCGATTTCCTCTTCGATGGCCGCTGAAATGACAACGGTTTCCGCGCCTTGTCCCAATGCCATCTGCGCAACGGCTTCAGATTGGGCGTTGCCGTTTGCGGCATCTTCTTCCGCCACGTTGCAGACATAGAGCACCGGCTTGGAAGTCAGCAGGTTCAGGCCCTTTAGAATCTTGAGGTCTTCAGCCGCAATGCCGTCGAGCAGCAGGCGTACCGGCTTGCCATCCTGCAGCAGTTTCAGCGCCGCCTCCATCATCGGCAGAACGGTCAGGGCTTCCTTGTCCTTGCCGGTCGCCTTTTTGCGGGTCTGGTCTGCGCGGCGTTCCAGCGATTCCAGATCGGCAAGCATCAGTTCGGTTTCGATGGTGTCGGCATCGGCTACCGGATCAATGCGCCCTTCTACATGGGTGATGTCGTCATCCTCGAAACAGCGCAACACATGAACGATGGCATCGACCTCGCGGATGTTGGCGAGGAACTGGTTGCCCAGGCCTTCTCCCTTGGACGCGCCGCGCACCAGGCCGGCGATGTCGACAAAGGAAATGCGGGTCGGGATGACTTCCTTCGATCCGGCGATTTCGGCAATCTGCTTCAAGCGGCTGTCGGGCACGGCCACTTCGCCTGTGTTTGGCTCGATGGTGCAGAAGGGATAGTTGGCAGCCTGTGCCGCCGCCGTCTTGGTGAGCGCATTGAAAAGCGTGGATTTGCCTACGTTGGGCAGGCCCACAATGCCGCATTTAAAACCCATTTTGCTATTCTTTCCCGAACAGTTTCTTCAGCATGTCTGCCATCGGTCCCTTTTGGGGCAGTTCCACCCTGGGGCGGGTTGTCCGCGCCTGATGGATGTGGCTTCCCGCCTTTTTTGTTGCGTTGCTGCCGCTGGCCTTTTCGCCATTGGCAGGCTGTGCGACACGGTTCATGAAGGTCGAATGTTCGCCTGAAACAAGCAGGTGCGCATTCTCGCCGATTGCCTCCAGCAGCGGGTCGAGCCATTTGAGGTCGGCCTTTGAAAAATCGCCGAGAACATGGCCGGTAACCCGCGCCTTGTCACCGGGATGACCAATGCCGAGCCGCACCCTGGCATAGTCCTTGCCGCAATGGGCATCGATCGACTTGATGCCGTTATGGCCGCCCGAACCGCCGCCGGTTTTCACCCGCACCTTGCCGGGAGCAAGATCGAGTTCATCGTAAAATACAGTGATGTCGCCGGGCGCCAGCTTGTAAAAGCGCATTGCCTCACCGACGCTTTCACCTGAAAGGTTCATCATCGTGAGGGGCTTTACCAGCAGGACCTTTTTTCCGGCCAGTTCGCCATCGGCCACTTCCGCCCTGAACTTTTTGCGCCAGGGAGAAAAGGAATGGCGGCGGTGTATTTCATCCGCCGCCATGAATCCGATGTTGTGCCGGTTACCGGCATATTTGTCCCCCGGATTTCCCAATCCCACGAGCATGCGCATGGTGGAACCTCCTTGCGGGGGCAGCGTACCGGCAGGGCCGCACGAGGATTATTCCTCGCCGCCCTCGGCTTCTTCTTCGCCCTCGTCGCCGGCCGGAACCGCGTCGGCAGCAACTTCTTCGCCTTCTTCCTCGTCAGTAGCGGCCGATACGGTCGGTGCTGCGACCGAACACATGGTCGGATCGCGGTCGGTAACCGTCTGGGTGACGCCGTCCGGCAGGGTGATCGCGGACGCATGCACCACGTCCTCGATTTCAAGGCCGGTCAGATCGATTTCGAAATATTCGGGAATTGCGTCAGCGCGGCAGGAAACTTCCAGCGCGTGGCGGACAACGTTGAGAACGCCGCCCTTGCGAAGGCCGGGGCTTTCTTCTTCATTGATGTAGTGGACCGGAATTTCAACCGTAACCTTGGTGTTCTTGCCAACACGCAGGAAATCCACATGGGTGAAGAAGTCGCGCACCGGTTCACGCTGATAATCTTTCGGCAGCACACGGTGCTTGTCGCCGCCGACTTCAACGTCCAGAACGGTGTTGAGAAAGCCGCCGGAATTAACCAGTATCGACAGCTCCTTGTAGGGAATGGCTATCGGCAGGGGATCCTTGTTGTCGCCGTAGATGACGGCAGGCACCATTGAGTTGCGGCGTAGTTCGCGAGCGGCCCCCTTGCCGACCCGGTCACGCGCCTGTGCCTTGAGCTCGATGGAATCGCTCATGGTAGTTCCTTTCGCGTGTAGAGTGAGGTTTCCCGGCGAACCGGGAAATTGCCGCTGTCCGGCGCATGATATGCGGTGCCGAAAAACAGCAAACCCGCGCTGCCTCCAAGGGTGTCTGCACGGGCAGGCGGCTTATAGGGCAAACTGCTGCCGCTGGCAAGCAGGCAAGAGGCGCTTTACCGGCCGGCAAAGAGGTCCGGTTTTTCCAAGGGTCTGGTGTAAGCGCGCAGGATTTTTCGGGCTTCTTGCTGTGTCAGCAAACCTTCGCGCACCATGGGAAAAAGGGAAATATCGGCCTCACGGACAATGCGCACACCGCTGCTCAGGGTAACCAGGGCCTCGGAAAATCCCAGATGTGCCATCACGGCGATGCGGTGCTGGCCGTCCTTGACGTAGAATGCCCAGTTACCGTCATCATCGATGATGAAATGCCCCGCCGGCAGGTCATTGGTTTTACGCATACCGTGTTTTTGAAACGAGGCGAGCAGGCGGTCCAGATGAGAGGCCTCCATTTCGAGCTTTTCGCGGCTGACCGGGCCGTGATGCTGGTGGCCATGGTGTGCTGCAAGCCCTTTTTCCGAAGGCACGCCGCGGTCAAACTCTCCATCGCCATACTCGATCCAGGGCAGGCCCCTGAGCGGGGTATCTGGCCTGCCGGACGCTGGCAGAAAGTGCTTTTCCAGAACATCACCGGGCTGGTGGTTGCGATAAAAAGCGGCAAGGGCATCAATCCCGTCTTCAAGATATCGGACGAAGTGATGTTCGCGAGCGGAAAAGCGCAGGGCGCCGGCATAGCGCATGCATGAAACCGGCAGGCAGATTGCAGGCTGGCCGGCCAGAAAGGCAAAGCGCTGGGGCCCGTTATTGCCAACAGTGAAAGGGGCATCGTTGCGGTCGCGCAGCAACTCTGCCTTGCCGCGTTTTGCGGCAGGTTTTCCAGCAACCCAGCGCCAAAGCAAAGGCGGAGTGATGTCGTGCAGCGCCTTGCTGCCCGCCTTTTTCAACCGCAAGGCCAGGTAGGCGCGCCGGCGCCTGTCTTGATTACCGTTTTCCACGCAGGAGCCCAGCCATTCATTACTGCTCGTGTGCGAACAGTTGCCCGTAAATGGCGTGTTTTTCAAGTTACACTGAAAAGTCCGGTCGCTGGCTTGACGGCCGGTTCGATCCTGTTGCACCTTGCCGCCTTGGGGTTTGCGACGACCCCGTGAGGCGTCAGCCCAACGTTCGCATCCTTGAACCTTTCAACCGGAGGATGGATGCATGACGTCTCCAGACCAGATTACCGTTTCCCAGCTTGCAGGACTTCTCGGACGCCCGGATATGCCGGTTTTGGTCGACATATGTCTCGATGAGGACTTCGAGGCAGATCCCCGGCTCATTCCAGGAGCGTTTCGCCATCCGTTCGATGATATCGAGGCGCTTGTTCCCGAACTCGGCAGCAAGGAAGCGATTGTTATCTGCCAAAAGGGGCTGAAACTCTCCCAGGGGGCCGCTTCCCTGCTCAGAAGTCACGGCATTGCGGCGGGCAACCTTGAGGGCGGCAATTTCGCCTGGCGCGATGCGGGCCAGCCGCTGATACCTGCCGGTGCCATGCCGCCCCGGCACAAAAGCGGAGGCACATGCTGGGTAACCGGGGTCGGGCACGAAATCGGCCGGATTGCCTGCCCGTGGCTAATCTCCCGGTTCATCGATCCCAAGGCACGATTTTTGTTTGTGGAAGCCTCTCAGGTGATGGCAGTTGCCGAACGGTTTGGCGCTGCGCCCTTCGATATCGAGGGCGCATTCTCGAGCCCCAGGGCGGAAAGGTGCACCTTCGACATCATGCTGGAGCAATTTCAGCTTGAAACCGGGCCATTGCTGGAACTGGCAAGGATTGTTCGTGGTGTTGAAACCAACCGGCGCGATCCGGCTCCCCAATGTGCCGGACTGCGGGCGGCGTTGCTTGGAATTTCCCGAATGTACAAGAACCATCAGGAGCAGCTTGAGGCCGGTTTTGCACTATACGATGCCTTCTACCGCTGGGTTTTGGATGCTCGCGGGGAAGGCCATGACCATTCGCCGGCAAGCAGGGAGCAACCGGCATGACCGGTTACGGCGAACTGATAAGAACCTTCGGCAAGATCGGTTTTCTCTCCTTTGGCGGTCCGGCGGGCCAGATCGCGCTGATGCACCGCATGCTGGTGAATGAAAAAAACTGGCTTGATGAGCGCCGTTTCCTGCATGCGCTCAACTTCTGCATGCTGCTGCCGGGACCTGAAGCGATGCAACTTGCTACCTATTCGGGCTGGCTTCTGCGCGGTGTACCGGGCGGGTTGATTGCCGGTGGATTGTTCGTGCTGCCGGGTGCGCTGTTACTGACTCTGCTTTCGGCCATCTATGTCTATTTCGGTGAGGTTCCGTATGTGGAAGGAGCATTGTTCGGCCTGAAGGCCGCGGTGTTGGCCATTGTATTCCAGGCACTGGCGAGGATTGCCGGCCGCGCGCTCAAGACCCGGCTGCATTATGGCCTGGCGCTGGCGGCCCTGACCGCCCTGATGGTGTTCAACATTCCCTTTCCCGTCGTGGTTCTCTGTGCGGCGGTGGTCGGCGCGTGTTTTCCGGGGAGCTTTTCAGGGCAGGGCGAACGGGCAGCCGATGAGCCCCAGCCGGTTTCGCTTTCGCGTTCAGCACTTGTGCTTTGTGCCGGGCTGTTGGTCTGGTTCATCCCGGTGTTGGCGCTCTATCAGATGCTGGGGCCGGGCACGTTTTTCGATCAGGCGGTGTTTTTTTCGAAAGCATCGGTGGTGACGTTTGGCGGTGCCTATGCGGTGCTTGCCTATGTGGGTCAGCAGGCGGTGGATGTTTACCACTGGCTGATGCCACAGGAGATGCTCGCCGGTCTGGGCCTGGCGGAAACGACACCGGGGCCTTTGATCCTGGTGCTGATTTTCGTGGGATTTGTCGGTGCGTTTCGCGACACCGGCGGTTTCGATCCGTTGACCGGAGGACTAATGGGGGCCGCGGTTACCCTCTGGGTGACGTTCGTTCCCTGTTTCCTGTGGATATTTCTGGGCGCGCCCTTCATGGAACGCCTTCGCGCCAATCTAAGCCTGTCCGGAGCGCTTGCGGCGATCACGGCAGCGGTGACCGGGGTGATGGCAAATCTTGCGATCTGGTTCGGACTTCATGTGTTGTTTGCCGAAGTGCGGCCGGTTTCGTGGGGGCGTGCGTCGGTGGAAATGCCTGTGCTGGCAAGCGCTGATCCGGCAGCATTTGCAATCATGCTGATTGCCGGTCTCTGGCTTTGGCGCGGTGGCGGGTTGCTGAACGTTCTTGCGGCCGCACTGGCCATCGGCATGGCGATGCGGCTGCTTGCCTGAATGGCCTATTCAACTGATTGGGGATCGTTTTCTGAATCTTCAGGTGCGACCGCCACCTGCTGCAGTTGCATGCGGGTAATGCCGATGGCGATGTTGATGCCTTGCTGTTTGGCGACCTGAACGGGCTGCAAGGCAAAGTTTTCGCTCAAGCCGCCGACGAGAACGCTTGCGCCAAGCCCGAAGGTGACGCTGGCATTGGCCGAAGCGCCGGCATAGTTTCCGGCAAGGGCGCCGGGTTCATAGGTCTTGCCGTTTGCAACAAAGACATCCCACACCATCAGGCTTTCTTCCGTAAAGCCGATGTCGACGCCGTATTTTTTCAACTCACCAACGTAGTGCTCCAGTGCCTCATCGTCCTCGCCATAAAGGACGCAGCTTACATCCTTGGTCGAACCGACAACGTAGCTGCCGCCGGCATCAACGAAGCATTCCAGTGCACCGAGTTTCATCGCCTCGGCGTGTGCAGGTGAGACAGATATCGGGAAAGCGGACAGCGCCAGTGCCAGCATCGCGGAGCTTATGGTGAGAAGACGGTTCATGACCTAGTCGAAAAGGCTGGAAACAGATTTTTCCAGCGCGGTTCTCTGGATTGCCTCTCCTACCAGTTCGGCAACGGAAACCACGCGGATGTTTCTGGCGGTTGCAACGGCGGAGGTGGGTTCGATGGAGTCGGTGATTACCAGTTCCTTCAGTTTGGAAGAGGTAATACGGGAAACAGCGCCGCCGGACAGTACGCCATGAGTAATATAGGCGGTAACGCTGGTCGCGCCTTTTTCCAGCAGCGCTTCGGCAGCGTTGCAAAGGGTGCCCCCGAGTCGATGATGTCGTCGATCAGCAGGCAATCCTTGCCGTCGACATCGCCGATGACGTTCATGACTTCCGATTCGCCGGGACGGTCACGGCGCTTGTCGACAATTGCCAGCATGGAGTCGAGGCGTTTCGCCAGAGCCCGGGCACGAATAACGCCGCCAACATCCGGTGAAACCACCATGACGTTTTCAAGGGCGTAGTTTTCCTTCACGTCCCTTGCGAGCACCGGAACGGCGAAGAGGTTGTCGGTCGGGATATCGAAAAAGCCCTGAATCTGTGCTGCGTGCAGATCAAGGGTCAGGATACGGTCGGCGCCTGCGGTGGTGATCAGGTTTGCCACCACCTTTGCGGAGATCGGCGTGCGGGGGCCGGGTTTGCGGTCCTGACGGGCATAGCCGAAATACGGTAGCACCGCCGTGATACGCCGCGCGGATGCCCGCCGCAGCGCGTCGATCATGATCAGCAGTTCCATCAGATGGTCATTGGCGGGGTAGGAAGTGGACTGCAGAATGAAGCAGTCCTCGCCACGAACGTTTTCCAAAACCTCGATGAAGATTTCCTGGTCGGCAAAACGGCGGACGTTTGCCTTTCCAAGCTGGATATCGAGATAGTTGCAGATTTGCCCGGCCAGCGAGCGGTTGGAATTGCCTGCAAACAGTTTCATGAAGCCAGCCCGGATTGCCGATGGTGCTGATGGGTGCGCTTTTGCCCGTCGTCTATAGGGGAAGCTGCGGAATGCTTCAATGCGTGATTGGCCGCCAATCTGCCGCAAGGCGCATTAAACTGTAGAAAACTCCCGATGAAGCGCCGGCAGCGTACATTGCTGCAAACTTCACCTTGTGGAGAGCCAGCTTTTCAACTGCGCCATGGTCGACTGGGCGACTCGATCCAGCATTTGCGGCGTGACCGCTGCCCAGGGGTCTGAGCTGCGGCCCCCGGCCTGCTCCTGGCCATTGATGCGGTAAACGCGCTTGTTGTTGCGGTCGAGAATATCCCAGACATAGACCAGCAGCGTGCCGGAACCGTCCTCCAGTGCGGAAAAATAACCCTTCACCTGATAGGCCGCGCCCTGCTGAACGGAGGCGACCACAGGCACGCCCTGTTTTTGGGCCTCGCTGCGAATTGAGCGCGCAAGGTTGGTGACGGCCGTTTGCGGGGCGTTTGATACCGGCAAAAAGGTCACGGAATTACCGGCAGGAAGCGCCGCGGTCTGCTGGCCGGCCTGGCCTGCCGGGTTGGTTGCAGCGCCATCCAGTGTCGCTGTGCCACCGCTGACATTGCCCGGCTGGTTTCCTACCGACTGGGAAGGCTGCGGACCGGCAGCACTTTGAAGGCCTTCGGTGAGCGATCCGGAGTTGCAGGCACTCAGGATGACAAGCATCGTCAACAGGCTGAGCGCCGCAATGAGCCTGCCGGTGGCCGCAAGGGGCCAGGTTGAAATCATATGACCGTGAAGTTGCCGCATCCCCGTAATTCCCGCACTCAAATAGCCTGTTGCCGCCAGGCGGATGATTGTCACCGGACACCTTTTTTGCAGCGGAGCCCGGTACGGCAGGTACGGTTTTGATCCCGGCAGGTTTTTACAACGAGAATCACCAAGCTGCCATGGCACTATTCTTGCCGCTAACAGCGGATCAGGTCAATTTCGTGGCGCGAGAGGCATTCAGGTCCCTTGCGGGTTGCAATGTAGCTGCAACCCAGCGTCATCGCTGTTTTGCTGTCGCTGTCGGCGATGATCATGTGGTGAAAGAGCACCATGTTTTCCTCAATCACCGTGGGGTTGGCCTCATAGATCATGGGCGGGTCCATCCAGCAGGGTGTGAAGGAAGCGCCCATGGAATAGCCGCAGGCATTGAGCCGGTGATCGTGCAGGCCCGCATCATCCAGTGTCCTGGCATGGGCATTGAACATGTCCCCGAACGTGTTGCCGATCTGCATGGCATCAGCCACCGCGGTGAGTGCGTCGCGGCTTGCTTCGTAAAGCTGCAAATGCCGTTTCTTCGGTTTGCCGATGACAATCGTGCGCATCATGGCGGCGTGATAGTGCCGGTAGGCACCAGCCCATTCGAGCGTCAACTGGTCATTTTTCGACAGCTTTCGGCGGCCCGACTTGTAGCGGCACAGCAGGGCGTCTGCAGCCGATCCGATGATGAACTCGTTGCCGGCATAATCGCCGCCCTTCGAAAAGATTTCAGAATGCATGGCGGCCAGAATGTCGCCCTCGTCGGCGCCTGCCCTTGTAGTGGCGATGGCTGCGTCCAGCGCATCGTCTGCCAGTTCGCCGGCTTTGCGGATATATTTCAGCTCCGCCGCCGATTTGACCATTCTCAGGGTGTCCACCATTGGTGATTGGTCGGTCAGCTTGACGAAGCCTGTCAGAACACGGTTGATCGCATCGCCGTAATAGGCGTTAAGGCCTACGGTCTTACGCTCAATGCCCAGCGTCTTGTTCGCATAGCCCAGATCGGCAAGCGTGTCCTTCAGATCGGTTTCCGGTTTGGCGCTGGCATGATCGTTCCAGATGCGAATGTCTTCAACGATGGAAGTGTGTTGAGCCTGACGCAGATCCGGTGCACGGGTCAGCAGGGTGATTTCGCCTTTTGCCGAGACGATCATGCACTGGAAAAAGCAGTATCCGAACGTGTCATAGCCGGTGAGCCAGTACATGCTCTCCTGGGCAAACAACAGCATGCCGTCCACGCCAGCTTTATCCATTTCAGCCTTAAGACGGTCCATCCGGGCAGCATATTCCTTGCGGGTGAAGTGCAGCGTCATGCTTTGTGCCCTTTCTTTCGGGAAAAATCAGTGCAGGCAGATCGCCGAAATCTGCCGGCCGTAATCCGGTTCGCCCCGGTGCGTTGTGCGGCGGTATGAATAAAAACGCGTCTCATCTGCATAGGTGCACTGTCCGGTCCATTGGGCCGTGCCGCACAGGTTTTGCAGACGATTGACGATATGACCGGGCAGGTCGAACATGGCGTGGCCTTCGCGCCTGGAAGGGGCAAGCCAGCGTTCATTGGCAGGATCAAGCGCCAGCAGCCGGTCCATGAATTCCGGGCCGACTTCATAGTTTTTCCGGCTTATGGTGGGGCCAAGGATGGCGCGAATGTGCGCGCAGCGCGCACCAATTGCCTCCATCGCCTTGACGGTGTTTTCCAGAACACCGCTGGTTGCCCCTTTCCACCCGGCATGGGCCGCGCCGATGACGCGGTTTTGCGGATCGGCAAACAGGACCGGTCCGCAATCGGCACTCAAAACACCGATCGCAACTCCCGGCGTTGCGGTGACGAGCGCATCGCCCTTTGGGCGTTCACCTGACGGCACTTCGCTGATTGTCAGCACATCGCTGGAATGGATCTGGTAAATCGTTGCAAGGTCTTGCGGGGGAACCTGAAGGCAGGCCGCGACGCGGCGCCGGTTTTCCAGCACGTTTGCGCGCTCGTCGTCCGAGCCAATGCCGGTGTTAAGTCCCCGGTATATGCCTTCAGACACGCCGCCCTCACGGGTGAAGAAGCCGTGTTGAACGCCAGCGGCAGCCAGCGGCTCCGCGATGATGGGGTTTGGTTCGGCGGCGCCGTCCTTCATTCTTCGCCTGCTCTGCTGGCAATGTCGGTCCGGCGATGTTTCACGGCTCGACCGTTGCATGTCAAGCGGACGGTGCGGACAGTGCTTTGCCGTGACCGGGCAATGCCAGTACCGGGTTTGTGATGCGCAACACCTTGAACAGTCCGCCCATCTGATCTGCGCCTGCCAGGCGCTCGACCTGACGGCGAAGGGTTTCCTGCACGGCGGCGCTCTTGCCGTGGCCAAGTGCCCCGGCTCGCTCCAGCAGGCCAAGTTCGATCAGGAAATCGCTCTGGCTGGCAAGCGCTGCGGGCGGCAATCCGGTCCGGTTTGCAGCAGCCACCAGCCGGGCAAAATCCACATGAGAGGTGACGTCATGAGCGCCGGGTTCAGCAAGTGGGCCGGTGTAGCCATGGTGGCGCACGGCCTGAAACGTATCGCCAAAACCGGAGGCGGTGTGGCCATAGTCGATGAAAAGCGCCGCGCCCTCGTGGTCCATCAGGCGGGTGGCAACCTCTTCAACCACTGCTTCCCGGGCGGGTGCATGTTCAAACACCGCGCCCGGCGGTTGATCGTCCGCGCCGTCGGGCAATATGGCCGGATCGGCGAGGCAGGGAAGGGTCACGCGGATCAGCTTGCCGGCGTCATTGGCGGCGATGCCGGCCTCCCGCCAGCCGTTTTCGGCCTTGATATATTGCCGGAATGGCAATGCATCGAGAAACTCATTGGCGACGGCGACAAGGGGCATGCCGGGCAGGGCGGATATGTGATCAGCCCATTCAAAACCGCCGAGCGCATTTTTCCACTTTTGCAGCGCTGCCTTCTGGTGTTCGCGCATCAGCGGGCTGGTTTCGACCAGCACAAGATGAGCCGCCTTTGTAAATCCCTCAGCCTTTTTTGCTGCCCGCAGCAGGTCTGCCATCAGCGTACCTCTGCCCGGGCCGAATTCTGCAAGGCAGAACGGGTCAGGCCGGCCGAGCTGCTGCCAGGCGGCAACACACCAGCCGCCTATCAGTTCCCCGAACATCTGGCTTATCTCCGGCGCGGTTATGAAGTCGGCGCTCTCACCAATCCCCTGCCGCTTGGAATAATACCCGAATTGCGGGTCGGCGAGGCAGGCATGCATGTAGGCAGCCAGGGAAAGTGGCCCCTGCCGGGCGATCTGGAAGGCGAGTTTTTCTTCCAGAGATGCGAAGGGACGATCGGTCATTCGTCATCCCGCGCCGGTTTGCCGGGAGTGGTTTTGCGAAAGGTCGGCTTGCGGTCCTTGGAGGTTGCGATGCTCCACAGACCTATGGCGATAAAGGGAAGCGAGAGCACCATGCCCATGGTGAGCCAGCCGCCGAAGAGATATCCGATCTGTGGATCGGGAAGACGGACGAATTCCACTGCGATACGGGCCATTGCATAACCGCAGACGAAGGCGCCGGCGACGAAACCGGGTTGGCCCAGTTTGCCCTTTGAATGGGTCAGGTATCGCAGGAAAACGAACAGTACGAGGCCTTCGAGCACGCCTTCGTAAAGCTGGCTTGGATGGCGGGCAACACCGTCTCCGGTGATCGGGAAGATGACGCCGAGGAAAAAATCGGTCGGCTTTCCGTAAAGTTCCTGATTGATGAAATTTGCCACCCTTCCCAGAAACAGGCCGATGGCGGCGCTTGGCCCGATCACGTCGAACAGGTGAAAAACCGAGAAGCCGCGCGAGCGGGAAAAGGCGATCATGGCAAGGATGCATCCGGTAAGACCGCCATGAAAGCTCATGCCGCCCTGCCACAGCATGAACACACGCAGCGGGTTTTGAAGATAGGCCGGAAGGTCGTAAAAAAGCACATAGCCGAGCCTGCCGCCCAGGATGATGCCGACAACGGCCCAGACCAGGAAATCGTCGATATCGACGGGATGAATGGGCAGGTTCTTCGCGGTATGGCGCGGCCAGAGCGCGGCGTTTGAAACAAGCTGCCGGGCATACCACCAGGCAAACAGAAAGCCTGCCACATAGGCAAGGCCGTACCAGTGTACCGATAGCGGGCCGATGGAAATTGCCACCGGATCGATCTGGGGAAAGGCGATTGCGCTGGCAGGTGTAGCAAATGACATGAAGCGGTTTCCCTCGCGCTGGATTGTCTGTCCCCTACAGGAGGTGGTGTTGTGCGGCAAGGACGGACCTTTTTCGCCTGTCCGGCCTGTGAGCATAGCCGTTACCATGCCCTTGCAGGTGGTTGATTTGGCGCGGTCGTGGTCCTATTTCTATTGAGCCGCCGCGATTGGCGGCAAAGCCTCCAGGAGAGATGTCATGACCGACGGTCCAAATCGCGTATTTGATGAATTTGCAAAATTGATGACCGATGCGGCCGGGGTTGCCCAGGGCATGCGCAAGGAAGCAGAAACCGTCTTCCGCCATCAGGCGGAGCGCATGCTCTCCAATCTCGATCTGGTCAAGCGCGACGACTTTGACGCGGTGAAGGAAATGGCAGCCAATGCACGCAGCGAGAACGACCACCTTGCCGAACGCATCGACAAGCTGGAAGCAAAAATCGCCGCGCTGGAAAAATCGGCCAAACCCTCCGCCAAGCGTTCTTCTGCAAAGAAGTAGCCGATCCTCCTGTCCTGCCTGCCCGGAAGGCGGCGGGCGGCAAATTTTTCTGAAAAATTATCCACAGGCTTGCCGGGCGAAAAAGCGGAGTCAGAAGAATCTGTTAGCGAATCTTCTGAAGAGGTTGATTCCGCTCTTCTCCACAGATTCGCGGCCCAAACGTTCTGCCATCGGTGGCGGGGCGGCCTTTCGCGGGTACACTGAATTCAGGTTTTGATTCGCGGCGGACCTGGGCAACTTCCTCCTCCCGGTTGCCTAAGGTGGAGCGGGCAGGTCGCAACGGGGCACCTGTTTTCAGGGTTTGCAACCTGTCCGCTTCCGATTTCAGGGCCCGGCCGTTGCAGCGGCCGGCTGGGCGCCTTGTTGCACTGATGCAGCCGGGCAGAGGTAGATGACGGGGACAAGGAGTTTACGGGCAATGGGGCTTTTCGAGTTGGAAGTAGAGCGCGATACCAATCCGGTTGATCTGCTTGAGCAGGTGGCCTCCCTCAATGACTGGCAGTTCGAACGCATTAACGACGAAATCAGCATGACGGTTGGTGGCGTGTGGTCCGACTACGACGTGTCTCTTTCCTGGATGGAAGAATTCGAAGCCCTTCATCTTGCCTGTGCCTTCGATCTGAAAATCACCGAAAACCGGATAAACGAAGCGGTAAACCTGATCAGCCAGGTCAACGAGCAATTGCTGATCGGTCATTTCGACCTGTGGCGCGAGGACGGCGCGGTGATGTTTCGCCAGACCCTGTTGCTCAACGGTGGTGCGGACCCAACCGCCGAACAGCTTGAATGTCTCCTGACCAGCGCGCTAGAAGCCTGTGAGCGCTATTATCAGGCATTTCAGTATGTTGTCTGGGCGGGCAAGAGCAGCAAGGAGGCGCTTGATGCCGTGCTGTTCGAAACCCACGGCAACGCCTGACCGGCTTTCCGTTTTTTTTACTACCAGCAATATTGATCGGCGCCCTTAGCCGCTTGCTCTGCTTGAGTCGGTGGAAACGCTATGGCAGTGAACTGCCATCATGAATTCTCCAAAGGAACGAATGGATGGCGGACGCGTTTGAGCTTTGCCTTATCGGGGCTGGAAACATGGGCGGGGCGATGCTGGCCGGCTGGATGGAAGGCGGTTTTCCAGCGGAACGCGTGACGGTAATCGACCCATCGCCGAGCAAGGCCATGGTGGAATTGCTGTCCAGCCACGGCATTCGCTGCTGCTCCGAGCCTCCGAGTGGCTATCAGCCCGATGTGATGGTGATTGCGGTCAAGCCGCAGGTCATGGATACGGTGCTCCCATCGATTGCTTCGGCAGCGGGGCAAGAGACTGTTTGTGTGAGCGTTGCCGCCGGGACAACGCTGGCGCGTCTTGCCACGCATTTGGGCGAAGTGCCGGTGATCCGTTCCATGCCGAATACACCGGCGATCCTCAGAAAAGGCATCACGGTATGTTGCGCCAATGCGCGGTGCAATGAAATGCAGAAGGAACGGGTCGGGAGCCTGCTTTCGGCAATCGGCAAGGTTCGCTGGGTGGAAGACGAGAGGTTGATTGATGCAGTTACCGCGGTTTCCGGCAGCGGACCTGCCTACGTATTCCATCTGGCTGAATGCATGGCCGCTGCAGGTGTGAATGAAGGTCTGCCGCCTGATCTGGCCGATGCATTGGCGCGTGAAACCGTTGCAGGAGCCGGTGCGATGTTGTCTCAACTTGACGAACCATCGGGTGCGTTGCGCGAGAACGTCACCTCGCCCAACGGCACAACGGCTGCTGCGCTTGGCGTGTTGATGGGTGACCAGCAGCTTGAAATGCTGGTCAAAAGGGCTGTTCACGCAGCGCGGCTGCGTTCTGAGGAACTTTCAGCATAGGTAGACAAATGAGTGAAATAAGCATTGACGACTTTCTTAAAGTCGACATTCGCGTTGGCACGGTGGTCGCGGCGGAGACTTTTCCCGAGGCGCGGCACCCTGCCTACAAGTTGCAAATTGATTTCGGTGAAGAAATCGGTGTGCGCAAATCTTCAGCGCAGATCACGATACATTACCAGCCGGAGGATCTCGTAGGCCGGCAGGTAATGGCGGTTGTCAATTTTCCTCCGCGGCAAATCGGCCCCTTCATGTCACAAGTGCTGACGCTCGGCTTTTCCGATCCAGACGGTGCCGTGGTGCTGGCAGCGCCGGACAAGCCGGTGTCCAACGGCAGCCGCCTGCACTGAGCGCTGCGGAGCAGTTCCTGCTTGACCTGTGCTTCGAATTAACAAGGCCGACCCAGTTTCGTGCGGCAGGCTAATGCGGCAGGCGGATGGTAGCCCGCAGCCCGCCCAATGGACTGTCTTCCAGCTTGATGTCGCCGCCATGCAGACGGGCGATGTCGCGGGCAATGGGAAGGCCGAGCCCGGTGCCGCTCTCATCCTGGTTTCTGGCCTCGTCAAGCCGCAGGAAGGGCTTGAACACTTCCTCCCGGTTCTTGGCCGGAATGCCCGCGCCGTTGTCGTCGATCCACAGGACAACATCCTGCCCGTCGTCAATTGCGGCCACCTTTACTGTATCGGCATGGCGGAAAGCGTTGGTCACCAGATTGCCGACCAGGCGGGCCAGCGCATTCGGCCTACCGCGTATCGACAGGTTCTTTGGACAGGAAACGGTGTATTTGCAGTTTTTCAACGAAGCCTCGTTGCGATGGCGCTCGAACAGGTCGATCAGGCGCACACTCGCGATTTCCTCCCCGGTCTCGCCCTTGGCGAAATCGAGATAGCCCTGAAGCATGCGCTGCATTTCATCAATGTCGCGTTGCAGTTCCTCCGTCTCGGGGCCGTCTCCCTGCAATGCGACCTGCAATTTGAAACGGGTCAGGATGGTGCGCAGATCGTGGCTGACGCCGGTCAGCATGGCCGTGCGCTGGGTGATCTGACGGTCGATGCGTTCGCGCATCTGCAGGAATGCCTGCCCTGCCTGGCGCACTTCCCGCGCGCCGCGAATCTGAAAATCGATCGGCAGGTCGCGGCCCTTGCCGTAGAGCTCAGCGGCCCGGGCAAGGTTCTGGATGGGTCGGATCTGGTTGCGCAGGAAGAGAATTGAGACGACGATCAGGAACAGTGAGGCACCCACCATCCACAACAGGAAGATGTGCGAGTTGGAGGCGTATGCCTGACTGCGGCGGGCATAGACGCGCAGGACGCGCTGGGGTTCTTCAAGGCGGATGCGGATTTCAATCAGGTTGGAATCGCCCACCGTATCGATCCAGAAAGGCCGGCCGATCTGCTTTGTGATTTCCTCCTGCAGGACGTCGTCGAGAATGGAGAAAAACGGCTTGGCCGTTGCGGGCGGGAAGGGATCGGGCGGCAGGATGGCGACGTTGAGACGCAGGCGCTCCTGGGCGATCCGCGTGATCTCGTCATAGGTCTCATCCTGGGGATAGGATTCGATCACGTCAATGATGGCGGCCAGATCGGCGGTCACCGATTTCGACAGGCGCTGGGTGACGGTCTGCCAGTGCCGCTCCATGAACACATAGGCAATGACGATCTGCAGGATCACCATCGGAGTGATGATGATCAGAATGGAGCGGGCATAGAGCCCTTTCGGCATTTTGCGGCCGAACCAGCGCAGAAACCGGGCTGGCGGACTGCGGCGCCAGCTTCGGTAATAGGTGTTGCTTTTAAGAATCCCCAAACCCGGTCCTAAGCGGTAAATAGCGTTGCCGCATCCTTATCCCGGAAACAGCCGGTAGCCAATGCCGCGCACGGTCTGCAACCACTTGGGGTCACCCGGGTCGGTCTCGATCTTGCGGCGCAGACGGTTGATCTGGACGTCGATCTTGCGTTCACCGGCATCGGAGCCTTCACTGAGCAGCTCATGGCGGGCCACCGTTTCGCCCATCCGGCTTGCAAAGACAATCATGATTTCCTGTTCGCGCTCGGTCAGACGGATCAACTGGCCGTCGCGTTTGAGTTCCCGGCGGGTCACCGAAAACTGGAAGGGGCCGAAACTGACGTTTTCCACCGCCGGAGTTTCCGGCCGGCTGGTGCGCTTGAGGATGTTGTTGATGCGCAAGACGAGTTCACGCGGATCAAAGGGTTTGGGCAGGTAGTCGTCCGCGCCCGATTCCAGACCGTCAATGCGGTTTTCCGTTTCCGCCAGTGCCGTCAGCATGAGCACCGGGACATCGTTTTTCTCCTTGATGTCACGCGTCAGGCTTAACCCGGTCTCGCCCGGCATCATCACATCCACGATGAGAAGGTCAAATTCCAGCCCAGCCAAATGGCGTCTTGCTTCGGCGGCATCAGCGGCAACCGTGATACGAAATCCGCGTTCGGCAAGGTAGCGGCGGATCAGCTCGCGAATTCTGCGGTCATCGTCTATGACCAGAAGGTGGGGTGCATCGTCTTCCAGAAAGGCAGGCTCTCTTTCGGCCACGGTTTCGGTTGTTGCAGGGTTCATCGTTGTGCCTTTGCATGTATCTTTGCAATTCCAGCCCGTTTTTATCTTGCCGGGGGATTGCGCATGGCGCCCAGAAACGCGGCAATTTCTTCCCGGCTGACGGTGCTGACAGCCTTCAATGCCGTGTTGATGCGGCGGGACTGTGGCGCGGAGAGCCTGAGAATCAGCTCCCTGCCGGCAGGCGTGGGGAAAAGCAGGCGCTGGCGGCGGTCTTCGCGGCCGGTTTTTTGAACGATGTAGCCCGACTCGACAAGCTGTTTGAGAACGCGGGCAAGACTCTGTTTGGTTATCGCCAGCAGGTCGAGCAGTTCGGCCACGGTCATCGAGGGCCTGCGGTTGACAAAATAGAGCACGCGGTGGTGCGCTCGCCCGAAGCCCAATGCCTCCAGAATGCGATCAGCGTCGCCGACAAAATCGCGATAGGCAAAGAACAACAGTTCGATCAGCTCGATCTCGCTGACATCGTTACCGGTCAGCGGTTCGGCGTGGTGTTCTGCATCGGGTTCGGTGGTGGCGGTCATGCTGGGCTGCTTGTTTGTTGCGGCGTTTGGCCGTTGTGGGCCAGGCCCCAATAATCCCTAACGCAATGTGGTTGCAAGGTTTCAGCTCTCTTCGAAATATGTCAGTACTATTGACATATTTTTTGGTCAAGCATAGGCTTTTTTCGTTACCTCGACTAACATGTCGGGCAGAACAATGTCCGGCCGGCACCGCCAGTGCAAAACCGGACACGAGAAAAAACAACGGGTTGGAGAATTCCGATGGCAGGCGTTCCTTACGATCAAATGGGTGGCCATATCTGGTTTAACGGTGAATTCATCGAATGGGGCGATGCCAAAGTTCACGTGCTGACCCACGGGTTGCACTATGCAAGCTCGGTGTTTGAGGGTGAGCGGGCTTATGAAGGCAAAATATTCAAGCTGCGCGAACACACCGAAAGGCTGTTTTATTCGGCTGAAACGCTCGGCATGGAAATTCCCTACACGGTTGAGGAAATTGACGAAGCCTGCATTGCCTCGCTGGAAAAGCAGGGGCTGAGGGACGCCTATATCCGGCCGGTCGCCTGGCGCGGCAGCGAAATGATGGGCGTTTCGGCGCAGAAAAACCGCATCAATGTGGCGATCGCGGTATGGGAATGGCCAAGCTATTTCGATCCGGAGGAAAAGCTCAAGGGCATTCGCCTGGACATCGCCGAGTGGCGCAGGCCGGATCCGACGACCGCACCGTCCTTTGCCAAGGCCGCAGGGCTGTACATGATCTGTACGCTTTCCAAGCATGCAGCGGAAGCCAGGGGCTATGCCGATGCCATGATGCTGGACTATCGCGGCCAGGTAGCGGAGGCGACGGGCGCCAATCTGTTCTTCATTGCAGGCGGTGTCATTCATACACCGACGCCGGACTGTTTTCTTGACGGCATTACCAGACGCACCGTCATCGATCTGGCCAAGACACGGGGGATCGAGGTCGTAGAACGCGCGATCATGCCGGATGAACTGTCCGGGTTCAGCGAGTGTTTTTTGACGGGAACGGCAGCTGAAGTGACACCCGTTTCGCAAATCGGCTCTCATTCGTTCACACCGGGCGAGATCAGCCGTTCGCTGATGAACGACTACGAAGCCCTGGTGACCGGCAAGGCCGGTGCCACCAAGGCAGCCTGATCTGCCCATGTTGGTGCACAGGAAGCATTACCGGGCGTAAGTAGTTTACGCTTGGTAATTCAATTTGCCTTTTACCCGACAAAAGTCTAATACACCGCCAGAGCCATTCCGGCTCTTCATCTTTGGGTGCGGGCAGAGCCCGTCTATGGGAGAAGAAATATGATGGAAGTAATCGTACCGCTGATCATTCAGGCCGTTTCTGGTGCTGTTGGTGGTGGTGTTGTCGGCAATCTGATCAAGACGGTCGGCATGCAAATGGTTACCAAGCTGCTCCTGGGCGGCGTCGGTGGCATCATCGGTGGCGGTATGGCCAGTGGCGCCGGTCCGCTGGGTGCCTTACTGGGTGCTGCTTCGGGCGATCCGGCTGGCGGAATGGACATGGGCAGCATTATTGGCCAGGTCGCAGGCGGCGCAGTTGGCGGCGGTGCACTGACCGGCATTGGCGGCCTTGTGGCCAACATGATGAAGAAATAAGCCTTCGCGATTATCGTGAAGTTTTGACGGGCGGCTTGCCGCCCGTTTTCTTTTGCAAAACCGGTTTCCTTGCTGATGAAGGGCGGCTATCCCTACAACCGGGAGAACCAAAAACCGGAAGCAATCATGGGAAAACTCGCCGCGGCCATTGTTACGGTTACGCCGTTTCAGCAAAACTGCACCATCCTGTGGGACGATGAGACCAGGGAGGGTGTGGTTATTGATCCGGGCGGAGAAGTGGAGCGCATCAAGGCGGCGTTGGAGGAAACGGGCGTTACCGCCAAAACCATCTGGCTAACCCATGGCCATATCGACCATGCCGGCGGAGCCGAAGCGCTCAAACAGGCACTTGGGGCAACCATCATCGGCCCGCATGAGGCCGACCGGGAGCTGCTCGAAAGCATCGAACAGCAATCGGAGATGTTCGGCGTGCCCGGCGGCTTTCAAAATGCCTATCCCGACCAGTGGCTCGCAGAAGGCGATACCGTCAGCATCGGCGAACATGTTTTCGAAGTATTGCATTGTCCGGGCCATGCGCCCGGTCACGTGGTATTTTACAATAGCGCCCACCGGTTTGCCCATGTGGGCGATGTGCTGTTTCAGGGTTCGATTGGCAGAACGGATCTGCCTGGCGGCGACCATGACACGCTGCTGCGTTCGATCCGCGAGAAGCTGTTGCCGCTTGGGGATGATGTATCGTTCATATGTGGCCATGGGCCTGGCAGCACGATAGGCCGCGAACGGCTCAACAATCCCTTTCTGACCTAGAGCGTGTCCGGCTTAAATGGAAGCAGTTTGCATGGATGGATTTTTCGTTTCTGGCAAGGAGAATACCGCAGAGCGATGCCATGGCATCGGACGAGGACTTCGACGAAGCCAGCGCGGAAAAGACACCTCAGCTAATCCAATACCATGTGGAATACCCTTTTGTTCTGCAATCGCCTGAACCTGGTTCCCGGGTCTCTGGGCTGTGTTGCAGAACGCTGACAGTGCCTGCACTGCGTCGCATTTTCCTCCTTGCCAAAGACCAAACTCCCGGCGTTCAAACGAACCCATCCAACCAGGGCACGCTCTAGCCTGTGAAGCGTCACATTCAGCGGCAGGCTTAATTTCTTTGATGCAAGGTGCGAGAGGACGGAATGTTCTCAAACCAGCGTCTCAACGCTAGAGAACACCTCGGCTTCAGGTGTGGGGTCGTCGCCGACGTTCGTGTGGGGTGAACGCCGCCTCTCGCAAGCGCCAAGATATACGGTTATGGTTACCGAACCGTAAAGCACCCCAATATGCCCAGCAAATTCAACTTATTGTGAGAATTGACGCTCTTCAGGCGACGAGTTCGGCCTGCTGCCGATTGCGATTTCGCCACCAGTTGTTGAAGCTTTCCACCGGCAGCGGCGTCGAAAAATAAAAGCCCTGCAATTCGGTGCACCCCAATTCTCGCAGGATTGCGGCTTCCTCCGCGGTTTCCACGCCTTCTGCAACGGTCTTGCAGCCAAGGCCGCGCGCCATGTTGACGGTTGCCTCGAAAATGACCCGTGTTCGGCGGTCCCTGGTCAACCTGGCGGTCAGCGGTCCGTCGATTTTGAGCGTGTCGACGCGCAGTTCCGACAGGCGCGAGAGGTTGGAATAGCCCCTTCCGTAATCGTCCAGTGCCACCTTGAAGCCGATTTGCTGCAATTCGCTGATCGTGCTGGAGGGCTCATCGTAACGCGAAAGTGCGGTTTCCTCCGTTACCTCGATTTCAAAACGTCCGGGATCACACCCTTGCGAGGTAACGATGCTGCGAATGCGTTCGGCAAAGCCGTCAGACATGAAATGCCGTGTGGCGATGTTGACGGCGATGTTCATTTTCATGCCCTGTGCTTCCCAGGACTTCATGTCGGCACAGGCCCGCCGGATAACCCACTCACCCAGCATGCTGGTGGTTTCATGGTTTTCAATTGCCGGAATGAAGTGCCCCGGATTGATGACGCCCTTTTGCGGATGCACCCAGCGCACCAGCGCTTCCACCGAACTGACGGCGTTCGAAGCTGCATCGATTTTTGCCTGGTAGAACAATTCCATCTCATCGTTCTCGATGGCCTTTTGTACGCTGCTGCGAAGTTCAGCGAGACTTACTTCACCGGTTTCCATGCCGTAATAACGGATGCCGGATTTGCCGGACTTTTTGACGTGGTACATGGCGACGTCGGCGCGCTTGATCAGTTCAGGAAAGGTCAGGCCGTTTTCGGGAAAGATGGCAGCACCGATGCTGCAGCCAAGGGAGTGATTGCTGGGAATACCGGGAATTGCCGCAGAGACCGAATCCAGGATTTGTTCTGCGATGGCGTCCTTTTGTGCAAACCCCCTGTTTTCAGGCAAAAACAGTGCAAACTCATCACCGCCAATGCGGGCAAGACAGGGGCTGGGCGCGGCCTTGCCGGTACGTGCGTCGAAGGAGAGATCCGGTTTGACCGGGGATTGGCCGGTATTCAGTTCGACAATGTCTGCGATGCGGGCGCCCAGATATCGCAGAACCTGATCGCCTGTCTGGTGACCATGGGTATCGTTGATCTCCTTGAAGTTGTCGATGTCGATGAAGAAGAGAACAGCTTCCATGCCTGAATTGGCCAGCTTGCTGAGATCGCGCTCGCCCAGCCGGTTGACGGCATCGCGGCTTGGCAGGCCTGTGACGTCGTCGAAATAGGCAAGTCTTGCCAGTTCACGCTGGGCGCTGCGCAAATTTTCAGCCATGGCGTTGAATGAGCTTTCCAATTCGCGCTGCTCTGCGGGCAGAAACGGCGGGCGCTTTTGGGTTAGCGGTGCAACTTCACCGGTCTCAAGAAAATGCCGGAATGCAGCCTGCATGCGCTCCATCGGCTCGGAAATGAGATGGGACAACAGGATTGAGACAAGGGCGGCTACGGCAAGGCTGAAGCTCGTTGGAACCAGCATGGAACTTCCGGCGATTGCCCCAGCGCCGGCGTCAATCCTGTTCTGCGCCCATGCGCCGAGGAAAATGACCGGCAACATCGACAACGCGCCGAAGAACAAATACAGCCAAAACCGGATTCGCATGATTTCGCCCACTACCCCACTGCTAACATGGCAACGATAGCAGCCGGTGGCAGACAGATCGTTAAACCGGGCGAAATCCGGCAGTGAAACTGGCACAGTGGTTAAGCTGCGGTAACAAATTCCGGCAAGTTTTTCCTATCTGTATGCCATGGGTTGTCCGTTAAGCCTGATCTGAGCGAATGTTCACAATTCGACATGCTTGCTTGTCTCAATCGGGTTCCGGGTTTAAGGTTGGGATGTGATGGAAGTCACATCTGGGTTGGGGGCGGCCTGGTAGTTTAAGGCTATCTCGCAAGTGCGAGCGTCAAAAACAGGTGCGTTTGGCACCCGACCGAGAGGAGAAACTCCATGAGAAAAGCAGTTAGCGCTTTTGTGGCGGCTGCGATGCTGGCAACGGTGCCGCTTGCCGCATCCACACAACCGGCCGCCGCTGTTCACAAGCAATGGCACAAAGGTCTTGCAACCGGAATCGGTGTTGGTGTTGGCCTTGGCATTGTGGGTGCTTTGACCCGCCCCCGCCAACAGCAGGTAATCGTGCAGCAGCCGGCTCCCGTCTATGTACAGCCGGCGCCGGTCGTGCGCCCCGGATACAGTCAGGCGCATTACAACTGGTGCTTTGCGAATTACCGTTCCTATGATTCAGGATCGAATACCTATATGGCATTTTCCGGCGTTCGCCGGGCCTGTAATTCGCCATACGATTGATCGCTTCGCCAAATTGGCGTTTTGAACAAACCCTCCGGTTGTGTGCCGGAGGGTTTTTGTTTGGAGGGATAGGGTGACGGAGTTTGCCGGTATACCGAAATCGCTGCCGGCGTTTCTGGCGGAACTGGCCGAGAACAACAGCCGGGAATGGTTTGCTGAAAATCGCGACCGGTTTCAAACGCTTGCAGTAGGGCCTTGCCTGGCGCTGATTGATGCACTTGCGCCAAAGCTGGCGGCGATGAACCCGCCGCACAAGGCAATTGCCGCCACAAACCGGTCGCTGCGGCGCATCTACCGCGACACACGGTTTTCAAAGGACAAGACGCCTTACTACACCTATCTGCACCTGATCTTCTGGGCCGGGGATCATCCCATGCGCTCGCCGGGGCTGCATGTCGTTTTTACTGCAGGCGGCCTTGGGCTTGGTGCCGGCTTGTGGGGCTTCGACAAGCAAACGCTCCGACGCTACCGCGAGGCCATTGCCGATGGCGGCAAGCGCAAAGCGCTGGGAGATGCTTTGCAACAGGCCCGGCAGGCCGGTTGTCATCTGGAAGCTCCTGTGCTCAAACGCGTGCCGGCCGGACTGGAGGTGCCGCAGGAAGCAGAGAAACTTGCGCGTCAAAAGGGCATTGTCGTGCGCAATCGCAATGAGGCCTATGACGATGCCGTATTCTCCTCAAACTGTGTTGACTACCTGATCGGACGCCTGGAACCGTTATGCGGGGTGGACCGGTGGCTAATGGGGCATGTTTTCGCTGATTGACCGGCGGCCATCGGCGATAAAGTCCGAAAAAAACCCGGCGCGATGGCCTCAAGCTCACTGCTTTTGCTTGCAATCGGCCACAGCGAGTCCTATCAGTTTTGCCGCATTTTCCACTGCCCACCGGAGTCCGTCATGGCGTTTCTTGCCGACATTCTTTCGCGCGTTAAACCATCGGCCACAATTGCCGTTTCCCAGAAGGCCAGGGAGCTTAAAGCTGCCGGCCGGGATGTCATCGGCCTTGGTGCCGGAGAGCCCGATTTCGATACGCCTGACAACATCAAGGCGGCTGCCAACAAGGCGATAGCCGACGGCAAGACAAAATACACACCAGTCGCCGGCATTCCAGAACTGCGCCAGGCGATTGTGGACAAGTTCAAACGCGAAAACGGGCTTGAATATACAACCGAACAGACCATCGTGGGTACGGGCGGCAAACAGATCCTGTTCAACGCCTTCATGGCAACGCTCAACCCGGGCGATGAAGTCATTATTCCGGCGCCTTACTGGGTGAGTTATCCGGAGATGGTATCGATTTGCGGCGGTACGCCGGTTTTTGTCGAAACCACCATTGAAGACAATTTCAAGCTGAAGCCTGAGGCTCTGGAAGCTGTGGTAACGGCGAAGACCAAATGGCTGATTTTCAACTCGCCATCGAACCCGTCCGGTGCAGCCTACAGCCATGACGAATTGAAGGCGCTGACCGACGTACTGATGCGGCACGACCACGTGTGGGTGCTGACCGACGACATGTATGAACATCTTTGCTATGGCGGCTTTGAGTTTGCCACGCCCGCGCAGGTGGAACCCGCCCTTTACGGGCGCACGCTTACCATGAACGGCGTTTCAAAAGCCTATGCAATGACCGGCTGGCGCATCGGTTATGCGGCAGGGCCCAAGGAACTGGTCAAGGCCATGGACATGATCCAAGGTCAGCAGACTTCCGGGGCCTGTTCGATCGCCCAATGGGCAGCGGTGGAAGCGCTGAACGGGCCGCAGGACTTTATCGGCGAACGGCGCAAGGTTTTCGAGGAGCGCCGTGATCTTGTGGTCTCCATGCTTAATCAGGCAAAAGGGATATCCTGTCCGGTCCCGAAGGGGCTTTTTACGTCTATCCTTCCTGTGAAGGGTGCATTGGCAAAACCGCTCCCTCCGGCAAAACCATTGAAACCGATGAGGATTTCGTCAGCGAATTGCTGGAAGCCGAAGGCGTTGCCGTGGTGCATGGCTCGGCTTTCGGACTGGGGCCGAACTTCCGCATTTCCTATGCCACCAGCACGGAAGACCTGACCGAGGCTTGCGAGCGAATCCAGCGGTTCTGCGCTGCGCTGCGCTAGGCAGAATCGGCCGGGCGCGTGCCTTCTTCAATGCGGTAGGCCAGCGTTTTATGGTTAACCAGCGCCTGTCCGAACGGCTTTAACCCCGGCAAACGTTGCCGGATTGCCACAGTAGGCAGGTATCAGGCATCTGACAGCTGCCTGAAGCCGGGGAAAAGCGGTATTTTCTTTGCCAGTTCGGCGAATCTGGCCTAGTTAATCTACTTCCTGGGAAGGCTGGCCCGGGTTCTTGACGCAACCGGGGATGGTGGGCTGTCCATTGATGAGGGCAAAGATCAAAGGCTGGGGATTGACAATCGCCGCGGCTGCCATGCTGGCAAGCCCTGCGGTGGCGGCTGATCTTGCCAACTCCGACGGCGTAAACATGATCGATCCGACGCCCGTTGCCGAGCAGCGGCCAGCGGTGGACGGGGTCAATTTCAAGTTCAGTGCGGTAAGCGGTGCCATCGGCGGAAGCACCAATCACATGTTCATCGCGTCTGTTGCAACGCCGATGCCGTTTGCACCCAGCTTTGGCGCACAGCTCGATATGGGCATCGGCAGTTATCGCGAGAGCTATACCAGTGCCGCCGCCGGGCTTCATCTTTTCTATCGCGATCCCGATGTCGGCCTCCTCGGCATCTACGGCGACTGGGGCTACGTCAATCCCGAACATGCCGGACGGATGGGCGTTGAAGGGTCGCTGTATAACGGGCGGGTTACCATCGATGTGTTTGCCGGCGTTCAGTTCGGCCAGCACGTGCTGACCGAATTCGTCGATGAGGTCGATTTTTCCTATTACTTCACCGACAATCTGCGGGGATCGCTCGGCCACCGCCTGACCTCGCGCGGCCACACCGCCAATATCAGCTTCGAGTTCATGCCTGAAGGTTCCGGCCGCTGGAGTGTTTTCGGTGAGGCGGAAGCCGGTGAGGATGACTATCACAGCGCCTGGCTGGGTCTGCGTTACTCCTTCGGCCAGAGCAGTGCCAATACGCTGATCGAACGCGACCGGGTTGCCGATCCGCTGGTGCGCATTCCGCGCAATCTGGCAAGCGTGACCCGCTGCGGGGAAATCCAGGATCCGGCCAACTATTTCAAGAGCTGGAACGGATTTAAGTCCTCCAAGCACGAGCACCTTTGTGCCGACGAGGACGAGCTTGAGGATCGCGGCGCCATCCAGGGCAAAATGTAAGCCCCAACGCGATAGCATTACTCTTTCCAGTATCTCGCGGAGAAGTGAATTCCCGCCGTCCTGCTCCATGGGTTAAATTGCCCGCGGGAGGCGACGGACATGCATTTTCAGAAGAAACCGGACTGGCATATCGGCGAAGCCGAGGCGACGCCGGAAGAAATATTCTTGAATCGCCGGCAGATACTGATGGCGATGGGGATCGGCGCGGCTGGCAGTTTGTCAGGCGGATTGCTTTTGCCGTCGCTGTCCAGGGCCGCACAAGAAGATCCTTCCGCCAGCCTTTACCCGGTACCCCGCAATGAAGCCTATGAGCTCGACCGCGAACTTACGCCGGAAGAGGTCAATCTGCGCTACAACAATTTCTACGAATTCGGTTCCCACAAGGAAATCCACAAAGCAGCCCAGGCGCTGAAGACAAGGCCGTGGGAAGTGCGCATCGACGGCGCGGTGGAGGAGGAGAAGACAGTTGCCATCGACGACCTGCTAAAGGCAATGCCGCTGGAGGAGCGGCTGTACCGCCACCGGTGTGTGGAGGCGTGGTCAATGACGATTCCCTGGTCGGGTTTTGCGATGAAAGCGCTGCTCGACTATTCGCAGCCGACATCCAAAGCAAAGTATGTGCGCTTCGAGACCTTTCACGACAAGGAGATGGCCTCCGGCCAGTCGCAGTTCTGGTATCCCTGGCCCTATGTGGAAGGGATGACGATGGAAGAAGCAGCGAACGATCTCGCCTTTATGGTCACCGGCGCATATGGCAAGCCGCTTGCCAAGCAGTTCGGTGCGCCGCTGCGTCTCGCGCTGCCGTGGAAATACGGCTTCAAATCGATCAAGTCGATCCGCAGGATCACCTTTACCGCCGAACGGCCGGTCAGTTTTTGGGAACAGCTTGCGCCAACCGAGTATGGCTTCTGGGCCAATGTCAATCCGGATGTGCCTCATCCACGATGGAGCCAGGCAACGGAGCGCGTGCTGCATACCGGCGATCGGGTGCCGACGCTAATCTACAACGGATATGGCGAGCAGGTTGCCGGCCTTTATGACGAGATCGGCAAGAGCGAGAAGATATTCTACTAAACTCAAACTCAAAAATCGCTGTCCCGGTTGGTGTCTGCAGTCGACTATTCGCTATCAGCCGCGCTGCCGATATGATGCACCACGCCCGCCTGCAGTAATTCGGCGGCAGCGGGAAACCACATTTCCTGGGGGCGGCTGGCAAAGATCCGTTCAAGAAAGGCATCGCTGAAGCCTGCTTCGCGGAAGCGCTTCAGGTCGCGCTCCTGTTCCTTTTGGGGATTGGTAACGAGGATGTCGTAGTCGGCATCCACCTTGTATTGATGAAAGCCCAGCCTGCCGTTTCGGGATATGCTTCGGCGCGTACCGCCTGAAAAGGCAATCGTGCATGCTGAGCTGCATCTGGTTTCAACATGGGTGGCCAGGCCTCTTGCGGCAAACAAGCCGGCAAGTCCGCGGCCCTCGTAGATGTTTCCGCCATCGCTTTCCAGAACCACCTGTTTGATGGCGGCATCCTGATTCAAGAGTGCACCCACGCGCCGGGTTGCCCCAAGCTCTATCGAACCGGAAAGAAGCAGGGTACTGCCTTCGACGGTAAGGCTGTAGCGCTCGGCATGCTCGCGATCCATGCGGGTAAGGAAATTCTCCTCTTCTGGAACTTTCAGGGTGAACTGCCAGGACTGCAGCGCATAGGTGGCGGTCAGGAAAAACAGCAGCACCATGGATATTTGCGCGCCCCAGACCAGTGCCTGGGAGCCGGTTTGCCGGTAGAACTGATCACAGGCCCGCACGACACCGACAATCTGCCAGATCAGCAACGGGCCGTTGACCAAAAAAGACACGGTGAGAACCAGCGCAGCGTGCTCGCTGTGATCGCTGCCTTTTTCCGGCGTAACCAAATGCTGCAAGGCGAACAGTGCCGCCCGAAGCGCGATCAGATTGACCCAGAAGCTCCAAGCCAGTGACTGGCGCCCCTGCCAATGATCACGCAGATAGCTGAGCATCATGACACGCTCTAGTCGTCACACTTGCCGACGGTTTCCTTTGACATCCGGTTGGCGAATTCGTCGAAATGGATGCGCACTCGGTTTCTGTCCTCACAGCCCTCAACGGAAAACTGCAGGCGGGAAAAGCCGCGCTTGCGCAGGATGTCACCGAGCTTGCCGACTTCAAGACCATTGCAGCGGCCCAGTTCACGGCGTTCTACAAGCTTGCCGCTGCGCGCCAGCACAATGTGGTGATGGCGGTTGTCCCTGCAGCCACGGGTAATGAAGCGGTTGCCTTTTTCAATGACCGTGATGTTGGAAAAACCGCCGTCCTGCATGGTTTGTTCCACTTCGGCAGCTGTAAACTCGGTCCTGCAACGGCCGGTGCGGACGCGATCGGTGATCTCACCCCAACGATTGAGGGTGATCTCAAAGCGCCTGTCTTCCTTGCAGGCGCTTGCAACATAGCGCGGGAGATTGCCGTCGATGATGACGATGTCGACGAAACCGTCCTCGCGCAACCGGCTGGTGATTTCATCGGGATCAATTCCGGTGCGGCAGGCACCGATGCGTCTGGAAGACGCGATTTCGCCGAAGCGGTTGATCACCAGTTCCATGCGATTGCGGCCGGAACAGGCTTCCGCCACATATTTCGGCAACTGGCGATCGGTGAAGTTAACGCGGTCATAGCCCTGTTCTTCCAGCCTTGCGGTCACGTCCTGAGGGGACAGCGCATCATGGCAATCGCCAATACGGCGTTCGCGGCCAATATCGCCATAATAGTTTACTTCAACGCGGTACCGCTGATCGTCCCGGCAGCCGATGGCAAGGAATTTCCCGGCCCGGTCCTCGATGGTGATGCGGCGGTAGCCAGCCTGCCGCAATTGCTTGCGGACCGCAGCTTCATCAAGCACGCTGCGGCAACTGCCAATTACCTTGCGGTCGACCTTTCCTGTCCATTCGAATTTGACGCGATAGCGTTTGCCGTTTTTGCAGGCGTGAAAGGAAGAGTTGGAAAGTCCGATCTTGCGGGTATCGATACGGTCATAACCTTCGCGGGCGAGCCACTGCCTGAATTCTGCTTCGCTGCCGCCAATCTGGATGCTGAGTTGCGCGGACGCGCTTGCCGTCAGGCATACCAGCAGCAGTGGAACAAGCAGCAGTTGTCGAATTGTCTGCCGGATTCTTGCCGGATATCCGCCGGAATGGATTTGCTGCCGCATCGCCTCTCTCCCTGACCGTCTCTCCTTACCGGACGTTAGAGAAGAGAAAGGGAACAGACAAGCCGGGACAGGTTTCAGAATTCCCAGTGCCGGGCCTTTGAGATCAGAAAGTCACGGAAGGCCGTCAGCTTTGCAGAACCGCGCATAGACTGGGGATAGCAAAAATAAGTATCGAAGCTGGGCACATCGGCGCTTTGCAGCAAGGGGACGACGGTGTGGCTTTCCTCCACCACATAGTCGGGCAGAACGGCAATGCCGGCGCCCGATTCGGTGATCTTGCGAAGGGCAATGATGTTGTTGACCTCGAAAACGGGAAGGCGCGGATTGTTTTCCGGACGCCCGACCGTTTTGAGCCAGTTCATGTCGGCCAGATAGGGTGGGGCGTTTTCGCCAAAGGCGAGAATCCGGTGGTTGTCCAGATCCTCCACACTGGCCGGCTGGCCGTAGCGTTTTAGATATCCGGGCGAAGCGTAGATGTGGAAATGCACCGTGAACAGCTTGCGCTGGATGATGTCGGCCTGGCTGGGCTGGCGAAGCCGGATGGCGCAGTCTGCCTGTCTTGTCGCCAGATCGAGCTCCTCATTGAGCAGGTTCAACTCAACCTGTACCTCCGGATAATGATCCAGAAATTCATGGATACGCGATGTCAGCCAGCTGGTTCCAAGGCCCACGGTTGTGGTGATGCGCAGCTTGCCCGCAGGGTTTTCCGTCGATTCGGTCAGCGAATTGACCGTGCGCTGCAGTTTCAACAGCACATCATGGACGGTGTGATACAGCGTTTCTCCCTGCTCGGTCAGCACGAGACCGCGGGCATGGCGGGCGAAAAGCGGTACGCCGAGATCAGCCTCAAGGGCGCTTACCTGGCGGGAAATGGCCGATTGGCTGAGATTGAGCTGATTGGCGGCATGGGTAAAGCTGCCGGCGTCGGCGACGCTGTGAAAAATGCGCAACTTGTCCCAGTCCATGACAGCATCCCATCGTCAATCGTACAGGCGTGGCGTACAGGCGTGGCGTACAGGCGTGACACCCCGTTGCAGGGCTTATTCGGCGGCTTCGGCCACGCTTTCGCGGGCGGTCAGATAACGCTCGGCCTCAAGGGCTGCCATGCAACCCAGACCGGCCGCCGTAACCGCCTGGCGGTAAACCTCATCGGTGATGTCGCCGGCAGCATAGACGCCGGGAACTTCAGTTGCCGTGGAATCGGGGGCCGTCCACAGGTAACCGGAGGGTTTTTTCTTCAACTGTCCCTCGAACAGTTCGGTTTGGGGGGCATGGCCGATGGCAACGAACACGCCGTCGGCAGACACTTCAGTGATCTCTCCGCTCTGGCTGTGCTTGAGGCGGGCGCCGGTAACGGCAGGCGGCACACCTTCATTGCCGGTGATTTCCGCAAGCTCATGGTTCCACATGAATTCGACGTTTTCCTTTGCAAACAGGCGCTGCTGGAGAATTTTTTCGGCCCGCAGTTCATCCCGCCGGTGTACCAGCGTCACCTTGGAGGCAAGATTGGAAAGATAGAGCGCTTCTTCCACGGCCGAATTGCCGCCGCCGACCACCAGCACGTGCTTGCCGCGATAAAAGAACCCGTCGCAGGTTGCGCAGGCCGACACGCCAAAGCCCATGAATTTCTGTTCGCTCGGCAGGCCAAGCCACTTGGCCTTTGCCCCGGTAGCAATGATCAGCGCATCGCAGGTATAGGTCTTCCCCGAATCCCCCTCCAGACGGAACGGGCGAACCGAAAGATCGGCCTTCATGACGTGATCGTTGACAATCGTCGCGCCGACGTTTTCCGCCTGTTGGCGCATCTGGTCCATCATCCACGGCCCCTGAACGGGATCGGCGTATCCTGGATAGTTTTCGACCTCGGTGGTGATCATCAACTGGCCGCCCTGTTCGAGGCCGGCAATCAGGACCGGCTCCAGGAGCGCGCGCGCAGCATAGATTGCCGCGGTATAACCGGCAGGGCCGGATCCGATGACGATGACTTTTGAATGGGCTGGATTGGTATCTTTTTCTGACATTATCTGCTCTTTGAATAACGCAAAATGGAGGAATCCCAAGTAAAGCTATACTGCCTGTCCGCCTGTTTGTCAGGCGGTCCGGTGGGGGTTTTCACCTTGTATGTGTTGTATGTGACAGCAAATTACCAGTCCTGTTGCCGGTTTTAAGCCGCCTTGCGGTGCGTTATGCGCAGGATGCCGGCAGAGCATGAACACGTCTCGTGGAGCGCCTCTCGTTTCCCCGGTAAAGCCCGGAAACTCGGGCAATCCCCTGAAATGATGTTTTTCTTGTGTGGATTCGGTAACAGGTGAAGGCATACTTGCGGTGTGCTGGCGATTTGGACTTGCCGTGCGGCTTGTGGGTGCTATCAGGCTGCCTGTGAAGACTGTAATTGAGTTACATTGGATAAATGGCCGGAAAACCAAGCAACAGCGCTCCTGCGGGAAGAAAAATCAGGTCCGGCGCGGCGGCGGCACGTAAAGCAGCGGCGGCAATGCCTCCGGCCACCATCACCTGCATCAAATGGGGCGACAAGTTTCCCGCCTATTACGTCAACCGGCTCTATGCCGGTGTTGAGCGGCATATGGACCGGCCATTCCGCTTCGTCTGCTTTACCGAGGATGCGGCGGATATCCGCAGCGAGGTTGAGATACAGCCGCTTCCGAACGTCCCCTTCGAGGACGAGATGGTCAAGGCAATGACGACTGGCAAGCGCCGTGGCGCCTGGCGCAAACTCACCATCTTCCGTGAGGGTGAGGGCAATCTGTCGGGTCCCTGTCTGCAGATGGACCTCGACGTCGTCGTTACCGGGCCGCTTGGGCCGCTATTCGATTATGCGCCGGGAAAGGTTTGCATGGGCCGCGACTGGCTTGAAAAACGCCGCGGCAATCCCGGTGGCCATGGTTCGGTAATCCGGCTCGATCCGGGGCTGCATCATTACCTGTACGATGATTTCGCTGCCGACCTGGAAGGCTCCATCGCCTATAAGGGTGAACAACGCTACACCTCCATGACGGCGATCAGGCATGGCGATCTGGAGTATTTCCCCGACGGCTGGATCTGCAGCTTCAAGCGTCAGGCCATACCCCTGTTTCCGCTGAACTTCCTGATCAAGCCGGCACTGCCCAAGTCCTGCCGGGTCATGTGCTTCCACGGCACGCCGAAGATGGAAGAGGCGCTGGTGGGCGACTGTCCCAAGCTGCGCTACCGCACGCGGCCTGCCCGCTGGCTTCGCGAGTTCTGGCTCGACAAGGACGAGAAAGACTGGACGCCGGCCTAGGCCGGATCAGACGAATTTTACCGACAGGATCTCGTAATCGCGTGCTCCGCCCGGAGCGGCAACCTCAATCGAATCGCCTTCGCTCTTGCCGATCATCGCACGGGCGATCGGCGAGGTGATGGAAATCTTGCCTGCCTTCACATCGGCTTCCTGTTCGCCGACGATCTGGTAGGTCTTTTCCTCATCCGTTTCCTCATCGACGAGCTTGACGGTGGCGCCGAACTTGATCGTCTTGCCGGAAAGCTTGGATATGTCGATGATTTCCGCGCGCGAAAGCAGATCCTCAAGCTCGCTGACGCGGCCTTCATTGTGGCTCTGGTGTTCCTTGGCGGCATGATATTCGGCATTTTCCGAAAGGTCGCCATGGGCGCGCGCCTCGGCAATGGCCGCGATGATGGCGGGGCGCTCCTCGGACTGGCGGCGCTTCAGTTCAGCCTGAAGCATCTCATAACCCGCCTTTGTCATCGGTACCTTTTCCATGTTTCCTCGCTTGCCGCCCGGAGGGTTTACCGGGAGGCTGACTTGACTGCTTGAAACCGGCAAAAATAAAAACGACCCCCAGACGACAGTCTCAGGGCCGCTTTGCTGTCTTTGCGTCAATATAACACGTTCTTTTCCAATTTCACGCTTTTTTTCGCTGCCGGGCAGGGATATGCAAGCAGAAAAAGCGAGTTTTTCATGCCCAGCAACCCGCAAGGACCGGTCAATCTCAAGACACCGGTGCGTTTTTCTGACAGTCTTCCCGACGCCGTCGATGTGGTTGTTATCGGCGGAGGTGTGGTGGGTGTTACCAGCGCGCTTTACATGCGTGCAGAAGGGCTTTCGGTGGCGCTGATCGAAAAGGGCCGGATCGCCTGCGAACAATCCTCGCGCAATTGGGGCTGGGTGCGTCAGCACGGGCGTGACGAGGATGAATTGCCGGTGATGAAGGAAGCCAGCCGGCTATGGGCGGAACTGGATGCCAGGGTGAAGGGCAGGGCCGGTTTCAAGCGCTGCGGCATTGTCTATCTTGCAAGCAGCGAAGCAGAACTTGCCCGGCATGAGGCCTGGCTGGAGGTTGCAAAACGCCATCAGTTGACGACGCGGCTTTTGAGCGCGGCGGAAGTCTCGCAGCGCATTGATCAGGGGGGGCTTCACACAGCCCATCGCTGGATCGGCGCCACCATTACCGAGGATGACGGGCGCGCTGAACCCTGGCAGGCGGTGCCGGCTTTTGCCGAACTTGCCCGTGATGAGGGCGTTTTGGTGCGGGAAAACTGTGCTGCAAGGGCGCTTGTCATCACCAATGACCGGATTACGGGCGTTGCTACCGAAGAAGGGATTGTGCGTTGTGAGCAGGTTCTGGTCGCAGCCGGTGCCTGGTCGTCCCTGTTCCTGCAGCGCCATGGCATCGCCATTCCGCAATTGAGCGTTCGCTCCACCGTCAGCGCCACGGCCGCCATGCCGGCCGTTTTCGAAGGATGTGCCGGGGATGAAAGGCTTGCTTTCCGCCGCCGCGAAGATGGCGGCTATACGGTCTCGCTGCCTGATCTTCATGATCTGTACATCGGGCCGTCCGCTTTTCGCCACTTTCTCAAATGGCTGCCCGTGGCAAGCGAGCACTGGCGCGATACGCGGTTTCATGTCCGCGCGCCCAAGGGCTTTCCCGATGGCTGGGGCACACCACGCAACTGGGACGAGGACGAGGAAAGCCCGTTCGAGCGCTGCCGGGTGCTGGAACCGGCGCCAAATACCGGCAAACTTGAGAAAATGCGCGAGGCTTTTGCTTCCCGGTTTCCCAATCTTGGCAAACCGCGTCTGATTGCCACCTGGGCCGGCATGATCGATGCCATGCCGGATATCGTGCCGATCTGCGACCGGGTGCCGGGGACCGAAGGGCTGATGCTGGCAACCGGCATGAGCGGGCACGGCTTCGGCATCGGACCGGCCTATGGCAAGGCGATGGCGAAGATTGCCGCGGGCAAGGAAACCGACCACGACATGACGCGGTTTCGGTTTTCGCGCTTTACCGATGGCAGCAAATTGCGGCCCGGGCCGGCGATTTGAACAGGCGATACAAGCGGCTGTTAAGAGCCCTGCCTGTTCATTCGCCGGGGTGCAGCGAACGACCGCTTCTCCAGGTCAGCAGAGTGCCCCGAATGCCCATCCCGAAGCCATCGACCCGACGGCCGCCAGTGCGAGATAGAGCAGAAACGGCTTCAGTTTCAACACTGGAAAAATCGCCATTGCGCCCCAGATGCTGACTACACCGCCCGAGACCAGAAAGGCCATCGCCGCGCCCGAAGACATGCCGTGTTCCAGCAATGCGCGGGTCAGGGGAAGTGCTGCATATCCGTCGATGTAAGCTGGTCCTCCGACGACAACCGCGAGCGGGACAGCAAAGGCGCTGTCACGGCCAACATAAGCGGCGACGGCGTTCGGCTCCAACCACGCGTTCAGCAGATACTCCGCCGCGAATGCGGGTGTCAGAACCAACAGGATCAGCCGTGTGATCGACCAGCTTTCCCGGATGAACCTGGCTCGGCGGTCCTGGTCGCGCCAGATGCGCAGATCAAAGCCCGGCGAATCTGCACCGCACCCGCCGCATTGTCCGCCAAGCGATCCGACGATCCGGTTCGAGCGCAGAGGTGACATGACCCAGTCGCGGCTTGCGGCGAGAGCGGTCATACTCCCGCCAAACAGGCCCAATCCAATGGCTGCCAACGCCTTGCCGATGGCAAACTCCCACCCAAGGGTGGCGACCGTTGCCGACAGCATCGCCGGTCCCGTGATGGGTGAGGCCAGCCAGAACGCCATAACAGGGGCCAGCGGAACTCTCGCGGCCAGAAGCCCTGCCATCAGCGGCAGGACAGTAACGCCGCAAACCGGAAGCAAGGCTCCGACGACCGTGGCCCCGATAACAGTCTGCACCGTTCGGCCATGAAACACTGCTGCCACCTGATCGCTGCCCCCGCTTGCCGTGATCCAGGCGGCAAGCACGATACCTGGAATGACAAGTGGCGTGACGTGGATCATGCCGAGCACGACGAACTGCGCCGTATCCAGCGCCAAGCCCGGTCGCCAAAGGGCCAGAGCGATAAGCGTTGCCGTCAGCAACATATAGAAATGCCTGGCGCCTGGCCGGGCCATCTGCACGATTTCTGAAACCGACATGGGGTTCTCCTGTCCTTTGGAACAAGAAGGTAAGGTCTCGACAGGTATTTGAGAAACGAGTAGTTTCTATTTCAACTATCGGAATTGCGCATGGCTTGATGCATCTCAATAGCGATCATTTGCGGACTTTCCTCGCCATTTTGGAGGCAGGAAGCGTGACGGGCGGTGCCGAGCGCATCGGTCGTTCGCAATCCGCGACCAGCCTTCAGGTCAGGCAATTGGAGGAGGTCGTCGGACAGCCGCTTTTTCGCCGCCACGGTCGAGGGGTGTCTCTGACTATCGCAGGCGAGAAACTGCACCCGGTGGCGCGAGACGTCGTTCAATCTCTCGACGCAACCCTGTCAGAGCTTCGGGGCGGGGGTCTCAAAGGCAAGTTGCGGATCGGAATGCCGGACGATCACAGCCGGTCGAAACTGGCTAACATCATTTCATCCTTTGCGGCATTGCACCCTGACGTTGAACTGGAGGTCCACTGCGCCCTGGGAGCCGGATTTGCGTCCGCACTCACGTCAGGAGCGCTCGACCTCGCCGTCTATGAAGTGGCTGAGCCAGGCAAGGACGATACTATTCTCAAAGAGGACCACCTTGTGTGGATGTGCAGCCGTGACCGTGATGTTTCCGCGTCGGAAGTCCTGCCTATCGCCGTCTTTGATCGAGACTGCTGGTGGCGTGACCTTGCCCTGTCCAGTTTGAAAGAAGTTGGTCGGCAATATCAGATCGTCTTCACAAGTGAGAGCGCAACGGGGGTTCGCGCCGCCGTGCAGTCCGGGATCGCGGCTGGTCTGCTGAGTGCATCGGAAGACGCCGAGGTGTTGCGCACTTTGCCGGACATCGGGGCTGGTTCCCCGACATATCTGGTGTTGCAGAAGGCGAGCGGAGCAAAGGGTCCGATCTGTGATGCGATGTCCGAGGCGATCCGGGAGGCGTTCGCAGCATAGGTGGTAAAACCGATTGCGGACATTCACATGATGGCAGCAAGGTCTGCACAGCCCCCATCCTTGCTTTGCGACCAGCAAGAAGGGTCAGTTGAAATAGTCCTGCAGCGGTTTGACCGCGAGATCGCCCTGGCGCAAGCCTGCAAGAAACCCTTCGGGTTTCAATAACTTGCAACAAAGCAGCCGGGAAAATCGGTCATATCCCTGGACGATGAAACCACTGCGATCTGTTGCGTCAAAGGCCTTGAATGGGAAACCAGCCCATCCTGCGGTCTTTTCCTTGCATATCCTTGCGACTTCAACGCCATTTCGACCCTGTTTATGAGGCCTGACCCTAGAACTGGAATGTGACGCGCACTTCGCCGCTAGCCTGATAGCCGCCATTCAGATCAGACTGTGCCTCACCGGCAAACGTTATTGAACGGGCACCATCGGCACTTGTATGGGTGAGACTCAGGCCGGCAAATATCGAGGTGTCTTCGACCGTCTCTGTCGAGAAGCTGAATGGTGTAGCAGCAACGACAGCGTTTACATTGTCCGATCCTGCATCAATCGTGGCATCAACACCCAGCGACCAATTAAGGTGGGTGTGGGCGCCGCTGCCATGTTCCTTCACCTGTGGAAGGGAAAGCTGTCCGCGAAGGTTGACCACGGAAACCGTCCGCTCACCAATGGTCAAGGGGTTCATGATGCCCGACTCGGTATAACCGTCGAGATCAAGGCCGACATAGCTTGCCCGGCCACTCACGAACGCTGGTACTGCCAGCATATCCACCGGCGCCGATAGAGTAAGAGACGGTGCATAGAAGAAGCCGTCATACTCACTTCCTGCCTTACGCCCGTTAACTGTTCGTACGGTTTCAATGTCGCTCGCACCGGCCACAAAGGCAGCATGAATGCGGTGCGTGCCATAATCGTGTTTCCAGTAAACGCCTCCAAAAAAACTCTCGATGTCCGTACCTCCAGCGCCGGCCCCAAGGCTGATATTGCTGTTGGCATAGCCGCCGAAAAGCCCCCAGGCACCGTCCAGTTCGGCATCACCCACTTCAATTCCGGTCGCAATCCCAGCAAAATCATGGCCGAAACCGGCAATACTGTTCGTGGCATCGACGTGACGGGCTGCGCCAAATCCGGTTCCCCAATAACGAACTCCGTCTTTCGCCGCGCCATCACCGGTAATCGCACGGTAGCCAAACTCAGTACCCGACGAATGGTCATGGGAAATTGGGGCCGGACCATCCAAGACATTGAAAATACCATCCGCCAAATCGCTGATATAGGTGCCCAGGGCATCAAAGCCGGTCCTGTCGACGGCAATGAGCGTGGTGCCACCATTGATCAGCACACCGCCGCCGGAAAGCTGGATGTTCTCCGGCGCAGATTGAAGGTCATCATCGCCCTGGGTGTCGGCAAAGTTCACGGTCCCGTTAAAGCCTGGCAGAACATTCAGCGTGTCAATATCATTCGGATTGGTGCCGCCCATGCCATCATTGCCGTTACCGAAATCGATCGAGCCGTTGATAACCGCACCACCGCGAAGAGTAACAATATCATTACCGTCACCACGCAAATCGATGGCTGTGCCTGCGGTCCCGGTGATGGTGGCAGACGTGGTGATGGTTGCCGGCGCCATGGCGGCTCTGTTCTGCACAACGATGCCGGTTGTTCCGCTAACGGATCCCGCCGCATTGATGTTGATGGTGCCGTTGCCGATCACCAGCGCATCGATTGCGTTGCCATCGGAAGAAACGACCATGCCATTCGTGTTGATCAGAACATTGCCATCGCGGCCGGCCTGTTCAGCCAGAATGGCCTGGGAATTGGCGCCGGTCGCGCGAACGGTGCCGCCGGAAACATTCACGATGACATCCCCGTCCCGAGCCTCCTGCAGTGCGTGCAAGGCGGGAGAATCCCTGCCATTGGTGATCACGGAGCCGCTAACGTTTATGGTCGCATTGCCGTCTCCGCCGTCCTGCTCGGCTCGCACACCCGGAGAATCGTCATTCGCGGTCATGACCGAACCGGTAACCGAAACCGTGACATCACCGTCGCCCTGTTGCTGAACAGCCCGAACGCCGGATGATCCTTCGCTGCTGGTTGCAATGGCGCCGTTTATGGCAACATTGATGTTGCCTTCATTGCCTGAGTGATCAGCACGTATTGCGGTTGAATTTTCGTCTGAAGTCGTCACATTCCCGTTGGTGGTAATGTTGATTTCGCCCGATACTATCTTCGAAACGTCAATTCCTTCGGCAAATTCTCCCGTGGTTCGAATGTCTGCATTCGTAGTGACCTCAACGTCAAAACCGCTGCCGCTGGAAGAACCCACAGAGACACCTTCGGCACTGTCGCCCTCAGTGATGATGTCGTCATTCACAGTAACGCGAATATGTCCGTCACCGCCATTGCGATTGGCGCTTATGGCGTCCGATGACCTGCCACGGGTATGAATGGCGGCATTGTTGGTAACGACAATGTCACCCACTCCAAAGGTGCTTGCCGCTATTCCTTCCGAACGCTCTCCAAATGTGTTTATCGCGCCGTGGGTGGTGACTTGTGTAATGCCGTCGACCGAATTAGTAGCGCTGATTGCGTTCGAGTTCTCCCCCTGGGTGGTAATGGCTCCCCGGTTTGTGACAATCACTCGTCCGGCTCCGGTCTGCAAGGCGGCATTGATTCCCGGCGCGCGGTCCCCTTGGGTGGAAATATCGCCATCGGCATTCACGATGACATCACCGGCTCCGGCAAACTGGAATGCCAGAATGGCGACGGCATCGCGCCCTTGCGTGGCAATCGTATCTGTCGATGTGACAGTGATGTTGCCGTCCCCGCTTGATTGTGTTGCCTCTATACCTCTGCCACGCAGGTCAGTGGTCAAAATCGCGCTGTTGGTCGAGACAGTCACATTGCCATCGCCGCCGCGCTGATTGGCAAAAATGCCACGCGAATCAACGCCGGTTGTGCTGATTGTTCCCGCCGATATGACCGAGACGTTGCCATCCTCGTCGGTCTGCTCGGCATGGAGACCGTTCGCTTCTTCTCCCATCGTCGAAATGGTCCCGGTCGCGTCGACAAATACGCTGCCAAACCCATCCACGATCGCTTCAATTCCGCGGCTGAAGTCGCCTTGGGTGGAAATATCAGTGATGGCTGTCACGAACACATCACCATTTCTTTGATTATCGACCACTATGCCGCGGGCATCATCACCGTTGGTCATGATGCTGAAGGGCGGTGCGTTGACACTCACAAACAGGTTGGAATCGACCGCCGAATTGATGAATGAGACTCCGGAAACTCCGGCAGCCGGCGCAACATTCTGGGTGAGGTTGTTGACATTGAGCGTGTCAATTCCGGGCGTGTTGGCAGCAATACCGGCAGACACATTGCCGATGCAGGTAACGGTTGATCCCGTCACGACACAGGGGCCATTGGAAGGGGGAACAACAGTTTGCGCTGTCGCACTCGTAGGCAAGCAAAATGCCACAGCCCCGGCAAAGACCGGCATTAACAGGTGATGGCGGTACAAGCGCGTCAGGCCAGACCCCGCCGGGTACCCAGCCTTGTCGAACACGCGCTCTGAGCTGCTTTGAAGAGCCGCCCTAACCCCGTCTGTCCGGTCCATTTCCATCCCCAGCAACACACAAGACCCCCGTCAAAAGCCTCTCAAGCTTCCCGTTTTCATTTGAATAAACATTCATGGCTTGAATGAATTATATTCACAGACATAATTCGCTGAAGCGATCAGGAGTCCAAAAAGCTTATTGTGTTAGGATTTGATCGGAATATTCTGCACATTCAAGTTTCATTTCGTGATGGAGTGTATTCACAACATGAATTTAAGAAATCTTGATCTGAACCTGCTGCTGGTTTTTGAGGCTGTTTTCAGTGAGCGCAGCATTACCAAGGCAGCCAACAAGCTGGCGCTTAGCCAGCCAGCGGTTTCCAATGCGCTCAACCGGTTACGCGATACGTTGAATGACCCGCTGTTTGAGCGTGAAGGCAAGGGCATCGCTCCAACCGATGAGGCCAGGCGCCTCGCGCCCGTTATTGGCAAGGCACTAAAAGCAATAGAAAAATCGCTGGAGGAAGCGGGTGATTTTTCCCCCGAAGACTCCGTCATGGAGTTCAAGATCATCATGTCGGATGCGGTTGAACCGGTGCTGATGCCGGCTTTGATCCGCCATGCTGCCCAGAACTGCCCCGGCATTTCTTTTGCGCTTCAGCCCATGGATCCGGAGAAGCTGCGAGCGAGGATTTTAGCCAAGGAAGTTCACCTGGGTTTGTTCGTCATCCCAATCAACGAGGATAAGATCCGTTCCAGCCATCTGTTATCAACACAAACATGCATCATCGCCCGAGCCGATCATCCGGTGATTGGTCACAAGGACACGATCACCGAGGATGATTTCTTTAGTCTTCAATGGGTTTTGATCGGTGATTCACTGCGCCGGGCATCGAGTTTTCATCAGGAAGCCAAAGCAAAAGGCCGCACTCGCCGGATTGTCTGCAAGGCTTCACGCATGTTGTCGTTGCCCTACATTGTTGCCGACACCGACCTGATCGGGGTGGTGACCTCCAACATAGCAGAGAGGTTTGCCGATCAGCTTGGCCTGAAAATATTCAAGGTTCCTTTCAAAACGCCCCCTGAAAGCTGGCACATGATCTGGCATGATGACTACACGGATGATCCGGCTCATGCCTGGTTGCGAAACCAGTTGAAGACCATCGTCAGTTAATCGTCTGCATCGCTTTCCAATAGTGCCACAGTCCCCAAAGGCCGGCGAGGTGGATCGCCGCCATGGAAATCCCCAGAGAATGGGTGCCAAAGCCGTGGAATACATTGCTTGAGGCAAAGCCGACCACGGTTGGACCGATGCCAACCCCGATCAGGTTGAAGGCAAACAAGTATATGGCGGTTGCCATGGGCCGCATCTCATTGGCCACGCGTGAATGCAAAAAAGCAAAAGTGGGGCCCCAGAAGACAGCTCCCATGGTTAAAGCGATGGTATAAAGCGTGAGCGCCAGTCTTGTATTGCCGATCAGGAGGAACCCCCAGATCAGCGGCTTTGCTGCAAGGATGGCCACAATCACAATGCCAATGCGCCATTTGGCGTTATTCGCGCCAAGCCGGTCTGCCAGCCGTCCGCTAAGCCAGGTGCCAATTCCACCGATGATTCCGATGCTCAAGGCCAGGTAAACACCGGTTTGTGCCTGACCTAACCCATGTGCGCGAATAATGAAGGCGGGGGTCCATGCAAGCGCACCAAAGGTTACAATGCCGGTAAGCGCCAGCCCCATCATGGCGTGGAACAGGCCTTGGTCATCCCAGATGGTTTTTAAACTCGAAGCGAACAGGGTGCTTGGCTTTGATGATACTGTTTTATCGGATGCGCGCATCGGTTCGCCGACCGTAAACCGAAGCAAAACCGCAAGCAGTAAACCCGGCATTCCGGCAATCACGAACGCCCAACGCCAGCCAAGCGCTTGCCCGGCAATGCCGCCAATCAAAAAGGCCAGTAACACGCCGATATTTGCGCCCGTCGTAAACGTCGCCAATGCAGAGGTTCTGCGGTCGGGCGGATACAAGTCGGAAATCATGGAGTGGGCTGGGGCAACAGCACCTGCTTCGCCAATGCCCACGCCAATTCGGGCGATGATCAGATGCAGGAAATTCTGTGCTGAGGCGGTCAATATGGTCAGCACGCTCCAGAGCGTTGCTGATGCTGCGACAATGTTGCGGCGGCTTCCCCTTGCAGCAAGCCAGGCAATCGGAAAACCGGCGACAACAAAAACCACGGCAAAAACAAAACCGGACAAAAATCCGAGTTGGCTATCCGACAGCGCAAATTCCTTGCCGATTGCATCAAGGGAAATGCCAAGAACATGTCTGTCTAGATGCGCAACCGCAAAGATTGCCGCTAATATGAAAAGCGCATAGCGCTTGTCGGCTTTGATGAAATTTCCCCCTGTTTTTGTATTCCTGCCCTTCTGCAAGATGCAAATCGAACCTTCCGGCGGAACTGCCGGTTATATTGCCACAGCTGGACAACCAAGAAAAATCGTCACCATAGACCGATCGGCGGTTTTGCGACCTGCAAGAAGGGTCAGTTGAAATAATCCTGCAGCGGTTTGACCGCGAGGTCGCCTTCGCGCAATGCCAGCACGGCCAGGGTGGCGGATTTGATGCCGTTGACGGTGGTAAAATATGGCACTTTCATCATCAGTGCTGCCCGGCGCAGGGACTTTGAATCGGAAACCGCCTTCTGGCCTGCCGTGGTGTTGAAGACCAGTTGCACCTGACGGTTCTTGATTGAGTCCTCGATGTGGGGGCGGCCCTGCAAGACCTTGTTGATGCGCCCTGCCTCAACACCGTGATCGTTGAAGTAGCGGCAGGTACCGCCGGTTGCCAGAATCTGGAAACCGGCCTCTGCCAGTTCGCGGGCAGATTCCAGCACCCGCCCCTTGTCGTCCCCCTTCATGGAAAAGAACACCGTGCCCTTGCGTGGCAGATCGGTGCCGGCGCCAAGCTGTGCCTTGGCGAAAGCCATGGGATAGGTGGTATCGAGGCCCATCACCTCGCCGGTGGAGCGCATCTCCGGGCCGAGCAGGGTATCGACGCCGGGAAAACGGGTGAAGGGGAAAACCGATTCCTTGACCGCGATGTGTCTGAGTGCGCGAGGATCGGGCTTGCCGCCATAATCGGCAAAAGCGCTTTCAACGGTTTCGCCCGCCATGATGCGGGCGGCAGCCTTGGCCACCGGGCTGCCCAGGGTCTTGGCAACAAAGGGCACGGTGCGTGAGGCGCGCGGATTGACCTCAATAATGTAGATCTCGCCATCCATGATGGCATATTGCACGTTCATCAAGCCGCCGACCTTGAGCTCGGCGGCAAGCAGTTTCGTCTGGCGCTCAAGTTCGTCGAGGGTGGTGGCATCAAGCGTATAGGGCGGCAGGGAACAGGCCGAATCCCCCGAATGGATGCCGGCCTCCTCAATGTGCTCCATGATGCCGGGGACGAACGCTTCCTTGCCATCGCTGATGCAGTCGACATCAAGTTCGATGGCGTTTGGCAGATAGCCGTCGAAGAGCAGGGGGTTGTTGCCCAGCAGGGTGTTGATCTGTCCGGTCTTGTCGTTGGGATAGCGCGCCTTGATTTCCTCCGGCACGAGTTCGGGCACCGTGTCCAGCAGATAGGAGGAAAGGCCTGCCTCATCCCGGATGATCTGCATGGCCCGCCCGCCCAGAACATAGGAAGGGCGCACAACGAGGGGAAAGCCAAGTTCGGCGGCAACGAGGCGCGCCTGTTCGACGGAATAGGCAATGCCGTTTTTGGGCTGGCGAAGCTTCAGCTTGTGCAACAGTTTCTGGAAACGGTCGCGGTCTTCGGCAAGGTCGATTGCATCGGGCTGCGTGCCGAGGATGGGGATGCCCGCCTCCTGCAGGGCGCCGGCGAGTTTCAGCGGGGTCTGGCCGCCAAACTGGACGATGACGCCATGGAGGGTGCCTTTTTCCTGCTCGGCGCGCAGGATTTCCAGCACATCCTCTGCTGTCAGCGGTTCGAAATAAAGCCGGTCGGAAGTGTCGTAATCGGTGGACACCGTTTCCGGGTTGCAGTTGACCATGATGGTCTCATAACCGGCATCCGACAGGGCGAAGGCAGCATGGCAACAGCAATAATCGAACTCGATGCCCTGGCCGATGCGGTTTGGCCCGCCGCCGAGAATGACGACCTTCCTGCGGTCCGAGACCTGGGCTTCGCTGCGGGTTTTCCCGGCAAACGGCACTTCATAGGTTGAGTACATATAGGCCGTTGGCGAGGCAAATTCCGCAGCGCAGGTATCAATGCGCTTGTAGACGGGATGAACGCCGAGTTTTTCGCGGGCAGCCGCGACATCCGCCGTATCCATGGCCACAAGCGAAGCAAGGCGTGCATCGGAAAAGCCCATGGCCTTCAACATGCGCAGATTGTCCGTATCATCCGGCAGGCCATGCTCGCGTATGCGTGCCTCCATGGCAATGATGTCGCTGATCTGATCGAGAAACCAGGGATCAATGCTGCAGGCCTGGTGTACGAGTTCGGTGGTCCAGCCCTCGCGAAAGGCTTGTGCGACCATGCGCAGCCGGTCGGGGGTGGGGGAGGCAAGGGCTGCGGAAATCGCATTCTTGTCGTCGCCCTCGCCGAGCCCGGGGATATCGATTTCGTCAAGACCGGTAAGACCTGTTTCAAGCCCGCGCAGTGCCTTCTGCAGGGATTCCGGGAATGTGCGGCCGATTGCCATGACCTCGCCGACAGATTTCATTGCCGTCGTCAGCACCGGTTCTGCGCCTGGAAACTTTTCGAAGGTAAAGCGCGGAATTTTCGTTACGACGTAGTCGATTGACGGTTCGAACGAGGCCGGCGTTGCACCGCCGGTGATGTCGTTTTCCAACTCGTCCAGCGTGTAGCCGACAGCAAGCCGTGCAGCCACCTTTGCAATCGGGAACCCTGTCGCCTTGGAGGCAAGCGCAGAAGACCTTGAAACCCGCGGGTTCATTTCGATAACGACGAGACGGCCGTCTTTCGGGTTGACGGCGAATTGTACGTTGGAGCCGCCGGTTTCCACCCCGATCTCGCGCAGCACCGCGATCGAGGCGTTGCGCATGATCTGGTATTCCTTGTCGGTCAGCGTCAGCGCCGGTGCGACGGTGATCGAATCGCCGGTATGCACGCCCATCGGGTCGATGTTCTCGATGGAGCAGATGATGATGCAGTTGTCCGCCTTGTCGCGGACGACCTCCATTTCGTATTCCTTCCAGCCGAGCACCGATTCTTCAATCAACACCTCGGTCGTGGGCGAAGCATCCAGGCCGTTTTCGACGATCTCGAAAAATTCCGCCTTGTTGTAGGCTATGCCGCCGCCTGTGCCGCCAAGGGTAAAGGAGGGACGGATAATGGCCGGCAGGCCGACAACGGTGAGTGCATCGGATGCAATTGCCAGGGCATGGGCCTTGTAGCGTTCCTTGCGGTCTGTTTCGCCTGCTGCCCATTCCTTCTCGAAATCGTCCAGCGCTGTCTGCTGTTTGTGACCGTCCGGTATTTCCGCCTTGATGCGGGCGACTTCGGCAGCATGACGCTCCTTGTCCAGGGTCTTGATTTCCGTGGCGTTGGCAAGGCGTGAGCGGGGTGTCGAAAGCCCGATTTGATCCATTGCTTCACGGAACAGCTTGCGGTCTTCCGCCTTGTCGATGGCTTTGGCATCGGCGCCGATCATCTCGACGTCCCATTTGTCGAGCACGCCCATCTGCTTGAGCGACAGGGCGCAGTTGAGCGCCGTTTGCCCGCCCATGGTGGGGAGCAGCACCAGCTTGTCGCCGGGATGCTCGGTGCGTTCTCGCTCGATGATGCGGGCAACCACGTCGGGTGTGATGGGTTCCACATAGGTGGCGTGGGCGAGATCGGGGTCGGTCATGATCGTGGCCGGGTTCGAATTGACCAGAATGATCCGGTAGCCTTCGGCCTTCAGCGCCTTGCAGGCCTGGGTGCCGGAATAGTCGAACTCGCAGGCCTGGCCGATAATGATCGGCCCCGCCCCGATGATCAGGATGGAATCAATGTCTTGGCGTTTCGGCATGGTGTCGTTCCGGCGGGTTCGCGCCCTGCATAAAAAACCGGGCAGCTTGGGCTGTCCGGGCGGCATCAATCAGCTCTGTGGCTAAGCCCGCCTTATAGGGTAAAGCGCCGGGCTATGAAACCCCGGAAATGCGAGCTTTCAGCGGAATTAACAGGCTTGCGGCTGCCACGGCAAGATACCGTGGAATCAAGCTGTTTTTGCCAGCGACTGCACAGCCTCGACACAGTCTTTCACCTTTGCTGTTGCGACAGCTTCGCCCTTTTCAAGCGATGCTAGTGTTGGGTCGCCATAGGAGCCGGATGGTGCATTCTGCCGGGTGAGCGTGCCTGGAATTTCGCCGGGGGGCGAGGCTTTGGCCCGGGTCATGTCCACAACACCGGGAGCGATGGCGAGCATGTGGGAGGTTTCCAGTTCGTCGGCGTGGGAGCCGGTAACCTGTTCGCCAAGCCGGTTTGCCACTTCGCGATAACGGCGGCCTTCAACGACCGGAACATGAAAGGCGTTGTCGATCCGCGCCAGGGTTTGTGCTGCCGGCTTCAAGGTGGAAACGCCGGTGTCGAGCACGAACAAGCCGTTTGGCTTCCAGCGCAGAATTTCGCACGAGACTTCGTGCAGAAGGGCCTGAAAGGTTTCCCCTGTCAGGGTGATGGAGCCGGGAAAGTCGGTAAAGGCGGGATAAAAGCCGTAGGTCAGCGGCGGCCACCACAAGGCACCGGTTCTTTTGGCCACTTCCCGGCACAGCCATTCAGCCTGAACTGCATCGGTATTCATCGGCAGATGCAGCCCGTGTTCCTTTGACGCTGCGCCGATTGCCAACAGCGCCGGAGCGCCGCCGGAAAGCGGTGCCTCCACTGCATCCCACGTCATGTCAGCTACTGCGCTCACCGGGCATGTCCTTATCCTTTCCCATGCAGGTAGAGCGAACGTGCCGACAGGCCCGACTGAATGTCAATCGAAGGTGGATCACGAAGTGATCATCAGGTGCTGCTTACCGGGACCTGCGTACTGGCTGCGGTGGCCGAATGCTGCCCCTTGCCGAATGTGGCGTTTGCAAGCTCAGGCAAATGTGCTTTACCTTACGGGAAAAGCGTGAACCCACGACTGAATACCGCCAAAGAGCAGGAGCCAGCAAAGATGCGTTGGAAAGGCCGGCGTCGCAGCAAAAACGTCAAAGATATGAGAGGCCGCGGAGGCGGCGGCATGTTCAAAATTCCGTCGGGCAGGGGTGGCGGATTTCGTATCCCGACCGGCGGCCGTGTGCGCCCGATGCGGTCGGGTGGCATGGGCTGCGGGACTTTGGTCATTATCGGGCTCATATTATGGGCGCTGGGACTTAACCCGCTTGCAGTCCTGGGCGGCCTTGCCGGCGGAGGGCTGGGTGGTGGCCTTGGCCCCTCCATTTCACCGCAGCAAACACCGGAGGTAAACCGGCAAACGGGAACCGGCGGGCGCAACGACGAAATGCGTGAATTCATGGAAGTGGTCATGGCGTCCACCGAAGAGGTTTGGGACGATATTTTCCGCGCCTATGGCAAGCGATACCCCCATCCAACGCTCAACCTTTTTGAAGGTCAGGTGCGTTCGGCCTGCGGGCTGGCCTCCTCGGCCGCCGGCCCGTTCTATTGTCCTGGTGACAATCAGGTCTACATCGACCTTTCCTTTTACCAGACGCTGGCACGCCAGTTCGGTGCCAAGGGCGATTTTGCGCAAGCCTATGTGCTGGCGCATGAAGTCGGCCATCACGTGCAGAACGTGATTGGCGTGCTGCCTGAATTCAACCGGATGCGCCAGAGCATGGGAAAGCTGGAAGTGAACCGGCTGTCGGTCAAGGTCGAGTTGCAGGCTGATTGTTTTGCCGGTGTCTGGGGACATTACGTTGCCAAGCAGGGCTGGCTTGAGAGGGGCGATCTGGAGGAAGCTCTGGTTGCGGCAAACCAGATTGGCGATGATGCGATCCAGAAACGCACCCAGGGCTATGTGGTGCCGGAAGCATTTAATCACGGGACTTCCGAACAACGCCGCCGGTGGTTCGAGCGCGGATTTGAATCCGGCCGTATTGAGGCCTGTGATACTTTCAATGCCAGAAGCCTGTGACAGCATCTGTTGAGGCTGATGACAGCCGCACAGCAGCGGCACGGCGTGCGGACCGGGAGGATTACCCGTATCCGCGCCGCAGGGTCATGCGCTGGATTTTGCGCCGGCTGGCCCTTGTAGCTTTCAGGATCGTTTCACGGCTTGAAATTCGTGGAAGCGAGAACGTGCCTGCCACCGGCCCGGTTATCCTGGCTGCCAATCATTTCCATTTTGCAGACCCGGTGGCGCTGCTCAGCCTGACCCGCCGCCAGGTTGAGTTTGTTGGCGGTTTCCGCTTTCCCAATGCGCCCTTCATCGTCAAGTTCATTCCCTCCCTGTGGGGTTATTTTCCGGTTCGCCGGGGCGCCTATTCGCGTGCCTCTCTGGATTATTCGGTCGCGGTGCTGCGCAAACGTGGCGTTGTCGGCATATTTCCAGAAGGGGGATCCTGGGCCCAGGTCCTAAGACCACCGCGTGGCGGTGTCGGCTATATCGCCATGGAAAGCGGTGCCCGCGTGGTGCCGGTCGGGCTGATCGGGTTCGAAAACCTGTTCAGGCAATGGCGGCCGAAACTCATAATCGCCATCGGCAAGCCGCTCGATCTGTCACTACCGGAAAATTCCGCTCAGCTAAGCCCGGCTGACCGCAAGGACTGGTACGACAGGATTGGTGAACAGGTCATGCGCAGCATTGCCGGGCAACTTCCCGATCGCTATCACGGCGTCTACTCGCAGGATGCTGACAAGCGCGAGGCGGCACAGGAAGTTTCGGCCTATCCGTTTGACCGTGCCGACATGCGGGGTATGTAAGGTATCTGCTCACATTATGCGGGGCGGAGAAGCGAGGGAACGGGGAAGTGCAGCGTGAGAGAGTTTTTTGCAACGCCAAAAGGCAGGCGAACGGCCTGGTATCTCTACGATTTCGGTAATTCCGCCTATGCGGCAGTCGTTCTGCTGGCGGTTTATTCCGCCTATTTCAAACAGGGTGTCGTGGGCGGGGCGGAAGGCACCAAGCTTTGGGGCTTTTCGGTCGCGATCGCCATGGTTGCCGTTGCCCTGATCTCACCGATACTCGGCACGCTGGCCGACCACTTTGCCGTGAAAAAGCGGATGCTTGCCGTCTTCACCTTTCTGTCGGCGGGGTTTACCGGCTGTCTGTTCTTCGTTGGAAAGGGCGATGTCTTCACCGGCATGGCCTTCTTCATCCTGGCCGAGATCGGCTACAGATCGGCTCAGGTTTACTATGACGCCTTTTTGACGGAAATCGCTGACCGGCGTGATTTCGGCCGTATCTCGGGGAACGGATGGGCGATCGGGTCGATCGGCGGCAATCTGTGTCTGGCGATTGTGCTGCCGCTGGTGGTCATTTTCGACAGCAATTTCGTGTTGCGGCTGACGCTGGTGATCACCGCAGTCTACTATCTTTTGTTCACCCTGCCGCTCATCCTGTTTGTTGAGGAGCGGGCAGAGCCGGCAAAACTCAATCCGGGCGAGAGTGTGTGGACCCTGGGCTTCAAGCGGTTGTGGCGCACGCTGAAGCAATTGGGCCAGCATCGCGAATACTTCAAGTTCATGGCCTCCTTCATTCTCTACAATGATGGTGTGATGATCGCGCTCAACTTCGCTGCGATCATCGGTGCGGTCCTGTACGGATTTGGCCAGGAACAGCTGATCATTCTCATCATCCTGGTGGGGCTGACCAACATGCTGGGTGCCTGGGCGTTCGGCGAAATCAGCCAGCGTTTCAGCGGCCGCCTGGCGCTCTATGTTTCCATGGTGTGCATGATGCTGGCCGTGCTGTGGCTACAAACCAATCTTGCAGGCTGGATCTTCTTCGTCATCGCGGGCATCGCCGGTTTTGCCATGGGCGGGCTGCAGTCGGTCAGCCGTACCATGGTTGCCAAGCTTGCTCCGGCGGGCAAGAGTGCCGAGTTTTTCGGCCTGTTTGCAGTGGCCGGCCGGTCATCTTCGGTTGTCGGCCCGGCGCTGTTTGGATGGCTGATCGCCGATACCACCGCGCGCTACATCGCGGACGGGCTGGAGGCAGCTGAAGCCGAACAGCTGGCAACAAGGCTGGCGCTGTTCATGGTGATCGGGTTTATCGCCGCTGGCGGCCTGATCCTGTACTTCGTTCGCGAGGAACAGCCGGTAAGCGATGCGGTCAGCGCCGGAGCGGCCTGAGCCGGCATTTGAAAATGGCAGCTACTCGGCGAGCAGTTCCATACCCCGGCGCTCACGCATCAGGTTGACGAAACGGCGGAACAGATAGTGGCTGTCCTGCGGTCCCGGGGAGGCTTCGGGATGATGCTGGATCGAAAAGACGGCTTTGCCATCGACTGCCAGGCCGCAATTGGACCCGTCGAAGAGCGATACATGGGTTTCGGTGACACCTTTAGGCAGACTCTTGCCTGATACCGAGAAGCCATGGTTCATGGATACGATTTCTACCTTGCCTGTGGTGTGATCCTTTACCGGGTGGTTGGCACCGTGGTGGCCCTGATGCATCTTCTCGGTCGCAGCGCCCAGCGCGAGGGCCAGCATCTGGTGACCAAGGCAAATACCGAAGACAGGGATGTCCTTTTCCAGCACACCGCGGATTGCCGGTACTGCATATTCACCGGTGGCTGCCGGGTCGCCCGGACCATTGGACAGGAAGACGCCGTCGGGATTGTGTGACAACACGTCTTCGGCGGTCGCTTTTGCCGGCAGGACGGTAAGTTTGCAGCCAAGACCGGCCAGCAGCCGCAATATGTTGCTCTTTACGCCGTAGTCGATCACCACCACGTTGAAATCGCCGGCCTCCTGTTCTCCGTAACCTTCATTCCAGCGCCAGGGCGTTTGCTTCCATTGTGCGGATTGGCCAGTGGTGACCTCTTTGGCAAGATCAAGACCTTCAAGCCCGTGCCAGGCCGAAGCGCGCTTTTTCAGCGTTGCAAGGTCGAACTTTCCATCCGGGTGATGGGCGATGACGGCATTTGCCAGCCCGTTCTCGCGGATATGTGCCGTGAGTGCCCGTGTGTCGATGCCGCACATGGCAATGATGTTGCGTGCCTTCAGCCAGTCGTTGAAATGGCGGGCAGACCGGTAATTCGAGGGATCGGTGATATCGGCCTTGAAGATTGCCCCGACAACGCCGGAAGCTGCAGCCGGATTGAAGGTTTCCTGATCTTCGTCGTTAGCGCCGATATTGCCGATGTGAGGAAAGGTGAAGGTGACAACCTGCCCTGCATAGGAAGGGTCGGTGAGAATTTCCTGATACCCGGTGATTGCGGTGTTAAAGCAGACTTCCGCTTCGGCTTCGCCAGTGGCACCGGCGCCCTTGCCTTCAATCACCGTACCGTCGGCGAGTACGAGCACGGCTGTTGGTTTGGCAACACTCCATCCGGGCGTCGTGCCTTGTTCTGGCGCGTCATTCGGGATGGCAGAATTTTTGGTCAGCGTATCGGTCATTGCCAGGGGCTCCATTAACGCAAGGCGCGGATACAAACCGGCATGGCGTGCGCAACTGTACGCGCCGTGAACTCCGGCGGTTCGATAAAACAAGAATGCGGCTGAAGCGGTTCAATAGTTCTACAAGCAGGCATGGTCAACCGTGGCCGGGTGCTTTTCACCACCGTTATCAACTCTTTGAAAGGCCGGTTGAGCTTTAAGTCCGGCTAGCCCATAACAGCTGGATTTTCCAAAGCAGGAATCCGGATTTCGGAAGGACGGGAAAATATGTTGCGAGAACAGATCGCCGATTCTTTGAAGGCGGCCCAGAAAGGCCAGGACCGCAAGCGCACTTCCACCCTGCGGCTCATCCATGCAGCGATTATCGATCGCGATATTGCATTGAGGGGAAAGGGCAAGGACAAGGCCGATGACGAGGAGGTGCTCGACATCCTTTCAAAGATGGTCAAACAGCGCGAGGAATCGTCTGCACTCTATCAGAAGGGCGGCAGGCAGGATCTTGCAGATCAGGAGCAGACGGAGATCGGCATCATAAAGGAGTTTTTGCCCGAGCAATTGGACGGTGAGCAACTGGACGGCGTCATCGGCGAACTCATTGAGGAAACGGGGGCGCAATCGCTGCGCGACATGGGCAAGATCATGGGACTTTTGAAAGAGCGTTATCGCGGGCAGGTGGATATGGGTGTGGCCGGTGCCAAACTGAAAGCCAGGCTGAGCGGATAGAGCGTGTCCGGTTTAAATTAAAGCAGTTTGCATGGATGGATTTTTCGTTTCCGGCAAGGAGAACACCGCAGCGCGGTGCCTTGCCACCTCGCGAGGATTTCGGCGAAGACAGAGCGCAAAAGACACCACAGCCGGGCACTTAACATCATGAATGTATCGGGTTTTCTGCAATCGCCTGAACCTGGTTTCCGGGCCTTCGGACCGCGTTGCAAAAAGCTGACAGTGCCTGCACTGCGCCGCATTTTCCTCCTTGCCGAAGACCAAACGCCCGGCGCTCAAACGATTCCATTTAAGCCGGACACGTCTAGCGGCGTCATTCCGACGTAAAAAACTGCCCGGTTTGACCCACTCAAACCGGGCAGTGCTTGAAAAAGCCTGTGCTTTCGAACCCACTTCGAGACTGGCCAGTGCTTTTTCAATTCAAGTTCAGCATGCGATGCGCAAATCCCGCAATCCCCTAAATTTAAGGGGTTAGCGGGCCAGTGGCTGCCGCAAAAGGAGAGTTCTCAATATAATTCTACTCCTGATTGCGATAAATGAAACCGGTAGCAGGGCTGAATCTGAGGAACCTGCTCAAAACGAAATCAACCGGTGTTTTGTCGCTTCATGAATTGCCTGGGCGATGGTTACACAGCCCAGTTTGTGGCGGGCCGATTTCAGGTAGTCGCGGACCGTATGTTCCGACAATTGGAGTATCTCGGCGATGGATGCGCAGTCCTTGCCGCGTGCTGTCCAGTGCAGGGATTCAATTTCCCTGGGAGAAAGTGCCGGCGCCTCCCTGCTGCCGTAAACCTGCCGCACAGCCTTGCGGTGCAGGACATCACCAATTTGCATCAGCATTTCGCGCTCGACGTCAATCTTGATGCGCCAGCTATCTTCGTCCATGTTGCTGGTTACCGAGAACATCGCCTTGCGCTGGGACCGGTCATTGAGGGGAACGGAAAATCCGGTTCGCCCTATGCCGTGCTCGTATGCATCGGCGAAAAATGCGTCGTGCTGATCGGTCTTTCTTTCGAGTTCCGACCAGAAGAACGGTTCGCTGCGGTGAAATCCGTCAAGAATGACCGGGTCGATGTCGAAATATTCCTTCTCCAGGTAATGACCAAGCCAGCTATAGGGGTAGGTTGACTTGAAATAGGGCAGGTCGGTGGGCGAATTGGTGCGGTGGGCAAGGTGATAGACAGTGTGCTGATACTGTCCGATATCGCGTATCAGGCCCACGGCTTCATCCATGTCCTGTTCATCGATGATTTTCAGAAGCAGTTCAGACCTGCTACTGCCGCGAGAATTCAATGAGTGCCCCTAAGTTCCATCCATTTGTCATGCACTTTAGACAACTGCCAGTGCCATCTACCGACAGATTATTCATGCCGAGGGCCGCCTGGCTGGTTGTAATTGCATGACCCCGCCCACCTGGTGATCGGCTGCGAATCGACCCCAATCCGTTCGCAAGCTGGCGCTTCCTTCCAACGCTAACTGCCCACCATTGTTCAGCCAATGCATGCCAAAAGCAAGCGAAACGGTGAACCGTAATGCCTTTGCCGGAAAGGAATTTCCTGAAGGAGGTAATATATTAGACAGTTGGGATGCCCGACGGTGCTTCATGGAGAATGGGCGGTCAGCAGGGTTTGCCAAGGGCGTCATTGCGTTTTCACCGGATGAAGCGGTACAATCGGTTTCTTTCACCTGCAAACTCCGGATGTGCCGCTATGGGCGGTTTGAATTAGGGCCATGCGTTTTCCCGACTCCTTTCTGGACGATATCCGAGACCGGCTTCCGATTTCCGAAGTCATCGGCAAGCGTGTGACTTTCGACAAAAAGAAAACCAATGCGGCGCGGGGCGATTATTGGGCGTGTTGCCCATTTCATGGCGAAAAAACCCCCAGTTTCCACTGCGAAGACCGCAAGGGGCGGTATTACTGCTTTGGATGCGGGGTTTCCGGCGACCACTTCCGTTTTCTGACCGAACTTGACGGGCTGAATTTTCCCGAAGCGGTAGAGCGGCTGGCCGATCAGGCGGGCCTGCCCATGCCGGTGATGGATGAGCGGCAGCGCGAAAGGGAGGAAAAACGTGCAACGCTGTTCGATGCAATGGAAATGGCGACTGCCTTCTTTGAGCAGATGCTGCAGTCGGCAGAAGGGGCGCCGGCCCGCGCTTATCTGCGGGAGCGGGGCCTTAGTGCGGAAACTCAGAAAACCTTCAGGATCGGCTTTGCGCCGGACAGCCGCAACGCACTGAAGGAACATCTTTCTGCGAAGGGCATCAAAGGTGAACAGATTGAAGCCTGCGGGCTGGTGGTCCATGGCGAAGGGATTGCGGTTTCCTACGATCGCTTCCGCAACCGGATCATGTTTCCCATTCCCGATGCGCGGGAGCGGGTCATCGCTTTCGGCGGGCGGGCGCTCAGCAGCGATGTGCCGGCCAAATATCTGAATTCGCCGGAGACCGAACTCTTTCACAAGTCCAATGTTCTCTACAATTTTGCCAGGGCGCGCCGTGTCGTGCATGAGCGCGGACAGGTGATCGCCTGCGAAGGCTATATGGATGTCCTGGCGCTCAATGCTGCGGGGTTTCCCAATGCTGTGGCACCACTGGGGACGGCACTGACGGAGCGTCAGATGCTGCTGCTGTGGCGGCTCCACGGCGAACCGGTTTTGTGTTTTGATGGTGACGAAGCGGGGTTGAAAGCTGCTTACCGCGCTATCGACACCCTGTTGCCAGGCCTTGAGCCAGGCCGTTCAGCACGCTTTGCCCTGTTGCCGGACGGGCTGGACCCGGACGATCTGATCCGCCAGGAAGGGTCCGAGGCAATGGGCGAGGTTCTCGGCAATGCTGTGCCATTGGCGGAGATGATCTGGAACCGGGAAACCGCGAGCAGCCTGTTCGACACCCCTGAACGCAAGGCCATGCTTGAAAAGCGTATCCGTCAGGTGATCGGAACGATTGGCGATGCGGGCGTGCGGCGCCACTACGAACAGGATATGACGGACCGCCTGGCAGTCTATTTTGGCGCTTCGCAGGAAAGACAGGCAGGACGAGCGCGAGGTGCGCGCCGCGATGGCAGCAAGGCAGGTTTCCGTGGCGGGGTTTTTCAGCAGCGCGAAGGCGGGCGTGGAAGCGTGTCAGCGTCCCCGGCGCTGCTTTCAACGGGCATTTTCAAGAAAGGCAGAAGCCATGTGCCGCTGCGCGAGGCGGCCCTGGTAATGGGCGCGTGCAACCATCCTGCCCTCATTGAAGCGTTCTTCGAAGAGTTTGTCAGCCTGCCTTTGACGGCGCAGAGCGCTGAAGGCCTGCGCCAATGGCTGGTCGACCTGCATGCCGAGTGTGCCGGTACGGGAAAGGCGATGACCTATGAAGCAATCGGCGGGCGGCTTGAAACCTCGGCCCACGCCGAAACCGCCCGCCAAATGGAAATGCAACTGACCCAGAACCGCATATGGCAGTTCCGGCCGGATGCGGCCTTCGAGGATGCTCTGGACGGCTGGCGCCAGGCATATTCGCTGCACATGCGTGCCAGATCGCTTCGCAACGAACTGAAAGCGGCGGAAGTTGCGTTTTCGACGGATGACAGTGAAGAAAACCAGGAGCGGTTGAATTCCATACGGGCGGAAATCGAGCGGGAGGAGGGGACCGAAGCGCTGATCGACGGATTTGGCGCACCATCAGGAAGGCCGATGAGGGCACTTTAAGGGCTTTTTTGCCGGATTGTGCGGATTTTGGCGGCCAAATGCTTGAAAATCAGCAAAACAGCACCACTTGCAAACAGCATTTTCAGCTTGACCTTTCGGTGCTGAGAAGGAATCACGGTAGAATGTGAATGGCGGGTGCGAAGGGATTATCGGAAAGCGGCTTCGTGCTGTCTGCCGACGGGAAGGCCAAGGCATACCGCAAACCCGGCAAAAGGCCGGTTGAACAGGCTTAAGACCGGGTTAACCAAGGTGGCTGTACCTGATCAGGATGGTAAATGTCCGATTCGCTCCAAGAATACAAACATACGAATTCGCAGCAGCCGGTGTTCCGGCAAATCCAATACGCAGAAATAACAACAAGGTGGGCACGACGGTTTGACCGCGATTTGGCCGGCTGAACCTCGATAACAACCGCACATTCACCGGCATTCCGGTGAGGCAGGAAGCACCCTATGGCGACAAAGACCACGAAGAAGAAAAGCGCAGCGGCCAAAAAGCCGGAAACTGCGGAAGACAAGAAGGTCAAGAAGGCAAGCACGGCCAAGCCGAAGGCAGCCAAGACGGCCAAGCCTGCCGAAAAGCCGAAGACCGCGCCAAAGGCCGGATCGAAAGCAGCAAAATCACCTGCCAAGGCGACCGCCAAGAAGGGCGCTGCAACCGAAGGCGGCGCGCAGGAGGGCAACAATGAAGCCACCTTGCTCGACCTTTCCGCCGACAAGGTGAAAAAGATGATAAAGGCCGCCAAAAAGCGCGGCTATGTCACCATGGACGAATTGAATTCGGTTCTGCCGTCGGAGGAAGTTTCCTCTGAACAGATCGAGGACACCATGTCGATGCTCTCCGACATGGGCATCAATGTCGTGGAAGAGGAAGACCTCGAGGAAGAAGCAGAATCCACGGACGTCGCAACGACGACCGGCAGTGAGGTTACCACCACCAAAAAACGCGAACCGACCGACCGCACCGACGATCCGGTGAGGATGTATCTGCGCGAGATGGGAACGGTCGAACTGCTGTCGCGTGAAGGCGAAATCGCCATTGCCAAGCGTATCGAGGCCGGCCGCGAGACGATGATTGCCGGCCTTTGTGAAAGCCCGCTGACCTTCCAGGCCATCATCATCTGGCGCGATGAACTGAACGAAGGCAACATTCTGTTGCGCGACATCATCGATCTGGAAGCTACCTATGCGGGGCCTGAAGCCAAGCAGGCGCCGGCAATTCAACGTCCGGCAGATAATGCCGAAGCCAAGAAGCCGGAGGAAGAGCAGCCCAAAAGCGCCACTCGCGAGGATTCCGGCGATCCGCAGGCTGAAGGCGAAGAAGGCCAGAGCGAAGAAGATGATGACGATGAGGACGATGACGAAAACGCCCTGTCGCTTGCGGCCATGGAGGCAGAGCTCAAGCCGCAGGTGATCGAGACCTTCGACACCATCGCCGATACCTACAAGAAGCTGCGCCGGCTGCAGGATCAGCTGGTTGAAAAGGCGCTCGACAACAAGTCGCTGTCGCCTGCCCAGGAGCGCCGCTACAAGGAGTTGCACGAAACGCTGGTTGCTTCGGTCAAGTCCCTGTCGCTCAACAACAATCGTATCGAGGCGCTTGTCGAACAGCTTTATGCGATCAACAAGAAGCTGGTCAGCCTTGAGGGCAAACTGCTGCGGCTGGCAGAATCACACAGTGTCCCGCGGGAGGATTTCCTTCAGGAATATTACGGGTCCGAACTCGATCCGAACTGGAACCGCCGGATATCCAACCTGTCCGGCAAGGGCTGGAAGCCGTTCTACAAGGCGGAAGCAAAAACCATCAAGGAAATTCGTTCGGAAATCCAGATGCTTGCGTCCGAAACAGGGCTCGAGCCATCCGCCTTCCGGCGCATTGTCCACAAGGTGCAAAAGGGCGAACGCGAGGCCCGCCAGGCGAAAAAGGAAATGGTCGAGGCCAATCTGCGCCTCGTCATCTCGATTGCCAAGAAATACACCAATCGCGGCCTGCAGTTCCTTGACCTCATCCAGGAAGGCAATATCGGGCTTATGAAGGCGGTGGACAAATTCGAATACCGCCGCGGTTACAAGTTCTCCACTTACGCCACCTGGTGGATCCGGCAGGCAATTACCCGTTCCATTGCCGATCAGGCGCGCACCATCCGCATTCCCGTGCACATGATCGAAACAATCAACAAGATCGTACGCACCTCGCGTCAGATGCTGCATGAGATCGGCCGCGAGCCGACGCCGGAGGAACTGTCGGAAAAACTTGCCATGCCGCTGGAGAAGGTGCGCAAGGTACTGAAGATCGCCAAGGAGCCGATCTCGCTCGAAACGCCGATTGGCGATGAGGAGGATTCTCATCTCGGCGATTTCATCGAGGACAAGAATGCGCTGCTGCCGATCGATGCGGCGATCCAGGCGAACCTGCGCGAGACAACGACGCGGGTTCTTGCCTCGCTGACGCCGCGTGAGGAACGAGTGCTCAGAATGCGCTTCGGCATCGGCATGAATACTGACCACACGCTGGAGGAGGTAGGCCAGCAATTCTCGGTCACCCGCGAGCGTATTCGCCAGATCGAGGCCAAGGCGCTTCGCAAGCTGAAGCACCCCAGCCGTTCGCGGAAGCTCAGAAGTTTTCTGGATCAGTAAGTCCCTGCAGGTAATGGCAGGCGTCAAGCCGGGCTTTGGTGGCCCGGCTTTTTCATGCTATCCTCTCCCCATGAATGTGCCGCTTACCCACGCAGCTGAAGGGCTGGAACGACGTGCCTTTACCGTCCGCGATGTAATCCGGATGGTGGAAACAGGCGTGCTCGGGAGCGATGAACGCTTCGAACTCATCGGTGGGGAGATCGTGCCCATGAGCCCAAAGGGAATTTTGCACGAGCGGCTGAAGGGCTGGCTGAATGAGAAACTGGTGAGGGGCTTGCCGGATGATTTGCAAACCATTCCGGAAACCACCTTCTATCTTTCCGACCACACCTTCATCGAGCCGGATTTTGTTGTCTATCCACGCAAAAGCGGGGTGGAGAACCTGTCCCCGCAGACCTGCCTTCTGGCGATCGAGATCGCTGCCTTGCCGCTTTCCTACGATCTGGGCCGCAAGGCGCAGCTATATGCGGAGTTTGCCATTGCGGAGTTGTGGGTAATCGACGTTGAGGCGATGACGGTGACGCGCCATCTGGAACCAACCGGGGATGGTTACCGCAAGGTCGAAACCCTGGACAAAACCGCTTTGCTCAAGCCGGCGCAATTTACCGGCTTTGAAATCAGTTTGTCGGAGTATGCCTGACCCATGTCTTTTTTGAAAAAACTGTTCGGCGGCGGTAACGTGCAATCTCCCTCCCATGCGGCTGAAATGCACGAAGGGTATGTCATTACGCCCGCGCCGATGGCCGATGGCGGGCAATACAGGCTGTGCGCGGAAATCCGCAAGGAAGTTGGTGGCGAGATGAAAAGTCACCGGTTAATCCGTGCTGACCTGTTTCCCACTGAGGATCAAGCTGCGGAAGCAGCCCGCTCCAAGGCCAAACAGGTTATCAAGGAGCAGGGCGAACGGATGTTCTCCTGACGATCCGCTCAGGTTGCGGCATGAATCGCATTCTCACCATTTTAACGCATGGGCAGGGGCTTTACGAGTTCACTGACGAGGTTGCTGCTTTTCTGCGCACAAGCGGCATGAAGGAGGGCATGCTGACGCTGTTTGTGCGGCACACCTCCTGCTCCCTGCTGATCCAGGAAAATGCCGATCCGGATGTGCAGCGTGATCTGAAGGCTTTCTTTTCCCGGCTTGTGCCGCCATCGGATGATCCTTCCATGGATTATCTTGCCCATACGCTGGAAGGTCCCGATGACATGCCGGCGCATATCAAGGCGTCGGTGATGCCGGTCTCGCTTTCCATTCCTGTCATGGACGGTCAAATGGCATTGGGTACCTGGCAGGGGATTTACCTGTTTGAACACCGCGACCGGCCGCATGAACGGCAGGTGGTGGTGCATCTTGCATAGCAAAACCCCCGGTGCGGTTGCACCGGGGGTTTTGTTGTTTTCAGGATGTGGTTTGCCTAGCGCAGGGAGGCGGGAATGCCGCTGCCTTGATTGACGTCAAGGTGTCTTTCATTGTCGACGGCAACACCTCTGAAGCCGAAAATCTGAACAGAAGAAGTATTGTTTTCCGCCTTAAAGATGGTCGGAATTCCTGTCTGGTGGCCATCAAGGTATTTGTCGTTATCAAAAGTGGCGCCTTTAAAACCAGAAACCTGCACGGCGGAAGCGCCGTAGTCCTTGGCAAGGCTTGCCGGCAGGTTATTCTGGTTACCATCCATCGCAAAGGCCGAGGTGGCAGCGGCCAGGGAAACGATGAGGGTTGCGATCAGGGTTTTCATGACATTAGTTCCTTTCGGGTTTATGTGCCCCGGTTTGATGCCGTAATCTGTGGCTGGCGGGGCGGGTTGGTTTGTGCCGGAAGGAGGTAGCGCCCGGGCCCAGGGAATGGGGAACTCTTGGAGAGAACTCTGGGGAGAGAACCCTGGGGTTTGGGGAGGACTTTGCACCGGGCGCTACCTCCTTCCGACGCAATGGAAGTTAGGCAAGATCGCGCTCACTTGGAAATGAAAGGACGGCGAGAAAGCCGTGATCGCCAGTCGCGAAAACGCGAGTGGCCGTGATCGGCGCGTCATCGCAGCAGCAAAGGAGCATTACCGGCGCATCATCAAGGGAACGGGAGGATGGTGAAACAGCGCCCGAACCGCATTGGCAGCCAGCCCCTATCGCCGGAAGGCAGAGGCGATGGAGCCTTCCAGCAGCCAGGCAAGACCAATGCGTGCGAGTTGGAAAAGGCTCAAAAGATGAGAAGGTCCGAACAAAAGGCGGCTTGCGGCCAATTCGTTCAGCCTGCCTCGATCTGCCTGACCATAGAAAGTGAGCGTTTGGAGGGGCAAGACATTGGCGCACTCGTCCACCACACGCGTATCAGCCTTCGACCGGTTCAGCAGGGTGAGGACGCAGGTGGCAGAATATGAGCTTGATTGTCAGGCGCGGGCGCAGCTGCGGCAAAAGGGCGTGTGCGGAACCGCTTCAAGGCGTTCGCTGCTGATTTCCTTGCCGCATTTGGCGCATTCGCCAAAGGTGCCCGCTTCAACGCGGTCGAGGGCTGCCTTGATGGCCTTGATCTCCTCCAGGCCGGAAAGACCCAGTTCCTCCATCACCTCGTCGCCTTCGGTCTCGACTGCATGCTCTTCCCAGTCACGGCTTTTGGGGTCATCAAGGCTATCCTCAATGCTTTCCAGCCGGTTTTCCAGATAGGCCAGACGGCGTTCCAGTATTTCCTTGAACTTTTCGGGGGCAACTTCACTTTGCGGCATGCATTTCTCCTTTTACCGGGAAACCCAGAAATGAGACGTTAGTTCCGGCGAATAACAACAGCGTTGACCTAAATCAACGACTTCAGCAGGCATTCGGCGCAGGTAGTAGGGGGGTGTATGAGGGAACCGCAAGGATTGCAATGTCAAACAACAACGCCAATAAAACCACCAAACAATCTGCGTCCTTGAAAAAGGAAACCTCCGCACCTGCCGGGAACCTGGCCAAGGTGAGGCATGCCGATAACGGCGCTGTAAGAAGCACCAACGCGCCTGCAACATATGATGCGATGAATCCGGCAAACAGCCCGGCTGTGGAGCCTGTGCTGGACCGTGTGCCAGCCAATCGCGACACGATCCGGCAATTGTTCGAAACCGGCGAGTATCCTTACAAGCGCAAGATCACTCGCAAACGCTATGAACGCGAAAAGGCCGAGTTGCAGGTTGAACTGCTCAAGGTGCAGGAGTGGGTAAAGGCATCGGGCCAGAAAATCGTGCTCCTGTTCGAAGGACGGGATGCGGCCGGCAAGGGCGGCACGATCAAGCGCTTCATGGAACACTTAAATCCCAGGGGTGCGCGTGTCGTGGCGCTCGACAAACCGAGCGATCGGGAAAAGACACAGTGGTATTACCAGCGGTATGTGCAACACCTTCCTTCTGCAGGTGAGATCGTGATGTTCGACCGCTCCTGGTACAACCGTGCCGGTGTCGAGCGGGTGATGGGTTTTTGCTCGCCACAAGAATATCTGGAGTTCATGCGCCAGACCCCGGATCTGGAGCGCATGCTGGTCAGGAGCGGCATCCTGCTTTTCAAATACTGGTTCTCGGTGACCCAGGATGAACAATTGCGGCGCTTTACTTCACGGGAGAACGAACCGCTCAAGAAATGGAAACTCTCGCCCATCGATCGGGAGTCGCTCGACAAGTGGGGCGACTATACCGAAGCGAAGGAAGCGATGTTCTTCTATACCGACACGGCAGATGCGCCCTGGACGGTCATCAAGTCGAACGACAAGAAGCGGGCGCGGCTGAACTGTATGCGGCATTTTCTCAACTCATTGCCCTATCCGGGAAAGAACATGAGTGTGATCGGCAAGCCGGATCCATTGATCGTTGGTCATTCAAAGCATGTCATCGGGACCAACGAGCATATTCTCGGCAGCAGCATGCACCCTGAAATGCGCAAATAGGCAAAGCGCGGATCAAATCCCGCGCCTTGCAGCCTTTAATCTTGTTGGTCTGGCATTTTATCGGCTGGCCGTTCCTGTCCGATCAGTCGGTGGTCTGGATGCTGGCGATGTAGGAGATAATGTCCTGCAACTGGATGATGTCGGTTTCGAAGACGGGCATGTCGGGATGACCGGACTCGATTCCTTCCGCGAATGCTTCCTCGAGCGCCTCGATCGGCAGGCGCTTTGAAATCAGGCGGAAGGGCGGTGCTTCAGGATGCCGGCTTTCATCGGTCAGTGTCACGGCATGGCATGATGCGCAGTTTTCAACCACCAGACGGCGGCCATGGGCAAGTGGCTGCACCCAGGCAATCCATGCGGCAATGTCTTCTGCCTGCTTTTGCGTTATTTCGAAGGTCGGCATGTCGGAGTGTTTCGGGGAAGCCTGTTCGATCAGCATTTCAGCAATGGTGGCGACCGGCCGGCGTTCAGAAAGGCTCCAGAATGGCGGCGCGTTGGGTCTGGGGCTTTCTCCGCTGATACCGACCGCGTGACACCGGGCGCAGTTCAGCCGGGCCAGCGCCTCGCCGTGATGGACAGCCTCGCCGGCATCAGGTCCGGGCCGGACTTCAGTGGCGCTCGCAGGTAAAAGACCGGTAAACACCAGCAGGCAAGCAGCCAGAGTCCCCGCGGTTGCATTGAGTTGTTTGATCAAAAAGGCCTCCATTTTTTGTTCAAGGCTCAGCGCCCTAAAACATCAGATCGTGCACCAGATTTGGAATGTATCCGATATCGGAAAGCGCATCCTTCAGCTTTGCTGTGTCGCTTCTGTCGAGCCGGCCCAGATCAACAAAATTGCTCGGCTTGCGGCCGGAAGCAATTTCGCGTTCCTGGCTTTGCAGCATCAGGCCAAGCAGAAAGGCATGGTGTTCCATCAAGCGGCTCAACAGGCCGACATCGCCCTTGTCCAAGGTCAGCAGACCGGCGAGGCGATCACGGGTGGCGTGTTGCGCAATGTTGTGCCGGATGGCCAGGGCCCTTGTGCCGGCAACCAGCGGGAACAGGCCGTGCAGCTTCAAATCGAGCCGGTTGTTTTCCGCGCGGATGCGGCCGAACATGTTGAACGGGCTTGATATGTTGTCCACATTGGCACCGAGCGCCTTTGCAAATCCGATGTTCTGGCTGCCAGCCTCGAAGGCTTTGCGGAAAAGGCTGATCGACAGATCACGTTTGCCAAAGACTGCCGCCTGATCGAAGAAAATGTCGACGTTTAGCAGGTTCTGCGGATTGGTGTGTGAGACCCATTCGTCAAGCCGGCTTTCCCAAAGGGCAACGGAGCCACGCCATTCGGCGTTTTTGGCCATGATGCCGCCGTTGCAAAAGGGGATTCCCGCTGCATCGAGGATCGCCGCCATACGTGCGCCGAGCTCTGCAAACCATTTGTCCTCGGGACCGTCCGGGTCGCCTTTTTCGAAAATGATGGCGTTGTCCTGATCGGGTTTCAAGAGGCTTTCACCCCGGCCGCCGGAACCAAGCACGATGACGGTATAGGGACACGGTGCATCCCCCCGGCCATCCGCCTTCATGTCACGTTCGGCAAGGATGGCCGCGCGTTCCGTCATCGAACGGATTTCCTCCGAAACGATGCGGGTGATCTTGTGGGCGTCCAGGTTTTCCTGAATGAGCGAATTGACCACCGCTGGAAGCGTGCCCCAGGCATTGGCAAGGTCGGCGGCGTTTTCCGCTTCTCCAATGGCATCATCAAGCGCGATTGCCGCATCGGAGCGCAGCTTGAGCAGATCGCGGGCCGAAATCATGCCAACGAGCTTCTGTTCCTCGTCGACAACGGCAAGGTGCCGGTATTTCAACCGCCGCATGCGGGACATGGCGCGGTAGACAAAGGCGTTCTGGCGGATCGAGGCAAGCGGGCTGACGGCAACGGCACTTGCCTTCTTCTTCAGGGCTGCTGCGCCCGACTGTGCGACCTGGCGCATCACATCACGTTCGGTGACGATGCCATAGACCGAAAGCGGCTGGCCCGTTTTTGCCGGCTCTGCCACCAGCACGGAGGATATTCCCCTGGCCGTCATGGTTTTGGTTGCCTCCAGCAGGCTGGTTTTTGGCGCAACGACAACCGGGTTTCTGGTCATCATGTCGCCGACGGCATGGCGGTATGCATAGGTATCGTAATTCTTGATGCCGCCGGACAGGACGCTGTCGGAGGGGTCGGCAACCGGACGCTCCCAGCCGGCTTCCTGACCCTGACGCAGCCCGGCCGTTGACCGCAGGAGGATGGCGCGTTCGGCTTCGGCAAGGGTGCGGATGCCACTTTCCTCGAGCAGGGGAACCAGCTTCAAGAATATCTCACCCGCAGCCAGCGCATCGGAAAGTGCGCTGTGGCGGTGCTCGACATGGATGCCAAACCATGCGGCCAGCTTGTCGAGAGATGGATCGTGCAGGTCCGGAAGGGCGAGCGGGGCAAGATGGCGGATGCAAAGCGAGCGCGGCTTTTGCCATTCAAGATCGTGGCGTTTGGCCTCTGCCGCCAGGATGGTGAGGTCATAGGCAATGGTGTGGCCGATCAGGACGCGGTCCCTGATGAACTCCAGCAGGCCCTGCCATGCCTTTTTCAGGTCAGGCGCGGTGCGCAGCATGGCATTGGAGATGCCGTGGATAACGGTTGATGAGGACGGTATGGGAACGGTCGGATCGATGATCTTGTCCATCACGGAATTCGTATCGATCTTGCCTCTGTTCATGCGCAATGCACCGATCTGTACAATGCGTGCCTCAGAGGCATCGAGGCTGGTTGTCTCCAGATCGAGCGCGCAGGCATCAAGCGCCATCAACGCTGTGGCACCGGTGGTTTTTGCCATTTGCTGCAACTCCTTCCGTGACGACAAACGTGAAGCGATTTCTATCAAATCAGGGGATTGATTCAAAAGGTTCCATTGGGACTGTTGATGATCACACCAGCGAAAACCGGCAGGCAAATCGGCGGCTTGCCTGACCTCGGACGATTGTGGCGCCGATCTTTGGTGTTCGGCAATGATCTGCATCAAACAGCATGCCTCAACGGCGGCCAGGCGCTGTGGTGGAAACAGTTCCGCCACATGAACGGTTTGTGAATGGCCAGTTCCGGCCGGGTTCAGCCGGCTTGTTGCAAGGTGCATCCATCAGCTTCGAGACGAGCCGGAGCGCAACAGCGAAAGGATGCAATCATGTTCAGCAAACTCATCAAAAGCGGTCTTGCTTCCGCAGTGATCGGATTTGGTCTCATTGCCGCAGCTCCCCAGGCAGCTCTTGCAGGCCAGGCCGGTTTCGGTGTCACCATTCACGGTTCTCACGGCTCGGTGCATATCGGCAATGTCAAGCACCGGCATTACAAACATCGCGGCCATCGCAAACTCTGCCGTCCGGGCAAGGCACTGTACAAGGCTGAACGCAGGGGCGTTCGCCATGCGCGTATCCAGCGCGTTGGAAAACGTTATGTGGTGGTAAAGGGCAGGAAACGCGGCAATCGCATCAAGATCGGGTTTGAGCGCCGTTCGCGCCATTGCGAGATTGCCTGGGTCGACCGCTCACGCCGCCACGGATATCGCTATTGAGGTTACCCGTTTTAGGGAAACCTGAAATGGAACGCCGCGGAGCATTTCCGCGGCGTTTTGCTTTCGCTTCCTTCAAAATGCTTACTGTACGATTTTCCAGGATACCGAGACCGTAACCGAATAGGTGTTTTCGCCCCCTTCAATGGGGACGGAATCGGCCATCGCAGCCTCCGCCATCATCTTGCCGCGCGCCATGGGAACGGGCCGGGGCGTGTTGTAGTTCTCGCTGATGGAAAGAATTGGCCCCAGCTTTGCACCGGCGGCTTCGAGCAGGGTCTTGGCCCTTGCAATCGCGTCTTTCATGGCGGCGGCGCGGGCTTTGGCGATTTCGCTTTTCGGGTCGTCATTTGCGAAGCGGATCGAGCCGCCGGTGTTGACCCCCAGCGTTACGGCCCGGTCGAGAATCTCCCCGGTCTTTTCCAGGTCACGAATGCGGACCGTCAGGGTGTTGGTTACCCGGTAACCGACAATGCGTGGCGGTTTTTGTTCCTCGCCATCCTTGGGGCGGTGATGGACATATTTGGGGTGAATGGCAAAGTTTGATGTCTGCAGGTCGCGCGCCTCGATGCCCGCCTGCTTCATGGCGTCTAGGACCTCGCTCATTGCCAGGTTGTTCGCCGACAGGGCCTCGCGGGCGGTTTTGCCTTCGCGCAACACGCCAAGGTCGAGAATGGCGAGATCGGGGGCCACATCGACACTTGCCTCACCGACAATGCTGATTTGCGGCACTGGCTTTTCCTCCGCCCATGCGCTGCCGCCAAGTTGAAGGGGCGCGTATGCTGTGGGCAGCATGGCGGGCGCAAGGACAAGCGTTGCAGCAAGGGCAAGGGTTGTGCGGGAAAGCAGCGAATTGTTCATCAGGGATCCTTCCAAGGGTATCTGCGTGAGGGAGTAATTTCCAGGTGGCGAGCCTGCCGTTTGAAAGCAGGCTTAAAAAGGCGGCCTGGCCATAAGGAGCCAGCCTGCTGCAACCGGTAATTGCCAATAAAGGCAGGGGTTTGTCGCAGGAACGGCCGGATTGCAGCTGGTCAGGATTTTACACAATCAGGAATATCTGAATCGCTCCAAACAGGGCGGATTTTCATCTGGCGTGAGGCAAGCGTCAAACCATCACTGCGGCATGGGGAGTTGCATTCGAATAGGCCACTGCCGAGACAGCTTGTCTGTGGCCCGGCGGCTTGGCGTGTGAGCGGGATACACATGAGAAGGTGGCACGCGCCGCGTGTGCCGTTCATTCCGGCATCTGGTGCTTGTGCGGAGCAACAGCCAAATCCCGATCATGCAGCCCCCAAGCCGGGCAAGGGCTGCCGGTTTGGCAGAGACGTGCCGGTGATATCTTGTCAGGGTTTTGCAAACCGGGTAAGGCACAGGCAACCAACGGGGAATTGCGGGCCTGTAGCTCAGTTGGTTAGAGCCGGCGGCTCATAACCGCCTGGTCGCAGGTTCGAGTCCTGCCGGGCCCACCACCCAGTCTGCCGATTTTGCGGTGTTTGCGGCTATCTTTTTTGTTGTGCCGTCTTATCTGCGGGTTGGCGCGTTGGACTTCGATGCAACCAAAAAATTGCAATCGGTTCGGACCGGCTTCTTGGAAGCAGGTCAGTTCCCTAAGGCCTTTTTCAATAGTTCGATATCCAATACCTGGCAAAAATGTCCTGCTGGGCGTGCGGTGGGAACCGGCTCTGCAGCTACCATTGCATTGACAATTGCTTCTTCAATCGCGTCGATTGCAGCCATATAGACCGCATCGAGCAATTCGTCATTGAGCGAAACAAACTGCCGCCACGGGCCGGAAAGCTGCGGAAGTTCCATTTCGTTTGCTGTACTGAAGGCCAGAAAAATATCTCCAGAATTGTTCCCTCCAGCGGTCCCGCCTCTGCCGATTCCTATCGCCCCGCGACGTGCCAGTTTGTTGAGTTGCAGAGGTTGAAGTGGCATGTCTGTTGCCAGCACCGCGATGATTGAGCCGCGCTCTCCATCAATACCCGGAATTCGATTCTGCATCATTTGGGGGCCGACAGTCTGACCTTGTATTTTTAACCAGGGCCTGAGGCCATGATTGGCCTGCACCAAAACGCCAAGCAGAAAGGTCTGGCCATCGATTTCAATCTGACGCGAGGCGGTCCCTGTTCCGCCCTTGAATTCATAGCAGATCATGCCGGCTCCCCCTCCGACATTTCCCTCAGCGATGTGTCCTGCTTTTGCCGATTGAAGAGCTTTGTATGCATGTTCCGGGCGAACATGCTGCCCATTGATATCGTTAAGAACACCATCATAGGTTTCGGCGACTACCGGCATTGCCCAAAGATGATTGTCGTGCCAGGCGTCCGCATATGTGTCTATGATCCATCGGGTTGCTGCGTCATGAACGGCACCGACGCTATGACTGTTCGTGATCATGACTGGTCCCACGAAGTATCCTCCGTCACGGATCCAATGACTTCCGGTCATTTCTCCGTTTCCGTTGAATGCATGAATTCCAGCCCAAACCGGCTTTGGCACTCTTGAGGTGCCTCTTGGCAGAATGGCCGTGACCCCGGTTTGGATCGGGATACCGTTTGTTTCCAAAGCGGAATTGTTGTGTGATGACAGTGTTTCGTAGCCGACCAAGACGCCGTCTACATCCGTAATTGCATTGTGTGATCCGGGCACTCCGGAAAACTCAAGCCCAAAGTCTCTTGCGCGCCCTTTTTTTGCTCGGTTGATCACCGGTTTCGCCCCCGCATGTAGAGCCCAACGGATGCGATCAAAAAAGAAAATAAAAGCATGATTGTTGCAATCGCATTGATCTCCGGCTTGATGCCGCGGCGCAACATTCCATAGATATGGACTGGAAGTGTGGTCGAATCGACGCCGGCGATGAAATAGGTGATTACGAGATCATCCATGGAGATAATGAAAGCCAGCAAAGCGCCGCCCAATACCCCTGGCGCGATCATCGGTAGTGTTATCCTACGGAATGTCACCCACCCATCAGCACCGAGATCACCGGATGCTTCTTCCAGGCTTTCGTCCATATCGGCAATTCGGGCACTGACGACAATAAAGACGTAGCTGGCGAGGAAAGTGCAGTGACCGATGATTATGGAATGCAGGCCCAGTCCTATTCCAAAGGAGACAAAGAATATCAACAGAGCGATCCCCAGAATGATGTCTGGCATTATCATGGGCATGAACATCAGGGCCCGGTAGAAGGTTTTCAGCTTAAAACGGAACCGTGCAACAGCCAGCGCAATCGAGGTACCAGATACGGTTGAAATGAGAGTAGTGATTGAAGCAACGATCAAACTGTTCAGTACTGCACTGTAGAGTTTGTCGGTTGATTCTACATAGAGAGTGAGCTCATCAAGCTTGGTTGAGAGGCCAAAAATCGTCCGATACCAGTCAAACGTAAAGCCTTCCCAGATCATCATATTTACCGGGTTTGCGTTAAAGGAAAAGACGCAGATCAGAATGATTGGAGCATAGATAAAGCCAAGGAACAGCCAGCCATAGGTTGACAGCGCGAACTGGCTCCATCTGAAATTCTTCCTCATGCATCCAATCCTTCTTTGACCGCTGGAGCCGCTGTCTGTTCCTCATCGCGACTGAGGATACGTACATAGAGCATCAGAAGAACAAGTACGGCTGCCATCACCATCATTCCTAGCGCAGATCCGAACGGCCAGTTGCGCGCCGAAAGGAATTGCTGCTCAATCAGATTTCCAATCATGACGACTTTCGCGCCGCCGAGAAGCGACGGGACGATGAAATTGCCGAGTGAGGGAATGAATACGATGATGGATCCGCCTATTATTCCCGGAAGGGTCATCGGCAGGATAATACGGCGAAAGGTCTGGAACCGGTTGGCGCCCAGGTCTTGCGAAGCTTCCATAAGGGCATCGTCCAGCTTTTCTATGCTGGCATACAGAGGCAAGAACATGAACGGGATAAAGACATAAACCATACCGACTATCACCGCCGTGTCGGTAAATATAATCTCCAGCGGCCGTGAAATTAATCCTGCTCCCATAAGGGCCTGATTGAGAAAGCCGGTTGGCCGGAGTATCAACACCCATGCAAAGAGACGGACGATCAGACTGATGAAAAATGGCAACGTAATCAGGAAGATCACAAAATTCTTCTGACTTTCCGGCAGTTTTGCAACCCAAAATGCAACGGGATAGCAAACGACTAGACTTAGCAGCGCCGTTGTCGCGGCCAAACGAACCGAGTTCAGGAATATCTGAATGTATACCGGATCAAATCGCTCGTACTTTGTGTCTGCCCACCCGAAAATTCGCCCATAATTCAATGTGGACAGTTGCCATTCAACTCCGCCGTAGAGACCCGGGGTGAGCCAGCTGTACAACACCATGATGATTAGTGGACAAACAAAAAAGATAAACAGGAAAATCGTTGGTGCACTCAGCAGGCCGATCAATGCGATTTTTTTCCGCTGTTCAGAACTCCGATTCATTGTTGTCATGAACCCATCCCGCTGACAGGAATGACATGCATGGCTTCATGAGGAAGGAAGAGTGTAATCCTGGAGCCATCCGTTTGCACCGCATCATTGGCAGGATTTCGGACAGTTGCCTTGACGCGGCCTAACCCTTCGACCGCCACAACCAACTGGTAGTCCGTACCAACAAAGTAATGTTCCAACACGTGACCGGAGACCTTTAGCCCGTCACTTGCCTTGCCTTTTGCGAGCGTCACTTTCTCAGGACGAATTAGCACTTTGACTTCAGTTCCCGCAGGGCATTTGCTTGATGCAACGGCGATAGTGTCCCCGCCTGCCAGCTTGATTTTCAAGCCTGCCTGAGTCGAAGACAGAACGCGCCCTGGAAACAGATTGCTCTCTCCTATGAAGCGCGCAACGAATTCATTTTTTGGACGATGATAAAGCGCTTCGGGTTTGTCCAATTGCTGGATTAGACCGTCGTTTAGAACTGCGATCCGATCCGACATTACCAGTGCTTCTTCCTGGTCATGAGTTACAAACACAAACGAGATGCCCAGTTCGTGTTGAAGTGATTTAAGTTCTTGTTGCATCTTGTGGCGTAGATTCTTGTCGAGTGCTGAAAGCGGTTCATCCAGAAGGAGGATTTTCGGCTGGGCAACGAGAGATCGAGCAAGTGCAACCCGCTGCTGTTGTCCACCTGACAACTGTGAAATTTTTCGCTCGCCCATTCCAACAAGGCCGACAAGTTCGAGAATTTTGCCAACTCGTTCGGTGACTTCTCGCTTTTCGAGGCCTGCGACCTCCATGCTGTAGGCCACATTTCTTGACACATTCAAATGTGGAAAGAGAGCATATTTCTGAAACACGGTGTTGACCGGGCGGCGATGGGCAGCGCGTGTGCCCATCGCTTCGCCATCAATGTAGATTTCTCCGGAGTCCAGATCCTCAAAGCCGCTTATGGCCCGCAGCAGCGTTGTCTTTCCGCATCCTGACGGCCCCAAAAGCGTGAGAAATTCATTATGGGTGATCGTAAGGGAGACGTTGTCCAACGCTGTAATTAAGCCACCTTCAGGCGCCTGGAACCGCTTCGTTGCTTTTTCAATTTGCAGCAAATTTTTCATTGTCGAATCCTACGCAGGTTTGACAAGTAGCGCGCGTCGCCAAACGACGCGCACTCCTTGAGACGCTTTACCAGTTTACTGCGCAGTTTTGATCCGGGTCCATTCTCTGTTGTACAATTGGAGGTCAGGGCCAAGATCGACAAATATCTGGAGTTTATCCATCACCGATTGCGGTGGATAAATGCTCTCGTTGTTGGCAATGTCTTCAGGAATAAGTTCAAGCGCCGGCACATTTGGTGTTCCGTTGAGCTGCTGCTCGACGTTTAATGCCGCAATCTCGGGTTGGAGATAGAATTTCATGAACTTGACGGCATTTTCCTTGTTGGGTGCTTTTTCAAGAACGCACATGTCTTCCTGATACATTGTCGCTCCCTCTTCAGGGATAATGTATTTTAACGTGTCCGGCGATTGCTTCACGAATATATTCGCGCCGACATACCAATGGGCCGCGGCAACATCTCCGGACTGAACGAGTGGGATACTGTCGTAGGTAAAGGCTGTAACATTCTCCTTGTGGGCCAGGATGTAATCGGCAGCAGCCTTGATCTCGGCTTCGTCGGTCGAGTTCACTGAAGTGCCGTTCATGATATGACCGATGCCGATTGTTTCGCGCAGGTCGTCAAGCAGAATGATCTTCTCACCGTTTTCGGCCAGTTCGAACAAGTCTGCCCATCCTTTGATTTCAGGAACCAATTTCTTGTTGTAGGCGATACCGACGGTGCCCCATGCATAGGGCAGACAATACTCTGCATTGGGATCCATCTTTGATCGCAGGAACTGTTTGTCGATATTCTTGAAATCGGGATCGCTGCCGATGTTGGTTTTAGCCAAAAGCCCGAGTTGCTGCATGATGTCGTGCATGTGTACAGACGGAAAAACAATGTCGTAGCCGGATGCACCTGCCTGGATTTTGGCAAGCATTTCTTCGTTTGTTCCGTAGGTATCAAGGTTAACCTTGATTCCCGTCTCCTCGGTGAATTTGGTTAGAACTTTCGGGTTTATGTAGTCACCCCAGTTGTAAAGATTGAGCTCTCCTTCGGCATGGGCAACTGCCGCTCCAATCAGCAACGCAACACTCCCGAAGAACGCGGTTTTGAGTTGTCTAAGCGAATTTTTCATTGAACACCTCCCTTTGCTTCACATCGTTGACATACTATCGCTTGCCTTTCCCAGAATGATTTAATAATGACGTTTTTGTCAAATGTTATTATAGTATCAAATTTTGGAGTGAAACATGAGCGAGGGTTTTGCGTCCTTTCCGCAAGGACCACTTGGTGACTTTGTTGGCAAAATCGAACAAGCCCTGCCGAAACTGCCCAAGCAGGAGGCAAAGGTTGCACAGTATATCTTGTTGAACGTGCAATCCATTGGTCCCGAAACGGGGAAATCGCTCGCCGCAAGGATTGGTGTTAGTGAAATAACAGTAGGCCGGCTCCTGCGGCGCCTTGGATATGACGGAACCAAGCACTTAAAAGAGCTTTTGCGTGAACATTATGCAATGGGTGGTGCGCCGGTAGCCCCAAGTGCCGATATCGACAGCAAAATGTCACAAGTGATGGAAGCCGAGCTTTCTATCATTCGCTCCGTTTTTCAACAGACTGGCAACACACATTGGGAAGTTGCGCGCCATCTAATATCAAAATCCAAACGAGTTTATGTGACTGGATTCCAATCGGTGCGAGGGCTTGCTGAAGACTTTACGCGCAGGCTTTCGATTGCCAGAGCGCATACGCAGTATCTATCTCCTCATGACGGCATGTTGGGTGAGTGGCTGGACAGGGAATCGCCCGGAATATCTGAGGAGTGTCTCCTTATCGTTGATGTTGTGCCATACGCGACGGAGGGTCAGGAGCTTGCGCGCATAGCGAAACAGCAAGGGCGATCACTCATCGTAGTTTCCGACGAATTCTGTCATTGGAGCGCTGAAATTGCAGACGCATGTCTTTACGCACCATCCAATTCGGGCCTGTATCTTGAATCAACAATCGGCCTGAATGTGACTCTCGGGCTTCTCGTTGACTATGCGGCCAATGCGACACCAGAAAAGGCAAGGAAGCGCCTTGCAAGCTGGAAGAAAAACGCACGCCGTCTCAAGCTGTTTTGAAGATTCTAGAGCGTGTCCTGGTTAGCTGGAAGCAGTTTGAACGGATGGACTTTTCGCCTCTGGCGTCGTCGAAACCCTCGCAGGATGGATAAACATCCTGCAGCGGTATTCTCCTTGCCAGAGGCGAAAAGTCCATCCATGCAAACTGCTTCCATTTAAACCGGACACGCTCTAGCTGTGAGTTCTCACCAGGTTGTTCACTCGAACCCATTCTGAAAAGCTGAAGTTGCAAACCATCAGTGATCAGGAGAGGGACCGAATGAACATCCACAAGAATGCCCGTTTGACGCCGAAAGGTCGAGAGATATTGATCGAGCGCCTTGAGCGCGGAGAACATCCTCGCGAGGTGTCCTGCGCGATGGGGGTGAGCATACGCACAGTCTACAAATGGCGGCAGCGTTACCGCCTGCATGGCCGTGCTGGTCTTGACGACCGTTCCTCACGCCCGTTTTCCAGCCCGTCCCGCACGCCGGCCAGCGTCGAGACACGGGTCGTGGCGCTACGCCGCGACAAGCGCATTTATGACCGGATTGCCGCCGAGACCGGCCTGTCGCGTGCAACGGTTGCTCGCATCCTTGTGCGCCACGGCCTGAACCGGTGGCGCGATCTGGAGCCGACCGAACCGGTGATCCGCTATGAACGCGAGCAGCCCGGCGAACTGATCCACATGGACATCAAGAAGCTCGGCCGCTTCTCGCGCACCGGCCACCGCATCACCGGCGACCGGCACGGCCAGTCCAACGCACGCGGCATCGGCTGGGAGTTTGTCCATGTGGCCATTGATGATCATTCAAGGCTGGCCTTCAGCCAGGTGCTCGACAGCGAAAGGAAGGACTGTGCCATTGCCTTCCTGAAAACCGCCGTCGCCTGGTACAAGCGACACGGCATCACCACCCAGCAGGTGATGACCGATCGCGGCTCATGCTATCGCTCAAAAGCTTTCAACCAAACCTGCAAGGCACTCGGTATTCGCCATATCTACACCAAGCCGTACTCGCCAAAGACCAATGGTAAGGCAGAACGCTTCATCCAATCATCCTTGCGCGAGTAGGCCTATGCAAGCGCCTATCCAAACTCAGAACGGCGAAAGGCCGAACTGCCGTAATGGCTGCACCACTACAATTGGCACCGCCCCATGCCGGCATAAATAGAAATACGCCAATCAGCCGATCAGGGCTCGGCGTGAATAACCTTATGAGACTCCACAGCTAGTCAGCGATAATCAGATTAGATACCGATTTGGATACATATTCGGCGATTGCCGCGTCATTTCGTATCCGTGCATCGGTAATGAGCGTATCCATCTGCTCGAACCCGCAATACCGGTAATAGCCTTTGGCCGAGAACTTGGTCGCATCCGCAAGAATTGCGTTTTCGCGGCTGTTTTCCAGCATCGCCTCGGCGACGTCGGCCTCGTCCTGCATGACGTTCATCGCCCCTTCACCCAGGCTGATTGCCGTGGGAGACAGGAAAACCAGATCGGCTTTCACCCGTCTGATACCAGCGATTGTCTGGCAACCGACCGTTGCAAAGTTGAAGGGTCCAAGACTGCCGCCCAGCAATGTGATCGTGCTTGAGATTGTGCTCGCTTGATAGGCTTGCTGCAGGCTTTTCGCAGCCTCGAGCGAATTGGTTATCACGTGCAGGTCGTGAATCTGGGCAAGCTGCGATGCGAGCATTGTGGTGGTACTGCCCGCGTCAAAGAAAACCACTTTGTGATCGGTGATCAAACCGCGCGCAGCCTTCGCAACCGCCTGCTTTTCCCGGATATTGAGCTTGCTGCGGATCTTGAGTGGCGGTTCGGCTCCCGCATCCATCGCAACTGCCCCACCATGAACGCGCCGCAGCAGGCCGAGCGCCTCCATTTCAAGCAGATCGCGCCTGACAGTCTCGCGCGACACCGACAAATCTTCAACCAGCCGGTCCGTGGTAACGCTCTTGAGATCATCGACAAGACGAGAGATCAGGGTGAACCGTTCGTTTTTCATGTCTACACCTTGTCGGGTGTTGTCAAAACCGAAAGCGCCGCTTGATGCAATTCAGCCGTTGCCGCGGCGATAACACGACCGTCCGAGGCTTCCGTCAAGGAAGCGCCCGACCAGTCCGTGATGATGCCGCCGGCGCCTTCGACAACCGGCACAAGGGCGAAATAGTCATAGGGTTCGAGTTTCGCTTCGACTACCAGGTCAACAAAGCCAGACGCAAGTAGACCATAGGGATAGCAGTCGCCGCCGAACCGCGGCACAGCGGTGGACTCAAGCAGTGTTTCGATCCTGAGTTTGTCTGCTGGCTCGAAATAAAGAATGTTGGTGGTATAGAACCGTGCGTTTTCGAGAAGTTTGCAGTCAGATGCACGACAGATTTGCGTGGATCCGGCCGCATCTCGGAAAATACAGGATTTTCCACGAACGCCGACCCATCTCTCTCCAATTGCCGGCATGTCTATCACCCCAAGTTCGGGGTGATTGTTCGAAAGCTTGGCAACGAGTGTTCCCCAAATCGGCCATCCGGTGATGAAACTGCGCGTTCCGTCAATCGGATCGACGACCCACACATCGGGCGAATCGAGATTGATCGAGCCGAACTCCTCACCCAGAAATCCGTGAGATGGAAACGTTTCGGAAACCAGGTTTCTCACAAGTGTCTCCACGCCCTGGTCAATCGCGGTTACAGGGCTTTTGTCGTCTTTGCATTTGACCTCATGGTTCTGGCGAAAGCCTGAAAGCGAAACCGTGCCGGCCCTGTCAGCAAGAAATTCGGCAAACCGCACCACGGCGTTCATTTCGTTGTCGGTGTCAGCCATACGATTTCCGATTGGTTGATGAGCCGCTTCTGTTGCCTTCTCGCAGAAGTTCACATTCCGTCCTTCGTCAAAGCAGGCAATGCCTCATTTGCTTCTAGACACATATACACAAATATGCAATAAAGCAAAAAATTACACACACGCCAATTACAACAGGGAGGAACTAATGGCATCTACTTTCAAAGCATCGGGAATTTCCGGCGCCATGCTGCTAACGCTATTTGCGGCGGCGGCCTCGGCAGAAGAACTGACCGTCTATACCGCCGTGGAGGCGGAGGATCTTGCGCGTTACGCTGAAACGTTCAACCAGGACCATCCGGACATCAAGATCAACTGGGTTCGGGATTCTACCGGCGTTATCACCGCCAAGCTCCTTGCCGAAAAGAACAACCCGCAGGCCGACGTGGTCTGGGGGCTGGCAGCAACATCGCTTCTGGTGTTGAAGACAGAAGGCATGCTCGAACCATATGCCCCGGCGGGGCTCGATGCGCTCGATCCGAAGTTCCGCGACAGCGATAATCCGCCCTCCTGGGTCGGCATGGACGCCTGGGTTGCCTCGGTTTGCTACAACACCGTCGAGGGCGACAAGCTGGGCCTGACAGCGCCGGCGAGCTGGATGGACCTGACCAAGCCCGAATATGCAGGCCATGTCGTCATGCCGAATCCGGCTTCTTCGGGTACCGGCTTTCTTGATGTGTCAAGCTGGCTGCAGATCTTCGGCGAGGAGAAGGGCTGGGAGTTCATGGACGCGCTGCATGGCAACATCGCCGCGTATACCCATTCGGGTTCAAAGCCCTGCAAGATGGCCGCTGCCGGAGAGACCGTGATCGGCGTATCCTTCGCCTTCCGCGGGGCCAAGTCCAAGGCCGCAGGGGCACCGCTTGAGATCATCGTGCCCTCAGAAGGCGTCGGCTGGGACATGGAGGCGACGTCCATTATCGCCGGCACCGGCAAGCTCGAATCGGCACAGACGCTGGTTGACTGGTCGATCACCCCCAAAGCGATGGAGATGTACAATACCGGCTATGCCGTTGTCGGCATTCCAGGCATTGCCAAACCGGTGGAGCACTTCCCTGAAGGCATCACCGATGCAATGATCGAAAACGACTTCGAGTGGGCAGCCAACAATCGCAGCGCCATCCTGGAGGAATGGACCAAGCGCTACGACACAAAGTCCGAGCCAAAGGGCTAAGCCCGGGTTGCTTTTACTTCCGGGCGCGGCTGCCCAACGCGGCGCCCGGATACGAGATTTCCTGACCGGATGGATGCCATGAATGCAGTGATGAGGGATGAGGCCACTGCGGCGCCTGCCGATGAAGCCGGTGTGACGGCTTCTGGATCGCCATATTTGCAGATTGAGGGTCTGTGGAAGATATTCGGCGAGTTCGTGGCGCTTCAGGACGTGGCTCTTGACATCTTGCCGGGCGAGTTCGTCTGCTTTCTCGGCCCCTCGGGCTGTGGCAAGACCACTCTCCTGCGCGCCATCGCTGGCCTGGATCCGCAGACCCGCGGCACAATCAGGCAGGGCGGCGTCGACATTTCAAGCCTGCCACCCTCCAAGCGCGATTTCGGCATCGTCTTTCAGTCTTACGCGCTGTTTCCAAACCTGACGGTTCGAAAGAACATCGCCTTCGGCCTGGAAAATACCGGCCGGCCAAAGGCGGAGATCGAGATGCGGGTTTCCGAACTGCTGGAACTCGTGGGCCTGCCCGAGCAGGGAGAAAAATATCCCGCGCAGCTTTCCGGCGGCCAGCAACAGCGTATCGCGCTTGCCCGCGCCATTGCCATTGATCCGGGGCTCCTCCTGCTTGACGAGCCGCTCTCGGCGCTCGATGCCAAGGTGCGGGTGTATTTGCGTCACGAGATCAAGGAGTTGCAGCGCAAGCTTGGTGTTACCACGATCATGGTGACGCATGATCAGGAAGAGGCGCTGTCCATGGCCGATCGCATCGTGGTAATGAACCATGGCGTGATTGAGCAGATAGGAACACCGACAGAGATTTACCGGCAACCGGCCTCGCTCTTTGTTGCAGACTTCATCGGCGAGACCAACAAGGTGCCTTCGACTTTCCGCGGCGGATCGGTGAAGCTTGGTGATGTTTCGATCACCACCGGTACGGCAGGCATCGCTGAAGATACCGCTGTCACGGTCGCGATCCGTCCCGAGGACATTCTGCCCCACAGCGCCAACGAAACGTTGTCGGAAACCGCCAACATGTTGCCTGTGCGCATTACGGACATGGAGTTCCTCGGCTCTTATTGGCGCACGCACCTGCACAGCGATGCGCTTGGCGGCGTGCCGCTCGTTGCCAATTTCTCCATGAACGCCGTACGGCGCCTCGCTTTGAAGCCGGGCACGGCAATGGCCGTCGAGCTGCCAGCCGAACGCGTCCTCGTCTTCGTGCAGGAGGACTAAGGATGGCCGGGGCCAGTGTCACGCTTCCGCCCGGCCGCCGTGTGCGGCTGAGCCTGGATAGCGACGGGATCATCAAGCGTCTTTTCGTCTGCGTGATCGCGCTCTACCTGATCATCGCACTGGCGCTGCCGCTCTATGCGATGCTGTCGAAGAGCTTTGTTACCTATGGATTTGACCTGACCCGCTACGAGTTCCAGGTCAGCGATGAGTCCGGTAGCGTGTGGAGCGATCCGGTCAGCGCCGCCGCACTGAACGAGAAACTCGGTGCCGTGTCGCAGGACGAATTGCGGTCGAGTTCGGACGGCCGGCTCTCGGCGACCGCGTTTTTCCCCGATTTCAATTTCCGTAGCCCCGTCAAGTACCGATTGCGTGCCACTACGGATGATGCGCCCTGGCTGGTCGGGCTCGACCTGAAGAACACGACGGAATGGCAGGAATACGACAGCAACACGTTCCGGCGGATTAACCTGCGTCCGGTAAAAAATGTCGGACCGCAGAACTACATCGAGTATTTCTCGAATCCGACCCTGTTCTCGTCCATCCAGAACTCGGTCTTCATCGCCTTGGTAAGCACGGTCCTTACCCTGCTCTTCGCCTTCGGCTTCGCCTATGCGATCAACCGCAGTTGCATGCCTTTCAAGGGTACGTTCCGCATGATCGCGATGATGCCGATTCTCGTGCCGTCGCTCCTGCCCGGCATTGCGCTCATCTATCTGTTCGGCAATCAGGGTATGCTCAAGTCGCTTCTGATGGGGCAGTCCATCTACGGCCCCCTCGGCATTGTCATCGGCTCGGTGTTCTTCACCTTCCCGCACGCGCTGATCATCATCTCCACGGCGCTCTCGATCGCCGATCAGCGGCAATACGAGGCGGCAGAATCCCTGCGTGCAAGCAAATGGCGCACTTTCTGGACCGTCACGATTCCCGGCGCGCGCTACGGACTGATCTCGGCAGCCTTCGTGACCTTCACGCTCGTCATTACCGATTTCGGCCTGCCAAAGGTTATCGGCGGTCAGTACAATGTACTTGCAATCGACATTTACAAACAGGTCATCGGCCAGCAGAATTTCGAGATGGGAGCGGTGGTGTCGGTTATCCTTCTGGTGCCGGCGGTGCTCGCCTTCATCATCGACCGGCAAGTGCAAAAAAAGCAGGTGTCTCTGCTTTCCGCGCACTCGGTGCCCTATCAGCCAAAACCCAACAAACGCTTCGATGCGATCTGCCTTGCATGGTGTGGCCTCATGGCGGTGTTCATCGTCGGCATCATCGCAGTCTGCCAATATGCAGCGCTCATCAAGTTCTGGCCCTATGACCTCAGTCTCGGCTTGAGCAACTACGCCTTTGACCGCATGGACGGCGGCGGCTGGGCGGCCTATTGGAACTCGATCAAACTCGCATCCATGACGGCCGTGATCGGTACGGTAGTCATCTTCACCGGCGCCTACATGGTCGAGAAGATTGACGGGTTCAAGGCCGGCCGCAGCTTTTTCCAGTTCCTTGCAATGCTGCCAATGGCAGTGCCGGGAATGGTCCTCGGCCTGGCCTATATCTTCTTCTTCAACAACCCTGCAAACCCGCTGAATTTCATTTACGGCACGATGGCGATCCTTGTTGTCTCGACGGTCACGCATTTTTATACCGTTGGCCATCTGACGGCACTGACTGCGCTGAAACAGATCGATGCGGAGTTCGAGCCGGTGGCCACGTCGCTGCGCCAGCCCTTCTACAAGCTCTTTGCCCGCATCACCGTGCCGGTCTGCCTGCCTGCAATACTCGACATCTCGATCTATCTCTTCGTCAATGCAATGACGACAGTGTCGGCGGTGGTGTTCATCTACTCGACACATACAGCCCTGGCGTCTGTCGCCGTCCTCAACATGGACGACGCGGGCGACATCGCGCCTGCGGCGGCGATGGGAATGATGATCTTCTACACCAATGCCACCGCGCGCCTTTTGCACATGTTCGTCTCACGCCGATTGCTGAGGCGCACACAGGCGTGGCGTACGCGCTAGAGCGTGTCCGGTTTAAATGGAAGCAGTTTGCATGGATGGATTTTTCGTTTCCGGCAAGCAGAACACCGCAGCGCGGTGCCTTGCCACCTCGCGAGGATTTCGACGAAGCCAGAACGCAAAAGACACCACAGCCGGGCACTTAACATCATGAATGTACCGGGTTTTCTGCAATCGTTTGAACCTGGTTCCTTGCCCTTCGGGCAGCGCCGGAAAATACTGACAGTGCCTGCACTGCGCCGCATTTTCCTCCTTGCCAAAGACCAAACTCCCGGCGCTCAAACGATTCCATTTAAGCCGGACACGCTCTAGAAGCCGGGCCTGCGGCGGTGCCCTTGCGGGCGTTTGCATGGGGCGAAAACCCTGATCGGAGACGCAATGCATCCATTCGTCGTTCTCATGCATCTGGCCGGTGCCATCATGCTTCTGCTCTGGGCCGTGCGCATGGTGCGCACCGGAGTGGAGCGGTCGTACGGTGCACCGCTAAAAGGCGCACTGCGCAGTGCGCGGGGCGGTCATGCCGGAATTGCAGTGGCGGGCGCAGCACTGGCCGTATTGCTGCAAAGCTCAACCGCTGTGGGTGTATTGGCTGCGGGCTTTGCTACCAGCGGTATCCTGACCGTCGCAACCGGTATTGCGGCGCTTCTGGGTGCCGATCTCGGCTCGGCGTTGGTGGTCAAGATCCTGTCATTCGACTTGAGCGCTCTAATCCCCATCCTGATGTTTCTGGGGGCGACGATGTTTCTGAAGTTCGAAACCCGCGCGGTACGCCAGACCGGGCGCATCGTTCTGGGCATCGCCTTCATTCTGATATCGTTAAGCATGGTAGGCGAGGCAACTCAGCCGATGCGCGAAAGTGCGTTCCTGCCGGTTTTGGTCGGTTATCTTCGCGGCGACCCGCTGACAGCGTTTGTGCTTGCAGCGATTTTTACCTGGGCAGTGCATTCGTCTGTCGCGGCGGTACTCCTGCTTGTGACATTTGCCAGCAGCAGCGTGCTGCCGCTTGAGGTTGCGCTGCCAATGGTTCTTGGCGCAAACGTGGGTGGGGGCATCATCGCGGTCTGGTTAACCCGGGGAATGGAAACCCAGGCGCGGCGGATTCCGCTTGGCAACCTGATCTTCCGCACCGTGGCGGCGTTGCTCGCGTTTGCGTTGATGCTGGGGATCGAATTGCCGGTCGACCGGCTCGGCGGCACGGCAGGACAGCAGCTTGTCAACTTCCACCTTCTTTTCAACCTTGCACTGGTCCTGGTATCGTTGCCATTCGTTAGCGCGGTGGCACGATTGACGGAGATCGCACTGCCGGAGACGAACGAGCAAAAGGAGACAGGCAGCGCGCTTGAACGGCCAGACAGCGCGCTTGACCGCTCTACCATCAATACGCCCGGTCTGGCGCTCGCCTGTGCAAAGCGCGAATTGCTGCGCATGGGGGAAACGGTGGAGACAATGTACCGCCCTGTGATGGATTTGATGGACAGCGGCAACCTGGAACAGCTTGCACAAATCCGCCGGTTGGACGAGGAAGTAAACCGTCGTCACCGCGACATCAAACTGTTCATTGCCGAGGTCAACCGGGGTCAACTGAGCGAGGAGGAAGCGCGGCACGGGATCGAGTTGACCGACTTCGCCATCAATCTTGAGTACATCGGCGACATCATCGCGAAAACGCTTCTGCCGCTGGTCGAGGAAAAGACCCACAAGGGGTTGCAATTTTCCACCGAAGGCTGGGTGGAGATGTGCCGCCTCTATGAGAGGGTTCAGGCGAACATGCAGGTTGCGATGAATGTCCTGATTTCCGGAGATATCGAAAGTGCCCGCCAACTCGTCGAGGAAAAGGAAACCATCCGGCGGATTGTTCGCGACAGCCACGATCAACACCTGGCGCGACTGCAGTCGGGCAATGCAATCAGCGTCGAGACCAGCGATATTCATCTGCAAACCATTCGAGCGCTGAAAGAGGTGAATTCTCTCCTGGTTACGGTGGCTTATCCCATCCTGGCCGAAAGCGGCCAATTGCTGGATAGCCGTCTGGCGCAGCCGACATGATGCGCTACGGACTGACCTGTCGCTCGCGGATGGACGTCTTCGTTTAGGCAAAAATGGAAATGGAAATACTGGCCGAGCACCTCGGCGGGACCATCCAGATTAGCGCGTGCGGAAACCGAAAGACTGGCTGATGAAGTGCAGCGCTCGGCGCACAACATGGAAGTTGCACTTGGGCGAAAGGCCGCCTGATGGTGTGAATAATTCTGGTTGCCGGTAGCGATACGCGCTGGATTTTCCGGGCGTTTGTTGATTGAATCGGATTTTGACCGCCGCCACCACACCTTGCCAACATGTTATCCAGCAAAGAGGGAAGAACAGCGGGCACCTTGATGCTCGTGTTTGCCGCATTGACTGCGGTGTTCGCTTATGCCGGTTCGTCGATCGGGTTTCGTGACGGTTTGGCAAGGGCGTTTGAGGGACGGTCGGCTGCATTTCGCGAATACAGGGAATTCAGCGCCAAGGTGGCAACCGGCGAGAGCGACCTGCTGGTCCTCGTCGAAAATGTCGATCTGACGCGGGCATCCCATGTCGGGGTTTTCGAGGGGTACATTCTTGAGGCTCTTCTGCTGGAGGGTGTTACCGGCGTTGCATCTGTTCTGTCGTTCGATCCTCAAGATGATGCGGTCTTTCAACAGATACCGGAAGATCCTGCGGCGATGGCCGCGCGCATTAAGCGCTTGCGGACCAGCCAGCCGGCATTGGGCCGCTTCCTCAATCGTGATGAAAAGACCGCCCTCATCGTTCTTGCCACCGATAATCTGCTGCAGAATACAGATGAGCGATCATCCCTTATCCAATCCCTCAATCTGCTTGGCACAGAAGTCAGCAAAAGCAGCGATATCGACTTTACGGTTACCGGCTATCCGGCAATTGGCCATGCGGTGCTCGTTCTGCTGTTCGACGAGTTCATTTTTCTCAATCTGTTCGGTGTGATTGCCGGCACGCTTGTTGCAACGTTGGCCTTCCGGAACTGGCGCATGGGCCTGCTGGTTGCCACCGCAACCGGATTTTCGCTCATTTGGTCGTTCGGGCTGGCGTCATTCTTCGAATTTGAACTCAACATTGTTACCATCATCCTGCCGACGCTGGTCATGGCCCTGTCCTTTGCAGACGCCACGCATCTTGGACTGGAGATCCGCAAGCGCTTTCTTGCGGGTGAGGGGAACCCGATCCGGCACAGTATCCGGGCGATACTGCCTGCCGGAATCCTGGCCTCCCTTACGACGGCAACGGCATTTGGCGTGCTGCAACTGGCGCCCTCCAACCTTCTTCAGGAGATGGGTTTTGCGGGTTTGCTGACAACCCTGACAGCAACCGCCACCGTCTTCCTGGGACTTCCGTTGTTGATTGGGGTTGTGATATCGCTTCGCGGGCCGGACATTCTCTTCAGCGACAATGCTTCCCGTCAGCTCGATGTGCTTTCCTTTGCCCGTCCGGTCCGGCTGGCGGTAAAACATGGCTTGCTGGTCTCCCTGACCGGGATCGCTGCTCTGGGCGTTTCGGTGTTTTATTATCTGCATCTGCCAAAGGATTATTCGCTTTACGAGGGCCTTTCCGGCACAAGCCCGCAAATGGTTGCGATGGGGGAAATCGAACGAACGCTTTCGCCTGCAGGAGCGCTGCATTTCACGGTCTCTTCCGGTTCGCCTGCTTCACTGAAAGCAGCGCGAGACAAGCTTGCCCGGGCTGCTGCACCTCAGCCGGTCTATTCGATTTTCGACCTGGCCGACCCTGCAGATCGTCAGGCACTTGATGCGTTGCCCGTGGAGCTGAAGAACCGGTTTTTCAGCACCGACGGGCAATTGGCGGTTCTGACCACGCCCCATGTCTATGATGGGTCGAAGGGCGTTCTTGAAAGGCTCGATGAGATTTCGGCCCGGCTGGTGCAATCTGAAACGGCGGATGGCCATTTTTCGGCGAACGGATTTCTTGTCATGACCTCGCGCGTCAGCACTCATGTGCTCAGTATTTTCGGATGGTGCTTTGCCGTGGCTGCAATGGTCTGCGCAGTGCTGATCACCATTTGGCTGGGCAATTTGTGCGTTGGCCTCATTTCCATGGTGCCGAACCTGTTGCCGATCACGCTATTCGGCGCCGGTCTCTACCTTTATGGCGGCGCGCTCAATTACACGATCTCGGTCGCGCTTACCATTTCCTTCGGAATTGCCGTTGATGACACGATCCATATGCTCAACCGCTTGCGAAACAGGGTGCAATCCACAGGCCGGGCCGTTTTCACCGCTGAGGATGTTGCCGAAGCAACCCGTCATGCAGCTCCGGCCATGACGATCACGACCCTCGTCCTGTCAATCGGCGTCAGCGGTGCCCTGTTGTCGGAAATGCCCAGTGTCGTTTCCTATGGGCAGTTGGTCATCATCACATTTGTTCTGGCGCTGGCACTTGATCTGTTTCTTCTTCCTGCCATGCTTGCAACGGCAGCCCGTTACTTTCCCGCGTCACTTCTGCGGCTTGGAACCTGGCCTGGCCAATTGAAACGCTGAACCGACAGCACGGGGGAAACAATGCGGGGACAGCGCCTTAGTGACATTCAGTGGTATCTGAACCGGTCGAGGCACATTGCCTATATGGCCTTTCTTCTCCCCGGGCGTTTGAGCCGGGCAGAGTGCACCCGGCTGGCAGGCGAATTGATGGCTGCGTTTCCGCGCCTTTCCTGCCAGGTCGATCTTGAGAAGTCCCAGCGTTTTGAAGACTGCAAAAGCGGACCGGCTGAGATTGTTGAGGTGCTGCCTGCCGGGGACGCTTTCGAGGGGCTGGCAGATCTCGTTGCAAAACTGGCCGCTCCCTTTGTTCCTGGCGTCAAGCCGGCATTCCATTGTTCCATGATGCATGACAGGAACAACGAAAACACATTGTTGTTCTTTTCTGCCCCTCATTCGGTGATTGAGGGGGTCGATGCCATGAAGGTGGTTCAAAAAGCGCCTGAACGTGTACGGCCGGGGATCGGCAAGAAGTTGGCCAGGGCGCTTCTGTTTTTGTTGGTTCTGCCGGTTTCGATTGCACAGATTGTTGTCGCGCCTTTGCTTGCAGAGCCACGACATCGTTTCAACCGCCGCATTCTTTCCATCGACCGCGATGCATTTCGCCGCGCTGCAAGAGAGGGCGGGGTTAGCTGGCAGGGTTTGCTTACCGCGACGATAGCGGCAGCCGCACTTGGCAGCCTTGGCCAGCGGCTCGGCCTGCCGCGATTGCTGAGCGCCGCCGAAGTACCCAGGCAGGCATCGCAACTGGACGATGTTTCCATGACGTTCAGAATGCGGTTCGGTCTCGTGCGGCTGTCATCTGACCTGTTTTTGCTGGCGAAGCGAATTGATCGCCGTCTGTTTTCAATGTCCCACCGCAGGATTGCCCTGTATCATCTCATTTCTGCCGGCCTGATCCTGCATCGCAAGCTGGCCTCCTGGCTGCCGTTTTTGTATCCCGACAGGAGCTTTCAGTATTTTCCGGCCGCAATGAGTTTTTCCGTGATGCCTCCTGCGCGGCTGCACCGCTTTGGCAGGCTTGCACAGGCACAGTTTGCCGTTGCCGGGACGAATACGCCGGGCTTGCCGTCCGGCATTGTCATGGTTTTCGGGAATCGCCTTGTTTTGAGCCTCAATCTGCAGGGAGATGGTTCCGGTCAGCTTGCCGAAATCACCCGGAGGCTTCAGGTGATGGGGGTTGATCACGAGGTTCTCGTTTGAGGCCGGCTGCAAAAAGGCTGTCCCTTAGCCGCAATTCTTCGGGCGAAGCATAATCGCGGTCCCACCGCTCCAGATGAGGACGCATGTAGCGGTGCCAGACCGGCGGGATGGCCGCGATCGCCGACAGCAGGCTCGGCCCGAGCGGAAGCACAGGCATGTCCGGTTGGGCTTCGATCTCCCAGAAATGCCAGCCGGGATGGAGGTGGTGCTGGGAGTGCTGGGTAATGTTGAATGTAAACCCGGAACTGATCACGCGGCGCGTTGACCAGGCATGCCGTGGCTCGTAGGGGCCGGTATCTGTGCGGATCAATCCATAGTGGGCGATATAGTTGAATCCCTCGATCAGGATAACCGAGATGACCCCGCCTCCAATTGCAGCCAGAAATCCGGGCAGGCCGGCAAGATAGCCGGCAGTGGCCAGGTAGATGATCTCGAAACCGTGCCCCAGCAGCGCGCGGTTGCTCAATGAGACCACCCGCATTTTCCTGTGCGCCAGGCGCTTCCTTTCGGAAATTGCCGCATTCCGGTTGCTGGCCAGGAAAGAGTGAACCGCGAATGCCCAGAAATTCTGCCCCCGGTTGGCCGATGCCGAATCGTGCAGCCTTGTCGATTCAATATGGTGCGTATTGATGTGATCGATCGCGAAGGTGGAGTGCAGTGCCATTGCGCTGAGGGCACGCGCAATCGTTACATCAAGCCGGTTTAGGCGGTGCATGAATTCATGGGCAAGATTTCCGCCGGCAGCACCGTTGAAGACGCCCAGTGTCGCCGCGGCGCCAATGACATGCAGCAGGGTCACCTCTTGCGTACCCAAAACCCAGAAAACGCAGAGTACCAGAACCAGTTGCAGCAGGGCAGAGGTGTAGAGAATGGGTGGTCCCGAATATTTCAGATCTGCCAGTTCCTCCACCTTGGAGGTGTCCGGTATCCAGTCGCAGGCCAGGGCCAGGGACGAGAACAGCGCTGCGCCGATCCACACATGGCCGGCGCCCTGCAGGATGAGTGCAATGGTAACAAGCTGCAGGGATGGAAATATCAGAAACTTTGCTGGTACAAGATGCGCTTTGAACCCGTTTTTGAATTGCAATCCTGCGGACATCTCAACTCCTTGATGCCCCTACAGGGCTGGGAAACCGCTCGTTTGCCCGGCTTAGCGCGGTTCAACCGGCACTGTCGAGTAGGCCTTAAGCCGCAGTCCATGACCTGGAGCGTGCCTTGGTTGGATGGAATCGTTTGAGCGCCGGGAGTTTGGTCTTCGCCAAGGCGCAAAAAGCGCAGCAGTGCAGGCACTGTCAGCGTTTTGCAACTCGGTCCGAGGGCCCGGGAACCAGGTTCAGGCGATTGCAGAACAAAAGGGTATTCAACATGGTATTGCATTAGTTGTGGTGTCTTTTGCGCCCTGGCATCGTCGAAATCCTCGCAGGATGGATAAACATCCTGCTGTGGTATTCTCCTTGCCAGGCACGAAAAATCCATCCATTCAAACTGCTTCCAGCTAACCAGGACACGCTCTAGAGTTGGATTTCACCAGCCATGATCGCGAGCGCAATGGCCTGCTCGCGGGTTTTTGCCTGCATCTTTCGCTTGGAGTTGGAAACATACAGATTGACGGCGGATGGGCTTATTCCGATTTTTTCTGCAATGGCCGCCGTTCTCAACCCGGCGCCAAGCCAATGCAGGCATTCCCGTTCGCGCTTGCTCAATCCAAAGCGTTTTGCTGTGTTCCCCGAACAGATGGCGACAATGCGCTCATGAGCCAAGACGCCGGCCAGATGCGCTTGCGTGGAAAATTCGGCATCCAGCAGGTCGAAGGAGCGGCCTTTCTCCTCAGAGGTGAACAGCCATCCGCCAAACGGTTCGCTGCCCACCGTGCGGACGGGTATGCCAAGACCGTTTCGCGCGCCGCTGTCTGCAGCGAAGTCCAGGAACGCCTGGTGTCCGGGAGAAGCCCCAGCGTAATCTGAGAGGTTCTCAGTCGAAACTTTTTTTGCGCAAAGCGTATGACAGCAGAAGAGCAGAAAGGGGTCCTGTTCGACCAGACCGCCTTGGCGATACTTCTGGCGGAATTCTTCAGGCAGGCCGGAAAGAAGACGGGTTGAACGAATGCCGCCTTTCGTTTGGGCCGCCAGGGTCAAGGAGCAATGGGAAAAGCCCCGATCTGCAGCAAACCTGCCGAGATGATGCCAGACGGAATTGATGTCAGGCAGTGATGATACGCTGTCGGCAAATTCCTCGAAACTGACCACTGTTCAATTACCTGTCGGGTAGAGGTGAATACGCCCGCTGTAGTGTTAATGTCCGAGCATCATAGCATTTTTGCCCGGTTAAGTCTGTTTTGCCGGTCAGCGCATTGCTCACGTGTTTATCGCGGCGATTATTGAAGCTCCCAAGCAGGCGATATGGCAATTCTGCCATATTGCCGAAAACGACATCGAGGGCGCATGGTGTGGGCAATTCGCCCCGTTTCGTAGCAGGCACAACGACACTGTTCAGCTTGTGTTCATTCCGAACGACGTAGAAGGCGATATTGGGGCTTTTCCATGCAAGGAGAAGCAAGATGCTTTACCCTCTGTCAAATGCGCCGCAACAACCAAAAGGCCTGGCGCTGATCCTGGTTACCTCCGTTCTTTTTTCCCTGCCGGCAGCCGCGCATGCGGCAAAAGACTGCAATGTCTTCGCGGCGGCAGCGATGACTCGCGCCAAGGAGAACGTTCAGTTCGGATGTGGCTTTACCGATACGCGTTACGCCCTCAATCATGCAGGGCACTATAACTGGTGCAACAATGCTGCCATCAGCGAAGCCCAGATCGCCGCAGAACTGAATTTCCGCCGTGACCAGATCCAGGGATGCAAGGCGAAAAAGGCCAGCCTTGAGGCCGGCTGCAAGAGTTTTGCACAGCAAACGGTTCAAAAAGCACGGTTGAACGTGCAGTTGGGCTGCGGCCTGACCGGCGGCGATTTTGCTGACGATTACAATGGCCACTACCAATGGTGCCTCAACAACGGCAAGGCGGCGGCCTCCCATCAAAACAGCAAGACCAACATGATGATCGATGCCTGCAAGGCGTCAAAGGCAGAAGTCAAAAAGAATGCCGAAAACCACGCCGCCATGTGCCGGAATTTTGCCCAGTCTGCGGTTTTGAAAGCGCGGGAAGCCAGGAAGCTCAACTGCGGATATAATACGGGCGACTATGCCGACGACTATGCCGGTCATTATACGTGGTGCCTGTCTGCAAGCGCCCAGCAGGCGACTGCACAGAACCAGAAGACCAACAACGGCATTGATGCCTGCAGGGCCCAGCAATGACCGGCCCTGGGCGGGGTATTGCGCGCTCCTGGACAAAATATGCAATTTGCATGGCTGGCGTTGCCGTGCTGTCAGCATCCGTGCCAGCCAGTGCCGCGCTGAAGAAGCAGTGCAAGCCGCAAATCAATGTTGATGGCGAAGCCAGCACTACCGTATACGGAGGCTCCGTTATTACGGCCATTGCCATTGACAAGGCAAACAAGGCCGCCCGCGCCAGAGCCCAAAAGAACTGGGTGAACTGGGCGGCGGCGACCCATGGTGGTGCCTATGCCGACCTGCGACTGGCCAAACAATTCAACATCACCTGTAAAACGCAAGTGCCCGCGTTGAGTGTGTTGTGTACGGCAAGGGGGTTTCCCTGCCGTGCCGCCAATGCACCGGGACCGGGGCGGATTTTAAACCGCATTCCAAGCCGGACGCTCAACAAGGCCTACTAACGGGTTGCGGCGCCAACAGGCGTCCGTCTGTCCGGCGCCGGTTATCAGGGGAAAACCATGTTGCCTGTTTTGGTGGGGGTGCCTTTGGACTGACCCGTTTCAGCAAAGGCAGAGTCCCACAAATTAATCGACCCGAAAATCGAAGCCGCGATCACGGCAGAGATTGCGGAAAACATCAAAATTGAACCTGTGACCACTGAGAGCGTCGCGCACTGAAAGCCAGTTCATATCGTCGAATTCGCTGGCGGCGGCAGAACCATACCAGATGGGGTCCGGGCTGCGGTCGCTGGCGGGGGCCTTTGGCCTGAAACTCTTTGGTGCACGGGCAGTAGAATCGATGTGCATGGAGAAGGGATTTCTGCACTGGCGAGCCGACATTCTTACCGAATTTGATCCCTTCGAGACCTCGCTTGATCGTTTCGTGAAACCCGGCAAGCCCGATTTCATCGGCAAGGAGGCCCTGCTCAAACGGCAGGCCGAGGGGCCGCAAAAAAAACTGGTCATGCTCAAGCTTGACGCCACCCATGCCCCAGCCCATCCGGGGGCATCGCTCATGCAGGCAGATCAGGTCGTTGGCACGGTCACGTCAGGGGACTGGGGTCATCGAACCGGCTTGAACCTTGCCTATGCCTTTGTTTCACCGAGCTTTCGATACCCGGTACGAATACCATGATCGACTTGCTCGGCGACCTGATCCCTGCACAAGTAATTCAACCCAGCTCCTACGATCCTGACTTTATCCGGGTCAGGGCTTAGGCAATCCGAACCAGGTCACAATCCTGGCCAAAACGAAACGAGAAGTAACATGCATCTTGCCCGCTTTCCCCGCATACACCTGGCCCATCTGCCGACCCCGCTTGAGCCCATGCCGCGCTTGTCGAAAGAGTTTGGCATCGATCTTTGGATTAAACGCGACGATTGTACTGGCCTTTCCACTGGCGGCAACAAGACGCGCAAGCTCGAATTCCTGATGGCGGAGGCTGAAGCAGAAGGCGCGGACATGGTGATGACCCAGGGCGCAACACAATCAAACCACGCGCGCCAGACGGCCGCCTTTGCCGCGAGGCTGGGGATCAACTGCCATGTACTTCTTGAAGACCGCACCGGCTACAACAATGCCAATTACAACACCAACGGCAACGTCCTGCTCGATCATCTCCATGGTGCCACGACGGAGAAGTATCCGGCGGGGCACGACATGGTGGCGGAGATGGAAAGGGTGGCGGAGGCCAAGCGGGCCGAAGGGCGCAAGGTCTACGTCATCCCCGGCGGAGGCTCCAACACCACCGGCGCGCTCGGCTATGTCAATTGCGCGATGGAGCTTGTTAGCCAGGCCAATGAGGATGGATTGCAAATAGACCGAATTGTCCACGCGACAGGTTCGTCGGGAACGCAGGCCGGGCTGGTAACCGGCCTTGCCGCGATGAATGCGCAAATTCCGCTTCTAGGGATAGGCACTCGTGCGCCGCGCGCCAAACAGGAACAGATGGTTTACGATCTGGCGGTCAAAACCGCCGGGAAGCTGGGCTGTCCCGATGTGGTCAAGCGCGAGGATGTAATGGCCAATTGCGATTATGTCGGTGAGGGTTATGGCCTGCCTACCGAATCGGGAATTGAGGCAATCCGCATGTTCGCAGAACTGGAGGGGATACTGCTCGATCCGGTCTATTCGGCCAAGGGTGCTGCCGGGCTGATCGACCTTGCCAGAAAGGGCGAGTTCGAGGGACAGCGTGTGGTATTTGTCCACACCGGCGGCTCTGTCGGCCTGTTCGGCTACGACTTTGCCTTCGACCATGAAAACCGCTGGGTGCATGTTTGAGCCATGGGCAAACGCAAGTTCACCGGCAGCTTTACACAGCAGGAGGCGCTTAATCAGGCGGGCAGGCAATGTAAACTGCCTGCGTGCGTTGGGCGTCGCGCCGGATGAACCGGTGCTCACCAATGCCTTTACCCTTGCGCCCGTTCCCGGTGCCGTCGAGGCGGTTGGAGGGCGGGCGGTGCTTGTGGAGGTTGACGAGGATATTCGTCTTGATTTCGATGACCTTGCCCGCAAGGCTGAGATGTCCGGTGCCCGTTTCCTTCTGCTTTCCCACATGCGCGGCCATCTGTGCGACATGGAGCAGCTGATGTTTCTTGCCGAGGAATTCGACCTGACCGTCATCGAGGATTGTGCCCACACGATGGGCGCGACCTGGAACGGATCGCGCTTGGATCGCTGGAACCGCCGCTATGGGGTTGTTGCCGCCGAACTTGCCGGATCAAACCGGATCGCGATGCCGGTCCGCTCTAAGGCTGAAGGCATGGTGAACTCCTCGATCCAGTTCCGGCTGCCTGAACCGGGCGAGGCCGGCTGCCGCAATGTGGTAGCGCGCACCGCCGCGCGCGGGGTTTCGTTGAACTGGTTCGGCGATGCAGAGCCTGTGGGCTTCACCTCGGCGCATCAAAGCTGGCGCTATATGGATGCCCAACAACTGCCGCAGACCGACCGTGTGCACTCCACCTTGTTCGATATGCACTTTCCGCTTACTTTCACGCGCGAGGATTGCAGCCTTGTCGGGCAGATCATTTGCGAGGAAATAGACGAGGTGGAACTGTGATCGACCCAAGGCCAATCGGGGTTCTCGGCGGCATGGGGCCCGAGGCAACCATATTGTTTCAGCAGAAGATGCTGGGCGCGGTAGAGGCGGTGGATGATGCGGATCATGTTCCCCTGATCATCGACATGAATCCCCAGGTGCCCTCTCGGATTGCGCGCCTGATCAAGGGAGAAGGCGAAGATCCAGGCCCCGTGCTGGCGGCAATGGCGCGCAGGCTGGAACAAGCAGGCGTTGCAGCACTCGCAATGCCCTGCAACACGGCCCATCACTATGCAGCGGCGATTACGGCGGCGGCAAGCGTGCCGTTTTTCAACATGGTCGAATTGTCGGCAGATTTTGCTGCCGAGGCTTCTCCGCCTTCGGGATGCGTAGGCATGCTTGCATCGCCTGCCGTCCGGTTCACCGAATTGTACGACAGGGCTTTTGCCCGCCGCGGCCTCAAAGCGCTTTGGCCGTCAAACGATGATGTGATGCTGCAGGCAATCCGCATGATAAAAGCCAACGGCCCGTGTAAAGAAGCGCGCGATACGCTCGCGGCAGCCTCGGCAGAACTTGCCGGTGCCGGTGCGAAGTTCCAGCTTGTTGCCTGCACCGAGTTTTCGCTGATCGCCGATAGTGTGGCGCCCGACCTGCACGTCGTGGATACGCTTGATGTGCTGGTTGGTGCGATCAAGGGTTTTTCCCTGTCCAAGCGCCAGGAAGGGTCTGATTGATGACAGTGACCTATCTCAAGCGCGCTGCGCCGCGCCAGGAGCGCATTCACAAGGAATACAAGCTGCCCTTTGCCGACATGGGTGTGGGCGCTGATCTGCGGGAAGTATGGCACGAGAGCTCATCCAATAGGTGCGGCTGGCGCCGGAACGTTCCGAACCAGGCCCGCTCGCGGCAAGATAGTTCCAGCTTGCCCACAGCCGCCGACGTGACGGCATGTGCCGTTTGAATCGCGAATTTTGATCTGGCCCGGTTTGCGCAACCGGCGGATGTCTTTCAGCATCTGCCAGTGGCGCATGTTCACAATGTTGCCTGCTTGTCCGAACACGCCACGCAGGCCCGTACGGCTATACTCGTAGCGGCCCTGATCAAGGGAAAACGGGAATGACTTGTTCGAGGCGTGGGTGGAGACGCCCAGGTGTTTGAAAAGAGCTGTGAGGTTCGGGTATGTGGCCTCATTGTAGACGATGAACCCCGTGTCGGCCGAAACGGGGCTGTCCTCCAGCATCATGGTTCGGGTATTGGTATGGCCGCCAATGCAAGAGGCCTGTTCCAGAACGGTCACGTCATGCTGTTTGGAAAGCAGCCAGGCGGCTGACAGTCCGGCGACCCCCGACCCGACAACAGCGATGCGCATGCCACCGCTACGAACAACTTCCATTTTGCGCCTACTCTTCGGGTTGTTTGGTATTCCTTACGAAGAGTGCCGCCGATCGGATCAAAGATAATGTGCGGATCGTTCATTGCCGCTTTTCTTTGCGATTTAACAAAGAGCCGCCGCCCCGCATTTCCTAGACCTCGAACAGCATCCATTCACTGTTGCTGTTTGAGGACCAGATGCTGTGTTTTCCAAAGATGGACGGGGAGTTTTCGCCCGAGCTGCGCTTTGGAAAAGCGCTCACCAGTTTCAGTCTGCAGCGCGTAAGCCGGGTATTGCCGGTATTGATGTTTCTGGTTGCAATCGCATCCGTGCTTTTTGCCGGTACAGCCACTGCAGCTCCGCTCATTGCCAAATTCATCGATGACGTTGAGGTATCGGAGATCGTGCCCGGTGCCGATGCGCTGGGCGAACTGCGCACGGACATTCCCGTTTACGAGACGCGGAGGGGCGGCGAGGTTTCCGGCTATATCTTTTTAACCTCCGATTTCGTTACCACCACCGGGTATTCAGGCAAGCCGATCCATGTGGTGATGGGCGTTGATCGGCAGGGCAGGATCACCGGCGTCAAGCTCGTCAAGCATTCGGAGCCGATCGTACTGATCGGGATTCCCGAAAGTGCCATCCGGGCGGTTACCGAGAAATATGCGGGGCTCGATCTGGTGGCCGAGGCGCAATCGGGCGGTTCAGGGCATGATCTTGATATCGTTTCCGGTGCCACGGTGACGATCATGGTCATCGACGATTCCATCGTGCGCGCCGGACTTCAGGTTGCGCGGCGGCTGGGGCTGGGCGGCCTTGAACCACCGATGGCACAATCGGGGCCGGTGCGGCAGTTAATGCGCCCCGATTCTGGCGAGATTGTCCCTTCTGACTGGCAGCAGCTTTCCGGCGACGGCTCCATTCGCACGCTTCAACTCGATATCGGTCAGGTCAACAAGGCCTTTGAGGAGGCGGGAGATGCCCGGGCCATCAAGCGGCCCGAACGCGGCGCTGCAGATGAGACCTTCATCAACATGCAACTGGCGCTTGTCAGCGTACAGGAAATCGGCCGTACGCTGCTTGGCGCCGATGAACATGCCAATCTTGAAAGCTGGCTGAAAGAAGGCGAACACGCCATCCTGGTGCTTGGGCGCGGGAAGTACTCCTTCAAGGGTTCCGGTTACGTCCGCGGCGGAATTTTTGACCGGATCCAGCTGATCCAGAGAGATAATTCCGTCCGCTTTTTCGACAGAATGCACCGCCGGCTTGGGCGGCTTGCACCAGCAGATGCTCCCACCTTTTCAGAACTTGATCTTTTCAAGATACCCGCCGGTTCCGGCTTTGATCCGGCCGAACCGTTCCGGCTGCAACTGCTTGTGCAGCGCGCGGTCGGGGCCATCGAAAAATCCTTCATCACCTTTGATCTTGGGTACCGGGCACCGGACCGCTACCTGGAGAACATCCAGCAGTCAGCCTCTGCCGAAGCAGGCGATGGTGCCACTGAAGCTGCGCCAGTCAGCGACCTTGATGCCTTGAGCCATTTATGGAAGCGCATCTGGTGGCAGAAGCGGATCGAGGTGGCCGTCCTGATCGCCGCCATCGGCATATTGACCGGCGTCTTCTTCTTTCAGATGCAGATGACCCGGAACGAGCGCTTCGTCTACTGGTTCCGCATCGCCTTTTTGACCTTCACTCTCGTTGTTTTGGGTTGGTATGCCAACGCCCAGCTTTCGGTGGTGAATGTGCTGGCCTTCCTGAACGCGGCAATGACCGACTTTTCCTGGTCGGCTTTTTTGATGGATCCACTGATCTTTATTCTGTGGTTTTCGGTGGCTGCCTCGCTGCTCTTTTGGGGCAGGGGCGTTTTCTGCGGCTGGCTGTGCCCCTTTGGTGCGCTGCAGGAGCTAACCAACAAGATTGCGCGGTATTTCCGCGTGCCCCAGATTACCGTTCCCTGGGGGCTCCACGAAAGGCTCTGGCCGATCAAGTACATGATCTTTCTGGGGCTGTTCGGGCTGTCGCTCTACTCGCTGGAAATGGCCGAGCGCTATGCGGAGATCGAGCCGTTCAAGACAGCCATCATTTTGAAGTTTCAGCGCGCCTGGCCATTCGTGTTGTTTGTGGTTGTGCTGCTGGCGGCAGGGCTGTTCATCGAACGCTTCTACTGCCGCTATCTGTGCCCGCTGGGTGCGGCACTCTCAATCCCGGCCCGCCTGCGCATGTTCGACTGGCTCAAACGATACCGGGAATGCGGCAATCCCTGCCAGCGCTGTTCCAATGAATGCATGGTTCAGGCGATCCATCCGGATGGAAACATCAATCCGAACGAATGCCATCAGTGCCTGCATTGCCAGGTTCTCTATCAAAGCAAAACAAAGTGTCCGGTTGTCATCAAGCTGCATGCCAAGCGGGCGCGCAATCTGAAGGCGGCCGGAATCGATCCGGGACCGGCTCCCTCACCCCAATTGGTGGAAGCAGCCAACACGGCCCTGACCAAACCCGAAACGGGGTTGGGGCAAAACCGACGTTGAAAGGAGAAGACGCATGTCAGCAGAAGAAACCAGAAAGAAGGGCTTTTCACGCAGAAGCCTGTTGACCGCCTCGACGGCAGGGGCGGCAGTTGCCGGCAGCGGGTTGGGGACGGCACTCATCTCAAGCCTCTCGCCGGGCAAGGCGCTTGCCCAGGACAAGGCAGCCTATCACCTCGAACCGGGCGAACTCGATCCCTATTACGGGTTCTGGTCCTCCGGCCAGACCGGTGAACTGCGCATTCTCGGCTTTCCGTCAATGCGCGAATTGATGCGGGTGCCGGTCTTCAACCGCTGTTCGGCAACCGGCTGGGGCCAGACCAATGAAAGCCTGAAGGTTCTGACCGAAGGCCTTCTGCCGGAAACCAAGGAGTTTCTGGCAGCGCGGGGAATGAAAACCTACGACAATGGCGACCTGCATCACCCGCACATGTCCTTTACCGACGGTACCTATGACGGGCGCTATCTGTTCATGAACGACAAGGCGAATACGCGCGTTGCCCGCGTGCGCTGCGATGTCATGAAATGCGACAAGATCATTGAAATTCCCAACGCTCACGACATTCACGGCATGCGGCCGCAGAAGTTTCCGCGGACCGGCTATGTCTTTGCCAATGGCGAGCATGAGGCACCGCTGGTCAATGACGGCAAGGTGCTTGATGATCCCTCACAATACGTCAACATCTTCACCGCCATCGATGGCGATGAGATGAAGGTTGCATGGCAGGTCATGGTTTCGGGCAATCTCGACAACACGGACTGTGACTATCAGGGCAAATATGCCTTCTCCACGAGCTACAACTCCGAGATGGGCATGAATCTTGCCGAGATGACCGAAAACGAACTCGACCATGTGGTCGTCTTCAATCTGAAGGCCATCGAGGAAGGGGTTGCCGCCGGCGATGTCCAGATGCTGAACGGCGTACCGATCATCGATGGACGCAAGGGGCAGAACAAGAAGTATACCCGCTACATTCCCATTCCCAACAGCCCGCACGGCATCAACACGGCGCCCGACAAGCGCCATGTGGTGGTCAACGGCAAATTGTCACCGACCGTCTCCATCATCGATGTCACCAAACTCGATGCGCTGTTCGAAGAGGATGCCGATCCCAGGTCTGCGGTTGTCGGCGAACCGGAACTGGGACTTGGTCCGCTTCACACCGCTTATGATGGAAAGGGAAACTGCTTCACGACGCTGTTTCTCGACAGCCAGGTCGTCAAGTGGAACATGGACAAGGCCATCCGCGCCTTTGCCGGCGAGGATGTTGACCCGATCATCTCGAAAGTCGACGTTCACTATCAGCCCGGCCACAACTCCACCTCGATGGGCGAGACGGCCGAAGCCGATGGTGCTTGGCTGATTTCGATGAACAAGTTCTCCAAGGACCGCTTCCTCAACACCGGTCCGTTGAAGCCGGAGAACGAGCAGGTCATCGATATCTCCGGGGACGAGATGAAGGTGGTTCATGACGGCCCGACTTTTGCCGAGCCTCATGACAGCATCATCGTGCGTTCCGACATCGTTAAGCCCGTCAATGTCTGGAAGCGGGATGACCCCATGTTTGCCGATGCGATCGAACAAGCAAAGGCCGATGGTGTTGTGCTTGACGAGGATGACAAGATCATCCGCGACGGCAACAAGGTGCGCGTCTACATGACGTCGGTTGCGCCGCAGTTCGGCCTGGAGAAATTCACGGTCAAACAGGGAGATGAGGTCACCGTCTATGTCACCAATCTGGACGACATTGACGACGTAACCCACGGCTTTTGCCTGTCGAACTACGGCATCGCCATGGAAGTTGCGCCGCAGGCGACCGCCTCGGTCACCTTCACGGCAGACCGGCCGGGTGTCCACTGGTTCTACTGCCAGTGGTTCTGCCACGCCCTGCACATGGAAATGCGGGGCCGCATGCTCGTCGAGCCGCGTGGGGCATAGGAAACGGTTCGATGATGCAGATCGCCCGCGCTATTGCGTTTCTTCTGGCCATGCTTGTGGCAGTTTCGCCGGTTCACGCCGCCGAAATTGCCGTTGAGCCTGGCGAGAACACGCTTGCGCGGGCGGTCGTGCTTTCAAAACCCGGGGACCGGCTGGTGCTTGCCACCGGTCTCTATTCAGGCGCGGTCATCATTGACAGGCCACTGACGATAACCGCGCTGGGCAAGCCTCATCTTGATGGTGAAAGCGAAGGCTCGGTGATCCTGGTGGATGCACCTGACGTAACCGTGGAGGGGCTGTACATCACCGGGTCCGGCAATTCCCACGAGGAAATCGACTCCGGTGTAAAGCTGACCAAAAAAGCCACGGGTGCGGTTGTTCGGAACAATCGCCTTGAAGGCAATCTGTATGGCATCGACATACACGGCGCGCGCGATGCGCTTGTCAAAGACAACGTCATCATCGGCCGTTCCGACCGGCGCATGAACCGCCGGGGCAATGGCGTATATGTGTGGAACGCCCCCGGCGCAACGGTTGAGGGCAATTTCATTCGACTTGGCCGGGACGGCATATTCGTCAATACCAGCCGCAAGAACACCTTCTCGAACAATCGGTTTGAGGAACTGCGTTTTGCCATTCACTACATGCATGCCAATGACAGCACGGTGACGGGCAATCTTTCGATCGGCAATCACCTGGGCTATGCCATCATGTTTACCGACCGGGTCAAGATACGCGACAACGTCTCCGTACGCGACCGCGATCACGGCATCATGCTCAACTACGCCAACAATTCGGTTGTCGAGGGCAATGTGGTGGTTGGCGGCGGCAAGAAGTGCCTGTTCGTTTACAACGCCAACAAGAATGTCATGCGGCGCAACCGGCTGGAGGCCTGTCCCATCGGCATTCACTTTACCGGCGGTTCGGAACGCAACGAGATTTCCGGCAATGCATTCATCGGCAATCGCACCCAGATAAAGTTCGTCTCAACCCGCGACCATGTCTGGACGGGCAATTACTGGAGTGACCATACCGCCTATGACGTTAACGGCGACGGCGTTGCCGATCAGCCGTTCCGGCCGAACGATGCGATGGACCGGATCCTGTGGACCCAGCCATCCGCCAAGCTGCTGATCGGCAGTCCTGCGGTGCAGTTGATCCGCTGGGCGCAGAAGAATTTCCCCTCCCTGCTGCCCGGCGGGATCGTTGACGACCGGCCGTTGATGAAACCCCATGCGCTTGCGCCGGAAGTGGCGCAGTTGAAGGCGGTGCTGAAATGAACCGGCAGATAGAGATTTCCTCGGTTTCGAAAGCCTTTGGGGAAGTGCAGGCGCTTGACGGCATCAGCCTTACGGTTGAAGCAGGAGAAGTGGTTGCCCTGCTCGGCCATAACGGTGCGGGCAAAACAACGCTGTTTCGCATCATGCTCGGGTTCATCGGTGCCGATGCCGGAGCAATATCGATTTGCGGCAGGAAAGCCGGCAGCCGGCAGGCGCGCCGCGTGATCTCCTATCTGCCGGAAAGCGTGGCCTTTCCCAAGATGCTCACGGGCCGCGAGGTGGTCGAATTGTACGCCACGCTGAAGGGGGCCGCGCGCAGGGAAGTTGGCGAAGCGCTTGACCGTGTCGGGCTGGCCGATGCTGCGGGCCGCCGGTGCGGCACCTATTCCAAGGGAATGCGCCAGCGTCTGGGATTGGCTCAGGCAATCGTGGGTGCCCCAAAGGTTCTTTTGCTGGATGAACCCACATCGGGGCTCGATCCGGTTTCCCGCAGCGAATTTTATGCCCTGGTTTCCGGTCTTGCAGATCAGGGTACCGCCGTGTTGCTGTCTTCCCACGGGCTAAGCGAGCTGGAGGCCAGGGCCGAACGGGTCGCCATTTTGCGCAATGGCAGTCTGGTCGCCGACGGGCCGCTTGCAGCGCTGCAGAAAAGTGCCGGCCTGCCGACTCGCATCCGGGTGCGTTCCACCGCCGATCGGGTCGATGACCTTCGTCAGCGTTTCGGCGGCAGACGGATCAATGGCGCATCGGTGGAGATTTCCTGTGCAGGCGAAGAGAAGATGCCGGTACTTGCCGCCATCCATGCAGCCCCGGAATTCGTGGCGGATATCGAAGTCATCCCGCCCACGCTGGATGAGGTTTATCGCTTCTACTCCCTTGGCGAGGAAAGAGAGGGGACCCGGTCATGAACGCTGTATTTGCCATTGCGCTTACTGAAATCAGAATTGGTATCCGGAACAGCTGGGTCGTTCTTTCTGCCGGAATTCTGGCGATTTTCTCCCTCCTTCTGGTTGTTCTCGGCAGCGGCCCTTCCGGTGCCGTGGACGTGCACCCGCTGACGGTGGCCATCGCCAGCCTGTCGACCCTTGCGGTCTATTTGATCCCTCTGATTGCGCTACTACTTTCCTTCGATGCGGTGGCAGGCGAAATTGATCGGGGCACATTGCAACTGGTTCTGGCAACTCCGGCAACGAGATGGCAGGTGCTTGCCGGAAAGTTCATGGGCCACACGGCAGTGCTGACTGTGGCGATCGTGGCCGGTTACGGTGCCGCCGGTGTGCTCGGCTACCTGCTGGGTGAAGCCGGTGGCTACGAGCCTCTGGCCGGATTGTTGCGCCTCATGGCGACCAGCGTTCTTCTTGGCGCGGTGTTTGTGGGAGTCGGCTATCTTGCCAGTTGCAGCGTGCGGCAGACCGGTACGGCTGCAGCACTCGCCATCGGCATCTGGCTGGTCACGGTTGTATTATATGACATGGCGCTGCTCGGCGGATTGCTCGTCAGCCAGGACGGGGTGTTTGCCCGTTCCGTCTTTCCCTGGCTCCTGCTGTTCAATCCGGCGGATGCCTTCAGGGTCTACAACATGACCTGGGTCGACAGTTCGCTGCTCCAGACCGGCCTGGCAGCAGGCAGGGGCGGCCTTCCGGTGGAAGGCGCCGGCGTGCTGCTTTCCCCTGTTCTGTGGTGTGTGGCCGCGCTGGGGCTGGCGAGCCTGGCATTCAGAAGGGTGAAACCATGAGACATCTTTTGTTGTCTGCTTTTGTTCTGCTGTTTTCATTGCTGCTGCTGGCTGCCTGTTCCGACGCCGGTTCCACCGGGGACGTACCGAAGCCGGTTGCCATGACCGAAGAAGCGGTTGGCCATTATTGCAGCATGACAGTGCTGGAACATGAGGGGCCGAAGGCACAAATCCATCTTGCCGGGATCGAACAGCCGGTCTGGTTCACTCAGGTGCGGGACGCGGTTGCATTCCTGCGCTCGCCGGAGGAGCAGTATGAGGCGGTGGTGGTCTATGTACATGGCATGGACAAGGCCGCCAATTGGGCGCATCCGGGGGATGAATCCTGGATCGATGCCCGCCAAGCCTGGTTTGTCATCGGCAGCGGCAAAACCGGCGGCATGGGAACGCCGGAAACCATTCCGTTCTGGTCCAAGATGGCCGCGAAGGAATTTGTATCGCTGAATGGGGGCGGGATCGTCCGCCTCGATGAAATACCCGACGCCTACATTCATGGTTCCACCGTGCCGGATGAAGTCGCCCGGCAGACCAGCGGACAATAAGGAGAGCGGGTCATGAGCCTCTCAAGAAGACGGTTTATTGCAATCTCCGCCTGTGCGGCGGCAACGGGCCTGCCGGTTGCGCCCGCTCATGCCATGCCTGCTGCACGATGGAAGGGTGTGGCACTGGGCGCAAAAGCCGATATACGCCTTGTTGGATTACCCGAGCGCCGTGCCAATAACCTTCTGCAGAAAGTGCGCGCCGAAATCAGCCGCCTTGAAAAGGAATTCAGCCTGTATCAGGCCGATAGCACGCTGAGCCGCCTTAACCGTGATGGGCAGCTGTTGCAGCCGGGTGCTGACATGCTTGGCCTTCTGGGCCTGGTTTCGGCGGTTCACGCAGCTTCCGGCGAACGGTTTGACCCCACCGTTCAACCGGTTTGGGATGCCTATGCGCGCGCTGCCGGCAAACCGGATATCAAAGCGCTCAGAGCTGCAGAAACGCAGCTTGGATGGCAAAGGGTGGCATTTGATACCAGCGCTGTAAGCCTGCCTGAAGGCGGGGCATTGACGCTCAACGGAATTGCCCAGGGCTATGTGACCGACCGGGTGGTAGCCTTGCTGCGGCAGGCGGGCCTTGAAAATGCCCTGGTGGAAGTAGGGGAGATTTCAGCCATGGGAAGGCCGCGGGAGGGCGGCCTCTGGCAGATTCATCTCGGCGAAAACGATGGTTCGGCCATCTCCATTCGCGACAAGGCAGTTGCCACCAGTGCGGCGGAAGGGACCATGATTGGGGGAGCAGCCAGCCATCTGATCGATCCCCTGACCGCCAGATCATGCCGTTCGAAATGGCTGCGCACATCCGTCGTTCACAAGTCTGCTGCGATCGCCGATGCCGTTTCAACGGCGGCATCATTGATGGACCTCGATGAAATCAAGGCGATGATGGCGCAGTTCGAAGGTGCTTCCTTCGTAGGGCTGCATAGTGAACTCGGCCATGTCAGCCATGCGCATTATGGCAGGATGCGCTCTTAATCCTGCCGCGACTTTCGCTGCCTTGCAAGATGCGGAGCAAAGGCGATCGCAAAGGCCAGATAGGCGGTGATCCACCCCAGCGCGGCGATATGCAGCCAGAGCAGATAATACGACGCTAGATACTCAGCTGCCAGGCGTGCTGCTGCCGCAAGCAATATGGCTGCAAAACATAACTTGCCACCCATTCCCGCCCGCAATGCCTGGCCGGTATGGCCGCGGGAGGCGCGCACCATGACGGACAGGGTCATGCCGCCAATGCCGCCAATGGCAATCAGGTGCAGAGCGGCGGCGGGATGGAAAATCTCCGGCCAGAACACGGAAAGGCCCAGCATCAGCAGGCCGCCGGAAAGACAGCCATAGCTGGCATGGAGGATCCAGACCAGGGGATCACGCAAGGTACGATGCCCCTGCCAGCGCAGCAGCCGGATCATTTGCAACGCTCCGGAAAGCGCAAGCAGGCTGCCGGCGGCGATGTGCAACGGAATGATAATCCAGGCAGCCAGTGCAGCTGCCGTGACAGCGATTGAAACCGTGTCAAACGTGCCAAACGGTGAGGGAAGGGCGCCCGGGTTTTCCCGGGTCAGCCAGTTGCGGGTGAAACTGGGGACAATGCGCCCGCCGATGATGGTGATCAGCATGATGACGGCAGCAAAGGCAAGGCGCCGGCTCAGATCGGTTTCCTGTCCTGAACCTGCTTCCAGGTGAAACAGCAGATTGGCCAGCGCCAACAAAAGCAGTGGCACGAGAACCTTCAGATTGCGGTAGTTCTTTCCGGCAAGAATTTCGCGGGCAATGACAAGTGTGACGGAAACCAGAAAGGAGCCGTCCACCACCATGGCAATCTGCCAGCCGGTGTTTGCGGAAAATGCGACGGCAATTCTGCCGGCAGCCCACAGGACCACCAGGGCGATCAGCATAGGCCCCTGCAGCGGCATGCGGCCTGTCCAGTTCGGGACTGCGGTGAAAAGAAAGCCGGTAATGATTGCCGGCAGAAACCCGAACAGCAGTTCATGAACATGCCAGTCGACGGGTGCAAAATGGGTTGCGATGGTCAGTTCGCCGAAATATGCAGGAAGCCACAACAGAATTGAAACCGCTGCATAGAGCGAGCCGAACAGGAAGAATGGCCTAAAGCCGTAGCTGAACAGGGCTGGACCATGATAGGGTTTGGTACGGGGTATCGGCATGGGAATATTCCGTTTCCGATGAAACGTGAAACGATCTGGTTATCAAACCCGGTTTATGGGTCATGACCCTAGAGCGCCTTTGCTCCTGAATTTTTGCGTTTGCGCAAGCAGCTGAGAGAAACATGACAACCAAACTCGATGCTTCACTGGTACGTGATTTACCGCCCTTCGCCAACATGAAGGACGAGGAAATCGCCGACCTGTTGTCGCAGGCTCGCGCGGTGCGCTATCCCAAGGGGGCGACCATCTTTTCGCAGGACGAAGAAGCAAAGTTCTTCTTCCTGTTGCTCGACGGCCATATCCAGGTCGTAAAGCTGACGCGCGGCGGCGAGCAGGTCGTTCCGCGTTATCTTTCGCCCGGTGAATTGTTCGGTATTGCACGGGCGCTCATGCTTGATGCCTATCCGGCAAGTGCGCTTGCAGCGGTGGATTGCGTGGCGCTGGTCTGGCCGAATTCAATCTGGGCTGATGTCGTCAGCAAGCACCCTGCATTCGCCACCAATACCTATAAAGTCGTCGGGCGCCGGCTTACCGAAACACAGCAGCAATTGGCGGAACTGGCCACGGCGAAGGTCGAGCAGCGGGTTGCCAATGCAATTTTGAAACTGGCCAAACAGACCGGGCGGCGCACCGATGACGGAATTCTCATCGATTTCCCGGTTTCACGCCAGGACATTTCGGAGATGACCGGGACCACCTTGCACACCGTTTCGAGACTTTTGAGTGCTTGGGAACAGGCAGGCTGGGTGCGGTCGGGAAGGCGCAAGATCACGCTTCTTGAGGGGCACAAGATCGTTGTCCTGGCAAGCGGCGACAATGGTGGCGCAGCGGTGTAACACAGCTACTGCGGTTTCGGCTCGCCGGTGGAATTCACCGCTTCCATGATTTCGCGATAGAGTTGCTCTTCATCGATCTCGTGTTCGAATGCAGCGTCACGCAAGTCATGAAACGCGGCCAGTAGACAGCCCACGCAAAGCATTCGGTTGCGATTTATCACCGGAATGACCTGGGGATAGCGCCGCTGCAATTCCTCCATGCTCATGTCACGGAGAGATTCCCGACCGGATCGTTTCCCAATCCCTGCTGCCATGGCCTGCCTTGCTGCCGCAATGGTGCTCTAGGTCATGAACTCAATAGCATGAGTTTTGACCCCAAAAACCGCAACAAGTATTGGCGTGTTTAAAAGTGCTTTCGTTGCGCCAGCGCAAACTGGGCAGCCAGCGTCAGGAAGCGGGATTTTGACCGCAATGGGCTTGAGGTTGCACCACGCCCGCCTCGGTTATGATGCAATCCATGGGGATGTCGTGGGGTTGCGGGTAAATGGTGGCAAGGTTCTGGGAAGCGTAGCCGACACCGAATAGCCGGGGCTTTTTGCCCATTGAGGCCAGTGTCCTGTCAAAGAAGCCGCCGCCATAGCCCAGCCGGAAACAGGATGGGTCAAAGCCGACGACGGGCGCGACGACGATATCGGGTGTCACCGTTTCGCCGCCTGCCGGCACCGGAATGTTCCAGACGCCGCGGTCGAGTTTTTCGCCTTGCCGCCAGCTTTTGAAGCTTAGCGGCTTGCCTTTTTCAACGACGATTGGCAGGGAGCAGACGGCACCTTTTGCCGAGAGCTGTTCCATCAGCGGGCGCAGATCCGGTTCACCGCGGAACGGCCAGTAGAAGCTGATCACCTGGGCGCCGATCTCGCCGAGTGCGGTCATCAGGCTTTGAGAGATGGCGTCGCTCATCTGTTGGCGCAACGTTGCGGAAAGCGCCCGCCGCGCCTCAATCAGGCGCTGGCGTTCGGCCTTGCGCCAGCGCATCACGTCAAGGCGCTGCTGTTCATCGACAACGCAAAACGAGCCGTCGGCGTTTTCAGCCAGCTCATGGGCAAAACATGGAGGGGATGAGGAAGGCATGCAGACTGTTCCTTGACGTCCGATTTAACCATCACATTAGTGCTTCGTGCCGGATTGCCAGGTCAAATTGGCGACAGACCGCGCCGCAGCACCGACACCGGCAGTGTTTATTAGCCGAAGTATTACAAGCACTGGTGAGCGTATGTTGCCCAATTCGCCGCATCAAGCCAGACCGAATGGTCTCGTGCCCGGCATTACCTTGTTCATCCCCGATCTGCTGAACTTTCCCAACTGTTTCAAATATCGTATGGAAACGGGCTCATTTCCATCACTTTCGGCCGTCATCCAATGCCGGGTTGAAGGTTTGGATCAGGATTGAAGGATGTCGGGGACTGGTGCCAACAGTTTTGACGGACAGGCTTTGCTGCGTGCGCTGCGCGCAGCGCTGGCGTTTGGCTGTGCCCGTACCTTCGCTGTCTTTGCGGTTTCAGTTCTTTTTACTTTCGGCAATCCGCTTTTGGGAACTGCATCGCCTGCAATGGCACTCGATTTTTTCAAGAAGGCGGATGAGGAAGAACTGGCCGTCGCCGATCCGCTCTCCTATGTGGTTTCCTTTGAGGCGGTGAATGTGACCGATGACGAGGCCGCCGCCCTGAAGAACGCGTCAAATCTTGTGGCCGATGCCGATCTTCCGGTTTCAGGTTCGCTGGGATTGCTCACCAAGGCCGGCGCCGATCGCGATGGGCTGGTGGGCAGGCTTTACGAACTGGCGCGCTATGGCGGCGTTGTCGATATCCGTATTGCAGGGCGGCCGCTGGATTCGATCTCACCCACCGAGGATTTCGGGCGGGCTGGTGTGGTGCCGGTGACAATCCGCATCGATGGCGGCAGGCCCTTCGCCTTTGGCAGGGTGGCAGTGGCTGGCGACGCCAGCGACATGGGTAGCGCATTGTCCGGCATGGTTGAGGGTGCGCCTGCGTATTCCACGGTAATCCTTGAAGAACAGGCGAGAATCGTATCGGACCTAAAGGCGACCGGCCATCCGTTTGCCGAAGTCACCGATACCATCGTTGAAGCCGATCACAACAACGCGACCCTGGATGTCACTTTGACGGTTCGCTCAGGGCCGCGTGCCGATCTGGGGGAAGCAAGTGTCAGTGGTGCGGAGAGTGTGGATGCGGCGTTCATCCACACTCAGGCGGCCATCGTTACAGGTCAGCCATATACGCCTGAGGTACTGGCTTCGGCGCAAAAGCGCCTGCGTGAACTTGAAGTGTTCGAAACCGTGGAAGTGCGCGAGGGCGAAGCGCTGGATGAAAACGGCCGCCTGCCGGTCGAGATCATCGTGACGGAACGCAAGCACCGCTATTTCGGTGTCGGGGCAACCTTTTCGAATGCGGAAGGCGCCGGTGTCGAAGGCTATTGGGGGCACCGCAACCTGTTTGGCCGGGCCGAGAAGTTGCGCGTGGAGGGATCAGTCTCGCGCATCGGTGAAGCCGACGATCTCGACGGTCTGAACTATTCCACGGCGATCCTGTTTGAAAAACCGGCGATCTACGGCCCGAAGAACACTTTCACCGCAAACATACGTGCGGTTTCGGAAAACACCAACGCGTTCGAGCGCCGATCCGTGCGTGGCGGATTTGGCATCCGCCACGAAATCGACAAACGCCAGACCCTTTCGGCGGCACTTGACCTTGATTGGTCTCAGATCGCCGAGCGCAATCGGAAAACCACCCATCTTATTTTCAGCACACCCCTCGAATATGAATATGATGGCAGCGACAATGCGCTCGACCCGAAGGAGGGTTTCCGGTTTTCAGCCCTGCTCGAACCTGCAACCGATCTTGCAAATGACGCGGCCTTCGTGAAGGGCAGGGTGACTGCTTCGGCTTATTTCACACCACCTGATGCCGGCAATGTAACCTTCGCAGCACGTGGTTCGGTGGGCAGTATTGCCGGGGCCAGCTTGATGTCGATACCTGCTGACCGCCGGTTTTATGCTGGCGGCGGAGGGTCCATTCGCGGCTTTGCCTATCAATCGGTCGGGCCAAGAAATGCCGCAGGCGATCTGACGGGCGGCCTCTCCGTCGTTGAAGGCTCGCTGGAGGCGCGGCTAACGGTTGCCGACAAGTTTGGCGTCGTGCCGTTTCTCGACTTCGGTAATGTCAGCCGTTCGGCAACGCCCGATTTCGGCAATATGCGCTTTGGCGCCGGTGTGGGCATCCGCTATGTCACGCCATTCGGCCCGTTGCGTCTTGATGTCGGTGTGCCGCTTGACCGGCGGAAAGGTGAAGACCCCTGGGCAATTTATGCGGGCATCGGTCAGGCGTTTTGATCCTTGCCACAACGTTTCCAGTTGCAAAGCCGACGGATGCAGAACGAACCAAACATGCTTAGAAAACGAAGGACCGTTTTTGGGCGGCTAATGGGGGCTGTTGGCCTGCTGCTGTTGATGGCAGTGCTGGCAATCGGATTTCTGACGGCCACCGGCGCTGGATTGGGCCTGCTGGCCAAAACGGTTTCGAACCTTGCTTCCAATGGCGAGGGTGAGGTTCGCATTACCGGCATCAGCGGCGTGTGGACAGGGGAAACCAAAGTCACGTCCGTTGTCCTTTCTGATCGCAAGGGCGTTTATGCCAGGATTTTCGGTATCGGCGTGGACTGGGATCGTGCGGCACTTTTGTCGGGAACCTTCAGGGCAAGCAGCCTGACAGCCGCCAAGGCGGAGATCATCCGGCAGCCGGTGCCGAAAGATGAGGAGTCCGGTTCGGGCGGCCTGCCCATTCAACTTGATCTTCAAGCAATAAGGCTGCCCGAACTGGTGGTCGGCGAAGCGCTTATCGGGCAAGCGATGACATTCAAGGCCGAGGCAGTATTGTCCGCCTTAGCCGATCCGGTCACCATCGCCAGCAGTTTCAAGATCACCCCCGGCAATCGTGAAGGAGTGCTTGAGGGAACGTTCTCTCTCGATGCGGATACCGCAAACCTCAATCTCGATGTCCGTTTACGAGAGCCGGAAGGCGGGGTTCTAGCCACTGCCTTTGATCTCCCGGGCAAGCCGGCGGTTGGCTTGTCGGCCACCGCCGAGGGTCCGCTTGAAGCGCTGACATTCTCCCTTCAGGGTGAAGTGGGCGGCAATCGCATCATCGATGTCAAGGGTGATGCAGGCCTTAAAAATGAGACTTTCTTCATCAAGGCCGAGGGTGATGGAACGCCGTCGCGGATCGTTCCTCCCCGTTACCGGCAATTGCTGTCGGGATCTTTCGCCCTGAACGTTGACCTATCCGGCGAGACCACCGGCCGCCTTTCGGTCAATTCTGCAAAAATCGATGGCGACCGCTTCTTTGCCGTGCTGCGTGGCGATCTCGACCTGCTGGGGCAAAGCGATCTTTCCGGCGGGTGGACCGCAAGGGACGGCGCGGTGAATCTGACCGCCGGACTGGTCCCCGAACTGAAAGAACTTGCCGTTCGCAGCATCGCGTTTTCCGTCAAGGGGCCTTCGCATGCCGCCGCTGTCATTGCTTCCGTCGATATGCCGGTGCTCGATACCGGGAAGATGAGGTTTGGTGGCATACGGGCAAATGTTTCTGCGCCCGCCCTCAATCTGGAGGAACAGTCAGGGGACTTCAAAGTCGAGATAGAGGCGGATGAGGGCGGGTTCGACAATGCGGATCTGCAACGCCTGTTTTCCTCGCGTATCTATGGAGAGGCGCAAGGAGCGATTGACGGTGATCGCATCGACATCGCCCAGATCAGGCTCGACAACGATGCATTGGTTGCAAATGGCGAGGCAGGGATCGATCTTGGCAAACAGGCAATTGAAGGCGGTCTGGAACTGCGCATTGGGGCCAGTCACCTTCCTCCCTCCTTGCCGTCGCTGTCGGAAGAAGACGCCCGGATTGATATCCGTTTCGCCGTTCTTCCTGGCGGTGACATCAGGATTTCCGGCCTGAAGGCGGTATTTGGCAGCCTGTCCGCAGAAGGGTCGGCGGCCCTTTCCGGAGAGGAAATTACTGCCAGCCTGACCGCTGACCTGAAGGCCATGAACGGGCTCGATCCAAAGTTGAAAGGGGCGCTTCTGTTAGCTGCCGAACTTTCCGGCCGGATCAATAGTCCGGTAATCGATCTAACCGCCACGTCGAACCGGATCGAGGCGAATGGTCATGTGCTGACGGATCTGTCGGCCAGGCTAAGCGGCCTGGCGGATGCCGCCAAACCCGATGTTGACCTGGCGCTCTCTGGCACGCTCGACGGTTTACCGCTGACGGGCAAGGCACAACTCATCAGCGAAGCGGGTGTGCGGTTGCTGAAAAACCTGGTTCTGACAAACGGGGAAAACCGGGTTTCGGGAAATATCGCCCTTGCGGGGGATGGAACGCCGGAAGGCAAACTGGCCATACAACTTCCCGACGTCTCCGCCTTTGCCGCGCTTGCCGGCCAGGAATTAAAGGGCGGACTGGAAGGAAGGCTCAACTTCAGCAAACGCGATGGCGTGCCTTTTGTGGATGCCCGTTTTACAAGCGAACGGCTTTCAAGCGGCGAATTGGAAGTTGAGGCTCTGGCAGCCGACATTGCGGCCAGGGATTATCTTGCCGCCGCTGCGTTTGAAGGCGTTGCCAGGATCGGTTCCCTGCGTCAGGGCGGCACCGCGATCCGCCCGCTTGAGGTCAAGTTCGCTTTTGATGACGGCTGGACCCGTTTTGATGCCAGGGGAACGAGTGATGGCGTGCCCGTATCGATGGATGGCCGTGTCCGCCCGGCCGACGGCGCGGTTGCGATAGAACTCGACAAGGCATCGGCTGTTTTCCGCGGTGTGGCGCTGGCGCTGGCGTCACCCGCAGCCATCACGGTCCGCGACGGGATTGTGAGCCTTGCTCAGCTAGCCATTTCAGCTGGAGGCGGGGTTGCATCATTATCCGGCACAGCCGGTGAGACGCTCGATCTGTCGGCTGATCTAAGCGGAATTGGCGCTGCCGTGGCAAACAAGTTCGTGCCGGGATTGAATGCTGGCGGCAGCATATCGGGACTGGTCAAGGTTACCGGGAAACCGGCTGATCCGGATGTCAACTTCAACATTACCTGGAACAACGCTGCCACCGCCGAAACGCGGACTGCGGGTCTGGGGGCGTTGAAGGTATCTGCCGATGGGCGTTTTGCTTCCCAGGTGCTGGCCATCTCCCTTGCAGCATCGGGCGGCGGCGGAATTGACCTTAAAGGACAAGGCAATGTGGCGCTGGGCAGCGCTCAGCGACTGGATTTCAACCTCCGTGGCACCGTGCCCTATTCGGTACTTGCGGCCCAGCTCGCCCGGCAGGGAATGGTGCTTCGGGGAAACGCTGCTGTCGATCTGAAACTTTCCGGCAGCCCATCCAGCCCGGTCATAAACGGCACGGTTTCTTCTGCGGGGGGAAGGTTCGTCCACGCTGAAAGCGGCATTGCTGTCGATGAGCTGGGACTTGCTGCCCGCTTTGACGGCACCAGAGCGGTGATCGAGAAGCTCAATGGCAGGCTTTCAACCGGCGGAACGGTGCAGGCCAGTGGCAATGTGGGCTTGTCCGGCGGATTTCCCGCCGATTTCTCGGTCAAGGTCAATAATGGCCGCTATTCTGACCGCCGGACGGTTGATGCCACCTTTGACGCCGATCTGAAGATTTCCGGTGCGCTGGTTGGCGATCCGTTGCTGGCCGGGTCAATCAATCTGGCCACCGCCGTCATCACCGTGCCGGAGCGGCTTCCCGCAAGCATATCCAGGCTTGACGTCAGCCACCGCAATGCCAGCGAGAGCGTGGCTCGCCAGTCCGAGAAGCTGCAAAGCCGAAATGCCGGATCGTCGGGCGGAAGCTCGGGACTGCGGCTCGATCTAACTCTCAATGCGCCGCGCCGCGTCTTTGTTCGGGGCCGCGGGATTGACGCCGAACTGGGCGGCAGCATGCAGTTGCGGGGGCCGGTTTCCAGAACGGCGACGCTTGGCGGCTTCGAGATGCGCAGGGGGCGGCTTTCGATCCTCGGCAAGCGGCTCGACTTTACCCGCGGCAACATCGCCTTTGCCGGTTCCCTGGTGCCCCGACTGGACATGGTTGCGCAAACCGCATCGGGCAGCACCACGATACTTGTGACCGTCAGCGGGCAGGCGGATCAGCCCGAGTTCCTGTTTTCCTCCGTGCCGCCCCTTGCCGAAGACGAGGTTCTCGCGCGGCTTATCTTCAACAATAATCTGTCGAATCTTTCGCCCTTGCAGATTGCCCAGCTCGCACAGGCGGCAGCCACGCTTGCCGGCAAGGGCGGCAACACCTCACTTGTGGGAAAGCTGCAGAATGCTTTGCAGGTCGACGACCTGGATGTGCGCACGGATTCAGAGACCGGCGAAACAACGGTGGGCGTCGGTCGCTATGTCAATGACCGCACCTATGTGGGGGTCGAGCGTGGCCAGACGGGCGGCAGCGGCAAGGTGCGTATCGATTTGAATGTGGGGCGCGGCGTCAAACTGCGCGGTGAAGCAACGGAGTCCGGCAAGAACAAGGCCGGCATTTTCTATGAGCGTGAATATTGATACTGCCTAGCTGTGGAACCTCAACAGGAACAACCTATAGAGGTTTCATAGCTAGAATACATGTTCCTGTTGCGGCAGGTGATCTGCGAGCCAGTGGACGAATGCGGCTGCCTTTTCCTTCTCATGGCGAACTGAAAGGAAATATCCCTCGCTCGCAGGAGCGGTGCATTTGTGCGCCATTTCAACCACGCCACGGCTGATCGCGCCATTAGCGATAACAGAGCTGACCAGCGCAACGCCATTTGCGTTTGCCGCCAGCCTCAGGGCGAGACCATGGGAATCGGCGTAGTAAGCCGGTGCTTTTACCGCCACGCCGGCCGATTTTGCCCAGGATGGCCAGCCATCGGAAACTCCAACGGTTTCGATCAGGGGGAGGTCGTCCAGACTGCCGCGCAGAGACGGTGATTTCACCGGGATGAGTTCATCGGGCTGGATGGCCGCCGCGTCCTTGCCTACTTGCCGTTTGGAGCCAAACCTTATCTCGATATCCGCGCGCGGTGCGGTGAACTCGTCCGGCCAGATCGTGCTCATGAAGCGAATGGAAGTGCCGGGATTGCGCCGATGAAACTCCGGCAGGACGGGGCAATAACCCATTCGGTCATGCTGATGGAGGCTGCGATGGTAATCAGTTCCCCGTCCGAGTTCGTCAGATACTGCGATGTGGCATTTTTCAGCGTCTCCAGCGCCGCTTCAACCTGGGGCAGGAGCTTTCGCCCGTCATCGGTCAAAGAAAGCCCGCGCGCATGGCGGTGGAACAGGGCAACGCCCAGCCGCGTTTCAAGTGCCTTGATTTGCTGGCTTACGGCCGACTGGGTCAGTCCGATCTCTTCTGCGGCGGCGGTCGAACTCATCCGGCGCGCGGCTGCTTCGAAGGATCTGAACCAGTTGAGGTGCGGGAGTGTTTTGGCCACGTGTAACCACCATATTAGTGTTACTAATACCTAAGCTTGTAATTCTTTCGTTTGTCAAATTGCGGCGCTGCAGGAATGCTGGCGCGCAAAGCTGGAGGAATTGCGTGACACCTGAAATCCGGAAACTTGTGACCTATGACGAGACGGTTCTCATCGAGGGCTTTCGCAAGGCCGCAGTTCCCTGGCGGATGTTTGCCGCCGCGGCGGTCATCAAAAACCCCTGGGCCGGCCGTTTTGTCGAAGATCTGAAGCCGGAAATTAAAGCCTTCGGCCCGGTTCTTGGCGAGATGCTGACGCAGAAAATACTCGCTTTTGCCGGCGGCGGGGAGGCGATCGAAGCCTATGGCAAGGCAGGCATTGCGGGCCTGGATGGGGAGGTGGAGCATGCCTCCGCCCTGATCCACACCCTGCGCTTCGGGAATTTCTACCGAGAGGCGGTCGGGGCGAAATCCTATCTTTCCTTCACCAACACACGGGGTCCTGCCGCCACGCCGGTGGTGATCCCCATGATGGACAAGAACGATCCAGGCCGCCGTTCGCACTATCTGACACTCCAGTTTGCCATTGCCGATGCGCCCCGCGATGGTGAACTCGTCATCGCGCTGGGTGGCGCCACGACCGGGCGCCCCCATCACCGGATTGGCGACCGCTATCAGGACCTGAAGGATCTGGGACATGATGTGGACAACCCGGCCGCGGTCTGATTTCGGCCAAGTCTCGGCAATTGCCGAAGGGGACGGGCCACTTGTCATCATGCTGCATGGCGTTGGCCTGCAGGCTGAAGCCTGGTGCGCGCAAATCGATGATTTTGTCTCGGCCGGGTACCGGGTTGTGGCACCCGACATGCCCGGACATGGTCACTCTCCCTTGGTGCCTGCGCACACCCTTTCGCAATTTGCCACGCTGCTGTCCGGTCTGTTGAAAGAAGAAGCCGTCATCGTGGGCCATTCCATGGGTGCCATGCTGGCTCTGACACTTGCCAGCATGCATCCGGACAAGGTTGCGGGCATCATCGCGCTTAACGCAGTGCATCGCCGCGATGCAGCCGCCAAGGCGGCTGTCCGCGGGCGTGCTGGCGAGCTGGACGGCATCCAGGCACAAGACCCCGCCAACACCCTTCACCGGTGGTTTGGTGAGGCCGTCACACCAGAGCGCGAAGCTTGCGCGGCCTGGCTTCGTCACACCCATCCGGCCGGCTACAAGACGGCTTATACCGTTTTCGCGGAAGCCGATGGCGAATTGGACACCGCACTGGCGCGCCTGCGCTGTCCTGCCTTGTTCATGACAGGAGAAGCCGATCCGAACTCGACACCTGCCATGTCGGAGGCGATGGCCGCCGCTGCCATGAAGGGAGAGGCCCAGATCATTGCCGGTGCCGCCCACATGCTGCCGATGACCGATGCCTCGAAAATAAACGGCACCTTGCTGCGGTTTGCCGAAGGTTGCCTGTCATGACCGGTTTTGATCCCCGCGCCCTGCGCGATGCCTTTGGAAGCTTCATGACGGGCGTTACCGTGGTCACGTCCAGAAACAGGGATGGCGACCCGGTGGGCTTTACCGCCAATTCCTTTTCCTCCGTCTCGCTCGATCCACCACTCCTGCTCGTTTGTCCGGGCAGTTTCCTGTCGAGCTTTTCCGTCTTTGCCGAATGCGAATACTTCGCGGTCAACGTGCTTGCCGAGGGGCAGGAAGAAATTTCCAACACGTTTGCCAGCTTCAAGGGGGACCGGTTTGCAAAGACTCCCCATCACACGGGCATCCATGACCTGCCGCTGATAGAAGGTGCCGTTGCCTGTTTTTGCTGCAGAACCTTCACGCGGGTTCCCGCCGGCGATCATGCAGTGCTGATTGGCGAAGTCGTGTCCTTCACGCATCAAAAGGGCGACGGGCTCGGCTATGTCGGGGGGCGCTATTTCAGCCTGGGCCTTGAGCGGGCGGGGGCATCGCCTGACCTTTCGATATGCGGAGCGATCATCGAGAATCAAGGCAAGGTGCTGCTTGAGAAAACACAGGCGGGTTATTGCCCGGTTCAGTTCAAGGCAGACCGTTCCGCCGCGCAGAGAGACTTGCTGGAAGCCCGGCTCGTCGAATGCGGGATAACCGCCGACATCGATCAGGTGTATTCCTCATTCTCCGGTGAGGGGGCAGAACCAGCACCTATTTCCTGGCAACGGCGAAAACCGCGGTGCAGCAGGACGGAATGGAGTGGATCCCGGTCCGTTCCCTGCCGCATCTTCAATTTACCACCCCGGCGATCGGCCAAATGATGAAGCGTTATGCACTGGAAGCCCAGGCCCGCAACTTCTCGCTTTATATCGGCGATGCCGTGCGCGGCGACATACACAGTTTTTCCTGAGGAGCAGAGGATGGACTTTTCCCTATTCGTTCACATGGAGCGCCTCACCCCGGACCAGCCGCATGCAGTGCTTTATGAGGAGTTCGTCGGGCTTGCCAAGATGGCCGATGAGGGCGGCATGCGCGCCGTCTGGACCGGCGAACATCACGGAATGGAGTTTACCATCGCGCCCAACCCGTTTTTGACGCTGGTCGATCTTTGCCATCACACAAGGCATGTCCGGCTGGGCACCGGGACCGTCGTTGCGCCGTTCTGGCATCCGATCAAACTGGCCGGAGAGGCTGCTGCCGCCGATCTGATCACCGGCGGGCGCATTGAACTTGGCATTGCGCGTGGAGCCTATTCCTTCGAATATGAGCGGCTGATGCCGGGAATGGATGCCTGGGAGGCCGGCCAGCGTATGCGTGAGATGGTGCCGCTGGTGCCAAAGCTGTGGCAGGGCGACCTTGCCCATGAGGGCGAGTTCTTCCGCTTTCCCAAAACCACGGCAGTGCCCAAGCCCGTTCAGGAAAACGGCCCGCCGATCTGGATTGCCGCCCGCGATCCCAACAGCCATCAATTCGGCGTGCACAACGGGTTCAACATTCAGGTCACTCCGCTCTGGCAGGGAATGGAGGAAATCGAGAAACTGTACGGGCATTTCGATGATGCCTGCGCCGGCTACAAGGGCGAGCGCCCGAAGATCATGCTGCTCCACCATGCCTATGTGGGCAAGGATGAGGAGGATGTTGCAAGAGCAGTCGGCGATCTGCGCCGCTATTACAATTATTTCGGGGCCTGGTTTTTGAACAAGCGGCCGATCAGCAACGGGATGATTTCCGCGATCAGCAAGGCGGAGATCGAAGCCAACGAAATGTACACCGCAGAAAAACTCGCCCGTGATCTCACGGTGGGAACAACCCGGCAGGTCATCGACCGGATCAGGCGTTATGAAGACCTTGGATATGACGAGTTTTCCTATTGGGTGGACAGCGGCATGACAAGCGAACGCAAGCGTGCTTCTCTCGCGCGGTTCATCGACGATGTAATGCCGGTTTTTGCTTGAGGTCAGTCATGGGAACGTTGTCACATTATCAACTCTACATCGACGGGCGCTGGTGCGAGGGGGCCGCCGGCCAGATCATGTCCTCCCAAAACCCGGCGACGGGCGAAGACTGGGCAACGTTTGCCTGTGCGGCGCCGGAAGATGTCGAGCGTGCGGTCGGTGCTGCCCGCCGCGCACTGCAAGAGCCCCAGTGGCGGGACATGACGCAATCGGCGCGGGGCAATCTGCTGTTCAGGCTTGCAGATCTGATCGAGCAGAATGCCGGCAGGCTTGGAGAGATTGAAACCACCGACAGCGGCAAGCTGTTGGCGGAAACTGCAGCGCAAACAGGCTATGTGGGACAGTATTATCGCTATTATGGCGGGCTGGCCGACAAGATCGAGGGCGCGGTTCTTCCCATCGACAAGCCGGACATGCATGTGTTCACACGGCGCGAACCCATTGGCGTCGTGGCGGCGATCGTTCCGTGGAATGCCCAGATGTTTCTTGCCGCAACCAAGGTCGGACCGGCGCTGGCTGCCGGTTGCACAGTGGTGTTGAAAGCCTCGGAAGTCGCGCCGGCGCCAATGCTTGAATTTGCACGACTGATTGAAGAGGCAGGCTTTCCGCCCGGCGTTGTTTCGGTAATCACGGGGGATGCGGAGAACTGCGCAATTCCGTTGACACGGCATCGCGATGTCGACCGCATTGCCTTTACCGGCGGGCCTGAAACGGCACGTCACGTGGTGCGGAACTCGGCGGAGAACTTCGCCGTCACATCACTGGAACTGGGCGGCAAGTCGCCCATTCTCGTGTTTGAGGATGCCGATATCGAGGGCGCAACCAACGGGCTGATTGCCGGCAATTTCGGCGCGTCGGGGCAGAGCTGCGTTGCCGGGTCGCGTGCCTTCGTACAGCGTTCGGTCATGGAGCAGATTGCCGCCAGGCTTGAGGATAAGGCCAAGTCGATTGTCGTCGGCGACCCGCTGGATGCGAACACCCATGTAGGGCCGTTGTGCACCGCAGCACAGATAAAGACCATCGAAACCACGCTTGCGCGTTCGGTGGAGCAGGGGGCCGTCATCCGGTTTGGCGGCGCGCGGCTGCAACGCCCCGGCAACTATATGGCTCCCACGCTTGTCGAGTGTACGCAGCCGGAGACGCAAACGCTGAAGACCGAGATGTTCGGCCCGGTCATGTCGCTATACCCCTTCGAAACGGAAGCTGAAGCCATCGCTCTTGCCAATGAAACGGATTACGGCCTGGGGTCGGGCATCTTCACAAACGATCTTGCCAGGGCACACCGGGTTTCCGCCCGCATCCGGGCCGGGATATGCTGGGTAAACACCTATCGGGCAGTCTCGCCCATTGCGCCGTTTGGCGGCTTCAACCAGTCGGGCTATGGCCGCGAGGCGGGCATGGATGCGATCCATGATTACACACGCACCAAGACCACCTGGATCAGCACTTCCGACCACCCCATGGCAAACCCGTTCGTCATGCGTTAGAGCGTGTCCGGCTTAAATGGAATCGTTTGAACTTGGTTCCTTGCCCTTCGGGCAGCGTCGGAAAATACTAACAGTGCCTGCACTGCGTCGCATTTTCCTCCTTGCCGAAGACCAAACTCCCGGCGCTCAAACGATTCCATTTAAGCCGGACACGCTCTAGCTGTTGAGGCACCCATCCAGGTCTTGGCCTGACAAACAGGGCTGATCAACTCTTTCCTGCGAGTTTTTCGATGGTCATGTCCGGCATGTGCACGGCAATGCGAAGCACGCTGCGCGAAAGCGACAGCCTGTTTTGAAGATGTTCTATTCTGGCTTCTGCCAGCCTCATTTCCTCGCGCAGCAAGTCCGAGACGGGTTTCAAACCTGCATCAAGTTCCTTGCGCACGCCATTGGCACTTTTCTTGCGGGCGCTGATCTTGCGGGACAGGATTGCCCTGTTTCTCGACAGGGATTCCATCTCTTCCCAGGCGGTTTCGATCTCCGTCTTGATCTGCCGCTCAACCTGCCTTGCGCGAAAACCGGCGGCTTGGGCCTGGGCGCGAACCTGGCGGTAACGCGCCACCTGGGAAAGGTTGCCAATGGGCATGGAAAAGCGCACGCCGGCTTTCCAGTCCGCGTCCGTGTCGAAATCAAAGCGGTCATCGCTTTGCTGTTCGAGCGATGCATAGGCTGTCAGCTTTGGCAGGTAGTTTGAACGCTGCACCCGGGACTGGGCTTTAACCGAACGGGCGGTTTCGATTGCCGACTCGATGAATGGATTGCCTTGCAGCGCGCGGGCTACTGCATCATTTCGGGATTTCGGGAGCAACCGGTCTTTGGCGGGGAAGCGGGCTGCGTGGCCGGCCTCAACGCCTGTCTTGTTCAACAATTCAATGCGCAGACGGCCGATTTGCTGTGTTGCCTGCTCCACCTGCGATTGAAGGGAAGCAACCTCAGCATCGACCAGCGCAACATCGGTTCTGGATGCGAAACCGGCTGCATACTGCCTTTTCGTCATGGTTCTGATTTTGCGAATGCGCCTCAAGGATCGCTTGATGATGCCACGCCTTTGGGTATTGGCGACATAATCCAGATAAAGCGTGGCATTTTCGAAAATGAGGCTTCGCTCCTGCGCCAGATAGTTATAATCCGCCGCATTGGCGGAAGCCTGGGCAGCTTCGATGGCTGCAAGCTTTCCACCGGAGGCAAACAGCGTCCATTCTGCGGTGATGGACCCAGTTGCGATGGTTCTGTCAAGTTGCGGCAAACCCGATAACGAACTGCTCCGGCTGGTTTCACCGGCTGCTGTCAGGCTGACGGCGGGCAGAAGATCAAAGCGCGCTGAATCAACAGCGTGATGCGCTGCCGTTGCCTCCTGGGCCGCCGCTTGCAGGGTTGCATCGTGGCGAAGGGAAGCGCGCAGCACGTGGTGAAGGCTTCCCGGCAGGATATCCTGGCCCGAGGGCTGCATTAGCATGGATTGTGCGGGAATCAGCGTAGTATTCGAAGCCCGCAAGCTCCAGGGAAAGTCAGCCGGTGTGGCCCGGTGTTGCTGGTTCGGCGCGTCGCGCATGGGGGCTTTCACCGCTTCGTCCGCATGAGCGGCCGAAATCGCGGCAAGAATGACAGCACAACCCAGAATTCTGGCAGACAGGATACGCATGAACAGGTACTCGCAACTGCGCCAATAATACTTCATCAACCTTAACAAAGGGGAAATCGCGCCGTGTTGCACCACAGCGTTGTGAGCATTTGCGGGACTAGCGCTCCCTGAAAGCCTTCATGAAGCTCTCGGATATGGGCTCTGCCACATAAGACAGGAAACTGCGCTCCCCGGTATGGATGTACACTTCGGCAAGCATGCCGGGCTGCACCTTCTGCACAAGGTCCTGCTGCGCTTCGGCGATGTCGACCTGCACCGCGAAATAGGGCTCGCCGGTGACGGGATCGGTGGTTGAATCTGCCGGTACATAATCAACCTTGCCGACAATCGGTTCCTGCACCCGGCGATTGAATGCGGTGATGACGACTTCCGTTTCCTGGCCGGCAACCACATTGGCAATGTCCTGGGGCAGAACTTTCGCCTCGACGAGAACCGGAGTGCCTGCCGGTACGATTTCGCCAAAGGGTTTGCCGCTGCCGATGACACCGCCGACCGTGTTGGCTTCAAACTTGACCAGCGTTCCGGCCACCGGTGCCTTGATTTCCGTCAAGTCGACGGCCATCCGTGCAGCTTCCATCTGCTCGTTGACGGCAGCAAGCTCGGACAGGACCGAGGACAATTCGCGGGCGTTTTCCTCCTGCCAGCTTGCATCGAGGGTGGTGATGCGATCGCTGGTTTCATCGATCTGGGCGCGAAGGCCAAGTGCCCTTGAGCGCAGTTCGCCAAGCTGTGCCTTTTCTCCCAGATAACGCACCTGCCTTTCATCGAAGCGGGCGCGTGCAACATAGCCCGATGCAGCCAGCGGGCGCATGCGTTCGACTTCATCGGCCAGCAGGACGACCAGTTCACGACGCTCGGTAATTTGCCATTCCACGCCTTCAAGCTCTTCCTGCTGGCTTGCCAGCCGGTTTCTCAATGCCGACAATTCGCTGATGACGCGCTGGCGGGCGGCCAGAAATTCGGTTTCCTGTTCCGCGTAGATTTCCTTCGCGCCGGTTTTGGACAGTGCCCGGTTGGCAGCCTCCCTCGACAGTGTTCCCCTCAGGCTGCTGACGGTGATGGGATCGCTCTGGCGATAGGCGGTTTCGGCATCGCGCATGGATGTCAGCCGCGATTTCTGCGCCAAAAGCAGATCCTGTCGTGCCTTTAACCGAACCAATTCCGCGCGGGCGGCCGAGGGGTCGATGCGCAGCACCGGTTCCCCCGCGTCAAGACGGTCTCCGTTCTGCGCCAGAATGTCCTGCACCACACCGCCGGTTGGATGCTGGAGCAGTTTGTTGCGCCCCTTTGAGATAACCGAGCCGCCGGCGACCACCGCCGAACTGATGGGAAACAGCAATGCCCAGAGCATGAACAGCCCGAACGCGATTCCCACCCAGCGATAGCCGGTACGGGCAATCGCTCCTGTGTCTGCATCGACAGCCGATTTCCAGCCTTCTCCGCCGGGTGCCGTGGACGCAGTCGCATTGCCGGCTTTCATCGGGCGGCGGAAGAGTTTCATGCCACCTCGCTTGCATCTGACGGTTCACGCGGCCTTAGGCTGTTCGGTACAGCCTGGGCTTTTGCATCGGCAGGTTTGGCAACGTGCATGGCTGCAATCTTGCCGTTCTTCAACACCAGTACGCGGTCTGCCAACTGGTTGAGCTTGCCGCGCTGGCTGATCGTTACAATGGTGACGCCGGACGCCTTGAGCTTTTTCAGCGTGTCGTAAAGCACCACCTCGCCCTGCATGTCGAGATGGGCGTTCGGTTCATCCAGGATCAGGAGCTTCGGCCTGGTGTAAAGCGCCCTTGCCAGGGCGATGCGCTGTATCTGCCCGCCGGAAAGGCGCAACTGGCCATCGCCGATCCGGGTCATGTAGCCTTCGGGGAAACTGTTGATCAGATCGTGCACGCCGGTCATGCGCGCAGCTTCCACAACCCTGGCATCGTCCGGGGTTTGCGACATCCGGGCGATGTTCTCGGAGACGGTTCCCGGGAAAAGATGCAAGTCCTGGCTGACATAGCCGATGGCATCGCCCCACTGTTCCGGCGGCCAGTTTTTCTGTTCACAACCGTCAAGCGCCACACTGCCGGATGCAGCTTCCGCGGCACCGGAAATGATCCGCGCAAGGGTTGATTTCCCCGACCCGGATGCCCCGACAATGCCGAGAAACTCGCCTGGCTGAAGTTCGAAGGAGATGTGCGTCAAAATGGGGGTGTCGCCGGCTTCGGCGCATACTTCATCGAGCCGCAGCCTGCCGCTCGGGGCTGGCTGGGTAACCGGCTGGATGCTCTGGCCAGCCTGCTTGAAAAAGCCATCCAGTTCACTGGCCGAATTGCGTGCCCTGACCAGATTGTCCCAGCCGCCGATCACCTGCTCTACCGGTTGTACGGCACGGCTGGAAATCATCGAGGCGGCAAAGATCAGACCGCCGGACATGTCGCCTGCCAGCACCAGGAAGGCGCCCCAGGCCATGATGGAAATCTGCAACAGCTGGCGGACTGTCCGGCTCACGCCGTGATAAAAGGCGTTCTTCGCGGTTGCCCTTTCCTGTGCATTCAGGCTTTCACCGGTCATGGCGCCCCACCGGCCCATAAGGTTTGGCATCAGTCCCATGGCGCGAATATCCTCGGCGCGGGAGATGATGCCGGAGGCAAAATTCACGGCATTGGTGTTGGCCTGGCCTGCCGCCTGGCGCTCTGTCTCTCCGGCGCTACGGTTGAGAAGTGCGATAACGACCAGCACTGCTGTGCCTGCAAGAGTCAGAAGGCCGACCTGATAGTGGATGAGGAACAGCAATACCAGGAATGCCGGCGTAAAGGGGAGATCGTAAAGGCTGATATAGGCCTTGCTGGCAAGAAACATCCGCACGGTGTTGAAGTTGCGCAGCATGTCATTGGCCTGCGCCTTGCCGGTTTGTCCGCTGCATCCTGCCGCAAACAGTTCCTCGGCATGGTCCACCACATAGGCGGCCGACAGGCGCTGTGCCATGCGGCTGCGAATTGCTTCGCAGACGCCAAAAAGAACCAGGGCGAGTGCGGCAATCAGCGTGATGTAGAACAGGGTGTGCACGCTGCCTGAAACCAGAACGCGGTCATAAACCTGCAGCATGTGAAGGGGTGCAGCCAGCATGAGAATGTTGGACAGAACCGAAAATGTCAGCAGGGAACGGTTTTGGGAAAAGCCAAGCATGGGAATTTCTTCATTTCACTTGCCGTGAATATGAAGAAATACGCCTAATAAACAGTTTATCTCCACCCTTTGGTGTGTCCACAGTTCCATTTCGCGAAATCCCTGTATTGGCACCATATTTGCAACCGGTTTTTCGCCCGGGCTGCAAAAGGCGGTGCCGTGCCGTTTTGGAACAGGTTTTGCCCGTTCCGGAGCGGATTTTTCGAAACTGAAACAGATGCGGAGTAAACCATGCCCAACCAGACTGACGGAAGCTGGGACAATCTTCAAAACTGGCCGCTTATCGGATTGCATGCGACGGTCATGGATGATGGGCGTGTGCTGACATTCGGCACCGACAGCCGCGGCATGCAGGGCGGGCAGTTCATCTACGATATCTACGATCCGGCCACCGGCACGCATACGACGCTGCCGAACACCACCCCGACCGATATTTTCTGCTCGGCTGCCGTTATCATTCCCGGTACCAACAAGATTTTGATCGCCGGCGGGGATGCCCGCCCGCTTGGTTCCACCAATCGCGGCGTCAATGACGTCAACATTCTGGACATGGACACTGGTGAACTCTATCCGGCACCGGAAGGCGACATGGCGTTTCAGCGCTGGTATCCGACCATGGTGGCCCTGCCGAGCGGCCAGATGGTCATGCTCGGCGGAACCGATATCAACGGACGCGGCGTTTCCACACCGGAAATCTACACGCACGGCGAAGGCTGGCGTTCGCTCACCAGCGCCGTGGATACCGACCTTGGCAGCAGTTCGCTTTATCCGCGCGCTTTCGTGGCCGACAATGGCAACATCGTCTATTTCGCCACCGGACGCGGCAATGACAACCAGGTTGAGGTCATGTCCCTCGATCCTTCCGGCAATGGTGCTCTCACCCAGATCGGAACCTTGCCATTCAGCTTTGCCTGGGATGCGCCCGCCGTCATGTATGAAGCCGGCAAAGTGCTGGTGCAGGATGCGCAAACGGGCCTGTGGTCCATGGACATTACTGGCGACACGCTCCAATTTACCCGGGTGGGAACGCTTTCGCAGGAGCGCAACTGGTCGAACATGACCACGCTCGCCGACGGAACGGTCCTGATCAATGGTGGCACCAGCAATGGCAACCGGGAAGCAGGCGCCGACCGCACGGCGGTAATCTGGGATCCGGAAACCAACCAGCTCACCTATACCGTTGATGAAGACAATCCGCGGCTTTATCATTCCGCTTCCGTTCTTCTTAACGACGGTACGCTTCTTTCGCTTGGTGGCGGGGCGGCGGGCTCTGCGGAAAACAACTATCTCGATGGTCAGGTCTATCGCCCGCCTTATCTGTATGATGACAACGGCAATCTTGCCGACCGCCCGGTCATCACCGATACGCCGGACAGCGTCCTTCCCGGTGATACCTTCACCATTTCGGTAGACGATGCTTCGGATATCCAGAAACTGACCTTTGTGAAAACAGGGGCTGCCACCCACGCCTTCAACATGGGCACGCGTTTTGTAGAACTGGATTTTTCAGCAACTTCAGCCACAACGCTTGAAGTTTCCCTGCCAGCGGAAAGCGGAGCGCTGGCTGCCGGCAGCTGGATGCTGTTTGCCTGGGATTCCGAAGGCGTGCCGTCCATTGCGCCGATGGTAAATGTCGAACCAAGAGCGGCGAACTACGACAATGCGGGCGATCTGACGGCGGAGTTTTTCGCCATCGATAGCGACGCCACCAGCCTTGATGACATCAACTTCGATGGCGAGGCGCTGCATATCGAATCTGCACTGTTCATCAGTGAAAGCTCGAACGGCAGCTTCTACAATGGTGGCCCCGCAGATGATTTTGCGGTGCGCTATAGCGGTGATTTTCATGTCGGCTCAGGCGGGCAACACACCTTCTATCTGACGTCCGATGACGGCTCCCGCCTGTATATCGATGGCGAACTTGTCGTCGATAATGACGGCATGCAGGCACCTACCCTTGCCACGGCTTCGGTCAACCTCGACGCTGGTACACACACGATTGAGGTGCGCTATTTTGAGGGCGGTGGCCCGGGGGCCATCGATCTTGACTGGTCCGGCCCTGGCTTTGGCCGCAAGCAAATGCTGTTTGATGGCGCGGAAGACAACCTCGTTGTCAACGGGTCTTTCGAGTTTCCGGAAGTTGCTTCAAGCGGCAGTGCATTTGAAAACAGTGCGGTGGCGGGGTGGACTTCAACATCCGGCAGAGTGGAAGTTCAGGAAAGCGTCGATGGACACAGGGCTTCAGCAGGCGATCAATGGCTCGAACTTGACCAGGCTGGCGCTGTGGATGCCGTATATCAGGACATCCGGACCCAGTCTGGCCAGACCTATGCACTAAGCCTTGACGTTGCACGCCGGCCAACGGCGCCCGGTGCGTCCAATACGGTGGAGGTTTACTGGAACGGTGAGCAGGTCGCTTCAATCGATCCGGCATCGGCCAGTTGGGAAAAATACTCATTTGAAGTTGTTGGCACCGGTGGTGCCGACCGCCTGGAGTTTCGCGAGCCTGCCAGCGACAATGATGGTACCGGCAGCCTGATCGACAATGTAAAGCTCGTTTCCACTGATTCCGGCGGACCGCCGGAGGTCCGTGAGGTTCAGGATAATCCTGCCCAAACCCAGTATGAATTCGGCACCGATCAGACCGACCGTTTCGTCATCGACGGCAATTCAGCCGACCATGGCTGGGGTCCGACCGAGGACGGGCAGGGCATTGTCGTTTGGAACAATGCTACCGGCAGCCATGATCTGCTGTACGATTTCGAGGAGATTGCCTTCAACGACCGCACGGTGGAACTGGGCGGCGGCAATCCTGGCGAAGGACTGGTGGTGGCTGACGATCCATCCCGCACTCAATACGAGTTTGGCACCGATCAGACCGACCGCTTTGTCATCGATGGCAACTCAGCCGACCATGGCTGGGGGGCGACGGAGGATGGGCAGGGCATTGTCGTTTGGAACAATGCCACCGGCAGCCACGACCTGCTCTATGATTTCGAGAAAATCGCCTTCAATGACCGCACGGTGGAACTGGGCGCTGGGGGCAATCCTGGCGAAGGTCTGGTGGTGGCCGACGATCCATCCCGCACTCAATACGAGTTTGGCACCGATCAGACCGACCGCTTTGTCATTGATGCAGATTCAGCCGGCTATCGCTGGGGGGCGACGGAGGACGGGCAGGGCATTGTCGTTTGGAACGAAGCCGATGGCAGCCATGACCTGCTGTATGATTTCGAGGAGATCGCCTTCAACGATGAGACGGTGATACTGGCGGAAGTTGCCTAGGCTGTATCGACATTCAGGATTTGGAGCGCGGTATGGGGAAAATCGTTCAATTCCAGGAGCGGGACCGATGACAGGTCGCTATCCTTTCGGGGTTCCGCGACGCCGAAGTGGGCGATTTTCACCCTGTTCTTGCAGAACGCGGCGGATTTTGCCCCTGGCTTCGTCGAAATCCTCGCAGGATGGATAAACATCCTGCAGCGGTATCTCCTTGCCAGGCAGGAAAAATCCATCCATTCAAACTGCTTCCAGCTAACCAGGACGCGCTCCAGGGCACTTTCACCTGAAGCGTGAAATGAACAAGCGGCGGAGAAATCACATCTCCGCCGTTTCCTGTCGCATGACCCATTTTTGATAGGTTTCGCTCACCTCTCCGGTCACAGGCCCGGGTTTGCCGCTGCCGATGGTGCGCCCGTCAATGCGCGTTACCGGCGTTATTCCGCCCAGCGTTCCGGTGATGAATGCCTCATCGGCGCCATAGGCTTCAGCCAGGGTGAAATCCTTTTCCAGAGCCGTTTCGCCTTTGTCCTGCCAGCTGTCGATGGTGGCCTGCTGTGTCAGCCCCTTGAACGAGTACGAGCCGGTGGACGTCCAGATTTCCCGGCCGCGGACAATAAAGAAATTCGTCGAATTGCAACTGGCGACAAAACCGCGAGGATCGAGCATCAGGGCCTCGTCGGCACCTGCGTTGATCGCCTGTATCAGCGCCTGAATGAGATTGAGCCGGCTGTGGGAGTTCAGGCGAAGATCGAAAATGTCCGGCCCGCTGGTGCGGAACGTCGAAGTAAACAGCGAAAGGCCCTTCGACCAGGCGTCCGGCTTTGGGGTTTTGTATTCAGCGGCAATGACCATGGTCGCCTTGCCGATTACAAACCGCGGGTCCTGATTGGGCGTGCTCTTCATACCCCGGGAGATCATCAGGCGTATGTGGGCGCCATCCTCCATGCCGTTGGCATCAAGGGTCTGGCGAATGGCGGCAACAATCTCCTCCCGGCTGCGGCCAACGTCGAGCGCGATGGCCCACGCACCCTCGAACAGGCGATCAATATGGGCATCAAGCTGAATAATGCGCCCCTGTTTGAGGCGCAGCCCTTCCCACACGCCGTCTCCCAACACGAAGCCGCTGTCGAAGACCGAAACCACGGCCTGGCTGCGGGGCACCAGTTTGCCGTCCACATAAATTAGGACATCGTTGTTTCTTTCATCGGAAAGATAGCCTTGGGCGCTTTGATTGTTGCTCATGGGATTTTGGGTTTCAGATTGAAGGCGGGAGGATTCTGACTGCAGCAGGCTATGGCTTGCAAGGCTGCAAGCAAAGCCAATTTTGTGAAAGACTCTAGAGCGTGTCTTGATTAGCTGGAAGCAGTTTGAATGGATGAATTTTTCCTGCCTGGCAAGGAGAATACCGCTGCAGGATGCCATCCACCACAAGGACTTTTCAACGCATTCAGGGCGCAAATCCTCCGCGTCCTGCAAGGATATGGCGAAAATCGCCCACTTTGGCGTCGCAGATCCCCGAAAGGATACCGGCCTGTCGCCGGTTTTGCTCCTGAAACTGAACGATTTTCGCCCATACCGCGCTCCAAACCCGGAATGTCGATTGGACCTAGACCTTTACACGTTCTGCAGCAGGATCATACATCGGCTTGAGATGAACCCTGGCTGAAATCCGTTCTGCGGCAACGACCAGTTCATAGTTTCCGGAAGTGATCCAGTCGTCATCAATGCCGCCGGGGCAGCGCAGATAGCCATGGCCCACCGGTTTACCGAGGGTATAGCCAAACCCGCCACTGGTCAGGTATCCGGCGAATTCACCATTGCGCAGAATGGTTTCCCGGCCAAGCAGAATGATGTCTGGGTCGTCCACACTAAAGCCGACAAGCTTTTTGCCGAGCGGTTCTGCCGCAATGCCCTCGGCGCTCTTGCGGCCCATGAAATCGATGTTTCGGCTCAGTTTGACTGCCCAGCCGAGCCCTGCCTCGAAAGGGGAGTCGTTCGGGGTTATGTCGGAGCCCCAGGCACGATACCCCTTTTCAAGCCTCAGACTTTCAATGGCCCGGTAACCGGCGGGTTTGAGCCCATGCGGTGAACCGGCTGCCATCAAGGCATCGAATACCTCGCCGGTTCCCTCGATGGGAACATGCAACTCCCAGCCCAGTTCTCCTACATAGGTGACGCGAAGTGCCCGAACCGTGTGGCCGGCGATCTCGATTTCGCGCACATGGCCGAACGGAAATGCTGCGTTGGAAACATCGGCCGATGTCACTTCGCACAGAATGGTACGGGCCTTCGGCCCCATCAGCGATAGCGTTCCCCACTTTTCGGTGACATCGACAAGCCTGGCGTCGCAGTCCTTGGGCAAGTGGGAGCGTATCCAGGCGGCATCATGGGTGCGGAAGCCGGTGCCGGTAACCAGATAGAACAGGTCGTCGGCTAGCCGCGCCACGGTAAGGTCGCATTCGATGCCGCCGCGTGAATTGAGCATCTGGGTATAGGTCAGCCGCCCCGGCTGCTTGGTCACGTGGTTGGCGCAAATCCAGTCAAGCGCCTGACCCGCACCGGGGCCTGAAAACTCGAATTTGGAGAAAGAGGACTGGTCGAACAGGCCGGCAGCTTTCCGCACCGCATGGTGTTCCTCGCCAACGGCATCAAACCAGTTCTGCCGCCCCATGGAATACTCATCCTTTGGCTCTGTCCCTTCCGGCGCAAACCAGTTGGGGCGTTCCCAGCCGAGTTTGGAGCCGAACACCGCGCCGTGTTTTTTCAGCCGTTCATAGAGCGGGGAGACGATGTGCGGCCTGCCGCTGTCATATTCCTCATGGGGAAATGCCACGGTGTAGTGTTTGCCATAGGCTTCCAGCGTGCGTTCGCAGACCCAGTCGCGATTGCGGTGCATGCCGGAAAAGCGCAGGATGTCGACGACCCACAGGTCCATCGGTGCCTCGCCGGATATCACCCATTCGGCCAGCACCCAGCCGGCGCCGCCACCGGCGGCAATGCCGAAGGCATTAAATCCGGCGCCGACGAAAAAGTTGCTGCATTCAGGCGCAACGCCAAGGATGAAATTGCCGTCGGGCGTGAAGCTTTCCGGCCCGTTGATCATCTGCTTGACGCCGGTTTCGGCAAGCGCCGGTACGCGCTCGATTGCCTGAACCAGATGCTGCTCGAAATGGTCCCAGTCGTCCTCGAAGAGCTGGAACTCGAAATCACCGGGGACATCGCCCGTTGTCCAGGCAAGCGGGTTCGGCTCATAGCCGCCGATTACCAGGCCACCAACCTCTTCCTTGAAATAGGTTCGGCGGTCGGGGTCGCGGATGGTGGCGGTGTCCGGCGTTATGCCTTCGACGGGTTCGGTAATGATGTATTGGTGCTTGACCGGTTGAAGCGGGACATTGACGCCTGCCATGGCGCCGACCTGGCGCGCCCACTGGCCGGCGCAATTGACAACCTTCTCACAGGCGATTGCGCCGTGCGCGGTTTCCACATGGGTGATGCGGTCATCCTTCATGCGCAGGCCCGTTACCTGCACGCCCTCGTGGATTTTCGCACCGTGCATGCGGGCGCCCCTGGCCAGCGACTGGGTAATGTCGGAGGGGCTCGCCTGGCCATCGGTGGGCAAGAAATTCGCCCCCACCAGATCGCTGACATCCATCAGCGGCCACATTTCCCTGACTTCCTGCGGTGACAGCAGGTGCATTTCCATGCCGAAGCTTCGTGCCGTTGTGGCGAGCCGCTTGTATTCGGTCCAGCGATCATCGTTGCAGGCAAGGCGAAGGCAACCGGTCATTTTCCAGCCGGTTTCCAGGCCGGTTTCCCCTTTCAGCCGCTTGTAGAGATCGACGGAATATTTGAGTACCTGGGTGATGGAGGCCGATGAGCGCAGCTGGCCGACAAGACCCGCGGCATGCCAGGTTGAACCTGAAGTCAGCTTGCCTTGTTCCAGCAGGATGACATCGGCCTTGTGATCGCGCGCCAAATGGTAGGCGGTCGAACAGCCTATTATGCCGCCGCCGATGACGACGATCTGGGCCTTATCCGGGAGTTGAGGCATGGGTTTTTCAAACCTTTCCATAAGCAGAGGAATAAGAATCAAGGCTGGCGGCAAGCCGCTCCAGATTCTCCGCTGTGTAAGCTTCGTAGTCGACGCCAGGTGCGTTGAGATGAAGTTCGGAGACCATGCTCCACATCGCTTCGCGAAGCAGCGAGGCGCATTGCATCGCGGCGTGGGACTGCAGGATTGCCGGTGAAGGAAGCACCTCAAAATAAGCCGACAGCAGTTCTTTTGCCTCGTCAGGACCAAACTCCGCATTGGAGGTTATTCCGGCCAGATCGAACATGGCGGTGCCGAAACCTGCATATTCGAAATCGATCAGCCACAGGCGCGAGCCGTCATGAATGAAATTGGCAGGCAGCAGATCGTGATGACCAAAGCAGATCGGCAGCGGCGCCTGTACCGCTTCGAGATTTTGTGCAAGTTCCAGATAGCGGGGTAGTTCGCTTTCAAAGCGGCTGCCGCCGATTTTCAGCGTGTGGGCATAATCGCGAATGACATGAAATACCCAGAAGATGAAACCGGCGCCGGAAATGTGGGCGGGCAGGCTGGTGTGGAAGCGCCGCACCAGGCGGGCGATCTCCTCCCTGTCGCGGCGAACATCCTCTGCCTGATAGGTTTTCCCCTCGATAAAGCGGGAGATCATGATGCCGGGTTCGGCATAGACCACTTCCGGTGCAAATCCAGCAGCATGGGCAGCCTTGGCGGCCATCACTTCCCGTTCGCGCTCAACATGGTGAAACGGGTAATCAACGCCGAAGCGCACGACATATTTTTCGCCGCCACACACCACGGTATGGCTCTCGTTCGACAGGCCGCCATGCAGCGGTTCGATGTCGACCGGCCCGCTCCAGAGGGGGAGCGTGGCAATCCTGTCCAGGTTTTGGGTCACGTCTGCGCCTCCTGCTGCTGGAGGCCCAGCCTGGTTCGCAGACGCTGTGCCGCGGCGGTGATCAGCCGGTCGGCGATGATGGCGATGAAGGCGACCGCAAGACCGGCGACAATGCCGCGTCCGGTATCCGCCTTTGTCAGCGCAATGTAGACTTCCTGGCCGAGATCGCGGGTTCCCACCAGGGCGGTAATGACCAGCATGGACAGGGCAAGCATCACGGTCTGGTTGATGCCGAGCATGATCTCCGGCAGGGCAAGCTTCAGCTTGATTTTGGTCATCAGCTGCCAGTTGGTGCAGCCGGAAGCCGTGCCTGCCTCGATCAGGTTTTCCGGCACGCGCTGGAGCCCGAGCGCGGTGTAGCGGATCACCGGGGAAACCGCATAGGCGACCACCGCCAGCATTGCAGTAAAATCGCCAACCCGGAACAGCATGACAGCCGGCATCAAGTAGACAAAGGACGGCAGGGTCTGCAGTGTGTCGATGACCGCTTCCACCCACTGCCAAAGCCTCTGCCTTGATGCCGTCATCATGCCAATCGGCACACCGATCAGACAGGCAAGTACGACGGAGGCACCACAAAGGTACACTGTGATCATCGCCTTGGCCCATTGCCCGGTTATTGCGATGAGCAGTGCCAGAATGCCGGTCAAAAGTCCCAGCCGCCAACCACCCAGGCTCCATCCGGCAACCGCCACCATTGCCACGACACCGATCCAGGGAAGACCGAGCAGGAACCGCTTGAAGGGGATCATGACATTCAGAAGCAGGGCATTTTTGAACGCTTCAAGCTCATCGAAGTAGTTGATGTTGATCCACTTGACGACTTCATTCCAGAAGCTGCCGGTTGAAATCTGCCAGGCTTCGGGAAACGACTGAACCGCCGGGGTGGCAAGGCCTATGATGCCGGTGGCAATTATCAGCAGCACGGCTGCCACCGTATAGGGATGGGCCGCCAGCAAGCTCTTCGGATTTTCCGTGGCGTGCTGCAGGGTGCTGGTTCGCCGCGCCAATGCCTGTGACAGGCGGTCGAGGGCAATCGCCAGGGCGACAATGGCAAGTCCGGCCTCGATGCCCGTGCCGATATCCAGCCGGCGCAAAGCCGCCAAAACCTCATAGCCAAGCCCACCGGCGCCGATCATCGAGGCGATGATCACCATGTTGAGCGACAGCATGATGACCTGGTTGACTCCCACCATCAGGCTTTGCATCGAGGAGGGAACCATCACCCGCCATATCATCTGCCGCTTCGTGCAGCCGACCATGTTGCCAAGGTCGGTGATTTCCGGAGCCACGCCGCGGAGTGCAAGCACCGTGATCCGCGTCATCGGCGGCATGGCATAGATGATGGTGGCAATGATGGCTGCCGTCGGGCCGAAACCGAAGAGAAACAGGATTGGGACAAGATAGGCAAAGACGGGGACCGTCTGCATAAGATCGAGCAGGGGCCGCAAGGCCAGGTCGATCGTTGGCCAGCGCCAGGCGGCAATCCCCAGCAGCAACCCGCCTACAGCACCAAGCGGCACGGCGATCAAGATGGAGGCCAGGGTAACCATGGCGTTGTCCCACTGACCGAATGCGGCGATGAAACCGAAACAGCAGGCAACCAGAAAGGCCAGCCTTCTTCCGCCTGCATAATATCCCAGCAGGGCCAGCGCGGCGATCACGGCAATCCAGGAAACCGGCGGGAGTATCTGTACAGCATCCGAGCCCTGGCCCTGCAGAAATCCGGTCGAAAGCAGGCTGAGCGCGAACTGATAGGGTATTTCGACGAGCCTTGAGACAAACCGGGTGAGTTCGATAAAGGTAAACAGGCCGAAACTTGCTTCCTCGACGAGCCAGTCCATGGCATCCCCGATCCAGGTTTTTGCCGGAATGCGCAGTTCACGCGGAACCTTGAAAGCCCAGGGAAAGACGCCTTTCCCGGCGATCCAGACAATGCCGACAGCGCACAGGGTGACCAGCCAGACGAGCCGGCCTGCCGACCATGTGCGCCAGGAGGAGCCGGCAGCGTTCATCGGAATGCTTCTTTCCGCCGTGTTCATCGCTCAGCCCTGCATCATCAGCTGAACCACATCGGCATGTTCGAGACGGCCGACGGTCTTGCCCTCGCCATCCACCACCATTAGCGGCTTGCCTGAACGGGCAAATGAAGGGGCGGCTTCGGCGATGCTGACATCTTTGCTGATCTTTCCGCCATAGCCGCCGCGAGGCGCCTTGCTGGTGGCAGGTTTCATCAGGCTTGCAACGCGCAGAACCTTGGATTTGCTGACGTTGCGGGTAAATTCGGCGACATACTCATCGGCAGGGGCAAGCAGGAGGTCTTCCGGAGTGCCAATTTGTACAACCGCACCGTCCTTCATGATGGCGATGCGGTCGGCCAGCCGGATCGCTTCGTCAAAGTCGTGGGTGATGAAGACAATTGATTTCTTGAGCACTGCCTGCAGGCGAATGAACTCGTCCTGCATTTCGCGCCGGATCAACGGATCAAGGGCCGAGAAGGGTTCGTCGAGAAACCATACGTCGGGTTCCACGGCAAGTGAGCGCGCAATGCCAACCCGCTGCTGCTGGCCGCCGGATAATTCACGGGGGTAAAATCCTTCACGCCCACCAAGGCCGACGAGCTCGATCATTTCACGGGCACGCGTTTCGCGTTCAGCGCGCCCGATTCCCTGCACTTCCAGCGGAAAGGCCACATTGGCAAGTACATTGAGATGCGGCAGCAGGGCAAAGTGCTGAAATACCATGCCCATCTGATGGCGGCGGATTTCGATCAGTCTTTGCGGGGTTGCTTCCAGAAGGTTCTCGCCATGGAACAGGATTTTGCCTGCAGTTGGCTCGATCAGGCGCGACATACAGCGCACCAGGGTCGATTTTCCGGAACCCGACAGGCCCATGATGACGAAGCATTCGCCCTCGTGCACATCCAGGGTCACGTTCGTTACCGCCGGGATGATGGCATGCTCGCGCAGGATATCGGGCGCCGGATTGCCGCCTGCCTCGTGAAGCACTGTTTCGGCACCATCGCCAAACAGTTTCCACACGGATTTCAGACTGAGTGTGGCGTTACGATCGGATGAAGCCGTCATGTGGGAATTTTCTTTGTTGCCCGGCAGCCACAGGGGCGCGTGGCTGCCGGGCGATTGCCGCTAGCCGGATAGGGTCGAAATCAGTTGATCCACCCGGACCAGCGGTTCTCATTGCTGCTAATCCAGTCAGCAACGACATCTTCCAGCTTCTTGCCGTTGAGGTCCACTTCGGTGATCATGGCGCCCATTTCGTCATTGTTCACGTTGAATGACTGAATGGCCTTATGCGCGCCGGGCCACTTTTCCTTCACGCCGGACCAGGCGACCTTCCAGATCGGTCCGCGCGGTTTGCCGCAATCATATTGCGCATCGGGGTTGCTGCCCCAGCTGGCGTCCTCGTAGCATTCCTTCGTATAGGCCGGAAACTCCACCCACTCACCTTCATATTTTGCCGGTGCCCAGTGCGGTGCGTAGACCCACAGCATGATCGGAGCCTTGCGCTGATAGGCGGATTCAAGTTCCGCAAACAGTGCTGCATCGGTTCCAGCATGGACCACTTCAAACGGAAGCTCCAGGGCCTCGGCCCGTTCATCATCATACCCGCCCCAGGTCACCGGGCCGCCGAGATAGCGTCCGTTGGGGGCCGTTTCCGCCGTGGAAAATGCCTCGGCACAAGCTTCGTCCTTGAGGGCTTCCCAGTTTGGGAGCCCGGGGCATTTTTCTTTCATGTAGGTGGGATACCACCACTCCTCGATGGCCTGCATGCCGGTCTCGCCGAGGTTTTCGACATTGCCGGTGGCCGTTGCTTCGTCCATGGCGTCGCGCCCTGTGGTTTCCCAGATTTCCATGGCCACATGCAGGTCGCCGGTCTTCAGCCCTGCGAACTGGGCGATGTAGTCTGCCTGAACGTATTCGATGTTGTAGCCGGCCTTCTTGAGTACCTCACCCATGATCTGGGTGGTGATCAACTGGCCCGTCCAGTCATGCAGTGTCAGCTTGATCGGATCTTTCGATTCGACGTCGGCCCATGCTGAACCTGCTGCCAGTGCCGTGGTCAGCGCGAGTGCCGCCGCCAGTCCCTTGCCCGTCATTTTCATTTGGAATCTCCTCCTTGTGCCCGGTCATTGCCGGTCCGCAATGCCGTGTGCCGCAAACAGTGTGGAGGCGTCTCAAGCGGAGAGTCAATGCGATTTGTGGAATTTATGTGGTTTTTTATGATGGAATGTGGCAATCTTGCCTTTATTTTCCGATTTTGGTTGTAATTACCACATAATTTGGGGATTTTGCCACATGACTCGATCGCCAAGGCAGGAACAGATAATCCAGCAACTTCGCCTGCATGGCAGTTTGCGGGTTGCCGAGCTGGCCTCGCAGCTCGGCGTATCGCGCGAGACGATCCGCCGGGACGTGGCGCCGCTGGCGCGGGCCGGCGACCTGATCAAGGTGCATGGATCGGTGCGGGCCTCGCTTCGGGCGAGTGAAGCGCCCTTTGAGCGCCGCATGCGGGAAAATGCAGAAGCAAAGCAGCGGCTTGCCGTCTATCTGGCGGAAGTGATCGAAGACGGCGACAGCGTCATGCTGGATACGGGAACGACCACCAGCTTTCTGGCAAGGGAGCTGCTGAAGAAATCCTCGCTGACCATTGTCACCAATTCATCCGATGTTGCCCGTACGCTTGCCACGGTCAATGGCAACACGGTCTATATGGCTGGTGGTGAACTGCACGGCGACAATGGCGCGGCATTCGGCCGTTCTGCCATCGAGTTCGTTGCCAGTTTTACGGTCAAACATGCCATTATTTCGATTTCCGCCGTCGATCCGGCAACCGGTTTCATGGATTATCATCTGGCAGAAGCCGAGTTTGCGCGCCAGGTGCTGCGCTGCGGCCAGCAGCGCATCGTCGTCACCGATTCAAGCAAGTTTTCCCGCACCGCCCTGGTGAGGGTTTGCGGTTTTGACGGTCTTGATCTGCTGGTCTGCGACGAGGCCCCGCCGGAGGCAATCCAGCGCAGGCTGCTGGAAGGGGGCGCCCGCTTTGCCGTTGTGTGAAATCAGCCTGATGCGCTTTCAGCCGTTCCGCACCGCTTCCACATGGCGGGCAAATGACGCATCGGCCATCAGAGCCTTGCAGCGGGAAAAACGGCCGTCGGCATAGGCTTGAAAATCCTCGGCCGGATTGTCGTTGGCGACCTGGATTAGCCCCCACAGGGTCCACAACAGATCACACATTGCCTTGTAGATGACCATCCTGCCTTCCTCGGCCGGTGACGGTGCGCGGCCGAAATAGGCTTCCATCATTTCGGCGTCCTGGTCCTTGTTGAACCCGCCTTCGACAGAAAGATCGCCCAGGTCCCACAGCGGATCGTTCATGCCGGAATACTCCCAGTCGACAATCCACATCATCTCGCCGGTATCGAGGAAATTCTCGCATAACGGGTCGCAATGGCAGGGTGCCAGATCGGCTGGATGCGCATCGAGCGCTGTGCGCACGCCTTCGGCCTCGCGTACCACTTCGTGATATCCATCGGGCAGTTTCACGTCTTTGGTGGACAGGACGCCGAGGTATTCATCGATCATCGAGAAAAGCTCAAAGCGGAACGGAAAGACCGCCCCTGATGCATGAAGCTTCGCAAAAGCCCTGCCGGCACGCGCCGGCGAGCCGGACCGGCCGGCGAAGGCTTGGGGGCTCATGGTCACCGTTCCCTCGATGAACCGGGTTATCATGATGCCGCTTTGTGGATCGGCATGAATCACTTCGGGACTGACGCCGGCACGGGCCGCCTCCTTTGCGGCGATCGCCTCATTGGCGCGGTCGATATATTCCTCCGTGCCTTCTCCGGGCAGGCGGATGCAATATTCGCCCATGCGAAAGACACGGTTGGTAAGGCCGCCAAGGCGTTCCACCGCTCCCTCATACCCGGCAAGTTCGGGCACCAGCGCGATGGCAGCTTTCAATTCAGGATCAATTGTTTTGCTCATTCAGCGCCTCCCCTCATCCCTCGCTTACAGCATACAGCCTAAGCTCTCTTGATACATTGCGGCAATTCCCCTTTCGACAGAGACGGGGAAATGGATTATCCAACCTTGATTATTGTGAGCAAGCATCAGGAAACGTGCAATGGCCGAAAAGCAACATGACGGTGCGCTGGGCGCCGCCTACAGCGCTAAATCACCCCAGGAGGTCGCCAGCCTCTATGATGGCTGGGCCGAAACCTATGATGGGGAAATGGCAAGGGCAGGCTATCGGCATCCCAGCATATGCCTTGCCCTGTTTGCCCGTCACGTAGCAAGAGGTGCGGGGCCAGTGCTGGATGCGGGAGCAGGTACCGGGCTCGTTGGCGAATGGCTGGGTATCGTTGGATATGGTGATGTTGAGGGCCTCGACATATCGAAAGGCATGCTTGCTGTAGCGGCTTCCAAGAACATTTACACGAAACTGCATGAGGGTGCACTTGGGCAGCCGCTGCCGTTTGAGGACGGTCACTTTGCCGGTATTGCCTGTGCCGGTGTTTTCACCACCGGCCACGTCGGGGCGGAGGGTATTGATGAACTGGTGCGCATCTGCCGGCCGGGCGGTGCCATCGTTCTTACGGTGAAAACGACGCTTTGGCAGCCGGACTTCGAGCGCAGGATCGGCGAGCTGGAAAAGGCCGGGCTTATCTCTGTGATCGAACAGACCGAGCCCTATGTTTCCATGCCGGGCGAAGAGGCAACAGTCCCGAGCCTGGCGGTTGTCTTGCGTGTTTCATAAACAAGGTGCCGAGCAATTTCTTTGCGGGATTTGGAGCGTGTCCGGGCGTTCCAACAAGCCGCTCTCACCGCAAGCCGAAAACCGGATCAATAGGCAGCGCGGTATATGGCAAGGGCATCGGCCTCTGTGACGGGGCGGGGATTGTTGACCAGCAGCCGGGTCTGGTTCATCGCGTCCGAAGCGAGCCGTGGCAGGATCTCCCTGGGGATTTCCATGGCTCTCAGGTTCGGCTGCAGTCCACATGCAAGGGCAAGGTCGGAAAGCTTGTCGCAGAAAGCTGCTGCCCGTTCCTGGCCTTGCAGTTTGGCAAGGTCGGGGAATGCAAAAGGGGCCAGTTCCGCATAGGGTTGATGGGCCGTCACGATGTTGAAGCGCAAGACATGGGGCAGGACCAGCGCGTTGGAAAGCCCGTGCGGAATATGAAAGTGCCCGCCGAGCGGATAGGCGAGGGCGTGAACGGCGGCAACCGGGGAATTGGCAAATGCCTGACCTGCCAGCATCGAACCAAGCAGCATGTCGGCCCTGGCATCTGCGTTGGCGCCCTCATTTACAGCCGTGAGAATGGAACGCCCCATCAGTGACAGAGCCTGGGTTGCCAGCAGGCGGGAAACCGGATTGTTGTTGGGGCTGGCGGAAGCATAGGCTTCAATCGCATGCACCATGGCATCGATCCCGGTGGCGGCAGTGATGTGCGGCGGCAGGCCATAGGTCAGTTGCGGATCGAGCAGGGCGATGTCCGGCAGAATAACGGAAGAAACGACGCCCATCTTCTCGTTGGTGCCGGTGGTGACGATGGAGACCGGTGTTACCTCCGATCCGGTGCCGGCAGTGGTGGGTACCAGCATGAGGGGAAGGCGTGGCCCTTTCGCATTGCCGACGCCGTAGGCATCCTTCAATTCTTCATTGCCGGCAGCCAGCAGGGCTACCAGTTTCGCCACATCGAGGGATGAGCCGCCACCCAGGCCGACTATTCCCGCCACGTCCGCCTGTCTTGCCTGGGCGGCGGCGGTAAGGATGATGTTTTCGGGAGGATCGGCCTCAACGTCCTTGAACAGCTCCACCTCAACACCAGCTTCCTTGAGCAGCGAAAGCGCACGCTCGATGATACCGGTTGCCATCATGCCGGGGTCGGTCACCAGCATGACGCGCTGGCCGATCTGCTGACTGACAACGTCGCCGATCTGCGCCAGAGCGCCAGTGCCGAACCGGACCGATTTCGAAGTGTTGAAGGTAAACGGGTTCATTGTCGTCTCCGGTCGCGCCAACTCTTGTTTGTTCATCGGATTTCACGTCCGATCTAGAGCGTGTCTTGGTTAGATGGAATCGTTTGAACGTCGGTTACCGGGTCTTCGGCAAGGCGCAAAAAGCGCAGCAGTGCAGGCACTGTCAGCTTTTTACAACGCGGTCCGAAGGCCCGGGAACCAAGTTCAGGCGATTGCAGAAAACAAAAGCTATTCAACATGGTATTGCACCGGCTGTGGTGTCTTTTGCGCCCTGGCTTCGTCGAAATCCTTGCAGGATGGATAAACATCCTGCTGTGGTCTTCTCCTTGCCAGAGGCGAAAAATCCATCCATTCAAACTGCTTCCAGCTAACCAGGACACGATCTAGCAGAAAACCCGGCTGACGGAAAACCGTACGCAAGCCTGACCTTGAGGGACGCATGTTGAGGGGCGGCCATGATGAAGCCGCGCCAACCGGCAATCTGCTTGCTCAAGAATGGAACGAATGAGGCGTGTCTGCGTTATCGGGACGTGAACCCATTGCCGGTCCGGCGCGCAGTCTGGAAAAACCCAACGCCGGACCGGCTTGTACATCCAATGGATAGACAAGGAGAACATACCATGATCCGCAAGCTCTTGACCACAACAGCGCTTCTGGCCGTGATGCAGGGCGGGGCGTATGCAGGCGAAAACACCAAGTCGGCTCCGGTATTTTCGAACGATACCCAGTATGAGCGCCGCGTCACCGATCAGGGCTATTATGAAAGCGGTGAAGGCCAGATTCTTGCCAACACGCTGATCGGCAAGACCGTCTATAACCATACCGGTGAGGATGCCGAAGCCATTGGCGATGTGAACGATATCGTTATTTCCTCAAATGGCGAAGCCGAGGCATTGATCATCGGCGTGGGCGGTTTCCTTGGTCTTGGCGAGAAGGATGTTGCCGTTGAGTTCGACAAGGTGCACTGGACCGAACAGGATGGCGACCGCTGGATTATCGTTGAAGCGACCAGGGAAGAACTTGACGCCGCTCCGGAATATGACCGTTCAGCCCTGATGCAAACGGCTGCAAGAGATAGCTCCACCCTGCAAGCCGATGAAGAGCAGCAGGCAACCCTGGAGAGCGAGCAGGAAACTGCCCGGGACGGAACGGACATGACCGTCACCAGTTCCACCGAAGTGCCGGTTGAAGGTGAAGCTGACAACACAGCAAAATCGCCGGCACAGGCCATGCAGGATGTGCTGCACGACCGCGAAAACTTCGAGGCTGTTGAAATCTCCGAAGTAAGCGCGGAGGAACTGATCGGTGCGCCTGTATACGGTGAGGGCGATGCCCATGTGGGCGAAATTGCCGATGTCATCTTGACCGATGATGCCAAGGTCAAGGAAGTCGTGGCCGATGTGGGCGGTTTCCTTGGTCTGGGTGAGAAGCGCGTTGCCATCGATCCGCAGAATGTCGATTTCATGAAGCATTCCGATGGTGACCTGGCCGTGTTCACCACCTTCACCAAGGCTGAGCTCGAAGCTGAGGAGGAATATTCCAAAGCTGCCAATGAGATGAACGAGGAGAGTGGCGAGGTGGAAACGCCGAAAGGCTAACCGCGCACTTTTCGCGTGAAGGCCGGTCCCGGCACCGGGGCCGGTCTTGCCATTTAATTTTTCAGTTTTTCCGGAACCGGCGCGCTTCTGGCGCGTTCATCAAACAACCCATACAAAGGAGGCTATTTATGTCCAAGACAGCTACTGCCACAACGAAAAACGGTTCTTCAACCGCGAAAGGAAGCCCCAAGGCGACGGGCGATCTCGGTGGAGATATCGACAAGCAGATTAACCGGATCAGAAGTGAAATCCGCTCTCTGGCCGACACGGTATCGGAAGCCGGTCTGGTAGTGGCGGACGATGTCAAGACACAGGCATCCGCCAAGGCCGGTGAAATGCGCACCGCATCGCGGGAAATTCTGGACGATCTGAACAAGCAGCTTTCCACGCTTGAACAGCAGCTTGCAGGTCATGTTCGCCGCAAGCCGGTTTCCTCTCTGGCGATTGCTGCCGGGATCGGCTTTCTGTTCGCGTTTCTCAGCCGCCGGTGAGGGTTGAAAGGATGCGTTCAGGCATGCCCATAACCATGCTGTCCGGCCTCATGTCGGGTGAATTGTCCACCTGGATGACGCGTACAAAACGCAAGGTTGTTTTGTACGCGATCCTGGCGCTTCTTGCGCTTACCATTTGGGCGCTCGCCATGGTCGGGGCAATTGCATATCTGGCGCCGCTGTTTGGCCTGCTGCAGGCAAGCCTCATTCTTGCCGCCGCCCTTTTGGCCATTGCGCTTTCAATCTATGCAATTGTGGCCTTCCAGGAGCGGCGCCGGCGCAAGCTGGCCGAACAGGCTCAGACCCGCAACGCGCTTTACGCTTCCGCTGCGGCGCTTGCGCTGCCTGCGGTAGTGCGCTCGCGGCCGTTGATGCTGCTTGCACTCGCAGCGGGCGGGTTGGCGCTGGTCAACCATTCGCTCAAGGGCGAGGCGGCTTCGCACGAGGATTATGCGGACGCTGCCTGACCCGACAGCCTTCAATCAAGCGCACCGCATGGCTGGGAAAATCCCTTGCGGCAAATTTCTCATCAATCAAACAGCAACGAGGAAAGGAAATGGCAAATCAGTCAAACATTCTTCAGGTACGTGCCCAGACGGAAGAGATGAGCATCGGGCTCGACAAGTCCTATCTTGGAGAGATGTCGGAGACACTGACCGACATTCTGTCCGACACCTACAAGCTGATCATCAAGAACCATGTCTATCACTGGAATGTAAGCGGGCCGCTTTTCAAGCCGCTGCACGAACTTACAGAGGCGCATTATGAGGCGCTGTTTGCCGCTGCCGATGTGATCGCTGAGCGCATCAGGGCCCTGGGCCATATCGCACCGGCCCATCTGACGGATGCAACGAATTTTGCACCTTCTGCCAAGTCGGTGAACCATCTGACCGCTGAGGCAATGATCTCCGATCTCATCAAGGATCACGAATCTGCAGTACGCAAGATGCGTGATGCAGCGCGCAGCGCCGGTGATGCAGGCGATGTGGTGACCGAGGATTTGCTGACCCAGCGCCTGACCTTCCATGAAAAAGCGCTGTGGATGCTCAGGGCTCATCTGGCCTGATGCATGGTTCAGGGGCCTGCCCAGGACGAGCAGCAATAAACAACCGGCCGGAGTTTTTTCCGGCCGGTTTTTGTTTTTCTAGATATCGCCTGGAAGGATAACCGGCAGTTTTTTCGGATGGATGCAAAACTCGACGGCTTCGTCGAGTTCGATGAGCTCGCCGTCCATGGCAGCTTTTGTCCGCCGGTGGGCGGAGGGAATGCGAAGTACAACACTGGTTGCCAGGATTTCTCGAATATCCGGATTGCCTCTCCAGGTTCCCAGCGTCAGATCAGCGAGCATTTTTGCATTTGTGGCTGCATCCGCGGGACGGGCGAGATAAACCGCCAGCTTGCCGGCGGTATGGCCCTCGGCATAGGGCAAATGCCCCTCGCCATAGGGATTGCACGAGACGGCGAGGGAGGACAGTTTCATCGTGGAGCTTTTTCCGTCCAGGGACAGTTCGGCTGAAAAGGAGGGGGGCCGCCTGATCATGTCAAGCGCAGCAACGATCGTTGCGCGGATTTTCCCAAAGCGCGAAGCGTATTTTTCGCGGTTGCGCCGCTGCACCATCTTGGGGTGAAAACCCACCGTGTACTGCAGCAGAAACGGGGTGCCGTTCGCCGTTGCGATATCGACCATTGAAGGTTGACCGGCCACCAGGCCGCGGGCAGCGTCCTCGATCTCGAGGGGGATTTTCAATGAGCGGGCAAACAGGTTCATGGTCCCGGCGGGAATGACGCCCAGCGGCTTGCCGGATTTCCATGCCAGTGCGGCGGCGGTCGATATGGTGCCGTCTCCGCCAGCGGCAAACACCGTGTCGTTTGTCTTGGCAGAGAAGGCTTTTTTCAGTTCGCCGGAGATCTGCTTTCCACCTGCCGTGACGATCTCTGCATCATGATCATGCGCTTGGCACAGATCTTCAAGAAACCGGCAATATTCGCCGATTGGCGTGTCGCGAAGGGTGCCGCTTTCCTGGTTCAACACGATGGCAATCTTCATCGCGTCCCTCAATCAAATGAAGGGGCGGTTTTCGCGGCCCAGCCCTTCCCAGTCGGCAATCTTCATCAACCCCTTGTGGTCCAGCACCTCGCAGGACCGTTCACGCCAGCGGATCAGTTTTCTGTCTGCCAGTTTGCGCAGGGTCTTGTTGGTATGCACGGTGGAAAGGCCGAGCGTGTCGGCGACATGCTGCTGGTTTACAGGCAGATACCGTTTTGCCGGTTCGCCCGATGCGCTTGCCCGGTTCTGCAGAAATGCCAGAAGATAGGCAGCACGCTCCAGCGCGGAACGTCGCCCGATACTTAAAAGATGTTCGTCCAGAATGCGCTCTTCCCGCGCGGCGATCCAGGTAACGTCGTAGGCGAGCTCCGGGTGATTGGTGAAAATCTCGCGCAAGCGCTGTTTTTCAAAAACGCAGAGTCTTAAAGAAGTAAGCGCCTCGACGGAATGCTGCATTTCTCCTTCAAGCGATCCCTGAAGCCCCACCAGATCGCCCGGCAGGGCGAAGTTGAGAATTTGCCGGCGGCCGTCTTCCAGCATCTTGTAGCGAAATGCCCAGCCGCTCAAAATGGTGAACAGGTGCGCGCTGTGGGCGCCTTCAACCAGAATCGTGGCTCCGGCGTCGGCGCTGAGCTCACCAGTCTTGAAATCCGAAATAAAATTCAGTTCGGCCTTTTCGAAGTTGCGGAATGTCTGCAGCTTGTGGATGGGACAGTCGCGACAGTCTACGGTTTTCGGTTTCGTGCTCATTGCGTGCCCTTTGCGCGTTGGCGAGGACTGCCCCGCATTCAATCACGTGAGATGGGCTGCGGCTGCAGACCAGACAGAAAGTCAGTTCTCCGCGGCTTCGCACCAACGGTTGCAGAACCGGCGCTACTTGGCAAAGGCGCGCAGGGTTATGGTCGCGGATTGGGAATCAGGACCGAAATCGCCTTCTCCCTGTATGTCGAGTATTTTCTGCAACTGGGTCCGGGCCCGGCTGACACGGCTTTTGATGGTTCCGACCCTGCAGCCGCAAATCTCGGCAGCCTCCTCATAGGCAAAGCCGGAAGCGCCAACGAGAAGCAGCGCCTCGCGCTGGTCTTCGGGAAGTTCGTTGAGCGCCTTTGAGAAATCCTGCAGGTCGAGTGTGCCGTACTGGCTCGGATGAACCGCCATGTTATCGGTGTAATAGCCTTCCGAATCCTGGATCTCGCGGCCCTTCTTTCGCATCTGGCTGTAGAATTCGTTGCGCAGGATGGTGAACAGCCAAGCCTTCAGATTGGTGCCGGCTTCAAACGATTCATGAGCACCCCAGGCTTTCAGAATGGTATCCTGGACGAGATCGTCGGCGCGGTCGGCATTGCCGCAAAGCGAAATCGCAAAGGCGCGCAAATTCGGCAGCAGCGACAGCAACTCACGCTTGAAATCCGGTGCTATCTCACTCATCGCCCGATTTCCCGGATTTTGCCGAACGCTCTGCTGCGTCCAGTTTTTCAAGCAGGTCCAGAAACCGGTCGGGAATGCCCTCGTCCTGCACGGAGGCGTAATAGGCCTTCAGTTTCTGGCTGATGATGCGGTTGGGATCGTCCGCCCCAGGCCGGCGGAGTGCTCCCTGCTGGGAATTATCGTGTGACATTTTCTTCTTTTCGTTCAAAGGAAACCTCCCTGATAACGCACCAGCAAAAAAAAAGTTCCATGGATGCAACCAAATTCTTCCAGGAACGTTATCATCACGGTTTGTTAACTGCCATCCATGGAGCACATCATGACACTAGCTACCCGAATTGCGCCACATATCCCTTATCTGCGGCGGTTTGCGCGCGCTGTAAGCGGGTCGCAAACCTCGGGCGATGCGTATGTTGCCGCCGTGCTGGAAGCCCTGGTGGCCGACATTTCAGCCTTTCCCGAAGCCACAAACGACCGCATCGGGTTATACAAGATATTTTCGCGCCTGTTTGGTTCCATCACCATCGATGTGGGTGAGCCATCCTCTCCATTTGCCTGGGAACAGCGTGCAGCAACCAATCTGCAGCAGCTGGCACCAACGCAGCGCCAGGCCTTCCTGCTGGTATCGGTTGAGGGATTTGATGCGGCGGAGGTTGGCGAAATCCTCGATCTTCAGCCAAAAGAGGTCGATGCGCTCCTGGATAAGGCTTCGCGGGAGATTTCCGAACAGGTGGCAACCGATATCCTGATCATCGAGGATGAGCCGCTGATTGCAATGGACATCGAGCAGTTGGTGGAATCGCTTGGCCATCGCGTCACCGGCATTGCACGCACCCATGAAGAAGCGGTGAAACTGTTCAATGAGACCAAACCGAAGATGATCCTGGCCGATATCCAGCTTGCCGATGGCAGTTCGGGCATCGACGCGGTCAATGAAATGCTCAAGAGCGGCGAAATTCCGGTGATTTTCATCACCGCATTCCCCGAACGGCTTTTGACCGGCGAGCGGCCGGAGCCAGCCTTTCTGGTGACAAAGCCGTTCAACCCCGACATGGTGAAGGCGCTGATCAGCCAGGCACTGTTTTTCAACCGGGCAAATGCAGAAGCTGCTTGAACCAAAAGGCAATTGCGTGCGGAACAAATCCCAAAGTCTGGCGTTTTATCTCCACCAACCAATGATGGAGATTTGTCATGCTTTACTATGCACTTGTCTTTCTGGTAATCGCGTTGATCGCTGGTGTGCTCGGCTTTGGTGGCATTGCAGGCGCTTCTGCAGGGATTGCGCAGATACTGTTCTTCCTGTTTCTTGCATTTCTGATTATTTCGCTCATCGCCGGAGTTATCAAACGCGCATAGCGAAACAGCGATATTCGACGCAGCCTCAAAAAAAGGCGTCCGATCGCGGGCCGGGCGCCTTTTGTTCTATCGCGCAGTACAGAGTTACATCATTACAGTTGTTGAAGGATGCATAGACGGCTGACAATCGAGACCCGTGATGCTGTAACGCCGCTCCTGCTGATGGCGCTGCAGGGGGCAGATGTAGGCCTTGCGGTCAAGGACAGCGCGGGCAGCTATCTCTATCTTAACGGGCTTCCGGACTATTTTCCCCAACCCGATCCTGCAGAGGCAACGGATGAAGCGTTGTTTGGGGACGACTGGCTGTCCGAGATGACGGCATCCCAGAAAGAAGTGCTGGAAAGTGCGGACGAAAAAACGATCGAACTTTCACGCACGACAAACAACCACTACCAAATTTGCGAATGCACGGTGATGTCCTATCAGATTGCGGGTTTGCCGCCGGCAATCGTGATGACGTTCAAGGACCTTACTGCTGAGCGCAAGCGGGAAGACACGCTGAAAGCGCTGTTGCGCGAACTCAGCCACCGCACCAAAAATCTACTGGCAATCATCCAGAGCGTTGCTTCACAAACGGCGCGGGGCAGCAGTGATCTCGATACATTTCTTCACAAGTTCCGCGGGCGCGTATCGGCCCTTTCCTCCGCACAGGATATCGTGACCGCCTCCAACTGGCGCGGTGCCGAATTCAAGGAGTTGGCTGAACGCCAGTTTGCCAAATATATCGACGATGCAGAAGATTCGCGGATCAGTGTGGCGGGGGATGATGTCGTGTTGTCGCCGAACGGCGCGACGCATATCGGGCTCGCCCTGCATGAGTTGATCACCAATTCCTTCAGTTTCGGCGCCTTGTCCCAGGAAAACGGAAACGTGCTTCTTACCTGTAACCGCGTTGCCAGCGGGGACGGGGAAAAAGTCAGAATCCGGTGGGATGAGGCCATTCCGGGCGGTACCGGTCAAAATGGTGAAGACCAGACACCGAAATTCGGCAGTACGGTGCTTGAGCGGGTCGTTCCCGCGGCCATAGCAGGGAAAGCCGACTACGAGATCAAATCCGAGCGTGTGGTCTACAATCTCGAATTTGCCGCCGGGCTATAAGGGCGGCTGCGAACGGAAGTCAGTCTACCAGGAATGGAGAAACGATAAAGTAACGGCCGGTGCTGGTAATTCCAGCACCGGCCGCTTTCCCGGCCGGGGATAGAGCCGGATTGACCGCTGGGGATGAGGGCAGAGATTTGGCGGTCTTTCCAGGAACGCGCCATCTCAGGATTGGTTCCCCGCGCTCGAAAAAATCAGTGGCGGGAAAGCCAGGCGTCGATTTCGCGCTCGGCCTCTTCCTCGGCCTTGCCGTAGCGCTCCTGGATTTTACCGGTGAGCTGTTTGCGGTTGCCCTGAATGACGTCAAGGTCATCGCCGGTGAGTTCGCCCCACTGTTCCTGTACCTTGCCCTTGAAATTTTCCCAGTTTCCCTCGATTTGATTCCAGTTCATTGCTAGACTCCATTGTTGGTGTTGCACTGATGGTTTTCTGCAATGGTGAAACGTTTCGCGGGGCCGGGAGTTCCGCAAAATTTTTCACCGGGGCGGTCAGGCAGCGCGCAAACCGCCCACCTCATCGCCAGAGAATGCGAGATGTCTTTTTTAATTGCGGGAAACGGGGTGGTTGCTAGGTATCTCCGGCCAATCCAGAGAATCCTATTGCGAAACAAGTTACCCCTCACGGTCTTCCTGGTTGCTGCTGCAATCGGTCTGAGCTTGACGCTGTCTGCCTATTGGGCCGGGCGTCAGGCCAACCATTTGCGTTTTGAGCGCCTTGCCGACGATGCCATCGACCGCATCGAACTCAAGCTGGCGCAGCATGTCTCGCTTTTGATTGCGACGCGCTCGCTGTTCGATGCGCTGGAGGGGGAGGTCTCACACAAGCAGTTCAGGAATTTCATCGGCAATCTCGATATCAGCCAAAACTACGCTGGGGTGCAGGGTATCGGCTATGCCGACATTCTCGATGATGAAGAAGCCGGCAATGTCGGTGCTGTGCTGGAGGAAAATTACGGTGTTGACCGGGATGTTTTTCCTGAAAGCGGGCAGGCCGTGCGTACTGCCATCATCATGCTGGAACCGCCCGATGTGCGTAATCAGCGCGCGCTGGGATATGACATGTTTTCCGAGGAAACGCGGCGTACGGCCATGGTGGCTGCCGCCCAAAGCGGCGAAGCGCATGTTACCGCCAAGGTCGAACTGCTACAGGAATTCGACGACAAGAAGCAGGCCGGATTTCTCATCTATCTTCCCTATTTCGGCCCCGAACTTGTCCGCGAGCCGGCGATAGCTGGTGCCAGGCCGGATTTGCGCGGCTTTGTTTTTGCGCCCTTCCGTGCGAGTGATTTCATCATTGCGGCGCTGGAACACACGCCCGCTGCCCGCCTCAGCCTGTCTGTCTATATCGGGGAACCGGTTGTGGAAAATCAGGTTTTTGCCGGTGGGGCATCATCTGAAGAATTGCGGGGCGAATACATGGTGGAGCGCATGGTGCAAATGGCCGGGCGCGACTGGTTCTTTCGTGTTGTTCCCTCGGAAATTTTCAAGGAAGGGCCGGAGACCGGTGTGGCATTGCTCCTGGGTGCAGTCTCCCTGCTGATGGCGGCCGCCCTGGCGGCGTCCTTGCGGTCGCAAAGCAGGGCAATTGCAGCTTATCGCGAAGTTTCAAGGATCAGCCAGGAAGCAAGCGCGCAGAAGGATTTTCTGCTGCAGGAAATGAAGCACCGCATCAAGAATTCAATCGCCCGGGTGCTGGCGATCGCCCGACAGACGGCGGCGTCTTCCGAAGATCTTGGAGAGTTTACCGATTCATTCACCAAGCGGCTGCAGGCAATGGCCGCCTCACAAGACCTGTTGACCCGCTCGCATGGTGAAACCGCGCAGCTTTCGAGCCTGCTTGAGGGAGAGTTGTTCCAGGTGTTCGGAGAGGAATTCGACGACTATACCTGCGAGGGTCCGGATGTCAGGCTGGGGATCAAGGCCACCCAGGCCCTGGGACTGGTGTTTCACGAACTGGCCACCAATGCGCTCAAATATGCCGGCATGGCGCAGTCAGGAAACAGGCTCGACATTCACTGGCAGATGACGGCCGACGGCATGCTCGAACTGACGTGGCGCGAACAGGCCGAAAATGGTGCAGATGGCAGCGAAGAAGCAGCTTCCACGGGCTTTGGCACGAAACTGATGAAGTCGCTGGTCGAAGGTGAACTTGGCGGAAATCTTGAAAGCCAGTTTGATGGTTCCGGCCTGCTGGCGACCATCAAGATACCGCAAGCTGCCCTCGCGTAGGCAATCGCCCTTCCACAAAAGCCGTTCTTACCGGTTTGTGCCGCCAGCCGGGAACCAACCGGTGGCCATTGCGTTTACAAAAAAAGGTATGCGCAATGCTTCAGCGAAATTTGCCCAAATCTGCCGCGCAGGCCGAACCGCCGGTGACGGTCAAACAACTGCTTGATCCGGCGGCGAAGATCGCAATCATTGCCGTGGCAGGTCTTGCTTTCGTTGCCGCCCTGCATTTCGGGCGAACGCTTCTGCTTCCCGTCAGCATGGCGGTGGTCATTGGCCTAATGTTCGGTCCGTATGCTGACCGCCTCGAAAAGCTGGGAATGCGCCCCGCCGCTTCCGCGGTCATGGTCGTGTTCACCTTTCTTCTCCTGATTGCTGCCGTCGGTGGGGCGTTTGCCGTCCCGCTTTCGGAGTGGTCGCGCAAGCTGCCTGTAATCTGGGAGCGGATTCGCGAGACTGTTGGCGAATGGCAGGGCGTCGTGGAGACAGCCGCTGCCATCGGCGACCAGGTCAGCAATCTGGGGGAGGAGGAAGGCGGCGTTACCGTGAAGGTTGATGAGGGCAATCCGGCAAAACAGATTGCCTTTTTGGCTCCCGAACTGATGGCGCAACTGGTGGTTTTTCTGGCCAGCCTCTATTTCTTCGTGTCCTCCCGGCATGGAATCCGGGTGCTGATCCTTCGCCTTTGCCTGACCCGCCGTCTGCGTTGGCGCATGGCACATGTGTTCAAGGATGTGGAAGGGCTTGTATCCCGTTATCTGGTCTCCATTACCTTGATCAACATGACGCTGGGTGCTGTTGTGGCCAGCGCCATGTATCTTGTGGGAGTGCCTTCCCCGCTGTTGTGGGGCCTGCTCGCCACAGTGCTCAACTACGCCATCTACATCGGTCCGGCCGCGATGGCGCTCATCCTGCTTGGTGTCGGATTTGCCACCTTCACCGAGCCGGGGTGGATTTTGGCTCCGATGGTTGTCTATCTGTGCATCAATCTTACCGAAGCACAATTCGTCACGCCGCATGTGCTTGGCCAGCAACTGACCATGAACCCGTTCCTGGTTTTCCTGGCCGTGCTGTTCTGGCTTTGGGTATGGGGTCCGGCCGGCGGTTTCGTCGCCGTTCCGTTCCTCATTATCATGACCGCCATATTGGGAACTGTTTTCCCTGCTCCCCCGCAACACCAGCGAAAAAATCCGGCATCGGGCTAAACGACACTGCCAACCCACTCGATGAACTTTTCAAGCGCTGGCCGGGCCGGGGGATTTTCAGGCCACACGAGATAGTAATTGCCGGACGCCTTCACCGGTTTCCCGTAGGCGGGAACCAGACGCCCGGCCTCGATTTCGCCCTGGGCAAGATACATGGGCAGGAGCGCGACGCCGAGTTCGTGGGCTGCTGCCTGTGCCATGGTGGAAAACTGATCGAACAGCATGCCGGTGATGTTTTCCGGCTTCACCTTGTGGTGGGCGAACCAGTTTTCCCAGGCCGAGGTGCGGGTTTCCAGATGCAGCAGCGGCAGCTCGAGCAATTGCTCCGCCGATTGCAGGGGTTGCTTGAGGATTTTGGGGGCACAGACCGGCAGTACATATTCCTCGGCAATGTGAAGATATCGCACGCCCTGCCAGTCCCGTGCGCCGTAGTGGACTGCGGCATCAAACTCCTCGCGCCCGAAGTCAAAGGGCCGCAGCCGTGAGGAAAGATTGACCGTAACCTCCGGGCAGGTGGTAGCGAAGTGGCGCAGCCGCGGTGCAAGCCAGTGCATTCCAAATGCAGGCAGGACGGCAAGGTTCAAACTGCCTCCGAGCGGATTTGCCTTCAACTTGATCGAGGCACGCGACAATTCGTGAAGGGTGGCTCTTACCGTTTCGCAGTATTCGCGGGCAGCCGGCGTCAGCTTCAGCCTGACACCATCGCGCAGCACCAGCGGCATGCCGAGCTGGCCTTCCATGACCTTGATCTGGCGGCTGATGGCGCTGTGTGTAAGATTGAGCTCCTCGGCTGCTGCCGATGCGCTGCCAAGGCGGTCAAGCGCTTCAAGGGCAAGCAGGGAACTGAGAGAGGGAAGCAAGCGTCTGGGCGCCAACATGTGAGTTTTTCTCCAAGTATGTGAACGCAATATTGCTAACACAAAGGCATCAGACAAGCTAAAAGCCCGAGAAGAAGACGAAACCGCTTTGCAAGGTGTGATAATCATGAACAACCAGCCTGCCAACTCCGCTGCCGCTGCTTTTGACTGGTCCGATCCCTTTTTGCTTTCCGATCAGCTGGAAGAAGACGAGCGCCTGATTGCAGCGTCGGCGCGGTCGTTTGCGCAGAGCGAACTGGCCCCGCGCATTGATGAAGCCTACATGAACGAGGCAGTGGAGCCCGAACTGTTCCGCGCCATGGGCAAGGCGGGACTGCTGGGGGTAACGGTGCCGGAAGACTATGGCTGTGCGGGGGCGGGTTATGTCTCCTACGGCCTTGTGGCACGGGAGGTGGAGCGGGTGGATTCAGGCTACCGCTCGATGATGAGCGTGCAGTCCTCGCTGGTGATGTATCCGATCCTTGCCTATGGCAGTGAAGCGCAGCGCAAGAAGTATCTGCCGGGACTGGGCTCGGGGGAGTTGATCGGCTGTTTCGGCCTGACGGAAGCCGATGCGGGATCAGATCCCGGCGGCATGAAGACGCGGGCCGAGAAGGTATCGGGCGGCTACCGGCTACACGGGGCGAAGATGTGGATATCCAATGCGCCGATTGCCGATGTGTTCGTGATCTGGGCGAAATCCGAGGCCCATGACGGGGCGATTCGGGGCTTTGTCCTGGAAAAGGGCATGAAGGGGCTCTCTGCGCCGAAGATCGGGGGCAAGCTGTCGCTCAGAGCCTCGGTGACAGGGGAAGTGGTGATGGAGGGCGTCGAAGTGGGGGAAGATGCCCTGCTGCCCGATGTTTCGGGGCTGAAAGGCCCGTTCGGTTGTCTTAACCGGGCGCGCTACGGAATCTCCTGGGGGGTGATGGGGGCAGCGGAAGCCTGCTGGCACCAGGCGCTGGAATACGGACTCGACCGCAAGCAGTTTGGCCGCCCGCTGGCGGCAACACAGCTTTATCAGAAGAAGCTGGCCGACATGCAAACGGAGATCACGCTAGGCCTGCAGGGCTCGCTTCGGGTAGGGCGGCTGATGGATGAGAAAAAAATGGCGCCGGAGATGATCTCGCTGATGAAGCGCAACAATTGCGGCAAGGCGCTCGACATCGCACGCACCGCCCGAGACATGCATGGGGGCAACGGCATTCAGATCGGCTACAAGGTCATGCGCCATGCGGCGAACCTTGAGACCGTCAACACCTATGAAGGCACCCATGACGTGCATGCCCTCATCCTCGGCCGTGCACAGACCGGCATACAGGCGTTTTTCTGAGCCTGATCGGGGGAGGTCATGGACCGCTCGTCAATCGTACATGAGAATTTTCTGCGGCGGGTTCGCGAACAGGACCTGCCCGAAGGAAGTGCGCCCGGCGGACCGCTGGCGCACACCGAAGCGGTTGCCATCTTCCGGTCGGCCTGCCTGAGCAGGGCGCTTGACCGCAAGAGCCGCGCCATGCAGGCAGCCGGGCAGGGGTTTTACACCATCGGCTCTTCCGGCCATGAAGGCATGGCCGCCATTGCTGCCGCGCTGAGGCCGGAAGACATGGCTTTCCTGCACTACCGGGACGCCGCGTTCCAGATCCAGCGGTCCCGGCAGGTTCCAGGTCAGTCGATTGCCTGGGACATGCTGTTGTCCTTTGCCTGTTCGTCGGAGGACCCCATATCGGGAGGGCGCCACAAGGTGCTTGGCTCGAAGGTCCTCAACATTCCGCCGCAGACTTCGACCATTGCCAGCCATCTTCCCAAGGCAGTGGGGGCGGCTTATTCCCTGGGGCTTGCCCGCCGCCATCCGCCGGAGCATCGCTGTTTGCCGGACGATGCCATCATCATGTGCTCCTTCGGCGATGCATCGGCCAATCATTCCACGGCGCAGGGCGCCTTCAACACCGCCCAGTGGACGGCGTTTCAGTCGGTTCCCCTGCCACTGCTGTTTGTTTGCGAGGACAATGGCATCGGCATTTCCGTCAAAACGCCGAAGGGCTGGATCAGAACAGCATTCGAAAACCGGCCGGGGCTTGAGTATTTTTCCTGTGACGGCCTCGACATGTTCGATACGTTCCGGGCCGCCTCACAGGCAGCCAGATTTGTGCGCAAGCGGCGCCGGCCGGCCTTTCTGCATGTGCGCACGGTACGGCTTTACGGCCATGCCGGGGCGGATGTTCCCACCACCTATATGACGCGCCAGGAAGTGGAGGCGGAGGAAGCGAACGATCCGCTGTTGCATGGCGTGCGGCTTTTGTCGGAAGCCGGCGTACTTGAGCCTTCGCAGGCGCTGGCCATTTATGAAGAGACCAATGACCGGGTGGAGCGGATTGCCGAAGAGGCCGTCACCCGGCCACGCCTTAAAACCGCAAGCGAGGTCATGGCGAGCATTGTTCCCCCGCCACGGGTGTGCAAACCGACCAATGGCCCGTCAGCCGAAGCGCGTGCCGAAATATTCGGCAATGAGCTCAAGGCGCAGGAAGAACCGCAGATCATGTCGCGGCTCATCAACTGGGCGCTGGCAGACCTCATGCTGGAGCATGGCGAGATCGTGCTGATGGGAGAGGATATTGGCCGCAAGGGCGGGGTTTATGGTGTGACCCAGAAGCTGGTGTCCCGCTTTGGTCCGGACCGGGTGGTCGACACGCTGCTTGACGAGCAATCCATTCTCGGACTGGGGATCGGGCTTGCCCATAACGGGTTTCTGCCGATCCCCGAAATCCAGTTTCTCGCCTATCTGCACAATGCCGAAGACCAGTTGCGCGGGGAGGCGGCAACCCTGCCGTTCTTTTCCAACGGGCAATATGCCAACCCCATGGTGGTGCGCATTGCCGGTCTTGGGTACCAAAAGGGTTTTGGCGGTCACTTCCACAACGACAATTCGATTGCCGTGCTGCGCGATATTCCTGGCCTCATTCTCGCCTGCCCTTCCAACGGGGCAGATGCGGCCATGATGCTGCGTGAATGCGTGCGCCTGGCGCGCGAAGAACAGCGGCTGGTGGTATTTCTGGAGCCGATCGCACTTTACCCCATGCGCGATCTTGTTCAGTCCGGCGATGGCGGATGGCTGACGCTGTACCCCAAACCCTCCGAACGGATCGGTTTAGGCGAGGTCGGGCAGCATGGAGCCGGCGAGGATGTGGCAATCGTCAGCTTTGCAAACGGGGCCTATCTTTCGCGGCAGGCCCAGCAGCAGCTCGAACAGGAAGGCATTCATACCAGAGTAATCGATCTGCGCTGGCTGTCGCCACTGCCCGAAGAAGCCATTCTCAACGCCGTTGCTGGCTGCCGCAGTGTGCTGATCGTCGACGAAACACGGCGTACCGGCGGATTGGCCGAAGCGCTGATGGCCTTGCTGACCGAACGCAGTGAAGTGCCTCATAAGCGCCTTGTTGCCGAAGACAGCTTCATTGCCACCGGGCCGGCCTATGCTGCCACCATGCCATCTGCAGAGGGAATCGTGTCTGCATGCCGAAAACTGGCGGGGGCGCCATCATGAAGACGGCGGTGGTTATCTGCCCTGGCCGGGGCACCTACAACAAGGCCGAGCTTGGCTATCTGGCACGCCATTTTCCCGACGAGGCGCTGTTGGCACAATTCGACGAACAGCGCCGCAGCGGGGGGCAGGCGCTGCTGGGCGAACTTGATGGGGCAGCGCGCTTTTCCGTGGCAATGCACACCAGGGGCGATAATGCTTCTGCGTTGATCTATGCGGCGACGCTGGGCGATTTTCTTTCCATCGACCGTGAGGCGATCAGGATCGTTGCGGTAACCGGCAATTCCATGGGCTGGTACTCGGCGCTTGCCTGTGGTGGCGCACTTTCTGCTCAAAACGGGTTTTTGGTGGCCAACACCATGGGCACCTTGATGCAGCAATCGCTGATCGGCGGGCAGTTGATCTATCCGTTCATGGGTGAGAACTGGCAGCCGCATCGGGAACGGCGGGCAGATCTTCTGGCGCTGGTGGATGATATCTCGATGCGGCCAGACCATGCGCTTGCCCTTTCGATCGATCTTGGGGGCATGCTGGTGCTTGCCGGCAATGAGGCGGGGCTTTCGGCCTTCGAAAGAGCTGTTGAGCCGGTGCAGGAGCGCTTTCCCATGCGGCTTGGAAACCATGCTGCCTTTCATACCGCGCTTCAGGCACCAGTGGCGGAAAGGGGGAGGGAACAGCTTCCTCCGTCCCTGTTTGCCCAGCCTGATTTGCCGCTGATTGACGGTCGCGGGGCGATTTGGTGGCCGGGCTCAAGCGATCCCGGGGCGTTATGGGACTACACGCTCGGTCATCAGGTGGTGGAAACCTACGATTTTACCCATGCCATGGAGATTGCGGCTCGGGAGTTTGCGCCCGATCTGTTCATCCTCACCGGACCGGGCACGACCCTTGGCGGTGCTGTGGCACAGTCGCTGATCCTGGCCCAGTGGCGCGGAATGGGCGGCAAGGAGGATTTCAAAGCCCGGCAGGAGAAGGCGCCGCTGCTTGTTTCCATGGGGATGGAAGATCAGCGCGGCGCGGTGACACGCAGGGCCTAGAGCGCTCTAGCCTGCCTGCCGTTGGAACCTTGCAGCTTCTTCCAGAACGAGGGTTTCCACGGCGCGCACCACCGGCGAATAGGGACGATTGCGGCAGTTCAGATAAAAAGCCATTGGCTCGAAGCGCTGTTCGGTGCGGATCAATACCAGCCTGCCATTGGCAAGGTGCTGTTCGACCGCCCGGGGAGGAATGGCAGCGATGCCGAGACCATTTTCGGCAAGCCAGATCATCGTAGACATGGAGTTGGTGGTGTTGCGGATGCCCCGGCGCGAATAGAACTCGCCGAGATAACGGCGCAGATGCGCGTCGGGAGGGGTTTTGGCCACATAGCCGATCAGGGGAAACTGGGTGAGTTCCTCCACGGTGTAAACGCGGCCGGGATCGACCAGCCGGGGACTTGCAACCCACTCAACTTCATAGCGTCCGATCACGGTATTGCTGACGTCCGGGTCGTCGCACTCGTTGATGGTGACGGACATGGACAACGAGCCGCTTTTCAGCAGTGCATGCAGCTCCAGCGTTCCCTCATTGGTGATCTCCAGCACCACATTGGGAAACTCCTTGTATGCCCTGTCAAGAACGGTGGGCAACCATGTTCTGGCCACGGTATCAACGACGCCGATGCGGGCAATGCCGCCGAGCTGATCGCGGGTGCCGGAAAACCGCTCGCGCATGCTGTCGACGGCGTTGAGCGCATCCTCGCACATGCGCAGCGCGTCCTTGCCTTCCGGGCTCAGTTCGAATGTGCGCTGGGTGCGGGAGAACAGGCTGATGCCCAATTCGTCCTCAAGGGCTGCAATGCGTGCGGTAACGGCAGGCTGGGTTACGTTCAGGTGGCGGGCAACTGCGTGATAATTGCCAAGACGCGCGAGCCAGAAAAACGTGCGCATGTTCTTGATGGTGAGCCCGCCGGCATCGGTGGAATAGGGCAGGTCAGGTGCCGAAGCGGCAGTCATGGTAATAAATTTCTTTTATCAATTGAGCGGGTTTATTGATTAGACAATTTATCACCCGGATGCAACGTTTTGCCTGTCCGAACGGGACCGCTATCCGTTCAAATTGTAGCCGATAGACCGAGTGGGAAGAATTAATGTCAAATAACCGGCACCTTTATGCCAAATTTGTCGAAAGCGGCGAGCGTGCTGTCATCACGCTGTATCACGATAATGCTCCGAAAACCTGCCAGGCCATCTGGGATGCCCTGAGTGAGCCGGTGCAGATGCCGGCGATCCATGCCATGTTCGCTGGACCTGAAATCATGATGGGGCTTCCGGAAAAGGCGCAAAATTTCAATCCCGAGGCAATTCCCGCCGAAAACCAGACTTGCTATCCCGAAGCAGGCGAGATTCTCTGGTTCTATCAGGGCAAGAACGCCATGAAGGGCCTGCCCGAGGAATTGTGGGAAATCGGCATCTTCTACGGCGCAGGAGCCCGCATTAACGGCCCTCTGGGCTGGACCCCATGTAACATGTTCGGAAAGATCACCGAAGGCCTCGACGTATTTGCCAGCGCCTGCAGCAATACCAGGGTAGAGGGGATCAAGACCGTTGAAATTGGCCGCATGAACCCATAACGAGACTGGCCGCAACCCCAGAAAGGGACGTTAGCATGAAGAAAATAAAGTCCATTGGCAGTGCTGCCATTGTGCTTGCATCGTTTGCTTTTTCCAATGGTGCATTCGCTCAGGAAACACTGGTCATCAATTCTTTCGGCGGGTCCTATGAAGAAACCCATCGCAAGCTGGTCATCACGCCGTTCGAGGAAAAGTACAACGTAAAGGTGGAAGTGGTCACGGCCTATTCTGCCGATGCGCTGGCTCAATTGCGCGCACAGAAGGACAATCCGCAATTTGACGTCGTTCACTTCTCCGGCGGTCTGGAACATGCCGCTGCCGCCGAGGGGCTGCTTGATGCCATCAAGGCGGAGGAGCTCTCCAACTACGGCCAGATGTATGATTTTGCTGTTGCCGGGATCGATAAAGGCATCGGGCCGACCTATTCAACGGCGGTCATCGGTCTGCTCTACAACACTGAAAAAGCCGCCACACCGCCAACTTCCTGGAAAGACCTTTCCAACGAGGCCTATGCCAACCATGTGCTGATCACCGATGCGGCAAGCAATACCTATGGCTTGCTTGGTTTCCTGATGATGAACCAGGTTGCCGGTGGCTCGCTCGACAATATCGAGCCGGGACTTGACTTCGTCAAAGGCCTGCTGCCGACGTCCACCGTTGTTTCCAAATCGCCGGAAATCCAGCAGAATTTTGCCCAGGGCAATGGCTGGATTGCGCCCTATGCACAGGATTATGCTCACACGCTGACCAAGGCCGGCCTGCCGGTGAAATTCGTGCAGCCCGAAGAGGGCGGCGTGCTTGCGCCGATTACCGTCAACCTTGTGGCGGGTTCGAAGAAGCGCGATCTGGCGCTCAAGTTCATCGACTTTTCGATCCGGGCTGAAGCCTCCAAGGGCTGGGCGGAAGCGTTGCGCTATACGCCAACCAACAAGAGCGTTGAACTTGCCGATGACGTTGCCGCCGAGGTGGTCTATGGCGAAGAAGCCGTTGCCAAGCTTGTGACCTTCGACGCCAACAAGATTGCCGCGAACCGAGCTGCCTGGAATGAAGCCTGGGCCCGCGCAATCGCAAAGTGAACAAAATCTGGAAGGGGAGCCGGCCTTGGCTCCCCTGTTCCTTGCTGTAAATGAAGAAACCCGGGTGCCGGCATTGGTGAAAAATGCCTTCAGGCGCCAGCAGCAGTCTCAACAGAAGCGGCCGACCATGACACAATCATTGCGACCCGGCAGCCGCGAACCGGCATTCCTCCTGGCGCCGGGCTTGTTTTTCCTGCTGATCGCCTTCTTCTTTCCGACGTTGCAACTGCTTGCACAGAGCGTCATTGCCGTGGGAAGCGAGGCAGGGCGCCTGACGCTGGAACATTACGCCAAGGCGTTTTCGGATGATTTTTACGCCGGGATCGCCTTCAGAACGTTCAAGCTTTCCATCATCATTACCGCCATCTGCCTGCTGATCGGATTTCCGCTTGCCGTCGCCATGAGCCGCGCCGGCAGGGGCGTGCGCACTTTGCTGATCCTGATTATCGTATTGCCGCTGATGACCTCGGTGGTGATCCGCACGTTCGGCTGGCTGGTCATTCTCGGTCCCGGCGGGGTCTTGAGCTGGACCCTCAATGCCCTTGGCCTAATCGACAACAGCGTTTCGCTGATGCACACCGAGACCGGTATTGTTATCGCCATGGTTCAGGTGCTGCTGCCTTTTCTCGTGCTGACCACGCTGGGCAGCTTGAACCAGATTCCCAAGTCCCTGGAGGAAGCTGCGCGCGTTATGGGGGCAGGATTTTTCCGCGGTATCCGGCATGTTACGCTGCCGATGTCGGTGCCGGGTCTGGCCTCGGGTTCCGTTCTTGTTTTCGCCCTGTCGATCAGTTCCTTCATCACGCCTTCCCTTGTGGGCGGTGTGCGGCTGCCGGTTGTTGCCGGAAGCATCTATCAGCAGATGACCGGTTCCTTTGACTGGGGCTTTGGCGCAGCGCTTTCCGTATTGCTGCTGATCGCAACGCTGGTGCTGATCGTTCCCTATATGGTGCTCACCTCGCGGATGGGAGGGCGTTGATGACGAAAGCCACGCCCAGGGCAGTCGTGTGGGCCGCGATCTTCTTTATTGCAGCCGTGGCGATTTACATGCTCGTGCCGCTGCTTATCGTTGTGGCGAGCTCGTTGTCGACGAGTGAGTTTCTGGTCTTTCCGCCGCCCGGTCTTTCGCTTCGCTGGTATGGTGAAATCCTGAACTCCGATGCCTATCTTTCAGCCGGGTGGACGAGCCTCAAATTGGCGCTGATTACGGTTGTTGTTTCGCTGTCGCTCGGCACCCCGGCGGCGATTGCCCTGTCGCGGTTTCGGTTTCGCGGCCGCTCTGTCATCAGTTCGCTGTTTTTGTCCCCGCTGTTGCTGCCCTCGCTGATCTTCGCCATCGGTCTGTTGATGGTGTTCAGCCGTTACGGCGATGGCCCGTCTTTTGCAGGGCTGGTCATCGGCCATACCGTCATCACGCTGCCTTATGTGATCCGCACGGTTTCGGCCAATCTGGCCGATCTCGATCCACATCTCGATGAGGCGGCCCGCATCATGGGTGCCCGCTGGTGGCAGCGCTATTTCCTCGTCATCCTGCCGCAGTGCAAGACCGGCATGGCGGCCGGGGGGTTTTTCGTTTTCAACATCTCGTTTGACGATGCGGTCGTTGCGCTGTTCATGCGCGCGCCGAACGTGGAAACCCTGCCCATGCGCATCTATTCCACCCTTGAATTCAGTCCGAACCCTTCGGTGGCGGCGGTATCCACGGTGATGATCGCAATGACCATCGTTCTGGTCATGCTGCTTAACCGGATTTTCGGCCTCTCCAAAATTGTGTGAGAACCAAATTGTCAAACGATCAAACAGAACAGCTAGTCGTCAAATCGGTGGTAAAGCGCTTTGGTGAGCACACCGTCCTTGAGGCATTCGATCTTACGGTGGCCAAGGGCGAGTTTGTTGCTTTGCTTGGTCCCAGCGGCTGCGGAAAAAGCACACTGCTGCGGATTGTGGCAGGACTTGAAACGCCAAATGACGGCGATGTTCGCATCGCCGGCCGCAGCGTCACGGAACTGCCGCCGGAAGAGCGCAATCTGGCGCTGATGTTTCAAAGCTACGCCTTGCTGCCGCACATGACGGTGCTGGAGAATGTGCGTTTTCCATTGCGCATGCGCAGCAGTCTGAGCCGGGCCGAACAGGAAAAGCGCTCAATGGAAGCACTCTCGCTCGTCAAGCTGGACCCGTTCAGTTCGCGCTATCCCCGGCAGCTTTCCGGTGGCCAGCAGCAGCGCGTGGCACTGGCGCGCTCCATTGTCGCCAAGCCCGACCTGTTGCTGCTTGACGAACCCCTGTCCAATCTCGATGCCAGATTGCGGGAAGACATGCAGATCGAACTGAAACGGCTGCATGAAGAACTTGGCCTGACGACGATTTTCGTCACCCATGACCAGGACGAGGCGCTGGGCCTTGCCGATACCGTGATCCTCATGAATGGTGGCCGTATCGAGCAGCAGGGCACGCCTGAAGAAATCTACCGCCGGCCGCGTACCGAATTTGCTGCCGGTTTTCTTGGCGGCAGCAATATTCTTGAACTGGAGGTGTTCACCGAGAGGAAAAAGCAGATGGCCCGTCTCCCCGATGGTCAGAGCGTGCCGCTGGCGGCAGGCGAAAAACTGGAGCCGGGGCGCCGGAAGTTCATGCTTCGCAAGGAAGCGATCAGCTTTGATCCGGATGCTTCCATGACGTCGGTTAACGGGGTTGTGGAAACGCTCAACTATCTTGGCAGCCAGACCCGGTCGCTGGTTTCAGCCGGCGGTCTGCGACTGGTGGCGATGACCGACCCGGCTCAAGCCATGCCGAAAAAGGCGAACGTTACCATTGGCTGGAAGCTGGAAGAACTCATCGCGCTGGATGTTGAATAGGTCGCCGGTTTTGCTGCGATGGCCAGGCTTCAACCAGACGAAACCCTGAGGGACGGCGAATTGAGCCGTCAGCTTTTTGGTGCCAGCCATTTGTCAAGAGCCGATCGCTGGCGGGCGGTAAAGCGAATTCCCAGTTTGGTACGGCGGAAAAGGATGTCATCTGCGGTTTGCGCCCATTCGTTTTTGACGAGATAGGCAACTTCCGCTTCGTAGAGGCCGTGTCCGAAGTGCTTGCCGAGACCGGCAATACCGGTTGCCTTTCCAAGAACATTCGGGGTTTTGGTTCCATACAAGCGGCAAAGCCTCCGCAGGATCGTCTCGTCGACAAACGGGTAGTGCTTTTGCTGCCGGGCAAGCAGGGCATCGAAACCGTCTATGGGGAAATCGCCGCCAGGCAGCGGGGCGCCGGCAGTCCACGGCCTGCCGCGTTCGCCCAGGGTTTCCGCGATTTTTTCAAGCATCGCTTCGGCGAGCCGCCGATAGGTTGTGATCTTGCCTCCGAAGACGTTGATCAGCGTACCATCGCCGGCACCGGCTTCGCGCCTTAGCACATATTCCCGCGTGGCAGCCTGGGCGCTTCCCGCGCCATCGTCAAACAGCGGACGAACGCCGGAATAGGTCCACACGATATCATCATCAGTCACCGGCTCGCTGAAATAGGCGCTTGCCATGCTGCAAAGATATTCGCGCTCGTCAGCAGAAATTTGTGGTTTGACCGAAGCATCGGGATGGTCGGCGTCGGTCGTGCCGATCAGCGTATAGTCGCGCTCGAAGGGGATGGCGAAGATGATGCGGCTGTCGGCATTCTGGAAGAAATAGCAGCGGTCGTGGTCGTATTTGCGCTTGATGACGATGTGGCTGCCGCGCACCAGACGGACATTGCTGGCGTTGTTTTGACCGAACACCCCCCGCAGGACTTCATCCACCCAGGGTCCGGTGGCGTTGATGACCATGGAGGCAGTGACGTCACGCTTGCCACCCTTCTGGCCGTTCAACCGGACATGCCACTTTCCGCCGTGATGCTTTGCCTGCTCCACACTGGTGCGCCCATTGATCTGCGCTCCCCTTGCGGCGGCATCGCGCAGGTTGAGAACGACCAGCCTGGCGTCCTCCACCCAGCAATCAGAGTATTCATAGGCCTTGGCGAATTTCGGTTTCAGCGGCTTGCCGGCCGGATCGCTGGCCAGGTCGAGCGTACGGGTGGGGGGAAGGTGTTTGCGCCCGCCAAGGTGATCATACAAGAACAGGCCGAAGCGGATCATCCATGCCGGTCTTCTCCCCTTCAACCAGGGCGCGATGATGCTGAGAAGCTTTGATACCGTGGTTTCTCCTTCAAAGCGCATGTCGTCGTGATAAGGCAGGACGAACCGCATCGGCCAGCTGATATGGGGCATTGCCTGCCACAATATCTCACGCTCGATCAGTGCTTCGCGAACGAGGCGGATTTCGAAATATTCAAGATAGCGAAGGCCGCCGTGAAACAGTTTGGTGGAGGCTGAGGAAGTGCCGCCGCCAAAGTCGCCCTTTTCGCACAGGCAGACGCTGTAGCCGCGCCCGGCAGCATCCCGGGCAATACCGGCTCCGTTCACCCCGCCGCCGATAATCAGAATATCGTAATGAGGCGGGGCAGATTTTGGGTTTGGCGCCATTACAGGTTTTCTCCCAGGGCCGGTGCGGTTTCAGGCGCAGCATTTTCGTCAGTCAATGGTTCTTCGGAGGCAACAATAACTTCAACATCTGCTTCGCGGCACAGATCGCCGATCGCCTCCGGCGGGGGCTGATCGGTGATGAACAAGTCAAGGTCGCGCATGTGGCCGATCTGGACGGGCGCCTTGCGCTCGAACTTGGTTCTGTCGGCGACCAGGATTCGGCAGCGGGCCTGGGAAAGGATCGCCTGGGCAACCCTGACTTCGCGATAGTCGAAGTCCAGCAGCGCACCCTCCTCGTCAATGGCTGAAGTGCCGATGACTGCAAAATCCACTTTGAACTGCCTGATCAGATCGATCGCGGCAGCGCCGACAATGCCGCCGTCGCTCTTGCGCACCATACCGCCGGATACCACCAGTTCCACATGAGGCGCTTCGGAAAGGATGGTGGCCACGTTCAGATTGTTGGTGATCACCATCAGATCGCGATGGCGCGTGAGTGCGCGTGCCACCGCTTCGGTGGTCGTGCCGATGTTGAGAATGAGGGATGCGCCATCGGGAATGATCGAGGCAGCGGCATTGGCAATGTGCTCCTTGCCTTCGGCAGCGATGTTGCGGCGCGACAGATAGGCAAAGTTGGCGGTATTGGAAGGATAGACCGCCCCGCCATGTACGCGGCTCAGTTTCTTCACGTCGCAAAGTTCGTTGAGGTCCTTGCGGATGGTCTGCGGCGTGACATCAAACCGCGCGGCAAGCGAATCGACGTCGACCCGACCCTCCTTGCGGGCGATCTCAAGAATGTCGGCCTGTCTGGGGATGAGCATCACCGCACCTCATGATAGAATTTCGTTATTTTTCGCATTCATTTCGTAAATTGCAATAGTTTTCCTATTGACTTTCGCTTTTTTTCGTATTTGGTTTACTGCAGTTCGATTTTGGGATTTACTGGTCTCGAACTATCAGCTCAAAGAGGAGGATTATCCATGAGACGGTTGCTAATGGCCACGGCTGCGGCTGTGGCGCTTAACATTGCCTATACGCCTGCCTTCGCCGATATGGCGGCAGCGGAAAAATGGATCAATGACGAATTTCAGCCTTCTTCGCTTTCTGTGGACGAGCAGAAGAAGGAAATGGAATGGTTCATCAATGCCGCAAAACCCTTTGCAGGCATGGAGATCAATGTGCTGTCGGAAGGAATTCCGACCCACGACTATGAATCGAAGGTCCTCACCAAGGCATTCGAGGAAATCACCGGCATCAAGGTCAACCACCAGATCCTGGGTGAGGGCGAAGTCGTTCAGGCTGTCCAGACCCAGATGCAGACGGGCCGCAACCTGTATGACGCTTATGTCAATGACTCCGACCTGATCGGTACTCATTCGCGCCTGCAGCTCGCCGTCAACCTGACCGACTGGATGGCAGGCGAAGGCAAGGATGTCACCAATCCGATGCTCGACCTTGAGGATTTCATGGGGACGAGCTTCACCACCGGTCCCGATGGCGACCTTTATCAGCTTCCCGATCAGCAGTTCGCCAACCTTTACTGGTTCCGCAAGGACTGGTTCGACCGCGAGGATCTCAAGGCACAGTTCAAGGAAAAATACGGTTATGAACTTGGCGTTCCGGTAAACTGGTCTGCCTATGAAGACATTGCCGAGTTCTTCTCTGAGGATGTCAAGGAAATCGATGGCGTTACCATCTACGGCCATATGGATTACGGCAAGCGTGCGCCGGATCTCGGCTGGCGCATGACCGATGCCTGGCTTTCCATGGCCGGCACGGGAAGCCCCGGTGAGCCCAATGGTGTTCCAATCGACGAGTGGGGCATCCGCATGGAAGAAGGGTCCTGTAACCCTGCCGGCGCGAGTGTTTCGCGCGGTGGCGCAACCAATGGGCCGGCTGCCGTCTATGCCATCCGCAAATGGGATGAATGGCTGCGCAAATATGCGCCTCCCGGGGCCGCCGATTACGACTTCTACCAGTCGCTGCCGGCGCTGGCCCAGGGTAACGTTGCCCAGCAGATTTTCTGGTACACCGCCTTCACCGCCGACATGGTGAAACCGAAAGCTGATGGCAACAACACGGTGGATGATGCCGGCAAGCCGCTCTGGCGCATGGCACCGTCACCCCATGGCCCATACTGGAAAGAGGGCCAGAAGGTGGGCTATCAGGACGTTGGGTCCTGGACGATTTTGAAATCCACCCCGACGGATCGCGCCAAGGCGGCATGGCTCTATGCCCAGTTCGCGGTTTCCAAAACGGTGGATGTGAAAAAGTCCCATGTTGGTCTGACCTTCATCCGCGACTCCACGGTAAATCACGAGAGCTTCAGCGAACGTGCCGATAATCTCGGTGGTCTGGTGGAGTTTTACCGTTCGCCTGACCGCGTGCGCTGGTCTCCCACCGGCATCAACGTTCCGGACTATCCGAAGCTGGCACAAATCTGGTGGCAGCAGATCGGTGACGTGAATTCCGGGGCATTCACGCCGCAGCAGGCAATGGACCGTCTTGCCGAGGAGATGGACATCACCATGGCCCGCATGCAGCGTGCCGATGAAGCCGGCAATGTGTATGGCGGCTGTGGCCCGAGGCTCAACGAGCCGAAGGACCCGTCAGAATGGCTCGGCAAGCCCGATGGCCCCAAGGCGAAGCTTGAAAACGAGAAGCCTCAGGGTGAAACCGTCAACTATGACGAACTGGTTGCCCGCTGGAACCAGTAATCGGGGGCTCCTCCCGAAACAACGGCCTGGCGCATCAGCGCCGGGCCGGATCATGCGAAGTCAGGGGCTGCTGGTAGCGTAACGTCCTTCGCAGAACCGGCGGATGAAGTGTGACTGCCGTCGTGTACTTCAACGGTGGAAACCATCTACCCAGAGGGTAAACTGTCTGCAACCATCGTGGACACAGGGATTTGCAACGTGCTGGAACTGAAGGAAGTCACCAAAAGGGTCGGCGCTGATATTCATATCCATCCGACCAGCCTTGTCTTCGAACCCGGCTGCTTCAATACATTGCTGGGAACGACTCTGGCAGGCAAAACCACGCTCATGCAGCTTATGGCAGGGCTCGAACGGCCGACATCCGGCAGCGTTCATTTCAACGGCCAGGACGTAACCGGCATGCCGGTTCAAAAGCGCAACGTCTCCATGGTCTATCAGCAGTTCATCAACTACCCCAACATGTCGGTCTTCGACAACATTGCCTCGCCCTTGCGGGTCTCCGGTATTGCAAGGCAGGAGATCGTCCGCAGGGTGGAAGAAATGGCGGAACTGATGAAGATATCCGCCATGCTGGGCCGCAGGCCATCGGAGCTTTCCGGCGGCCAGCAGCAGCGCACGGCCATGGCGCGGGCCCTGGTCAAGGACTCCGATCTGGTGTTGCTCGATGAACCGCTGGCAAATCTCGATTTTAAATTGCGTGAGGAATTGCGCGACGAATTGCCGAAGCTTTTCGCCGAACGCAATTGTGTTGTGGTGTACGCCACCACCGAACCGGTCGAGGCGCTCCTGCTGGGCGGCAAAACCGTTGCGCTCAGCGAGGGGCGTGTTGCCGATTTTGGCGAAACCGCCGCGATATACCGCCGCCCCGGCAACCTCACCAGCGCGAAGGTTTTCTCCGAGCCGCCGATTAATACGGTAAGCGTCAGCAAGAAGAGCGGCAAGGTAGCAATCAACGATGCCATTTCATGGCCCGCGCCCAGGGCGCTTGAAGACGGCGAGTATACGGTTGCGATCCGTGCCCATCACATTCGCCCCGAACGGCTGCAAAAGCGCGCCGTGGAAATTCCCGCAAGCGTCAAGGTGGCGGAGATTTCCGGCTCGGAAACAATGATCCATTTCGATGCGTTCGGCGATGACTGGGTGTCCCTGTCACACGGCGTGCATCCCTTCGATGCCGGCGCACAGGCAAAGCTGTATGCCGATTTCTCCAGGGCCTATTATTTCAGCCGGGACGGCCAGCTTGCATATGGCGGGGAGGCCTGACGATGGCACGCATAACTCTCTCCAACCTTGGTCACAGCTACCACGCCAATCCGGCGGAAGATGATCAGTGGGCCCTGAAGCAACTTGACATCGAATGGAGCGATGGCGGTGCCTATGCATTGCTGGGACCTTCAGGCTGCGGCAAGACTACCCTGCTCAACATCATTTCGGGGCTGCTGGTGCCTTCACAGGGCCGTGTCCTGTTCGGCGATGAGGATGTAACCGAACTGCCGCCAGAAAAGCGCCATATCGCCCAGGTTTTCCAGTTTCCCGTCGTCTACGACACGATGACCGTTTACGACAATCTGGCGTTCCCTTTGCGCAATCGCGGCGTTGACGAAGCGGCCATCCGCGAGCGGGTGACCGAGATTGCCGAGATGAACGATCTGACGGCGATGCTGGACAAACGCGCTTCCGGTCTGACGGCGGACGGAAAGCAGAAAATATCCCTGGGCCGCGGCCTGGTGCGCACGGATGTCAACGCAATCCTGTTCGATGAACCGCTGACGGTCATCGATCCGCATCTTAAGTTTCTTCTGCGTTCCAAGCTGAAGGAACTGCATCAGCGTGTTGCACGCACGATGATCTACGTTACCCATGACCAGACCGAGGCACTGACCTTTGCCGACAAGGTTGTGGTCATGAACGCTGGCGAGGTCGTCCAGATCGGAACGCCCGAGGAACTGTTCGAAAAGCCCCAGCACACCTTTGTCGGCCATTTCATCGGTTCTCCGGGCATGAACGTTCTGCCTTGCGAAATCGAAAACGGCAGCGCCGTTTTTGCGGGCCGCAAGATTAAAACAGCCAACAAGACCCGTGACGGCGCCGGCCGCATGGAAATCGGCGTTCGGCCTGAACATATCGCCATCGCCAGCCAGGGCATCGATGCTGAAATCGTCAAGGTGGGGGACGCCGGCCGTTTCAGGATCGTGGAAGCGGTTGCCGGCGGTCATACGATGAAACTGCTCGCGCCGGAGGGGACCGAAATCCCCGAACGAAAAACAAAACTCAGCTTTGAAGCGGACAGGACGCGCATATACCGCAATGGCTGGCTTGTCGGCGAGGGGGGCAGGCCATGAACAAGACCGTAAACCAGAAAGCCTGGTTCCTTGTCCTGCCGGTTCTCGTTCTGGTGGCCTTCAACGCCATCGTTCCGCTGATGACGGTGGTCAACTATTCGGTTCAGGAGACATTCGGCGACAATGTCTTTTTCTGGTCCGGCATTACCTGGTTTGAAGACATTTTGAAATCGCCGCGCTTTCACGACGCCCTGGGCCGCCAGCTTTTCTTCACCTTCACGATCCTGGCGATCGAGGTGCCGCTCGGCGTTATCATCGCGCTTGCCATGCCGCGAAAGGGGGTATGGGTTTCCGTCTGCCTCGTGCTCATGGCAATGCCGCTGCTTATTCCCTGGAACGTTGTCGGCGCCATGTGGAACATCTTTGCGCTGCCGGAAATCGGCCTGATGGGCAAGGCACTCAATGCCATCGGTTTCGACTACAATTACACCCGGCAGCCGGGCGATGCGTGGTTCACGCTGATCCTCATGGATGTCTGGCACTGGACCTCGCTGGTGGTGCTGCTGGCCTATGCCGGGCTGGTGTCCATCCCCGATGCCTATTATCAGGCGGCCAAGATCGACGGCGCCTCGTCCTGGTCGATCTTCCGCTTCATCCAGCTTCCGAAGATGAAACGGGTGCTGACCATTGCCGTGCTGTTGCGTTTCATGGACTCCTTCAACATCTATACCGAACCCTCGGTGCTGACGGGCGGCGGGCCGGGCAATTCCACGACACTGCTTTCCATCGATCTGGTGAAGATCGCGCTCGGCCAGTTCGATCTGGGTCCGGCGGCGGCCATGTCGCTGATTTACTTCCTGGTCATCCTGCTGATGAGCTGGATATTCTACACGGTCATGACACGCGATGAGGAAAACCAATGAGACGGGTAGCCTGGCTGATTCCGACTGTTTACATCGTGCTGCTGATGCTGCCGATCTATTGGCTCGTTTCCATGTCGTTCAAGACGACCAACGAGATCCTCGGTTCGTTCACACTGTTTCCCCAGAGCTTCACCCTCGACAACTACCGGGTGATCTTCACTGACCCGACCTGGTATATGGGCTATGTCAATTCGCTGATTTACGTCAGCATCAACACGGTGTTATCGGTGGCGGTGGCGCTGCCGGCAGCCTATGCCTTTTCGCGCTACCGGTTCCTTGGCGACAAGCATCTCTTCTTCTGGCTGCTGACCAACCGCATGGCGCCGGCTGCCGTGTTTGCCCTGCCGTTCTTCCAGCTTTATTCGGCGATCGGGATTTTCGATACCCATCTGGCGGTGGCGCTTGCCCACACGCTCTTCAACATTCCGCTGGCAGTGTGGATTTTGGAAGGCTTCATGTCGGGCGTTCCCAAGCAGCTTGACGAAACCGCCTATATTGACGGCTATTCCTTCCCGTCTTTCTTTGTGAAAATCTTCGTTCCCACGATTTCCGCCGGGATCGGCGTTGCCGCCTTCTTCTGCTTCATGTTTTCGTGGGTGGAACTGCTGCTTGCCAAAACCCTGACGGCGGTGGTGGCCAAACCGATTGCTGCAACGATGACGAAGACGGCTTCATCATCCGGGTACGAACTGGGACTGCTGGCGGCGGCGGGAACGCTGACGATCATCCCCGGTGCCATCGTCATCTATTTTGTCCGCAACTACATTGCCAAGGGCTTTGCCCTGGGCCGGGTTTGAGGAAAGGAGTGCTGCAATGGAAAATGCCGTGATGTTTTCCCAAATGTGGTGGACCGAGCCGCTCGGAACCTGGATGGCGTGGACGCGGGCGACGGCGGCGTTTTTCCTGTTCATTGCGGCCTGTATCGCAGCCATGGGCGTTTGGGAATATTATGAGCCTGGCGGCGCGCCGAGACGGGGTGTCTTCGCTATCGATACGACCCGCGGCGACCGGCTGTTCATCTCGCTGCTGGGCAGCGCATTCATCTTCATTGCCTGGCTGTTTTTTGCCGGGCCGCCGCTCTGGTGGCCGCTTGCCATCTGCATTGTGTGGGCGATAGCGGTCTTCCGGCTGGTTTGACCCTATTCCAGTTCGATCCGGAGCCCGTCGCGGCCGAGATGAAATTCCCCGTTCCAGTGCTGCCGCACGGCCCGTTGCCAGTCTTCGTCAGTGAAATCAGGATCATCTGAGGGGATCAGGTGGTGCAGCGCGAGTGCCTTGACACTCGCCTCCTGCGCAATCCCGGCTGCATCTTCAGCCCGGCTGTGGGACTGCATCATGTGGTTCATCAACAGCTCCGGGTCACTGTTGCCAATGCGCTTCAGCAGGGCGCCCAGGGCATCCACCAGCATTGCTTCATGGATCAGCAGGTCGGCGGAAGAGGCAAACTGCGCCAGTTGCGGGAAATGGGTGGTGTCACCTGAAAAGACGACGCTGTGGCGTTTTCCGGTAAAGCGCAGGGCAAAGGTGTCGACAAGTGGCGGGTGGACATTGCGGATGGCGGCAGCTTTGAAGCTGGTCTCTTCGAGCACGGTTCCCTCATCGATCGCCTTGATCTCGACCAGATCGCGCAGATCCGGACGGCCTTCATCTTCCATGCGCAGATCGATGTCCGCCTTCATGGAAGCAAGAAATCCGTCCCAGTAGGTGTCGAGCCCCTTTGGCCCGTAGACGGTAACCGGTGTGTTCAGCCCGGCGGTCCAGGCGGTGTGGATCAGGGGTCCCAGTTCCAGATAATGATCGGAATGAAGATGGGTGATGAAGATCAGAGAAAGATCGCGCAACTGCATTTGCTGGCCGGTAAGGCCGCGGGTAACGCCAAGGCCGCAATCGACAACGATCTTGCGACCGTCGAGGCACAGCAGGCTTGAGGTTGGCATGGTCGAGCCGGGCCGGATGGCAGGCCCTCCCTTGGTGCCCAGGAGGGCAACCCAGGTTTCGTCAGATTGCCTGTGGTCTGTCATGCGCAATGCTCCGGCTTTGTGAGGCTTCAAGCGGTAGCAGGATGAGCAGTTTCGGGCCAGACGTACAAGCAGATGCAGGCAGGTTTTTCAAACGGATGTGTGCCTTGCCGGTAGCTTACACGCGCCGCTTTACGGAAGCTGGCCTGCCTTCAACGGAAAGGGCGGTCTCATCTGCCTGGTGGCGGGCGATCACCTTGCCGCCTGCTACAACGAACAGGCGCGGTGCACGCAGGCGGACGGCTTCAATCGTATTGCCCGCATCAAGTACCACAAGATCGGCCTTGCAGCCCTTTTCAAGGCCGTAGTCTTCAAGACCCATAATGGCAGCGCTTTGGCTGGTCACCATCGCATAGCAGCGCTGCATGTCCGAAGGGCTTGTCATTTGCCCCACATGCAGGCCCATGAAGGCGACATCGAGCATGTCGGCGGTGCCGAGCGAATACCAGGGGTCGAGAACGCAGTCCTGGCCGAAACCGACGCGGATGCCATGGGCGAGCATTTCCGGTACGCGGGTCATGCCCCGGCGCTTTGGATAGGTGTCGTGGCGGCCCTGAAGGGTGATGTTGATGAGCGGGTTGGGTATGGCTGCCACTTGTGCTTCCGCCATCAGCGGCAGCAGTTTGGAAACATAGTAATTGTCCATGGAATGCATGGAGGTCAGGTGCGAGCCGGCGACGCGGCCATGCAGGCCAAGACGCTGGGTTTCATAGGCAAGCTGCTCAATGTGGCGGGACATGGGATCGTCAGTCTCGTCGCAATGCATGTCGACCATCAGCCCGCGTTCTGCCGCGATTTCGCAAAGTTCGCTCACCGAACGCCTGCCGTCTGCCATGGTGCGCTCGAAATGGGGAATGCCGCCCACCACGTCGACGCCCATGTCGAGGGCCTTCAGGGTGCAATCGCGGGCTGCAGGAGAGCGGTAAAAACCGTCCTGGGGAAAGGCCACCAGCTGCAGGGTGATGTAGTCTTTTACCTTGTCACGAACAGATAGCAGGGCGCGCACGCCCTTCAGCCCGTCCTCGTCCGAGGTGTCCACATGGCTGCGAATGGCAAGAAGGCCCATGGCAGCCGCCCAGTCGCAATAGGCAAGGGCCCGCCGTTCGATCTCCTCCTCGCTTTGCAGCGGTTTTAGTTCGCCCCAAAGCGAAATGCCTTCCAGAAGCGTGCCCGAGGCATTGATGCGCGGATTGCCGTAGGAAAGCGTCGCATCCATGTGGAAATGCGGATCGACAAAGGGCGGGGAGACCAGATTGCCGGAGATATCCAGGGTCTCTGCAGCGTCAGAGGCGATCGACTTTCCGGCCGCAGCGATGCGGCCATCCTTGATGGCGATGTCGGCAACGGAACCATCGGGCAGTGTGCCGCCCTTCAGCAGCAGGTCGAAACTCATCGCTCGCCTTTCTGGTAGGGGATCATCAGGGCCTTGGGATAGGTGGCGCGGCGGGCAACGACAATCAGCGCCAGGATCGAGAGCACATAGGGAAGCATGAGGAATACCTGATAGGGCACGATGCCGCCGGTAACCTGCTGGAGGCGGATTTGATAGGCATCGAAAGCGGCAAACAGGATGGCGCCAATCAGTGCCTTGCCCGGCCGCCAGGAGCCGAAGACGACAAGCGCGATGCAGATCCAGCCGCGTCCGTTGATCATCTCGAAGAAAAACGAATTGAAGGCCGACATGGTCAGGAAGGCACCGCCAATTGCCATCAGGGCGGAGCCGGCGGCAACCGCCCCCATGCGGATGGCGGTTACGCTGATGCCCTGAGCTTCTACTGCCGACGGGTTCTCGCCGGCGGCGCGGACGGCCAGCCCGACGGGCGTGCGGTAAAGGATCCAGGCAACCAGCGCCACGGTGATGAAGGCCAGATAGGTCAGGGGTGTCTGGTTGAACAGGGCCGGTCCGATGATGGGGATTTCCGACAGGCCGGGCACGGCAAAGGGTTCGAACGGCTCGATCTTGGGGGGCGAGGTGACTTCGGGCAGCAGCAGTCGATAGGTGAAATAGGTCATGCTGGTCGCCAGCAGGGTGATGCCGATGCCGGTAACATGCTGCGACAGGCCAAGCGGCACGGTCAGAAAGCCGTGCAACAGACCGAACATTGCGCCGGCAAGTGCGGCGGCAGCAACGCCGAACCACAGTCCGCCGCCGGCATAGACGGCAAACCAGCCGGCAAAGGCACCGACCGTCATGATGCCTTCGATGCCCAGGTTCAAAACGCCCGCGCGCTCGCAGATGAGTTCGCCCATGGTGGCAAAGATCAGCGGCGAGGCGATGCGGACGGCAGCGACCCAGAAGGAGGCGGTAAGCAGGATTTCAAAGGCTTCCAAGACTTACCTCCAACGGATGCGATAGCGTGACAGCATGATTGCCGTCACCATGGTGAGCAGGGCGGTCGCCACCATGACCTGGGCGATGTAACTGGGAACGCCGGTGGCGCGGCTCATGGCATCTGCGCCGACGAAAATGCCCGCGATGAAGATTGCAGAGGCAACCACGCCGAGGGGATTGAGCATAGCAAGCATGGCAACGACGATGCCGGTGTAGCCAAAGCCCGGGGAAAGATCGAGGGTGAGATTGCCCTTCAGGCCGGCGACTTCCGAATAACCGGCAAGGGCCGCCAGTCCGCCCGAAAGCAGCGCTGTCTTCATGAGCACCTTGCGAACGGGAATGCCGGCAAATCCGGCGGCCTTCGGATTGTGTCCGACGGCGCGCATTTCATAGCCCAGGATCGACTTTTTCATGATGAACCAGGTTGCGAAGGCAGCAACCAGTGCCAGCACAAAGCCGTAATGCAGGCGTTTTCCGGTAATCAGTCTTGGCAGCTGGGCTTCTGCGACAACCCGTTTCGATTGCGGCCAGCCAAGGCCCATCGGGTCTTTGAGAACGCCTTCAAGCAGCATGGAAACAAACAGCAGGACAATGAAGTTCAACAGCAGCGTTGTGACCACCTCGTCAACGCCGAAGCGGATTTTCAGGAAGGCGGGACCAAGCAAGAGCAGCGCGCCGCCGAGCATGACCGATGCAATGATCACTGGTGCCATGATGACGGCAGGCAGATCAATCGCTCCGGTGCCAAGCACAACGGTAACCACCGCGCCGATATAGAGCTGCGCTTCAGCGCCGATGTTCCACAACTTGGCGCGAAACGCGACGGCAACAGCAAGCCCGGTGAAAATGAGGGGGGTTGCACGGGTCAGGGTTTCGATCAGCGCAAACTGCGATCCGGCCGCTCCCTTGAACACGAGATAGAAGACGTTGAAGGGGGAGGCGCCGGCCAGCATGACCAGAAAAGAGGCAATGACAAGCGTGGCGGCGACGGCGCCTGCCGGGTACAAAATGGCCTGCGCAAGGCCCGGCGCTTTCTTCGCTTCAAGCCGCATTGGCTTCGTCCTCCACATGATCCTGGCGGTCTGCAAAGCCGTGCCCGGCCATCAGTTCTCCCAGTTCGCGAACCGTCAGTTCGCCGCGATTGGTCGGTTCGGACAGGCGGCCCCTGGAGATAACGGCAATTCGGTCGGAAAGCGCCCGGACCTCGTCAAGGTCTTCGGAGATCAACAAGATGGCCGCCCCCCGGTCCCGTGCCTCGATGAGCCGCTTGTGCACATAGGAGACGGCGCCGATATCCAGGCCGCGCGTTGGCTGATTGGCCAGAATGATGCCGGGATCGCCATCCAGTGCGCGGCCCAGGATCAGTTTCTGCATGTTGCCGCCGGAAAGCAGCCGTGCGCGGATATCCGGAGAGGGACATCTGACGTCATAGTCGCGGATGATTTCCTCGGCAAAGGCGCGCCCGGCCTTCATGTCGAGAATGCCGTAACGGGCAAAGCGCTTCGATGCATAGGTTTCGGAAATCACGTTCTCGACGATGTTCATGTCGTCGATCATGCCGATCGCATGGCGGTCTTCGGGAATGCGTCCGATGTTTTGCGCCAGGGCGATGCGCGGCGACCACTTGCGAATGGGTATGCCGTCAATGATGATCTCGCCTTTTTCAGGGATTTCCCTTCCCTCAATGATGGCCGACAGGGTGGCCTGGCCATTGCCGGAAACCCCGGCAAGCCCGGTTATCTCGCCCGCTTTCAGGTCCAGGCTGACGTTCTGCAGGGCCGGGCGGCCAGGTTTGTGAAGGGTGGTTATGCCGGAAAGCCGGAACACTGCCTTGCCGGGTGTGCCGGAAGTAAATTCGGTCTCTTCCACCTCATCGCCAACCATGAGTGCGGCAAGATCAGACCGGTCAGATTCCGCCGTGATAAGCGTGCCGGCGAGTTTTCCGCCGCGCAGCACGAGAATGCGATCGCTGACCGCCAGCACTTCGTGCAGCTTGTGGGAAATGAAAATGATCGAAAGACCATTGTCCACCAGCTTTTTGAGGGTTTTGAACAGTGCATCGGTTTCGCTCGGCGTCAGGACGGCGGTTGGTTCGTCCAGAATGAGAACGCGCACATCGCGGTAGAGTGCCTTCAGAATTTCCACGCGCTGGCGTTCGCCGACCGAAAGGTCACTGACCAGGGCGGCAGTGTCGACTTCCAGGCCGAAATCAGTGGAGAGTTTTTCGATTTTTTCCCGGGCAGCGCGGCGCTGCTGGCCGGGGGCAAACAGGCTTTCGGTGCCAAGAATGATGTTTTCCAGAACGGTGAGCTGGTCGGCCAGGGTGAAATGCTGGTGCACCATGCCGATACCGGCCTGAAGGGCGGCAGCCGGATCTCCCGGTGGCAGCGGATTTCCAAACGCCTCCACCGTCCCACTATCGGCCACGTAGTGCCCGAACAGGATGTTCATCAGCGTTGTCTTGCCGGCTCCGTTCTCGCCGAGCAGGGCGACGATCTCGCCTTTCGACAATTCGAAGGAGATGCCGTCATTTGCGACAAGATCGCCGAATGCGATGGTTATGCCGTCGAGGCGGAGAACGGTCTCCGCCCCGGCGGGGAGCTTGGCGTTGCGGCCCATTAACTGGACTTCGGCTCTTCATCGTTGATTTCGACCACAAAGCTGCCGTCCTTGATGGCTGCTTCGCGCTCTGCAACAAGCTTCATGGCGTCTTCGGGAACCTTGCCTTCAAACGTTCCCAGCGGAGCCAGCGAACAGCCGCCTTCCTTCATGAAGGAATAGACGCCGTAATCATCGGCCTTGAACGAGCCATCGCGAACCTTGCTGATGGCGGTATCAAGTGTCGGTTCGAAATGCCAAATGGCGGAGGCAACCACGGTTTCGGGGTAGTCGGCCTGGGTGTCGATGACATTGCCTACAGACAGGATGCCACGCTCCTTGGCGGCATCTGAAACGCCGAAACGCTCCGCATAAAGAAGGTCGGCGCCGGCATCGATCTGTGCAAACGCGGTTTCCTTGGCTTTGGGCGGGTCAAACCACGAGCCGATAAAGGCCACCTGAAACTTGATGTCCGGCTTCATCTCGCGGGCACCGGCCATGAAGGCATGCATGAGGCGGTTGACTTCGGGGATCGGAAATCCGCCGACCATTCCGATATTGCCGGTCTTTGTCATGGCGCCGGCAATGATGCCGGAAAGATAGGAGGCATCCTGAATGTAGTTGTCGAAAACGGCAAAGTTGGGCGTATCGTCCATCGGCTTGAAGGATGAACCCATCAAAAACGCCTGATCGGGATAATCCCTTGCCACCTGACGGGCGGCCTCTTCCACGGCAAAAACCTCGCCGATGACGAGATCATGGCCGGCTTCCGAATACTCCCGCATCACGCGTTCATAATCGTTGTTGGAGGTGCTTTCGGAAAACACATATTCGATATCGCCGCGCTCGACCGCCACGTTGGCAGCCTTGTGGATACGGCTGACCCATTGCTGCTCGACCGGCACCGTATAAATGGCGGCGACCTTCAAAGCGGCAGCCCTGGCACGGCCGACAATGCCCGGCATGGCCAGCACGGCTGAAGCCGCCGCCGTGGTTTGCAGCAGTGTGCGCCGTGAGACGCCGCCCGGCATTTTGATGGTTGATTTCTTCATTTTCTCTCTCCCTGATTTAGCTTGAACGTTCATGGGTGGTGGTGAAGCGTGCTAAATTTTGACCGGATGGTAAAATATTTTAATGACGGTGGCAATCGCCTAATGCAGCGATACACAGGCTGATGATCACAACCGCAATCGGCAACAAGATTCGCGGCCCTGTCCTGGCGGCAAGCCGTTAGATGCGGGAAAGGAGCACGCCGGCGGCCACCAGAAACACTGCAAGGACACGCTGCCAGTTGATGGAATTGACGCCAAGCCCGAAGGCGCCGGAGGCATCAAGGGCGAGGGCGGCGGTCAACTGGCCTGCAATCAGCGCAGCGACCAGGCTCAATGCGCCGATCTTGTGCACATTGGTGAGTGCTGCCCAGACATAGAAAGCTCCCAGCAGCCCGCCGGTCCACATCCACCAGGGAATGGCGCGCATCGTTCCGGTGCTTGGCAGGCCGTAATTTGAAAAGAGGATCAATGCCAGAGCGATGGTTCCCACCAGAAAAGAAACGGTCGCCGCAAAGATGCCATTGCCTCCCGCCTGGGCAAGAAGCCCGTTGATCGGCGTTTGAACGGCGACGGCCATGCCGGCAAGAAACACGAGAAAAAGGGCGGGCAGGTTTTGAAACATGGTGGTTTTCTCCGGGAATGTTCTGTCGGGACGGGCCGGACCTGGCTCGATGACGCCGGGGGCCTGCCCTAGCATGGTTCGCCGGTGGGGCGCCAATGGGCATAGCGGTCAGCTTTCTGACAATCGAGTCAAGCTTTCTTAACCTCTATAAGCGATGCTCGGCGGTGAATGCGGCAGATTTCTGAGGTATGACGCCGTTCCGCATTCGCGGCCTTGCGCCCGCATGTCTTTCCCAAATTCAAAGCAGACACCCTTTCGCGGCAGATTTCGTGTGCGAGGGGAGTTGTTGCGATTAATTGCCGGACAAGGAAATGGCCAAGAATAATACGCCTGAGAAAGGCGCTCCAAAGTCAAAAGCCAAACTGTTCACCATGGTCTCGCTCGCATTTGTGGCCGGCGCCCATCTGGCTGCGCTGGTTGTGACCATGGCGGCATTCCATCTTTCCCTTTTTGGCATGTATATCAGCCTCTACAGCGGCGGTCTTCTGGCTGCCGGGCTGATGATTGCATTCTCGTTTCTTGCCGTGCTCGGATTTTTGAAAGCTGCTGGCGCGCGCAACGCCGAGCAAACGGCACGTATCGAAACGGTAAAGACCGAAATCGAGGCGATGCTCAAGGAGAACAACACCAAGTTTTCTTCGTCGGTCGGTGAAATCGAAAAGAAGATCGATCAGTTTCTGGGCGAAAACTATGCTCGCCTGGAAAAGGAAAACGAGAAAATGCGCGCCGAACTCGACGATCTGCAGAAAACGGGAATGGAAGACGTCAATTCAGAGAATGCCACCTTGCGGCTTGAAAACAGCAATCTGCAGGAAATGATCACCCAGTGGGCCATCAACTCTGTTGACGGCAAGGTCAAGCAGCCTTCCCTCGAAGTAGCGTGAGCGCTCCAGACAACCCAGGCAGCGGGCCCAGTAGCGGGCGGAGGAACATGTCGACAGTCTCTCAAAATTTGAACTTCTGCGACAGCATCAGCGATCGCAATGCGAGTTCCTTGTTATGCGACTACAAGGAGTATTTCCTGATATCCTCCATCTCGCGGAAGGTTCTGGAAATATCGCACAAGCAGAAGACGCCGCTCATCCCGATCGTCTACGATATCTGGTACAATTACCTTAAAGGTGAAAACCAGGCGCTGGTCAGGCACATCAATCAGTTCATCGAGAGCAAGAAACCGCTCAGCCTGATGGATCTTGATCACATTCATTCGGAGTTTCTCGACACTCCGGATTTGCGCGAAAAACAGATTGCCGATGCAACCTCATCGCTGGGCGGTGAGGTTACCGATGTTCTGACGGTCATCGACAGCCATCTGTCGAAATGCGGCGATTATTCTGAATCCCTGCGTGAGACGACCGATACGCTGCACAAGGCGGACGGCCTGGACGATATCAAGAAGGCGGTGGATTGCCTGGTCTCGCACAGCGAGTCGATCCAGTCCGATACCGAGCAATTGCGCTCGGCGCTGAACCGTTCGCGCGAAGAGATCGAAAGCCTGCAGGAAGCGCTTGACGAGGCACGCCGAAACGAACTGATTGATCCGCTGACCAACATCGCCAACCGCCGTGCACTGGAGCGCAGGCTGGAGGAGATGACAGGAAGCCAGCGCTCTGCAGATCGCGATTTCTGCGTCATCATTGCCGACATTGACCACTTCAAGAGCATCAATGACGGCCACGGCCATCTGATCGGTGACGAGGTGTTGCGCTATTTCGCAGGTCTCATCCACAAGAATGTGCGCAAGGAGGATCTGGCTGCCCGGTATGGCGGCGAGGAGTTCGCGATCATTCTTGTCGGCTGCAGCGTAGAGGAGGCCCACAAGCGTGCCGAAATCATGCGCTCGGAGCTTGAGAAGGTGAAGCTGGTGATCAAGGATACCAAGCAGGAGGTGGGAAAGATCACCGCCTCCTTCGGCATCGCCCGCTACCGCGAGGGAGATGATCATCTAAGTGTTCTTGGACGGGCTGATGAAAACCTCTACAAGGCCAAACAGTCCGGCAGAAACCGGGTCGCTGCCTGACGCTCACCAGATCGGCAAACCTGGATCAACCGAGTTTGATGGCTACGTTCTTGGTCTGCACGTAGTTCCACAGTGCCTCGCGGCCCTTTTCCCTTCCATATCCCGACTTGCCATAGCCGCCGAACGGGGTTTCAACCCCGCCTGCGAACCATTCGTTGACGAAGACCTGGCCCGCGCGCAGTTTGGCAGCTGCCCGGGTGGCGCGGTCAAGATCACGGGTGAATACCCCGCCAACCAGGCCGTAAGGGGTGCCGTTGGCAATGTTGATTGCCTCGTTTTCATCGGAAAACTTCAACACGCTCAGCACCGGGCCGAAGACTTCCTCATTGGCGATGGTCATATCCGGTGCAACGCCCGTCATCACGGTCGGCTCAAGGAAAAAGCCGGGCTGGTTCATCTTGTGGCCGCCGGTAACAGCAGACGCGCCCTGGCGAATTGCCTCGCCGACCATGCCTTCGGCCCGGTCGCGCTGTCTTTGCGATACCATGGCACCCATGTTGGGGCCGAATTCATCCCGCTCGATGCCCGGGCCAACGGACAGCGATTTTGCAAGCGCCGTTACCCGGTCGACCAGTTCGTCATGCTGACTTTCATGGACGATCACCCGGCTCATGGCCGAGCACACCTGCCCGGCATTGAAATAGATGCCCCAGCGCACATCGTTCATGAAGGCGTCGAGGTCGGCATCGTCGTGAACGATGGCCGCTGACTTGCCGCCAAGTTCCAATACGCAGGGAACGACATTGCCGGCAGCGGCGGTGGCGATGGCGATGCCCGTGGGCACTGAACCGGTGAAGACGATCTGGTTTATGTCGGGATGGGCTGCGAGCGCGGCGCCTGCCTCCTGGCCGTGGCCGCACAGGATGTTGACAGCGCCGGCGGGCAGGCCAACCTGTTCGGCTGCCTCGGCAAAGAAGCGGTTCGTCAGCGGATCAAGTTCCGGTGTCTTGATGACGCAGCTATTGCCCGTCGCAAGCGCGGCGGAAAGAGAGCGTGCCGTCATCTCCAGCGGATAGTTCCACGGAATGATCTGGGCCGATACGCCGAAGGGCTCATAAAGCGTGAAGTCAAAGTAACCGGCACCGAGCGGGATCGAGCGTCCTTCCACGGTTTCGGCCTGATTGCCGTAATATTCGAAATACCGGGCAGCGCCTTCGACCTCGATGCGAGCTTCCCAGAGGGGTTTGCCGGATTCAAGCGTCAGGACCGGGGCAATCTCATCGATTTTGGAAAGCAGGTAATCGCCCATGGCGCGCACCATGCGGCCGCGTTCGACCGGTCGCATGGCAGCCAGCACACCGCTTTGGTGAACCCGCCGGGCTGCTGCCACCGCGCGATCGACATCTTCTGCGCTTGCAACAGCCTGCTCGGCCAGCGCCTTGCCGGTGCCGGGATTATCAACGGTCAGGCGGCCGGCGCCGCCATCAACGAATTTGCCGTCGATGTAATTCTGCCAATATGGCCTGATGGCGCTCATCTAATTGCTCCGAAGTTTGCCGATTGTTTGTTTGGGCCGGTCTTACTTTCATGTTTATCCGCCGATTTCATGGGCAGGAGGCGACGCGGCGTGTCGGAAATGGGGTGAACCAAAAAAGGACAGGGTGTTGGAACCCGGACATCTGGAGGTTGCCACCGGCTGCAGTGTCAGTTGTCACCGCAGCCTGACCCGGCCGAGCCATAAATCCATTGCAGGGCATCATACCAGTCCCCGGCGGTTTTCGTTCGCATGAAGGCGTTGCGCAATTCGGCATGGGCCCCGGAAGGGTGATAGATATGGTTGCCGATTTCCCGCGATTGCAGTTGCACCCTGGCGGTGCGCAGATAGCGCTTTTGCTGATAGGCGACCATTGCCGCTTCCCAGTTGCTGCTGTTTCCCAGCTCTGCGGAAAGACACACGGCATCCTCCATCGCCATGCAGGCGCCCTGGGCAAAGTATTGCAGCATGGGATGGGCTGCATCGCCGAGCAGCGCCACCCGCCCCTCAACCCAGTTGGAGACCGGTTCACGGTCGCACAGGACCCACAGCTTCCAGTCACTGCCCCGGTCGATGATCTGGCGGGCAAGCGGGCAGACATGTTCAAATCCGATGCGAACTTCGTCATGGGTGGCGGGTTTGCCGGCCACAGGTTCCGGCGCGTCGTTGTGAAAGGTGACGACCAGATTGAAGAACTTCCAGCCGGACAGGGGATAGTGCACGATATGGCATTTTGGCCCGGCCCAGAGGGTTGCTGCGTTCCAGCGCAAATCCTCCGGCATGTCGTCTGCCGGGATTACCGAGCGATAAGTCGTATGGCCGGATACCCGCGGGTTGCCATCTGAAACAAGTTGCCTGCGCACGTTTGACCACAAGCCATCGGCACCGATGAGTGCTGATCCGCTGATGCGGCTGCCATCGGCAATCTCGACGGTTACCGTGGTTCCATCCTGCTCATAGGCGACAACTTCGCTGGCGGTGGCAAGTTCAACGAGGTGGTGGCTGCGGCAGGCCTCAAGGAAGACACCGTGCAAATCGCCGCGATGGACCACGGCGTAGGGGTTTCCAAAGCGCCGGCGAAAATCGTCACCCAGGGGGATTGCGGTGATTTGTTCGCCGCTCAGGGCATCCATCAGCCGCAAGCTGTCGATATAAACCGCCATTTTGCGCGCTGCATCGCCGATCCCCAGAAAGTCGAAGGCATGAAAGGCATTCGGGCCGAGTTGAATGCCGGCGCCGATTTCGCCCAGGCTGGCGGATTTTTCCAGCACCAGGGAAGCGATGCCGTGGCGGGCAAGCCCCATGGCGGTGGCCAGACCGCCAATGCCGCCGCCGGCAATCAGAATGCGTTCGTTGCTCAAGGCTTATTCCGGGTCGCTCAGCGTCAGTTCGACCGGCGCCAGGCCGTCAATGCGGCCCTCAATGTAATCGCCGGCAACGACCGGGCCAACTCCCGCGGGCGTGCCGGTCAGGATGATGTCTCCGGGTGAAAGGTGATAGAACCCGGACAGATGGCTGACGATTTCGTCTGCTTTCCAGATCATTTCATCAAGGCTGGCATTCTGCCGGGTTTCGCCGTTCACGGTAAGGCTGATCGCCTTGCCGGCGAGGCCGGAGAACGCCGAAGCAGGGGTGATTTCAGCAATGACGGCAGAGTGTTCCACGTCCTTGCCGAGGTCCCAGGGTCTTTTCTTTTCCCGTTCGGCCATCTGCAGGTCGCGGCGGGTCATGTCGAGGGCGCAGGCATAGCCGTAGATCGCGGCCATGGCTTCATTGCGATCTGCGCGAAAGACCGGCTTGCCGATTGCCAGCGCAAGCTCCACCTCGTGATGATAGTTTTCCGTACCAGGCGGATAGGGCACCCTGGAGCCGTTGGCCGCATGGGCCGCCGGTGCCTTGGTGAAATAGAAAGGGGCGTCGCGGTCGACTGTCATCCCCATTTCCCTTGCATGGGCCACATAGTTCCGCCCAACGCAGAAAATCCGGTTTACAGGATAGTGCGCCGTTTCACCCGCCACGGGAATGCCGGGGGTTTTAAAGGGCGGGAAAAGAAAACTGCTCATCGCGGGCGTTCCTCATAGTAGCGCAGGCGATCCTGCAAGGGGCGGTCGTGAATGTGAACCAGGAAGGATTCCTGTGTTGCGTGGTGATCGACTGCAGCAAAGACGGGAGCCGAAAATGTATCCTTCGCTTTCCAGTCAACCGCCTGGCCGTCAATTGTGGTGGTGCCGGTTCCCTTGACGACATGAAAAACGCCGGAGGTCGAGCGGCGGGGCGGGCTTGCCTTCTGGCCCTTCCGCAACATCATGGCGGTAAAACCCATGGTTGGCAGTACGTCTTCGCCGGTTTCCGGATTGACGTAGTCGAGTTCGGCAAGCTCTCCATTGCCGTATCGGGCCATTTCGCGCAAGGCCTCCTCGGTTCGCTTCCAGGGATAGCGCATCATGGGGTAACGGCGCGGTTGGATTGCGGGTCTGCGGGCGGGAGCCAGGCCACTGGCGCGATATTCCACCTGGCTTGCGTCGGGGCGGTTGCGCTGTGCCTGGAGCTCGGATTCAACAGCGTATGATCCTTCCAGGTAAACAAAGAGCGGCAGATCAAGTGCATCCAGCCAGATGACCGGTTCATCACCATCATGGCCGTGATCGTGCCATTCGCCGCCCGGTGTCAGCACCAGATCGCCTTCTTCCATGGGCAGTTTTTCGCCGTCGACAACGGTGTAGCCGCCTTTGCCCTCGACCACGATGCGTACCGCCGATGGTGTGTGCTTGTGAGCAGGGGCTGTTTCACCCGGCAGGAGAAGCTGCAGGCCGATATAGATGGAAGCGGTGGCCTGCATGGCACCAGCGCCCCGGCCGGGATCCGAAAGGACGAGAACCCGCCGCTCGGCCTTTTCAACCGGGGTGAGTTCTCCGGCTTTCAGCAGCAGGGGGCGCAGTCTGGAATACTCCCAGTGGCCCGGACGGGTCGCCGGCCTGGGTGCATCGTGTGGCAGGACATTCCGCATCATTGGCCATAGGGGGGCAGCGCCCGCTTCGCTCAGTGCGTCACGGTAGTCCTGCGGCAATTCTTCCAGAGTACCCAGCTTGGCGGACATGGCGCGTTCCTTTCGCCTGATCAATATTGATAAGTGTGCTTACTGTTAGTATGCTTGTCAACCGGAATCCGGATGTCTAGTGTCCCGGACTACTGAATGAACAACAGCCATTACGGTGAGGCCGGAGACGGCACAGGTCAGGGAGGCGGCGTTTGGAGATCTATGAAATGCCGGGGCATCTGATCCGGCGCATGCAGCAGATCGCGGTTTCCATCTTTGCAGACCGGATCGCCAAAGCGGGGCACGACATAACACCGGTGCAGTTTGCCTGTCTCAATGCCCTTGAGGCCCATCCGGGCATCGACCAGGCAACCCTTGCCGGCATGATTGCCTATGACCGTGTGACCATTGGCGGGGTGGTCGACCGCCTTGAAGGCAAAGCGCTGGTTACCCGCGCGGTCAACAAGAATGACCGGCGCTCCCGGGTGTTGAAGCTGACGCAAGCCGGGCAGGATTTGTTGTTGCAGGTAAGGCCTGCCGTGCGCCGCATACAGGGCGACATTCTTCAGGGGCTGAGCAGCGAGGAGGCAGACCGGTTTGTAGAGCTGCTGCAAAAGGCTGCCAATGCCGCAGAAGGCGAAAGCCGCGCCCCGTTCCGGCCGCGCAAACCGAACAAGCACGACTAGGGTGTACGGGAAGCGCCGTATCTGCAAGATAGTGCATATTGAATTTGACCTGCAGCGCCGTTTGGTATGATATTGGTCCAAATTCGGGCTATTTTCGTCGACAGTCCTGTTTACCCTGCAAATTAATACGTATACGTATCATACTCGGACTTGAATCATGCCGCGGGTCCAGCTTACGGTGCCGGCATCGGGTAGCGAAACGAAAGCGACAGGTTTCCGGTCCTGGTAAGAGAGTGTTCCGGCGTGCGCTATAACGCGCGTTCCGATCGACGGAGGAGAAATATGAACAAGTTTATCAAAACCCTGGCGGGAGCCGCCATTGGCGCCCTGATGGTTTCGACGGCCATTTCTGCTGCTTTGGCGCAGGAAGTGACGTTGAAGCTGCATCAGTTCCTGCCGGCTCAGGCGAATGTTCCCAAACATGTTCTTGATGTGTGGGCGGACAATGTGGAGAAGGATTCGGAGGGCCGCATCAAGGTGGAGCGTTATCCATCGATGCAGCTGGGTGGAAAACCGCCGGAACTGATCGACCAGGCGATTGACGGCGTTGCGGATGTCGTCTGGACCGTGGTGGGGTATACGCCCGGCCGCTTCCCGCGGACCGAAGTATTCGAGCTTCCCTTCATGATGACGACGGCCGAGCCCGTGTCGCGCGCCTATTGGGAGATGTTCGAAAAATACATGAAGGATGAGGAATTCAAGGATGTCCACATCCTTGGTGCCTGGGTGCATGGCCCCGGCATGATCCACTCCGACAAACCGATCAAGGTTCCGTCCGATCTGAACGGCATGAAAATCCGCGGCGCCTCGCGTACGGTCAACATGCTGCTGGCAGAGCTTGGAGCCGAATCCGTCGGCATGCCGGTTCCTGCCGTTCCCGAAGCGCTGTCGAAAGGCGTCATCAACGGAACGACCATTCCATGGGAAGTGACCGCCGCCCTGAAGGTGCCGGAACTGGTGAAAAACCATACCGAGTTTACCGGTCAGGCGCTTTATTCGGTGACTTTCGTGCTGGCCATGAACAAGGCGAAGTATGAAAGCCTTCCGGACGACCTGAAGAAGGTGGTGGACGATAATTCCGGCATGGAATTTTCCGCCTTTGCCGGAAAAACACAGGAGTCCTTCGATGCACCTTCGCGTGAATTGGCGGTCAAGGCCGGCAATAACATCATCACGCTGACCGAGGAGGAAACCGCCACCTGGCGTGAGGCTGCACAGCCGGTCTACGACAAGTGGATCGCTGACATGGACTCCAAGGGCTATGACGGCAAGGCGCTGATCGAGGAAGCCCAGGCTCTCATCAAGAAGTATTCCGAGTAATCGGGAGGAGGGGCGGCGCTGGCCGCCCCTTCTGTTTTGTTGAACAGGGCAGGGCTCAGGTTGATGCCATTTTGCCGGTCTTAGGAAGGCCACCGGGCAAGACGGCAGGACTTGCAACTTCATTTACATGCGCAGGCTTGAATCCCTCATATACAGGATTGCAAAGGCCATGGCCTTTCTGGGCGGTGGCGTTTTGCTGTTGCTGGTGGCGATAACCTGCCTGAGCGTTGTCGGCCGCAATCTCAATAGCCTGGGGCATCTTCCGATTGTCGAGCAAATGGCGCCGGCACTGGCTGAGGCCCTTACCTCGCTGGGCAGCATCAATGGCGATTTCGAGCTGGTGGAAGCGGGCATCGCCTTTTCCATCATGGCCTTTTTTCCCTGGTGTCAGATTACAGGCAGGCACGCCACGGTGGATGTTCTGACTGCCTTTATCCCCGCCGGCATGAACCGGTTGCTCGACCTTTTGTGGGATTTGCTGTTTGCCGTGGTTATGGTGGTGATTACCTGGCGGCTCTATGTGGGGATGACCGACAAGATACGATATGGCGAAACCACCTTCATGATACAGTTTCCCATCTGGTGGGCCTTTGCCCTCTGCCTGCTTGCGGCGGTGGTTGCCACGCTGGTGACGGTTTATGTGGCGGTGCGCCGCATCGCAGCCTATCTGCCGGGTGGCGGGCAGGCACTGGGTGAAAACGGGGCGGGCAAATCGTGAGCAATTTCGATATCGGCCTTCTGTCGCTGCCTGTCCTGATGGTGCTGATTTTCCTGCGCATGCCGATCGGCCTCGCCATGCTGGTGGTGGGGCTGGGCGGCACGGCAATGATCACCGGCGGCTGGATCGTTGTGCTGGCAAAGCTCAAGACCGAGACGTTCACCACCTTTTCAAGCTATTCGCTATCCATAGTACCGCTGTTCTTGCTGATGGGACAGTTTGCAACCCTGGGCGGCATGTCGACCTCGCTGTTCAATGCTGCCGAAAGCTGGCTCGGCCATCGCCGGGGCGGCGTTGCGATGGCCGCGGTCGGTGCTTGTGCAGGGTTCGGCGCGATCTGCGGTTCGTCGCTTGCGACGGCAGCGACCATGGGCCAGGTGGCATTGCCCGAATTGCGGCGCTACGGCTATCCAGGCGGATTGTCGACGGCGACGCTGGCAGCCGGCGGTACGCTCGGCATCCTCATTCCGCCTTCGGTAGTGCTGGTGATCTATGCCATTCTCGCCGAGCAGAACATCGCCAAACTCTTCCTGGCCGCGTTTATTCCGGGCATCCTGGCGGCGGTCGGCTACATCGTCACCATCTCGATCTATATGCGGGTTTTCCCCAGCGCGGCACAGACCCGCGAGCGGATCCCCTACGCCCAGCGGTTCAAGGCGCTGTTTGATGTCTGGCCGGTGCTGCTGGTCTTTTTCCTGGTGGTGGGCGGTATTTATCTTGGCTGGTTCACGCCGACAGAGGCGGCTGCAATCGGTGCTGCAGGCACGGCAATCATTGCATGGGCAAACCGGGCGCTGACCTTTCAGAGCATTTCAGACTCGATCCTGGCGACGGCGTCCAGCACGGCGATGATCTTCCTGATTGTGCTTGGGGCAGGCTTCTTCAATGCCTTCCTGGCGCTGACCCAGGTACCGCAGGAGGTTTCCTCTCTCATCGTTTCGCAAGGCTACAGCCCATGGCTGGTGCTGACCATCATCCTGCTGCTCTATCTGGTATTCGGCTGCTTCATGGACAGCCTGTCGATGATCCTGCTGACCATTCCGATCTTCTTTCCGATCATCATGGAACTGGATTTCGGCCTGACAGCGGAAGAAACGGCGATCTGGTTCGGCATTCTCGTGCTGATCGTGGTCGAGGTCGGCTTGATAACGCCGCCAGTGGGCATGAACCTGTTCGTCATCAATTCGATGGAACGCGAAACACCGATTGTCGAAACCTACAAGGCGGTGATGCCATTCGTGGCTTCGGACATCATCCGCACCATCATTCTCGTGGTCTTCCCGGGGATCACGCTGTTCCTGCTGCGCCAGTTTTACTGAGCGGGTGATTTTCCGGCTTGTTGAGAAGGTCAGAACATGAGCAACCAGAATGCCGCTGCCTATTTCGTCGACCGCCATCTGGCAGAGGGCCGGGCGGAAAAGTCTGCCTTCATTGAAGCAGACGGGCAAAAGCGCTCCATCACTTATGGCGGGCTTGCAGCACAAAGCGACCGCATGGCAGCACTTTATGCCCGGCATGGCATCCGCCGGGAGGAGCGGGTTGCAATGCTGGTGCTGGACACGATCGAGTTTCCGGTAATCTTCTGGGGATCGCTTAAAGCGGGCGTGGTGCCGATTGCCATCAATACCCTGCTGGCAACCGATGTCTACGAGACCATTCTGCGCGACAGCAGGGCAACGGTGCTGTTTGTTTCCGCAGCGCTGCTTGATGTGGTGGTGCCGCTTGCCGGCAAGATCGAAACGTTGCAGCGCATTTTCGTGATTGGGGGTAAAGATCACAGCCATGCTGACTTTGCTGCCGAACTGGAGCAGTCGGAAGCTTTGCCAATGCTGGAAGCCAGCGCCGATGAAAGTGCCTTCTGGCTTTATTCCTCCGGCTCGACCGGCCAGCCCAAGGGGGTGCGGCATGTGCATGGCAGTCTGAAATTTACCGCCGATACCTATGGGGCGCAGGTTCTGGGAATCAAAGAGGAGGATGTTGTCTATTCGGCGGCCAAGTTCTTCTTTGCCTACGGGCTCGGCAATGCCATGAGCTTTCCCATGTCGGTGGGGGCAACGACGGTGATCCTGTCAGGCAGGCCGACGCCCGGCGGCGTGATCGACATCCTGAATACCCACAAACCGACCGTGTTCTGCGGCGTGCCGACGCTGTATGCGGCGCTGAATGCAACGCTTGAAACCGGCAGAGGAGAGATTACCACAAAGCTGCGGCGTTGCATTTCCGCCGGTGAGGCGCTGCCGGCGGAAGTGGGCAAGGGGTGGGAAAGCCACACCGGCTGCGAAATTCTGGACGGCGTGGGTTCGACGGAGATGCTGCACATCTTCCTGTCGAACCGCCCGGGTGAGGTGGCGTACGGAACGTCCGGGGTTGCCGTTCCGGGATATAAACTGCGTCTGGTGGATGAAAGCGGCGAAGCGGTTGGTGCCGGGGAGATCGGCGAATTGCTGGTCAATGGCAATTCGGCGGCTTCCGACTACTGGAACCAGCGCGACAAGAGCAGGGCAACTTTTGAAGGCGTATGGACACGCACCGGGGACAAATACGAGATGCGTGAGGACGGTCGCTACGTGTATTGCGGGCGTACCGATGACATGTTCAAGGTCAGCGGCATTTGGGTTTCGCCCTTTGAGGTGGAACAGGCACTGATTACCCATCCTTCTGTTCTGGAAGCGGCGGTGGTTCCCGCGCGCGACGAAGAGGACCTTGAAAAGCCGAAGGCCTTTGTGGTGCTCAAGGAGGGAGCGGCCATGGACGGTCTTGAAGAACAGCTCAAGGAACATGTGAAGCAATCGATCGGCAAGTGGAAGTATCCGCGCTGGATCGTGGTTGCCGATGATCTGCCCAAAACAGCGACGGGCAAAATCCAGCGCTTCAAGCTGCGTGGCTGAGATGGCCTGCCCATGACCCGGTTCGATTGGCAGGCAGGTGGGCCAGGCGCCATTGAAATCAATCAGGACCGTCTTGAATATGCCTGCCATGGCCCGCCGCCGGACAAGAAACCAACCATAATTCTTCTGCATGAGGGCCTTGGCTGTGTCGCCCTGTGGCGGGATTTTCCACAACGGCTTTCGCAGGCAACGGGCCTGGGCGTCTTTGCCTATTCGCGCGCCGGATACGGGCAATCCGATCCCGTCAGCCTGCCGCGGCCGCTCGATTACATGACGAGAGAAGCTGTTGATCTTCTGCCGGAACTGTTCGATGCAATTGGGGTCAAACGCTTCATCTTGCTCGGGCACAGCGATGGCGCGTCGATTGCCGCGGTGTATGCCGGCAACCGGAAAGATGCGCGGCTGGCCGGCGTGGTTCTGATTGCGCCGCACTTCTTCACAGAGCCGGAAGGTCTCGCTTCAATCCGGGCGGCGAAAGATGCCTATGAGAAAGGCGACCTTCGCAAGAAGCTGGGCCGCTATCACCGTGACCCCGACAATGCGTTTTACGGCTGGAACACTGCCTGGCTCGATCCCGGTTTTGAACGCTGGAACATTGCAGACGCAATCGATGGCTTTACCGTGCCGGTGCTCGCCATCCAGGGCAAAGAGGATCAATACGGCACCCTGGCGCAGGTTTACGAGATCGAAAAACGCAGCCCGTTGCCTGTGACGTTGAAAATCCTGCCTGGCTGCGGCCACGCTCCCCATCTGGAAAAGACGGAAGAGACGCTTGCGGCCATACAGGCGTTTGCGGATACGATTCTTGCAACCGATGGTAGTGTGCGGGAAAAATCCAATGCAATTCGGATTGCTGAAGACCTGCCCTTGCCCGATCATGCCCATCTGCCGGGCATTAATGCGCGCAGCGGGGACAGCGTGCTGGAAGAAGCCAAACAGCTTGCACCGGCACAAACCCGTTCGCGGGACTGGCAGGATAATGCTGCCTGGCTTTATGGCGTCAGGCTCCTTCGAGAGGGTTTTTACTGGGAAGCCCATGAAGTGCTTGAGACCGTCTGGATGAATGCTGCCCCCAACAGCCGCGAAAAGGCGCTGGTGCAGGCGCTGATCCATGGTGCCAATGCGCGCTTGAAACGCCGGCTCGGCATGTCCAATGCCGCAAGGCGGCTTGTGGCACTGAGCAAACAAGCCTGCGAGCGGGCGTATGAAGGCCAATGCGCATCGCTATTGGGTCTTGGCCGGAAGCGGGCCATCGGATTTTGCACAACTGTCGATGATGATGGCGAATTTGATTTCCAATAATGCGATATATTGCATATGTGTTGCAGGCACCACCAATTCCAATGAATAATAATGCTGTTTTATCTGGACTCAGATGGTCCTGACAGTACAGTAAGCATGCTATTTAATCTGAGAGGCCTAATGTCCAAGCGCATCGATTTCCAGACCAACCCATCGCAATACCGCCATTGGAAGGTCGAATATGACGGGCCTGTCGCCCGGCTGATCATGGATGTGGACGAAAAGGGCGGGCTGTTCGACGGTTACGAGCTCAAACTCAATTCCTACGATCTGAGCGTCGATATCGAGTTGGCCGATATTGTGCAGCGCATGCGGTTCGAGCATCCCGAAGTGGGCGCCGTTGTGATGCAATCCGGCAAGGACCGGGTATTTTGTGCCGGTGCCAACATCCGCATGCTGGGCGGTGCCACCCATGCCCACAAGGTCAATTTCTGCAAGTTCACCAATGAGACGCGCAATACCTATGAGCTGGCCGGGGAGGAATCCGGCCAGAGCTATATCTGCGCGGTAAAGGGTTCGTGCGCAGGCGGCGGATATGAGCTGGCGCTTGCCTGCGACTACATCATGCTGACGGATGATTCCTCGTCCGCCGTGGCGCTTCCCGAAGTGCCGCTGCTTGCCGTTCTGCCGGGCACCGGCGGGCTGACGCGGGTGACCGACAAGCGCAAGGTGCGGCGCGATCTGGCCGATGTCTTCTGCGCCATGGAAGAGGGAGTCCGCGGAAAGAAGGCGAAGGACTGGCGGCTGGTTGACGAGGTTGTGCCGAATTCGAAGTTCGATGAAGCAGTTGGTGAACGAGCAAGGGAATTTGCCGCCAATAACGCCACGGGCAAACCGGAAAAGGGCATTGAGCTGACGCCGCTCAAACGGTCCTTCGGGGAAGATTCGATCACCTATTCTGCGGTGGAAGTGGCGCTCGATCGCGATAATGGCGTGGCGACCATCACGCTTTCCGGCCCCGACACACAACTGCCGGCATCAACCGATGAGCTGGTGGCGCAGGGGGCGGACAACTGGATGCTGCGGCTTGCCCGCGAACTGGATGATGCCATTTTGCATCTGCGTCTCAACGAGCTAGAGACCGGGGTGCTGGTGTTCAAGTCCCAGGGCGATCGGGAAGGGGTTGCCGCGTTCGAGGGCTTCATGCTGGAGAATGCGGATTTCTGGCTTGCCCGCGAAATCCTGCTTTACTGGAAAAGGGTGCTGAAGCGCGTCGATGTCACCTCGCGCTCGCTGGTGGCCATGGTGGAAAACGGTTCGTGTTTTGCCGGTTTTCTTGCCGAACTGCTGTTTGCGGCAGATCGCAGCTACATGATGGAGGGCGAATTCGAGGGTGACAACCGTCCCGTTGCCGCGCTCACGCTGACGCAAGGCAATTTTGGCCCCTATCCCATGGCCAATGACCTGACCCGTCTTCAGACCCGCTTTCTGGGCGAGCCGGAGCAGGTGGAGACGGCAAAGGAACGGGTTGGCGAAGCGCTCGAAGCTGCCGAAGCTGCCGAACTGGGGCTTGTCACCTTTGCCTATGACGACATCGACTGGGAAGACGAAATCCGCATTTTTCTGGAAGAGCGGGCTTCCTTTTCGCCCGATGCGCTTACCGGCATGGAAGCCAATCTGCGCTTTGCCGGGCCAGAGACCATGGAAACGCGCATCTTCGGGCGGCTGACCGCCTGGCAGAACTGGATTTTCCAGCGCCCCAATGCGGTGGGCGAGAGCGGTGCGCTGCAGCGCTACGGCACCGGACTGCGCGGTGAATATGACAGGAAGCGGGTTTAAGGCCGCTGTGATTGCCTGCTGTGAAGGATTGAGAAATCAGGAGAACCGGAAATGCTTGATACCGTCGAATATGACACGCTGATCCCCAACAATGTCGGCCTGTCGACCGACCGGCGCGTGCTGAAGGCGCTGGAAAAATGGCATCCCGGCTACATCAACTGGTGGAACGATCTCATCCCGCAAAACTTTCAGGAAAGCCTGGTCTATCTGCGCACTGCCGTTAGCGTCGACCCCAAGGGCTGGGCGAAGTTCGACTATGTCAAAATGCCGGAATACCGCTGGGGTATCCTGCTTGCGCCGCAGGTGGAAGACCGCAAAATCCCCTGTGGCGAACATGCCGGTGATCCGGCTTGGCAGGAAGTGCCGGGTGAATACCGCGCCATGCTGCGCCGGCTGATCGTCATTCAGGGGGATACGGAACCTGCCTCGGTCGAGCAACAGCGCTTTCTCGGCCTTACCGCACCTTCGCTTTACGACATGCGCAACCTGTTCCAGGTCAATGTGGAAGAGGGGCGGCATCTTTGGGCCATGGTCTATCTGCTGCAGAAATATTTCGGTGCCGATGGCAGGGAAGAGGCCAACGACCTGCTGCGCCGGCAATCGGGTTCGGAGGAAGCACCGCGCATGCTGGGCGCCTTCAACGAGGAAACACCGGACTGGCTGTCCTTTTTCATGTTTACGTATTTTACCGATCGTGACGGCAAGATGCAGCTTGAAGCGCTGGCGCAATCGGGCTTCGATCCCCTGTCGCGCACCTGCCGTTTCATGCTGACGGAGGAAGCCCATCACATGTTCGTCGGCGAGACGGGCGTCGGGCGCACCATTCAGCGCACCTGCGAAGCGATGAAGGAGGCGGGGATTGAAGATCCTTACGAAACGGAAAAAATCCGTGCGCTTGGCGTCATCGACCTGCCGACAATCCAGAAGAAGCTGAACCTGCACTACACCTTGTCGCTTGACCTGTTCGGTCAGGAGGTTTCGACCAACGCCGCCAATTCATTCAATGCCGGAATCAAGGGCCGTTATATGGAGCACCGCCTTGACGATGACCACAAACTGCAGAACGACAGCTATGTGGTGTGGCAGCTTGAGGGCGATACGCCGGTCCAGCGGGAAGTTCCGGCATTGACCGCGATCAACATGCGCCTGCGCGATGATTATACGCGCGATGCGGCTGGCGGTGTTTCACGCTGGAACAAGGTCATAGAAAAGGCCGGTGTGGCCTTTGAAATGAAGTTGCCGCATGAATCCTTCAACCGCAGGATCGGTGTTTTTGCCGACAAGCCGTTCAGTCCGGAAGGCAAGCTGGTCAGCGGCGCTGAATATGACGAGGGCGTGAAAAACTGGCTGCCAACCCACGCCGACGGCGATTTCATCCAGTCGCTGATGAAGCCCTGTAGTGAGCCGGGCGAATATGCAAGCTGGATTGCGCCGCCCAAAGTGGGCATTGACAACAAGCCCGGCGATTTCGAATACGTCAAACTGCACATGGCATGAGGATTTGATGCAAAAGATTGCCGGTATTGGCGGTGTTTTTTTCCGCGCGAAGGACCCTGAAGCGCTTGCGCAGTGGTATCTCGATCATCTTGGCGTGGGGTTTGATCAGGGGAAGCCGTGGGTCCAGGAGTCTGGCCCAACGGTGTTCGCCCCATTCAAGGCTGATACGGATTATTTCGGGCCACACAACCAACAGTGGATGATCAATTTTCGGGTTACCGATCTGGACGCCTTGGTGAACCAGTTGAGGGCATCGGGAATCAATGTTGAAACCCGAGCCGAATGGGACAGCGAAATCGGACGCTTTGCACGAATTCATGACCCTGAAGGCAATCCGATCGAGTTGTGGGAACCTGCCAAATGACGGCCCCGGTCAAGCAGCACCTGATCGATCCGGAAATATGCATCCGCTGCTATACCTGCGAGATGACCTGCCCGATCGAGGCGATTACCCACAATGACAACAATGTTGTGGTCGATTTCGACACGTGCAATTTCTGCATGGACTGTATCCCCGTCTGTCCGACGGGTTCCATCGATGAGTGGCGGGTGGTGAGCGAGCCTTATTCGCTCGATCAGCAATTCGAGTGGACGGAACTGCCTGACCAGGAAGAGTTTGCCGACGGCGCCAGTGAGGAGACAAGCGGGCTGGAGGCGCTCGATGATGCCATGGCGAAGCTGCTGGCCGAAGCGCATGCAGGCGCCGGCGGCAAGTCGAAGGCTCCGGCCAGCGCGTCAAAGGCAAGCATCAACCTTTATACGCTCGCCAGGCCGGCCGAGGTTACCGTGCAGGGCAATTACCGGCTCACCGCCGATGAAGACCACGACGTGCGACACATCATTCTGGATGCGGGCGGATTGCCGTTTCCGCTGCTGGAAGGCCAGTCGGTGGGGATCATCGCGCCGGGGGTGGGTGATGACGGCAAGCCGCATCTTCCGCGACTTTATTCGATATCCTCCCCGAGAAGCGGCGAGCGGCCGAACTACAATAATTTCTCCCTGACCGTGAAGCGGGAGGCAAAGGGCGTTTGTTCCAATTATGTGTGCGACCTGAAACCCGGCGACAAGGTGAGCGTCACCGGCCCGTTCGGCTCCACCTTCCTGATGCCCAACGATCCGGCCGCACGGTTGCTGATGATCTGTACCGGCACCGGTTCGGCGCCCTTCCGCGCCTTTACCATGCAGCGTCAGCGCAGCGGGGCGACCGGTGACATGACACTGGTTTTCGGTGCGCGCACGGCAGATGCGCTGCCCTATTTTGGACCGTTGAAGAAAGTGCCGGCCGAGGTCTTGAAAAAGCACCTGGTCTTCAGCCGAGAGAAGGACAAGCCCAGGCGCTATGTCCAGGACGAGTTGCGGGAGATGGAAGATCAGATCGTCGATCTGATCCAGGACCCCGCCACCCATGTTTACATTTGCGGCTTGCGGGCAATGGAAGAAGGGGTTGAGGCCGCGCTTGAGAACATTGCCGAAAGCACCGGGCGCGCCTGGAAGGAAATCAGGGATGTCATGCGCGGCGAAGGCCGCTACCACGTGGAGACCTATTAGAGCAGGAGTAAATGAAGCCGTTTGTTCATGAAATACGCGTCCGCTGGGCGGACTGCGATCCTGCGAAGATCGTCTATACCGGCAACATTCCCATGTTTGCCCTGGAGGCAATCGAGGCATGGTGGGAGGCTCATCTGGGTGCCGACTGGTATCGCATGAACATCGACCGCGACATCGGCACGCCGTTTGTCCACCTGTCGGTGGATTTCCGTTCGCCGGTGACGCCCAGGCATCTGCTGGAATGTTCCGTGGCGCCGCTTCGTATCGGGGAAAGCTCGATCCGCTTTCGTGTCATTGGCCGGCAGGATGGCACTGTCTGTTTTGAAGGAGAGTTCGTGGAAGTCTTCGTGGCAGCGCAGGCGCACCAGAAAATCCCTGTGCCGGCTGAATTCCGCGACAGTCTGGAGGCGCTGGTTACAGCAGCGCAGCAGGGATCATGAGACCATCCGGCCTGCACAAGGATGCTTCCGGCAAAGCCGGTACCGGACAGCACAAGCAGGCAGAAATGGACCAGGCCGTTGATGAACTGATCATCAGGGTTGGCGAGCGTGTGCGGCGGTTTCGGTCAGAGCGCAGCATGCCGAGGCGGGAACTTGCCCAGCTATCGGGTCTTTCGGAACGCTATCTGGCGCAACTGGAATCGGGACAGGGCAACATCTCCATCGGGTTGTTGCAGAAGGTCGCGCTGGCGCTGACGCTGCCGATAGAGGCCTTTGTGCGTGAGGCGGAAGAGGAAGTGCCGGTGCATCTGGCAAAGCTGTTTTGCCGGGCGCCGGAAGACATACAGGCATCGGTGTATGAACTGCTTTCTTCCAGCCGCTTTGAGGAAAAGCGGGCACGGCGCATCTGCCTGCTCGGTTTGCGCGGCGCAGGCAAGTCCACGCTTGGCAAGCTTGCTGCAGAGCGTCTTGGCATGCCGTTCAAGGAACTCAATCACGAGATCGAAAAGCAGAGCGGGCTTGCCATCGGCGAATTCATCGCGCTGTACGGGCAAGAAGGTTACCGCCAGCTTGAGCAGCGGGGCATTGAGCGGATCATCGATGAAAACGACAGCATCCTGCTGGCGGCAGCCGGCGGGATCGTTGCCGACCCGCAAACCTTTGCCATGGTGCTGGACAATTTCCACACGGTCTGGCTGCGTGCAACTGCCGATGAGCACATGGCCAGGGTCAAGAAACAGGGCGATACCCGGCCCATGGCCGGAAATCCCAAGGCGATGGAAGAACTCAAGTCGATCCTCACCGACCGGGAAGCAGCTTATGCCCGCGCTGCCCGCAAGGTGGACACCAGCGGCAGGAGCCTTGATCAAAGCCTTGCAGATCTGCTCGATGCGATCCACTCGCTCCAGGCCGTATAGGGCCGGGCACTTCTATGCGTAGTGCTGTACCGGGGTTCCGGCAAGGGCGGCGATGTTGACCAGCCCGCGGGCGGTGATCGAGGGTGTTACGATGTGGGCGCGGTTGCCCATGCCCATCAGGATCGGCCCCACTTCAAGCCCGTCAGCAACGGTCTTCACCGCATTGCGCACGGCGCTTGCCACTTCGGAGTTGGCAAAGACGAGCACATTGGCCTTGCCCTCGAACCGGGCATTGGGAAAGATGCGCTGGCGCAGTTCGGTATCAAGGGCAGCATCGAGCTGCATCTCGCCTTCATAAATGAAATTGCAGTCGGACCGGTCCAGAATGCCGATTGCCTCGCGCATGCGGCGGGCGGAAGCGGTTTCAAGATTGCCGAACTGGGAATTGGAGCACAGCGCGATTTTCGGCTCAATGCCGAAGCGGCGCACATGACGGGCGGAGGCGCGAACGATCTCGGCGATTTCGGCAGCCGATGCCTCGGGAAAGACCTGGGTGTCGGCAATAAAGAGCGGGCCGGAGTTCTGGATCAGCAGTGACAGTGCGCCGTTGGGCTGCAGTTCCTCGGTTTCCAGCATCTGCCTGACATAGCCCAGATGCCAGGAATACTGGCCAAACGTGCCGCAGATCAGGCTGTCTGCTTCCCCGCGATAAACCATCACCGCGCCGATGGCGGTGGAGTTGGTGCGCAACACCGCACGGGCAATGTCAGGCGTGACGCCGCGCCGCTCCATTACCGAGTGATAGGTTTCCCAGTATTCGCGGTAGCGTGTGTCGGCTTCCGGATTGACGATCTCAAGACGCGAGGAAAAGCTCCTGGGCAGACCGATGCTTTCGCTGCGGCGTTCGATCACCTCCGGGCGGCCGATCAGCACAGGCAGGTCTGTCGTGTCTTCCAGCATGGCAAAAGCTGCGCGGACAACCCGCTCGTCCTCGCCTTCGGCAAAAACGATACGCCGGTTGGCGGTGCGTGCCGCCTCGAAGACCGGCCGCATGATCATTGCGGAACGGAAGACCGCGGCCTTCAGGCTCTCCTCATAGGAAGGCAGGTCGCCTATTGGCCGGGTGGCGACGCCGGTTTCCATCGCCGCCTTTGCAACGGCACCGGCAACCACGTGCTGCAGGCGTGCATCGAAAGGTTTGGGAATGAGATATTCCGGCCCGAATTTCAGTTGTTCGTCGCCATAGACGGCCGCCGTTTCCGCTGTGCTGGTCATGCGGGCAAGCTGGGCAATGCCCTCCACACAGGCGATTTTCATCGCATCGTTGATTTGTGTCGCGCCGACATCCAGCGCACCCCGGAAGATGAATGGAAAGCACAGGACATTGTTGACCTGGTTTGGATAGTCCGACCGCCCGGTTGCAACAATGGCATCGGGCGAAACCTCAAGGACCTCCTCCGGCATGATCTCCGGCACCGGATTGGCAAGGGCAAAAACGACCGGCTTGTCGGCCATTGTTTTGACCAGCTCAGGTTTCAGCACGCCGGGGCCGGACAGGCCGAGGAACATGTCGGCGCCCTTGATCGTTTCAGAAAGATCTCGGTTCTTGCCCGGCTGGGCGTAGGCTTCCTTCTGGGGGTTCATGTCCTCCTTGCGGCCCTCGTGTACCAGGCCATGGATGTCGTGAAGCCAGACATTTTCGCGTTTGACGCCCATCTTCAGCAGCATGTTGAGGCAGGCGATGCCGGCGGCGCCGCCACCGGTGGAGACGATGGTGATGTCCTTGAAGTCGCGCCCGGTCAGATGCATCGCATTGACGGCGGCAGCGGCAACAACGATGGCCGTGCCGTGCTGGTCGTCGTGAAAGACCGGAATGCCCATCCGCTCGCTGCAGATTTTTTCGACGATAAAACAATCCGGCGCCTTGATGTCTTCCAGATTGATGGCGCCGAAGGTCGGCTCCAGCGCGATGACATGCTCGGCGAGCTTTTCGGGATCCTGCTCGTCGATCTCCAGATCGAAGCAGTCGATGTTGGCGAACTTCTTGAACAGAACCGCCTTGCCTTCCATGATCGGCTTGGAGGCAAGGGCGCCGATATTGCCGAGGCCGAGCGCGGCGGTTCCGTTGGAGACCACAGCCACCAGATTGGCCCGGCTGGTGAACCGGGCAGCATCAAGGGGGTTGTCGCTGATCGCAAGACAGGCTTCTGCAACCCCGGGGGAATAGGCGCGCGCCAGATCGCGCGGGCTGGCCATCGGCTTGGTGGGGCGGATTTCCAGCTTACCTGGCTGGGGGAACTCGTGATAATCCAGCGCCGCCCGACGGATGATGGATTGTGCGGCCTCGTCCCGGTCCAATTGCTTCCTCCCCTATCAGTTAAACCCGTCAGGAACCGCTTAGCGCACTTTGATACCAGTTTACCAGCAGCTTTCGTTCGCCCGGGCTCAAGGCAACGCCGAACCGGGCAGCCCCTGGCGGGGGCATGGCAGCGCTTCGGCCGGCCTGCAGATATATTTCGCGCGCCAGCCGGGAAATCTGGTTTTCGTTTTCCAGCAACACGCCTTTTGGCGGGACGATCAGGCCCTCCCAGCCGGGGATTTCCGCATGGCACATGGAGCAGCGCCCCTGCACCAGTTCAACCACTTGGGGGAAGGATTGGGTCGCAGCGAAGCGGTTTGAAGGGGCTGCGTTGTCTGCCTGGCTTGCTGTCTCCCGGTTGTCCGGCGCCAGGCTTGAAAGCCAGATGATTGCCAGGAAGAGCAGGGCAGTTGCCAGCCAGGTCCAGGTTGGGTCGCCGCTTCGTGCGTGCCTTGTATTGAAATAATGCCGGATTGTGACGCCCATCAAAAAAACCAGGGCGGCAATCACCCAGTTGTACTGGGTCGCAAAGGCCAGGGGATAGTGGTTCGACAGCATCAGGAAGATGACCGGTAAGGTGAGATAGTTGTTATGGGTGGATCTGAGCTTGGCGATCCTGCCATATTTGGGATCGGGTCTTCTGCCAGCCTTCAGATCGGCGACCACGATGCGCTGATTGGGCATGATGATGAAAAAGACGTTGGCCGACATGATGGTTGCGGTGAATGCGCCCAGATGCAGCATCATGGCACGGCCGGTGAAAATCTGGTTATAGCCCCAGCCCATGATGACCAGCAGGACGAACAGAAGCACCATCAGCAGGGTGGGCTTGCTGCCGAGACCGGATTTGCAGAGCAGGTCATAGACAATCCAGCCGATCGACAGGGATGCAGCGGAGATGGCGATCGCCTGCCACTGGGTGAGGTCGGCCTTGGCAGGGTCGATCAGGTACAGTCCGGCGCCGGCCCAGTAGACGATTGCCAGCAGCGCCGCACCCGACAGCCAGGTGGCATAGCTTTCCCATTTGAACCAGGTCAGATGTTCGGGCATTTCAGCCGGCGCGACCAGATATTTGCGGATGTGATAAAAGCCGCCGCCATGAACCTGCCATTCTTCGCCATGGGCGTCTTTGGGCAGGCTTTCATGCTGGCGAAGCCCCAGATCGAGGGCGATGAAATAAAAGGACGAACCGATCCAGGCGATGGCCGTTATGACGTGCAGCCAGCGTATGGCAAACGCCATCCATTCCCAAGCAACCGCATATTCGTACATGACGCCTCTCTTGATGGTTCCCGGCTTGATGGTTCCGGGGCCGGTGATCCAGCATGTTGGCCATGATGCCAAAATGCCAGCTTTTGCGCCTTGACAGAACCGCCGGCAGGTCCAAAGACTTTCAAAAAAATCGCAATAATCAGCAAATTACAATGGCATATGTAAGAAATCTCAAGACTTTTGTACGCGTATACGATCTCGGCAGCATGTCGGCCGCGGGCCGTGACCTGCGGGTTTCGGCGGCGGTTGCCAGCAGCCGCATCGCGGAACTGGAAAAACACCTCGGCGTTCGGCTGTTCAACCGCACGACGCGCACGGTGATGCCGACCGAACAGGGGCGGCTGTTCTACAAGGGGGCAATCAAGATCCTCGATACGATCGACGAGGTGGAGAGCGGCATTGCCGAAATTACCGCCAACCCCAAGGGCACCATTTTCGTTTCGGCCCCGCTCGGCATGGGAAAGCGGCTGATTGCGCCGCTGGTCCCTGCCTTCAAGGAGGAATATCCCGATCTGAACGTGCGCCTGCGGCTTTCCGACCGCAAGGTGGATGTGGCGGCGGAAGGCCTGGATGCGGCGTTCGTGCTGGGGCCGCTTGGCGATTCAGAGATGCGCATCAAACCGATCTATGAATTCGAGCGTGTCTTGTGTGCATCTCCGCGATATCTGGAGGCGCACGGCATGCCTCAAAGCGGCGAAGACCTCGTCGAACAGGGACACAAATGCCTGATGTTGCGCTTTCCCGGCACCAGTGAACATGCCTGGAACCTGCGCACCGGCAATGGCATCCGCAAATTCCCCTTCGCGGCGCCGCTCGAATCCGACGATGGCGACGTGCTGACGGCCTGGGCCCTGGCAGGCTGCGGCATCATCAACAAGCCGCGTTTTGAGGTGGCGCCCTATCTGGTTTCCGGCGAGCTGGTTTCGGTGGCAGAGGCGACACCGCCGACCGATCTTCCGTTTTCCTGCATTTATCCGCACAAACGCCTTCAGGATATGAAGGTAAGGCTGTTCATCGATTACATGGTGGCCGGCTGCAAACAGGCGTTGGGGCAGTAACGCAGGATGTGTTCAGCTTCCCCGGTAGGTCGAATAGCCGAAGGGCGATAGCAGCAGTGGCACATGGTAATGGGCGTTCGGATCGTCGATGCCGAAGCGGATCGGGATATCGTCCAGAAACAACGGCAGATCGCCGGAGGCGGCAAGTCCATGGGCGCGAAGATAGGTGCCGGCGCTAAAGACCAACTCGTAATGACCTGTGCTGAACGAGTCTTTCGGCAGGATGGGGGCGTTTGTCCTGCCGTCGTCATTGGTGGTTGCCGAGGCCAGTTTCTGGCGTGCGCCATCCTTGAGCCGGTAGAGGGTAATTTCGATGCCTTCGGCGGGACAACCGCGTGCAGTGTCCAGAACATGGGTGGTCAGATAGCCGTTATTGTCCGTCATGGATGATCCCTCTCACCTTCCGGTATTCGCCGGGCAGCGTGCGCACAAGTCAAGCACGCAGGCGGTAAGAACGAGCTTTAGCGTTTTTTTGAAAATCATGTAATGGAAAGAGGCTAAAACCAATGCCGAATGCCGCCGGGAGACGAGTTAGTTGAACCGCTATCGGAGAGATATGCTGGGCTATGGCGCAACGCCGCCCGATGCCGCCTGGCCAGGTGGTGCGGCAATCGCCTTGCAGTTTGTCGTCAATTATGAGGAAGGCGGCGAGAATTGCATTCTTCATGGCGATACAGCATCGGAAGCCTTTCTTTCAGAGATCACCAATGCACAGCCCTGGCCCGGCATGCGCCACTGGAACATGGAATCGATCTATGAATATGGTGCCCGGGCAGGTTTCTGGCGCTTGCACCGGCTGTTTGGCGGGGCAGGTATTCCTGTCACGGTGTATGGCGTTGCAACCGCATTGCTGCGCTCGCCCGAACAGGTCGCTGCAATGCAGGAGGCTGGCTGGGAAATCGCCTCCCACGGGCTGAAATGGATCGATTACCGCGAACACTCCCGCGAGGCGGAGCTTGCCGACATAAAGCAGGCGATTGCGATACACGAACAGGCTACGGGTGAAAAACCGCGTGGCTGGTATACCGGACGCTGCTCGGTCAACACCGTCGATCTTGTCTCGGAAACCGGACTGTTCGACTATGTCTCAGACTCCTATGCCGATGATCTGCCCTATTGGCGCCGCCATGGCGACCATGACCAGTTGATCATTCCCTATACGCTGGATGCCAATGACATGCGGTTTGCAATCCAGGCGGGGTTTTCCGATGGTGATGCCTTCTATACTTATCTGAAGGACAGTTTCGATGTGCTGTATGCGGAGGGGCAGGCGGGCAAGCCGAAGATGATGAACATCGGCCTGCATTGCCGCCTTGCCGGCAGGCCAGGACGGTTTGCGGCGCTGAAGCGGTTCATCGATTATGCCCGAGACCATGACGGCGTTTGGTTTGCCCGACGGATCGAGATCGCCGAGCACTGGAAGGCACAGCATCCGCCATGCAGACCGCCGATGGTTCCATGTGAGATGGCACGGGCGGCGTTTGTCGAGGCGTTCGGCGGGGTGTTCGAACATTCGCCGTGGATTGCCGAACGGGCGTATGATGGCGAACTGGGGCCGGCCAACGACACTGCGTGTGGCCTGCATGCAGCGCTTGCAGCGCAGTTTCGTGCAGCAACGCCCGAGGAAAGACTCGGGGTGCTGAAAGCCCATCCCGATCTTGCGGGCAAGCTGGCGGCAGCAAAACGGCTGACGGCGGAATCGGCCAGCGAACAGGCTTCCGCCGGGCTGGATTCCCTGACCGATGAAGAGCGCCATATGTTCACCGGGTTAAACGAAGCCTATGTGGAGAAATTCGGTTTCCCCTTCATCATTGCGGTCAAGGGATTGACCAAGGATACCATTCTCAAACAGTTCAAAACGCGCATCGACAACGATCGTGAAACGGAATTTGCCACCGCCTGCAAGCAGGTTGAGCGGATTGCGTTGTTACGCCTGAAGGATTTGCTGCCATGAGCAAGCCAACCTATGCAATGCCCCGGGCGGTGTGCCGCCACAGACCCAATTGCTGACAGGCCGTGCGGTATTCAAGGACGCCTATGCGGTAATTCCCCAAGGTGTCATGCGCGACATCGTTACCTCGCGGCTGCCGTTGTGGGAACAGACCAGGGCCTGGGTTCTGGCGCGGCCATTGTCCGGGTTTGCGGAAACCTTCGTACAGATGATTGTCGAGGTAGCGCCCGGCGGCGGCAGCGAAACGCCCGAGCCGGAGAAGGACGGCGAAGGCATTCTGTTCATTGCCGGCGGCGAAATCCGGCTTTCGGTGCAAGGTGCCATGCACACGCTGTCGCCCGGCGGTTATGCCTACCTGCCGGCAGGCTGCAAGTGGGCGATCCGCAATGATGCTGATGAAACGGCTACCTTTCACTGGATCCGCAAGCGCTATCAGGTAGTTGAGGGCATCGATCTTCCCGAGCCTGTGGTGACCCGCGAGCAGGATATCATCCCTGAATCTATGCCCGGCTCCGATGGCAAATGGCTGACCACGCGGTTTGTCGATCCGGCGGACATGCGGCACGACATGCATGTCAATCTCGTCACCTTCGAGCCTGGCGCGGTAATCCCGTTCAGCGAGACCCACGTGATGGAACACGGGTTGTATGTGCTGGAGGGCAAGGCGGTTTATCGGCTCAACGAGGACTGGGTGGAGGTTGAGGCAGGCGATTTCATGTGGCTGCGGGCCTTCTGCCCGCAGGCCTGCTATGCCGGCGGGCCGGGCAAATTCCGCTATCTTCTGTACAAGGATGCCAACCGCCACATGCCACTGGGGATTTAGGGGACAGGCCGGAGGCTGGGTCATTGACTCACAAGCAGGAGAGCCGGCGGCAATGAAGAAAAGAGGGAGGAAACGATAATGGCAACCGATTTGAACGCGCTCGGCACGCCCGAGCAATTGCGCGATCCGGACTACACGCCACCGCTCGCCAAGGCAGTGCCGCTGGGCATACAGCACGTACTGGCGATGTTCGCCAGCAATGTGACGCCTGCCATTATCGTGGCAGGAGCAGCCGGATTCGGTTTCGGCTCAAACTCTCCGGAGTTTCCAAATCTCATCTACATGATCCAGATGTCGATGTTGTTTGCCGGCATTGCGACCTTGTTCCAGACCATTGGTGTCGGGCCGGTAGGGGCGAGACTGCCCATCGTTCAGGGAACTTCCTTCGCCTTTCTGCCGATCATGATCCCGGCTGTGGCAGGTCTTGGCGCCGCCGGGCTTGGCGGTCTGATGACAGGGGTCTTGATCGGCGGCGTGTTCCATTTCTGCCTGGGCTTCGTGATCGGGCGTATCCGCTTCGCCTTGCCGCCGCTGGTTACAGGCCTCATCGTATTGATGATCGGTCTGGCACTGATCAAGGTCGGCATTCAATATGCCGCCGGCGGGGTGCCGCTGCTTGGAAAACCCGCATTCGGTTCGCTGGCGATGTGGATACCGGCGCTGGTGGTTGTTCTGGTGACCTTGGCGCTGAAGTTCTTTACCCGCGGCCTGGTTTCGGTGGCGGCTGTGCTGATCGGGCTGATCGCAGGCTACTTCGTCGCGCTGGCCATGGGGCAGGTGAATTTCGTCAATGTGGGACGGGCCGGCCTTTTCGAGGTTCCCGTGCCGTTCAAGTGGGGGTTTGAAATCAACTGGGCAATCATCATCGGCATGTGTCTGATGGCAATCATCTCGGCCATTGAAACCGTTGGTGACACCTCCGGCATCACCAAGGGCGGGGCAGGGCGCGAGGCAACCGACCGGGAGATAGAAGGGGCCACCTTCGCAGACGGTATCGGCACTGCCATCGCCGGGGTGTTCGGCGGTTTGCCGAATACCTCTTTCTCGCAGAATGTCGGCCTGATCTCGATGACGGGTGTGATGAGCCGCCATGTGGTGACGATCGGCGCGATATTCCTGATTGTCTGCGGCATGATCCCCAAGATTGGAGCGATCGTCTCCACGGTGCCGATCAATGTTCTGGGTGGTGGGGTTATCGTCATGTTCGGCATGGTTGCGGCCGCCGGTCTCAACATGCTGTCGGAAGTGAACTGGAACCGCCGCAACATGGTGATTTTCGCAACGGCGCTGTCGGTGGGATTTGGCCTGCAACTGGTCCCGGAAGCGCTTCAGCACATGCCAAGAACATTGCAGATTTTGCTGACATCCGGCCTGCTGCCGGCGGCAATCATCGCCGTTGTGCTCAATCTTGTCATCCCGCAGGATGACAGCGAATGAGCATCCATGCGCTCAGGATTACGGCAGTTTCACGAGCCATGGTTCGTCGAAGGCGAATTCCTCGAGGTTTTCGCCGGGGCCGACTCGGTCCACGACAAGAAAGTCGCCGGGTTCATCCAGCGGCGTGAGTACGCCATGCCACAGACCGGCAGGAAAACTCACGCCTTGCCCGGATTGCGTGACAAAGGCCGACGGCGTTCCCGGCTTTCCGGCCTCGTCGGGACACACAACGACCAGAAACGGCCGGTTGTGCAGGGGCATGAACGCCTGGCTGCCAAGGGGATGGCGCTCCACCATGGTGAGCCTTAGCGGCATGTCATAGGGTTTGCCGGCGAAGATGCTGATGGCAGGCCTGCCGCCTTCCGCGGCGTCGACGGGTGCAAGGTCGTGATGGCGGATGCACATGCCGTTGTTGATGTGGCGGACTTCGCTGTCCTTCTTTTCAATGACACTGCCGAAGGGCGCGAAGGCTTCCCGCGTCAGGGGCCTGGCGGTGATGGTTCGGGACATGGCGGCTACCTGGCTTTCATCGTTACGGTATACCGGGTTATTGTGCACCGGCATCGGGCAGATCGGGAAAATCGCAGAGCCGGTACCCGCCACGGCGTTCGGCGATGTCGAGATGCAGATGGTCGTTGTGGTTTGCATCGCTGTAGGGACCAAGCACGGTGGTGAAATGCAGGCAAGCGGCAAAGCGCACCGCCTTCTGATAGGCTTCCTGAGGGCGCCCGGTGCGCTGGCGCGGCTCAACCGCGATCTGTGTGCCGCCCTCAAAGAGGAAGGCCGAAATATCGATGGCCCTGCCAAGGGCATGTTCGGAGAGTTTTGCTGAAGGATTGTTGTTGCGCCCCCGGCAGACATAGCCCGAAGCGTTCCTCAATCCGGTGAGCGCCGGTTTTCCCGGCAGTTTTTCCGCATAGGGCAGGGCAGCGCCCTGAACCCAGCCCGACAGGGCAATGGCGGTCTCACAAGCAAGTATGGCTGGTGGCTGGATGGTGACGCTGCCCGCAATGGCGGTAATTTCATAGGGGGCGGCGATGCCGCAGCCATTCTCGCCACGGATTGCCTTGCGGCGGGTAAAGCGAACGCCAAGCGAGTGCATATGCTCTTCGCACTCGCGCAGGACGCTCTCATCGATTTTGCTATCGGCCGGGCTTTCCTCATCGCCTGATGCCGGTTTGGTTTGGGTGACGGGACCTTTCTCGATAGCCGGCCGTTTGGAAGGTACAGGAACCTCTGTGGCCATTGCTGGCGGTGCGGCCAGAAAAGCCAGTTCAAGAGCGGCTGCAAGCATCATGCAGGCGTAGATGGCAGTGGCGGGGCGGGCGGTCTTCATTTGACCCAAATCAAGGTGGCTGTGCTCCATGCGTCATAATGCATAGGCGCAATTTGGGCCAGAACATGGTTTAGAGCCCCCACGTTTCGTCAGAAACGGGGCAGTGATCTATTTCGCCGGCTATGTTCAAGCGTTCAGGTTTTCTGATGTTGTCAAAATCTGAATTGCCCTGGCATCCGCGGCCATAGATGCTGTATCCAATCAGTTTATCCTGGAGTGCAAGATGAAGCTTTCCCTCGTATCCGTACTGACCGCATTGATCGTCGCAGGTGGCGTTGGCTCGGCCCATGCCGATGGCGATGCCGCTGCCGGCGAAAAGGTATTCAAGAAATGCAAAGCCTGTCACGTGGTCGACAGCGACAAGAAAAAAGTGGGTCCAAGCCTGCAGAATGTAATGGGGCGCACCGCCGGCACCGTGGAAGGGTTCAAGTATTCCAAGGCCATGGTTGCAGCCGGTGAAGGCGGACTGGTCTGGAGTGCAGAGACGGTTGGCGAATACCTGAAGGACCCCAAGGGTTACATCAAGGGCAACAAGATGTCGTTTGCTGGCCTGAAGAAGGAAAAAGATGTTGCCAATGTGATTGCCTATCTCAAGCAGTTCTCGCCTGAAGCGGCCGGGGAAGAATCCGAAGCGGCCGAAGAAGGCGAGACAACGCAATAAGGATTGACTTGCCGTCCTTTGGCAGCAGAAATGTCCTGACCGTCCTGTCTGAACGGTGTGTAACCGGGCACAAATGCGGTCAGGACTTTAAGTTCAGGGCCTTCTGGGCTAGAAAAGAATATATATAAAAAGAAGAATATGTTGACGGGAGCACGGCAGGCCGATGGATTTTGAGGCGTTTTTCGGCGAAAAACTTGATGAACTTCAACACGATGGCCGTTATCGGGTTTTTGCCGATCTGGAGCGGCGCGCCGGCCATTTCCCCGGGCCTACCGCCATGTTGGCGAGGAAGTGCGGGAAGTAACGGTTTGGTGCTCCAACGACTATCTGGGCATGGGCCAGAACCCGCTGGTGATGGAAGCCATGAAGGAAGCCATCGATACCTGCGGGACCGGCGCAGGCGGTACGCGCAACATTTCCGGCACGAACCACACCCATGTTCTGCTCGAGAAGGAACTGGCGGACCTGCATGGCAAGGAAGCTGCCCTTCTGTTTACCTCAGGCTATGTCTCGAACTGGGCTTCGCTTGGCACACTCGCCGCGAAACTGCCGAACTGCGTGGTGTTTTCCGATGAGAAGAACCATGCCTCGATGATCGAGGGAATCCGCCATTCGCGAGCCGAGAAACACATTTTCAAGCACAATGACTGGAAGGACCTTGACGCCCGCCTGTCACAGGTCGAGCCGGGCCGCCCCATCATCGTCGCCTTTGAATCGGTGTATTCGATGGATGGCGATATCGCGCCGATTGAGGAAATTTGTGCAGTTGCGAAGAAGTATGGCGCTCTGACCTATCTCGACGAGGTGCACGCCGTTGGCATGTACGGGCCACGTGGGGGCGGAGTAGCCGAGCAGCGCGGCCTGATGGATCAGCTCGACATTGTCGAGGGAACCCTTGGCAAAGCCTTTGGCGTGATGGGCGGTTACATCACCGGTTCGGCCAGATTGTGCGACTTTATCCGCTCCTTTGCCTCCGGCTTCATCTTCACCACCGCACTGCCACCCTCACTTGCGGCCGGTGCGCTTGCCTCCATCCGCCACCTCAAGCAGTCCAGCGCGGAGCGTGAGGGCCAGCGCCGCAATGTTGCGAAGGTCCGTGCCGGACTGGAGCGCATGGGCATCCCTTACATGCCGAATGAAAGCCATATCATTCCGGTGATGGTTGGTGATGCCAAGAAGTGCAAATGGATATCCGATATTCTGCTGGAGCAGTACGGCATCTATGTTCAGCCGATCAATTACCCGACCGTTCCGGTAAAGACCGAGCGGCTGAGGATCACACCCGGCCCCCTGCACACCGATGAGGATATCGATCATCTTACCCGCAGCCTCAACGATCTGTGGTCGCAATGTGCCCTGGCCCGCCAGGTGGCATAAGGCGGCAGTTCAGCCATATGTGGTTTGCGACAGGCGGCTTTCGGGCGGCCATTTTCGTGCTGCAGGATTGGCTGCTTGCTTCAGGGCGAGAATGACAAACAGCGTGAGACCGCATCCCGCCCTCTACCTTGCCAGGGAATGGTATTCGTCATTGGGCTGTTTGTCGGTGGCTGCGCTCATGCGGTTTGACATGTTGAAAAAGGCGGCCACGGCGGCAATGTCCCAGATCTCGCGGTCCTTCCAGCCTGCCTTGCGCAGGGCGGCACGGTGTTCTTCGTCAATTGCCTCGGGATGCCTGGTCAGTTCCCAGGCGAAATCGAGCATGGCGCGCTGTTTTTCGGTAAGTTCAGCCGTGCGGTAGTTCATCACGAGTTGCTCGCCGAGCTTGGGGTCGCCGGAAAGCTGGCGCACCGCTGCGCCGTGGGCCGTCAGGCAGTAATAGCAGTGATTGGCGGAGGAAACCGTGACCGCAATCATTTCCCGTTCGAGTTTCGTCAGACCGGAATCGCCCAGCATCAGATCGTTGTACATTTCCGTAAAGGCCGCAAATTTCTGCGAATGCCAGGCATAGGCCTGCAGTACGTTGGGCACAAAGCCGAGTTTTTCCTGGGCAACGGCAAGGTACTTTTTCTGGCGGTCGGTCAGGGGAAGTTCCGCCTTTGGCATTTTCAGTGCGACGATGGGTTTTGTCTTGCGTTCTGAGGCCATGATCTACTCCGTGTTCACCGTGCCATTGTCACTGAAAGATGCTGTCAGAAACTTTGACTTGAGCCGTTCTCCGGATTGGCGATAAGTGCGGCATCTTGATTGCCGCCCTGAATCAGCTGGAGAATATCATGATCGAAACCCATCCGCCTCGAAAGCTCAAGGGCACGGTTACCCAGGTATTGCGTGCTGAGGGCAATGACTTCGTATCGGCGAAGGCTGGTTCCCTGCGCCTTGGCTTTGACGGCATTGATGGTGATTTTCATGCCGGCATTGCCCGCAAGTCCGGCGGCCGGGAGCCCTGGTATGAGCGCGGCACGGTGATGCGCAACGAACGGCAGATTTCAATCCTTTCGGAAGAGGAACTGGTTGAAATCGCCCAGGGCATGGGCATTGAGAAGCTTTCCCCCGGCTGGATCGGTGCCAACCTCGTGCTCGAAGGCATTCCGCAGATGAGCTATCTGCCGCCGCGTACGCTGCTGTTCTTCGAGGGAGGGGTGACGCTTCGCGTCGACGGATACAACGCGCCGTGCCGGCTGGCCGGGAGCAAGGTGGCCGAGGCCGTTGGCGCCGAGCCGGGTCCTGATGGGGATTATACCCGTTCCGACATGGCGCTTTCCTTCAAGGATGCGGCAAGGATGAAACGCGGTCTGGTCGCCTGGGTTGAACGGGAAGGGGAGATAACGGCTGGCGAGGAGGTCACTGCCCGGATCTGGGAGCAGTGGATTTATCCTGGCTGATACCGTTCATTCCCCGGCATTAATGCGGCGCGCGCAGCCCCATGCCTCAAGCTGGCGGTTGATGTCATCCAGAACAAAGTGCCGTGCGGCATCTGCTTCATATCCCTCCGCAAGCAACTGGTCATACTCTGTATGTTCGTGCCGGGCGATCGTGGTGGCTGCCTGCCAGGCTGCAATTGCCGGAGGCAAATGGCGCAAATGGCCTTGTTCGGCCACTCCAAGAACCGCCTGATGGCTTTTAAGGGAAGCCAGGGGCAGCAGTGTCCGAATCGCAGTGTTCAACTGCTGCCTTCGCTTTGCAGCGCCGGGAGGCGTCATGTGCGTGCTCGTGGGCGGATGACAGAAAAGTTCATGAATTCAATTGGCTACAGGTTTTTCAACATGAAATGAGACGGGCTCTTGCCAAATTTGGAAAATAATATAAAGATATCTTTATATCCTTGTATTACTTGGGCCTATCGCATGTTACGCAAAACGCAGTTGCCGCTTGATCATACCGTCAGCCTCTTGAAGGCGGCCGGTGAGCATACGCGTTTGCGGCTGCTGGCCTTGCTGGCACAGGGCGATCTTACCGTTTCCGATCTTATCGATATTCTGGGCCAATCCCAACCCCGCATCTCCCGCCATCTCAAACTGCTGAGCGAAGCCGGTCTGGTGGAACGCTATCAGGAAGGCGCGTGGGCCTATTTTCGTGCCAGGGAAGAGGGTGCGCAGGCCCAGTTCGTGCAATCCCTGCTGGCCCATCTGAGCGAGAACGATCCACAGCTTGTGCGTGATCTTGAGCAGCTTGAAAACGTCCGTGCCCGCCGCGCTGCCCAGGCAGACCGGTATTTTGCCGCCAATGCGGCGGAGTGGGATGAAATCCGTTCCCTGCATGTGGACGAAGGGCGTGTTGAGGCTGCGATCCTGAAATTGCTGGGTGAAGAAACGTTTGAGGCGCTGCTTGATCTGGGCACCGGCACGGGCAGGATGCTGCAATTGCTGAGCCGGCTGTACCAGCGCGGCACGGGAATCGATGCAAGCCGGGAGATGCTGTCGATCGCCCGGTCCAATCTGGATCAGTCAGGGCTTTCACGGGTGCAGGTGCGCCAGGGCGACATTGTGAACCTGGCGGTGCAGGAAGAGGCGTTTGATCTTGTGACCGTCCATCAGGTGCTGCACTATCTTGAAAATCCGGCGGTTGCGATCAGAAGTGCCGCCCGTGCCCTCAAGCCGGGCGGGCGCCTGCTGATTGTCGATTTTGCCCCGCACGACCTGGAATTCCTGCGCGAAAAACATGCCCATATCCGCCTCGGCTTTGCTGTCGAGCAGATGAATGCCTGGCTGGAGGCTGCCGGTCTTGAAGTGCTGGAGAGCCTGCGGCTTTCGCCCAGCGCGGCGGAAAAGGAAAAATCCCTGGTAGTGACACTGTGGCTGGCGACCGATCCGAGAAAGCCCGACCCGCAAACAGGCAGCCAGAGCTGAACCCGATTGCAGTTTCAGGAGTAAGCCGAAATGACACTTTTTCAATATTCCCATTCGGTGGCATCGAGCCGCCAGATCAACGTTTCCTTCGAGTTCTTCCCGCCGGTTTCCGACGAAGCCAATGACCGGTTGTGGGCGGCTGTAGAGCGGCTGCAATTGCTGGGGCCGCGCTTTGTTTCGGTCACCTATGGTGCGGGCGGCTCAACGCGAAAGCGCACGCTGGAAACCGTCAAACGGCTGGTCAGCGAGACCGATCTCGATGTTGCCGCACATCTGACCTGTGTCGATGCGAGCAAGAATGAGGTCGATGCGGTGGTGCGCGATCTTTACCAGGCTGGTGTCAGGCGGTTTGTTGCCCTGCGCGGTGATCCTTCCTCCGGCATTGGCGGCCGGTACAGCCCGCGGGAGGACGGTTACGGCAACGGCGCTGAACTGGTGGCCGGTCTGAAGGCGTTCAGCGATTTCGACATTACCGTTGCTGCCTATCCTGAAAAGCACCCCGAAAGCCCGGATTTCCAGCTCGACATTGATCTGCTGAAACGCAAGGTGGACAATGGCGCGACCCGGGCGATCACCCAGTTCTTCTTCGACAATGATGTATTTGAGGCCTTTCTGGAACGGGTGCGCAAGGCCGGCATCTACATTCCGATCGTGCCGGGCATTTTGCCGATCCACCATTTTGGCAAGGTGGCGGGCTTTGCCGAAAAGTGCGGTGCCAGCATTCCCCATTGGCTGGCGGAGCGTTTCGAAGGACTCGACAACGATCCCCATACACGCGAACTGGTTGCAGCAGCTGTTGCCGCCGAGCAGGTTGGCGATTTGACGCGCCGGGGCGTGAGCGATTTCCACTTCTACACCATGAACCGGGCCGAATTGCCGGTTGCCGTGTGCCGCCTCATCGGCATTCATGAACTGCAGCCGGAAACCGGCCGCGAGGTCGCTGCCTGATTTCAGCTGCCGCGCGATGAACGCAACCTGCCGTCAAGCAGCCTGCCGTCGAGTATGAGCAGACCCAGCCCGATCAGCGCCATGCCCGCCAGATGCCATGGCGAAAGGCTTTCGCCAAGAAAGATGATGCCAAGCACCACGCCGGTCACCGGAACCAGGAAAGTGACGAGGGAGACATTGGTGGCGCCGGCACGCGACAGGATGGTGAAGAACAGAACATAAGCGAACGCCGTGCAGGGAATGGCAAGGCCGATGACCGACCAGATGGCCGCTGGTGATGGCAGGGTGAAGGCAAAGAGCGCGCCGCTGGCCAGCACATAGCTCCCCATCAGCACTGTGGATGCGGCCAGTTGGCCTGCGGCGATCAGCATCGGGTCCACGCCCTTGAAGCGCTTGCCGTAAACACCGGCAAAGCCGTAGCTGATTGTTGCACCAAGGACAGCGGCCTGTGCCAGCGCGGAAGCCTTGAGGCCAGCCAGTGCATCGCCGCCCATCAACACCGCCACGCCGATGAACCCGGCAAGAATGCCGGCCAGCTTGCGGCTGCTCAGTTTTTCGTCGGCGGTCATGAAATTGGCAATCAGCACGGTCCAGATCGGCGTCATCGCATTGACGATGGAAGCAAGGCCGGAACCGATTTCCTGCTGGCCGTAGAAGATGAGCGAAAAGGGAATGATGTTGTTGAAAACCGCCATTCCGGCGATGGCAGCAGCGAATGAGAGCGTGATGTGGGGCAGGCCCCGGCGAAGCAGCAGCCAGGTCCAGATCGCCATCGCGGCCAAGGCAACGCGGAAGAACACCACGGCAAGCGGTGCCACTTCCTGTACCGCGATGCGGCCGAACAGGAACGAGCCACCCCAAATCAGCGAAAGCAGCAGCACCAGGCCCCAGGTTGTCATGTCCATTACGGGCGCTGCCGGGGCCTGTGGCCCCTGTTTGGAGTGTTGGGTCATGCAGGTGTATTCCGGTGCTGAAGAACTTGGGTGCTTTCTAGTTCCCAGTCTCGACTGCGGCCACCCGTTTCTTGCTGAAGGCGTTGCTTAATTCGCGCTGTCACTTGCCATCCGGCACAGCTTTGGCCTGTGAGGGTTTCTTAACCTTGCACGCCTATCCTGACATAATGGGAAACCGACTTGTCCGCAGAACAGGCCTCGATGTGCGCCGCCGGCAGGTAATCGCCGCCGGGCCGTTGATGCTGCTTTCAGGCGGTGCGCTGCTTTCAGGTTGTGCCAAAGGGTCTTCCAGCCATGCCGGACGCCGCCTGCGTACCGATGTGCATGCGCAACCCCTGCAGTTTGATGTCAAGGACGGCTTTGCCCGGCTCAACAAGATACGCCGGCGACGCTTGCTGCCGGAATTCCAGATGGATGGAAGGTTGCAAAAAGCGGCGCAGGACTATGCCGATCTGATGGGAAGCCGAGGGCTTTATGGCCATGAGATCGGGCCGGGAACCGATTTCAGAACCCGCATTTTTGCGGCCGGGTTCGATAATTCGGCAGGGGAGAATCTTGGCGTTGGTTACGGCTCCATAGACGAGGCCATTGAGGGCTGGATGGATTCGCCAGACCATCGCAAGAACATGCTGAAAGCCCGCTACCGCCTTGCAGGACTCGGCTATGCCTTCAATACATCGGGGCGCAATGAGCGTTACACCCATTTGTGGGTGCTCATCATGGGGGCTGCGTAGACGGTTCAGACCCGCAGTTCGCTGATCAATCCGCCGTTGATCCAACCGGTCATGTAACCGGCAACCCGTGCAGCCGCGCTTTCCGGATCATCCATCACGGAGGCCAGTTCACACAGGGTGGAAAAGGGCTTTCCGGCGATGCCCTGGTCGATCAGCATTTCCTCCTCTGCATTGATTTCGCGATAGCGGCTGATGAAGTCCTGCCGCCATACCAGCAGGTGGCGGGCTTCCGGCAGTTTGGCAGGGGAAGGCGGTTCGCTCTCATCCTTGAGCGACTGAAAAATCCTCAAGGCGTTGGTTTTCAGGGAAAGCCGGCGGATAGCGGGGGAAAAGACGATGGTCATTTCCGTAATGCGTTCGCCAGGCATAGCTGCAAGATCATCCATGTCTGCAACCGGCGCATCGGGCGCATCGAAAACGTCTTCCAGGGCTCCCTCGATGGCTGCAATTTCCGCAAGCACCGGTTGGTCCTTGTAACGGGTGTCGGTTGCCAGGAATTGCGGCAGACGGGATGAAACGAAACGGGCATTGGGATGGTTTGCGGGGCAGGCATCAAAATAGCGGTCTGCCATTTTGTAGAACTGTTCATCGCCGACATAGATCCACAATTTTTCATGGGACTCGCCAAGAATTTCGATCAGGCGCATCTTGTAGGCATTCTGATAGACGCCGAGCCGTTTTTCCTTGTTGCTTCCCGGTGGTGACTTGATGTCGGGCAGCGTGGTGTGCGAGCGCTGCATGATATCGGCCTGGAGGCGCTCCTGAAGTTCCGCGAGGTTTGCCATGGCCTAGGCTGCTGTCTGAAGGCTGGCGGCAGGCAGTACCTGTCCGGCGATTGACCGTGCGCGGGCCAGTTCCTCCAGCAGTTCTGCAAGCGGAGGAATGTTGTCGTCACGCTCGATCATGGTGGATACCGGACCGAAGCGCTCCAGGGCCTTGCCGTACAGTTCGAAAACCTCGTCGCACACGGGCTGATCGTGGGTATCGATCAGGCAATCCTCGCCTTCGCTATGACCAGCAAGATGGAACTGCACAACACGATCTGCAGGAATGGCCTCGACAAAGCCGGCATCATCAAAGGCGTGGTTCTGACCGGACACGAAGACGTTGTTGACGTCCAGCAACAGCCAGCAGTCGGCGCGGCGGGCAAGTTCTGCGACGAATTCCCATTCCTCCATCTCCGATTCGGCGAATTCCACGTAGGAGGAAACGTTCTCAATGGCGATGCGGCGGCCGAGATAATCCTGAACCTGTTCAATGCGCGAAACCACATGGTTGAGCGCTTCCTCGGTATAGGGAATGGGGATCAGGTCGTGCAGATTGACGCCGTGCACGCCCGTCCAGCACAGATGGTCGGATATCCATTTGGGCTCCACCCGCTCGGCCAGGGATTTCAGCCCGGCAAGATACTCCATGTTGAGGGGCTGGGTTGAAGCAATCGACAGCGACACGCCATGCATGACGACCGGATAGCGCTCGCGGATGCGGTCCAGCATGTGTATCGGCCTGCCGCCCTGCAGCATGTAGTTTTCGGAGATGACTTCAAACCAGTCGATAGGCAGCGTATCGCCACCTTCCAGAATATCGGTATAGTGTTGTGGCCTAAGGCCCAGGCCAAAGCCCAGAAACGGCGGTTTTTCAGCAGTCTTCCGGAGATCGGCAGAGATGGTCATCGGTTCGGGTTTTCAGCCATTTGGGTTCTGGTTCCGGCTCAAGCCACAGGCATAGCCAGTGTGCTACGAAAACCGCCAGCGCTGCAAGCGCCGGCGGAAACTCTCAGATCGCTCAGCGCTTAGCTTTCGTATGTGCCGCCCTGTTCATCGCACTCGGCCTTGGTCAGTTCCAGAAAGCCCTGACCCTTACAGGCGTTAAGTCCTTTACAGGAACTGGTTGCCGTTTTGCAGTCGCTGTGGCCTTTGCACGAGTTTACGCCCACGCACTGGACCTTGTCCTCTGCTGCCTGGGCACCTGAGGGAACGGCAATGCCGGTACCAGTGATGGCCAGGGCGAAAGCGGCGGCTGCAACTGCGGCGCCGGATTTTCCGATATGTTTCATGTTTATCTCCTCTTCCATGATTTCCCCCAGAGACAGGGTGGCCACACCATCGTTGAACGGGCCGTTCAAGTTCAAATAACGCTTGCGTGAGGCAGATCACATGGCTGTGAAGGGCAGGGACATGAATGAGGAAGAAAGGCAAAGGCCAGCAAGCGGTCCGATCCGGTTTTGGGCCAAAGAACTGGGACCGGAACCGGTTTTTGAAGTTGGCTTGCCGGCCAAATGTGCCGGCAAGCCGCGTTTGTTTTCAGCGGGCCGTCAGCCTTCCCACTTTCCGCCGACTTTTTCACACTCGAACTGGGTCAGGCTGACAAATCCCTGACCCTTGCAGTCGTTCAGACCCTTGCAGTTGCTTGTCGCGGTCTTGCAGTCGCTGTGCCCTTTACAGACGTTGACGCCGGTGCACTGAATCTTGGCTTCACCCTGGGCATGGGCACCGCTGGGAACAGCGATGCCGCTGCCGGCCACGGCGAGAGCGAATGCAGCAGCAGCAATAGCCGAACCTGATTTGCCTACATGTTTCATGGAAAATACTCCTCTAGCGTTTTACCCATCCACGACCGGAACCGGTTTTCCCGCGCCACACGGCACAGATCAACTGACGGTTGCGTGTTAAGGCATCACGTCGCCGTGATATTCAATCGCGCAGGTGTGAAGGAGGGCAATTGAGCATGAGGAGGAAGGGCTGAAGCGTAAAAGCCTGCTCTTATGCAGCCTCGGACGCCGTTTCCGCCTGGATTTCGGCCAGGACCTCGCTGAGCAGGTCAAGATCCACAATGAAGTGGGTTGTCAGAAACCGGGTCAGTTCCGTTCCGTAGAGGCCTTTGCGCAGGCAAAGCCTCACGGCATCGCGCATGGCTTCCGTTTCCACCAGACGCAGTTTGGAAACTTCAATCACTTCAGGTTTCATGGTATCCGCCCCACCTTGTTTGCGACAAAAGGGCGAGATTCGCATTCCGGCGTCAACGCGCAGGCGTGAAGCAATCCCCAGTAATGATATTTCACAAGTTGTGTTTTTGACTCATTGCGGCAAATAACCACCTGCGGCGGGGGTCTGAAGCACTACAGCATCGCCTGCCTTTACTTCAGTCTGGTCGCAATGTTTGAGCGTGTCGATGGTGCCACCTGCGCGGCGGATTTGCGTTTTACCGGTTTCGCCATCGCCGCCACCATCCAGCCCCTTGGGGGGGTGATAGCGCGAGGAGGAGAGAATGGCGCAGTCCATGTCTTCAAGAAAGCGCATGATGCGTGTACATCCGTCGCCGCCGGGGTATTTCCCCTTGCCGCCGGAGCCTGTTCTGATGGAAAACTCCTCGAGCACGACCGGATAGCGCATTTCAAGCACTTCGGGGTCCGTCATGCGGGTATTGGTCATGTGGACGTGAACGCCGGATGGACCGGCAAAGCCCCGGCCATCGTTCATTCTGCCGGCTGGAGCACCACCACAAACCGTCTCGTAGTTCTGATAACGGTCATTGCCGTAGGTCAGATTGTTCATGGTTCCCGGGGCGTTGGCCAGTGCGCCCAGCGCCATCAGCAGACAGTTTGTGACGTGCTGGCTGGTCTCGGTGTTGCCGGCGATCACAGCAGCCGGATATTCGGGTTTCAGCATGCAGCCGTCGGGAATAACGATGTTGATCGGTTTCAGGCAGCCGGCGTTCATGGGAATGTCGGCTTCCACCATGAGGCGGAACACATACAGCACGGCTGCGCGGGTGACCGGTTCCGGCGCGTTGAAATTGTTCTTTGCCATGGGGGATGTGCCGGTGAAGTCCACGGTCGCCTCGCGCCTTGCCTTGTCGACCGTGATCTTGACCGAGATCTGCTGGTCATTATCGGTCTGGTAGGTGTACTGGCAATCGGAAAGCGCATCGATCACCCGGCGTACGCTTTCTTCTGCATTGTCCTGTACGTGCTTGAGGTATGCCTGCACGACATCAAGGCCGAAATGGGCAACCATCTTGCGCAGTTCGTTGACGCCCATCTCGTTGGCGGCGATGTGGGCGCGGATATCGGCCATGTTCTGATCGGGATTGCGTGCCGGCCAGGGGTGGTTGGTCAGAATTTCGCGCATGCCGGTCTCATCGATAATGCCGCGCTTGACCAGCTTGAAGTTGTCGATGAGTACGCCTTCCTCGTCGATATGGGTGGCGCGGGGGGTGGCGCTGCCTGGCGCCATGCCGCCGACATCGGCGTGGTGACCGCGGGCGGCAACCCAGAACAGGATTTCCTTTTCATCATCGTCGAAGACCGGGGTGACCACCGTAATGTCCGGAAGGTGGGTTCCGCCATTATAGGGAGCATTGAGAATGAAGACATCGCCGGGATCGACATTGCCCCGGTTCTGCTCGATGACGGTGGTCACCGAGCGATCCATGGAACCCAAATGCACCGGCATGTGGGGCGCATTGGCGACGAGCGAACCGTCCGGGCCGAAGACCGCACAGGAAAAGTCGAGCCGCTCCTTGATGTTGACGGAGTAGGCGGTGTTTTGCAGCGTTACACCCATCTGCTCGGCGATCGACATGAACAGGTTGTTGAACACTTCCAGCATGACCGGGTCCGCCTCGGTTCCAATCGCATGGCCGCGCTTCATCTCCTCGATGCGCTCCAGAACGACATGGTTGAGCTTTGAAATACGGGCCTGCCAGCCCGGCTCGACAACGATGGTCTGGTTCGGCTCGATGATGAGGCCCGGCCCCTTGATGCGATGGCCGGGTTTGAGATCCTCACGCGGGCAGATGCTGGCAGTGTGCCATTTGCCGTTGGAGAAGAACTCCTGGATGTTGTCGGCGGCGATGACAGGGTCGGTAAGCTCGTGTTCGGTCTCTTCGATCTCGGCGCCGCCGCCGACGGCCTCGACCTCAATCGCTTCGACGATCAGTCCCTTGTTCTCGAACACAAAACCGAATTGCTTGCGGTGGGTGCTTTCAAACTCGGAAATCATGGCATCGCTCTCGCCGAGCGTTACCGGGATAGCGGTATCCGTGCCATCGTAGCGAATGTGCGCACGGGAAAAAATGCTTACAGAAGAATCGCTTACTTCCTGTTCTGCAAGTTCGGCGCGTGTTTCTCCCTCAAGTTTTGATTCAACGGCCTGAAGTTCTGATTCAAGCGCCTTGTCGAGCGGCTTTACCAGCGCTCGGGTGCGGTTTGCGCGGATCTTGGCAAGGCCCATGCCATAGGCAGACAGGATGCCGGAGAAAGGATGGATGAGGACGGTCTTCATGCCGAGCGCGTCGGCAACAGCGCAGGCATGCTGCCCCCCCGCGCCGCCAAAACAATTAAGCGCGTATTCGGTCACGTCGTAGCCGCGCTGCACCGAAATCTTCTTGATGGCGTTGGCCATGTTTTCGACAGCGATCTTGAGGAAGCCGTCAGCAACCTCTTCCGGTGACAGGCCGGCTTCCTTTGCCAGTACCGAGAACTTTTCGCGCACGGCTTCAACATCCAGGGGCTGGTCCTGATCAGGACCGAAAATCGCAGGAAAGAATTCCGGACGCAACTTGCCGACCATGACATTGGCGTCGGTAACGGCGAGCGGTCCGCCACGCCTATAGCAGGCGGGACCGGGGTTGGCGCCGGCCGAATCGGGGCCTGCCTGGAACCGGCCATCCTTGAAGGTGAGGATCGATCCGCCGCCGGCGGCGACGGTATGAATGCGCATCATCGGCGCGCGCATGCGCACGCCGGCAACCTCGGTTTCGAACGTGCGCTCCAACTCGCCATCATAATGGGAAACGTCGGTCGATGTGCCGCCCATGTCGAAGCCGATCATCTTTCCGAAGCCTGCGAGTTCGGCGGTCTCAACCGCACCAACCACGCCGCCGGCGGGGCCGGAGAGGATCGCGTCCTTGCCCTGAAAGAGCTGGGCTGCCGTCAGTCCGCCCGAAGACATCATGAACATCAGGCGCGGGCCTTCCCCAATTCCTCGGCGACCTGGTTTACATACCGGCGCAGGATGGGCGAGAGGTAGGCATCGACCACGGTCGTGTCGCCGCGGCCAACCAGTTTGACGAGTTGGGAAACCTCATGGCTGACGGAAACCTGCCCGAACCCCATTTTGCGGGCCAGTTTTGCAATCGCCTGTTCGTGTTCGGGGTATTTCCACGAGTGCATCAGGGCGATGGCAACCGCCTCAATGCCGACGTCGCGAATTTCCTCAAGCTGCCGGCTCACCGCGTCAAGATCCGGTGCCTGTTCCACCGTGCCGTCGGCCAATACGCGCTCATCGATCTCGGTTACGGATTCATAAAGCTGTTCGGGTTTGACGATTTCTTTGGCAAAGATATCCTGGCGCGCTTGGTAGCCGATCTTCAGCGCATCGCGAAAGCCCCTGGTAATCAGCAGCGCAGTGCGGTCGCCTTTTCGCTCAAGCAGGGCGTTGGTGGCGACGGTAGTGCCCATCTTGACCGCGTCGATGCGGCCGGAAGGAACCGCCTCGCCCTTTTTGACGCCAAGGAGATCACGAATGCCCTGGACAGCCGCATCGCGGTAGGCTTCGGGATTTTCCGAGAGGAGCTTGTGTGCATGAAGGCCGCCCTCAGGATCGCGCCCGACGATGTCGGTAAAAGTGCCGCCACGGTCGATCCAGAAGTCCCATTTACCGGCTTCAGCCATGTTTTTTCTCCGTCGGATAAGAAATAAGGATTGCGAACATCTACAATTTATCGATAAAATGTCAATGTTGAAAAGAGGGAATCATGGCAAAACACACGGACAAGGACATTGGTGAAGGTATCGGCAGGGCCGCCGGCGGGGCCGCAGGCAAGGATGAAGGGGCGGCATCCGTCGGCCCGGTTGTGCTGGCTTCGCATCTGGCATCAGGGGCGCTGCCACAGCTTTCGGAGATGGAATATGTGCTGACGGTGGCAACCAATGCGTTTCACCGCTGGATGGTGCGCTGCATGACCGCGGCTGGTCACCCGGGCATGACGCCGCTTGATGTATTGGTGATGCACGGGGTGATGCACAAGGAGCGGGAAAAAACGCTTTCCGATCTATGTGTCGTTCTGAATGTGGAAGACACGCATCTGGTCAATTACTCGCTGAAAAAGCTCGAGGGAATGGGGCTCTTGACCACCGGCAAACGCGGCAAGGAGAAAACAGCAAGGGTGACGGCCGAGGGGATGAAGACCTGCGAGCGGTATCACCAGATTCGCGAAAACCTTCTGGTGGAGAGCGTATGCGACCTGGGCGTCGATGCGGCTGAGCTTGCCAAGGCTGCCCGCCTTCTTCGTGCCGTTTCCGGGCAGTACGATCAGGCGGCACGCAGCGCCACCAATCTGTAGGAACCTTATGAAACGGATACTGAATTCCTTTCCTTATGCCATCGCCTTGTGGTTTTTCGCAGCAATTGCGGTGACCGCAGCTTCCTCGCTTGCCGGATCGGAATGGGGCATGGCAGGGCAGGACATGCCGTTCGTCCGGTTTGAAGCAGGCGGCCGTGTTACCGGCCATGCAGGCTGCAACCGCTTTTTCGGCAGCTATGAAACCGATGGCGAAAAGTTCAAGGCGGGCCCGCTGGGTGCAACGCGCATGGCTTGCCCCGGCGCGGTGATGGAAAAGGAGCAAGCGTTTCTTTCAAGCCTGCAGAATGCACGGAGATTTACCCGCAGGGGCGCCCGTCTTGAACTAATCGACGGCAAGGGCAAAGTCCTGACACTTGTTCAGCGGGATTGGGATTGAAGCCGTTGCCAAGTTGCCGCCCTGGCAAATTTTCTCTTCAATCGGCCATGCAAGTCGCCTAAACGGATTTCATGTCGATCTGGGCAAATTTCGGCGAGTTCATCGCAAGCACTGCCAGCCAGGCGTTTTCGGCGGTCGTCGAATCCGTCCGTACGGTGTTTGAGGGCGATCCTGCCACGCGCAAGCAGGTGACATTTTCCATCGCCATCATTGCGCTGTCTGCCAAGATGGCCAAGGCGGACGGCATTGTGACCCAGGAGGAAGTTACTGCCTTTCAGGAACTGTTTGAGGTGCCACAAAAGGAAGCGGCCAATGTGGCGCGGGTGTATAACCTTGCCAAGCAGGATGTCGCCGGGTTTGAATCCTATGCCAGCCAGGTCAAGGCGCTGTTTCCGGAGGAGGAAGACATTCTGAGGGATGTGCTTGACGGGCTTTTCCACATCGCCAAGGCCGATGGTGTCATCCATGAGCGCGAACTGGGTTTCGTTGAAACCGTTTCCGACATCTTCGGCCTCGGCCACCGGGAGTTCGAGGGCCTCAGGCTGCGCCATATGGAGCCGGAGGAAGGCGATCCCTATCTGGTGCTGGGTGCCGATCCAAACTGGGACAATGAAAGGCTGAAAGCGCATTACCGCAAGCTGGTGCGCGATAATCACCCAGACAGGATGCTGGCCCGTGGCGTGCCGGAAGAATTTTTGCGGATCGCGAACGACCGCCTTGCCGGGATAAACCTGGCCTGGCAGCATTTGTGCAGGGAGCGGGGAATTTGACCTTGCCGCCGGACAGCCGCTGCGTCAGCGATGTGGCAACAGCTGTAAATTTCAATGAGCGCCGTGCGCCGGTCGACATTCTGCTGCTGCATTATACCGGGATGGAGGACGGCGAGAAGGCTCAGCAATGGTTGTGTGCCGAAGAAAGTCAGGTCTCCTGCCACTATATCGTGCACGAGGACGGGCGCATTGTTCAGATGGTGGCGGAGGAAAAGCGTGCCTGGCATGCCGGTGCGGGAAGCTGGCAGGGCAGGGAAGATGTGAATTCCCGTTCCATCGGTATTGAGATTGTCAATCCGGGCCACGAGTTCGGTTATCCGGATTTCTGCGATGCCCAGATTGCCGCCGTCATCGATCTGTGTGGCGACATCATTGCGCGGTGCAGGATCGAACCTCGAAACGTGCTGGCCCATTCGGATGTTGCGCCGGGCCGCAAGCGCGACCCGGGCGAGAAGTTTCCCTGGAAACGCCTTCATGAAGCTGGCATTGGCCACTGGATCGAGCCGGCTCCACTTGCCGGAGGCCGCTTTTTGACCCTCGGCGATGGCGGCCCGCCGGTCGAAGCGCTTCAGGAAATGCTGTCGCTTTATGGCTACGGGATCGGCCGCAGCGGCGAATTCGACCGGGAGACGGCGCAGGTGGTCGCTGCCTTCCAGCGCCATTTCAGGCCTGGAAAGGTTGATGGTGTGGCCGATGTTTCAACCATCGAAACCCTTTACCGGCTGCACCATGCTCTGGGTGAGGGCTGAACGGCGCAATCACGCTGTCTTACATTCCGATACGGAAGTTCAACGCGCCGACACAATCCTGTCACGATTGAAACGCCAATGGCGGCCCGGTCCGGACGGCTCGGGAATCGGGGGAGGCCGTCCAGCTCAATGAAATCAAAGGGGCTCCCTATGACGACTTCAAAGTTACCCGCCGCGGCGCGGATTGCCGCGGCTGTTGCCGGTCTGATTCTTCTTACAGCCTGCACCTCGACTCAAACCGTCACGTCAAGCCACACACAGACCTACGGCTTTACCGCACCATCCCTGCGCACGGTTCCCGGACAGACATCGTCCGGCAAAACCGCCAGCAAGCAGAAAAGTTCCGAAAAAGCCGAACTCCAAAAGCGCAAGCTGGCGGATGCGAAGCGCCGGCTTGATTCTGCAAAGAAGCGCCTTGCTTCTTTCGACGCCATGACCAAGGGCCTCAGCGAGACGCAAAAGAGGCTGATGCAGAGCCAGCGCGACTATCTGGCGAAGAAAGTGAAGACAGCTGAAGGCGAGGTTGGGAAGCTGCAAGTCTCCTTGCGGCCGAAGATCGCGGCAGGCGGCGGTTCGGCGCGATATCACTCCCTGATCGCAAAATATGCCAGCGCAAACGGTATCCCGCTCAAGCTCGCTCACGCCGTAGTGCGCGTTGAAAGCGCCTACAGGGCCAATGCGCGCGGCGGTGCTGGTGAAATCGGGCTGATGCAGCTCAAACTGTCGACGGCACGTCTGATGGGCTATCGCGGTTCTGCCAAGGGGCTCTACAATCCGGAAACCAATATCCGCTACGGCATGAAATATCTCGGTGAAGCGCACCGGCTTGCCGGCGGTTCAACCTGCGGCACCATCCTGCGCTACAATGCCGGGCACGGTGCCAAGCGCATGAACCCGATCAGTGCCCGATATTGCAAGAAGGTGCAGCGGTATATCTGAGTCGTTGAATTTGATTCGCATTCAGGTTCTGCCGGTTCCTGCAGAGCCAGAATTGCTGCAATGCGGTACCGCGGGCGGTCCACCTATTCGACAATGATGCTAATGCGTTTTCCGGACGCCTGCAGGTTGGGCCTGCTGGGTGTACGCACGGCTTTCGGCATTACATAGTTTATTTGAGCGCTGTCTTTTCCGCGAAAGCCAGGCTTTGGCGTATAGAAGAAAACGATAAACCGCCCCTTTTTGTCCTTGCAGGGGCCATCGGCGAACGTTGAGGTGACGACACTGGTGGTTATCGTTCCGTTCTGTGCGTGCATGCGGGTCACCTTGGGAACGGGCCTTTGGTTGCAGTAAGTTCTGTTCCATACTCCAACGGAGTGAATTTCTGTCTTTGTTCCCGCTTTCACGGTAACCGGCTTGTTCCACTGTGCGGTGGCCGGAATGGCGGCAGACAGCACGGTCAAAGTGCCAGCGAGCACACCCGCCGTCACAAGACGTCGATTGATCATTTGAATTCCCCAACACCTGTTAACGCAGGCATGCTAGCAAGCTTTGACTGCGCAATGCAAGCCCCGGTTGTGCCGGTTTACAGTTTACCGAGGAAGCGTTCGACTGCCTTGGTAACGGCGCTGTCGCGCCGGCCGATCGATGAATTGATCGACAGGTGGTTGTAGCGGCTGCCGTCAAAGCGTGAGACCGGCGCGCCGGCAGCCGCCAGCGCATTGGCAAAGCGGATCGAGATCTTGTCGCGGTTCCTGCCGCCCGACCACATCACCAGGGTTGGCGGCTGGTTGCGGTTGTGGACATAGGAAATCGGCGACCAGCGTTTCCACTTCGCCTTCCGGTTCAGGGCCGAGTACAGGCCGGGGACCTTGCCGTTGTTGAGACGCGCCAGATAGGCGATGTCATAGGCGCCGGTATCGTTGCAGATCAACAGTTTCGGCGTGCAGGCTCCCGACAGGGTTGCAAGCGATGAGAGGTGACATCCTGCCGAGTGGCCCATCAGCGCCACACGGTCGCCATTGCCGCCATATTTCGAGATATTGGTCTTCACCCAGTTGACCGCCTGGGCAATCTGAACAGCCTGCTGTTCGGCATTGGCGCGCGGATACAGCGTATAGCCGATGGATACGAAGACATAGCCCTTGTTGGTGAAGTGGCGGGCCTTTGCACCGATCTTCTTCTTGTTGCCTGCCCGCCAGGCACCGCCATGCACGAAAGCCAGAACCGGGGCATTGGCTGCATTGGCCGGCAGGTGGATGTCGAGGGTGTTGGCGCCATAGCTGATGTCTTTCAGGGATGCCGCAGCAGCGGGTGCTGTCAGGGCGAACGGCGTTACAGACGCCAGCGTTGCTGCGGCCAGAGACTGAAGCGTCTGGCGCCGGGTCGGGGCAGAACAAAATCCGGGATCGGGGGTTTTATGGTTCATCGCGCAAACGACCTGCCGTCAATGAATAGCAGCCTGACTATCGCCCCGTTGGATTAAAGTAAGTTTAACCATAGCCGAAAACGAGTCAAAAATCAGGCAGCGCAGAAATTGTTGCCAAAGCCTGACAGATCAGGGGAGGCGAAGAGCGTTGACCTTGGTGGATGAAGATGTCTATTTCAATCCGCCAGCCGGCCGGGCGATCGCCGGTGCAAGTGCTGAAAGGCCGCACTGGAGGAAAGTCCGGGCTCCATGGAAACACGATGCCGGATAACTTCCGGCTGGGAAGCGGGCCATCCCGCGAACCCAAGGGAAAGTGCAACAGAAAACATACCGCCTGCGGCGAACCCGTTCGCTTCGGGCAAGGGTGAAAAGGCGGGGTAAGAGCCCACCGCGCATCCAGCAATGGCTGCGGCATTGAAAACCCCATCGGGAGCAAGACCGAATAGGGGCAACGCGGCAGCGCGAGCTGCCAGCCGGTTTTCAGGCCAGTTGCCCGGGTAGGTCGCGTGAGGTGTCTGGCAACAGGCATCCCAGATGAATGATCGCTGCGTTTCCTGTTCGCAGGAAGCCATACAGAACCCGGCTTACAGGCCGGCTGGCAAATTTTTCCGGTTATGAGCGGTAGTCTTTCGCCGTCACGCAAGCGCCGTCCAAAGGGCCCATGCGAAAAAGACACCATTGGCGCAAAGCAGACAGAAAACCGCAAAGGAGCCAAGGTCCTTTGCCTCCCGGCCATATTGGGAGATTTCCGGCGAGGTCCGGTCGACGACCAGTTCTATCGCCGTGTTGATTGCCTCCACGGCAAAGGTGGCAAGAAACAGGCAAAGGCTGCCGACATAGGCGAACCACCCGGCGCCGGCCCAGACATAAATCAGCAGGATTATCACAGCGGCGGCCAGTTCATGCCGGAAGGCCTGCTCGCCTGCCGCCCGGCGCAGGCCGCCCATCGAGTATTGCGTTGCGGCAACAACATGCGCTGCCCCGTATTTTTTGCTGGCCGGATCGAAGTATTTCTTGCTGTCTTTCATGACCATGCCCTGTTCGCTGCGGCGTCTGGCGGTTTTCAATCACCTGCATATGGCAGGTTTGTTGCAAGCGCAAAAAATTCGATGCCGGCAGGCGGCCGCGGCAGTTGTGCCGGAGGTGTCGTCCTGCATTCATGGATTGACGTTTTTTACGATTGCATCGGCAGCAACGATCGATAGGGTCCGCGGATGCACCCGGCGATGGCCGGGCCGGGAGGATTATTTCATGAAAGCTGCGGTGTGCAGGGAATTCGGCAAACCATTGAGCATCGAGGAGGTCAAGCTTGCCGGGCCAAAGGCAGCAGAGGTGGAGGTCGACATCAAGGCCTGCGCAATCTGTCATTCCGACATCTCGTTTGCTGATGGAGCCTGGGGTGGTGCGCTTCCGGCAGTTTACGGCCATGAGGCCGCCGGGATCGTCAAGCGTACCGGGCGCGGAGTGACGGGGCTGAAAGCCGGCGATCATGTGGTGGTAACGCTGATCCGCTATTGCGGCGACTGCCATTACTGCAATCAGGGCAGTCAGGTCATGTGCGAGGAGGTTTTTGCCCTCGACCGCAAGGGGCCGATTTTTGATGACAGCGGACCGCTGGAACAGGCGATGCGCACCGGCGCCTTTGCCGAACGGGTTGTGGTGCATCAAAGCCAGGCAGTGAAAATTCCCAAAACCGTGCCTTTTGCCAGTGCATCGCTGCTGGCCTGCGGCGTCATCACCGGGTTTGGCGCGGTGGCCAATACGGCGGACGTGAAGCCGGGGCAGAGCGTTGCCGTGATCGGCTGTGGCGGAGTGGGGCTTAACGCCATTCAGGGCGCTCATCATTGTGGTGCGGCAAAAATCATCGGCATCGATCTGGCGCCTGCCAAACTGAAGGATGCAAAGCGCTTTGGGGCAACCCATGGGTATAATCCCGCCAGCGATGATGTTGCCGCAAAGATATCAAAGCTGACCGCAGGCCGGGGTGTTGATCATGTATTTGTAACAGTGGGGGCGCCGGCAGCCTTCGAAGGTGCATTTGACTACATTACCAAAAACGGCAGTGTTGTTGTGGTCGGCATGCCGCCTTCGGGCGTTTTTGCCAAATACGATCCGGGCACCCTGGCAGCATGGAACCAGAGAATTGTCGGTTCGAAGATGGGCGATGCGGTGATCGCGCGGGACATTCCGCGGCTGGTGCGGGCTTATCGCAAGGGTGAATTGAAACTCGATGAACTGGTTTCCAACACCTATCGCCTGGAACAGATCAACGAGGCGATTGCCGAGGTGCGGTCGGGCACCGTCAAGCGCAATGTGATCGTGTTCGACTGATGGAAAACCTGCCGGCAAGGAGGCGAGGATGCATGTTCAGGATGTAAAGACCTGGGTGGTTGGCAATCCGCCGCCACAGACCGGCGGGCGATATTTCATTTTTGTCAAGCTGACGACCAATGACGGTATTTACGGCTATGGGGAAGCTTATGCAGCGACCTTCGATCCGCATCTTACCGCCAGGATGATCGAGGATGCAGCAGCGCGCTATCTGGTCGGAAAAGACCCGCACGATGTCGATGTGCTCTTCCGCAACTGCTATTCGTCGGGGTTTTCCCAACGGCCGGACGTTTCCATGATGGGCTGTTATTCGGCGCTCGAAATCGCCTGCTGGGACATTATCGGCAAGGCGGCCGGCCAGCCGGTTTACAAGCTGATCGGCGGACAGGTGCACGAAACGCTGCGCAGTTACACCTATCTTTATCCCAAGGATGGCCCGGTCTATCCCGACGAGATTGGCGGCAAGCACGTGTACAACGATCCTGACATGGCCGCCGAAGTGGCGGTGGAATGTGTTGAGCAGGGCTTTGATGCGGTGAAGTTCGACCCGGCAGGCCCTTACACGATCCATGATGGTCACATGCCGAGGCTGGAGGACATCGACCTGTCAGCGCGCATGTGCAAGGCGGTGCGCGAAGCTGTTGGCAACAGGGCTGACATCCTGTTCGGGACCCATGGCCAGTTTACGGCCGGTGGTGCGATCCGGCTGGCAAAGGCAATCGAACCGTATGATCCGCTATGGTTTGAAGAACCGGTTCCCCCCGACATGCCGGAAGTCATGGCGCAGGTTGCGCGCGCTACCACCATACCGGTTGCGACCGGCGAACGGCTGACGACGCGGTTTGAATTCGGCAGGGTGATCGAAAACCGGGCGGCCAGCATTCTGCAGCCCGACAGCGGGCGCTCGGGCGGCATTCTGGAAACACGAAAGATCGCGGCAATGGCGGAGACGTTTCACATCCAGATTGCACCCCATTGTTACTGCGGGCCGATCGTGGGGGCGGCCAATATCCAGATTGCGGCCGCATGCCCCAACTTCCTTATTCTTGAATCAATCAAGACCTGGGACGGGTTTCATGGGAAGCTGCTGAAGAAGAAAATCGAGTGGCAGGATGGGCATGTTATCCCGTCCAAAGAGCCGGGGCTTGGCGTCGAGCTCAATGAAGATGTATGCGAGGCGCATCCATGGGAGGGCGATGCGCTGCATCTGGAGATGGCCAGAGAGCCGCTGATGCCCTGACAAGGTTCTCTGACAAGGTTCCCTGACAGGGCGAACATCAAGTGGCGTGACTTGCCGGCCTTTACAGGTTCCAAAGTGTCATCTGCGTTGCAGGCTGGGCGATTTCACCTGCTACTGTCATGCCGGATCCCGCGGCAATTCCGATGGCGATGACCAATGCGGCAATGATGAACTTCATTTCGAAATCCTCCTTCCGGTAAACGCCCAATAGGCGTTTTCGTTGCATCCTCCTTTCTTATCTGAATGCAGATCACCGCTTCATGCTGTGCAATTTGGCACGTCATAACGCTTTGTTAACGCGATTGGGGCAATTGTTACCAACTCACTAAGAAAGGGTTCATTTTTCCCTAATTGCCCACGCTAGTCCATTGACCCCCAAATTTGCCCATGATACTCCAAATGAGATTTGGCCGCTTCCCGGCACCTTGCCGGACATGTGGGGCGGCGGGGAGATCGGCCGGCAGGCAATCGTCGGGGGAATTCCGGTTTGGCGAACGGTAATTGCGGCATGCGCTGCAATTTTCAGGAAACAAACCGGCCAGACGGTGGAACCGGCCCAATGGGGAGTGACGGGCATGGCGGCATGCACGCCCGGAGCCCGCCAGAGCCGGTATGCGGACCCGGGCAATGCCAGGGGTCCGGTTTCAGGTAGCGCGACAGCGGACCAAGGGGAAAACAGTGATGGATCGGTTCGTTTCGAACACGATCAACCGGGTGGACAAGAAGGGCCGCGTTTCGGTTCCTGCTGCCTTTCGGCTCGTCCTTGGCAGCCAGCCTGTTCTCAATACCATTTTGAGCGTCGAACACCCGGTGGCGGAAGCCGGCGGCAAGGAGTTCATGGATTCAAATCTGAAACGGCTGTCGATGATGGACCCGTTTTCAGAGGAATACGCCATGTGGTCGCTGTGCCTGGTGGGCGATGCGGACGAACTGAAAATCGATCCGGAAGGCCGGATCACACTGACGGACAATATCCGCGATCATACCGGGATTGGCGACGAAGTGGCCTTTGTGGGAGCCGGCCATTTCTTTCAGTTATGGGAACCGGCAGCCTTTCAGGCCTATCGCGAAACGGCCCGCGCAAAGGTGCGCGAAATGCGCCGGGCGCTGGGCCAGCATGGAACCGGCCGCGCCACCGGTTTGTCAAACCCCTTACAGAATTCCCCCGCAAGCCAGACGGGTTCGCAGGACGAACCCGGGGCTTTCGGCCCTGCAGGCAGCAGCAAGGAGCAGGATACGTGACGGACGGCGGCGAGGGTGCGGGCGGCGCACCGAAATCCGCTGGCGGACCCGGCCGGCACGTGCCCGTCATGCTCAACGAGGTGCTCGACTGCCTTGATCCGGCTTCGGGGGAAACCATTATCGACGGCACGTTTGGTGCCGGAGGCTATACCAGAGCCATTCTTGAAAGAGGCGCTGATGTTATCGCGATTGATCGCGATCCCGACGCGATTGCCGGTGGAGATGCGCTTGTGCGAGCCCATGAGCAACGTTTGAAGCTTGTAGCCGGCGAATTTGCAGCGCTCGATACAATTGCCCTTGAACAGGGTGTTGAAGGCGTTAACGGTGTGGTGCTTGATGTGGGGGTTTCCTCCATGCAGCTCGACCAGGCCGAGCGCGGATTTTCCTTCCGCGAAGACGGGCCGCTCGACATGCGCATGGGCCAGGACGGGCTTTCGGCTGCCGATGTTGTCAATCATGCCGATCAGGCAACGCTGACCCGCATTTTCGGCCTGCTGGGCGAAGAGCGCCAGGCGCCCAGGGTATCAGCCGCCATCGTCAAGGCCAGAAAGCAGGGCCCGATCACCCGCACCGGCCAACTTGCCAAACTGGTGGAGACGGTCATTGGCAGGAAACCGGGTGAGCGTATCCACCCGGCGACGCGGTGCTTTCAGGGATTGCGGATATTCGTCAACGGCGAACTTGAACAACTGGCCAGCGGGTTGTTTGCCGCCGAACGCATTTTAAAACCGGGTGGGCGGCTGGTGGTTGTCAGCTTTCATTCGCTGGAAGACCGGATCGTCAAGCGATTCTTTCAGGATCGCAGCGGCACGGTTTCAGGATCCCGGCATTTGCCGCGGGCTGAAGCTCCCAAACCGCTCTTTGAGCAGAAGCAGCGCGCTCCCCTTCTAGCGGGTGAAGCGGAAATCGCCGCCAATCCACGGGCCCGTTCGGCAAAACTGCGCTGGGGCATTCGAACGCGCGAAGCTTCCCGCGATGCCAATTTTTCATTGTTCAAGCTGCCCAGACTCTCCATTGATCAGGTGACATCCCGTGCTCAGACCCGTTGACCTTGTAATGATCGGCCTGTTGCTGGGCGGTGCTGCCTTTACCTTCAAGGTGAAGCAGGACTCTGAAACCGCCATAGACCGGGTTGGAGAACTGGAACGGGCCATCGAGGCGGAAAAGGATGCCATCGACGTGCTCAAGGCGGACTGGAGCCTGTTGACCGACCCCAAGCGGATTGCCCGTCTGGTTGAACAATATGCCGACCAGTTGCCGATTTCGCCACCATCGCCGGAGAGCATCGGCACGATTGCCGACATTCCGCCGCGCCCGGCCATTCCGCAATCGCCGCGAACCAAAACCATTGCCGACCTGATAGAGGGGCAGTTTGTCGATACCGCCACCACGGGCTCCGTGGATGGGCCGGAGGACGGGCAATGATGCGGATTTGGAAACAGCGGTCGAAACCAATCCAGGCGGCGGCCGGTGGCGCGGAGTTTTCTTCCCAGTCCCGCCATGCCGGCATGCTGAACCTGCAGGGTACGCGAAAGCGCGCCATCGACCGGTCCAGGTCCCGGCTGGTGATGATCATCATCATGATCATGGCGGTTTATGCGCTCATCGCCGGAAGGCTTGCATATTTCGGGGTTCTCGAACCCTCCGACCGGGTTCGTCTGGCGCTTGCGGACCCGACCATTTCCGCGCGCCGCCCGGACCTGGTGGACCGGATGGGCAGGACGCTTGCAACCGACATCAATACCGCCTCGCTGTTTGGGGAACCCCGGCGGGTGGTCGATGTGGACATGGCAGTCGAGCAACTGGCAACGGTACTGCCCGATCTTGATATCGAACTGACCCACCGGCGCCTGTCGAGCAAGGCGGGGTTTGTCTGGCTTCGCCGAGAATTAACGCCGGCCCAGCAGGGTAAAATCCTGGCATTGGGCATTCCCGGCATCGGCTTTAAACGCGAGACAAGGCGGTTTTATCCCAACGGGTCCACTGCCTCGCACCTTGTGGGGCATGTGAACATCGACAATGTGGGCATTGCCGGGTTCGAGAAGGTGATCGACGAGCGGATACTGGCCGATTTGCGGGCGGCCGGCTTTGGCGATGCGGCACTAGGCGAACCGGTTGAAATGTCGATCGACATCCGCGTTCAGAGCATCGTTCACGATGAGCTGGAGCGGGCCATGGACCGGTATCAGGCGATTGCCGCCGGAGCGGTTGTGCTGGACGTCCACACTGGCGAGATCGTCGCCATGGCATCACTGCCCGATTATGATTCCAACGATCCCGTCCAGGCACTGCAACCCGACCGGCTCAACCGGATGTCAGCGGGGCTTTACGAAATGGGATCGACCTTCAAGACATTCACCACGGCCATGGCGCTCGACAGCGGGCTGGTGACGATGCAGAGCAGTTTTGACGCCTCCAAGCCGCTGCGGATCGCCGGTTTCACCATCAACGATTTTCACGGCAAGAAACGGGTGCTCAGCGTCCCGGAAATTTTCATCTATTCCTCCAATATCGGTACTGCCAAAATGGCCGATGTGGTTGGCATTGAGGGCCATCGCGAGTTTCTTCATCGCCTTGGCCTTCTCGACAAGATGACGTTCGAATTGCCCGAGACCGCGACGCCGGTCGAACCGGCAACATGGAAGAAGCTGAATTCGGTCACCATCTCCTATGGCCATGGCGTCACCACCACACCGCTGCAAACCGCTGTGGCGGGGGCAGCGCTCGTCAATGGCGGCAGGCTTATTCCGCCAACCTTGTTCAAGCGCAGCCGCGAGGAAGCCGAAGCCGTTGCCAGCCAGGTTGTGCGGCCGCAGACCAGCGACATGATGCGCTATCTCTTCCGCCTCAATGTGGAGCGCGGATCAGGACGGCGGGCTGAGGTGAAAGGCTATTGGGTCGGTGGCAAAACCGGCACTGCCGAAAAGGTGGTCAATGGCCGTTATTCGAGCGAAAAGCGGTTCAACGCGTTTCTGGCTGCATTTCCAATCAACGATCCGCAATATGTCGTGCTGACCATTATCGACGAACCGAAGCCGGAGGAGGGGGCGCCCAGCGCGACGGCCGGTACCAATGCGGCGCCCATGGTAGCCAATATCATCCGCCGCTCTGCCCCGGTTCTGGGAATGCGGCCTCAATTTGGTGAAGATTTGAATATGATGTCCGTTCGATATTGACCGGCGGAGAATTGCCCGGCATTCCCAGCGGCTAACCGGCAATTTGTAACTTCCTGAAGCCGGATCGTGCGCAATTGCAATGGATAGAAAATGAAGCTCGGTGAACTGGCTGCGGCATCCGGAATTGACGGTCTCAACGAGCGGTTCGGACCGCAGGCTGAGCAAACTGCTATTGCAGGGATTACGGCTGATTCCAGACAGGTCGCACCGGGATATTTGTTCGTTGCGCTCAAGGGTACGGCTGCCGATGGCGCCGCTTACATTTCCCAGGCGATTGAAAAGGGTGCTGCGGCGGTCTTGATCCATGAAGGTGCGGGGCAGGAAGCGCTGCCGGTACCGGTTGCAAGGCTGGAAGATCCGCGGCAGGCGCTTTCCAGGCTGGCTGCAGCCTTCTATGCCGGGCAGCCTGAAACCATGGTTGCCGTTACCGGTACCGCCGGCAAGACATCGGTTGCCTCTTTCGTACGGCAGATTTGGGAAGGGACCGGCAAGAGCGCCGCCAGCATCGGCACGACGGGCGTCACCGCGCCCGGCCGCGAAGAATATGGCAGCCTGACGACGCCTGATCCGGTGGCGCTGCACGCGCTGCTGGCAGAGCTTGCCGGGGCGGGTGTGACCCATTGTTCGATGGAAGCCTCGTCCCACGGCCTCGACCAGTTCCGGCTTGATGGAGTGAGACTTGCAGCTGGGGCCTTTACCAATCTTGGCCGCGATCACATGGATTACCATCCCACGGTCGACCACTATTTCGATGCCAAAATGCGGCTGTTTGGCGATCTGCTTTCTCCGGGCTCGCCGGCGATCATCTTTGCCGATGATCCCTGGAGCGAAAAAGCGGTCGCGGCAGCGAAAGCTGCTGGCCAAACTGTGCTGACGGTCGGGCGCGCAGGTAGCTATATATCGCTCAAACGGGTCGAGCATGAGCGTTTCGGGCAGGTTGCCGAAATCCATCATGAAGGCAGGCATTACCGGGTGCCATTTCCACTGGCCGGCGATTTTCAGATCGCCAATGCCCTGGTTGCGGCAGGGCTTGCGATTTCCACCGGCAGCGAGCCTCAGGCCGTGATGCATGAGTTGGAGAAACTCAAAGGCGCTTCCGGGCGGCTGGAACTGGTTGGCTATTCTGCAAGCCATGCGCCGTGCTATGTGGATTACGCCCACAAGCCGGACGCGCTTGAAAACGTTCTTGCGTCACTGCGCCCCTTCACGACCGGAAAGCTGGTGTGTGTCTTCGGATGCGGTGGCGACCGCGACCCGGGCAAGCGGCCCATCATGGGCGAGATCGCCAGCAGGCTGGCGGACAGTGTAATCGTTACAGACGACAACCCGCGCAGCGAGGAACCGGCGGCGATCCGTGCGGCGATCATGGCGGCAGCCAAAGGCGCGAAGGAAATCGGTGACAGGGCCCAGGCGATAAACGAGGCTGTTTCCATGCTCGGCAAGGGAGACTGTCTGGTGGTCGCCGGCAAGGGACATGAGACCGGCCAGACCGTTGGCGAAACAACCCACCCCTTCAGTGATCATGAAGTGTTGCGCAACGCGCTGACCGCAGCCGGAGGCAAGGCTGCATGACGCTGCTGTGGGAAAGCGATGCGCTGCTGGCAGCAACGGCGGGCCGGCCGGTCGGCGCCATGCCGGAAGGGATTACCGGCATCTCCATCGACACGAGAACGCTAAAGCCGGGCGAAGCATTTTTTGCCATCAAGGGAGACCGGGTGGACGGTCATGACTATGTCACCGCAGCCATGAAGGCGGGCGCCGGGCTTGCCGTTGTTGCAGAAGAAAAGCTGGTGGCGCTCGGCGGTATTAGCATTCCGCTCGTCGTGGTGCGCGATGTGCTGGAGGCAATGCGCCAACTGGCTGCGGCAGCGCGCGCCAGAACAAAGGCACGCATTATTGCGGTGACCGGCAGCGTCGGCAAAACCACGACCAAGGAGATGATGCGCACGGTGCTTGCTGCGTCCGGCGCGGTGCATGCCTCGGCTGCCTCCTTCAACAACCATTGGGGCGTGCCGCTGACCTTGGCGCGCATGCCGGCGGATACCCGGTTTGGCGTTTTTGAAATCGGCATGAACCATCCCGATGAAATCCGGCCGCTCGTCAAGCTGGTGCGCCCGCATGTTGCGGTAATCACCAATGTGGCGGCCGCACATTTGGGTGCTTTCGACAGCGTCGATGCGATTGCCCATGCCAAGGCGGAGATTTTCGAAGGGGTGGTGCCGGGCGGGTACGGCCTGATCAATCATGATGACAAGCGCTTCAAGCTTCTGAAGGAATTGGCTGGCGAAGCAGGCATCGAACATCTGCTCACATTTGGCCGCAAACGCGGCAGCGACTACCGGCTTAAAAGCGTTTCCATTGAAGGCGATGCCTCGCATTTCGAGATCGCGATGGGAGGCAAGGTCCACAAGGGCGTGCTCAATGTGCCCGGGGAGCATCTTCTTTCCAATCTTCTCGCAGTCCTCGGCGTTGCGCACCTTGCTGGCGCCGATATGGAAAAATCCCTGGAAGCATGCGCATCCATCCGGACCGGCAAGGGACGGGGCGAACGCCACAAACTGAAATATGGCAAGGCCGGCTTTACCCTCATCGATGAAAGCTACAACGCCAATCCGGCTTCCATGCGGGCTGCGATCGAGATGCTGGGTGAGGCGGAGCCGGCCGGCCGTGGCCGCAGGATTGCCGTTCTTGGCGACATGCTGGAACTGGGCAAGGCAAGCGAAAAACTGCATCGGGAGCTTTCCCGGCTGCTTGAAGAAAACAACGTGCAGATAACGATTACGGCCGGAAACGTGATTGCCCCCCTTGCCGAAGCGCTCGGCAAGAAGAAGTCGTCTGGTCACTTTGCAGACTGGAAGCAAGCCAGGGCAAAATTGCTCGAAGTCTTGCGTTCAGGCGATGTGGTCATGGTAAAGGCTTCCAACGGTTTAAGATTCGGGGAGCTGGTTACCTCGCTCAAAAATGAGTTTTCCGGCGAAGCACAAGAATCCGGCAAGACCGGAAAAGAAAGCTAGCGCAGCCGGGGAGTGCCGGAAGGGGAACACCACCATGCTTTATTATCTGTATCAGGAATACGCAGCGTCCTTTTCCGGGTTCAACCTGTTCCGCTACATCACTTTTCGGACTGCCGGGGCGCTGGTGACCTCCGCCCTGTTCGTTTTCCTGTTTGGCCCGGCGATCATTTCGGCACTCCGGCTTCGCCAGGGCAAGGGGCAGCCGATCCGTGCCGACGGACCGGAAACCCATTTTTCGAAAGCCGGCACCCCGACCATGGGGGGATTGATCATCATCGTCGGCATTCTGGTTTCCTCGCTGATCTGGGCCAATCTGACCAGCGTCTATGTCACCGTGGTGCTGACGGTCATGCTCGGGTTCGGATTGATCGGGTTTTATGACGACTATCTGAAAGTGACCAATGCCAGCCACAAGGGGTTTTCCGGCAGGGTACGGCTGGTGCTCGAATTCCTGATTGCCGCCATTGCCTGTTTCGCCATCATGGCAAATGGCGAGCAGCCGTTTTCCTCCTCCCTCACAGTGCCCTTCTTCAAGGATGTGCTGATCGACCTGGGCATCTTCTTTGTGGCTTTCGGGGCCTTCGTAATTGTTGGTGCCGGCAATGCGGTCAACCTGACCGATGGGCTGGACGGCCTTGCCATCGTTCCGGTGATGATCGCTGCGGCTTCCTTCGGGGTCATTGCCTATCTTTCGGGTAACGCCATCTTCGCCAATTATCTGCAGATACATTTTGTGCTCGGTACCGGCGAGATTGCGGTTTTGTGTGGGGCGGTGATAGGGGCTGGGCTGGGCTTTTTGTGGTTCAATGCACCCCCGGCGGCGATCTTCATGGGGGATACCGGATCGCTGGCGCTTGGCGGCATGATCGGCAGCATCGCGGTGGCCACCAAGCACGAGATCGTTCTGGCGATCATTGGCGGGCTCTTTGTGGTCGAGGCGCTCTCCGTCATCATCCAGGTGTTTTCCTACAAGATGACCGGCAAACGGGTGTTCCGCATGGCGCCCATCCACCACCATTTCGAGAAAAAGGGCTGGACGGAAAGCCAGGTGGTCATCCGATTCTGGATCGTTGCGGTGATCCTGGCGATGATCGGCCTTTCAACCCTGAAACTGAGGTAGCTGGATTTAGAGCCTTTCACACCCAGATGGAAGCAGTTTGAATGGATGGATTTTTTGCATCTGACGAGGAAAACACCACAGCAGGATGTCTACCCATCCTGCGAGGATTTCAACGAAGTCAGGGCGAAAAAGGCGCCACAACAGGAGTCCAAGTGTTTGAAAAAATGATCTTTCTGCAATCGTCTGAACTTGGTTCTTTAGCCTTCGGGCGTCGTCGGGAAAAGCTCACGGTGTTTACACCGTGTCGCATTCCGCTTCCAGCCGAAGACCAAACTCCCTGCGTTCAAACGATTCAATCTGGGTGTGAAAGGCTCTAGAGACGTGATCGCGGCGAACACGGAAAAAGGAAAGCGGATTGCCCTGTTCGGGCTGGGCGGTTCCGGGCTGGTAACAGCACGATCACTGCTTGCCGGCGGGGCAGACCTTGTCTGTTTTGACGACAATCCCGCCAGTGTGGAAGCGGCGGCAGGCGAAGGGCTTCCAACCGGCGATCTCAGGGAAGTGGATTTTTCCAGCGTTGACGAACTGGTACTGGCGCCGGGCGTGCCGCTGACCCATCCCAAGCCGCACTGGACGGTGGAGATGGCCAGGGAAGCGGGCAAGCCGGTGATTGGCGATGTCGAGCTGTTCTGCCGCGAGCGGCGGGAAAAATGCCCGCAAAGCGTTTTCGCCGGCATCACCGGTACGAACGGAAAATCGACAACCACAGCGCTTGTTTCCCATGTATTTGCCGCTGCCGGGCGCGACGTTCAAATGGGCGGTAACATTGGCAGGGCCGTGCTGTCGCTCGATGAGCCAGCGCCAGACAAGGTTTATGTGGTCGAATGCTCCTCCTACCAGATCGATCTGGCGCCAACCCTCGACCCCAGTGTCGGGATATTGCTCAATCTGTCGCCCGATCATCTGGACCGGCATGGCACCATGGAAAATTATGCAGCAATAAAAAAGCGGCTGGTGGCCAACAGTGCAACGGCAATTACCGGTGTTGATGACGAATTTACCGCGGCCATTGCCGGCGAACTGAAGGCTGCAGGCCGGTCAGTGGTGACCATATCGGCAAAAGGGCCGCTTGATGACGGCATCTTTTTTGACGATGGCCGGCTGTGGCGGGCAGGTGCCGGCAAACCGGAACAGCTCTTCGACATGGCAGAAGCCCCGGCATTGCGCGGCAGCCATAACGGCCAGAATGCGGCAGCGGCCTGGGCTGCGGGAGAATGCGGAGGCCTGTCGGCAGAGCAAATCTGCCGGGGTCTTACCAGCTTTCCCGGTCTCATTCATCGCATGGAGCCGGTCGGAAGATGCAACGGTGTGCTTTTTGTCAACGACTCCAAGGGCACCAATGCCGATGCGGCGGCAAGGGCGCTTTCCTCCTACCATAACATATTCTGGATTGCGGGCGGGCTTGCCAAGGAAGGCGGGATCGAGCCGCTTCAGCCCTATTTCGGGCGCATCGAAAAAGCCTATCTGGTTGGCGAGGCAGCCCCCCAGTTTGCCGCTACCCTGGGGGCGGCTGTTGCTTTCGAAATCTCCGGAACAATCGAGCAGGCAGTTGCCAGCGCCGCTGCAGCCGCGGCGCAAAGCGGGCTGGATGAGCCGGTGGTGCTGCTTTCACCGGCATGCGCCAGTTTCGACCAGTTTCCCAATTTCGAGGTTCGCGGCGAAGCCTTTCGCCAGGCGGCCAAATCACTTAAGGGCTTTAAAGCCATGAAGGAGTTGACGTCATGATCAGCCGCGCGGACCGCTCACAGCTCGCCGAGTGGTGGCGAACCGTGGATCATCTCCTGCTTGGAATGATCCTTCTCCTGGTGATTTCCGGTTTTTTGCTGTCCTTTGCGGCAAGCCCGCCAGTGGCTGAACGCATCGGACTTTCCCCCTCTCATTTCACCATTCGCCATGCAATCTATCTTGTGCCTTCGCTGGCGCTGCTGGTCGGGCTTTCCTTCCTGACACCCAAGCAGGTGCGCCGCGCCGCACTGTTGCTGTTTGCCATCTCCATTCCCCTGTTGCTGGCGACGCTGTTTTTGGGGGCCGACGTCAAGGGGTCGCGGCGCTGGATATCGTTTGCCGGATTCTCGCTGCAGCCGTCGGAATTCGTCAAACCTGCCTTTGTGATCATTTCCGCTTGGCTGTTTGCCGAAAACACAAGACGGCCGGAAATACCCGGCAATCTGTTTTCCATCATTCTGTTCGGCATTGTCGCCGCGCTGTTGATCGCCCAGCCCGATTTCGGCCAGACCCTGCTGATCGGCACGGTCTGGGGCGGCATGTTCTTTCTTGCCGGCATGCCCTGGGCGTGGATTGCAGTGCTCGGACTGCTGGCTTTGTCGGGCATTGTGGCGGCCTATTTCTTCTTTCCCCACGTTGCCGGGCGCATCGACCGGTTCTGGACCGGCAGTGGTGACAATTTCCAGGTCGAGACCGCGCGTGAGGCGATCATCTCCGGTGGCTGGCTGGGGCAGGGCGCAGGCGAAGGAACGGTCAAGCGCTATCTGCCGGACAGCCATACCGATTTTACCTTCGCCGTGGCGTCGGAGGAATTCGGCATTATAGCCACCATCCTTCTGGTTGCGGTCTTCGCCTTCGTGGTGTTGCGCATTCTCAATACGGCATTGCGCGAGCGCGATATCTACATCCGGCTGGCAGTAAGCGGACTAGCCCTGCTGTTTGCAGTACAGTCCATGATCAACATGATGGTGACATTGCAACTGATCCCGGCCAAAGGCATGACCCTGCCGTTTATCTCTTATGGCGGCTCCTCGCTGATTGCCATGTCGATCGGCATGGGGTTTGCACTGGCGCTGACCCGGCGCCGTCCGGAAAGCTTGCGCGGGCCGCAAACCGGCCTCGATCTTAAACCGTACTCACCGGCGCGGGGTTTTTAGTTTTGGATAAACCGGTTCTGCTGGCTGCCGGCGGTACCGGCGGACATCTGTTTCCTGCCGAGGCACTGGCCCACGAACTGGTGGCTCGGGGCTATTGTCCAGTGCTGGTGACGGACAAGCGCGCCGAGCGGTTTACAACCGGGTTTCCGGCGGACAGCGTTCATGTGGTTGCTTCGGCCACGCTTTCATCGAAAAACCCACTGGCGGTTCTGCGGACCGGCTGGGCGCTGTTTAGGGGATACCGTCAATCCGCCAATCTGGTGCGGAAGATCAAGCCCCTGGCGGCTGTTGGCTTCGGCGGATACCCCACCGTGCCGCCGATGGTGGCGGCGACCTCGGCAAACGTGCCGGCAATCGTACATGAGCAGAATGCCATTTTGGGCCGTGCCAACCGGATGCTGGCGCCGCGGGTCAAGCTGATCGCCACCGGGTTTCGCCAGGTCGGCAAGGCCACCGACACGCTTACGCTGGAAACCGGCAATCCGGTGCGTCCCACGGTTTTGGCTGTTGAGGACGTGCCTTACCCGGAAAGATCGGCATCCGATGCGCTGCGCCTGGTCATATTCGGCGGTAGTCAGGGTGCACGGTTCTTCAGCGAGGCGATGCCGCCCGCACTGGCGCTGCTTTCAAAAGAGCAAAGGGCAAGATTGTCCATTGTGCAGCAGGCTCGCGAAGAGGATGAAGCAGCGCTGAAGGCAGCCTATGAAGGGCTGGGTATCAAAGCCGGTATTGCGCCTTTTTTCACCAGCATGCCGGAAGAGGTTTCCAGGGCGCATTTTGTTATTGCCCGGGCCGGCGCCTCCTCCGTCACCGAGCTTGCGGTGATCGGCAGGCCGAGCCTCCTGGTGCCGCTGCCGGAGTCTCTTGATGGCGATCAGGCGGCCAATGCGATTGCCATGGCCGAGGCTGACGGCGCCTATGTGGTCAAACAGGCGGAGCTGGATGCGGAACGGATTTCGGGATTTCTGCAACTTGCTCTTGATGAACCTGGCAGACTTTCCGCCATGGCGGCCAATGCCCGCAAAACCGGCATCGCCGATGCGGCAGGGCGGCTTGCCGATTGCGTCGAATGTGTTATCAGCGGCGGCGATCTCAACGCACTTAAATTCTGATTGTTCAGCTGCGGACCATTTCCCATGAGAATGACAGCCACCATCGGTACCGTTCATTTTGTCGGCATTGGCGGTATCGGCATGAGCGGCATTGCCGAAGTGCTGCACAATATCGGCTACAAGGTGCAGGGCTCCGACCAGGCCGAAAGCGCCAATGTGGAGCGCCTGCGCGCCAAGGGGATTACCGTTCACATCGGCCACAGGGCGGAAAATCTCGGTGAAGCGGAGGTGGTGGTCGCTTCAAGCGCCATCAAGCAGGACAATCCCGAACGGGTGGCTGCCCGCGAGCGGCGCATTCCGCTGGTGCGCCGGGCCGAGATGCTGGCAGAGCTGATGCGGTTCAAGAATGCCATCGCCATTGGCGGCACCCACGGCAAGACCACGACAACCTCCATGGTGGGGACGCTGCTGGAAGCTGGCGGGCTTGATCCGACTGTCATCAATGGCGGCATCATCAACCATCTCGGCACCAATGTGCGGCTGGGCGACGGAGACTGGATGGTGTGCGAGGCTGACGAGTCCGACGGCACGTTCCTGAAGCTTCCGGCAGACGTTGCAGTAGTGACCAATATCGACCCCGAGCATCTGGATCATTATGGCGATTATGATGCAGTCAAACAGGCCTTTCGGGATTTCGTAGAGAACGTTCCCTTCTATGGTTTTGGTGTTTGCTGCATCGATCACCCCGAAGTTCAGGCCATGGTTGCCAACATCACCGACCGGCGGGTGGTGACCTATGGCGAAAACCGGCAGGCCGATGTGCGGTTCCATAACATGGAAATTGCCGGGCCGAAAAGCCGTTTCGATGTGGACATCCGTGACCGCAAGAAGGGCGAGACATTGTCGATAACCGGCCTCGAATTGCCAATGGCGGGCCGCCACAATGTGTCGAATGCCACTGCCGCCATCGCCATTGCCCATGAGCTGGGCGTCGATGAGGAAGGCATCCGCAAGGGCATTGCCTCTTTCTCGGGCGTCAAGCGGCGCTTTACCCATACGGGAAGCTGGAACGGGGTTGAGATTTTCGATGATTACGCCCATCACCCCGTTGAAATCACGGCAGTGCTGAAGGCGGCCAGGGCCGCCGCATCCGGCAAGGTGATCGCCATCAAGCAGCCGCACCGCTTTTCCCGGCTGCAGGATCTGATGGGCGACTTCTGCGCCTGCTTCAACGATGCCGATATCGTCATGGTGGCGCCGGTCTATCAGGCAGGCGAAAGCCCGATTGAGGGCGTTGATGAGCACGCGCTGGTTTCCGGCCTGAAGGCCGCCGGCCATCGCGATGCCAGTGTTATATCCGGGCCTGAGGAAATCGCCGGCCGGGTGGCGGCGATTGCCGAACCGGGTGATTTCGTCATCTTTCTGGGTGCCGGTGACATCACCAAATGGGCCCATGCACTGCCGGGCGAGCTTGAAGCGCTCGGCAAGGAATAAAGGCGACACCAATGGCTAGCGCGGGCGAAGCATTGCTGGAGCGTCTGTCCGGGCAGTTGGACGGGCTGCGTGGCCGCCTGCAACCCGATGCCGACATGTCGAAACTGACCTGGTTTCGCGTCGGTGGACCGGCGGATTTGCTGTTTCAGCCGGCAGACGAAGACGATCTGGCGCTTTTTCTAAACCGGTTGCCGCAGGATGTTCCCGTCACGGTGGTGGGCGTCGGCTCCAATCTGCTGGTGCGCGATGGCGGCATAGAAGGCGTGGTGGTCCGCCTTTCCGCAAAAGGCTTTGGCGCGGTCGAACAGATTTCCCAAAATCGCCTCAAGGCTGGCGCTGCCGTGCTCGACAAGAAGCTTGCGGCGGCAGCGCTCGAAGCGGGCATTGGCGGCTTTGCCTTCTATCACGGCATTCCCGGCGGCATCGGGGGCGCCTTGCGCATGAATGCCGGTGCCAATGGTACGGAGACGACCGAGCGGGTTGTCGAAGTGACGGCAATAGACCGGCAGGGAAAGCGCCATGTGCTTTCCCATAACGACATGGGCTACACCTACCGCCACAGTTCGGCTGCGCCTGATCTCGTCTTTACGTCTGCCGTTTTTGAGGGCGGACCGCAGGATCGCGAAGAAATCCAAAAGGCGATGGATGAGGTTCAGCATCATCGCGAAACCGTGCAGCCTGTGAAGGAGAAGACCGGCGGATCGACCTTCAAGAACCCGCAAGGCCATTCAGCCTGGCGGCTGGTGGACGACGCGGGCATGCGGGGTTTTCGCGTCGGTGGTGCGCAGATGAGCCAGATGCATTGCAACTTCATGATCAACACCGGCGAAGCGACAGCCTATGATCTTGAAATGCTGGGCGAATCCGTCCGCCGAAAGGTCTTGGAAAATTCGGGAATTCGTTTAGACTGGGAAATCAAACGCATCGGGCGATTTGCCGACGGGGCGGAAGTCCAAGAGGGGATTTGACCGGCGCGGCAGGCGGAAGCAAGCCGGGGACAAGCTTGCAGCCTGAAAATGCGGCGACAACCGGTATCAAGCCGGGAAGCAATCAGACAGGGAAGAAGAGTGATCCGGCCGGATTGATTCCGGCAACGGATGGATTCTGATTCCGGCCGTATGCCGGAAATCGCAGTGGCGTTTGATGGAGGCAAGCCGGATGGCGGCCAAGCATGTGGCGGTATTGATGGGGGGATGGGCGGCGGAGCGTCCGGTATCGCTGTCTTCCGGCAATGCCTGTGCAGACGGCCTTGAGCGCGCCGGCTACAAGGTCACCCGGGTGGACATGGGGCGTGACGTGGCCGATGTCCTGAAAAAGCTCAATCCCGATGCCGTTTTCAATGCGTTGCACGGGCCGTTCGGCGAGGACGGGACCATTCAGGGCGTGCTGGAACTTCTCGAAATCCCTTACAGCCATTCCGGCGTATTGGCTTCGGCGCTGGCGATGGACAAGGAAAAGGCGAAGACGATTGCCCGGCGGGTCGGCATTCCGGTGGCCGAAGCAAAGATTCTCGATCGCAAGGATGCGGCCGAAAAGCACGTCATGGCACCGCCCTACGTTATCAAGCCGGTCAATGAGGGATCGTCCTTTGGCGTGCTGATCGTGCGCGAGGATCAGTCCCATCCGCCGCAGGAATTGTATTCCAGCGACTGGCCTTATGGCGAGCGAATCATGGTCGAACGCTACATTCCCGGGCGCGAATTGACCTGCGCGGTGATGGGCGATGTGGCGCTGGGCGTCACGGAAATCATTCCGGAAGGTCATGCATTCTACGATTATGACGCAAAATACGTCCAGGGCGGCTCAAAACACCGGTGTCCGGCAGAAATTAAACCAAATATTTACCAAAAGATTCAGACACTGTCGCTGAAGGCCCATCAGGCGATCGGATGCAGGGGCGTGACCCGTTCGGACTTCAGATTTGATGACGGACCGGCAGGGACGGGCGAGCTGGTCTGGCTTGAGGTCAATACCCAGCCGGGAATGACCCCGACCTCCCTTGTTCCCGAGATCGCCGCCCATGCTGGGCATACATTCGAAGAACTCCTTACCTGGATGGTGGAGGACGCAAGTTGCAACCGCTAGGCCCCATGGCCCCCGATACTGGATTTGACGCGATGCCGGAAGCGGTTTTCGGCAGCAGGGTCGTGCTGCCCCGTCTTCTGCGCAAGCCGGTTCGCCATTTGCAGCGGCTGTTTTCCGGCGGCATCCGGTTTTCCCGCCACGGCCTTGTTTGGTCTGCCCTTTGCCTTGTTGCTGTTTGCGGTGCTGCGGCTGTGCACCAGTCGGGTCATGGCCGCGCAATGGTGAGCAGTGTGGTCCAGGGGCTGGGTATCGCGGTCGCCCGCTATGAAATCTCCGGAAATATCGAGACGCCGGATACCGAAGTCGTCGGCATGATTGCCGCTACACCGGGCCACGCCATCCTGGAATACGATGTGGAGGCTGCCCGCAAGGCCCTTAGGGAGCATCCCTGGATCGAGGATGCGGTCGTCAGCCGGGTTTATCCAGATACAATTTCGATCAGCATCACCGAATATCCGCCGATGGCGCTCTGGCAGGCGCCTGACGGGGTCAAGATCATTGGCGAAAACGGCCGTGTGCTCGTCGACTATGACGGCAACCCGCGCGGCCTGCCGCTGATTGTCGGCAAGGGCGGCGAGCGCGAAGCCGATGCGATGCTGGAACTCATGCAGCGTTATCCCGGCATATCGTCGCGAACCAAGGCGATGGTGCGGGTAGGCGAGCGGCGCTGGGATCTGGAACTGGCCAGCGGCGTAACGATCATGTTGCCGGAAAGCGGCGAAGCAGCCGAACTTGAGCGGCTGTCGCGGATGGAACGCGATCAGGACTTGTTCGAACGCGATATCGAGATGATCGACATGCGCATGCCCGATCGCATGGTGATCCGCATGTCCCAAGAGGGCCGCGCACTGGTGCGTGCCAAGCGCGAAGAGCAGATCAAGCGCATGGCCACAGCCCAAAAGGAGAGGAACACATGAGTCTTCTCCGCAATGACGGCTTCATCCACGGCATCAAGCCGTTATCGTGCAAGAAACCGAGCGTTATCAGCATTCTTGACGTGGGAACGTCAAAAATCTGCTGCATCATCGCCACGCTCCATCCGCGCGATCAAAGCCAGGTGCTGCCCGGACGAACCCACAAGGTGGAGGTCATCGGCATCGGCCACCAGCGTTCGCGCGGGATCAAGTCTGGCGTCGTGATCAATCTGGATCAGGCGGAACAGGCGATCCGCAAATGCGTTGATGCAGCCGAAAGAATGGCCAATCTGACGGTGGAATCGCTGATCGTCAACGTATCCTCCGGGCGGCTGGTCAGCGAAGCGTTTTCGGCCAATGTGGACGTCGGCGGCCACGAGATTTCGCACAAGGATATTGCCCGGGTGTTGCGGGCCGGTGCCCAGCATGCACTGGCGCCGGAGCGCTCCGTCGTTCATTCCTTGCCGATCGGCTATACGCTTGATGGCGAGCAGGGCATTCTCGATCCGCGCGGCATGCTGGGTGAGACACTGGGAGTCGACATGCACGTGCTGACGGCCGAAAACGCCCCGCTGAGAAATCTCGAACTTTGCATCAACCGCGCCCATCTTTCCATCGAGGCGATGGTGGCGACACCCTATGCCTCCGGCCTTGCCGCACTGGTGGACGATGAAAGCGAAATGGGGTCTGCCTGCATCGACATGGGCGGCGGTACCACCACGCTGTCGGTGTTCATGAACGGGCGTTTCATCTATTGCGATGCAATTGCCGTTGGCGGTCATCATGTGACCATGGACCTGGCACGCGGCCTTTCAACGCGCCTTGACGATGCAGAGCGCCTGAAGGTGCTCCATGGCTCGGTGCTGGCCGGCGATGTGCGCGGCGACGACACGGTGTCGGTGCCAACCATGGAAGGCAGCGGCCAGGATGCGACGGCGCAGGTGGCGAAATCCCATCTCACCCGCATTATCCGCCCGCGCATCGAGGAAACGCTTGAGCTTATCCGGGACCGGCTGGCCCGTTCGGGGTTTGCCGATGCTGTCGGCAAGCGCGTGGTGTTGACCGGTGGTGCCTGCCAGCTCAACGGCGTTGGCGAAGCGGCAAAGCGCATCTTGTCGAAAAACGTGCGCATCGGGCGCCCGATGGGCATTCGCGGCATGCCGGAAGCGGCCAAGGGACCGGCCTTTTCAACCGCGGTGGGCCTGCTGGTTTATCCGCAGATATCACAGATCGAATTCACGCCGCCCCGGTTCGAAGAGCCGGCCTTCCTGATGACGGGAACGGGCGGAAGACTGCAACGCCTCGGCCAATGGCTGCGGCAGAGTTTGTAACGCAATTCCGCGTCCACGGCGGGGCGCGGAGGACATGGTTCTGGAAGACTAACCCTCTTTCCGGAACAAAAACGGAGACGAGGAAATGACGATCAATCTTCAAAAGCCCGATATCAGGGAACTCAAGCCGAAGATCACCGTATTCGGTGTCGGCGGCGGCGGCGGCAACGCTGTAAACAACATGATCAATGGCGGCCTTGAGGGCGTCGATTTCGTAGTGGCGAACACAGACGCCCAGGCGCTGGCCATCTCGAAGGCCGAACGGGTGATCCAGCTCGGCATCGATGTGACGGAAGGTCTTGGTGCGGGGTCTCAGCCGGATGTGGGCGAAGCGGCGGCTGAAGAATGTATGACCGAAATCCAGGATTATCTTTCGGGCACCCATATGTGTTTCGTAACCGCCGGAATGGGCGGGGGAACCGGTACGGGGGCGGCGCCTGTCGTTGCCCGAATTGCGCGCGAACTCGGCATCCTCACCGTGGGCGTGGTCACCAAGCCGTTCCAGTTTGAAGGTGGGCGCCGTCTGAAAACGGCCGAGGACGGCATCCTCGAACTGCAAAAAAACGTCGATACCCTGATCGTCATTCCGAACCAGAACCTGTTCCGTATCGCCAACGACAAGACCACCTTCGCCGACGCCTTCGGCATGGCAGACCAGGTGCTCTACTCAGGCGTTGCCTGCATTACCGACCTGATGGTCAAGGAAGGGCTCATCAATCTCGATTTTGCCGATGTGCGCTCGGTCATGCGCGAAATGGGCAAGGCGATGATGGGTACGGGCGAAGCTTCCGGTGAGGGGCGCGCGCTGCAGGCTGCAGAAGCGGCCATCTCCAATCCGCTGCTCGATGAAACCTCGATGCGCGGGGCGCAGGGCCTGCTGATCTCGATCACCGGCGGCCGCGACATGACGCTGTTCGAGGTGGATGAGGCGGCAACCCGCATTCGCGAGGAAATCGATGCGGAAGCCAACATCATCGTCGGTGCAACCTTTGATGAATCGCTGGATGGCGTGTTCCGCGTCTCCGTGGTTGCCACCGGTATCGACAATTCCGCCCGGCAGGCAAATCCGGCTTCCACACCGATGCGCACACAAGCGGTTTCCCGGGCCTCCATGCTGGCCAGCGCGCCGCAAACGGCAGAGACCGCTGCTTCTTCGCCGGTTTCGAAAACGGCCAGGGTTGAGGCAGCGCTGGAATTGCCGGCAACTGCTGAAAAGCGGGAGCAGGCCGAAAGTGTTGCACGCGACGGGATACACATCGCGCCGATGAAACCACAACCAATTGCTGCTTCCGACGACAGCGATGACGAGTTCAAAAAGGCGCTTGAAGACGAGTTGATGCCGGTAGCCGAACCTTATGTGCCCCCGGCGGCTGAAACGCCGAAAACCGGTGATGCGCCGGCCGTCGAGGATTTCCCGCCCGTTGCCCGTGATGGCATGGCGCACGGCACTGAAACCCGGCATGGCGGTGAGGAGCACCGCGACGGCAGTCCGTTCAGCCTGCTGCAGAAACTGAAAGCCGGCTTTGGTGCCCGTGAGGCGGCTGGCGAAACAGCAGAAACCTCCGATTCGCCGGTTAGAAGCGAGCCGGTGGTTGAGCTTGCGGCAAAAGCCGAGCCTGCTGGCCAAAGCGCGCCGCGGGATGTGGACAACCCCTATGCCCCCCGCCGGACGCAGGGCAGCGTTGATCAGACGGGCCGTCAGACCACCCAGGCACCCCAGCCTGCCCAGGCACGGCCGCTGCACGACGATGACCAGTTGGACATTCCGGCGTTCCTGCGCCGTCAAGCCAATTGATTTGACGGGTGTTTTAGGGTTTCAGCGGCATTTTCCGCCGGAAGCCGTACTCTGCTACGAAAGTTGGACCCCTGCCGCTCGCGGCGGGGGTTAATCTATTTTAACCTTTTGTTGTTATTGTTCTTTTTACGCAACGTAACGCCCTGTTCGTTACAATTGGTAAGAAAGCGTGATTTGGACATTCTGTTCCCTATGAGTACACAGATTGCAGCAGATTCCGGTACCAAGCGTGATCTGCACAATGATAAGCAAGCCTGTTTCATAGAGGGGAGCCATGCGGTCCGATAATCCGCAGGCGGATTTGAAACCGGTCAAGCAGGGATAATGGGGAACGTCGTGCTGGGATACCAGACAACACTTCACGAAAAACTGGAATTTTCGGGTATTGGCGTACATTCAGGCCAGCCTGTGACCATGACGCTTCTTCCCGCTGAAGCCAATACCGGCATCGTCTTCAACGTGACCTGCCCGAAAAACGGCCAGAACGAAGATATTCCGGCAAAATTCACCTCCATCGGCGCGACCGATCTTTGCACCGTCCTTGGCAACATGGGCGGTGTTTACATAGCGACCATCGAACATCTGATGGCGGCGCTGCGCGGTCTGAACGTGGACAATCTCATTGTCGAGGTGGAAGGCAACGAAATTCCGGTGATGGATGGCAGTGCGCGCCCCTATGTAGAGGCAATTCGCCAGACCGGTCTGAAGCAATTGTCGGTTCCACGCTGCTTCATCCGGGTGAAAAAGCCCGTACGGGTGGACATGGGCGCCTCCTGGGGTGAAATTGTGCCCCATGACGGAAGCCGCTTCGAAATCGAGATCGATTTCGACAGTGAGGTGATCGGGCGCCAGAAATTTGCCGCCGATCTGACCGCCGACGTGTTTGCCAACGAGATTTGCGGTGCACGCACCTTCGGTTTCATGAAGGATGTGGAGCGACTTTGGGCCGCCGGTTATGCACTGGGCTCCTCCCTTGAGAACTCCGTCGTCATCGGCGACGACAACCGCATCATCAATCCTGAAGGCCTGCGTTACGAAGACGAGTTTGTCCGCCACAAAGCGCTTGATGCTGTTGGCGACCTGGCACTTTCCGGTGCTCCTATTCTTGGCTGCTACCGTTCCTACCGTGGTGGCCACAAGCTGAATTCCCTGGTTCTGAAATCCCTGCTGTCCGACCGCGAAGCGTTTGAGTTCGTCGAAGTACCGATGAACCAGACCAGAGTGGGCTATTCCGAACTGGTGGCAGTGGGCGCGCCGGCATATGCGGCAGTGCTGGTCTGACGGCTTTATACGCCTTCAAGGCCCGATCAGAAAATCCGTTGATTTCCCTTGCGCCGTTTACCGCGTATGCAGTGAAATGTTTACGCTGCCCAAATGTTGCGGTAATTGAAGAGCAGTAGACGGGCTGAAGGGTTCCGGCAGGGGATTTCAAGTGGTTGCAATCCCTGTTTTCCGGTACGGTTTTTGAAGACTCATCGAAATTGTGGCCATGATTACGCAACGTTTTACATCGCTGGCATTTACCGGTTTTTCCCGTGCTTTCACGCTTGTTGCAGTGGTGGCCATGCTGGCGCTGGCCGGCTGCAAGTCGAGTGAGGTTTCCAGCAGCGATTTCGTCGATGATATTGTGCCTGCTGACGAACTCTACAACCAGGCGCTTTCCAGCATGGATGCAGGTAATCTGCGCCGGGCACAGAAAAAGCTCGAGCAGCTCGACAAGCAGCATCCGTATTCGGAATACTCCCGCAAGGCACTGATAATGCAGACATTTATCAGCTATCGGCAGCAGAAATACGAAGAGACAGCGCAGTTTGGCAAGCGGTATGTATCGCTTTATCCCGGAGACAGGGATGCGGCCTATGCGCAGTACCTGGTGGGCATGGCCTATCATCGCCAGATTCCCGAAGTGACCCGCGACCAGACGATCACCGCTCGTGCCTATAATGCCATGAACAATCTGGTGGAGCGCTATCCCGAGAGCGAATATGTCGAGGATGCCAAGGCGAAAATGCGTTATGCCCGCGACCAGATCGCCGGCAAGGAAATGGTGACAGGCCGCTATTACATGGAGCGGCGGGAGTTTCAGGCTGCCATCAACCGTTTCCGCTACGTGGTGGAGAAATTCCAGGATACCCGTCACATCGAGGAGGCGCTGGCCCGCATGACCGAGGCTTATTATTCGATTGGCCTTGCCAACGAGGCCCAGGCCGCAGCTGCCGTGCTGGGGCACAACTTCCCCGACAGTCAATGGTATGCCGATTCGCTGAAGCTGCTGCGCACGGGCGGACTTGAGCCGCGCGAAGACCCCAAATCCTGGCTGGCGGCCATCAGCCGGAATCTTTCCAAAAGATCCTGACCGCCGATGCTGGTTCAGCTGACGATCCGCGATATTGTGCTCATCGAGCGGCTGGATCTCGCTTTCAACGACGGCCTGTCGGTTCTGACGGGCGAAACCGGTGCCGGCAAATCCATCCTTCTGGACGCCATGTCCCTTTCGCTGGGAGCGCGCGGCGATGGCGGGTTGGTTCGCAATGGCTGTGATCAGGGCCAGGTTGCCGCCACCTTCGACCTGGCGGCAAGCCATCCCGTACAGGCCGTGCTCGAGAAACACGGCATTGCGCCGGAAGCCTTTCTCATTCTCAAGCGTATTCAATCTGCAGACGGCCGCAGCAAGGCTTTCGTCAACGATCAGCCGGTTTCTGTCTCGCTGATGCGGGAGATCGGCCGCCGGCTGGTTGAGCTGCACGGCCAGCACGATGAGCGCGCGTTGTTGCAGACCTCGGTGCACCGCGATCTGCTGGATGCCTTTGGCGGCCACCAGGGCCTTGTGGAGCGTGTTGGTGCCGCCTGGCGGGATTGGCAGGAGAAGCGCAAGGAGGTTGCCGCCTTCGCCGAGACGGTGGAAAATGCCCGCCGGGAATCGGACTATCTGCACAATGCGGTGGATGAGCTGACGGCCCTTGCTCCCCAGCCTGGCGAGGAAGGGGAACTGGCTGCCCGCCGGCAGGCCATGATGAAGGCCGAAGCGGTTGCCGCTGATCTCAACGAGGCTGCAGAAACCCTGTCGGGGGATGCCTCCCCCATTCCCGTGCTGATGGCGCTGGCAAAGCGGCTGGAGCGCAAGGCGCGGGAAGTGCCCGATACGCTGGAAACAGCGGTAACCCAGCTCGACCAGGGGCTGGATGCCATCTATCGCGCGCAACAGACCATCGAGGCGGCCCTTTCGGCGGCCGATTTTGATCCGCGTGAACTGGAACAGGCCGAAGAACGGCTGTTTTCCCTTCGCGCAGCATCACGAAAATACGGTGTCGCGGTGGAAAACCTGCCGGAACTGGCCGTGAAACTGGCTGATGATCTGGAGGCGCTGGTATCCGGCGAGGACCGGCTGCAAGCCCTCAAGCGCGAGTTGGAAGCACTGGAAAAGGACTATCACGGGCTGGCGGACCGGCTTTCGGGCGAGCGTTCTTCGGCAGCCTCCGCGCTGGCCGAGATGGTGATGCGCGAATTGCCGCCCCTGAAGCTTGAGGCTGCCCGCTTCATGGTTCGCCAGGAAGCCGACAAGGCCAATGCCGGCGCTGCGGGAATCGATTCAATCGAATTCTGGGTGCAGACCAATCCGGGCACCAAGCCCGGTCCGATGATCAAGGTCGCCTCGGGTGGTGAACTGTCGCGCTTCCTGCTGGCGCTGAAGGTGGCGCTGGCCGACAAGGGATCAGCCCCGACGCTGGTATTCGACGAGATCGATACCGGCATTGGCGGTGCGGTGGCCGATGCCATTGGCCGGCGCTTGCGGCGGCTTGCCGAAAAGGTGCAGGTGCTCTCGGTTACCCATGCGCCGCAGGTGGCCGCACGCGCAACCAGCCATTTCGTCATCACCAAACAGCAGCTTGAAGCAACCGGGCAGGAGCGCACCGAAACACAGGTTGCGGCGATTTCGCAATCTGACCGGCGCGAGGAGATTGCCCGGATGCTGGCCGGTGCGCAGATTACCGACGAGGCGCGGGCCGCGGCACAGCAGCTGATGGACCACTCGGCGGCGTGAACCAGCAAGGTTTCAGCTTCGCACCGCCGTGCTTGACTGGCGGGCAAGAGTGTAGAAAATTCAACGAACGGGGTCGCATCGAGGAGGGATTGATGGCTCGCAGGAGGATTGGCACCACAATCTGCGCCGTTCTTGGTTTGATGGTGGGCTTTTGTTTTTCGCCAGGAATGGCAGGCGATGCGTCGGCCAAGGTCAAGGTCAGTGTCAAAACGACGTATTATCCGATATCGGGCAAGAGCGGCAAGGCCCTCAATGCGAGCATGCTGCGCGGCGGGTCGAACCGCATCAGTCTGAGCCACGCGGTAGCAGCAACGGAGACCGAGCTCGACTTCGGCGAGCCGAAGATTTCAATCAAGAAAGGCAAATGCATTGTCGAGGATGTCGATGTGTATTTGAAGATCCGCTACATCTATCCGAAATGGAAGGGCAGGGGTGCGGCCAAAACGCAGGTCCGCAAGCGCTGGGATGCCTTCTGGCGGGAATTGAAGCGCCATGAGGAAAACCATGGCGAGATTGCCAAGGCCGGCGCGAAGGCGCTGGAAAAGGAATTGATGCGCATGAAGGGCAATGTTGCCCTTGGCTGCGCCGATTTCGGCGGCTTTGCAAGGCTGAGGCTTGATGCGATCATCCGCAAGACGGCCAGGGCGCAGCGGAATTTCGATCGCCGGGAATATGCCGCATCCAGCAAGATATCACGCCTGCAAAGGCTGCTCTACGAAGCACGCTGACACCGCACGCCTTTCATTCACACCACGTTCAAAATAACTGACTGGAACCGGCTGCCGTCATGTGCATGATGCCAGGCAGGTTCTATTTCCCGCAGGTTGCATGACATCTGAATACGCCGACATTCCGGTCGAGGAACTGACCGAAGAAAGCGCTGCCGTTGAGCTTGAGCGGCTGGCAAGGGAAATCCTGCGCCACGACAAGCTTTATCATGGCGGCGACAGCCCGGAAATCAGCGATGCAGCCTATGATGCGCTGCGCCGCCGCAATCTGGCAGTCGAGCAGGCATTTCCCCATCTGGTGCGGGAGGATTCGCCCTCGCGCAGGGTAGGGTTTGTTGCGCTCGACAAGTTCGAGAAGATAACCCACGCAATGCCGATGCTGTCGCTGGCCAATGCGTTCAGCGACGAGGACGTCGCCGATTTCTGGGATTCGGTGACCCGCTTCCTGAAGCTCGATGGCCGGCCGGCACTGACGGCGGAACCGAAAATCGACGGATTGTCCCTGTCGTTGCGCTATGAAAACGGCAGGCTGGCAAGCGCTGCAACCCGCGGCGACGGCGTGGTGGGCGAGAACGTGACCACCAATGCTCGGACCATTTCCGACATCCCCAATGTGCTGGCAGGGAATGACATTCCGCAGGTCGTCGAAGTGCGCGGCGAGGTCTACATGACCAAGCAGGCCTTTCAGGCATTGAACGCAAAGCTCGAAGCAGAAGGCAAGCCGGCATATGTAAACCCGCGCAATACGGCTGCAGGCTCCCTGCGCCAGTTGGACAGCGCTGTAACCGCGCAGCGTCCCTTGCGCTTTTTTGCCTATGCCTGGGGCGAAATGAGCTCCGTGCCGCGCAGCACCCAGATGGAAATGGTGGCGCTGCTGGGGCAATGGGGTTTCAAGACAAACCCGCTGATGAAGCGCTTTACTGGGCTTGCAGAATTGTTGGAGCACTATCACGCCATTGAGGAGGGGCGCGCCGAGCTTGCCTATGACATTGATGGCGTTGTCTACAAGGTGGACGATCTTGGCCTGCAGGCGCGGCTTGGCATGCGGTCCAATTCGCCGCGCTGGGCGATAGCGCACAAGTTTCCGGCCGAAAAGGCCTGGACCCTGCTCAAGGACATCGAAATACAGATCGGGCGAACCGGAGCGCTGACACCGGTTGCAAGGCTGGAGCCGGTAACGGTGGGCGGCGTTGTGGTAACCAATGCAACGATGCACAATGAGGATTATATCAAGGGCATCGGCAATGATGGTCAGCCGATCCGCGGCGGCAAGGATTTGCGCATCGGCGATACGGTGATGGTTCAGCGGGCTGGTGATGTCATTCCGCAGATACTGGACGCCGATCTGGAAAAACGCCCAGAGGATTCACGTCCGTTCGAGTTTCCCACCGTGTGTCCTGCCTGCGGAAGCCATGCTGTTCGCGAGGTCAATGTTCAGACAGGAAAACAGGATTCAGTTCGGCGCTGTACCGGCGGGTTGATTTGCCCGGCCCAGGCGGTGGAGCGGCTGAAGCATTTCGTCAGCCGCAATGCGTTCGACATAGAAGGCCTCGGGGACAAGCAGGTCGAAGCGTTTTACGCCGAAGGGATGATCAGGACGGCAGCAGACATTTTCAGGCTCAGGGAAGAAGATGAAAAATCCTTGAAGCGGCTGAAAGACCGGGAAGGCTGGGGCGAGACCAGCGCGAAGAACCTGTTTGAGGCGATTGAGGTCAGGCGTGATATTGCCCTTTACCGGTTCATTTTCGGGCTTGGCATTCGCCATGTTGGCGAACAGACCGCGAAGGATCTGGCCCGCGCTTACGGCGATATTGACGCATTCAGCGCCGCAATGAAGAAACTGGCGGCAGGAGAAGAGGAAGCGCAGGAAGAACTGATCGCCATCGACGGCATTGGTGGCACGGTTGCCTTTGCCCTCAAGGAGTTCTTCGCCGAGCCGCGCAATGTGGCTGTCTATGATGCGCTGCTTGAAGAAGTGCGCCCGCAGCCCGCCGAGCAGGCAGCAAGCGACTCGCCGGTTGCCGGCAAGACGATCGTCTTTACCGGATCGCTGGAACGCATGACGCGGGATGAAGCAAAGGCCATGGCCGAGCGTCTTGGGGCAAAGGTCTCCGGCTCGGTTTCTTCCAAAACCGATCTCGTGGTGGCTGGTCCCGGCGCGGGCTCCAAGCTGAAAAAGGCAGCCGATCTGGGTGTGGAAACCACCGACGAGGACGGCTGGTTTGAACTGGTGGGGCAGGCATGAGCCAAGAGCAGCAGGTAAAGACTGCCGAAACGCGCAATGGCGGTAGCAGGGAAGAAATTCTGGCGGCACTGCGCGATCAGGCACCGCTGGTATTTCCGGTTACCGCTTTCGGCATGATCTTCGGTGCCGCATCGACAGCAGCGGGCCATTCCATTGCGATGACGGTTTGGTCGAGTATTGCCATCTTTGCCGGTGCCAGCCAGTTCGTTTTCCTCGATGTCTACCGGCTGGGGGTTCCTGCCTGGTCGGTGGTGTTGGCGGTATTTGCGGTCAACTTCCGCCATATTCTTTATTCGGCGGCAATCGGCAGCAAGATTTCCCATTTTCCGCCTCTGGCCAAGCTCGCCGCATTCTTTCTGCTGACTGACCTTCAGTTTGCGGTGGTCGAGAAACGGCATGAAAATTCAGCCGGAAGACTGGTCATAACGCTGGCCTATTATTTTGCCTTCGGTCTTTCCGGTTACCTCATGTGGATATCGGCAACAGCGGTGGGGGCGCTTTTCGGTTCCCTGATCGAAGACCCCGCGCTAATCGGCCTCGATTTCATTCTGCCGATTTATTTTCTATCCATCCTGATGGGCTTCCGCAGCCGGCGCAATTTTCTTCCGGTAGTGGTGGTAAGCGCGGTTGTGGCGGTCGCCGTTGAGAAGACACTGGGTGCGCCCTGGCACATTTCGATTGGCGCCTTGTGCGGGGTTGCGACGGCAATCCTGCTTTCGCTTTCGGGTGGAGAAAAGGAACTGACACAGGCAGAAGGAGAGGGCGGCAGCAATGGATGAGGTGCTGGCATTTTACGGCCGCCATGAGGTGGCGCTGCTGATTGCCATGCTGGGCCTGGTGACCCTTGCAACGCGCGCTGCGGGCTATCTGGTTCTGGCGCGTTTCCAGCGTATTCCCGCGCCGGTACAGGCGGGGCTTGAAGCCGTGCCGGCCGCGGTTATCACGACGCTGGTTCTGCCACCCGCACTGACCGCCGGGCCGGCGGAAATGATTGCCATGATTGCAGCAGGACTCGCCTGTCTGCGCCTGCCGCCCGTTGCGGTAATCGCTCTGGGCATCGGCCTGCTGGTGATGTTGCGCCAGTTAGGGCTTTGACTCTAACAGCGGGCGGGTAGCCTGCTGAAGCCAGGCACGTTCCGCGTCCTCCAGATGGGGCGAAAGCGCCCGATGAACTGCGTCATGATAGGTGTTCAGCCATTCGGTTTCATGCGGTGACAGAAGGCCGGCGTCAATCAGCCTGTGGTCGAACGGGCACAATGTGATCGTTTCAAACCCCAGCATCGGCATGTCGCCACCTGCAATTGACGATGCTTCTTTAACGATCACGAGGTTCTCCAGCCGGATGCCATAGTGCCCCTCGCGATAGTAGCCGGGCTCGTTGGAGATGATCATTCCAGGCAGCAATTCCTGCATTCCGCGTTTGGAGATCGATTGGGGGCCTTCATGCACGTTGAGAAATGCGCCGATGCCATGGCCTGTGCCGTGGGCGAAATCCTTGCCGGCCTGCCACAGTGGTTTGCGGGCGTGGGAATCCAGGTCGACACCGCGGGTTCCTTCCGGAAAGCGTATTGTGGCGATGGCGATGTGCCCCTTGAGAACAAGGGTATAGTCGCGTGCTGCGCCCTTTGGCGGGTCGCCGATTGCAACGGTGCGGGTAATGTCCGTGGTTCCGTCTTCATATTGTCCGCCTGAATCAACGAGATAAAGATTGTTCGGCTGAAGCGTGGCGTTGGTTGCCTCGGTCACCCGGTAGTGGATGATCGCGCCATTGGGTCCGGCACCAGATATCGTGTCGAAGGAGATTTCCTTCAATTCGCTGTTCATTGCGGCTGCGGTTTGGCGGCGCATTGTCTCCAGCTTGCAGGCAGCGCCGATCTCGTCCACGGAGCCCGGCTCCTGGCCGTCAAGCCAGGCAAGAAAGCGCACCATGGCAACACCATCGCGCAGATGGGCATCTCGTGCGCCTGCAAGTTCAACCCCGTTCTTGACCGCCCGCAACAGGGCCACCGGATCCTGCCCCTCGATGATCCGCCCTCCGGCGCCGGTGATGCCATCGGCAAGAGCACGGACAACCAGCTGCGGATCGCAGTGGAAACTGTGGCCATCGGCATTGGCGGCAAGCCAGTCATTCAGATCGGAGGGTTTTCGCAGTTCCGCCAGGGCCTCAAGCCCGGCTTCTGTTTCATCGTCGAGTTTGCGGCGGTCGATGAAGAGCACGGGTTTTGTTCCATCTGCAAACAGCACGGCGAAGGCGAGCGCCAGCGGATTGTGGGCAACATCGCTGCCGCGCAGGTTGAACGTCCAGGCAATTGATGCGGGATCGGTCGCCAGCAGGCAGTCGGCGCCAGCCTCCTTCAGCTTTTCTGCAAGGCCGGCCAGTTTGTCTTGCGCCGGCTTGCCCGAAAACCGTTCGGGGTGCAGCCAGGCCCTGCCCAGCGGTGGTGACGGGCGGTCATGCCAGATCCGGTCGATCAGGTTGCCGACCGGTTTGAGGGTTGCTCCGGCTTTCGAACAGGCCTTCTCCCAGCTCTTGGCCTGTGCGATGGTCATCGTCCAGGGATCGAAGCCGACCGCATCGTTTTCCTGCAGGATGCCGGCGGCAAAGCGTGCGGGTGGTTGTGTCACCAGGCTGCGGATTTCAAAATCACTGCTGTTGACCTGGTTTTCTGCCTGAAGGGCATAGCGCCCGTCGACAAACAGAAATGCCTGTGTTTTGCCGACGATGGCAAACCCGGCAGAACCGGTAAAGCCGGTCAGATAGGCAAGCCGCTCGGCGCAAGGGGGCAGGTATTCGTTCTGGTGTTCATCGCCATGGGGAACCAGATACCATCCGATGCCGGCCTGGGCCATGGCGTCACGAAGGTTGTCAAGGCGGCCATCTGCGGCGGCAGCAGGTGGTGCATTAAAGGTTTGAAACAAGCTAGCCTACCTCTGCGGAACCGGGATGGTGTTAGAGCGTGTCCTGGTCAGATGGAAACCCCTGAACCTAGTTCCCGGGCCGTCGGACCGCGTTGCAAAAAGCTGACAATGCCTGCACTGCTGCTTTTTGCGCCCTGCCGAAGACCCGGTTACCGGCGTTCAAGCTGCTTCCAGCTGCTCTGGCTTTCAGTAAACGCAGCCATGCGCCGATTGCAAGGGAGACGTGAGCCGATCCGCCTTGCTGATGATGTCGAATGCACCTAGCTATTTGCGGTGGGAGGGAATGCAAGCAACAGGTAGTCGCCATGTCCCTTTTTAGAACTCTCGGAAACAGAATCATCGAAGCACGCCAGCGCGAAGCTCGCGCCCAGGTCAATGCGATTCTGCGCCACTATGATGCCGAAACGCTGAAGCGCGCCGGGTTTACCCGCGAAGAGATTGAACATCCCGTTTCTGGCACCCGCTTTCTCTAGAGCGTGTCTCGTTTGGCTGGAAGCAGTTTGAATGGATGGATTTTTCGCCTCTGGCAAGGAGAAGACCACAGCAGGATGTTTATCCATCCTGCGAGGATTTCGACGAAGCCAGAGCGCAAAAGACACCACAGCCGGGCACTTAACATCATGAATGTATTGGGTTTTCTGCAATCGTTTGAACTTGGTTCCTTGCCCTTCGGGCAGCGTCGGAAAATACTAACAGTGCCTGCACTGCGTCGCATTTTCCTCCTTGCCGAAGACCAAACTCCCGGCGCTCAAACGATTCCATCCAACCAGGACACGCTCTAAGCGCCCAAAACTGCATTGCCATTTGCCAGGTTACGGCTTGCGAAACTCCATGGTCATCCACCCGTCCCGATAATGCGCGTGGACAAAGTGAAGTCCCTGCAGGCGGTAGCTGGCGGCGATGCGTGCCCTTTGACGGGGAAGCAGGCCTGACAGGATCGCGGTTCCGCCAGGCGCCAAATGGCTGGCAAAGTCGCGTGCCATGGTTTGCAGGGGACGCGCCAGAATGTTGGCAACAATCAGGTCATAGGGTTTACGGACAGCAATTGCGCGATGGGAAAACCCGCGTGCGGTGATGGCCGTAACCGCATCTCCAACGCCATTCAGGCGTGCGTTCTCCATGGCAATCCTTGTTGCAATGCCGTCGATATCGGTAGCCAGAACCGGTATGTGGGCTGCCTTTGCGATGGCAATCGCAAGCACGCCGGTGCCGGTGCCAAGATCAAGGGCATTGAAGAACCGGCACCGTTTCATTGCCCGGCCGATCATGTGGAGGCACCCGGCGGTCGTGCCATGATGACCGGTGCCGAAAGCCATGGCCGCATCGATCCAAATGCCATGCTCGTAAGGGCGCACCGTATTGCGGTCATGACTGCCATGGACGACGAACCTGCCGGCGTGAACCGGCGCAAGGTCCTGCAGGGTTTTTTCAACCCAGTTTTCGTCCGCCAATGCCTCTTCACCGATATTCGGGGTAACGCCGAGGCTATCCATGACGGACTTTATAGCCGTGCTCACCTGGGCACGGGCGTCTTCACCGCAATAGACCGAGACAGTCCAGACGGCATTCTTCTCGTCCGTCTCGAACACGGCAACGGGAAAGCCGGTTTCTTCCAGTGCGGTGTCGAGTGCCTGGTAGGCTGACTGCGCAAGATCAGCGTGCACATCGAAATGAAGGCGTATCTGCTGCATGCTATTTGGCATCCCGATCTTCTTGCCCGTTTGCCTTTCCGCTTGCCTTTCCGCTTGCTTGTCCGTTTGTAGGCCTTGCCTTCCGAGAGCGATCTCGCGGCGGGCCGAAGGATATGACGATCGTATCGCCGCCTGGGGCTGCATCGGGATTGCTGGCGGCAAAATGAAAGACACCGCCCGGCTTGAACCAGAACAGGGTCTGGCTCTCTTCAGGGCGTGAACTCAAGAAAGCCTCGTAGTTGAACTCCTTGCTCAGCGTGGATGAAGTTATCTGCCAGCCACTGGCGATTTTATCGTTCATCTCGTCATAGGACATGCCGGGCCGCATCAGCGCCCGCCCGCCCAGGGTAAAATGCAATTCGCGTTTTTCCGAGACACTCTCGCGGTCACCGATCTGCAACACGTTGCCGCGGCCAACCTCCGGACCGAATTCGGTGCAGACCAGCGCATTGTAGGCATCGTTGTCGCTTGCAGCGATGAGCGAGGACCATACGCCGATATCAAGTTCGTGGTGAGCATGTTCGGAAAGCACGTCGCCGAAATAGGTCGGGATGCTTTGAGCGCGGGCGCGGCCCAGATGATTCCAGTTCCCGTCGGCGATCATCACCGGCACATCGCAGGCCTTGAGCTTTTCTGCCAGTGCAATTGACCAGGGGGAGCCGCCAACGACAAGAATGCCCGGTTTTGCGACCGCCCGCAGGTTGAGCAGTCTTGCCAGCAGCGGCAGGCTGAAACCGTGCAGCAGGATGGTTGCAGCGACGACGGCGAAGGTATAGGCGATCATCTTTTCGCCATCGGCGATGCCCTGTTCGGCGAGGGCGGTGCCGAAAATGCCGGCAATGGCAACCGCAACGACCCCGCGCGGGGCAATCCAGGCGGTCAACAGGCGTTCCTGCCAGGTCAGTCCCGTGCCCATGGTGGCTATGGTGATCGCCACGGGGCGGGCGATGAACAGGATTGCCGCGACAAAGGCGGCCGCCTGCCAGCCCAGTTCGTAGATCAGGTTCAGATCAAGAGATGCGGTCAGGAGAATGAAGACGCCGGAGACCAGTAGAACGGTGATCGTCTCCTTGAAGCGTTTCATTTCCGCTAGGCTGGCAATGCGCGAATTGGCCAGAATGATGCCCATGACCGTTACCGTCAGCAGGCCGGCTTCTTCAAGAAACAGGTTGGTGACGGCATTGGCGATCAATGCTGCAACGAGCAGAAAGGGCGCCTTGAGGTATTCGGCGATATGGCCGCGCAGGAACAGCCAGACAATGAATTTTGAAAACAGCCAGGCTCCCGGCAGGGCGATCAGCGCCGCGATTACGCCGTTAAACAGCAGGTTCTCAGCTTCGTGTACATTGTTGGCGACGAGAAATATCTCGAAAGACAAGACCGCCAGCAGGGCGCCGATGGGATCGTTGACGATCGCTTCCCATCGCAGCAGGGAGGCAGCGCGCTTTTTCAGCCTTGCCTGGCGAAGCAGCGGCATGATGACGGTAGGCCCAGTTACCACCAGAATGGCACCCAGCAAAATCGCGGCCTGCCAGGAGAGGCCGCCGGCATAGTGGGCCGCCAGCGTCGAAAACAGCCAGACCAAAGGCCCGCCAACAAGGATGATGCGGCGAACGGCCTTGGAGGTTTCGCTGATTTCCTTGAGGTTAAGGGTCAAGCCGCCTTCAAACAGGATGATCGCAACGGCGAGCGAAATGACCGGCCGGTAAACCTCGCCGAAGTCGCGAACCGGATCGATCATTCCCGTCAGGGGACCGGCGGCAAGGCCGGTCAGCAGCAGCAGGGCGATTGCCGGCAGGCTGAAGCGCCAGGAAATCCATTGCGCCAGAATGCCGGCAAGGCCAACCAGGGCCAGTTTCAGCTCGATGGCGTGCATCTATTCCTCCGCGATCCCGCCCAGGCAGCGGCACGGGCCTGTGCCATGCTTGTCACCTATTTTGCACCGGCAACGGCGCGGAAGAACGCAACGGTTCTTTCTGCATTGCCCGGTTCGCGGAATTTGCGGTTGGCGGAGGTCTTGACGATGACGCTGTTGGTGATTCGGTTGACGTAGATGTATTGGTCATAAATGCCGCGCGCCATGAACTCGCCATCTGCCGCGCCTGGCGGTATCCACCACTGATAGCCATAGCCGAACCCGTCTTCGCGGACCGATTGTGCAGGCGCTGTCGCCACTACCGACTGGTCTGCCCATTCACGCGGAACGATCTGCTTACCGTACCACTTGCCATGCTGCAGGAACATTTGACCGAAGCGTGCATAATCCCGGGTGGTAAGGTTAAGGCCGGCGAGCGCGAAGGCGACACCCTCGCCATCGGTCAGGTAGTATGGCGCTTTTTCAAAGCCGATCGCCCCGACGATCTGTTCGCCGACGAGTTCGATCAGGCTTCTGCCTGTGGCAGCGCGCAGCACCATGGCCAGGACATGGGTGTCGATGGAAGTATATTGGCGCACTGTGCCCTGTTCGCGGACACGTTCATCCAGCGATGCGGCGAAATCATCCATCGAAGTGCCGAGCGCCAGCGTGCGGCCCATTTTGTTGATGTCGCTCCAGAAGTCGAGATAGTCCTCGTTGAACTTGACGCCGGTTGCCATGTTGAGTGTGTTGCGGATGGTGACGCCGTCATAAGCGGTGCCAGTAAGCGCCGGAACGTATTTGGTGACGGGATCATCCAGGCTTTCAATCTGGTCGTTTTCCACCGCAATGCCGAAAACCGCAGAGAGAAAGGACTTTGCCACCGACCAGGAGATGCGCAGATCGTCCGGCTTCGTGCCGAGATAGTATTCCTCAAAGGTAATGGCGCCATTGCGCACCACGAGCAGGGAGGTTGTTGCGGTTTCCTCAAGAAACGTACCGGTGGCAATGTCATTGCCATCATGCGGGAAGCTGGAGGGAAGGGGCGCTGGCCATCGCGGCCATTCCTCCACCTCATCGCCGGGGCCTTCCGGCGGAATGGGAGCATTAAAGAACATGCCCTTCATGTTTGAAAAATTGCCGACGATTTTTTCTTCACTGAACAGCGAATTGACGGCAAGCAGACGGGTGATCCGATCGCGGTAGATCAGGCTCAGAACAAGCGCTGCAGCGATCATGAGAACAAGAGCGATGAGCAGCCACTTCAGCAGTTTGCGCATGCGAAATCTCCGGGAGTTGCCGTGCATGGGAAATAGAGCGTGTCTGCTCTATAGGCAGTCCGGGGGCGTTGCAAGGCATCGGGCCGGCGGCACGGAAGCGCAAATCTGGCAAAAACGGAATCAAGAAAATGAAAAGCCGGCGCTGGGGACGCCGGCTTAAGGGCCTTTCTTGTGGGAATGAAAGACCCTGAGGCCAAATCGGATTGGCCGTGGCGGGGCAAAGGGGCTGGACTGAAGACTCTGCCCCGCCAGAAGTTACTGTATCAGTCGTCCCAGCCGTGGCGGGGACCATCACCGCGGCCATGTTTGCCCCAGTGTTTGCCCCAATGCTTGCCTCTGCGGTTCTCCATGTGTTCGCTCATGCGCTCGAGCCGCGCCATCACCTTCTCGCGCTGATCATCGTTGAGCGTGTTGTAGAAGGAGACGAATTCGGGAATGATCGCATCGGCACGGCGGTCGAATTCCGCCTTGATCTGGTCGCGCAGTTCATTGACTTCATCGACGGTAAGCGACTCATCCTGTGCCAGTTCTTTCAACTGGCTGGACAATATGGTCATGAATTCCGGCCGTGCACCGCGGATTTCCACATAGCTGTCGGTGACTTTTTTCAAAGCATCCTTCTGGGCATCGTCCAGTTCCAGGCGCTCCGAAATGCGCTCGGTTGCCCATGCAGCGCGTTCTTCAGGCGAATGGTCGCGCCATTTGGCGGCAAAAGCGGCAGTGCCCAACAGGGCGGCAATGACACCGCCAACGATCCAGGTGCGTTTCTTAAGTCCAAACATGTGTTCTCCTTTCCGGGTTCATCCGGTTTGACCAGGCGGATTCGTTTGGGCCGGTTTTGTTTGAGCCGGGTTCCATCCCATCGTTCCGGTTGCTGTCTTGCCCCTCCAATTTCGGGGCGGCAGACCCGAATTTCAAATTACAGGTTGGTAAGGTGGATTAAATCTCTGTAAGGAAGGGAAACCGCTTCAAGATCGCGTGTTGCGTCCGGCCTGGTAGCGCCTACCGGCAGCGGTTCCCTCCTTTTGCAGAAAGTTCAGCCCTTGAGCACGAAACAAGACGGCCTGCCGGATCGGTCCGGCAATGGCGGAGAAAACAGACAAGATGTCTCCTTCAGCGGGCTTGGCCTGTCCGAGCCAACCATGAAATCGCTTTCGGCCATGGGTTATACCGAGCCCACGCCGATACAGCGCAAGGCCATACCCATCATCATGGATGGCCGTGACGTATTGGGCCTGGCTCAAACTGGTACCGGCAAGACGGCCGCCTTCGGACTGCCGCTGGTGCAGAAGCTGATGGCTATCGGCAGCATGCGGGAAGGCAGGTCCGTGCGGGCGCTGATCCTGTCGCCGACCCGTGAACTTGCCAACCAGATCGCCGAAGCGCTGAAGATGTTTACCCGCAATGCCCATCTGAAGGTCGCGCTGGCTGTCGGCGGGCAGTCCGTCAACGTTCAGCAGCGGCGGCTTGAAAAGGGATGCGACATTCTGGTCGCAACGCCCGGAAGGTTGCTGGATCTGGTCGAGCGCAAGGCGGTGTTTCTGGATACGGCGAAGTTTCTGGTTCTCGATGAGGCCGATCAAATGCTTGATCTGGGGTTCATCCACGCCCTTCGGAAAATCGCCAAAATGGTTCCGCCGCAACGCCAGACCCTGTTGTTTTCAGCCACCATGCCCAAGGAGATCGCCAGGCTTGCCGAAGCGTTCTTGACTAACCCGCTTCGTGTCGAGGCGGCGCCGCCCGGCAAGACCGCAGACCGGGTGCGCCAGGGCGTCTATCACGTTTCCCGCCGGGGAAAACCGGACCTTCTGGCCGAGCTGCTCGAACGCCAGCCGAACGACATTTCCATCGTGTTTGCCCGCACCAAGCATGGCGCTGAAAAGCTCAAGCGGATGCTGACGCAGCGCAAGTTTGATGCCGCTTCAATCCATGGCAACAAGAGCCAGTCCCAGCGCGACCGGGCGATCCGCGCGTTCAAGGCAGGCGAAATCAACATTCTTGTGGCAACGGATGTGGCAGCGCGCGGGATTGATGTTCCCGGCGTTACCCATGTCTACAATTTCGATCTGCCGGAAGTTCCGGCGCAATATGTGCACAGGATCGGCCGTACGGCACGGGCGGGCGAAGATGGCGATGCGGTTGCTTTCTGCGCGCCGGACGAAGCACATTTGCTGAAGGCCATCGAAAAACAGCTCGGCATGGCAATCCCGGTGCTTGGTAATCTGCTGGTGGCAGGTGATGAAGAACCGGAACCAGAAAAGCCGGGCCGAAGGGCAGGGGGCGGCAAACACCGGTCCGCCAATCGCCCCGATGGCAAAAGTCGGGGCCGCCGGCGCAAGCCATCTGGAAAGCCTGCAGGCGATGCGCCAGGTAGGGAAAAAAAGGACAGTGCGCCATCGCGGCCGGCAAAGCGGCGCAAACCGGATGCTGCCAGGGCGGAGGCGGATACCGAACGAAAGGCCGATGGCAGCGCAAAGGCGGAGAAGAATGCCGGAGCCTCGAAAATGAAACGGCGCGGCAAACCGCGTCACTGGCAGCGCAAGCGCAGCAGCAATAGAAGCGGCGACTGATAGCGCAGCAAATCCTGTGTTGACCGGCCTTTCGAACGGCAATTGAACGCATCGTCAATTCAAAGCCGGTTGTCATCGGCGTTTCGAACCCTAAATTCTGTCGAAAACGGAGGCTGATCATGCAGCGACTACAGGTGCAGGGCGTACACCACATTACGTTGACCGGGGCAGACCGCCAGACATCCATCGATTTTTGGGAAGGTGTGCTGGGCATGCCGTTTGTCTTCGAGCAGCCCAACCTCGACGATGATGAGGAAAGCCACCTTTATTTCGATCCGGGCGACGGACGGCTGATCACGGTTTTTACCAAGGAAGACAGGACTGCCGACAACCGGCGCACGCCGACCGATCCTGGATGCGTGCATCATCTGGCTTTTAATGTTTCGAGGGCGATGCTGTTACAGGTTGCAGACCGTCTGAAGTCGCGGGGCATCGGTCATTCAGGCATCAAGGACAGAGGCTTCATGGATTCGATCTATTTCAAGGATCCGCTCGGCCTTTTGATCGAACTTGCCAGCTACAAGTTCGAGCCACCGGCTGGTATTGGCCATGGGGAAGTGCTGTTTGCCGCCCACCGCATCCGGGTGGAAAAGGGCGATGACCACATTGCCGAAACCCATGTGGCGGAGGCGATCGAGGAACTTGTCCGGCAGCGCGCCAACACCCTTTCTCGATAGGAAAGCTGACGGCGTGGTAATTACCTGGAGATTCTCAGATCGGAAATCTCGTTGCCGATCGCCTGCATGGCGGCGGCAAGCGCATCCCCCGACACATCGAAATAGTATTTCGTGCCATCGCCACGGCTGGAGGCACAGTCGTAAAGCAGTGTCTTGACGCTTGAGCCGTCGGCGACGTCATAGGCGATGGTAAAGATCTTGTAGGCCGGCTCATTGTCGGCATCCATGACCGCCTTGATGTTGTCACAGGTTGTTTTGGTGTGGGCGTTCATGGCGTTAACGGCTGACATGCTTGTCGGCAAGCCGCCGAACACCCGGCCATGCTTTTCGTATCCCCAGGAAGTGTATTGGGAATCGTTTCGGGTGTACTGGCTGGGATAGGTGTTGTTGCCGTCGGTCAGAACGATGATGTATTTGTCGTTCTCGGGTACGCTGTAGTCACGTCCCTGGGTGAACGGTTCGCCGGCCGAAAGCGTGCGCCATCCCCAGACGATCCCCGCCTGCACATTGGTATAGCCGCCTGCATCCATGGCATTGATGGCGCTTTCAATGGTGGCTGCCTGATTGGTCAGTGGGGTAACCGGGTTGGTCGTGCAGCCGAAATTCGGGCCGCGATTGCCGAAATTGTTGCTGTAATACTGGTTGAAGCTGCTGCGCTTGGCATCGTCGTTGTACTTCATGCCCCAGTCCTGGCGCCATTGCTGGCGGGTGTAGTTGCCGTAATTGTAGCCCTGGCCGGGGATATTGCGTTTGAGGCGATGAACGCTCCGCGAACTGTCCCAATAGGTCAGGCCGCCAGGATTGGCATAGGCCCGGTAGTAATCGTCGAGATAGTTGTTGGTATAGTCGTCGTCTTCATTGCTGTTTTCCTCATCGGGCTCGTCAGGCGCGAACATGGGAACAAACAGCGTATCGGCGTTGAGATCGGACGGGGTGTCGTCCGTGGTGTGATAGGGCCAGGGCCGCATTTCAACACAGCCTTCCCAGTCGAGGCCCAGCGCGTCAAACAAGGTCCAGCGGGTCAGCCAGTCGACCGCAACCACGCCGGAAGTTGGTGGTGCGGTTTCGCTTCCGGCCGCATAGCCCTTGAAGCCGGCTGGATAGCTGACCAGCTCAGGCCAGTCATCGCCACGTGTGTCCGTGCCTTCCCAGTTGAGGTTTTCATGGTGGATGGAAGACCAGCCTTGCATGTCCATCCAGGCCTCTCCCCGATACTGGTTGCCGATGTTGACGGAGTGGCCGAAGGGGACGACCGAGATCTTGACCGGATCGGGCTTGTTGGAGATGTTGGCAAGGGCAAAAAGCTGATCGGACAAGGCGACGGCAGCTTCCTGTGCCTTTTCAAGCCGGGTGTCCCAGCTTGAGCCGGTGTAGGAATCCATCGAGCCGGAATTGTCGATGACAATGGCGACCTCGATGGTGCGGTTACCGGCGGTAACCTCGGAGGATATGTCGAGCAGCAGTTCATCCATGCCGAGAAACTTCAGCATGAAGTCGTAGTCGTAATCGGCTGAAACGCGAATGCGCTTGCCCGAATCGGGAACGTCGAGAAACTGAAAGCCGAAGTTGATCTTTTCAGGTTCCAGGGCGCTGCCGAGATTGGAATCGAAGAAATCCTGCGCATAGCCGCGCAGAATGTCCTCATCGGTGGTGACAGCAAGCTGTTTGCCGGTTGCCAGCGCGGAAGCATCGAGCGCTGCCTGCAACTGGGCGCGGACCCGGCTGATCGATGACATTTCCACAGAGGCGGAAACGACACCGAATATCGCCGGGGTGGCGAGCGCAAATACCGTGACATAGGTCCCGGCCTCGTTGCGTATAAACGCGCCAAGCAGTTTGGTTAGCTGTTTGCATTCCATCGCGGCATTCCCTGCTGATGCGGAAAATTAGCGAAAGAAGTTTGCTGTTCCCTTTATCGCCTTGCACAATGTTTCGTTAAAATATGAACGGTTAACCAAAGTGCTGTTTGGATAATCCGGCTGGTTTTTCGGTGGCAGGGCATGGCCTCTCCCCGCTTTAGTGATGGTGCTCTTCGGCCGTGGCCTCGGCGAGTGCCCGGTTGAAATAGCGCAGGCCATGGGTCAGGTGTGCCCAGCCGATGATGCGGGTTTCGTCGCTTTCATCAACCACCGGCAGCGTGCTGTGGCCGCCATTGTCGAACGTCCGCAATGCATATTCCAGCGTCCAGGATGGTTTGAGAAAGGTCTCGTTCCCTTCCGGATCAAGGGGCGCCGGTGCTTGCTCTTCCGGATCAAGGGGCGTCATGAAATCGCGGACGCGGCGCTGGCGCAGCAAGGTTTGTTGCGGTCCTTCGTTGACGAACAGGCCACGCATTTCAAGCTGCCAGTGGAAGAAGGAGTGGCCGTGGATTGCCTGGGCAATGCCGTTGGAGATGGAAACGGTCAGCAACAGGCCGATGGATAGAGCATAGCCGCCTGTCAGTTCGAACACCATGACGGTGGTTGAAACCGGTGCACCGAGGACGGCGGCGGCAACGCCGCCCATGCCCAGAATGGCATACAGACCTTCGCTGGAGGCCATGTCCGGGAAAAAGCTGGCGGCAATGATGCCGAAGGCGCCACCGGCCATGGCACCAAGATACAGGGACGGGGAGAAGACGCCGCCGCCAAAGCGGGAGGCGAGGGTAATGGCGGTTGCCGTCGTCTTGGCAATGAGCAGGCCGAGCAGGAGTGCCAGTGGCAGCTGCGATTTGAGCGCCATGTCGGTTGCCTCATATCCCACGCCAAGCACCTGGGGAAAGAGGATCGCAATCGTGCCGATCAGGAAGCCGCCGGCAACCGGACGCAGGATAAGCGGCATGTTGATGTTTCTGGCGACGTAATCGGTGCCGATCAGGGCAAACTGGAAGATTACGGCCACCAGTGCGCAAACCACGCCGAGCAGGGCAAAGGCGGGAAACTCCCAAAAGGAGGTGATCTGGTAGTCGGGGATGGCAAAGGCGGCGATATCGCCGAACCACAGCCTTGAAAGAATGGTCGATACCACCGATGCGATGACGATGGGCACGAAGGCGCGCATGGCATAGTGACCGAGGATCACCTCGTGAGCAAACAGCACACCGGCGATCGGCGCGTTAAAGCTGGCTGATACGGCGGCGGCAACGCCGCAGCCAAGCAGGGTGCGCTTGCCCCAGGCTGGCAGGTCGAAACGGCGAGCTATCGTGCTTGAAAAGGCGGCGCCGAGATAGACCACGGGCCCTTCCCGTCCGCCGCTTGCACCGGCCCCCAGGGACAATGCGGTAACCGTACCTGACAGGGCTGTTTGTTTAAGGTCAAAGCGATCATTGCCGGTGGTTTTTGCCTCGATCACATCGGCAACCGCATGGGTTCTCTTGGAGCTCAGGAGATATTCAAGACACAGGCCGACCAGCAGGCCGCCGGCCACCGGGCCGAAAAACACCCAGTACCAAGGCAGGGCAGAAAGCGTGGCTGAAAGGGTTTCGGCAGTGGTCCCCGTCCACAGGAACTGAAAGATGCCGATCAGCTCGCGGAAGATGATGGCGACCACGGCAACCAGGGCGCCAGCAGCCAATGACAGCAGCCAGACAAGTGGCTGACGCGATTCCCAGTGCTGCGCCAGATTGGGCGTTACCCAATCCCTGAGCATTTTCGGCAGTTGTCGGATCAGGTCACGCATGAACACCGGGCGGAAAGGTTAGGAATTGATGCAGGCGCGTTTTTGGCGCTGCAACGATCAAGCAATAGAAAATGCCAGCCGTCAAATAAAGACCTGGTCGCAGAATTGGCCTTTGCCACTTTCCTTTTGGCGGTCTTGGAGTAAGGTCGAGATGCATCAAAGATCAGGCAGGGCAGGCAGGTGAACAAGCCGGTAACAGAGAACGCGGGCCAGCGGCGCAATGGGCAGCGCGACATGCAGCGCAATGGGCAGGCGGTAAAAACCGTTTGCGATGTCCTGGCACAGCGCTTTGGCGGGCAATTCCAGACTTCCACTTCCCTGCGCGAGCAGCATGCCCATACCATGACCTATATCGCCAGCCAGTTGCCCGACGCGGTGCTGTTTGCCCGTTCGACCGATGATGTTCAGCAAGCAGTGCAGGTGTGCGCCACCCATGGGGTTGCGGTCATTCCGTTCGGGACGGGAACCTCGCTCGAGGGAAACGTCAACGCGCCATATGGCGGCATTTCGATCGATCTTTCGCACATGAACCGGGTGCTGAAGGTGAGCACCGACGATCTTGACTGTACGGTGGAGGCAGGATGTACCCGCGAGGAACTAAACGATTATCTTCGCGATACCGGCCTGTTTTTTCCCATCGACCCGGGCGCCAATGCCTCGCTTGGCGGCATGGCGGCCACACGGGCATCCGGCACAAATGCTGTGCGCTATGGAACCATGCGCGACAATGTGGTGAATGTAACGGCCGTGATGGCGGATGGAAAAATCGTTCATACGGCACAGCGGGCAAAGAAGACGTCTGCCGGGTATGATCTGACCCGTCTGCTTGTGGGATCGGAAGGCACACTCGGCGTCATCACGCAACTGACATTGCGGCTTTACGGTATTCCTGAAAAGGTCATGGCCGGGGTGTGCCAGTTCGGTGATGTGGATGCCGCCTGCCGCACCACGATTGCAGCGATCCAGGCGGGCATACCGGTTGCCCGCATTGAACTGCTGGACGCGCTGCAGATGGAGATGGTCAACCGCTATTCGAACCTCTCCCATGCCCACCAGCCGACCCTGTTTTTGGAGTTTCACGGTTCTGAGAACAGCGTGGGCGAGCAGGCGGAGTTTTTCCAGGCCCTGGCAGAGGAGGCAGGCGGCAGCAAGATCGCATGGGCGGAAAAACAGGAAGACCGAAACCGGTTGTGGAAGGCACGCCATGATGCATTTCACGCTGCCCTTGCCTGGCGGCCGGGGGCGAAAGGCGTTCCCACCGATGCATGCGTTCCGATCTCGCGGCTTGCCGAGTGCGTTGAGGAAACCCGCAGGGATGTCGAGGCACTGGGGCTGATTGCACCGATTGTCGGCCATGTGGGCGATGGCAATTTTCATGTTCTGCCGCTGGTGATGATGGAGGATGCGGACGAGGTTTCGCGGATGGAAACAATGGTGAAGCGGCTTGCCGAGCGTGCCATTGCCATGGATGGCACCTGCACTGGCGAACATGGCATTGGCCAGGGCAAGATGAAATACATGGCACTTGAGCATGGCCATGGCTGGGAGGTGATGAGCGCCATAAAAAGGGCACTCGATCCGGGCAATATTCTCAATCCCGGCAAAGTCGTGCATTTCTGACAAGGCCGGTGTTTCACACCGGATTACCGGATTTTTTGACGCATGCGACCGCCCGGCATGCGCAGTTGAGGGAGTTTGAAAAGGCTTGTTCCGCCTGTTCGTATTCAGTGGTGTGCTGGTCGTCATCGCGCTTTTTACAGCGTTGGTGGCGCCCTATTTCATCGACTGGACGGCCTACAAGCAGGATTTCGAGCGCCAGGCGAGCCAGGTATTCGGCCAGCCGGTGAAGGTTGGCGGAGGCGCAAAGGTGCGCATCCTGCCGCTCCCCTCGGTCACCTTTGGCGACCTTTCCGTCGGTAAAACCAGTTCCGGCGAACCGCTGATGACGGTCGACCAGTTCTCCGCCAATGTGGAGCTGGCGCCGCTGCTTTCGGGCGAAATCAGGATCGTCAACATGTCGTTGACCCGCCCGCACTTCAACATCGAAGTGGATGAGAGTGGCCGGATTGCCTGGACACAGCGGCGGGAATTGCTGGTTGATCCGGACCAGGTGGCCCTGGACAGCCTGACGGTCCGCGGCGCCAGTTTCATTCTAAGCGGCCTTGCCGGTGGTTCCACGATTACCGGCGACAGGATTGATGCGGACATTTCCGCCCAATCGCTTATCGGTCCCTGGCGGATCGAAGGCAGTGGCGACGTCGCAGGCAGCGCGACGGCATTTTCGGTTTCCACCGGCCGGCTTACCGAAGCAAGAACGATACGCCTCAAGATCACCGGAGTGCGCGAAGACCAGCCCTATGAGCTCAAGGCTGACGGCCCGGTCAGCCTCAAAGAGGATGTGCTGGCCTGGGAGGGGATGTTCGAAATTGCCCCGGTGGGTCAAAACGGTGCCAGCGGTTTGCGCGGTGTGTCGGCCAGTGAGACGGGACTTCCGGTGCGTACAAGAGGCAAATACCGGCTGGTTCCAGCACAGCTCGATCTTGACGAACTTTCTGTCGAGATAGGCTCGAGAGACGATCCCTTTGTGCTGAGCGGACTGGGGACTGTTGATCTGCGCGGCAGCAAAGGATTCAGGCTTCAACTGGATGGCCGGCAGATCGATGTGGCGCGGATTGCGCAGATGCGCGGCAGCGAGGGTGGGGCGACAACCTTGGAAGAGCGCATCGCCCTGGTGCGCGGCATTCTTGATGAAGTGCCCGTGCCGGCAATAAACGGTGTGCTGGATTTTGAAATTCCGGCCATTGTGTCCGGTGACACGATGTTGCGCGAAATCAGCACGGTGGTGCAGCCCGAGGGGAAGCGCTGGAAGGTGCACCGTCTCGAGGCGACACTGCCGGGCAATACTATTCTTGAGTTTTCCGGTTCTATCGGCACGGGTGACGATTTCGGCATCGATGGCGATATAGTTGTTGCCACCCGTCAGCCCTCCGGGCTTGCCGGCTGGCTTGCGGGAAGGGCAAGCCCGCATATCCGCCGTATCAAACGGGCCGGCCTTTCGGGAAGTATCAATGCCTCCCCCTCGCAACTGGACCTGCAGAACCTTGAAATCCGGCTCGACGATCATCTGATCACCGGGCGGATCAATCGCCTGGCGCCGGTTGAAAAGCTCGACGGAACACTGGGAAATCCGGCCGTTCTGGTCCGGCTGTCCGGCGATGCCATTCAGCTTGACGATTTGCGGGCGCTCTATCTTCTGACCGGTCATGACGATCTGGCAGCGGGCAATCACGATCTTGACGTTGCCGTCAAGGCCGGCCGGCTTTCGGGCTATTCATTGCGCGCAGAGGGCGTTGATCTGGAATTTCAGTTGCGCAGCGGGAAACTGTCCGTTTCCCGGCTCAATGCGGAGCGTTTTCTCGGCGCACGGTTCAAAAGCACCGGCCAGATAAAAAACCTGCTCACCGATGCCAGCGGCAATCTGCGTATCGAAGTTGAGGCGGCAAACCTTGCCCTCCTGGCAGCAGAGGCAGTTTCCAGATTTGGCGATGTGCCGGTTGTCTCGGATATGGCTCGTGAGCCTTCGCTGACTGCCGATGCGCAACTGGTGCTGGAAATTGATGCCGGGGGGAGCACGGGAAAAGGCATTGCCTCGCAGAACCGCTATGTGGTCAGGGGTCTTGCCGGCGGTACTGAATTCGACATGCATGGCGGTTTCGATGGCGGGCTGAACACATTTGCCCGGGACGGATTTGCCTTGACCCTCAAGGCGGTCAATATGGACAGTTCGAAACTGCTTCTTCAGGCCGGGCTGGGACGGTACGGGTTTACCCCTTTGCTTGGCGGGCTGTCGGGGCCGCTGCAGGTCAATCTCGACATGGTGGGCAGCACTGACAAGGGATATTCCACGGCGCTGATCGCAAACGCCTCGGGCACGGCCCTGAATCTGCAAGGTCTTTATTATCCTGCCAGGGCCGGTGAGGCCGACTATCAGTTTGACCTGACTTTCGGTACCCAGGATCTTGCGCCAATCGTTACCGCATTCGGGCATGTGATACCGGGTTTGAACTCGGTTGCCGGTGATGTCGTGCCCTTCTCGGTGGCAGGACAGCTTGCGCGGACCGATGGCCAGGCACACACATTCGAGATTTCAGGCGGGCAGCTCGGCGGCAACTCTATCGGAGGCAGGCTCGACTTCGTGCAAGGAAATGGGCAGACCCTTGTGGGCGGCAAGCTTGATCTTGACCATTTTTCCCTTCCGGCAGTGCTGGCTGGTGTTTTCGGCATCCAGCCGGAAATCAGTCTTTCCCCCGATGGAATGCCGTGGCCACAGGCTGAATTCTCCGATCCTTTGATCCCGTTTGACGGTGCGCAAATCCGCCTTACTGCAACGTCCGCCGATCTTGGTGTTGGCGGTTTGGCAAAGGGCTTTCTGGCGGACATGAAGCTGGGGGAAACGGGATTTGAGCTGAACGAAGCGAAGGCTGACTGGGCAGGCGGGAAGCTGTCTGGCGAGATGTCTCTTACTTCAGGCGACAGCCTAGGCATGCGCCTTCGTCTGGAGGCGTCTGAACTTGATCTGCAAATGCTTGCAGCAATCCATGACGTGCCGCTCGACATCCGGGGAAGTCTGGAGCTTTCCGGCGGATTTGACGGTCTTGGCAAGACGCCGCGGGCAATTGTCGGTTCCCTTGGTGGAGAAGGGGTGCTCTCGGTGACCGGCGGACTTGTGAAGGGCATAAGGCAGCAGGGGCTGGCATCGGTACTGAAGGCGGCAGATGCGGAGGGATTTGAAATCAACGCCCAAGCGGTCCCCCAGCTCGTGCAGGCGGCCTTCCTGACAGGGGAAACTGCCTTTTCCATTCCTGCCACGGCATTCACCGTAAGCCGGGGAACCATGCAGATGCGCAATATCGTGCCCAAGACGCCCGAAAGCCCGTCGCCCAGCCTCGACCTGATGCTCAATCTTACGGACGGTACCGGTTCGGCTGTCCTTGCGATGGCACCGGAGGCAGGACTTGAGGCACAGGAAGGGGCAAGCACCGAGTTTACCGTGAAACTGGCAGGGCCGGTTGTTGCGCCGGAGCTGGAAATTGCAACCGCTCCGCTGGAGGGTTTTCTGTCGCTGCGGGCTTTCGAGCGAGAGCAGCGGCGGGTTGAAATCCTGCAATCGGCCGTGCTCGAACGCCAGCGCCTTCGGCAGGACCTGCTGCGCTCTGAAATGCGCCAGCGCCATGTGGCAGCAAAGCTTGAAGAGCAGCGCCGCCGTGAAGAGGAAGAGCGCGAGCGAATTCGCCTTGAGAAGGAGCGCGAGGCTGAACGCCTGCGCCAGCAGGAAGCCGAGCGCCAGCGCAAGCTTGAGGAAAAGCGAAAGGCCGAGGAGGCAGCCCGCAAAGCTGCCGAAGCGGCTGCAAGGGCCGAGCAGGAACGCCTTGCAAAGGAGCAGGAAGCACAACAGCGCCAGGCAAAACAGTCGCGCAAGACACAGGTCAAGGAAGGAGTGGAGGCCCGCCCGTTGCCCCCGCCGACCGCAAACGATCTGTTCAAGAACATCGAAAAACTGTTTCAGCGCAACACACAATAAGTGCCAGGATCAGCAGGTGCCAGGATCAGCCGCGCTGCTGTTTGAGGTATTCCAACACGTGGAGGCGCAGCGCAGAGGAAAGATTGATGCCGCGGCTGCGTTCCCGGTCAATGCGGGCGATGAGCCGGGCGACCGATATGCCCTCCTGGCCGGCGATTTTCTGCAACTCGGCCTGAAAGGCATCTTCCAGGGAATAGCTGGTACGGTGTCCCTGAATGGAGATCGATCGCTTCTTCATGGCGTAACAGCGCCGGTCAGATCACTTCTTCTTCCGGAATGCATCGAGGGAGACGACTTCGCCGGACGCGCCTGAAGCGTCACCGGCTTCTTCCCCGGCGGGTTCTTCGCTTTCATCCCTTTTCTCGCCCCGCCGCTTCTGCTGTATCTCAACGGGCGCTTCCCGGCGTTCCTGTTCCCGCGCCTCGACAGCCGCTTGGCCATCGTCCGCGGTTTCGATGGCAACGTCGAACTGAAGGCCGAATTTTACCGATGGATCGAAAAAAGCCTGGATGGCGGCAAAGGGAATGGCAAGGCGCTCGCGAATGTCGTTGAAGGTCAGATCCACCTCGAAGCCCCCATCATTGACCTTGAGGTCCCAATAGGTGTGCTGAATGACGATGGTCATCGATTCGGGGTAACGCTCGCGCATGCGCTTTGAAAGCCGTACGCCGGGAAAGCCGGTATCGAACGTTATGAAGAAATGATGGTCGCCGGGAAGCCCGGCCACGGCAACTTCATCAAGAACCTTGCGGATGACGCTGCGAAGCGCGTCCTGGGTCAGCACGTCATAGCGTATCAAATCTTCGCTGACCTGTTCCTCGTCCATGGTTCCTTCCGCGCCCTGTTCTGTTCGGCCAACCCATCAGCGGGCAGGCACGCCATACCCAGCTTATATGCGTTTCGGCTTCGAAAGCAAAAGGCTTTAGGTTCAATCGTTACCAGGGAATTGAAAGTGGAGGCTTCTGTTGCCAGGTGCCTCCGAACCCCGCCTGAAAGTGCGAACCCTCAGGAGTTCATGTGAAGCTGTCACACCGCCTTAGGCAGCGAGACGTGCTTCCGCATAGTTGTCGTTTGCAACTATCAAGTTTGGCCCGATAACGGTGGCTACCATGCCGGACGAAAACACAGTCTTTACACCCTCGTCGATCCTGTTTCGCCCCCATCAAAAGCCATCGCGGCAAGCCTGGCGGCCAGGCGATGGTTTTTGGTGGAGGCGCCGGGTACCGCCCCGGGTCCGATAGGCTTATTACACAGGTCATTTATCGTCATAGCCGGAAAACCGGCAGGTTTAATGTAGTGTGCCGGCGCGGTTCGTTCAATCGGTAATTTGTCCCCATTGCCTGCGCTGGCGGAGCGCCAGGCGTGCTGTGGACAAATTCATGGTGACGCATCGTAAAGTGTGTGATACAAAAATCGGCATTTACTGGACAAATCTCCGGTGAAAAGGCGATTTCCACATCAAATGCCGTGTGGGATGGCACATGCAAGGAATAGCTAAAAGGGAGAGTTTTCATGAGTGATTATCTTGGTGATGTACAACGTTACGATGCAGGTGCAGATGCCGGTGTGGTCGACAAAATCGTCAAGCATCTGGGAATCGCGCTTCGCTCGCGGGATGCTTCGCTTGTTTCCTGCACCGATCAGAGCGAGCTGGATCGCGTTCGCGAGAGCTGGTGCATGAAGAAACTCGGGATTGGCGATGCAGCAGCTTGTGACAGCGCGATTGCGAGTGTTTGCGAAACCATGTCCGGTGACCGCAACAAGCAGCGGGTGACCTTCTACTATCTGGTAGCCAAGGAGATGGGCAAGCTCGGCGACCTGTGATCCCGATTGTCGATTTGACCTGAGCCTGTTTGGAAGTCCCGGCGCGGCTGCCGGGGCTTTTTTCTGTCCGGCTGGTGCTGCGGGGCGTCGCCATTTGCATCACAAATGCGTTTGTGGAATCCTTGCTGCAAGCAGATGCAACAGGCAGGAATTGTTTAGGGGTTGAGATGAAACTCCTCGACCGTTTTTTCCGATCGATTATCCGCACCGGCAAATTGGTGGTGACCGATGTGGATGGGGTCCGGCACGTTTATGGAGACGGCGGAGAGCCGTTTTCCTCCATCCGCCTGCATGACCGCAAACTCTACCGCGACATCGTCGTGAAGACAGAACTTTCGGTGGGTGAAGCCTATATGGATGGTACGCTGACCATGGAGGACGGCACCCATCTTCGCGACATGCTGGCGGTCTACAACAAAAACCGCAAGGCGCTGGAGGGCAATGCCTGGCTGGCACTGCTGGCGAGAGGATCGCGTCTGTTCCGCCGGCTGCAGCAATCCAACCGCCGGGGGCAGGCACAACGCAACGTTGCCCATCACTATGATATCGGCAATGATTTCTACAAGCTCTTCCTCGACCGGAACCTGCTGTATTCCTGCGCCTATTTCAGGAATGACAATGAGAGCCTGGAGCAGGCGCAGCGCAACAAGCTGCGTCTGATAGCGGCAAAGCTGGCGATGGAGCCGGGACAGAAGATACTGGATATCGGCTCGGGATGGGGCGACATGGCGCTCTATCTGGCGCAGTTGTGCGAGGTCGAAGTTACCGGGGTGACCCTATCAAGGGAGCAATGCGAACTGGCAAACCGCCGGGCACAGGATATGGGGCTTGGCGACCGTGTCCGGTTTGAATTGCGCGATTACCGTGAACTGACCGGCAAGTTCGATCGAATCGTGTCGATCGGCATGTTCGAGCATGTTGGCGTTCATCACTATCCGGAGTTCTTTTCAACGATCAATGCGCTGATGCCCGATGACGGGGTCATGGTGCTGCATTCCATCGGCCATATGAGTCCGCCTGGAACGGCGAGCCCCTGGCTGCGCAAATACATCTTTCCCGGCGCCTATTCGCCCGCTCTGTCGGAAGTGTTTCCGGTGGTGGAGAACGAGCGGTTATGGGTGCTTGATCTGGAATTTCTCAGAACCCACTATGCCAAGACGCTCAACCACTGGAACCGCCGCTTCCAGAGTAACCGGCAAAAGGTCGTGGAAATGTTTGATGAGCGCTTTGCGCGGATGTGGGAGTTTTATCTCATTTCCGCCGAGGAAATGTTCCGAAGCGGGGCGCAACTGGTCTTTCACATGCAGCTCTCGCGGCAGCGCGATGCCGTGCCGCTGCAGCGGGATTACATTTTCGAAAAGCAGGCCGAATACGAACGGCTGGAAGCCAAACTTGGCATGGCGGCCTAAACCTGAACGCCGATACAGCCTAGCTTTTTTCCGGCTCAAGAGCCGGGTGTCAGAAGACGGAAGCGCCGGCCGAACTCCTTGGGGGGTCGTGGGATGGAAAATGGAGCCTGAACAGCTGCAACCGCCCTCTGACCCTGCCAATATGGCAAGTTGCGCATTCAACTGAAAATGAGAGTTTCATGAACCGGGCTTGTTCGTATCTCACGGTTTTGCGAGGCAATTCCGGATTTCGGTGATTGCTGCTGATCGTGATTGAAAACCGCACTATCGGCCGGCCGGTGATTTCAATTAGAGAAGGCACGTTTTAAAAGGGGCGAATCGCGCAAACGGAACACGATCATGCGGCAATATCTCGATCTGCTTGAAACCGTGCTGAAGGAGGGTTCGGACCGGGGCGACCGGACGGGTACAGGAACCCGTTCGATTTTCGGTCATCAGATGCGGTTCGAACTGTCGCGGGGATTTCCCGTGCTCACGACCAAGAAACTGCATCTGCGTTCGATCATCATCGAACTGCTGTGGTTTTTGCGCGGTGAGACGAATATCGGCTGGCTGAAGGAAAACGGCGTTTCCATCTGGGATGAATGGGCCGATGAAAACGGCGATCTTGGCCCGGTCTATGGCTATCAGTGGCGCTCATGGCCGGCAGGTGAGGGGCATTCGGTTGACCAGATCGAAAACCTGCTGGACCAGATCAGAACCAATCCGAACTCCCGCCGCCTGATTGTTTCAGCATGGAACCCGGCGCTGGTCGATGAAATGGCACTGCCGCCCTGCCACTGCCTGTTTCAGTTTTATGTCAGCGACGGAAGGCTTTCATGCCAGCTTTATCAACGCTCCGGCGATATCTTTCTGGGCGTTCCGTTCAACATAGCCTCCTACGCATTGCTGACGATGATGATCGCCCAGGTGTGCGATTTGAAGCCGGGCGATTTCGTCCACACGCTGGGGGATGCGCATCTTTATCACAATCACTTCGAGCAGGCGAAACTGCAGCTTGCCCGCTCCCCCAAATCCCTGCCGGAGATGCGGATCAATCCCCAGGTGCGCGATCTGTTTGAATTCACCTATGAGGATTTCGAGCTCATCGGTTATGAAGCCGATGCCCACATCAAGGCACCGGTGGCGGTTTAGATCCATGGCCTTGCAGTATTTCAGTGCAGCAGTGTGAGTATCATGGCCAAAGACCGCCCCGTTCTCTCCCTTGTTGTCGCCATCGCGGCCAATGGCGTCATTGGCGTTGATGGCGGATTGCCGTGGCGGCTTTCCTCCGATTTGAAACGCTTCAAGCGCGATACGATGGGCAAGCCCGTCATCATGGGGCGCAAGACGTGGGAATCGATCGGAAAGCCGCTGCCGGGCCGCGAAAACATCGTGGTAACGCGCACGAAAGGCTATCAAGCGCCGGGCGCGCATTGTGCAGGAAACCTCGAAGAAGCGATTTCGCTTGCCGGCAGCCTGATCGCCGACAAGAAATTGCCGGCAGAGATCTGCGTGATCGGCGGCGGGCAACTTTATGGCGAGGCAATTGCCCTGGCAGACCGGCTTTACGTCACGCATGTGCTGGCGGAGCCGGATGGCGATACCCGTTTTCCCAACATCAATCCGCAGGAGTGGCAACCGGTTTATCGTGAGGCCTTTGCAGCGGGCGAAAGGGACGATGCGGAAACTCTTTATGTGATTTATGAGCGTGCTGCCGCCAATCTGGCCGGTTGAGATTGCCGCAGCGGGTATGAATTGCCGCAGTGCCGGGTGCGCATTCATTGCACGGTGGCCGTTGAAAGCGGGCCGCACGATCCCTATAACAAGCTGCAAATGCAATCCTGCAGGCAAAGGACAGTGAATGCCCTGGAACAATCAAAGTGGCGGCCCCTGGGGTGGGGGTAACAATAATGGCGGCGGTCCCTGGGGGCAGGGACCTTCAGGACCACGGGGCGGCGGAAGCCAGCCGCCCGACCTTGAAGACATCATCCGCAAGGGACAGGAAAAGCTCAAACAGGCGATTCCGGGTGGCGGCGGCTTCAGCCCGCTGGTTCTCGGCATTATCCTGCTGGCAGCGGTAGCGCTTTATGCCTTCAAGTCCGTTTACACGATCCAGCCGGACGAGTTGGGCATCGAATTGCGCTTCGGCAAGCCGAAGGAAGAGGTTTCCGGTCCCGGTCTGCACTTTCATTGGTGGCCGGTTGAAACCTACGAAGTTGCCAATATCCGCGAAAACCAGATCAATATCGGTACCGTCGGCCGTGGCACCAACACCACCGGCCTGATGCTTTCTGGCGACCAGAACATTGTCGATCTGGCATTTTCAGTCCTTTATCAGGTCACCGATCCCGAAGATTATCTGTTCAACACCCGCGAGCCGGATGAACTGGTGCGCCAGGTGGCCGAAAGCGCGATGCGCGAAGTGGTTGGCCGGCGGCCTGCTCAGGACGTCTTCCGTGATGACCGTGCCGGTGTCGCAGAACAGGTACGCTCGATCGTTCAGGATACGCTTGACGATTACAAGACCGGCCTGACGGTCAACGCGGTCAACATAGAGGATGTGGCACCGCCGGGACCTGTGGCCGACGCCTTTGACGAGGTGCAGCGCGCTGAACAGGATGAAGACCGCTTCATCGAAGAGGCAAACCGGTATTCCAACCGTATTCTGGGCGCCGCGCGAGGCGAGGCAGCGCAGATTCGCGAAGATGCGGCAGCCTACAAGAACCGCATCGTGGAGGAAGCCAAGGGTGAAGCCCAGCGCTTCATTTCCGTTTACGATGAATACAGCAAGGCGCCGGAAGTCACCCGCAAGCGGCTGTTCCTTGAAACCATGGAAAAAGTACTTGGAGGCTCCGACAAGGTGATTATCGAACAGGGCGGCAGCGGCACGGGCGTCGTTCCCTATCTGCCTCTGCCTGAACTCCAGAAACGCAGAAACAGCGAACCGGAAACCAGTGAGGGAGTAAGCCAATGAGCCGCGGACCAATCATTCTGATCCTGCTCGCCGTTCTGGCGTTCCTTGGTCTTAACTCTTTTTTCGTGGTCAATGAGCGCGATCAGGCGATCGTGCTGAGGTTTGGTGAAATCAAGCGGGTGGAGACCCAGCCTGGCCTTTATTTCAAACTGCCTCTCACCATGTTTGAACTGGATACGGTGCAGATCGTCGAGGACCGGCTGTTGCGCTTTGATCTCGACGACATCACGGTTCAGGTTTCAGGCGGCAAGTTCTACGAGGTTGATGCTTTCGTGACCTACAAGATCTCCGATGCGGCGCGTTTCCGGGGGCAGGTTTCAGGCCGTCTGGAACTGGCCGAGCAGCGGCTGCGCACCCGTCTGGATAACTCGCTTCGCCAGGTCTACGGCCTGCGCGGCTTTGAAGCCGCGCTGTCCGAGGAGCGCTCGGCGATGATGCGGGAGGTCCGCGACCAGTTGCGGCCTGCTGCCAATGAACTTGGCATCCAGATTGAGGATGTTCGCATCCGGCGTACCGATCTGACGCAGGAAGTCTCCGAACAGACCTTTAACCGGATGACTGCTGAACGTCTGGCGGAAGCCGAGCGGTTGCGGGCGAGAGGCCAGGAAGCAGCGCGACGGATCCGTGCGCGGTCTGATCGCGAGGTGGTGGAAATCGAAGCTGCTGCCCAGCGCGATGGACAGATCCTGCGCGGTGAAGGCGATGCGGAGCGCAATGCGATCTTTGCCAATGCCTTCAACCGGGACCCCGAGTTCTTCGAGTTCTACCGTTCGATGACGGCCTATCTTGAAGCGCTTGAAAAGTCCGGCACGACCATGGTGCTGTCGCCGAATTCGGAGTTCTTCCAGTATTTCGGCAATGCAACGGGCGCTCCGGACAGGCCCGCGCGGCAATAGCTTCTGGCCGGCGGGCGGAATGCCTCTATTTCGCCCGCTTGCTGTGAGAGCAAGCCCTGTCGATCGGGAAATGCCGTGAACGAGTTAATCATAGCAGCAGGTTTGTTCCTGGTTCTCGAAGGTTTGATTTACGCTGTCTTTCCCGGCGGTATAAAACGTATGGCAGAACAGTTGCCGTTTATCCCCGATCAGACCCTGCGGACGCTCGGCATCGTGGTGATGACCATTGGGGTTGGCATTGTGTGGCTTGCCAAGGGTTAGGCGGCGCAGAATTTTCGCGGCTTCTACGCAGCGCAACAGGAAAGGAACGGGTGCATGGTGCACGACTTCAAACAAAAAATTGCAGCTTTTGCCATTGCACTGTCGCTGGCTGTCCCGGCAACCACAGCAGGTATTGTACCGGCTCTGGCGCAGCCCAACGGGCCGGTTTCAGTAGCCGACCTGGCGGAGGGCCTGCTTGGGGCCGTGGTCAATATCTCGACCTCCCAGAAGGTCAAGCAACGCCGGCCGAAACTGCCGATCCCCCAGGTGCCCGAAGGCAGCCCGTTTCAGGAGTTTTTTGACGATCTGTTTCCACGTGGCGGCGATGATGATGACGGGCCGACCCGCAACAGGCAATCGCTCGGCTCCGGCTTTGTCATCAGTGCGGACGGGCTCATCATCACCAACAATCATGTGATCGCCGATGCAGATGAAATCGTCGCCAATTTTGCCGATGGCTCCAAGCTGGTGGCGGAGATTGTCGGCACGGATCCGAAAACCGATATTGCCGTGTTACGCGTGAAGCCGGATGGCGATCTGGCTCATGTGGACATCGGGGATTCGGAAAAATCGCGGATCGGCGACTGGGTCATGGCAATCGGCAACCCGTTCGGCCTTGGCGGTTCGGTCTCCATGGGCATCGTCTCGGCAATCGGACGCGATATCAATTCCGGTCCCTATGACAACTTTATCCAGACGGATGCGGCCATCAACCGGGGCAATTCCGGAGGGCCGCTGTTCAACATGGAAGGCGATGTGATCGGCATCAACACGGCCATCATTTCTCCGTCGGGCGGGTCGATCGGCATCGGATTTGCCATCCCGACAGCGCTCGCAAAGCCGGTTATCGACCAGTTGATCGAGTTTGGCGAAACGCGCCGTGGCTGGCTCGGGGTGCAGATTCAGCTCGTCAGCGAGGAGATTGCCGAGAGCCTTGGCCTTGATGAGGCAAAGGGCGCGCTTGTGGGAGACGTTTTCAAGGACGGACCGGCCGACAAGGCAGGCATCCAGTCGGGCGACATCGTGCTTTCCTTCGATGGCAAGGAAGTCGAAACCATGCGTGACCTTCCCAAGATCGTTGCCGATACGCCGGTTGGTGAATCGGTGGATGTGGTGCTCTTCCGCAAGGGAGAGAAACAGACCGTCCAGGTTGAGGTCGGGCGCCTTGAAGAAGGCGAAAAGGCCATCAAGGCTTCGAAGGAAGAGGACGACGACAAGAAGAGCGACAGTGCCAAGCCGGTACTCGGCATGATGTTGCAGGAACTTGATGATGCGTTGCGCGATGCCGAAGGCGTCGCTGCCGAGGTAAAGGGTGTCTATGTTCTAGATGTTGCGGAAGGCACCAGTGCCGAGGACAAGGGCATCGAGGCCGGCAATGTTATTGTCGAGGTCAATCAGGAGCCTGTTGCAACGCCGCAGGACGTGTCCGAACGGGTCGAGGAGTTGAAGAAGAGCGGACGCAAGAACGCATTGCTGATGATCGCCAACAAGGAAGGCGACATCCGTTTCGTCGTGGTGCGCATCGAAAGCTGACAGAGCCGCCCGAAACCGGATCAATCAATACGGCCCGTACCACGCGCGGGCCGTATTTTTGTATGCCGTTGCAGGCGTCATCTCGTTGACAGGTTGAGTCAGGTGCTTGTGAAGCTGAATCCGGCCGGCCCAGCAACTGTCTGATTTTAAATAGAATCTTTTTGTGCCGTGTTCTGCCATTGCTGCCTGCTGATGGCATGGCATACATGGCGCTTCAGATGGGGGTGGGTGTCCGGAACGCCGGGGTGATCGAAGTTGCGAGCCGGATCGGGCTGCATGCCGAGGCGCTGCATTACCGCAAGCGAACGGTGATTGTTGTGAACGGCGAAGGATACGACTTCGGCCAGTTTCAGTTCCTCGAAGGCAAAGGCGAGCAGGCGTTTTCCCGCTTCCGTTACATAGCCCTTGCCCCAGGTTTCGGGCAGAAGCCGCCAGCCGATTTCCACACTGCCATCGGGAAAAAACGGTTCGAGATCGGTGCGGCTCAGTCCGCAAATGCCGATACAGTCGCCTTCGTGCCTGCGTACAAGTGCGGCAAAGCCAAAGCCGTGCTCGGCAATCCTGGCATTGAGGAGGTCCATTACCGCATCTGCCTGTTCGGGCGTTCTGCGGAACGGGAAGAACTCCATGATTGTGTCTTCACGGTTGAGCCGGTGAAAGACCGGCCGGTCGCTTTCGCGCCAGGGCCGCATGGCAAGGCGCTCGGTTTCAAGTTTCATGGCGACACGAACTCCTCGGCGCGATAGCCCTGAAGATGGAGCAGGGAGGTCAGGTCGCCATGGTCAATGCGGAACTTCGCCTTTTCTGCCACGACAGGCTTGGCGTGGAGGGCAACACCGGTTCCGGCGGCACCCAGCATGCCCAGATCGTTGGCACCATCGCCCACCGCGATGAAATCTTCAGGCGAAAGCTGCTGTTCTTTGGCCACGCGCTCAAGGGTGTCGATCTTTGCCTGTTTTCCCAAAACGGGTTCAATCACCCTGCCTGTCAGCTTGCCGTTTTGAATTTCCAGCCGGTTTGCGTGGTGCTCGTCAAACCCGAGCGCAGATGCAATATGGCTCGTAAACAGGCTGAAACCGCCGGAAACCAGGACGCAGTGGCAGTTGGCGGCTTTCATCGTGGCGAGCAGAACCGGGCCGCCGGAGGCAAGGGTGATGCGCTGCTCAATGACTTTACCGGCAATGGTGTCCGGCAGTCCGGCCAGCAAGGCAACCCGTTCGCGCAATGCCGGTTCGAACTCGATTTCACCGTTCATGGCCCTTGCCGTAATGGCGGCGACCTTGTCCTTCAGCCCCACCTCGGCAGCCAGTTCATCGATGCATTCCTGATCAATCATGGTCGAATCCATGTCGGCAATCAGTGCCTTCTTGCGCCGTGTAGCCCTGTCCTGCAGGGCAATGTCGATGGGAAGCGTGCCGATGATCGTGCGGATCGCCGTCAGGACCGAGGCTGCATCGGCTTGTGCGTCAGGCAGAAAATCGGCCACGTGGTTTTCATGGAGCCATTCGCTCCTGCAATCGCCGAGCACGCGGCGTACTGCGCTCATCCTTTCGGTGTCGAGCAATGCCTCGCCAGGCGGGCACAGAAGGGTTATGACGGGATTTTCGATCATAAGCGGGCCGGATATTTGCGGTCCGGTTGGCGCAATCGCAAGGGATTGGCGTACCGGCGGTGTAATGTGAAGAGGCCTGTTTTGATAGCCGGACCCACGGCAAGCGGCAAGTCCGCATTGGCCATGCAGCTTGCACGGGCGGGCGGAGCGGTGATCAATGCCGATTCGATGCAGGTATACGGTGTGCTTGAGGTCGTTACCGCGCGTCCCGGTGAAGCGGAAACAGAAGGGGTGCCCCATCATCTGTTTGGCCATGTCGATCCGCGCGAGGCCTATTCTGTCGCGCGCTGGCTAGATGATGTGAAATCAGTGCTGGACGGCCTTTGCCAGAACACAATGCGTCCGGTTTTTGCCGGTGGTACCGGTCTGTACTTTAAGGCCCTGCTGGAGGGGCTCTCACTGATTCCGCCTGTCGATCCGGAAATCCGCCAATCCCTGCGCGAGGCGGCAAAAAGCGATGTGTCTGCGCTTTACCGCGAACTTGAGATGATGGATCCTGAAAGCTGGCGCAAAATCAAACCGGGCGATGGCCAACGCATCGTGCGGGCACTGGAAGTTGTGCGGTCGACCGGCAAGCCGCTTTCCTGGTGGCAGATACGTGACAAGGGTGAGGGGGTGCTGGCCGGGCAGAACGCCATCAGGATTGTTCTTGAACCCGATCGTGCCCGGTTGCGGGAGAAGATTGCCGAGCGGTTCAAGACCATGATGGAAAGGGGCGCCATTGAAGAAACCCGGGCGCTGCTGGCGCTGGATGCAGCCCCCGAATTGCCCGCGATGAGGGCTATCGGCGTGCGGGAAATCAGGGCGTTCATCGATGGGGAGATTTCCCGGGACAAGGCGGTTGAACTTGCCATAACCGCAACAGCGCAATACGCGAAACGCCAATCGACCTGGTTTCGCAACCAGTTTGGCGCGGACTGGCACCGGTTTACGGACGCGGAAGCCGCCCATGCCTGGATTTCAGATCAACTTCAACGGGCCGAATAACAGGTCAACCGGCTTCATAATTTACGCTTCATTAACCATGAGGTTTAAGGCGCCCTTTAAGGATGTGACCTATAGTCAAATTCAAGCCGTGAGCTTCATGTTGAGTGCACCGCAAAGTCGGGAAGCCAGTGTCGAAACGAGGAATACATTTCGAGGGCATCATTGCCCCGCTGAACACGCTGCTTTTGCTGGCGGCATTGGCGCTTGCCAGCTTCTCCCTCTACACCTCAATCTACAACTGGGAAGCCTTTACGCTGAAGACCGGCGGCATGCTTTCCTATGGCGAAAAGCTGCAATTCTATCTGGCAGGCCTGCTGCTTGCCGCGGTGACCTTTTCCGTCCTGATCGTCACACCGGTCATGCGGCGCAGCACCAAGGAGCGCACGCAGATGGACAAGCGTGCGCAGACATTCAAGACCCAGGCAAATACCGATCCTTTGACGGGCATGCACAATCGCCGTTATTTCGAGCGCGCACTGGCCGGCTATCTGAAGGAGTTCAATGCGGTTGAAGCGACCCTGGGCCTGCTGATACTCGACCTCGACCACTTCAAGAGCATCAATGACAATTACGGTCACGATGTTGGCGATATCGTTTTGAAAGAGGTGGCCCTGCGCATGCGTGCCATCAGCCGCGACCATGATATCGTGGCCCGCCTGGGGGGAGAGGAATTCGCCGTCATCACGCCCTATGCCAATCGCGAGCAGCTGCTGGGTGTTGCCGAGCGCTACCGCAACATGGTTGAGGCACTGGCGATCAGGCACGGCAACATCATCATCCGCCCGACGGTTTCCATTGGGGTAGCGACCAATGAAGGCGAAGTGGACAAGGCGGAAGATCTGTTCAAATCGGCCGACCAAAAGCTCTATCAGGCCAAGAATTCGGGCCGCAACCGGGTGGCCGCCTGACCGCGGCCTGGCTGCCGCGTCCTCCACATCCTGTCATGTACCTGTCATACTTGGCGCCTACGGGCAGCAGTCAGTTTCCAACTTGGGGCGGGTAGATGAAAAATATCCTTGTTCTGTGCACTGGCAATTCCGCGCGTTCCATTCTGTGCGAGGCGTTGCTCAACCGGTTGGGTGCAGGCCGGGTAAAGGCTTTTTCCGCAGGTTCAGATCCGAAGAATTCCCCCCATCCGGCCGCGCTTTTGCTGCTGGAAGCGGAAGGATATGAAACCGACGCCTTTTCCTCGAAGAAATGGGATGTGTTTGCCGGCGAGGACGCGCCGAAAATGGATGTGGTCATTACCGTTTGCGACAATGCAGCCGGTGAAGCCTGCCCGATATGGCCGGGGGCGCCGGTTTCCGCCCATTGGGGCGTTGCCGATCCTGCAGCTGTCGAGGGCGAGGGGCAGGCAGAAGCATTTCTTGCTGCCTACCGGCAACTGGGCGAACGGGTGGAAGCCTTGCTGGCCCTGCCGTTTGAGGATATGGCACCGGCGCAATTGAAAGCAGCACTCAACGAAATCGGTGCCCAGTCGGATGGTGCGACCGGGATGGCGCTGGAAAAAGGCATGGGAAATGGCTGAGGCAGACGGCAAACAACTGGTGTCTGAGTTCCTTGGCACGGCGTTGCTGCTGGCAACCGTGGTCGGTTCGGGAATTATGGCCGAAAACCTTGCCGGCGGAAATATTGCCATTGCGCTGCTCGCCAACACGATTGCGACGGGCGCGATCCTGTACGTTCTCATCACCATGTTCGGGCCGGTATCCGGCGCGCATTTCAATCCCGCGGTGACCTTTGCCTTTTGGTTGCGCCGGGAAATTGCACCCGCACCCGCCGGTCTTTACGTCGTGGTCCAGATCCTCGGCGGGATTGCCGGTGTGCTGCTGGCCAATGCCATGTTCGATCTTGCGGTATTCCAGATCAGCGAGAAGTTGCGCTCCTCGCCCGGCCAGTGGCTTTCGGAGGCCGTGGCCGCCTTCGGACTGGTGCTGGCAATCTTCATGACCCTGCGCGCAAGGCCGGAGTTGGTCGCTCCCGTGGTGGGGCTGTATATCACAGCAGCCTACTGGTTCACCGCCTCCACCTCATTTGCCAATCCGGCGGTGACCATCGCCCGCCAGTTTTCCAACACCTTTGCCGGCATCGCACCGTCAAGCGTTGCCATTTTCATTGCCGCGCAGATAGCGGGCGCTGCCATTGCATTCTGGCTGGACCGCTATCTGGCAGCGCCCGGCAAAAGCGCCTGAATTGACTATCTGGTTCCGCTTTTGTCGTTAACCATTTGTAAAGGTTTCATCTTTCTTAAAAAGATATCTTTTGACTTAACGGAATATTTACCGTTTCCTACGGGCCGGGACAGCATATCCATCCAGTTGCTTGGTAGGGGAAATCAGTTTGAAATTATTCCGGTCGTTGTTGACGGCCGCGTTTGCGGTGCTCGGTTTTGAGCACGTGAACGCAGCCGATGTTCTTGATTCGCAACAATTCGAGGAACGGTTCTCCGGTCAGGCGGTCTCGGCACTGAATGGCAAAGTTGAGGCCGGGGGTTTTCACGTGTCGTTCGATTCTGATGACGATGTGGGAGAGAGCCTGCAAACGGCCGAGGGCTACATGGTGAAGGGCGCCTTGTCCCTGCCGCTTGGCAGCCGGTTCGGGCTGCAGATCGATGCAGGCGGCTTGCAGGGCAATGTCGAGACCGACGGTCTTGCCTTCGCGTCGCAAACCCTTGGCATCGAAGCCTATGGGCTGGGAGGGCAACTGTTCTGGCGCGATCCGCAGATCGGCCTGCTTGGCCTCTATGGCCAGCAAACGCGCTATGATCTCGACGATATCGAAATCACCCATACCCGTTTTGGCCTGATGGGGGAGGCCTATCTCGGTGATTTTACCCTCAAGGGGTTCGCCGGCCGCGATATGGCCGATTTCGGGTTTTTTGGCGAAGGCGTCTATTGGGCCGCCACGGGCGAGGTCGACTTCTACATTACCGATGACCTGATGGTGAAAGCGGGCATTGAGCACAGTTTCAACACGACTTCCGCCTTTGCAGGCGTTGAAGCGATGTTTACCTCGGGCAAGATAGCCTCTTCGCTGTTTGCCGAAGCCTCTTTCAGCAAAACCGAGACCAGGACGATGGCGGGCATACGGTTTTACATTGGCCAACAGGCCAAGAGCCTGAAGCGCCGCCACCGCGAGGACGATCCGGAAGTCGATTTGTTCGGCGATCTCAATGCAATCGGCAACTGCCTCAATGGCGTGACCGCACCGCCGGAGGAAATGCTGCCGCTTCCTGCTGTGGGGCAGAAGATCAGCGCGCCGGTTGGCTCTGCGGTGCCGATGCCGGGCCTTTCGATCCCCAAATCCGATCCCGCAAACTGCGATGTGGATTATCAGCCGGTGATGGCGCTGCCCTGACAGGCCGGATCTGATAAGGGCCATGGGGGCAAAAAGGCGGTTGACGGGATGATGCCTGCTGGCTAGTTTGCCCGCGCAATCGAAGGAGTGGCGAAGTGCCCAAATTCATTCTCGTGGTGGTGTGCGCATGCGCGTGACAGGTTGGTAAACCTGTCGCTTCGGCAGCGTATGCGCAAAACAGGCTCCGAAAGGGGCCTTTTTTATTGCCCTGTTTATGAGTTCATGACCTAAAGCAGAAACCGGCAAGCCGGTGCGAACAAGAGAAACGGAACCATGCCCAAAAGCGTCAAGATGAAAAAAGCGAAATCTGCGGCCCGAAAGATGACCGGTGCCGAGATGGTTATCGAGGCCCTGGCCGACAATGGGGTCGATACGGTGTTCGGCTATCCCGGCGGGGCAGTGCTTCCGATCTATGACGAGATATTCCAGCAGGACAAGGTAAACCATGTTCTCGTCCGCCACGAGCAGGGCGCAGGACATGCCGCAGAAGGCTATGCCCGCTCGACTGGCCGGCCGGGCGTCATGCTGGTCACCTCCGGCCCCGGCGCCACCAATGCGGTAACGCCCCTGCAGGATGCGCTGATGGATTCGATCCCGCTTGTCTGTCTGACAGGCCAGGTGCCAACCGGCCTGATCGGATCGGATGCGTTTCAGGAAGCTGATACCGTGGGCATTACGCGCCCCTGCACCAAGCACAACTGGCTGGTTTCCTCTGTGGATGAGTTGCCGCGCATCCTGCACGAGGCCTTTTACGTGGCAACCCATGGGCGCCCCGGTCCCGTGCTGATCGACATTCCAAAGGACGTCCAGTTTGCCACCGGCATGTACTATCCGCCGGAGCATTACGAACTGAAAAGCTACAAGCCGCGGGTTGAAGGCGAGGAAGACGCGATTGCCGCTGCCGTTCAGTTGATGGTCGGTGCCAAGAAACCGGTTTTCTACACCGGTGGCGGCGTCATCAATTCAGGTCCGAAAGCCTCGCAACTGCTGCGCAAGCTGGTGGCTGAAACCGGTTTTCCCATTACCTCGACGCTGATGGGCCTGGGGGCTTATCCCGCATCGGGGGAAAACTGGCTCGGCATGCTGGGCATGCACGGTACCTATGAAGCAAACATGGCCATGCATGACTGCGATGTCATGGTATGCGTCGGTGCGCGGTTCGACGATCGCATCACGGGCAGGCTCGACGCATTCTCGCCGAATTCGAAAAAGATCCACATCGACATCGATCCCTCCTCGATCAACAAGAACGTTCGCGTCGACGTTCCGATTATTGGCGACGTTGCCAATGTTCTGGAGCGCATGCTGGTCTTGTGGGATGCGATTGCGGAAAAGCCGGAAGAAGACAGGCTCAACAATTGGTGGTCGCAGATCGAGCGCTGGCGCAGCCGGCAATCGCTTGCCTACAAGCCGTCAAAAGACGTGATCATGCCGCAATATGCCATTGAACGGCTGTATGCGCTGACCAGGGATCGCAAGACCTATATCACCACGGAGGTGGGCCAGCACCAGATGTGGGCGGCACAGTTTTACGGTTTTGAGGAACCCAACCGCTGGATGACATCGGGGGGGCTGGGCACGATGGGCTACGGCCTGCCTGCAGCCTTCGGTGTGCAGATGGCACACCCGGATGCGCTGGTGATCGACATTGCAGGCGATGCCTCGGTTCTGATGACGATCCAGGAGATGTCGGCGGCCGTCCAGCACCGGGCGCCGATCAAGATATTCATTCTCAACAACCAGTATATGGGCATGGTTCGCCAATGGCAGCAATTGCTGCACGGCAACCGCCTGTCGCACTCCTATACCGAGGCCCTGCCGGATTTCGTCAAGCTGGCGGAAGCCTATGGCGGCGTCGGCATCAAATGCGAAAAGCCTGACGAACTCGACGATGCGATCCAGCACATGATCGATACCGATGCGCCGGTAATCTTCGATTGCCGTGTGGCCAATCTTGCCAACTGTTTCCCGATGATTCCCTCGGGCAAGGCACACAACGAGATGCTGCTGCCAGATGAAGCAACCGACGAGGCGGTGGGTTCGGCGATCGATGAAAAGGGCAGGCAGCTGGTTTAAGCAATGCAGATTACAGCCGACGAGCTACGCCAAGCCCGCAAAACGGTGGGTGAGGTTTTGACACCGACGCCTGCCCATTGCTGGCCATTGCTGGGCGAACGGGTGGGCGCGAGGGTTATCGTCAAGCACGAAAACCACAATCCCACCGGTGCCTTCAAGGTGCGCGGCGGCATTGTCTACATGGACATGCTCAAGCGGACGCAGCCTGATTGTCCCGGCGTGATTTCTGCAACGCGGGGCAATCATGGGCAAAGCATTGCCCTGGCCGCAGCGAAGGCCGGTATCCCGGTTACCATTGTCGTGCCGCAGAAAAACTCCAGGGAGAAGAATGCGGCGATGGCCGCCTTCGGTGCGCGGCTGATCGAACACGGTGAGGATTTCGACGATGCCAAGGCGCATGCCGATGCGCTTTCTGCCGAACAGGGGCTGACCTTCGTGCCGTCCTTCGACAAGTGTCTGGTTTCCGGCGTTGCCGGATATGGTGCCGAACTGTTCGAAGCCCATGACGATCTGGACGCTGTGTATGTACCGATCGGTCTTGGTTCCGGCATATGCGGGACAATTGCTGCGCGTGACCTGCTGGGTGCCAAGGCGGAGATTATCGGCGTTCAGGCGGAAGGTTCGCCTGCTTATGCACGTTCCTTTGCGGCTGGCCATCCCGTTTCGACCAACACGTGCAAGACGTTTGCCGACGGGATTGCGACAAGGATACCCGATCCGCAGGCTGTTGCCATGATCAATGCAGGGGCGTCGCGGATCGTGACGGTCAGCGATGAGGAAATCGCAGCCGCGATACGCCACTACTGGACCGATACCCACAATCTGGCGGAAGGAGCGGGCGCAGCGCCCCTTGCTGCAGCGCTAAAGGAAAAGCACGCCAATGAGGGAAAGAAGATCGCCCTGATATTGTCCGGCGGAAACCTCGATCTGGACCTGTTCAGGGAGCGCGTTTTCGGCGCGCCGCCGCCCGATGAAGCGTGAACAGCCCGGTCTTGCCGATTACGGCCTGCTGGCACTGCTGGCAATGATCTGGGGCGGCAGTTTCCTGCTCCAGAAAGTGGCGGTTGCCGAAGTGCCGCCGGTTACGCTTACCGCAGTGCGCCAGTTTCTGGGGGCAGCCATTTTTGCCGTTATCCTGTTTTGGAGCAGAACGCATATCCAGGCGACATGGCGCGAGCATGGGCTGATGTTTTTGTGCGCCATTTTTGGAAATGCGCTGCCCTTTTCGCTGATTTCGAGTGGTTTGCAGGTTATCGACAGCGGGCTGGCGGCAATCCTGATGGGGGTTATGCCTCTTGTCACCATTGTCCTTGCGCATTTCGTCACCGATGATGAAAAACTCAACATCAACAAGCTGATGGCCGTTGGAATGGGAATTGCCGGGCTAGTGATCCTGTTCTGGCCGGCGCTTGTGCAGGGGGTGACGGACAACCTGTTCTCGCAGATGATCGTGTTTTGTGCCGCGATCTGTTATGCCATCAACTCGCTGCTCACCAAGAGGCTGATCCATCTCGACGTCTCCATGCTGATGGGGATCATCGTTGCATGGTCTGCGGTCATCCTGCTGCCGGCGGCCCTGGTCCTTGAAACCCCGCCGCAGCAGGTGCCGGGCGCCGCAGCATCGGTGTCGATCCTTCTGCTGGCTGCCCTGCCCACCGTGGCAGCCTCCTTCCTGATGTATGTGCTGATTTCACGGCAGGGCGCGGGCTTCTTCGGCCAGATCAATTTGCTGGTGCCGCTTGCCGGCGTCTTTTGGGGAACGCTGATCCTGTCGGAAAAACTGCCCTGGAACGCCTGGCTCGCACTAAGCGTCATTCTTGGCGGCATTGCCGTCTCTCGCAACTGGAACGCCACCCGAAAAGCGGCTAACTCACAACAACAAACCACAGGAACGAAGTAACATGAGCCCGAAAAAACAACAGGCAGGCTCTGCCTATTTCATCGCCAGGGAGACCGAAGTTCCGCGCACCCATGTGCTTTCGGTTCTGGTCAACAACGAGCCGGGCGTGCTTGCCCGTGTCATCGGGTTGTTTTCCGGCCGCGGCTACAACATTGAAAGCCTGACGGTTTCGGAAACCAGCCATGAAAAGCACCTTTCACGGATTACCATTGTCTCCAGCGGCACGGCGCATGTGCTCGAACAGATCAAGAAGCTTCTGGAACGGGCCGTCCCTGTGCACCGGGTGGTCGATCTTACGCTGGTTGCCGATGAAAAAGGCTATGACAAGCCGCTGGAACGGGAACTGGCGCTGGTGAAAGTGGCAGGGCGCGGCGAAAACCGCGTCGAGGCCATGCGGCTGGCCGACGCTTTTCGCGCCCAGGTGATCGATGCTTCCATCGATCATTTCACCTTCGAGATCACCGGCCGCATTTCCAAGATAGAACAGTTCATCGCCATCATGGAGCCACTGGGTCTGGTTGAGGTCTGCCGTACCGGGGTTGCTGCCATGAACCGCGGTGCGGAAGGTATGTAACCATGCCGGTGACCATCTTTCGCAGCCGGTTGAGGTCCGAAAACAGCGAAAAATATTATCAGTGGTCCGAGCGCATGAATGAACTTGCCAAGGCAATGCCCGGCTATGTTTCCCACAAGGGGTTTACCGCACCGGACGGGGAGCGGGTGACTATCGTTGAGTTTTCAGATTTTGAAAGCCAGAAAGCCTGGGCCCAACATCCCGAACACCGCGAGGCGATGAAGCTTGGCAGGGCCGAATTCTACGAGGATTACGAGATTATCGTCTGCGACGTGGTGCGGCGTTCGGCGAAGAAGAAATAGCACCGATTGCGGAAGGTGATGGCGGCTGCTAGAGCCAAAAAGCTGTCGTTCAATCGTTTTTCTGGCTGTCACTCATGAGAAATACCAAAACCTGCGGCGAGGCGATCGTTGCTTTGCTGGAACAATACGAAGTCGAAGTCGTGTTCGGCATTCCCGGCGTGCACACGCTGGAGCTTTATCGCGGCCTTGTGGGCAGCCGGATCCGCCATGTTCTTCCGCGCCACGAACAGGGCGCCGGTTTCATGGCCGACGGCTATGCGCGGGCAAGCGGCAAACCCGGGGTCTGTTTCCTGATCACCGGACCGGGAGTCACCAATGCTGCAACCCCCATCGGCCAGGCCTATTCCGACTCGGTTCCCATGCTGGTGATTTCTTCCGTCAACGAGACCCATCATCTGGGCAGGGGGCGGGGTGAATTGCATGAATTGCCCGATCAACAAAAGCTGATGAGTGCCTGCACGGCGTTTTCGGCGCGGGTGGAGACACCGGCTGATTTTCCCGGCCTGCTCGCCAGGGCCTTCGATGTGTTCAACTCGGCCCGGCCAAGGCCGGTGCATATCGAAGTGCCGATAGACATTTTTGCGCAGGAGGTAGGAGAGGACTGGACGCCCCAGGCAGCGGCAATGAAGCCGCAGGCCGATTCAAACGCGATACAGCAGGCAGCCGGCCTGCTTTCGGAGGCTTCAAATCCGCTGATGATTGCCGGTGGCGGGGCAATCGGTGCAGAGGCGGCAGTTCTGGCGCTTGCCGACAAGCTTGCCGCACCGGTGGTAACAACGGTTGCTGCAAGCGGTATTCTGCCGTGCTCCCACCCGCTGAGCCTGGGTCCGACCCTGGTGTCGGCGGCAACCCATGAGCTGGTTTCTACAGCGGATGTTGTGCTGGTGGCAGGCAGCGAACTGGCAAGCACCGAGATCTGGGGCAATGAGTATGCGTTTAACGGCAGGCTGATCCGCATCGACATCGATGCCGGGCAATTCGGCAACGGCCCCAAAGCGGATATCGAACTTCATGGCGATGCACCGGCTGTTCTCGATGCGCTTTCCAAGGAGGTTCGGGCTGCTGCAAACGATGCACGCACCAAGAGCACGGCGGGCAGGGTTGCCGCTGCACTGGCCGCCTATGATGAAAGCCTGGATGAGGCAGAGCGGCTGCGCCGCAAGGTTTTCGAGACGGTGGTCGATGCCTTGCCGGAGAAAACCCTGGTCGCCTGCGACATGACCCAGATCGGCTATACCGGACATGCGGTGTTCCGGCCCGAAACTTCCGGGCGAATGCTGTTCCCGCAGGGTTATGGCACGCTGGGCTATGGCCTTCCTGCGGGGATTGGCGCCAGGCTGGGCGCGATGGAAAAGCCGGTGGTGGTTTTCACCGGCGATGGCGGCATCCTCTACACCATTCAGGAAATGGCAACCGCGGTGGAGGAGAAGCTGCCGGTCATTGTGCTGTTGTGGAACAACCAGTCGCTGAAACAGATTCGCGACGGTTTCATCGAATTGGGCATTGAGCCGATTGCCGTCGATCCGCAAGTGCCCGATTTTCAGATGCTGGCGGGGGGCTTTGGCTGGCAGGCTGTGCAGATTACTGCGTTGGAGAACCTTGCGGGAGCCGTTCGCAAGGCGCACGAGTCAGGCCGGACAGACGGCATGCCGGTGCTGATCGAGGTGATGGCAAACGCGCTGTGACAAGCACACCGCTGTTATGCGCTGGAGACATGGCGGCCACGCTTTTCCGCAATGGACTGATTTCATTGTGGTTTTCCCGGGCATGTGCGTCTGGATGCTTTTGAAGCGGCCATTGGAGCGGGAAATTGTTCCCCTTGCGCGATTTTATCCTTGCATCGCTTGTGCGCTTTGACTACATGCGCGCCCACAGACGCCAACGCACGCGCCTCTGGCCAGCGGTTCAGTAGTCCGCACTCGGTTTACGTAGCGACGGTAACGTCTCCCTTGGAAGTGAGCGGTCATACGCGGATTCCCCATGCGGGGTCCAATGGCCGGGTCTATTGGAGATGACCATGAACGCATACGTAACCGGCCTTGCCGGCGGCGCTGCCGTCGGCTATTCCCCCCGCCCGATTTCCCGTATTGAAGCCCATATCCGTTCGAACGTGTTCGACCGGCCAACGCTGGTGCTTGATCCTGCTGTGGTCGCAGAGAATTACCGGGCACTGAAAGCGGGCCTTGGCCGTGCATCAATCCACTATGCGGTAAAAGCCAATCCGGAAACCGCGATTATCGACACGCTGATCGCCGAAGGATCGCACTTTGATGCCGCCTCGAAAGGGGAGATCGAGCTTTGCCTGGCGCGCGGAGCAAGGCCGCAGCACATTTCCTTCGGCAACACGATCAAGCGCGCATCCGATATCGCCTGGGCATTTGACAACGGCATCCGCCTGTTTGCCGCCGATGCGGAAGAAGAGATCGAAAAGATCGCCGATAACGCACCGGGCGCGGAAGTCTACATCCGCCTGATCGTCGATGTTACCGAAGCCGACTGGCCGCTGTCGCGCAAGTTCGGCTGCGCGCGCGACAAGGCGATTTACCTGCTGGAACTGGCACGGCGGCATGGCCTTAATCCCGTAGGTTTTTCCTTCCATGTGGGTTCGCAGACCCGCAGGCCGCAAATGTGGACGGCAACGCTCGATCAGGTGGCAGCGATCTGGCACCAGGCAGCAGATGCCGGGTTCGAGCTTACCCTTCTCAACATCGGTGGCGGTTTTCCCGCATTTTATGGTGAGGAGGTGACGCCCGCCACCGCCTATGCCGCCCAGATCATGGAACTGGTGCGCCAGCGCTTTGGCAAGGTGCCGCGTATCATGGCAGAACCGGGCCGGGGGCTTGTTGCCGAAGCCGGCATGATTGCAGCCGAAGTGATGCTGGTATCGCGCAAGTCCGACAGCGATGCCCATCGATGGGTTTATCTTGATATCGGAAAGTTCTCCGGTCTTGCCGAAACCATCGATGAGGCGATCCGCTATCAGTTCATCACGGATCGCGACCATGAGGTGACCGGCCCTTGTGTGCTGGCCGGGCCATCCTGCGACTCCGCCGATGTGCTGTATGAAAAGCGCCCGGTGCATCTGCCGCTTGGGCTGAAAGCGGGGGATCAGGTGATCATCCGCAATTGCGGCGCCTATACCTCGAGTTACTCGTCGGTCGGCTTTAACGGCTTTCCGCCGCTTGCCGTCGTGGTTCTTTGATTCAATTTTCGTTTTGCATGGAAGAAACCCGGTCGAACCCGGCCGGGCACACAGGAGTGCCGCCATGACCCATCCCGTTTACGGCCGTATCGAAGGCCCTGTCGTGATCATCGGTTTTGGCTCCATCGGCCGCGGGACACTGCCGCTGATCGAGCGCCATTTCGACTATGACAGGAACGATATTCACGTTGTGGAACCGTCTGCCGAGCATGCGGGTTTTCTGGAGGAAAAAGGCGTCAGGTTCCACCAGGTAGCACTGACCCCGAAGAACTATCGCGAGGTGCTGGACAGTCTCTTCAAGGACAAGCCCCAGGGCTTCTGCGTCAACCTGTCGGTCGATACCTCTTCGCTCGACATGATGAAGCATTGCCGGGCGCTGGGCACGCTCTACATCGACACGGTGGTTGAACCCTGGCTCGGCTTTTACTTCGACGAAACCGCGACGCTGGCCGAGCGCTCGAATTATGCCCTGCGCGAGACCGTGCGGGCCGAAAAGCGGAACAATCCGGGTGGCACGACGGCGGTGTCCTGCTGCGGCGCCAATCCGGGCATGGTGTCGTGGTTCGTCAAGGAAGCGCTCTTGAACATTGCCCGCGATACGGGCTTTGCCCATGAAACGCCGAAGACGCGCAAGGACTGGGCAAAGCTGATGCAGGGGCTCGGCGTCAAGGGTGTGCACATTGCCGAGCGTGATACCCAGGCACCGAACTATCCGCGGCCGCGTGGTGTTTTCGTCAATACCTGGTCAGTGGAAGGGTTCATCTCCGAGGGCTTCCAGCCAGCGGAACTTGGCTGGGGAAGTCACGAGAAGGCACTGCCGAAAGGTGCCAGCACCCATGGGGAAGGCTGCAAGGCGGCAATCTATCTTGACCGCCCCGGTGCCATCACCAAGGTGCATAGCTGGTGCCCCACACCGGGACCGCAATACGGTTTTCTCGTCACCCATAACGAGGCGATCTCGATTGCCGATTACTACACGGTGGGTGAGGGCGCAGAGCCTGAATACCGGCCGACCTGCCATTATGCCTATCACCCGGCCGACATGGCTGTGCTCTCGCTGCATGAGTGTTTCGGCGCGCCGCAGCCCCAGAAGGAGCACCGCATTCTCGATGAAAACGAGATCGTGGAAGGCATCGACGAGCTGGGCGTCTTGCTGTTCGGCCACGAAAAGAACGCATACTGGTATGGTTCACGGCTTTCCATGGAGGAAACCCGGAAGCTTGCGCCCTATCAGAACGCGACCGGGCTGCAGGTAACATCCGCAGTGCTGGCGGGCATGGTCTGGGCGCTGGAAAACCCCGAGGCCGGCATCGTCGAGACCGACGAGATGGACCACGCACGCTGTCTTGAGGTGCAAAAGCCGTATCTTGGGCCGGTGGAAGGCCATTACACGGACTGGACGCCCCTCAAGGCAAGGTGGGACCGCAAGACCGCCGACCTCGATCACGACGACCCCTGGCAATTCAAAAACATTCTGGCGGTGTGAGGGCGTCATTCCTGCGTTTCGTCATCGTCTGGTCAAGCCCGAGGATGACGAAGTACGGTGAATGGCCAATGACGAAAGGGTGGTTAAACCACGCGGACCCTGGTGCCTTTCGGCGCGCGATTGTAAAGGTCGATGATGTCGTGGTTCAAAAACCGGATGCAGCCAGACGACATCGACTTGCCGATGGAATCCCATTCCGGTGTGCCGTGCAGACGGTAAAGCGTGTCGCGGCCATTGGCGTAAAGATAAAGCGAGCGTGCGCCGAGCGGATTGTCCGGCCCGCCGGGCATGCCGCCTGAATATTTCACCAGTTCGGGCCTGCGCTCGATCATTTCCTGCGGCGGGGTCCAGACCGGCCAGTGTTTCTTCAATGCGATGACCGCATCGCCTGACCACTCGAAACCGGCCTTGCCAACCCCCACCCCGTAACGCACGGCCTCGTCCCGGCTCAAGCCGAAATAGGCGTGGTGATTGCGGGTATCGACCAGAATGGTCCCTGGTGCGACACGAGCCTGGTTGGGCACGCGCTGGCGGCGGAAACGCTGATCCATCTCCTTGTAGGGAATGGCGGGAAGCGAATAGGGCCCGTCTGCCAGCGGGCCATACATCTCGGCGGCACTGGAGAGATTGGGATCAAGGCCGATCGATGGCGCCAGCCGGTTGGTGCCGATGGAGCCGGTCGTCGTCATGTCGACACCGGCCGGGCCGTAAGGCGTGCCCACCGGTGCGCGTGCCGGAGCTTGCGAGAAGGTCTGCTCGGTAAAGTTGGAAAGGCTGCAGCCGGCCAGAACAGAGCTTGCACCGGATATCGTGCCTGCCAGAAAGGTTCGCCTGGTCAGCCTGGAGTTCATGGGTTTGCCACCGCTGATTTCGAAATCGGGACGCCCGAAACGCCGCCTCACCGTGAAGCTACCCCAAGGTAATTAAAACTCTGTTAAGCATGATGCGATTGCCGGCAGATGTTGCCGGACGCGTCAATGCTCTTGGCGGGTTTAATGGGTGCGCTGCGCAAGCCAGCGCCGCCAGCTTTTCTCATTGCCGTTGAAGACGTTGAGATCGATCTGGGTGCTGTGTCCTGCCGAAAGGCCAGTGCCTGAATATTGCCAGAAGGCGAAGTCACGGCCAGGATAGCGTTTCTTGGGGTGGGCGGCCACCGAGCGCAACCAGAAGGAATACTCCCTGAATTCCCCCTTCAGGTTGTCCTCATAGAAGTCCGGCGCGGTGTAAATCACCGGTTTCTGGCCGTAATGACGCTCAAGCTTCTTCATGAAGACCTTCATCTTCTTCAACACCATCGCGCGGGGCGGGCGGTGCTTGCAGGTGCGCGAATGGGAATTCCATTCAACGTCGATCACCGGGGAAGGGCGCCTTTTTCCTTCGGCACGTGGCGGATGAACCAGTCGGCCTGCAGTTCTGCTTTCGAACACCAGTAGAAAAAGTGGTAGGCGCCGCGCGGGATTCCGGCCTTGGCGGCAGCAGACCAGTTGCGGCGGAACATGGCATCGGTGTGATCATCGCCTTCGGTAGCCTTGATATATGCGAAATTGGCGCCCTGGCGGCGCAGTTTGACCCAGTCTAGGTCACCCTGCCAGCGCGAAACGTCGACACCGTGAACTGCATAATGACGGGGCTTTACCCGCCCGAAATTGATGGGCTTGGCGTCCTTGAAGCGAGGGGGGTAAACCTTGACACGGCCATGGGTATTCCTGCCTTGCGGGGACGGCGCCGGGCGCACCATTGCGGTGCGTACGGGTTCGCTGACCTGTTTTTCGATGGCTTTGCTGGAGGGGACGTCAGGGGTGTCGGCCAGTGCCAACTCCGAGGCCAGGGAAACGGACTGGCTGGGCACCGGAGCGCTTCCGGCGACCGAGCCCGTGGTCTGGCTGGAAGTACCAGTGACATCAAGGGCGTCGGTAACGCCTGACGAATTGCAAGATGAAAGGAAAACGGCGGCCACGGCAATGGCCGGAAGAACGCAAGAACGCATGTTTTGCCTACTCGAAACTGTTACACCGGCGATGGCCGGAGGCGGCGTCCGGCGAGCATTAAGCAAACCTTACCGAAAAAGACTGAATCCGAAGTAAATGAAATGAGGCGGGCAAGGCAGCCCTGGATTCGAGCTGCACGGTTTGTTGGGGCAGGAGGAGCCGTGTTTTCTCGTGCAAGTGTCAGAATTCATACTGGATGTTACGGTTAACAAACGTGGTTAACGCTATGTTTACGCCGCTCGGCGAAGGTTCCCCCGCGATAGCACTAGGGGCCATCATGCGAATACTGGTAGTTCTGCTCACAATCTTGCTCGTGTCCTGCGCGACACCGAAAACCCAACCCAATTCCTTCTATTCGGGCGTCTATGTGCCGGGGAATGTGGTGATAGAAAATGGCGGGGCCTATCGTTCCACCGCTTCCGTTTTCGCCAAAAAAGACGTGGCTGTAGCGCGCAAGGCGGCCTATGCCAGACTGTTGCTGGAAGCGAAGGCGGCCGGCTATGCTTACTTCACCATTGCTGACGTTGACCGGCGGTCGGTCATCGGCACCCGGATCACCATTGCCGGCAAACTGTTTCGCAAGGCAGCGTCTGACGCGGCGGTCTATCCAATCGATGCAATCAAGCGGCTGTTGAAAGGCCTTCCCATCAGGACCCTGAAGGAGATTGCTGCCGAACGGCGCCGGAAGCAGGCCGCCGAAGCTGCCCGCAAACGCGCCGCCGCGAAAAAACAGGCGGCACGCAGACAGTCCGCCAAACGTGCGAGCACTGCGGCCGCGCCATTACCCACATCACATCATCCCGGCACGGTTTCCCCTTCTGCCCGTACGCCCCAAACAGAAGAAGGCGGGCCGATTATCATCATGGCGCCACAGGATATTACCGGCTCCATCGGCAAGGCGAAGCGCCGTCAGCAGCCAGCCCGGGGTGCGGTTTCAGGCAGCGATAGCGGAGCGGCCAGGATGCCGCAGTCTTCCGGGCAGGTTCCGGCGGGCCGTCCACTTGGCGTGAGCGGCATTCCTTCCGGCGTTTACCTGCTGCGCAACTGACGATGCGTACTGAAGGGGCGTGAATACCGTCCGTGTGGTGATTCAACCTCCGAATCATGCCACATGACCGGGATGGAATTTTCAGCAGAACAAGACCGTGCCCTCGGCGCCGTGCATCAATGGCTGAAGGCGGGTGACCGTCAGGTTTTCCGCCTTTTCGGCTATGCCGGAACGGGCAAGACCACGCTGGCGCGCCACTTTGCCGAAGGGGTGGACGGGGACGTGCTTTTTGCGGCGTTCACGGGCAAGGCGGCACAGGTGCTGCGCTCCAAGGGTGCCCGCAAGGCCTCGACCATCCATTCCGTCATTTACCGCCCGCGCGGCGAGGAAGAGGTGGAAGATGAGGAAACCGGTTCCAAGAGCATAGCCCCGACCTTTTCGCTTAACCGCCGCTCGCCTGTTTCGGAAGCCAAGCTGATCATCATTGATGAATGCTCGATGGTCGATGAGGCGCTGGGCCGCGATTTGCTTTCCTTCGGCACGCCGGTCCTGGTGCTGGGAGATCCGGGCCAGTTGCCGCCGGTTTCAGGTGGTGGCTTTTTTACCGATTACGAACCCGATTTCCTGCTTGAGGAAATCCACCGGCAGGCACGCGGAAATCCCATCATCGATCTGGCCCAGCAGGTTCGGGAGGGACGGGCGATCATGTATGGTGATTATGGCGCCACGGCCAGGGTGATTTCCAAATCGGAGGTGACCACCGACCAGGTGCTGGCTGCCGACCAGGTGCTGGTGGGGACAAACCGCACCCGGCGGCGCTACAATGACAGGCTGCGGCAGTTGAAAGGGTTTGACGGCCCCTTTCCGCAGGCTGGCGACAAGCTTGTCTGCCTGCGTAATGATACGGCGAAGGGCCTGCTCAATGGATCGTTGTGGACTGTCACAAGTGCGGCCAGGACGGTAAAGTCCTTCATGAATCTGCTGATCCGGGCAGAAGATGACGGCATTGACCGCTATTCTGCGAAAGTCAAAGTCTTGAAATCCGTGTTTGAAACGCCCGATGCCGATATTCCCTGGCAGGAGCGCCGCCGCTATGATGATTTTGACTACGGCTATGCGCTGACGGTACACAAGGCGCAGGGCTCGCAATGGGACGAAATCATCCTTTTCGATGAAAGCGGGGCGTTTCGCGAGCATGCCCAACGCTGGCTCTATACTGGGATCACCAGAGCTTCAGAACGCATCACGATCGTGCGTTAGGCCAATTCGCTTTGGGCAATTGCGGTCGTTGAGGTTCCGCAAAAACATGTGTAACCGGTATGGATTTTTACCGCAGGTTAACCATAATTTGACAACAATCCGGCTACCCAGGTGGGGAAGGGCCGGTATGAGAAACAAGTTCAATAAGTACAGAGGTTGGCACGGCTGGATTTTGCGTGTCGCATATGTGTTTGCGTTGGTCGCCATTCTTGGCGTTTCCTATCGTTTTTATAATCAGCAGAACATGCAGAACCGCGACATCAATGCGATACGCGTGATGTCAGACAAGTTTGCGGCGCTGGATGCGGAATTGCTGGCGTTGGCCGACAAGGCTCAACGGGTGGCGGAAACCTTTGCGAAGGCGGAGGAGGGCGCCTTTGTTTCGGCCATGATGGCGGGCATGACGCTGAAGGAACGCAAGGCGTTTCTTAAGAGCCAGCCGGTCGACAGCGACATCGTATCGCCGCGCACGGGACTGCTGTTTTACCAGGACAAGGCGGAAAAGGCATTTGATTCGTTTCTCGATTCCTGGCGTCTTGCCGGTGGCGAATTGAGTAGCTTTGTCGTTCAGGGTGCGCGTTTTGCGACGTTGGACGACCCCTTCAAACATCATGTCGCCCTGCTTAATTCGTCACTCATCGAAAAGACCCGAACCAAAAAGGACATCTACTGGGCATCGCGTCAAATCACGGAAAACTACAACAGTTTCGTGCGGCCAACCAATGCGCATTTTCAGGATCGCATCCGCCTGCTGCTGGACAAGGGTGCCCAATCACAGGGCAGGTTGCTGGAAACCTATCTGCTGTTCGGCCTCGGGCTGGTAGGCGCATTGCTGTTTCTGGTTTTCATTCCGGTCGACGTTTTTCTGCAACGGTTGCTCAACAAGCTGGAGCGGGAGCACTTCAGGGCGGAGGAAGCCTTGAGAAAGGCAGAATCAGCCGACAATGCCAAATCGGAGTTCCTTGCCAATATGAGCCATGAAATCCGCACGCCGATGAACGGTGTGATGGGAATGGCAGAATTGCTGGCCAAGACGGAACTCAATGCCCGCCAGAAAACATTTACCGACATCATCGTTAAGTCGGGTGCTTCCCTGCTTACCATTATCAACGACATTCTCGACTTCTCCAAAATCGATGCAGGCCAGCTTGAGCTGGATCCCGCGCCGTTCAGGCTTGGCGAATCCATTGAGGATGTGGCAGCGCTGGTTTCCTCCCGGGTGGCTGAAAAGGATATTGAGCTGATCGTTCGCATCTCGCCGGACATGCCAGCCTGGCTGATCGGCGATGTCGGGCGGGTCCGTCAGGTGGTAACCAACGTTATCGGCAATGCGATCAAGTTCACCGAGAAAGGGCATGTTTACGTCAATGCCCATGTGACCGGGTTTGCCAACAAGGGCAAGAGCGGCGCGCGCCAGGCAATGGTACGCATTGAGATCGAAGATACCGGCATCGGAATTCCCGAAGCGCAATTGGACAAGGTATTCGAGAAATTCTCCCAGGTGGACGGTTCTTCCAGCCGCAACCACGAGGGGACCGGACTGGGACTGTCCATCGCTTCTTCGCTCGTTGATCTGATGGGTGGCACAATGGGGGTTCAGTCCACGGAGGGTGAAGGCTCGCTGTTCTGGATCGAGGTCCCCTTCATGGTGGAGGCAGAAAAGCCTGCGAGCAAACCGGTGCCGAGGGATGTCAGCGGTTCGCGCGTGCTGATTGTCGACGACAACGAAGTCAACCGGGCGATCCTTTCCGAGCAGCTCTCATCGTGGCAGTTCGATCATGCCGCCGCGGCAAGCGGTGCAGAAGCGATCGAGTTGCTGAAGGTGGCAAAGGTCAACGGTATTTCGGTGGATTGCGTTATCCTGGATTATCACATGCCGGGTATGAATGGCGGCGATACCGTTCGGGCCATTCGTGCAGATGCCCAGATTGCCGACATTCCCGTGGTCATGCTGACCAGCGTCGACCAGACAGAGGACGGCAAGACATTTTCCTCGCTCGGTGTGCAGCGGCATCTTACCAAACCCACCCGTTCGGCATTGCTGCTTGAGACGCTGGTGGAAGTCATCGGCGAAACCGCATTGCGGGAACAAAAAGCCGATGAAGCGACGAAGGGCATCATGATGGCGCGCCAGATCGCACTGGGAACGGTTGATGGCGATGAGAGTGCTGATGGGGCAGGTGAAGAATTCTCCCACAACAGCGATGCCAACGCCACTGCGGCTGTGGCGGAAAAGGAGACCCATGTCATGGCGGTTGAAGAAAACGGCACAGCTGCCGGCGGAGTGGCTGAAACAGCAGTGCCTGATGAAGCTGATGCTGACGATGTGATGAAGGAACAAGCCGGCACCATTGATGAAGGCGACTACGAAATTCTGGTATGCGAGGATAATGAGGTAAACCAGATCGTCTTCACGCAAATCCTGCTGTCGACACCGTACCGGTTCCACATTGTGAACAATGGCGAAGAAGGGCTGGCGGCGTTCCGCGAACGTGCCGGCAATCCGCCGAAGCTCATTTTGATGGACGTTTCGATGCCGAAAATGAACGGGTTGGAAGCGACGGCGGAAATTCGCCGTGCTGAAGCGGAAACCGGCGGCAGAACGCCGATCATCGGCGTCACGGCCCATGCCATCAAGGGCGATCAGGAGACCTGCATCAATGCCGGCATGGACGATTATCTTTCCAAACCCGTTTCACCGGAAAAGCTGATTGCGAAGATCGATCAGTGGATTTCCGGCAAGCAGGCAAGCCAGGTTGCCTGAGCACAGCTAACCAAGACAGGCTTAGCTGGCGAGCGGCAGCTTTCCGTGCTGGGGCCTGGTAACGACCACCGCTTCGAAGACATCGGCAGATAGCGGCGGATGAAAGTGATAGCCCTGAAAGCCGCCACAGCCGCGCTCCTGCAGATAATCATGCTGCAGCGCATTGCCTACATGTTCAGCCACCGTATGGAGCTTCAGGGCATGGGCAATGCCCAGTATGCCGGCAATCATGCTGCGTGAACTGCCGTCATTTTCAATCGATGAAACCAGCAGGCCGTCAATCTTGATTTCGTCAACGGGCAGGTGATTGAGGTTGGCCAGCGACGCAGAGCCCGTGCCAAAGTCGTCGAGTGAGAACCGCACACCAGCCTTCTTGATCTGATGCATTTTCGAACCAACGGACTTCATGTTCCGGGTAAGCAGGCTTTCGGGCAATTCAAGGGTCAGCCTGGAAGGGTCGACTTCGGATTTTTCAAGCAATGCTTTGAGGTTTTCGGCAAAGCCCGGCAGGGAGAATTGCTGAACCGACAGATTGACCGACAGGCTGAGATGGCGAAGCTGCGGGTTTTTCTGCCAGGACGCCAGGCGTTCGATTGCCTGGTGCAGTACCCATTCGTTGATTTCGGTAATGAGCCCGCTTTTTTCGGCCGCTGGCATAAAGTCGGAGGGTGCGATGATGCCGTGTTCGGGATGCTCCCACCGGATAAAGGCCTCAGCCCCCGAAATGCGTCCGTTACGGTCGATCTGCGGCTGAAACACCAGATGAAATTCGCCCCGATCGGCGGCGCCGGGAAGATCTGAAAGATAGCCGGCGATGGCGCCACCCGCGTTTTCGCGCTTTTCGTCGAAGATGACGAAGGTGTTGCGGCCGCTTTTCTTGGCCTGATACATCGCGGTGTCGGCGCGCGACAGGATTTCTTCCACGCTGGCTTGCTCAGGGCCGATCAGGGATATGCCGATCGATGGCGAGCAGTGGTGCTCGCTCCCCTGTAGCTCAAATCCCTCGGCGAAACTGTTAAGAAGCTTGCTTGCGAAGGCCGCGGCCTTTTCACGGGACAGCTCAAGGTCGGTACCCAGATTGTCGATGACAATGACGAATTCATCACCGCCGAAGCGGGCAACCGTGTCACAGGCGCGGGTCTGGGAGCGCATGCGCTGGGCGACCTGACGCAGCAGCTCGTCGCCCGCCTCGTGCCCGTGGGTGTCGTTGAGTTGCTTGAAATTGTCCAGATCGATGAACAAAAGTGCGGCATATTCGCCACGCCTGTTGCAGGCGGATATCGCTGCCTTGACCCGATCTTCCATCACGCTGCGCTGGGGAAGCGAAGTGAGCGTGTCGAAATTCGCCATACGCTCCAACCGTTGTTCGATCTCTTTCTGGCGGGTGATTTCCAGCGCATGGCCGTGCCAGACAATGACGCCGTCTTCCTCCACTTCCGGCGTTGCGGTAACGTGAATCCAGATTTCCTTGTCATTGGTGCCGGAATAGCGGATTTGCTGATCCAGCGGCTTTAGTTCCCGTGCGGATGCAGTAAACGCCTCATTGTAGTGTTTGAGATCGCCCGGCTCGATCCGGCTGGTGATGCATTTGAGAACATCTTCGGCAGGTACACCCTGAAGTCCGAAGAGGCTAACAAATGTATCGCTCATGTAGTGTATTGAAACCCTGCGTCCGCCATGCTGGGTAATCTGGAACAGGCCGCCTGGCAGGTTGGCGGCAAGCTTCTCCAGCCGGTCACGTGTCTCCGTCAGTTTCATTTCATGGGTGATGTCGCGGACCGTACCCTCGTAATAAAGCGGAGTACCGTTTTCAGGATCGGTTACCAGGCGCGCATTTTCGCTGATCCAGATGCGCTCGCGTGTTTTGTGCCGGTAAACCTGCGATACGAACCCGCTGACGTGGCCGCGTTCGAACAACTGGCATTTGAAGTCATCGCGCCGGCCCGCTTCCACATACCATTCGGCTGCGATGTTCTTGACGGCATCGAGTTGCTCCTGCTCGGTGCGGTAACCGTTCAGGCGCACCAGGGCGGGGTTGGCCTGAATCTGGTGGCCGTCGAGGCTGGAGCGGTAGAACCCCTCCTGGAGATGATTGATGGCTTCGCGATGATTTTCAAGCTCGGCACGGGTCCGGCGCAGTTTGCGCCAGAGCACGGCAGCCATGGCGGTGCCGCACGATCCGGCCAGCGCCACATACGGTAGAAGTCCGGCCATTTGCTCGTTCAGGACTGACAATCCAATTCCCCGGAACCAAATTTCCCCACAGGCGCAAAGACTGGCGTAAATTGAGAAAGATAAGGCAAAGGAACACGGTAAAGTTTTTCATAAACAGACGTTCCATTGCGGGCCGTGTTGACGCGGGCTTTATCCCGCGACATGACTGGTGCAATCGCCAATGTGAAAACAGGCTTCACCCATGCCCGCCCAGCTTTCCGTCAATCTCAACGCCATCGCCATGTTGCGCAACCGGCGCGACCTGCCGTGGCCCAGCGTGACGGGCCTGGGGGCGATTGCGCTTGAAGCCGGTGCCCACGGGCTGACGGTTCACCCCCGGCCTGATCAGCGGCACATCCGCTTTTCCGATGTGCCGGAAATCCGCGCCCTGATCGACGATGCGTTTCCGGACGCCGAATTCAATATTGAAGGCTATCCAACGCAGGATTTCCTGGCGCTGGTGGACGAAGCGCAGCCCGAACAGGTCACCCTGGTGCCCGACGATCCGATGCAGCCGACCTCCGATCATGGCTGGGATTTCATCACCAATCAGGAAATGTTGGTGGCAATCGTCAACCGGCTCAAGAAAGGGCGTATGCGGGTTGCACTGTTCTGCGATCCTGATGCGTCCGAAGCACAGATCGCGGCGGCCAGGACGACAGGGGCTGATCGGGTGGAATTTTATACCGGGCCTTACGGGGCCTGCCATGATGATTCTGAAAAGGCGGCCAATGCCTTGAAGGATTTGCAGAAAACAGCAGAGCTTGCGCATGCATCGGGACTTGGCATGAATGCCGGTCATGATCTGACGGTTGCCAATCTTCCGGCACTGGTTGAGGTTATGCCGCATCTGGCGGAGGTCTCCATTGGCCATGGCCTGACGGCCGATGCGCTTGAGTTCGGCATGGCAGGGACGGTAAAGCGTTTCCTTTCAGCGCTTCAGCCCCAGGACGACTAGGCGGTTCTGGCGGATATCCGGATTCCATCGCATGAGGGGCTGTCTCGCGGCTTTTCGGCTGTTTATGTCCTGCTATAGTGGATGACCGGATTTGAAGTCGAACAATGCCGTGACAGTTTGTGCCAGTGACCCTGCAGGGAGGAGCCCACACCATGATGAGCCGTGAGAAGAACGACCGCATAACCCGCATCGGCCCGGGAACGGAAGCTGGCGCGGTGCTTCGTCGCTACTGGCAACCGGCAGCGCTCAGTGACGAGTTGTCGGGGTCGCGCCCGGTTGTTCCGGTGACGCTGCTGGGAGAGCAGTTGGTGCTGTTTCGCGATGAGGACGGCGGTCTGGGCCTGATTGGCCGCCATTGCCCCCACCGCGGCGCCGATCTGTGTTACGGGCGGCTTGAGGACAATGGCCTTCGCTGTCCGTTTCATGGCTGGCACTTCGACCGGGCGGGCCAGTGCGTGGAACAGCCCGGCGAGCCGGAGGGCAGCCGGATGCATGAAAACATCAAGGCGGTTTCCTATCCGGTAGTTGAGAAAAACGGCATCATCTTTGCCTATATGGGGCCGCTCGCCGAAGGTGCCGCTCCGCCCGCCTTTCCCGACTATGACTGTTTTCGCGCGCCGGACAGCCATGTCTTTGCCTTCAAGGGGCTGTGGGAATGCAACTGGCTGCAGGCGATGGAAGTGGGCATCGATCCGGCGCATGCCTCTTTTCTGCATCGATTTTTGCAGGACGAGGACCCTGAGGAATCCTATGGCAAGCAGTTCCGCGACAAGGCGGCCAATACCAACATTCCGATGACAAAGCTGCTGCGTGACTATCCAAGGCCGGAAATCCTTGTGGAGGAAGCAGGGCACGGCATGCGGATCATCTCGCTGCGCCACCTTGATGACGGGCGCACCCATGTGCGGGTGACCAACCAGATTTTTCCCGAAGCAATTTGCATTCCCATGTCGCGGGAGATGACGATCACCCAGTGGCACGTGCCGGTCGATGATGAGAACTGCTACTGGTTTTCCATGTTCACCTCTTTCGGTAAGCCGGTGGACAAGGAATTGATGCGGGAGCAGAGGCTGAAGGAGCACACGCTGCCGGACTATGCGCCGGTCAAGAACAAGCGCAACAATTACGGCTACAATCCGCAGGAACAGGAAAACCTGACCTATACGGGCATGGGCCTCGACATCAACGTTCATGACCAGTGGGCGGTGGAAAGTCCGGGCCCGATACAGGACCGTACCCAGGAGCATCTTGGAAAGACCGATACAGCGATCATCCGCTACCGCCGAATGCTGAACGCGGCCATGGATGCCCTGGCAGCAGGCGATGAGGATGGGCTGCCGGCAAGTGGCAATGTTGCGGCGATGCAGGGGCCGGTGTCGATCGACGCCATCGCGCCTGCCGGTACAGGCTGGGAAGCGGTGTGGCGTGAAAGCGACCGGGAGCGGCGCGCGGCCTGTTCCTGGAACGCGCAGGTTGGCGATGATGAAACCGCCATGAGCGGCGCTGCCGAATGAGCGTGGAAGAAGGGCTGAAGGGGGCAGGCTGGCTGGAGGCGGGCTTCTGGATGAAGCCGGGATCACCGCAGCGCTCGAAACGCTCGGCCGCATTGAGGCGGAAGGGATTGAGACCATCCGCATGGTCTTTGCCGACCCGCACGGCATTCTGCGCGGCAAGACGGTAGTGGCCGAGGCGCTGCCCCCGGTGCTGGCATCCGGGCTCGGGGTGCCCTCGACACTGCTTTTAAAGGATTTGTCGCACCGCACGGTTTTTCCGGTATGGTCGGGGAATGCCGGACTTGCCTCCAACCCGCTTGGCGGGGCAGGGGACGTCCTGCTGGTGCCCCAACCTGAAACACTTACTCCTGTGCCGTGGTCGCCTCATTCGGCGTGGATGCAGTGCCGGCCGGTCTATACCAATCTGACTGAAATCCCTTTTGAACCGCAAAATGTGCTGGCAAAGGCGATGGCGAAACTTGCAGATGCCGGCATGGCCTTTGTCTGCGGCCTTGAAATCGAGTTTCACATTTTCAGGGTTACGGACGCAGCACGCGATCATGGATCGGCCACCATGCCGCCCAGGCCTCCAAACACCGAATTGATTGCCGACGGTTACAAATACCTGACCGAAAGCGTTTACGATGCCGCCGAACCCGTGCTCGACGAGATACGCCGCGCTGCCCAGGCCATGGGCCTGCCGATTGCTTCCGTCGAGGTGGAAATGGGCCCGGGACAGTTCGAGGTAACCTTCTCACCGGGGCCCGCAGAGGTTCAGGCGCGCCATCTTGTTCTGTTTCGCACCATGGTCAAGGAACTTTGTGCGCGCAACGGGCTGCACGCGACCTTCATGACGCGGCCGGCGGTCGAAAACTGCGCATCGAGCGGCTGGCATGTTCACCAGTCGGTGGTCGATCTCAAGAGCGAAATCAACCTCTTCGAGCCAAAGGAGGGAGAGGAGCTTTCGAAAGCCGCTGAAGGCTGGTTAGCCGGCTTGCTGGCCCATGCAGGCGAAAGCTGTCTCATGACAACGCCAACGGTCAATGGCTACAAGCGTTATCAACCCTTCATGCTGGCGCCTGACCGCATCCAGTGGGGGCGGGACAATCGCGGTGCCATGCTGAGGGTGCTTGCCTGGCCCGGCAATTCGGCAAGCCGTATTGAAAACCGCGTCGCAGAACCGGCGGCCAATCCCTATTACTGTCTTGCCTCGCAGATGCTGGGCGGGTTGAGGGGCATCGCCGAAGGGCTTGAGGCGCCGCCGCCCGTTGAACGGCCTTATGAGGATGAGGCTGAGACGCTGCCTGCAAATCTTGGCGATGCGATCGGACTGTTTGAGGGCGGAAGCCTGTATCGCGATGCGCTCGGCGAGGAGTTCGTTTCCTTCCTTGCCAGGTTGAAGCGGGCTGAATGGGAGCGTTACCTTTGCGTGGTTTCGCATTGGGAACAGGCTGAGTATTTCACCAATTTTTGATGGAGGCGCTTGTGCCGCAGGAAGTTACGTTCACCGGTTTCGGGAAGCAGTCGCTGCCGTTTTTGAAGGCGCTCGGCTTTTATCAGGACCGCGAATGGTTCAGGGAGAACAGGCCGGTTTACATGCGCGAAGTGCGCGAGCCGATGGGCGATCTCATCGAAACGCTTGCCGCACGTTTTGAAAAGGCGGGCATTCCCCTTGCCGGAGACCGCAAGAACTCGCTCTACCGGGTTAACCGGGATGTGCGGTTTTCAAAGAACAAGGATCCTTATGTCACCCATGCCAGCGCCATGCTGACGCGCTCGGGCACAAAGAAGGATAACGGGTTTGTCTACATGCACTACTCCAATGAACGCAGCTTCATCGCCTGCGGGTTTTTCGGGCTGGAGGGAGAGGCGATGCGGGCCTTTCGCGAAATGATCATTCGCGAGGAAAAGAAGTTTGCCGGCATTGTGAAGAAGCTGGAAGGGTATGGCTACAAGCTGGAGGACGAATCGTCGCTCAAACGCAATCCCCGCGGCTTTGAGGACGTTTCCTCAGAGCCTCTTACGACGTGGATCAGGCTGAAAAACCATACCTTCATGGAAGAGCTGACGCCGGCGATATTCCAGTCGCCGGAAGTTGCAGACCGCATGTTCATCATGGCCAAGCGGGCGATGCCGTTGCTTGAATTCGGCTGGCGTGCAACCGACAGCGTGCGCGATTCGGCGTGATAGGGGCTGGGCCCCGACCCTATTTATGAGTTCATGACCAAAGTTCTTCAGGGGTCTGGCAAAGTTCGCCGGCGCTGGCAGCCTTGATGCCCATTTCCACCAGATTGCTCGCTTCCAGCTTGCGGGATGCCGATTTCAGCAGCAGCGTCAACGAGGTTTGGCTAAGGCCCATCTTGTGACAGGCCTCGCCATAGGATCGCCCTTTTGAGAGCATGGAGACGACCTGCCGTTCCAGCTTTGTCAGGCGTTTGTGCTCGAACAGCGTCGTTACTTCGGGGAATTTGGAAATAAAGGCAGCGACAATGTGCGGATAGGCTGCCCTGATCGGGCATTGAGCAGCGGATGCATGCGTCCTGCCGGGAACGCCGATTGTGGTGACGGCAATTCCTCTGCCGATCATGACAGGAAGAATCAGGATATCTCCGAAGTCCAGCCGATCGATTTCCCGGAAAAAGATGCGGTCATTCAGGGTCAGATATTGCGTGCGGTCAATCGAAGAACAATAAAACGGAGACAGGCGTTTGCGCGATTCCTTGTAGAACGGGCATCTGCCGGCTGGCTGCATGGCGATCGAAATCTGGCGAATCGATTTTGGATAGGCTGAAAACGGCCTGACGATCGCCGTTTCATCTTCGCTGTCGGAGAATTTCAGGGAAAGCAGTTTGCCGTCCAGCTTGTCCACAAAATCACTGGTGACGGCAGTGGCCTTATTGATATCCTCAGCCTCGAGAATGCCTTGCAGGGCGTCCAGAAGAGACCGCCCGGCGGCATATTGTTCCCGCAAGTCTGAAACCGAGTGAATCACAGGCACCCTCCTGCCCCATGAAAAGATAGCACAGAAACAGCCGGAAACGAAAACACATGGCTGTGAAATTCTGTGTTCACCTTGCGTGAACGGCCAAAACCGGACCGCAGCACCGGTCCGAATCTTTTGTCAGAGCGTGTCTTGATTAGCTGGAAGCAGTTTGAATGGATGGATTTTTCGCCTCTGGAAAGGAGAATACCGCAGAGCGATGCGATGGCATCGGACGAGGATTTCGACGAAGCCAGGGCGGAAAAGACACCACAGCCGGTGCAATACCATGTTGAATCCCTTTTGTTTTTTGTAATCGCCTGCAACCCGGTAACCGGCGTTCAAACGATTCCATCCAACCAGGACACGCTCCAGCCGCTGCGCCTGCCGCCTCTTGACTATGTACCGTACGGTACGGTACATGTTTTTCATGAGTACGCATGAGGTTACACAACAGCAGGTTCTGGAGCCGGGCCAGGTAGCCCGGGACAGCGATCTCACGCCCCGCCAGCATGAGGTGCTGGCTGCCGTGCTCGATCTGATGGTGGAGGAGGGGGACGGGTTTTCGCTGGCAAAGGTCTGCCGCAGGGCGAGCTGTTCAAAGGAAACGCTCTACAACTGGTTCGGCGATAGGGACGGACTACTGACGGCAACGGTGCAGTGGCAGGCCGCAAAGGTTAAAATGCCGGAACCGGACGCCGCCGGCATGACCGCGGTCCGCTTTCGCGAAGCCCTTGCAGCCTTTGCCGTATCCTGGCTCGAGGTGATCACCAGTGATGTTTCCGCGGCACTCAACCGGCTGGCGATTTGTCATGTGGCATCGGGAAACGGCCGGCTTGGCGAAATCGTTCGCGAGAACGGGCCGCTCGCCATGCGGCGGCGGTTAAGATCCATTTTTGAAACCGGCAGAACGGCAGGATTTCTTGCCTATGAGAATTGCGAAGCAGCCATTCGCAGCTTCTTCGGCCTTGTGGTGGCCGATTGGCAGATTCGCAAACTGCTGGGAGAGACGGCGCGTCCCTCGGCGGGCGGTATCAGACAGACGGCCGAAAGGGCTGTCGGGGAATTCCTGCTTCTTTACGGAGCAGGCGAGCTTGAAGTCAACCAACACGGTTAGGGAGTAACAACATGCGTGTTTATTATGATCGCGATGCCGATCTCAATCTCATCAAGGGCAAGAAGGTTCTTGTCGTCGGCTATGGATCACAGGGGCGGGCGCATGCGCTCAACCTGAAGGATTCCGGCGTCAAGGATGTGCGCGTTGCACTGCGCGAGGGTTCTTCCACGGCAAAGAAGGTGGAGGCCGACGGGCTGAAGGTGATGAGCGTTGGAGAAGGGGCCAAATGGGCCGACCTGATGATGATGGCAACGCCCGACGAGTTGCAGGCCGGCATCTACAACAGCGAGATCGCGCCGAACATCCGCGACGGGGCGGCAATTGCCTTTGCACACGGGCTTAACGTGCATTTCGGACTGATCGAGCCCAAGGACACCGTGGACGTGCTGATGGTGGCGCCCAAGGGCCCGGGACATACCGTGCGCGGCGAATACCAGAAGGGCGGCGGTGTGCCCTGTCTCGTTGCCGTTGACCAGGATGCTTCCGGCAATGCGCTCGATCTTGGCCTGTCCTATGCCTGCGGTGTCGGCGGCGGGCGCTCCGGCATCATCGAGACGACGTTCCAGGAAGAGTGTGAAACCGATTTGTTCGGCGAACAGGTGGTGCTGTGCGGCGGGCTGGTCGAACTGATCCGCGCCGGTTTTGAAACGCTGGTGGAAGCCGGTTATGCGCCGGAGATGGCGTATTTCGAATGCCTGCACGAGGTGAAGCTGATCGTCGATCTGATTTATGAGGGCGGTATCGCCAACATGAACTACTCGATTTCCAACACCGCCGAATGGGGCGAATACAAGTCCGGTCCGCGCATCATCACCGAAGAGACCAAGGCGGAGATGAAGCGCGTGCTGCACGATATCCAGAGCGGCAGGTTCACCTCCGAATGGATGCAGGAGTGGCATTCGGGTGCTGCCCGTTTCAAGGCGACCCGCCGCCTCAATGACAGTCACCAGATCGAGGAAGTGGGAGAGAAGCTGCGCGGCATGATGCCGTGGATCAAGTCCAACGCGCTGGTGGACAAAGAGAAGAACTAAGGGTCCTAGCTTGCTGCGATCCACGGCTTTCGTGAGTCTGCCTGTCCTCGCGCTTTGCCCTGCGGTCAGGCGAGTGGATCAAATCCAATGCGCTGGTGGACAAGGACAAGAACTGATCCACACCGGGCAAAAATTCTGATGGGCCGCGGAGCAATCCGCGGCCCTTTTCATTTGCCTTGGCCGGGCTGCCGATTCATGGTGTGCACGACAAACGAGAGGAGGCACATCATGAGTGAGCCGGCTGTAGTATGGGAAAAGGACGGGCGCATTGCGCGTATCCAGTTGAACCGCCCGGAGGTTCTAAACGCCATCAACGACGAGTTGCCGGTTGATCTGGCGCGCTGCGTCAAGGAGGCCAACGACGATGATGACATCCACGTCATTGTGCTTTCAGGCAAGGGAGATGCGTTCTGCTCGGGCTATGACCTTTCCTATTATGCGGAGGCGAATGGCTCGGGGCAGGTGACTCAGGAAATGCCCTGGGACCCCATGAAGGACTACAAGTTCATGAAGCGCAATACGGAGCTTTTCATGGAGTTGTGGCGCTCCTACAAACCGGTTATCGCCAAAGTGCACGGGCATGCAGTCGCTGGTGGCAGCGACATCGCGCTTTGTTGCGATATCATCGTGATGGCGGAGGAGGCGCGCATTGGCTACATGCCGGTTCGTGTCTGGGGCTGTCCCACGACCGCCATGTGGGTCTACCGGCTGGGACCGGAAAAGGCCAAGTGGATGATGTTTACCGGTGACAAGATCAGCGGAAAAGAAGCCAAGGAACTTGGTCTGGTTCTGGACGCGGTGCCAGCCTGTGAACTCGACGAGCGGGTGAACGCGCTGGCCGGGCGCATGGCGGGCATTCCAACGAACCAGCTGATGATGCAGAAGTTGGTGGTCAATCAGGCGATTGATGCCATGGGGCTGGCCAATACGCAGATGCTTGCGACGGTATTTGATGGCATCACGCGTCATTCGCCGGAAGGGATCAACTTCAAGCAGCGTTCCGAGGAGGTCGGCTGGCGGCAGGCAGTTCGCGAACGCGACGAGGGTACGTTCGACTGGACAAGAAACCGGCCAATCAATCCGCAGAAGTAAGGTTGCAGCCTGAAAAGAGACTCCACATCTAGTTCGCCCGCTGCATCCACATCGGGGTGAAATAGGGGGACGCACAGTATTTGACGCGGCCGTTGGGAAGGCGCCAGTTGTTCCACTTCTTGCGGTAGCCCGGCTGCTGCTTGGCGCACCACGCGGCATGGCCGGGGGTTGCAAGTGCCTTGGCGTTCTCCTTCTTGATTACCCGGTCGGCAAGCATGAAGACGCTGAGGAATGCGTTGGCAGATGGTGCTGCTGAAAACACTACTGCCGATGCTAGCGCCATCACGGCAAGGCGGTTTGCGAACGGTTTTGCGGTCATGGCGGGTTTTCCTCCTTCATTTCAATCAGCAAAGACTGGCATCGCCACTGCAGGGCGCGCAAGTGGAAATCCGGCACGCCCCAGGGCCGGCCGGCTGTCCCGTTTTGGAACAGGTTCTTCCTGGCATGAAATTCGCTTCCAGCTTCACCAGTGCAGGCGGGTGTATCAGGAGGTGGTGATGAGCACGGCAATCAGCACACGGGATTCAATTGAAAGGCTGCTGGCAGACTGCAGCCTTGAGCGTGGCAGGCTGTTGCCCGAAGGGGACAGCCGGCGAACGCTGCGACGCCGCATGTTCAAGGGTGCGTCGCTTCATTTCAACGAGGGTACGGCGTCGGTCGAGTGCCTTGTGCGCAATCTTTCCGGCCACGGAGTGATGGTCGAGCTCGACCCTTTAAACCTGCTTCCTGATGCGTTCGTGTTTCGTCTGGCAGGAGATGACCGCCTCAGACAGGCCGAACTTGTTTGGCGGCAAGGGGAAAAGGCGGGCATCCGGTTTCCATAGGAACTTCATTTCACAACAAGACCGGTTTCTGCTGAGCGGCTTGGGGGAGCCGTTCGGGAGGGGAAGGGCGCGGCAGTTTTGCTGCGCCCTTTCTGCTTATGGCTCGAAGCAATGTTGAGCGTCATGAAATCGTGTGTTGCTTCGCATCCGGGGAAGGAATACCCATCGGAAATCCGCCTAGTTCACCGGAGCTTGCATGTCCGTCCGCATTGCCACCTTCAACGCCGAGAACCTGATGCACCGGTTCGATTTTTCAGGTTACCGCAATGAATTGCGGCGCGACCGGGCGCTGCGAATGCTCGATGTGAAGGACGAAAAACACTATCGCCAGCTGGAGCAGGCACGGGTGGTGGCCCATACCGACGATGCGATGCAGTTGACGGCGCTGGCCATCGCCGATTGCCGGGCGGACATCATCTGCCTTCAGGAGGTTGAAAACCTCGATGCCCTGCACGCTTTCGAATATGGCTATCTGTTCAAGATGGTCGGTTCCGGCTACCGCCACAAATATCTGGCCGAAGGCAATGACGGGCGGGGTATTGATGTCGCGGTCATGACACGGCCTGAGACAGCCGATGGCCAGGAAATCGAATTCGTCGGGCTGCAAAGCCATGCGCACATCACCTATGGGGATTTTGGTCTGCACACCAAGGAACTGGCGGAAATGGGCGAGATGCCCCATGAGCGCATCTTCCGGCGAGACTGCCTGGAGATCGATTTCAAGATTGGAGGCCATCCGATCACGCTGTTCGTGTGCCATTTCAAGTCGATGGGCGCAGGCAGGAACGGCCAGGAAGGGCGCGATTATACCATGCCGGTCCGTCTTGCGGAGGCGCGGGCCGTGCGCCGCATCATCGAGGACAAGTTCGGCAAGGGAAAAACCGCCAGGAAGCGCTGGATGATCTGTGGCGATCTCAACGACTACCGCGAAAGGCTGGTGATCGAGGGCGACCGGCACAAGGGCTACCGGTTCACGCCGGTGCGCGAGAATGCCTCGGCCATCGATCCGCTGGTGTCGGACGGGTTTTCCGTCAACCTGGTGGAGCGGCGCGAGGAAATGCAGCGCTGGACACTGTACCATTCGCGCGGGCCGCAGGAGCAGCATTTGTGCCAGCTCGATTATCTGCTGGCTTCGCCCTCACTTGCCAAAAGCAACGGCAAGGCCGTGCCGGAAATCATCCATAACGGGCAACCCTACCGCACGCCGTTTCCTGACGGCCAGGAAGTCGGCCGCTATCCCAGAACCGGCTGGGACCGGCCCAAGGCTTCCGATCACAGCCCCGTGGCGGTGACACTCGATCTCATCTGAACAGATTTGCGCTGAAAGCGTTCCGGTTCAAGCGGCCAACAGGCGCTGACCGGCACTACCCGATCTTTGGGGTATGCCGGCCAGCGCCAAGCAGATGCTGCCGGATGTTCCGCCAGAGCGTCAGCGAGGGGGGCTGCCGCTCCCATCCGGCAGCACTGACCCAAGGCAAACCGGCTGGGCAATGCAGCCGAAACTTGCCTTGGCAGATGGTCTGTCCGGGGATGCCGTATCGCAGGGCAGGACATTCAGACCATCATTACGCGGGGCCGAAACGCCCGTCAGTACCGCGTGGCACGTCTTGGAAAGTGCAAAGCAGTTGCGCTCTCAAGGGCCAAGCTGGCGGTAAATTCTGGCTTGAAAGAAGGGAAAAAGTGGCGATCGGCGGGCGAATTGTGCCGATTTGGTGTCGTCAAGCTAACGACATCTGAAATAGCCGCAAATCAATTATGATTCCGGTTTTGGAACATTTCGTGATTTGCCAGGCCGATTTCGAGTCTCCGGCGCCGCTTGGCGATTGACGGCGCGACACGTGCTCCCTAACACTCCCGTCGCAATCAATGGAAAGCACAATGGACTGAGCCAATGGCCGATTTCTACAAACTGGAAACACTTGCCCTGCATGCCGGCCATGTGCCGGATGAAGCGCACGGCTCGCGCGCAGTGCCGATTCATCAAACCACCTCCTATGTCTTCAAGGATGCCCGCCAGGCAGCAGCCCTCTACAACATGGAAGAGGGCGGTCATCTCTACAGCCGCATCTCCAATCCCACGGTTGCTGTGCTTGAGCAGCGGCTGGCGGCCATGGAGGGCGGGGCGGCCTGCGTTGCAACGGCTTCCGGCATGGCGGCGCTGCATTGTGTCACCACAATGCTGGTTTCCGCCGGTGATCACATCGTTTCCACCGCCCAGCTTTATGGCGCAAACATCAACCTTCTCAAAAACACCATGCCGCGTTTTGGTGTCGAGACAAGCTTCGTGCATGGCCGTGATCTTGATGGGCTGAAGGCGGCAATCCGGCCCAATACGAAATTCCTGTTCTGCGAGATGATCGGCAATCCGGGCCTTGATGTGCTGGATGTCGAAGCGGTTGCGAAGATTGCCGGCGAGGCCGGGATTCCGCTGGTGATGGATGCCACGTTCTGTACGCCTTATCTCTTCAAGCCGCTCGATCATGGCGTCAATGTCGTCATTCACTCGGCGACCAAGTGGCTGGGCGGTCATGGTACGACGATTGGCGGTGCGATCATCGATGGGGGCAACTTCAACTGGGGCCGCAAGGATGGCGAGGGCAAGGACAAGTGGCCGACGCTGACAGCGCCCCATTATGCGCTGGACGGCATCGTGTTCTGGGAGGAGTTCGGCCCGATCGCGCTTTCCCAGCGCATAAGGGCTGAAGCGATGTACAATTTCGGTCCCGCCATGTCGCCCTTTGCCGCCTTCCAGCTTTTGCAGGGGATCGAAACCCTGCCGCTGAGAATGGAGCGGCACATGGAAAACACCGCCAGGATGCTGGACTTTCTTGCCGGGCATGATGCGGTAAGCTGGGTCAGGCATCCAAGCCTTCCAGATCATCCAGATCATGAAACCGCCATGCGCCTGCTGCCAAAGGGGGCCGGTTCGGTCATTGCCTTCGGTGTGGCCGGTGGGCGCGACGGGGGCGCTGCCTTCATAGAGAACGTCAATGTGGCTTCGCACCTGGCCAATGTGGGGGACGCCAAGACGCTGGTCATTCATCCCGCTTCAACAACCCATTCCCACATTTCCGCTGAAGACATGAAGGCGGGCGGGCTTTCCGACGACATGATCCGGCTTTCCGTGGGGCTGGAAAACTTCGATGATCTTGCGGCAGATTTCGACAGGGCGCTGAAGATTGCCCGCAAGATTGCAGGAGGGACAAAATGAAAATAACCCTCGACGGCGATGAGGTTCATATTTCAACCGGGGGCAGGGCGCATGAGGCCGGCAAGCCCTTTGTTGTGTTTCTGCATGGTTCGGGATTCAACCATCTTACATGGGTGCTGCAGTCGCGGGCGCTTGCCTATGACGGTTACAACGTCGTGGCGCCCGATCTCCCCGGGCACGGTTTTTCCGGTGGTACGCCGATTGATGGCATTGAGGCGCAGGCGGATTGGGTGTTGCGCCTGCTTGACGAACTGGGCGCAGAGCAGGCGGTGCTGGCAGGCCACAGCCAGGGTGGGCTGATCGCGCTGGAAATGGCGCAAAAGGCTCCAAAGCGCGTACGTGCGATCGTGTTTATCGCCTCGGCTGCAGCGATCCCGGTCAATCCGAAACTGATCGAGATGGCTGAAAGCGCGCCGGTAAAAGCCTATGCCAACATGGTCGACTGGGCCCATGGTTCCAATGCCCACATGCATGACAATACGGTGCCTGGCGGGTCGCACATCCATTACGGCATTCATGTCATGGAGATGAGCGATAGTTCCGCGCTTGCCACGGATCTGAAATCCTGCGCCGCCTACAAGGGCGGGGAGGAAGCGGCAAAGGCCCTTCACTGCCCCGTTTTGTGCCTTCTGGCGGGCCAGGACAAGATGACGCCGCTCAAGGCCGGCAAGCAGCTTGCCGGCCTGATCAAGGATTGCCGCACGCATGTGATCGGCGATAGCGGCCACACCCTGCCGACCGAGCGGCCACGGCAAGTCAATGCGCAGCTTCGGAGTTTTCTGGAGCAGCTTGAAACGCAATCGGCCGCCTGACCGGCGCGCCTCAATACCAGATAATCCGGGGAAGCCAGGTGAGCAATCAAATCGAGACAGTGTGCGTAATCGGCGCGGGAACCATGGGGTCGGGTATTGCAGCTCAGGTTGCCAATGCGGGCAATCGCGTTCTGCTTCTTGATATCGCCTCGGCCGAAGGCAACCGGAACAAGGTGACGGAAGGGGCTCTGGAGCGCATCGCAAAATCCGATCCGCCGCTGCTGATGAAGCCTGAAAACATCGAGCGCATCGCCATCGGCAACATCGAAGACGATCTTGCCAGGGTGAAGGAATGCGACTGGATCGTAGAGGCCATTGTCGAGCGGCTCGACATCAAGCGCAATCTCTACCGTTCGCTGCTGCCGCATCTGAAAACGGGCGCGCTGGTTTCGTCCAATACTTCGACGATCCCCATCGCCTTGCTGATGGAGGACATGCCCGAAGCGCTTCGCAAGCGCTTTTGCATCACCCATTTTTTCAATCCGGTCCGCTATATGCGCCTGCTGGAACTTGTGCGCGGGGAGGAAACCGCGGACGAGGTGATCAAGATACTGGCTGCCTATAACGATGAGGCGCTGGGCAAGGGCGTTGTACGATGTGCCGATACGCCGGGCTTTCTGGGCAACCGGGTCGGGGTGTTTGCCATGCAGGCGGCGATCCACGAAGCAATGGCGCTGGGCATCGACATCGAGAATGCCGATGCAATTTTCGGCCGGCCGATGGGTATTCCCAAGACGGGTGCTTTCGGTCTGTATGACCTCATCGGCGTTGATCTGATGGCCGATGTGGTGCGCTCGCTGCGCTCGATCCTGCCCCAGGGCGATCCATTCCATGAGGTGGGTGCGGAGAACGATCTGATCAATTCGCAGATCGAAAAGGGATTTACCGGCAACAAGGGCAAGGGCGGGTTTTATGCGGTGATTGATGATGCGCCGGTGTCGCTTGATCTAAAAAGCGGCGAATGGCGCCCCCGCAGGAAAGCGGTGCCGGAACTGGCGGCAAGGGCCGAACGCGAAGGGCTGGGCGTTCTGTTGGAGGACGATGGCCCGCTCGGCGAATTCGCCTGGCGGGTGCTGGCGCGCATTCTGACATATTCAGCGAGCCTCGTTCCGGAGGTTACCTCATCACCGCAGGACATCGATGATGCGATGAAGCTCGGCTATAACTGGATCAAGGGACCGTTTGAACTGATCGACGAGATCGGGCCGAAAACCTTTGCCGAACGGCTTGAAAAAGATGGCCGCCATGTTGCCGACTTTTTGCGCCAGGCTGCCGAAGCCGAGGATGCGCAGGATCGCTGCTTCTACCGGACTGGCGGAAATGTGCTTGCGGTGCGGCATTGGGGTGGCGCGTTTAAACCCATCGACCTGCCCGAGGGGGTCGTGCGGTTTCATCTGACGCGGCAAACCCTTTCACCGGAATTCGGCAATGATTCGGCGGATTGTTTCCGTATTGGCGATGATGTGCTGCTGGTCGAGTTCCACACCAAGGCGAATGCACTTGATGACAAGTCGATGGAGATCGTGCGTCAGGCAGCGGAAACCAAAAGCCGTGGGGTTCTGGTTCACAACGATGCACAGCACTTTTCCGCCGGAGTCAATCTGGAGCGCTTCAAGGCATTCATCGAGCAGGAGGACTGGGCGGGCATGGACCGTTTCCTGCACGATTTCCAGATTGCCGTGGAAGCGCTGCTTTATTCCAGCAAGCCGGTGGTCGGCGCTCCCTCGGGGCTGGCGCTGGGCGGCGGGTATGAGGTGCTGGCCCATTGCGACAAGCTGATTGCCCATGCCAACACGGTGTTCGGCCTGGTGGAGAGTGCGGTCGGTGTCGTGCCGGGCGGTGGCGGTGTCAAGGAAACCTATTGGCGCTGGTTTCAAGCCACCGGTGACTGGGAGAAGGCTGCCTGGAACACGTTCAACCAGATCGGATATGGCAAAACGGCAAGTTCTCCCGATCTTGCCGCCGACCTTGTCTACTTCCTGCCGGAGCGGGACCATCAGGTGATGAACCGCGACCGCCTGGTCTCGGCTGCTCTTGGCGAGATTGACCGCATGGCGGATGGCTATCAGCAGCGTGAACGCCCTCAGTTCCAACTGGCCGGCAGCGCCGCTTACGGAGCGATGGTGGATTTTCTGGAAAAGGGCAGGGCGAAGGGACACTTCATGGCCCATGACGTGACCGTGGCCTCGCAGATTGCGTGGATCGTTACCGGCGGTGAGGATGCACTGGATAGCCTGCCCACGGAGCAGGACATGTATGCCCGGGAGCGGGAAGCCTTCCTGCGTCTTGCCCGAACACCCCAGACGCTCGCCAGAATTACCGGCATGCTGGACGGTACCGGAATACCCAGAAACTGAAACCGGCATATTGGAGCCACAAACAGCGGCCAATCTATTGCTGCTAGAGCGTGGTTAGTGCCTGGTGAACGCACCGGTTTGCATTTTAGCGGTTGCATTTGCCGCAGCGTAAAGTTTTTCCACTAAGTTGTTTATTGACCGGGGTCCCCTACCCACACCACCCGGTCAGGCCGCAAGTACGTATGGCTGCCCCCACGGCAGTCCCGGGCGTGTGGCCTTCACAAAAGGCCCCACCCCGAGCGTGCTTGCGGACCGTAGGCACGGCCCGGCCACCCTGCCCCAGCAATGGCCGGGCGCCTTTTTGTGCTTTCCCATTTTCCGAAGATAACGGTTGAGGACAGGCCAAAATCATTGCAGGTTCCCGCTTCTTGCCAAGTTGCTGGAAGGACTGACAATGAAACTGTGGTATTCCCCTGCCTCGCCATTTGTACGCAAATGCCTGATTGTGGCGCATGAACGTGATCTGGCGGACCGTATCGAAATTATGGATGCGAGCGCCAATGTGGTCGATCCGGACATGCGAATCGTTCAATCGAATCCGGCCGGCAAGATTCCAACCATGGTGCTGGAAGACGGGCAGGTGCTGTTCGACAGCCGGGTGATCTGTGCCTATTTGGATACCTTGCATAACGGCAAGAAGCTGATGCCGCGCTCAGGGGCGAAGCGATTTGAAATCATGACGCTTGAAGCACTGGGTGATGGCATCATGGATGCTGCCGTCAACAATCGCTATGAAACGGCACTCCGCCCGCCGGAATACCGGTGGAAAGCCTGGAGCGATGGCCAGATGGGGAAGGTCATGGCCTCCCTCGACCAGATCGAGGAGCGGTGGATCAAATGCCTGGGGCGCAATCCCAACATGGGGTCGATTGCCGTGGCAGCCGCGCTTGGTTATCTCGGCTTTCGTTATCCGGACCTGAACTGGATGCGGGGCCGTCCGAAGCTGACCCGGTGGTTCAGAAGGTTCAACGAACGCCCGTCCTTCCAGGCGACCGAACCCGAATAAGGAGTGATTGCAAGGCCCGTCTCAAATGGCGGAGAGTTGTTCGCAATTGTGCTGCCGAAATGCGGCGGGCAATAGGCAAGGGACATTTGCGACAGATTGCTTTGTCGTTGCGCCTTTTGGCTCACAATTTCGGGATCGCTGTTGACCTAGCCGCTTCAATATGTTGCCATCCGTCCAGACAGTCATGTCCAGTTGCCCTTGCCGTGTCACGCTGCAGCGATATATGCTGATGTTGATACAGGTGAGAAACCGTATAGCAGGGCGCACCTGCGATTTTGGGAACAGACACCGTTCAGGGAGGAGCAGGCCTGAACTGTCAAACGGAACACTTATCAACGTCATCGGGAGGAAACAGGATGACCAAGCACCTCGACACCATTAACGGGAAGCCGCCGCATCCGAAAGTTGCGGAACTGGCGCAGGAATGCCGCGAGGGCAAACTGTCCCGCCGCGAATTTCTTGCAACCGCTTCTGCATTGGGTCTGACGACTGCAGCAGCTTATGGCGCCATCGGATTAAGCGCTCCGGCAAAAGCTGCCTCGCACATCCAGGCCGGCGGTACGCTGCGCATCCAGCAGGAAGTGCGTGCTCTGAAGGATCCGCGGACCTATGACTGGTCGCAGATCGCCAACCTCACACGCGGCTGGCTTGAATATCTGGTGGAATACAATGCCGACGGCACCTTCCGCGGCATGCTGCTCGACAGCTGGGAAGTCAACGATGACGCCACCGAGTACAAGCTGAATGTCCGCAAGGGCGTGAAATGGAACAATGGCGAGGATTTCACCGCTGACGATGTCGTTCGTGTCCTCGAATACTGGTGCGACAAGGCCGCCGAGGGCAACTCCATGGCCGCACGCATGGGTACGCTGATTGACGAGGAAACCAGCAAGGCACGCGAAGGCGCGATCGAAAAGGTCGACAGTCACACCGTCATCCTGCGCCCCGCTCAGCCCGACATCACCATCATCCCCGGCATGGCGGATTATCCGGCTGCCGTGATCCATTCCTCCCACAACCCGGACGACATGCTGTCCAATCCGGTCGGCACCGGCCCCTACAAGCCGGAAACCGTGGAAGTGGGCGTTAAGGGGGTCGTCGTTCGCAACACCGATCATACCTGGTGGGGCACCGAAGTTTATGGCGGACCTCATCTGGATCGCATCGAGTTCATCGACTACGGCACCGATCCGTCAGCCTGGGTTGCTGCGGCGGAAGCTGAGGAAGTCGACATGTTCTATGAAACGGTTGGCGACTTCATCGATGTGATGGACGGATTGGGATGGTCGAAATCCGAAGTGGTAACCGCCAACACGATCGTCATCCGCACCAACCAGAAAGCCGAAATAGATGGCAAGACACCCTATGCGGACGCGAAGGTTCGCAAGGCGCTTGCCATGGCAGTTGACAACAATGTGTGTCTGGAACTGGGTTTTGCCGGCCGTGGACAGGTTGCAGAAAACCACCATGTCTGCCCGCTTCACCCCGAATATGCCGATATCGGCAAGCCGGCACACGATCCGGCCGGCGCCAAGGCGCTCATGGATGAAGCCGGCATGGGCGACTTCGAGCATGAGTTGATCTCGATCGACGACGACTGGCGCAAAAACACCACCGATGCGGTGGCAGCGCAGTTGCGCGAAGCAGGCATCAATGTGAAGCGGACCATTTTGCCGGGTTCCACCTTCTGGAACGACTGGGCGAAATATCCGTTCTCATCGACAAACTGGAACCAGCGTCCGCTGGGTGTCCAGGTGCTCGCGCTGGCCTATCGCTCCGGCGAAGCCTGGAACGAGTGCGGATTTGCCAATGCCGATTTCGATGCCAAGCTGGGCGAGGCCATGTCGATTGCCGATGCCGACAAACGGCGTGCGGTAATGGCCGACATCGAAAAGATCATGTGGGATGAAGGCGTGATCATTCAGCCTTACTGGCGTTCGCTTTACCGGCATTTCCGCGAAGGCGTTGCCGGAGCAGACATGCATCCCACGTTTGAAATCCACGTCTACAAGCTTGGCCTTGCTGCCTAAAGCTGCAATTCAGCCGCGCCCCCCGGGGCGCGGCTGAACGTTGGCCCTTCTTGTTCGGCCTCAAGGTGCGGGCAGACAGTCGGGCGTAACCAGGAGACGGGGGTAGCATGGGACTCTTCATTCTTCGGCGCTTGGGCGTCATGATCCTGACGGCACTGTGCCTGACCTTTGTCGTTTTTTTCCTCACCAATCTGTATCCGAACCTTGAAAAGCTGGCCAAGGCCGAAGGCACCCAGCGCATGCAGGATTCGGAAGTTCTTCAATGGCTGGACAATCGCGGCTACACGGATTCGCTGCTGTCGCGATACGGGCAGTGGCTCGGCGTTGTTCCCGGTTATGTGAAGGAAGGTACCGACGGGAAAATTCGCGGGCGCTGCATCAAGCCCAACCAGACTCCCGAGGAGGCATCCTCGTTCTGCGGCATTCTGCAAGGCGACTGGGGTTTGTCGACCGTTTTCAAGGACAAGGTGAGTTCGATCATCGGCACCAGGCTGGCATTGACCGGCAAGCTGATGTTGTGGGTCATGCTGCTGATGGTGCCCAGTGCGCTGATATTGGGCGTGCTGGCGGGCATGCGCGAGGGCAGCCGAACGGACCGAACGCTTTCCACCTTTGCCATTACCACCACCGCCACCCCCGAATATGTCTCCGGCGTCATCCTGATCGCGGTGTTTGCCTCGTCCGCCGTTGGGCTCAAGTGGTTCAAGGGAACCGCAACCTCAGCCATGGACACGGCAACATTTGCCAACTTCTTCCTGCCGGTTTTGACGATCGCGCTTTACGGCATGGGTTACATCGCGCGCATGACGCGGGCCTCGATGGCGGAAGTCATGACAGCGCAGTATATCCGCACCGCGCGGCTCAAGGGCGTCAGCTTCTCCAACATCGTCATCAAGCATGCCCTGCGCAACGCGCTGATCGCGCCTTTCACGGTCATCATGCTGCAGTTCCCGTGGCTGCTCAACGGCGTGGTCATCGTCGAGACGCTGTTCAACTACAAGGGCTTCGGCTGGACGCTGGTCCAGGCAGCCGGGAACAACGACATCGAATTGCTGCTCGGGGTTTCGGTGGTCTCTGTCGTGGTCGTTCTCGTAACACAGCTGATATCGGATATCGGCTATGTCTACCTGAACCCGCGCATCAGCGTGAATTAGGAAGGGAACGTCATGGAACCGCTTACCTGGTTTGGAGACTACGCCTCCTACTTCACCTTGCCCATGGCCATCCTGTGCGCGCTTGCCGTTGTGTCGGGAGCGACCGGGATGCTGCTTTCGATCACCGATTCAAAGCCCTCGCGTGCACTGTTTACGACCGTCGGGGTGATGATCGGTGTGCTGCTGATTGCCGCGCTCGTCATCGTCTACAGCTGGATCACGGTGGGCTTCAGTGGCGCTGACCTGTCTTTGGGCTCGCCCTTCATAAAGGTCTTCATGGTCGTTGCCGTCATTGGCACCATAACAGCAGCACTGTGCTGGGTGTTCGGCACCTTTCTGGAAGAGCCGGCGGCGATGCTCGGCGGCATCTTCAAATGGTCGCTGCAGCTCATCGGAATCCTGGCCGCCCTTTGGCTGGTGATCACGGTGGTCTTTTCACTGGGTGGCGACCTCACATCGACCCTTGAGAGCCGCGGGATTGTTGCCGCAATCATCATGCGGCTGATGCCGGTGTGGATTGCCCTGGCGCTCACCTTCGGCCTTTCAATCTACTACAAGCGCAGGCTCGGCCTTTACGGCAAGCTGTTCGACAGCTCGATCGGAATGATCGGCTTTGGAATGGTAATGTTCTGGGTGTTTGCCGGAATTTTCGGCGGCGCCTTTGATATGCTCATCACCCACAGCGTGCTCGATCAGATTTCAGGCATGAAGAACAAGGTGCCGGGAACGCCGATCGCCAGCGCAGCCGAAAGCGGGGTCTACCCCTATTATCTGCTTGGCGGGGACAATCTGGCACGCGATGTGTTCAGCCGCGTGATCGTGGGTTCCTGGGAGGTTATCAAGGTTGCGCCCTTCGCGACGCTGTTTGCCTTCATGGTCGGGATTACCCTGGGCCTGCCGGCGGGATATTACGGTGGCCGGTTCGATACGTTCCTTTCCTTCCTGGCAAACCTGGTTCTGGCCTTCCCGGTCATCCTGCTGTTCTTCCTGCTGGTGACGCCGGAAATCGTCCAGACAGGTGTGCCGGTCTATCTGGCTGGTGTGCTGTTCCTGTTTCCGATCATCTTTCTGGTCGTGTTGTGGAACTCGCGGTATTACACCCAGCCATCCAAGCGCAATCTGTATGTCGGCATCACGCTTGTGATCGGGATATGGCTGTATCTGGGCATTGCCTGGAACGCCGATCCGCTCGGCCTTATCTCCTTCCCGCCAAACCTGCTGGTGGTGTTTGTGTCGGTCGTGTTTGTCAACTCGCCGACGGTCTTCCGTATCGTTCGCGGGCTGGCCCTCGACATCAAGACGCGGGACTATGTTGCTGCGGCGCAGACCCGTGGCGAGCGGCCCTGGTATATCATGCTGTGGGAGATATTGCCGAATGCACGCGGTCCGCTGATCGTCGATTTCTGTCTTCGCATCGGCTACACCACGATCCTGCTCGGAACGCTTGGCTTTTTCGGCCTCGGCCTCTCGCCGGAAAGCCCGGATTGGGGTTCGACCATCAATGAAGGCCGCAAGCTTCTGACCATCTACCTCCATCCCGCTTTGCCGCCGGCCCTGTCGCTGCTCAGCCTCGTTCTGGGATTGAACCTGCTGGCAGATGGCCTGCGCGAGGAAAGCTTGAGGGATTGATGCCGTTGCATGAAGCGTCCGCATTCAAGATTGCGGACGCTGCCGCCGGCAAGGACAAGGAAACGACACGATGACCAAATGGCACTATGACGGTCCGATCCTCGAGATCGAAAAGCTTTCCATCAGCTTTTTCACGCGATTGCGCGAAATTCCTGCGGTGATGGATTTTTCTTGTGTTGTTCAACCGGGAGAAGCGATGGGCCTGGTTGGGGAATCGGGCTGCGGCAAGTCAACGGTTGCGCTCGGTGTCATGCAGGATCTGGGCGTTAACGGGCGTATCGTTGGCGGGTCGATCAAGTTCAAGGGCCGCAATCTCAACGAAATGTCGGATCAGGAACTGCGCGACATCCGCGGCAACGAGATCGCCATGATCTATCAGGAGCCGATGGCCTCGCTTAATCCGGCGATGAAAATCGGCAAACAGCTCATGGAAGTTCCGATCATCCATGAGGGCGTATCTGAACAGCAGGCCTGGGAAATGGCGCTGGAAGTGGTCGAGGCCGTGCGCCTGCCGGACCCCGAGCGCATTTTGAATTCCTATCCGCACCAGCTTTCCGGCGGGCAGCAGCAGCGCATCGTCATTGCCATGGCGCTGATGTCAAAGCCGTCGCTGCTGATCCTTGACGAGCCGACCACCGCTCTGGATGTGACGGTGGAAGCGGGCATCGTCGAACTGGTCAAGGATCTGGGCAAGAAATTCGGCACGTCGATGCTGTTCATCTCGCACAATCTTGGGCTTGTGCTGGAAACCTGCGACCGGATCTGTGTGATGTATTCGGGCGAGGCGGTGGAGACCGGGTCGATCGCCGATGTTTTCGACAAGATGCGCCACCCTTACACCCAGGCGCTGTTCCGCTCCATTCCGCTGCCTGGTGCGGACAAGAACGAACGGCCGCTGGTTGCCATTCCGGGGAACTTTCCCCTGCCGCATGAACGCCCGCGGGGCTGCAATTTCGGGCCACGCTGCGATTATTTCAGGGACGGTCTGTGCAATGTGCAGGACATTCGCATGCAGCCGATAGCGGACGATGACCGCCATGGCAGCCGGTGTTTGCGGATCAACGAAATTGACTGGGATGCGCCGATTGCCGCCGCCGTTCAGTCGGAGAAGGTCAAGCCGGGCGAGGTGGTCCTCAAGGTCGACAATCTGAAAAAATATTACGAGCTTGCGGCCAATTCCCTGTTTGGCGCTTCCGGGGGCACACGGGTTGTAAAGGCCAATGAAACGCTGTCCTTCGAAACCCGGGAAGCCGAGACCTTGGCGATCGTGGGCGAATCGGGCTGCGGCAAGTCGACCCTTGCAAAGGTGTTGATGGGTCTTGAAACAGCCACCGATGGGGTGGCAGCGCTGGACGGCAACGAAATTCAGCACATCCAGATCGAGGACCGCGATACCAAGACGATATCTGCCATCCAGATGGTTTTCCAGAACCCGTTCGACACGCTCAACCCGTCCCACAGTGTGGGTGGCCAGATCATCCGGGCGCTTGAGATTTTCAAGATCGGCAATACCGAGGAAGAGCGGCGCGAGCGCATGCTGGAATTGCTGGATCTGGTGAAACTGCCACGCGAATTTGCCGACCGCATGCCACGCCAGCTTTCCGGTGGCCAGAAACAACGTGTGGGCATTGCCCGCGCCTTTGCCGGAACGCCCAGGATCGTGGTGGCCGACGAGCCGGTTTCTGCGCTCGACGTGTCGGTGCAGGCGGCCGTTACCGATCTGCTGATGGAAATTCAGCGTGAAAACAAGACCACCATGCTGTTCATCAGCCACGATCTTTCGATCGTGCGCTATCTGTCGGACCGTATCATTGTGATGTATCTCGGCCATGTGCTGGAGCAGGGGCCGACGGAGGCGGTGTTTGCCCCGCCTTATCATCCCTATACCGAAGCGTTGCTCTCGGCGGTGCCGATTGCCGACACTTCCATCGAGAAAAAACACATCGTGCTGGAAGGTGACATTCCTTCGGCGGTCAACCCGCCGCCCGGCTGTCCGTTCCAGACACGCTGCCGCTGGAAGAGCCGGGTGCCGGGTGATCTGTGCGAAACCGAAGTGCCGTCCATGCAGGAAGTCTCGCCGGGCAATCTGATCAAATGCCATCTGGATGCCAGCGTGCTGGCGGAGATGGAGCCGGTCATCAGCCAGCGCAGCAAGGGCAAGGGCAAGAGCGCCAAGCTGCCGCCCCGCGCCAGGAAATCTGCTTCCGCCAAGGCGATGCCCCTGGTTTCGTCCACCAGCAGAAAGAGCGCCAAAACCGCTGGCGGTGGAAAGCCCAGGGCCATGCGCAAGCCTGCCAGGCCGGATGATCTCAAACTGATCTCCGGTGTGGGGCCGAAGCTTGAAAAAACGCTCAACAATCTTGGCATCTACAAGTTCGAGCAGGTCGCCAAATGGAACAAGACCGAGCGTGACTGGGTGGACGGGTACCTTAATTTCAAGGGCCGCATCGAGCGCGACGACTGGGTCAGGCAAGCCAAGGCGCTGGCCAAGGGCGGGCGTGATGAATATGTACGCGTTTTCGGCAAGGAGCCGCGTTAAGCCCAAAGCCTCAACAGGCCGCACTTGTGGCCAAAGTTCAGGCGCAACCGGGCCGCCCGGTTGCGCTTTCTCCTTTTCCTCTCCATATGAGACCGGAGTTTTCAGCAACTGCGGACAAGACGACCATGCGTGAACTGCTAACGGTGCCGGAAGGCACGATAAGCCGCGCCGAATTCAGGCGCGGTGCCGTGTTTTTGATCCTGCTTTGTGCTGGCCTGGTGCTGCTTTCTTGGGCTGCCGCCCAGGTCAACCGTTCCATGGCGTGGATGACGGTTGCCGTTGTGCCGTTTATGGGACTGCTGGTTTTTTCCGCAGCATGCAGCATTGTCTATTTCTGGTATTGCCTGTTCGCCAAGCGGCTGCGTGCGATGTCACAGCAGTTGCATCTGCTTCATGCCATGCTTGGCGCGCTGGTTCTGGGCGGTGCTGCCCTGCTTGCCGATTACCAGAACCGCACGCTAAGTCTGGCAAATGACGGCCTGCTGGCACAAGCGGGCAATCTTGCCGTTTTGGCGATTTTTGCCGGGGGACTGTTTTTCCTGATCCTGCTCGGCATGGGCTGGTTCGGACCCGATCACCGCGTGCCACCAGGCAACTGTCTTGCGCCGGGCCAGAAACCAGCCGGCACCAAGACACCGGACAAGCAGTCCTGAATCGGTCCAGCGGGCTTTTCAGCAAGCCAATTGCCTGACAGGCCAAATTGGAGAGGGTCGAGCCGTCAGCTCTTCCTGGCCGTTGTTTCCTTGCGGCGGATGGCAAGTTTTGGCTTGTCTTCCAAAATTCTGACCTCGCGCTGGGGATAGGGGATACGGATATCGTTTTCCATCAGCGTTTCCCAGATGATGGTCAAAAGGTCGGCAGAGATGCGGTTCTTGCCGTCGTCAATGCCCTTGATCCAGAACTCCAGGGCGAACTCGATCCCACTGTCGCCGAAGCCGCGCAGTTCGCAATCGGGCTTTTCAGGCTCCTGCAGCACGCCGGGATGTTTCGATACCGCCTTGACGATCAGACCCGGCACTTTTCGGATGTCGGTGTCGTATGCAACGGTAAATTCGACCTCGTAACGCTGGCGCGGGTCATCACGGGTCCAGTTGATGAAAACGGAGGTGATGAACTTCTCGTTGGGCACCATGATTTCCTTGCCGTCATAGGTCTCGAGTGTTGCCGAGCGCATGTTGAGCTCGCTGAGAATGCCCGCGCGTCCGTCTTCCAGTTCGATATAGTCGCCGACGACCAGTGTGCGTTCGATCAGCAGGATGATGCCTGAAATGAAGTTCGAGGCAATTTGCTGGAGGCCAAAACCGATACCAACACCAATGGCACCACCGATTACCGCAAGGGCGGTAAGATCAAGCCCGAGCACCTGCAGCAGAAGGATGAAGATTGCTGCAAACAGGGCGATCTGGAACAGTTTGGCAAACAATTCCTTGGTGGGAAGGTCCAGCGCATCCTGGGAGCGGATCGCATTTTGCCCCGTGCGGTTGGAAATCGTGCCGAGCCAGAAGAAGAAACCACCGGCGATTGCCGCCTTGATCAGGAAGTAGAGCGAGATACGAATGTTGCCGGCTTCCATGGAAATTGAATCCAGGAAGGCGGTGGTTTCATCGAGATATTCGAAGACCTGAAGGGTGGCGACCGGAATGCCGATATAGAGCATTGCCGTGCGCAGCATCGGATGGGTGATGAAGCGGTTGATCGCGGTATACAGCAGGAAGATGACCGCCAGACCCTGGGCGAGCTTGACGAGCCAGCCAACGCCGACGGCAGCGGTAACAATGTCCACCGCAAAGCCCAAAAAGACATAACACAGCAACGCAAACAGCAGGTCCGACAAGGCGTGAACGTATTGGCGGATACGGTAGAAGCGCACGTCCTTTTCAGGCGTGGTGGAAAACCAGCTGACGCGCTGGTTGAGCATGCGGGCCAGGAACCAGGCTGCCGCAACACACAGGAGGATCGCTGCTACCTGGGCGTAGAATTGCGGGCTGGTGAACCAGGCGATGAGCTGGTTCAGAATATCATTGCCAGTCTCCTGCCAGAATGCCGGGTCGAGATATTTCTGCATGGTCATCCCCTGGATCATTTTGCGTCCCGCCGGAAACGCGACAACCTTTTAAGCCATTGATTTTGTTTTTACATTCAGTTTTCCCGGTTCCGTGGAACCCTGAACTACTCTGTCAATACCTATCGCGGCGCGTGTATCGCCGTCATTTTGCAGCCAGTATCACACATCCATGGCTTCGGGGCTATCAGGCGTTTGATGTTTCCACCAGGTTGCGGCTTGAGGAGTCAGGAAGTTGAAGCTGCGGGCCGGCGGTTCAGCGGGGGCGGTGTGCTGTGGTCATCTGCCGTTTTCCGCCATATCCGGGTTGGCGGGTGGTTGAAAAGCCGGCAGCTTCCAGATTGCGGCGCACCCAGCCGGCAGCGGAGTAGGTGGCGAGCGTTCCGGCGGGGCGGGTGTGTGCGTATACTTCGCCCATCAGCACATCGTTCCAAAGCTGCGGGTTTCTGGCGGGTGCGAAGCCGTCGAGAAACCAGGCGTCGGCCGCAAATTGTGCCTTTGGCAGGCTGGTGTTCGCATCGTCCAGGAAAACGGCGAGGCGGACATTGCCGAGTTCGAAACTGAATAAGCCTTCATCTGGCGGCCGTTCTTCCCAGGCTTTGGTGAGGGCTGTTGCCATGGGATGCAATTGGGGCCAGGCATTCAGGGCCGTGCCCATGTCGCGGGCAGCGATGGGAAACTGCTCGAACGAGAAAAAGGCAAGTTCTGCATTTTCAGGAGCGGTTTCCTTCCACAGGCTTGCGGTGGCAAGAAAGTTCAGCCCGGTGCCGAAGCCCAGTTCTGCGACAACAAAATTACGGCAACCGGCAAAGCGTTCTGCGAGCATGTTTCCCTCAAGGAAAACATGCCGGGTTTCGGCAAGCCCGTCCTGCCGCGAATAATAGGGATCGCCAAAACGGGCTGAACGGGGAACGCCGCCTTCCAGCCATTCGATCCGTGCTTTGCGTATTTTGTCAGTCTGCGTTTTGCTTTTGTTTTGAATCATTTGCGCTTATTCACTCGCTCGATGAGTCAGAAAGTTCATACACCGATTCAGCATCAGGTTCAGGCGGGAAATCATGGCAGCCCCGATCTGCTGGTGATTGGCGCCGGCATATTCGGGCTTTGGGCGGCACGCCATGCCCTCAAACGCGGCGAGCGGGTGCTTGTGACCGAAAAGCGCAGCGTCGGCGCCGGTGCGTCGGGCGGATTTCTCGGTGCACTGATGCCGCACATGCCGGATCGCTGGAATGCCAAAAAGCAGATGCAGTATGAGGGCTTGCGGTCGCTTGAAACTGCCATTGCCGCGCTGGAGGCCGATACGGGTCTTGACTGCGGCTACCGGCGCTGTGGGCGGCTGATGCCGCTTGTCCATGAAAAAATGCTTGATCATCTTGCCGAGCGCGTTGCCGGGGCTGATGAAAACTGGCGGGATGAAACGGGCCGCCAGGCTTTCACGCTGGAACATGTTGCGCCGGGGGAACTGGAAAACCGCTTTGTTCTGCCCGATGGCAATTCCTGGCTTTCGCCTGACGTTGCATCATTTGGCGCTGCCCATGACACGTTGTCGGCGCGGGTTAATCCGCGCGCCTGTCTGGCCGCGCTGGCACATTTCGTCGACAGCCATGAAAACGGGAGAATTCTGGAAGGCGCCGAAGTGGCGGCGCTCCACCGGGAAACGTGCTCCGTCACGCTGGCCGATGGCACAGCGATATCGGCGGGCCGGATTGCCGTTGCCAATGGCTGGGAGGCATACGGCCTGATTGAAGGCATGGCAGCCCGCCTTGGCGGACAAAAAGTGACGGGGCGGGGCGTCAAGGGGCAGGCGGTGCTGCTGGAACTGCCACATGGCGATGATCTTCCCATTGTCTATGACAGCGGCAGCTATATCGTGCCGCATGGAAATGCGATGGGCGTTGATGGGTCCGGCCGTGCCAACAGGATCGCGGTTGGCTCCACGAGCATCGATGCCTGGTTGCCGGACGGCGCAGGCGAAGGGGCCCTGGAGGCAGCGCGAACCGGCTATAATGCCGCCGATACCGGTTTTTTCGACCATGCCTGTACGCTGTGCCCGGCGATTGCCCCGGCTTCGGTTGCCGAGCGATGGGCCAATGTGCGGCCAAGAAACACGATCCCCGATCCCAAAACCGGCAAGATCGGCACCGAACCCGTGTTTGGCCAGCTTCAGGATCACGAGCAGATTTCCGTGGCGGTGGGAGGCTTCAAAATCAGTTTTGGCCTTGCCCATCTGCCGTGGTGAGATGGCCGCTGTGCCGCCGACACGCCTTGGTCGCTGACAGAACATCGCTTCGGGCGCTGATTTAAGATAAACCGGGACAGTCCCTGCGGGGAGAGGCCGGGTTTGATCCATGGGGAGCTTCCGGCACAGCCCAGTTACAGCCGGAGCACAGTCATGGCGGAATTTCCCAAGAAAGCAAAAGTGGTTATCGTCGGTCTTGGCGGCATTGTCGGAGCCTGTGTTGCGCACCACCTGATCGAGCGCGGCTGGGACGACATAGTCGGGATCGACAAATCCTCGGTTCCAACCGATATCGGCTCGACCTCGCATGCTTCCGATTTCTGCTACACGACCAGCCACGACTTCCTGTCCTGCTGGACGACGCTTTATTCGATCGATTTCTTCGAAAAGATGGGCAACTACGCCCGGGTCGGCGGGATGGAAGTGGCGCGCACCGGCGATGACGAGCGCATGGCGGAACTGAAGCGCAAGGTCGCCTCGGGCAAGGCGTTCGGTACCCGTGTCTCGATGATCAGCGCGAAGGAAGCCAAGGAAAAGTTCCCGCTTCTGGAAGAAGAGATGATCCAGGGGGCGATGTGGGATCCCGATGCCGGGCTGGTGACGCCGCGGTCGCAGACGGTTGCCGGAAAGCTGGTCGATCAGGCAGAAAAGACCGGCAAACTGAAGAGTTTTCCCAACACCCCGGCAACCGATCTGGTGATCGAGAACGGCCGCATCAAGGGTGTGGTGACCCATCGTGGAACCATTGAGGCCGATTACGTCATCGTTTGCGCCGGGCTGTGGGGGCGCCTGATTGCCGCCATGGCCGGTGAGGACCTGCCGGTGATGCCGGTTGACCATCCGCTGACATTCTTCGGTCCCTATAACGAGTTTGCCGGTACGGGAAAGGACATCGGCTGGCCGCTGATGCGCGATCAGGGCAATTCGGCCTATATGCGCGACACCGGCGATCCGACGACGCCGGAAGGCGGACAGATCGAATGGGGCTATTACGAGGAGAGCGAACCCCGGCTTTGCCATCCCCGTGACATTCTGGAAAAGGATCAGGCACGCCTGTCACCCTCCCAGCGTGATCTCGACATGGAGCAGATCCTGACGCCGCTGGAGCGGGCAATGGAACTGACGCCCATCCTCGGCGAACTGGGCTACAACGAAAACCACTCCTTTAACGGCCTGCTGCAGGTTACCACCGATGGAGGACCGTCCATCGGCGAATCCCAGAAGGTGCGCGGGCTTTGGTATGCGGTCGCCATCTGGGTCAAGGACGGGCCTGGCATGGCCAAACTGCTGGTCGACTGGATGACCGACGGGCGCACGGAAATCGATCACAATCCGGTCGACTATGCCCGTTTCTACCCCCATCAGACCCAGGAGCAGTATATTCACGAACGCTGCACCGAAACGGCGATGAAAATCTACAATCCGGCGGTTCATCCGCGTGAACCGTTTGCCGGAGGGCGCGGCGTGCGGCGCTCACCTTTCTATGAGCGTGAGGTGGAACTCGGCGGCTATTTCATGGAGCTGGGAGGCTGGGAGCGTGCCCATGGCTATGCCGCCAACGAACATCTGCTGGAGAAGTTCGGCGACCAGGTGCCGGTGCGCGAAAACGAATGGGACAACCGCCATTTCTGGCGTGTTTCCAACGCCGAACATCTGGAGATGAGCGAGAATGTCGGCATGGTGAACCTGTCGCATTTTGCCATGTACGATATCACAGGGCCGGACCAGGAAGCCTTCATGGAATATCTGTGTGCTGCCAAGGTCGGCGGCGAGAAGACCATGGGCAAGGGCATCTACACCCATTTCCTCGATGATGAGGGCATGGTGCGGGCCGACTTTACCGTGTTCAGAATGGAAGACCGGTACCGGTTTGTGGACGGTGCGGATGCCGGAAACCGCGATTTTCTCTACATGAAGCGAATGGCCGAGGATGACGGCTATGACGTTGCGATTGAGGATGTTTCGGAGAAATACGTTACCATCGGCCTTTGGGGCCCCAATGCGCGCACGACGCTGCAGCAGGTGGTGGCCGATCCGGACGGGCTTACCCAGGAAAACTTTCCCTTTGCCGCGATCCGGCAGATCGAAATTGCCGGTAAACCGGTTACCGCTTTCCGCATTTCCTATGTGGGCGAGCAGGGCTGGGAACTTCACATGAAGTACGAAGACGGGCTGGCGGTCTGGGACGCGCTGCGCGGGCTGGATGTCATGGCATTCGGGGTTGAGACCTATGCGAACACCCGCCGTATGGAAAAGAGCCTCAGGCTGCAGAACGCCGATCTTCTGACCGAGTACAATCTTTACGAAGCCGATCTTGCCCGTCCGAAAGTCAAGGAAGCCGATTTTCGCGGCAAGGCGAAGCATCTGGAATACCGCTCGCGGGAGCATCAGCCGGCCATGCTGTGTACGCTGGTGATGACGGATAACGTGGATGCGGACGGCGTTGCCCGCTATCCGGTGGGTACGCTGCCGATCCTTGATCCTGAAACAAGGCAAACCCTGGTCGACGCACTTGGAAGGCGCTCGTTCACCACGTCGATCGCATTTGGCCCGACCATCGGAAAGAACATTGCCCTTGGCTATCTGCCCTGGGATTACTGCCAGGAGGGCCGTGAGCTGCTGGTGGAGTATTTCGGGGAGCATTACCCGGTACGGGTCGAGGGGGTTGGCTACAAGCCGCTCTACGACCCCGAAAACCTGAAGCCGAGAAGCTGAGTCCGGGAAGAAATGACCCTGCATATGGGAATTAACGAGAAAGAGCGGCCATGAGGCCGCCCTTTTTGTTGTTGAAAATGTGACAAAGCTGACCTTTCGTGACGATTGCGGCGGCGGCACAGTCCAATTAGGGTCAGGATCAAAGCGTTTGAGAAAACCGGATTCTGATGGAGGCGGCAGAATTCGAAAGCAACGGCCGTGCCTGCCGGACGGGCTGTTTCGTTAGTCAACGGGATGGCAAATGGCCTGCAGGCGCGGAGCAACGGGGAGATCGCGTTGTTGACCAACCGCCTACCTGGAATGCTGCTGCACCAGTGTGCGGCAATCAGGTTGCTTTTTCTGGCGCTCGTCTGCGCCGGTCTTTCCGCAGAACAGGTTCCCGCCCAAAGCCTGTCGCAAGTTCCCGCCAGAACGTTGGAAGCCGTCAACGCACTGCAAGAGAGTGCCTGGCGGCAGCTGGCGCAGGGACTGGACGTTCTGGAGGTTTCCACAGCGCTCGGCACGCGCCTTACGGCACTGCGCATTGACAATTCCCTTTACCGCTTCGATGTCGTTCAACAACAGGAGGAAAGCGGCGAGTGGGCCCGTTCGGTCGTCAGGCGGCTTGATGCGGTGCTCGCGGTCAATGGCGGTTTTTTTGCCTCTTCTGCCAATGGCCGCCTGAGGCCGGTGGGAATGCTGATCGATGATGGCGAACGCCTGTCTAGTGCCTGGCCGCAGAGCGGCGGCTTTCTGGCATTCAATCGTGACGGCCAGCCGAGCATGTCACTTTCGCAGGCCGGACCGCCTGAAGATACGTTTGAAGCCATTCAAAGCCGGCCGGTGATCCTTGAACAGGGCGGGAAATGGGCCATGAACACCAATGGGAACGATCCTGAGCGGCGCACCATCTTCTGCCAGCTCGACCGGGAAAACTCCCTGATCCTCGTGGTTTCGGGGCAGGGGCTCAGTCTGTATGAGGCCGGCTGGCTGCTGCGCAGCCCGTCATGGGGCGGGTATTTTGATTGCGACTGGGCCATTGCGCTTGATGGCGGCAGTTCGACCCAGCTTACCATCGCCAATGAATGGGACTTGCGGGTCGATGCGCTGCTGGGTGTGCAGAATTTTCTGGTGGTTCAGGGTCGCAATCCCAAAACCCAGTAGGCGCGACTACTGGCGTTCCTGCAGCGGGGATTTTCCGTACATTTCGCGGTAGCACTTGGAAAAATGCGAGGCGGAAACGAAGCCGCAGGCAATGGCGACGTCCACCACCGGAATGGTGGATTGGCGCAGCAGATGGCGCGCGCGGTCAAGACGTACTTCCAAATAGTAGCGGGCCGGAGAGCGCCCCATCTGGCTTTGGAAAAGCCGCTCGATCTGGCGCCGTGACAAGCCGACATAATCGGCGATTTCCACCAGCGAAAGCGGCTCGGAAATGTTGGCTTCCATGAATTCGATGATCGAAATCACCTTGGCGTTCTGGACGCCCAGCCTTGCTCTCAGCGGCAGGCGCTGGCGATCGTGGGGATTGCGGACGCGGTCGGTCAGCGCCTGTTCGCAGACCCGGTTGACCAGTTCCTCGTCATTGTCGCGGCCGATCAGGGAGAGCATCATGTCGAGTGCTGCCGTTCCGCCGGCGCAGGTCCAGATATTGCCGTCCATTTCATAGAGGTCGGCAAACACTTCGGCGGTGGGGTACTTTTCCTGAAAGCCCGGCAAGTTCTCCCAGTGGATGGCACAGCGTTTGCCGTTGAGCAGGCCGGCAGCAGCCAGAAGATGGGCCGCTGTGCAAAGGCCGCCAACGGTCACGCCGGAATTCTTGCATTCCCTGAGATAGGCAAACAGCGACTTGTTCTCGGATTTCTCCACCTCAATGCCGGAGCACACAAACATGATGCCGGGCCTGCGGGAGCCCGCCAGGGCATGGCGTTCATCATCGAGTGAACTTTCGACATTGACGGTAATGCCGTTGGATGCGGTGACCGGCTTGCCGTCCATGGAAGCAAGCCGCCAAGCATACATTTCGTCGCCGCGCATGCGGTTTGCAAGGCGCAGCGGCTCGATGGCGGTCGAGAAGGCGATCATGGAAAAATTGGGTACCAGAAAAAACACAATGGTTTTCTGGCGGTGGGCCGCTGGTCTTGCCGCAGCCGATTCAATCGATGTCTGGACCGTCAATCATTCCTCCGCGATCCTGGCGCCACGACGGATCTCTCCGGGGAGATTGCGCCAGCATATCCCAGATGCGACATAGCCGCAATTGCGGGTTTGTCAATCAAATTGCATCGGGAAAACAGCTTAACAAGCTGTTATAGATAGCAAAAAGCCCGGTGCGGCATTCGCATCCGGGCTTTTTGAATGGTCGGGCGGTATGTCTTACAGGCTCATGCCTGCATAACGTATCGAAATCAGGGCTGCGGTTTCACCCGGCATGGAGCGGGCCATGCGTGCGCGAGCGAATTCGGTGTTCATGTTGACGTGTTCCATGCGGAACCGGGAAAAAAGCTTCTTCATTGTTAACTCCATGCATTGGTGTTTGACACAGAGTCGCCTTGCTTCCCTAGCAGGTTTTAAAGCAAATACCGGTTCCTTCCCTCAGAACGTTGCGTATCTGCTTTCCCAAACAAGTTGGTTGGGGCGGCTCACTTTTCGCATATAGTTGCAGACGGGTCTTTGGACCAGTGTGAAAACAACATAGCGGAGATGCGTTTTTCACATGGCTTTGCAGGGTGTTGTTTAACGTTTTTCAGCTGCCGGGCAGCCGGCTGATCGCCTCTGCAAGTTTCACAAAGTCACCGGCCACAATCTCCCAGTCGCCGGTTGCCTCAAGGTCGGTGCTTTGGCCGGGACCATGCTCGTGCGGCCTTGCCACAAAGGCGGTGGTTAGCCCAGCCTTGCGGGCGGCGGCGAGGTCGTCGTTATGGGCTGCGACCATCATCACCTCGCCGGCCTTAAGTCCCAGTACTTCGGCATTGCGGCGGTATACGATGGCTTTGGGCTTGTAGTTTTGGGCAATGTCGGCGCCGAGCACCGCATCCCAGGGCAGGCTGCCATATTTCGCCATCCGTGTGACCATGGCGATGGATCCGTTGGAACAGGGCGCAATGATGGCGTATTTTTTGATCGCGGTAAGCCCCTCGACCGCATCGGGCCAGGGCGGCAGTTTTTCCCAGGCGCGGTTGAGCATTTTCCGCTCCTCGCCGCTGAAATGGTCGCTGATACCGGTTTCGGCAAGCACGACGGACAGGTTTTCCAGATGCAGCGTGTCGAGGGAAACATAGCCACGGCCGCCCGAGCGCACCCTTTGCATGGCAGGCTGGTATTGGCCGCGCCAGCGATCGGCAAACTCGAAGGGGTCTGCGGCAATGCCCTTTCTTTCAAACATGGCGGCACATTCGCCGGCAACACCGCGCCGCCAGTCGACGACGGTGCCGAAAATATCAAATATCAGGGCTTTGGGGCGTCGTTTCACGGGCTTTGGCTTTTCATCTCCATGACCTAATCTAGGGTCTGAACCCCAAGCAGACAGGAATACGATCATGTTTGCGCGTGCACAACTGACAATGAAAAGCGCCTTTTTCGCGCTTGCCCTGGCAGCCTTGCTGCCGGGCCTGTCGTCTGCACAGACCGCTGAGCGGGAAGTGGATGTCGAACTGGTGCTGGCGGTTGATGTTTCACGCTCCATGGGGGCTGAAGAGATGGAAATCCAGCGGCGGGGCTATGCGGCGGCCCTGACCGATCCGCAGGTTCTCGATGCAATATTTTCCGGCCTTACCGGACGGGTGGCGATCACCTTCATGGAATGGGCCGGCGACGGCAATCAGCATGTGGTTGTTCCCTGGCGGGAGATCGCCACGCCGCAAGATGCGCAGGCCTTTGCCGATCTGCTACTGTCGGGCCCTTCGTTCAACATGCGTTATACCTCGATCTCCGGGGCAATTCTGACTGCCGTGCGTCTGTTCGACGGCAACGGGTTCAAAGGACTGAAGCGTGTCATCGACATATCGGGAGACGGCCCCAACAATCAGGGTGTGCCGGTGGACGAAGCGCGGGATCTAGCGGTTGCAAACGGCATCATCATCAACGGCTTGCCTTTGATGACCACCACGGGAACCTATGGACGCTACTCCATTCCCGATCTTGACCGTTACTACATCGATTGTGTGATTGGCGGCCCTGCTTCCTTCTCCGTTCCCGTGACGAGCTGGGAGACGTTTCCGGAAGCGGTGCGGCGCAAGCTGGTTCTCGAACTGGCCGGCGGCGTTCCTGGCGCAAACCAGTTGCCGGTTCACCGGACTGCGGGGGAGGCTTCCACGGACTGCCTGATTGGCGAGCGCCTTTTGTGGCAATGGGATTTCAATGTCCGTTGACGGGCAGTTACGGCAAAACGGCCCCTGCGAAGTTTATCCGGAGAGGCCGTTTGGTGGTTCGGGCAGCATGTTACCGCTTCCATTCCTTGCGGTTGATGATGGCCCTGGTTTCCAGTTCAGTGGCCGCGTTGACCGACAGGGGCAGCCGGTTTGCCCATTCAACATCGGCGCGTGTGAGGCCGATATCGTGCAGCATGTGGTCTTCCAACCCCAGCATCCTCTCAACCGCAGCGCGGTTCAGCCTGTGCTGGCGGTGGGCTTCAAGGGCCTCGCGGGCCATTACCATTGTCGCGCCGGCGCCATCGGCAATATGCTGTATCACTCTGGCGAAGCTTCCCGCTGGCCTGTAATGACGCGCCACAGGATGAAAGGTTGCGGGATTGGAGGCGGTTGAGCAGGTTTCTGCCCTGGTGAAATAGGTCATTTTCTTTCTCCTTCGTGCCATTCCGGTCTGGCCGGTCCGGCGTTTGTGTAAAGGAGACTTCGCGAAGGTCTCGAGAAGCACAGTGCCGCTTTTTCATCTTTCAATCAAACGAATAGATTTTACTGTTGCAATCAAAAAAATTGACATATAGGTTTGGTGGACATTTCGTGTGCAAATCTGGTGACCATCATGAACACGCATCATATACCGCAATTGCCACTGCTTGAGCTGGACCTTCTGAAAACCCTGGTGGCGATTGCCGAAACCGGCAATTTCTCTGCTGCTGCTGAAGCGGTTTTCCGTACGCCTTCCGCGGTTTCCATGCAGGTCAAGAAACTTGAGGAGATTCTGGGAAAGCAGGTTTTCAAGCGCGATTCGCGTTCGGTGCGCCTTACGGCCGATGGCGAGATTTTGCTGGAACACGCCCGCCGTGTGCTGGCGCTGAACCGAGATGTCGTTGCCAAGTTCATCACGCCGGATGTGGAGGGGGTGGTGCGGCTTGGCGCGGTCGATCATTGCGCCGACCAGTTTCTCCCCAATGTGCTGAAGCGGTTTGCCGAGACGCACCCCTTCATCACGGTTGAAGCGACGATTGAAAACTCATTGGAACTGGCCAACCGGATTCGCGCAGGTGAGATGGAAATCGCCATTATCACCAGCAACAACGCAGACTATCGGGGATTGCAGGTGGAAACCCTTTTCCGCGAAAAACTGGTGTGGGCTGGCGTCAAGGGTGGCATTGCATGGGAAAAGGATCCCTTGCCGATCTCAGTCTGGGAAGAGGGTTGTGTTTGGCGAAAGGCGGCCGTGGAAGGATTGCAGGGGTCGGGGACCCGTTACAGCGAAGTGTTCAAGAGTGCCTATATTTCTGCCCAGAAAGCTGCTCTGCGGGCAGACTTGGCGATTGCGCCATTGCCGCTTTCCTCCTGCTCGGGTGACATCGTTCCCATTGAGGGGCGCTGCAATCTTCCTCCCCTTGGGGATTACGCGGTCGGGATGATCAAAACGCCAAACCGGGTTGCTGCAGTGGAAGCGGTTGCAGAGCACTTGCGGGCGACCTTCGCCGAGCGGTCCACTGCCTAGATGTGAGTTGTTTGACACGATATGGTTGAGCAAGCGGCACAAACGGAGAAAAATTCTTAGCCAAATGACGGACTTGCGCCGGGACCAACCAGTTGGCATGGTCTTGTTATGCACAAGTCCGATCCGGCGCTGACGCTTGGTATTGAAGAAGAATATCTGCTGGTTGACCAGGAAAGCCTGGACCTTGCGGCTGCGCCCGATGCCTTGATGCGCGATTGCATGAAGGAGCTTGAAGCGAAGGTCAGCCCGGAATTCCTTCAGTGCCAGATCGAAGTGGGGACCGGGGTTTGCGAAACCATCGGGGATGCGCGCGAAGACCTTGGCTATTTGAGGAAGACCATCAAGCGCGTTGCCAATGAATACGGGCTTGCTCCGCTAGCCGTCTCGACCCATCCCTTTGCCGACTGGCAATACCAGAATCATACCGACAAGGACCGCTACAATACGCTTCAGCGCGATCTTGGCGGTGTGGTGCGGCGGCTCTTGATCTGCGGCATGCATGTTCATGTGGGGTTGAGCGATGATGATCTGCGCATCGATGTTACCAATCAGCTCTCCTATTTTCTGCCCCACATTCTGGCGCTGTCGTGTTCTTCTCCCTTCTGGCAGGGCATGGATACGGACCTTGCCTCCTACCGCCTCACCGTGTTCGACAACCTGCCGCGCACCGGTCTGCCGCCGGCCTTCAACAGCTATTCGGAATTCCAGCGATCGGTTCAGATCATCATCGACAGCGGCCTCATTGAGGATTCTTCGAAAATCTGGTGGGATTTGCGGCCCTCGGCGCGGTTTCCCACCGTTGAGGCGCGCATCTGCGATGTAACGCCCGTTCTCGAACACACGCTTTCCATTGCCGCACTGATCCAGTCGCTGACCGGCATGCTGTGTGAACTTAAAAACCATAACCAGCGCTGGCGGCAATACAGCGAGTTTCTGATCGGCGAAAACCGCTGGCGGGCGCAGCGCTACGGCACCTCACAGGGGTTGATCGACTTTGGCCGCGGCAAGGTGATCGAATATCCGCAACTGCTGGAAGAAATGATCGAATTGTGCCGGCCCCACGCGGAGGCGCTTTCCTGTCTTAAGGAGGTGGAAGGGGCCCGGGATATCCTCAAACAGGGCAACAGCGCCGCGCGTCAGCGTTCGGTCTATGCCAGGTCCATGGAAAACGGCGCCGAACCCAAAGAGGCGCTGAAGGAAGTGGTAAAGGCGCTGGCATCGGAATTCAGCCAGGGCCTGTAGTGAGCCTGGCTGGAAGGGGCGCTATCCCCTGTTGCGGCGCCGTCTGCGCCCGCCGCTCTCGCCACCAGCCGATTGCAGGCTTTTTCGCTCCGGCAGTTTGACCGCCCCGGCCAGTTTGGGGAATGCATCGGCCTTGTTGGGCAGCGCCATGGCGTTGACGAAATGCTGCTGGAAATCGGGTTCGAGCGCTGTTTCGATTTTCTCGATCCGGCGCACGGTTTCCTCGATTTCGCGGCGATAGCTGCGGTTTAGCAAGGCCATCTTGGCGCCATAGCCCGCAGCGTTGCCAACCGCCTTGACGTTTTCGAGGTCGCAATCGGGGATGAGGCCCAGCACCATGGCATATTTGGGATCAATAAAGGTGCCGAAGGCGCCGGCAAAGCTGATCGTATCGACGTGGTCAATGCCCTGTTTGTCCATCAGCAGGCGAATGCCCGCATAGAGCGCTGCCTTGGCGAGCTGGATGGCGCGAACATCGGTCTGCTTGATCGTTAATTCCGGTTCACCGCGCCAGAGTGTGTAGGACCAGGTGCGGCCATCTTCGACAATGCGGTCGGACTTTGCAGCAAGCACTCCGTCGATGACACCGTCTTCGGAAATGATGCCGGAAAGGAACATTTCCGCAACCACCTCGATGATGGCGGAGCCGCATACGCCGGTAACCCCGGTCGTGGCCGTGCCTTCGGCAAAGCCTTCCTCATCCGACCATTTTTCACAGCCGATGACCCGCACGCGGGGTTCCAGGGTTTCAGGATCAATGCGTACGCGCTCGATGGCGCCGGGTGCAGCCCTCTGACCGCAGGAGATTTCCGCGCCTTCAAAGGCGGGTCCGGTTGGCGAGGAGGCTGCAACCACACGGTCCTTGTTGCCAAGGACGATTTCGGCATTGGTGCCCACATCGACCACCAGCATCTGTTTGTCCTGCCGGTGAGGGCCTTCGCACAGGGTTACCGCCGCTGCATCGGCGCCCACATGGCCTGCGATGCAGGGCAGCATGTAGACCCTGGACCCCTTGTTGATGCGCAGGTCGAGATCGCTGGCCCAGGAATGCACGGCACCGGAGACAGCAAGCGCAAAGGGAGCGCCGCCCAGTTCGGTGGGATCGATGCCGAGGAACAGGTGGTGCATGATCGGATTGCCGACGAAGACAAGATCGAGGATGTCGGTGGAGTTTATGCCGGCTTGCGTGCAGACGCTTTCGATCATGCCGTTGATGGCATTGCGCACAGCAGTGGTCATGCCTTCCCGTCCGTCGGGGTTCATCATCACATAGGAAACCCGGCTCATCAGGTCTTCGCCAAAGCGGATCTGGGGATTGGGCGTACCGGTAGAGGCAATGGTGGAACCTGAAAGCAGCGAAACCAGGTGCAGCGCGATGGTCGTTGAACCGATATCACAGGCAACGCCATAGCCTTCGTTGTGAAGGCCGGGATAAAGGGCAATCAATGAGGGCCGGGAAGAGTCCATGTCGCGGTGAATGGCAGCAGTAACCTTCCATTCCCCGTCGCGAAGGATTTTCTGGATGTTGGGCAGAAGGTGGGAATCCACCATCAGGTCGGACCAGCCCCAATCGGCTTCCAGTGACGCCTTCAGCCGGTCGAGGTCGCCAAGGGGTTTGTGCATGTCAGGTTCCTCGACCTCGACATAGCAAAGCTGGATCGCCGGATTGCGTTCAATATGGCGCCCGTCATCGGCCTTGCGGACCAGTTGCGCATTGACCTGCAAATCCTGCGGAATGTCGACAACGAGATCACCCTCGACATAGGCCGAGCAGGAAAGACGGCGCCCTTCCTTCAACTCGCGCTTTTCAGCGTAGCGAAGTTCCTTTGCTCCAAGGGGAGAAATGTTTTCTGCGGCGGAGGTTATGCCGTGTTTGGCGAAATGGCCGGTCTGGATTTCGCACTGGCAGCGGCCGCAGATACCGCGCCCGCCGCATACCGATTCCACATAAACGCCCAGTTCACGCGCCGCATCGAGGATGGCGGTGCCTTTGGCAAAGCGTCCGCGCTTGCCCGAAGGCATGAATAGAACGAGAGGATCGGTGCTGTCGTTTCGCTTGTCCATTCTGCCTGATAGCAGGGCGCGGGCCCTATGCCGACCCCCTGCGTGCAGAGCGGCCGCCCCGTCGGCGTCCGCTCTGGGTCGCCGGATTGGAGCCTGGCTTGATTTCAACGTCCTGGGCACCGCCCATGGTTGCCGGCATGGTTCCCTGGGGGGCTGCATAATCGCGGTATTTTCTGATCCATGCCGCGCAATCCGGATCGGTGCCGTTGAGCACATTGGCGCCGTGCACGGCTTCCATTTCCGCCGGGCGGCAGGGGTTCATGATCGCCGAAGTCATGCCGGAGGCAATCACCATGGGAATGAAGGCGGCGTTGATGCCGTGGCGGTGTGGAAGGCCGAATGAAATGTTCGACAGGCCGCAGGTGGTGTTGACGCCAAGCTCGTCGCGCAAACGGCGCACCAGGGTGAACACCTGCCGGCCGGCATCGCCGAGTGCGCCGATCGGCATGACCAGCGGATCGACTACAATGTCGTGGGGCTTGATGCCGAAATCGGCCGCACGCTCAACGATCTTCTTGGCAACGGCGAACCGCACGTCCGGGTCCATGGAGATGCCGGTTTCGTCATTGGAGATTGCCACCACCGGAACGTCATATTTCTTGATCAGCGGAAGAATTGCCTCAAGCTTTTCCTCTTCACCGGTAACGGAGTTGACCAGCGGCCGGCCCTGGGCGACCTTAAGCCCGGCTTCAATGGCACCGGTCACGGAGGAGTCAATCGACAGTGGAACGTCGACAATCTCCTGAACGATTTCCAGCGTCTTGATCATCAGCGGCGGTTCGGTCTCGTTGGGGTCAACCGCGGTAACGCCGGCATTGACGTCGAGGATGGCGGCGCCTGCGCCAACCTGCTCCCAGGCATCCTTCTTGACCGTTTCGAAATTGCCTTCCTGCATTTCCGCAGCAAGCTTCTTGCGGCCGGTCGGGTTGATGCGCTCGCCAATCACGCAAAAGGGCTGGTCAAAGCCAATGATGACTTCCTTGGTCTTGGAGGCGACGATGGTATGTGTCATTCGTTCGATTTCCTGGGTTTTGGAACGGTCTCGATTGAAGGGTGCACCGGCACTCCGCCGGATGGCGGTATTGAACGGCACGGCCTGCCGGGTTCGATCCGGGCAATCAGGCCGTTACGGCGTCATGATATAAAGATGTCTTTATATCCCATGAGCCACGAGAAACAAGCCATTCGGCGGATTTCTTCATGCCGCCAAACGGAAAGACGTGGATCTGGGCAATCGGGCTTTCAGCGCCATTGGCCTGCCAGTGCTGTTCGATCGGGTTGACGATTTCGTCGGGATCAAAGCCGGCTGCCATCGCCATCAGTGCATTGCCGCGTTTTTTGAGGAAGTTGAGCGAGTTGCCAACGCCGCACATGGCGGCAAATTTCAGCAGGGTGGTGATTTTCGCCGGGCCGGCTACGCCGAGATGAACGGGAAGCGCAACACCGGAAGCCTTGACGTCCATTGCCCAGTTGATGAACCTGGCAGCATCAAACCCGAACTGGGTGACAATGCGCATTTCGATATCGCTGCGCTCAGCAAAGGCCTGTTTCAGGCGAAGGGCTTCGGCGGCAACGTCGTTCGAGAAGTCGGGCGAACCTTCCGGGTGGCCGGCAACGCCCATATGGGTGATGCCGTATTTCCCGAACAGGCCGGTTTCAAGGACCTCCATGGTGGAGGCGAATTCCCCGGCAGGCTTTTCCAGGCCCCCGCCGATCACCAGCACATCGGTAACACCGGCTTCGGCCGTCATCATGGCGATGCGGTTTTCAAGGGCGGCCTTTGTCGTCAGGCGGCGGGAGGCGAAATGGGGAACCGCCTTGTAGCCGAGTTCGCCAACGCGCTTTGCGCCGGCGGTAAGCGTTTCGGCCGGGTCGGTGCCCACATCGGTGATGTAGACCCGGGTTCCGGCTGGAAACAGGCCCGGAAGGTCTTCGCTTTCCACGGCCTGTTTGGGCGAAATCTCAATGGAGGAAGGAATGCTGGTCATGATAAGTTCCTCACGGAATCTGCTGCCGGCAAGCGCCGGGCCGCGGTGTCGGGCGGGGATTTCCCCATGATATGGCGTCAGGCCTCCCTGCCGCCGGCATTGACCAATCGTACAAGCCTTTCCTTGTCGTATTCGGCTTCCAGAGTTTCAGCGGCTTTCGCTGCTTCTGCCTCAAGGTCATCGCTGACGGTCACTGGATCGGCCCGCCGCCATTGGGCGAGATAATCGTCGGTTTCCGCAGCGCCCGAGCGCATGGCGCACATGTCGATCGCCTCGGTAAAGCGCAGCGACAGTTCGCGTTTTGCGACATTGCGCCGGCCGGCCTTGACGATGACCTGGGCCGGAATGTCACGCCAGTAGACGATCTGCAGTTGAGCCATTCAAGCCACCTTACTCTGTGCGCCTGTCATGCTTTGAAAGCGCGTGGCGCACTATGCACGTTACGACGCGCAAACAAACAATCGCGACACCGCGTTTGAACGCGATCATATCCGATCAGACGGGATATTTCAGCATAACGGCGCTTTCGAAGGTCAGCACCAGCTCGTCATGCTGGTTTTTGCCACTGCTCCTGGCCGACATGATGTGCCAGCCGGGGCGGCTGCGGCTTTTACGGCAGGCCGTGGTCTGGTTGAAATAGCGTATGGTATCCCCGGCATAGACCGGCTTTGGCCATTTCAGGTTTTCAAAGCCCGGCGAAGGGCCGAACTCGGCGGCGGGAAGGCCGTTTTTTGCGCGCTCAGCCAGGTACTTCTGCGTGTAATCGCGCTGCTTTCGCATCCACATCGAAGCGGTATGCCAGCCGGAGGCGCACAAGCTGCCAAACAGGCTGGCCCTGGCCGCCTGCGCATCGATGTGGAAGGGCTGTGGATCATAGGCCTTGGCAAACTCGACGATCTCTTCTGCCAAAAAGGTGTGTTCGCCAATAAAGCCAGACCAGCCGGGTACCATGAATTGCGGTAAACCTGCTTCGCTGTGATGGTTCATGCGGCATCCCGCCGTGCCATCATGCCGGTGTTTTTGAACATCAGCACCTGCTGGTCTTTCTGATTGAACAACTCGCAGCGCAGGCCCAGCAGGCCCATGCCGGGGCGGGAGGCTGACCGTCTTGCGGTTTCGACCACTGATCGTCCCTGCAAGGTGTCGCCGGCAAGCACGGGCGCCAGCCATTTGCATTCCTCAATGCCGGGTGAGCCAAGGCTTGCCGATTCCAGGAGATAGGAATCACAGATCATCCGCATGGCGAGCGAGCAGACATGCCAGCCGGATGCCGCCAGCCCGCCGAGCAGGGAGGCTTTGCCTGCCGCCTCGTCGAGATGAAAGGGAATGGGATCGAATCGGGTGGCAAAGCCGATGATCTCCTCTGCCGTTATGGTGCGCGGGCCGAGCTTTCTTTCCGTGCCCGGCGGGCAGTCTTCATAGTAATAGCGATAGGACATGGCAGCTTCGGGCAGGTCTTGTCAGTGCAGGTCAGGGCTTGAGAGCGGCCAGGGCGGGTGTCAGGTCGCCATAGCCGGTATAACGGTATTCGTATTCCAGCCCAAGATAGGCGGCAATTTCGCGGGCGTTTTTCTCAAGTTCGGCATCCCTGGTTTGCGCAAGATAGAGCGCCCTGGTGTAGTTTGAAAAATACATCGCCTTAAGATCGGGATGGCGATCCAGGCCAAGGGGTTTGACCATGAAGGCATCGAACTGGCGGGCAAGAAAATCGGTAATGAAGAATGTGGTCATCAGATCATCTGCCTCCCCGGCAAATGCCGCATTGCCGGCATAGAAGGAAAAGCAGTGCGGGCCGGCGATGCGTTCAACGCCGTGTTTTTTGCACACCCGGTCCAATTCGCCGCCGGTGCCGCAATCGGCATAGCCGGCGAAAACATGCTCGAAGCCTTCATCCCTTGCCGTTGCAATTGCCTTGTCCATGGCAGGGGCAATCTTCTCGGGATAGTGATGATATTCGGCCGGCAGGCATTTAAGATCGATGTGATCAAACCCCAGTTGCTCGTTCACTGCCATCACCTCGCGGGCGATCATGCCGCAAGCAATGACGCGGATTTTTGCCGGGGACGGGGTGGATGCTTTGGCCATGGGGTCACTTTACAGCCGGATGGAAGCGCTTGTCAGCCTGATTCATGATTTTTGGCCAAGCGGTTGATCTGTATCGGATTTCAGGTCTGCCTGAGATGGGTGCGGAGTACAACTGCCAGCAGGATGAAGCCGCCCAGCATGGTGAGCCCAAGGCCGGCAGGCGCGATTTGGCGCAGGCCGAACGCATCCATGACGAACAGCGGTACGGCCAGCGGCAAGCCCAGCCGAAGGCCCCAAACAAGCAGGCGCTCAAGCAGGCTCTCATCAGGCAGGATGAAGGAGACCGAGAACAAGGCGAGGGCGGCCATCTGCCATTTCATGGCGGAGAGCGAAGCCTGCCAGGCGATGCGCTCAAGGGTGATGGATGCGCCGAGAACGGCCATGTCGAGGGACTGGGCCATGATGGCATTTTCCAGCATGTCGAGGATTGCAACAGCGAGTATCGCCAGGCCGCCCAGCCAGGCTGCGGGGCGGCATCTGGATGCAAAAGCGGCAACGGCGAACCCGATCGCCGTCACATAGGCGATGATGAACAGGCTGTCGATAAACAGGATGGTTCGCAGGCCGGTTTCAGCCTTTGCAAGACCGCTGGCATAGGCAGCGGCGTCAGCGATAGTCTCGAACGGCTCCTGGCTGGCGCCGGAGGTGAGCGAGACGATGGTTGCGGCCAGCAACAAACCTATTGCGGCCAAGCACCCGGCAAACGAGATGGCCGGATAATCCTGCTGTGTGGTCTTGCGAACTGGCAATTGCTCCATCAGATATTGCTATCGGCGCTTTTGGATTGCTGCCGGGAGTTTTTGCCGTCAGGCACGCTGGTTGTGTTTGCGGGCCATGAATTCCTTGGCTGTTTCGACGGCAACCGCCGCATCGCGGCAATAGGCGTCGGCACCGATTGCCTTGCCGAATTCCTCGTTGAGCGGGGCGCCGCCGACAAGAATGGTATAGTCGTCCCGGATGCCCTTGGCGATCATGGTGTCGATTACGACCTTCATATAGGGCATGGTCGTGGTCAGCAGGGCCGACATGCCGAGAATGTCGGGCTTGTGCTCTTCAAGGGCTGCAAGATATTCGTCGGCATCGGTGTTGATGCCGAGATCGTACACATCAAAGCCCGCACCTTCCATCATCATGCCGACCAGGTTCTTGCCGATGTCGTGAATGTCGCCCTTCACGGTGCCGATGACCATGGAGCCGAGCTTCGGCGCGCCGGTTTCTGCCAGCAGGGGACGGAGGATGAACATGCCCGCCTTCATGGCGTTTGCCGCCAGCAGCACTTCAGGCACAAAAAGAATGCCGTCGCGGAAGTCGATCCCGACGATGCGCATGCCCTCGACCAGGGCCTTGGTCAGAACGTCATAGGGTGTCCAGCCGCGTTCCAGCAGGATGTTGACGCCTTCCTCGATCTCCTCTTTCAGGCCATCGTAAAGATCATCGTGCATCTGCTGCACGAGTTCCTCATCGCTGAGTTCGGAGAGGACGATTTCATCATCGGACATTGGCGGGATCCTTATGTTCGATCGGCGCACATGGGCAAGGTTTTCGCGGTTGCTGCCGGCAGCTACATGCGTTTCGGCAGCACCAACTTCCCCTATAGCAGGATTTTTACACGGCGCACCTGTTTGTTTCGCGACCAGAAACTCAATTTTTGCGACTGAACGGCAGCATGGCAAATCGGGAAGGAATTTGGGCCTGTCGGGGATATTCAAAGAAAAGGGCGGACCCGATCGGCCCGCCTTTTTCGTGATATATCGGTCCAAATGGCGCTCAAGCGTGTTCGGTGCCGTCCTTTTGAACCGTTTTGAGGGTCTCGCCGCGCAGTCTTGAGGGCAGGGCGACGGCGATGGCGATCAGGACGATGCCGATTACAATCCCGGTCAGGGAGCCGTTGATGGCAAAAAGCGACGGATAGCCGGTTTCCGCAATCTGGCCCAGGGTTGCCTTGCCGCCCAGGATGGCGTCCAGAATGCCGGTCGCTTTGACGCCGTTATAGGTTACCATATAGGCGGCGGCGCCCAGCAGCCCACCCAGGACGAAGAACAATGCGTCCTTGCGCCCGGTTGCCATGGCAGCAAGTCCGGTGCCGGGGCAGTAGCCTGCGACAGCAAAGCCGATGCCGAGCAGGATGCCTCCGGCAAAGACCCCCGCATAAGCGGTTTTGACGCTCAAATGGCCCGGGTCGATGACGCCCAGCAGCAATCCGCCAAACATCAGCACGGACGAAACGCCAATCGCCAGAAGAATGGTCTTCATCAGATGCAGCCTTGAAAGGCGTAGCATGCCGATGATGTAGTCCGGATTGGTGGCGCCGACACGATCAAGCACGAAACCGAAGGCACCGCCGATGAGAATTGCAAGCAATATCGTGGTCATGGCTTATGCCTCCTTGTTGAAGAGAAGAATTGCAGCTGGAATGCCGGCAAGGAATACGCCGGCAGCAAAGATGTAGCCGGAAACAGCGGTCTGCATCATGCCGCTCATCATGTGACCGGAGGTGCAACCGCCGGCAAGGCGGGCGCCATACAGCACGATGAAACCGCCAGCGAAGGCCACGGCATAGCGTTTCCACGGATTGTCGCCAAAATTGCTGCGCCATATCTGCGGCATCTGCCTTTCAGGGCTTGCAACACCGCCGCGCAGAAGGCCGGACAGGAACGCGCCGCCAACCATGGCAAGGGCAAAGATGAAGCTGTAATTGATCGGGTTGGCAACGTTTGCGGCGTATTTACCGCCGCTTTTGTCGAGATAGGCATTGGGGCTGGCGTAGCCGCTTTTTGCCTCGCTGTTTTCAACCACGACCGCCGGGTTGACGGCATCCCATACAATCCCGTCGAAAATCACGAACTGGGTCGAAACCCCTATCGGCTTGACCAGCAACACGGCGGCCAGAAAGACCAGGCCAAGGGCCACTCCGCCGTTCTTCCAGGTTAACATGACAGTCTCCTTTCGTATAAGAGATCACGAATATATGTGATCACTTATATAAAAGATCGCATGGTGTCAATTCCCTCAATTGCATTTTGGGGCAGGCAAGCGCCGTGGGTGCAGCATCGTAATTGCGCCAAGACGAGGCGTTTTTGGTGTCATTGGGACTTTGGCGAGCCGGTATTTTGCAACAAAAGGCAGGTGCACCGGTGCTGCGGCAAGCAATGCCGAGTTGCTGTAGTCTGCCGGTCAGATAAAAAGAGCTAACCAAATGGAAGAATCGGGCGTTGCCATGAGCGAAGATGCTGCAGAAGTTCAGGAAAACGGAGGCCGCCGCGGCAGGGCGCGCGGGGCGGCGGGGCAGCCAGAAGGGCGGCACGATCAGGGGTTCACCTGACGAGCCTGCCATATGCCCACCGCAAGCTGGAACCGGTCGACATCCTGTCTGCCGAGGCCATCGAGCTTATTGAGCACAATGCCGATATCCTGATGGAGGAAATGGGGGTGGAATACCGCGGTGACGCGGAAGCGCTGTCCATGTGGAAGGACGCCGGTGCCGACGTTCAGGGCGAGCGGGTGCATTTTCCAAAAGGGCTTTGCCGCGAGCTGATGAAAACGGCGCCCTCGCAATTTACCCAGCATGCCCGCAACCCGGACCGGAATGTGGTGATCGGCGGCAAGCACACCGTGTTTGCACCGGTTTACGGCCCGCCTTTCGTGCGCGATCTTGAGGGTTCGCGCCGGTATGCGACGATCGAGGATTTCAAGAATTTCGTAAAGCTCGCCTATATGGCGCCGGCCATGCACCACTCAGGCGGCACGGTTTGCGAGCCGGTGGACATTCCCGTCAACAAGCGCCACCTGGACATGGTCTATACCCATATGCGCTATTCCGACAAACCCTTCATGGGGTCGGTCACGGCGCCCGAGCGGGCCGAAGACACGGTAAAAATGGTGCAGATGCTGTTCGGCGAAGACTTCATCGACAACAATTGCGTGCTTGTTTCCCTGATCAACTGCAATTCGCCCATGGTGCTGGACGACACCATGCTGGGGGCGCTGAAAACCTATGCACGGGCCAATCAGGCATCCATCGTTTCTCCGTTCATTGTCGGCGGGGCGATGAGCCCGGTCACGGTGGCGGGCACGCTCACCCAGGTATTGTGCGAAGCCACCTCGGCAATCGCATTTTCGCAGCTTTGCCGCCCCGGTTCCCCGGTCATCTTCGGGACATTCGCAACCGCCATCTCCATGCAGTCGGGCGCGCCGTCCTTCGGCACACCTGAACCGGCGCAGGTGCTGATGGGGGCGGCGCAGTTTGCCCGCCGCTACAACCTGCCGTTCCGCTCCGGCGGCTCGCTGACCGGCTCAAAAATGCCCGATGGGCAGGCAGCCTATGAAAGCGCCAACACGCTCTGGCCGGCCATGCTGGGCGGGGTAAACTTCATGCTGCACGCGGCGGGCTGGCTGGAAGGCGGGCTGGTATCGTCCTTCGAGAAGTTCATCATGGATTGCGACCAGCTTGCGGCGGCGCAGAAATTTGCCGGCGGGATTGATGTCTCCGAAACGGCCCAGGCAATGGATGCGATCCGCGAAGTGGGCCCTGGCGGGCATTATCTCGGTTGCGCCCATACCCAGGCGAATTTCAAGGAAGCATTCCACGTCTCCAACGTTGCTGACAACAATTCCTTCGAACAGTGGGAGATCGAGGGGGCAAAGCGCACCGAGCAGAAGGCCAATGACATTGCCCGTGCCTGGCTTGAGGCCTATCAGCCGCCGGCCCTGGATGAGGGCATTGACGAAGCGCTGAAGGAGTTCATGAACAAGCGCAAGGATTCCATGCCTGACGCATTTGGCTGAAAGGGTGACCCGGCCGGCGAAGCGCAGAGCCGCCGGCGCGTGGGAAACCAGATCACCCGCAGTGTCTGGCATCTGTCCGAGCCCACGGGCGTGAAGAAATAAGGGTGCGAGACATGGCGGGATCAATACACGCCGGTTCCCGCCTGAGTGTTTTTCTGGCAGACCATGGTCTGGCCCGGTTCGGTGATTTTGTGATCGAGCCGGGCGATATCATCAGCAAATCCCATCGGCATCTTGCCGGCAGGACTGCATTGCTGTTCGGCAATGCGGGTGGTTCCCTGTGGCAGCACTTTTCGGCATCTGCCGAATACCGTGATGAAAAATCCGACCCGCTGGATCGCTGGACCCGGCGCATCGTTGTTGAAAGCGTTGGGCAACTCACCGTGAAGGAGCAGGAGGACGTCGAAAGCCTTTTTCCTTTCGGCAAGCCGCTGTGGCCCTTTCAGCGCTGGGCGAAACGGGCAATGGGCATTAGCGCTTCACCACTTGGCTTGCTGATCCATCCCCAATACGGATTGTGGTTCGCCTTGCGCGCTGCGATTGTCTTGCCGCAGGCAGGGCAGGCGGTGGGCAACGTGTCACCGGGGGAAAAAATCCTCCATCCCTGTGACCGGTGCGTTGAAAAGCCGTGCCTTTCTGCTTGTCCGGCCGGGGCGTTCGGGCAGGAGGGTTTTGATGCCGCTGCCTGCAGAGGCCATCTTGGCAGCGCCCGTGCTCCGGACTGCGTGACGTTGGGCTGTGCGGCACGCAATGCCTGCCCGGTTGGTGCAGGCTGGCGCTATGATGAGGCACAGTTGCGCTTTCACATGGCTGCGTTTAACCACCCCAGGATGTGAGCTTTCAAGCCCGCCGCTTGCCCCGCCGTTCCCGGCGTGGTGTCTCGTCATTGGCCGACGAGGTAGCGTTTTTCATCGGGCCGATCTTTTCAACGATTTCCTCCACGGTCGGCCGTTGAGGCTTTTCGACGGCAAGATGCTCGTCAAGCGCCTTGCGCATATAGCGCAAATGGTTGCAGGACGTGCCGCAGCATCCGCCAATGATCCGTGCGCCGGCATCCATGGCCAATTTTGTGTAATCGGCCATCAGTTCCGGCGTGCCGGTATAGACGACATTTTCACCCCGGATTTCGGGAATGCCGCAATTTGCCTTGGCAATCACAATCGCCGAAGGATCGGCAGCCGTCATGTCGAGAACGGAGGACAGCAGATCGGATGCGCCGACACCGCAATTGGCACCCACGGCCAGGGGTGCCCTGTCCTGGCTTGCCAGCATTGCCGGCATGTTTGCAGGCGCAAGCCCCATCATGGTTTTTCCCGCCGTGTCGAAAGAGGCGGTAACCACATATGGTAGACCGACTTCCACGGCTGCTTGTGCTGCTGCCTCGATCTCGTCGACGGCGGACATGGTCTCGATCCAGAACACATCGGCGCCGCCGGCCTTCAGTCCTTCCATCTGTTCGACGAACGCCTGCTTGGCTTCTTCCTTGGTCAGCGCGCCAAGCGGCACGAGCAATTCACCGGTGGGGCCAACCGAACCTGCCACCACCACCGGCCGTTCAGCGTTTTCAGCAACGTCCCGGGCGATTTGCGCCGCCTTTTCGTTCAGTTCGAACACCCGGTCCTGGGCATTGTGCAGCTTGAGGCGGTGCGGGTTGCAGCCAAAGGTGTTGGTGAGGATGATGTCGCTGCCGGCATCGACAAAGTCCTGATGCAGCTTTCGGATGTTCTCCGGTTTTTCGTCGTTCCAGAATTCCGGCGAGTTACCGGATGTAAGGCCCATGTCGAACAGGTTGGTGCCTGTTGCGCCATCGGCCAGAAGGACACCCTTTTCCTCCAGCAATCGGGTAAGCAGATCCATCACGATGCCCTTTGTGATATGAGGATATAAAGATTTCTTTATATTTATTTTTCCTGCGCCCTTTGGTCAAGCTGTTTTGTTGGTCCGGCAGGCGCAGGGCGGGAAAAACCGAAGGGGCGACAGCCAAATCAGGTCTTGCTGGAACTTTTTTGCAGATCAGTGGCAAAAACCTTCTCTGTTAATCATGCCGTAACCCAATTCTAACCGCCTGTTTACACTATTCGCATAAAACTCAATGCGTGTCCGGCAGCAACCGGACCGACCCCCGGATCAGGTACTGCGTACCGGGGCTATACAGTTGGCTGGCAATGCCGGCTTGTAGCGTCTCAAAACCGACTATTTCCCGGCTCTTGCCTGGTGATAGTCGGTTTTTTAGCATTTTCGGCCCGGTTGTCCTCCCTTGCTGAAATCTCTGGTTGCGTGTAGCCTCGGCTTAAAAAGAGGGGCGAAATTCTTGTATGCTTCCGTCAAGCATCTGCTGGACAAGCTGGGAGAACCGGCGCAGTCCATTGAAATCACGCGCGAGGACATGCGCACCGCCGTTGCGGTTCTCTATTACCGGGTGATACTGGTCGATGGGCGTGTGCGATCGCAGGAATTGCAGTATTTCCGCAACCTGCTGGCGCAAAGCCTGGATGTCAGTGAAGACGAGTTAATGCACTTCGAGCAGGAAGTGCTGCAGATCGCCAAGGAGCAGCCGGAGGCATTTCCGCTCACCGGCCCCATCCGCAAACTGCCGGTTGCCCGGCGGCGCGAGATTTTCGAGGACATGAAGGCAATTTCGCTCTCCGATCAGGAGTTTCACGAGTTTGAAATCAACATGCTGACCCGCGCTGCCGAACTGCTTGGCCTTGACGCCGACGGGGAGGAAAGTGTGGAGCAGGAAAACTAGAGCGTGTCCGGCTTAAATGGAATCGTTTGAACTTGGTTCCTTGCCCTTCGGGCAGCGTCGGAAAATACTAACAGTGCCTGATCCTTTCGAGGTTCCGCGACGCCGAAGTGGGCGACTTTCCCCTGTTCTTGCAGAACGCGGCGGATTTTGCCCCTGGCATCGTTGAAAACCCCTTGTGGTGGGGCCACACCACGGCGGATTTTTCGCCTTGCCAGAGACGAAATCCGTCTCGCGCCGCGTGCGAAACCTAAATGTCGATACAGCCTAGGCTTCTTTTTGTGAGTTCAAGACCTGGACCGGTTCCGTGCGCCGGGTAAGCGCAGCGGCAAGGTCGGGTGCAGCAGAAATCAGCTGTTTGGTGTAAGCCTCACCTGGAGCTGCATAGAGCGCCTTCGCCGGACCGCTTTCCACAATCCTGCCATGCTGCATCACCATTACCGTGTCGCACAGGGCGTGAACGACAGCCAGATCGTGGCTGATGAAAAGCCAGGCAAGCCCCTTGCGCTCGCGCAGTTCAACGATCAGGTCCAGGATTTGCGCACGGATCGAAACGTCCAGGGCGGAAACCGGCTCGTCGGCGACAATCAGCCGGGGATGATTGACAATGGCACGGGCGATGGCGAGGCGCTGGCGCTGGCCGCCGGAAAATTCATGCGGATATTTGCCAAGGTCTGAGGCCGACAAACCGACGCTTTCCAGCGCCTCGGTCACCTGCATGCGTTTTTCCGCACGTGAAGCGATGTTATCCAGGAACAGCGGTTCTGCGACCAGCCGCTCGGCTGTGTGGCGCGGATTGAACGACCCATATGGATCCTGAAATACCGCCTGCGCCAGATGAACGATGCCTTGCGTGTTGAGGGTGCCGGGCGAATTCAGCACCTTGCCGGCAGAAAGGATTTGACCTGATGCAGGCCGCATGAGTCCGAGAACGGCGCGCGACAGGGTTGACTTCCCGCATCCTGATTCACCGACAAGGCCCAAAATTTCACCGTCCTGCATTTCAAAGCTGACATCGTCCACTGCCTTGAAAGGCTGGGCCCTTGCAAACAGCGAGGTGCGGCGGCCCGGATATTCGCAGACCAGGTTCTCAATCTTCAACATGGCAGGTTTGCCCGCCTCTGCCTGCCAGGGTTCGGATTGTTCGGGGACATGGCTGGAAGCCTCGGCCAGTTGGGCGGTGTAGGGGTGCGCACGGTCCTTCAGCACCACGATGGCCGGGCCTGCCTCCTGAACCTCGCCATGGCGCATGACGACGATGTCGTCGGCCAGTTCCGCCACGACGCCAAGATCATGGCTGATAAACAGCATCGCCATGCCGTCTTCGCGAACCAGTTCCTTCAGCAATTCCAGGATCTGCGCCTGCACCAGCACATCCAGTGCCGTCGTTGGCTCGTCAGCGATGAGCAGTTTCGGGCGCATTGCGCATGCCATGGCAATGACCACGCGCTGACGCTGGCCGCCGGACAGTTCGTGGGGGTAGCGCGAAAGCGGAAAGCGCTCTGGTGGCAGGCCGACCCGGGTGAGGATTGAAGCTGCGCGCGTCATGGCCTCGGCATTGGAAACGCCGGCATGGATGCGGATGCCTTCGGCAACCTGCTCGCCAATCGCCTTGACCGGATTGAGCGCGGTCATCGGCTCCTGAAACACCATGCCAATATCGTCGCCCCGCAGGGCGCACATGGTTTCCTCGCCGGCATCGAGGAGTTCCTTTTTACCAAAGCGGATTGAACCCCCGGTACGTGATCCGGCCGGCAGCAGTTGCATGATCGACAGTGCGGTAAGCGATTTGCCGGAGCCTGATTCCCCAACGAGGCCGGTAATGCGGCCTGCTTCAAGCTGAAAATCCACATGTTTGAGGATCGGCTTGCCCTTGATGGCCAGGGAGAGGTGCTTGACCGACAGCAGGCTCATCCATCACCCCCTTGCGGGCTTTCTTCTGAAGCGCTTTCCCTCAGCTTCGGATCGAGGGCATCGCGCAGGCCATCGCCCATCAGATTGAGGCCAAGCACGGTGAAGATGATCGCAAGGCCCGGAAAGATCGCCATGTGAGGGGCGATCGCCATCATGGTCTGGGCTTCGAACAGCATGCGTCCCCAGCTTGGCATGGGCGGCTGGGCGCCGAGCCCCACATAGGAGAGGCCGGCTTCTGCCAGGATGCCGAGCGAAAACTGGATCGTGCCCTGGACGATCAGCAGGTTGGCGATGTTGGGCAGGATGTGTTCGACAGAGATTCGTGCTGCGCCCTTGCCCGAAACCCTTGCCGCCAGAACGAATTCCCGTGTCCACAGGGAAAGCGCGGCGCCGCGCGTCAGCCGTGCAAAAACCGGAATGTTGAAGATGCCGATGGCGATGATGGCGTTGACCGCGCCGGGGCCGAAGATTGCTGTGATCATGACGGCTGAAAGGATGGAGGGAAAGGCGAAGATCAGATCGTTGGTGCGCATCAGAACATCATCGGCGATGCCGCGCTTTGCTGCCGCCCAGGCTCCCAGCGGCACGCCGATTGTCATGCCGATGCCAACAGCAATCAATGCCACGGCAATCGAGTTGCGCGCGCCCACCATGATCATGGAGAAGACATCGCGCCCGAAGTGGTCGGTGCCGAAGAGATGTTCCGGCGATGGTGCTTTCAGCCGGTTTGCCACGATGAGCCTGGTGACGTCATAGGGGGTCCAGACAAAGGAGATCAGCGCCATCAAAACGATGGCTGCGGTGATCAGCGCACCGATGATGAAGGAGCGCGAGGTCAGCATCCTGGGGAGGAGGCCAACAGGCTTGCCGCCCGCTTGCGGCAGCCGCTCACCTGTATCGCTTCGGGGTTCCGTCATCGCGCTGCCTTTCGCAGGCGCGGATCGATCCAGGCATAGACGAGATCGACGAGGAAGTTGGTCAGCACCACGCTTGCGACCAGCAGCAATACGGTGCCCTGAACCACCGGCAGATCGTGCTGGGTGATCGCCTGAAAGACGAGGCGCCCAAGACCCGGCAGGTAGAAGACATTCTCGATGATGATCGTTCCGGCAAGCAGGAAAGCAAACTGCAATCCCATGATGGTGACAACCGGGATCAGCGCATTCCTGAGGGCATGGTGCCAGAGGGTCTGGCTGCGGGTCAGCCCCTTGGCACGGGCGGTGCGGATGAAATCCTCACCAAGCACCTCGATCAGGGCGGAGCGGGCAACGCGCGAAAGAATGGCCGCCTGGGGCAGGGCAAGTGCGATTGCGGGAAGTGCGAGCGATTTCAGTGCCGGCCAGAACCCGGCCTGCCAGCCGGGAAAGCCGCCGGCTGGCACCCACCGCAACAGAACGGCGAAGACATAAACCAGCAATAGCGCAAACCAGAAATTGGGGATGGCGATGCCGAACTGGCTTGCCGCCATGATCGTGGTGTCGCTGGCCTTGCCGCGTCTTGCGGCTGCATAAAGGCCGACAGGAATGGCAATGAGCGTCGACAACGACAGCGCCATGAGGGCAAGGGGAAGCGATACCCATATGCGCTCGCCGATCAGTTCTGTGACGGATGAAGAATAGGTGAAGCTCTGGCCCAGATCGCCCTGCAACAAGCCCGCAACCCAGGAAAAGTAACGTGTCAGCAAGGGCTGGTTGAGGCCCAGTTGTTCGCGCAGCGCAGCGACGGCATCTTCGGTGGCATTGATCCCCAGCATCAGGCGGGCGGGATCGCCGGGAACCACTTCCAGCACGGCAAAGATCACGATGGTGGCAAGCAGAAGCGTCAGGATCAGCGACAGCAGGCGGCGGAAGACAAAATAGCTCATGCGTTCCGTGTGATGGTTGCCACTCCTGTAACAAGGGGCGCGGCAACTGCGCCGTGCACCTTAATCAACGCCGACAGAGGCGGTCACTCGGTCCAGCGCACACCTGTCAGGTCGTTTGCCTGGACGGGTGAGTTTTTCCAAAGCCCCTCAATCCTGGCATTCCAGACACCGGATTTGGCAAGCTGGAAGAGATAGCCATTGACCGCATCCGTTGTGATGATCGTCTGTGCTTCGCCCATCAGCCTGTAGCGTTCTTCGGTGTTAGCGGTGACATCGAGTTTGGCGATGACATCCTGGAGTTCCTTCGAATCGTATTTGAAGTAGTAGTCCGGATTGGCATAGATGCCGATGTCCATCGGCTCGGTGTGGGAAACGATGGTCAGGTCATAGTCGCCCTTGAAGGGACCTTCGAGCCACTGTTTCCACTCGACGGGGATGATTTCCAGATCGATGCCGATTTCACGCAGCTGGGAGGCGATGATTTCGCCGCCGCGGCGGGCATAGGTGGGGGGCGGCAGTTGCAGGGTTGCCTTGAACCCTTCCGGGAAGCCGGCCTCCGCCAGCAGGGCCTTGGCCTTTTTTGTATCGTGCGGATAGGTGTTGATCAGTTCTGCCTTGTAGGCTGGATGATGGGGTGCGAAATGCGTGCCGATCGGCGTTCCCTGGCCGAACATCGCGCCATCGATGATTGCCTGCCGATCAAGAGTATGGGCAATCGCCTGGCGCACCTTCGGGTCGCTGAACGGTGCCTTGGAATTGTTGGTGGACAGGATGGTCTCACCCTCGGTGGAGCCCTGAACCACCGCAAAGCGGGGATCGGCTTCAAGCTGCGGCAGGGCCTCGGGGGCCGGGAAATTGGCAAAGGCATCCACATCACCGGCAAGCAGGGCGTTGGTCGCTGCTGCTGCATCGGGGATGATGCGGAAGGTTGCCTTGGACAGTGCGACGGCTTCACCCCAGTATTCATCGTTGCGAACGATCTCGATGGCCGAACCCTTGGCCCAGTTGGAGAACTTGAAGGGGCCGGTGCCGACCGGATTTTCCTTGTTGCCGTCTGCCGATTCGGGAGCAACGATGACCGCGTCGCCCCAACCCAGATTGAACAGGAAGCTGCCTGCCGGTGTGGAAAGATTGACCACGACTGTTTGCGGATCGCTTGCCTCTACCGATTGAATGGCGGCAAACAGGCCTTTCTGGGCGTTGGTCGAATCTTCTGCACGGGCACGGTCCAGTGAGAATTTGACGTCTTCGGCATCGAAGTCCGTTCCGTCATGGAACTTGACGCCGCTGCGAAGCTTGAAGGTGTAGGTCTTGCCGTCTTCGGAAACTTCCCAGCTTTCTGCCAGTGCGGGCAACACCTCGCCGTTTTCATTGATGCGGGTCAATCCCTCGAACACATTGGCATAGACGACTTCGTCGATCGCGGCTGCAGCGCCAGCCGTCGGATCGAGATGGGGCGGCTCCAGCGCGACGCCCATCACCAGCGTGTCCTTGGCAGCGAGTGCCGGTGTGGAAACGAAAACGGTGGAAACAAAAATTGCGGCCGCGATATTGCGCACGAACCCGTTCTTCGAACGGTTGACGGACATGGATGCCTCCCTTGCAAACAAAACCGCCATGAGCATAGGCAGGCCCGGCACCGGTTGCAACGGATTTTGCGGGAACTTGCGGCCTGTTTACAGTTGTACTGGCAGGTTGCGGTTTGCGCCGCCGCAGCGCACAATCGGCTGCATCACAACAATCATGATGGCGATCATGGCAAGGAGGGGCGAATGTATGGTGAACTGGGCGTGTGGCTGGGCATTGTGGCGGGCGGGATTGCCGGCTGTTTTGCAACCGGGCTGTTTGCAAACTGGCTGAAAGGCGTGCCGGTGATGAAGGTGGCTGGCAATCCGGCCAAGCATTTGTGGTCGGTCATCTTCGCCGTGCCGGTCCCCTTGCTGCTCTTTCTTGGTGGAGCAGGGGGCGTTCTGCTGGCGTTTGCATGGCTTGTGCTGGCACCCACCGCCGCCTCCAAGCTGCATTTCGGGCCCAAGGATGTGCCGGCAATGGTGCTCAACGCTTTCCACAGCGGCTATGCAGTGGCGGTGCTGTTCGTTTATGTCTTGGTGACCTGGCTGATGGCCGTTGCCATTGCATAAGTAATCCGGCTGCTAATTAGAAGGGTGCAGCAGGGCATCGATAGAAAGCGCCATGACCTTGGCGCTTTCGACCATGTCGGCGATGATGATGAACTCGTCCGGGCGGTGGGCAAGATCGAGAATGCCGGGCCCGTAGGCAATGCAGTCATGCAGATGCCCGATGCGGGTAACGTGTTTCTGGTCATAGGTTCCCGGCGAGACCACGTATTCAGGTTCCTTGCCCATGACACTGCGAATCGCCGCAGCGACAGTTGTGGGAACGGGCTGGTCGCGATCCGTCATCATGGGAAGAACCTCCATCAGGTCACGGATGGCATATTCGAATTTCGGGCGGTCCTTCCTTAGGCCTTCCAGGATCGAGACAACCTCTTTCTTTACCTCCTTTATCTCCTCTTCAATAAGAAAGCGGCGGTCGATCACCATACGGCAGGAATCGGGTACGTTCGGGCTCGGCAGGCCGGAATAGTCATCTGTCTGGCCGCCATGGATGGCGTTGATGTTCAAGGTCGAGGATCGGGCACCGTCCGGTACCACCGGCATGGCTGTGTGCTTGGCGGCAAGCATGGGAAAGAGATCGCGCTCGAAACGCTCCAGCACCGCGCCCATGTGGCGCACGGCACAATCGCCCAGAAACGGCATGGAGCCATGGGCGATTTCGCCCTTTGTCTCGATTTCGGCCCACCACACGCCCCGGTGACCAAGGCAGATGCGGTCCTTGTTTAGCGGCTCGGGAATGATGACATGATCGACCCGCGGCTTCGAAAAATAGCCTTTTTGGGCCAGATAGGCGACGCCGCCGAACCCGCCTGACTCCTCATCCACCGTGCCGGAAATCTCTATTGCTCCGTCATAATCGGGATTGGCGGCAATATAGGCCTCTGCCGCAATGATGGAGGTGGCGAGCCCGCCTTTCATGTCGCAGGTGCCGCGGCCATAGATCTTTCCGCCGGCAATGGTGGGCACAAACGGATCGCAGGTCCAGTCCTCCCCGGCTTCGACCACATCGATATGGGAGTTGAAATGTACGGTGGGGCCGGGGCGGGCGCCCTGGCGGCGGGCGATCACATTCGTGCGCGGGTAGCGGTCGTTATCGCCGGGGGTTCCGGTGCCGCGCTCGAATATGATCTCGAAACCGGAGCGGCTGAGGCGGTTGGCGATGTACTCGGCGCAGGGCGCATAGGCTTCTCCCGGCGGATTGACCGTGGGAAAGCGCACCAGATCGCAGGTCAGCGCAACGAGGTCATCAATATTGCTGTCGATGCGTTGAAAAAGCCCGTCAGATAGCCTGGTCATGGTTTGATGCTTCCACGGGCAGCCTGCGCGATCAACCTGTTTTTGTTTGTGTTTACCTTGAATTTCAATGAATTGGCGATCACGGGCTTTTTATCTTCACCCGCGTAAAGGTTGTGCTATTCTTGCGTGAGGGGCATTTACATTGTTGGAGGGAACAATGATCCGTTTGTTGGGGGCCGTATTTCTTGCGGTGGTACTGCTTTCGACGCCGGCGCTGGCGGCGCGGATTGAAGCGCGTGTCGACCTTTCCGAACAGAAGATGCGCGTTTACCAAAACGGCGTTCTGAAATATGTCTGGCCGGTTTCCACCGCCAGGCGGGGAAAGGTGACGCCGACCGGCGTATGGCGGGCCAAATGGCTTTCCAAGAACCACCGTTCCAGCCGCTACAACAACGCGCCCATGCCGTATTCGATCTTCTACAGCGGCAATTTCGCGATTCACGGAACCAGCCACATCAAGCGGCTTGGCCGGCCGGCTTCTGCCGGTTGCATTCGCCTGCATCCCGAAAACGCCCGGGTGCTGTTCTACATGGCGCGCAATGCGGGGCTGAAAAACATGAAGGTCCGGGTTACGCGCTGAGAGGATCAGCGCGGGTTTTTGAACTAGATGTGAGTTCTCACCAGGTTGTTCACTCGATCCCATTCTGAAAAGCTGAAGTTGTAAACCATCAGTGATCAGGAGAGGGACCGAATGAACATCCACAAGAATGCCCGTTTGACGCCGAAAGGACGAGAGATATTGATCGAGCGCCTTGAGCGTGGAGAACATCCTCGCGAGGTGGCAAGGCACCGCGCTGCGGTATTCTCCTTGCCGGAAACGAAAAATCCATCCATGCAAACTGCTTTAATTTAAACCGGACACGCTCTAACGGCGGTCCTGTTTCTTTGCAGTATTTGAAACCGGTTTGTTGCGCAGCACGCGGCGGCGCGGCTTGCTGGCACGCCAGCGCCGGTGCAGCCACAGCCATTGCTCGGGATATTCACGGATCCAGCCTTCCATGACCGTGTTGATCAACTGGGTGGTGGCGTCGGTGTCGATCTTGCCTGCTGCATCGCGCGGCAATTCCAGCCGGTCCTGCAGTTCAATGCGGTAGCGCCCGCCCGGCAGGCGGATGGTGCGGGCAGGATAGACCGGGCAATCATAATTGCGCGCCAGTTTTGCCAGCAGGGGATTGGCTGCGGCCTTCTGTCCGAAAAACGTAACCATCGGCCCGCTGCGATAGTACTGGTCGGCCAGCAGGCCGATCTTGCCGCCCTCGTCCATCACACCTGAGAGTGCCCAGGCAGCGCCCGCCCGCGAGGGGACGAGATGGCCCATGGCGGTCTTGCGTGCCTTTAGCAGTTTTCTTGCCAGAAACGGGTTGTTGGGCGGGCGGAACAGCGCCGTGATGTTGAGCCCGTAGGCGGCAGCGGCGATCGGCAGAACCTCCCAGTTGCCGGTATGGGCGGTAAAGCAGATCGCCGGGCCGTCATGTTCGCGCAACTGCTCGAAATTGGGGATGCCGGCGATTTCAAACCGGCTTTTTTCCGGGTTGTCGAAATCGACATCGAAAATCTTGTCGAGAAAGGCGTATTCCGCGCCGGTGCGGCCAAGATGTTCCCACATGCCGCGCAGGATTTCCTCGATCTGCGCTTCGGATTTTTCGGGAAACGCCATGCGCAGGTTCTTGCGTGCGTCGCCCGTCCGCGGGTGCCACATGCCGAAGATGCGGGCAAGGCGGGCCGTGCTATTGATGGCCGGATCGGCCGGCAGGAACTTGATCAGCCGGATCGATCCGAGCGCCAGTGTGGCGATGGACCAGTTCCGTGCATTGCGCAGCAGAACATACCATCGGGGATATTTGGTGCGCTTGCCGGCCATGTTTGTTTCCGGTCGAAATTGTGGAGCGAACTGCGAAGTATCAGTCGTTGACACGCATGACGATCTTGCCGAACACCTTGCGGCCTTCCATGCGCCCCAGCGCGGTTGAAAGATCGCCGAATTCCAGTTCGGAATCGATCACCGGATGAACGATGCCCTTGGCCATTTTCTCCATTGCGTCGGCCAGGTTGCGCATGTTGCAGCCGAAAGAACCGATCAGGCGCAATTGCTGCTGGAAGAGCATCATCAAATTGGTTTCGGCTGAAACCCCGGAGGTCGAGCCGCAGGTAACCAGCCGCCCGCCGCGGCGCAGCGACAGCATGGAACCCTGCCAGGTGTCCTTGCCGACATGCTCGAACACCACATCGACGCCCTTCTTTTTGGTGATCTTGCGCACCGCGCCCTCGAAACGGTCGGTGCGATAGTTGATCACGTGATCGGCGCCGAGTTTGCGGCAGGGTTCGATCTTGTCGTCAGAGCCAACCGTGGTGATCACCGTGCAGCCGATCTTCTTGGCAAGCTGGATCGCCGCAGAACCGATGCCCGAGCCGCCAGCGTGGACCAGAATGGTTTCCCCGCTTTCCAGCTTTGCGTTGTCGAACAGCATGTGCTCACAGGTTCCGAACGTCACCGGCGCAACGGCGGCGGCAATGTCGCTGAGGCCTTCCGGTGCCCGAACCACGTTGCGGGCCGGCATGTTGGCAAGTTCGCGGGCATAGCCGTCAAGATGGAACCCGTGCACGCCCTTGGGGTTTTCGCAATGGTTGTCGCGGCCCTCGCGGCAGGGCCGGCAGACGCCGCAGGTCGGGGCGCCGTAAATGGCAACAAGATCACCGGTTTTCAGGCCACAAACGCCGGGGCCGATGGCGGCAACTTCCGCCGATGCCTCGGCGCCCACGGTCATGGGCAATTTGCGTTTTGCGAACGCCATGCCCCGCCAACCCCACACATCGATGTGGTTGAGAGCGATGACCTTGATCCGCAATTGCACCTCGCCTTCGCCAGGCGGCGGCGGAGCCTCGATATCGGTGACCTTTACTTCGCGTTCGGAAACCAGTTGGAGCGCGCGCAAGGATGTATCCCCCTTGTCAGTGCTGGCATACAGGCCAATTGAAAGGAACCCCCGCGCAGGACGGATAAACCGTTTCAGCGCCTGGCGCGGGCTGTTTGAATTTTATTCTCGTTATGCCACGTCCCGTTATGCCACATCTCTGGCAAAGACAAGACAGGCGTTTTGTCCGCCAAAGCCGAACGAGTTCGACAATACTGATGTTACTTCGGCTTCGCGCTTGACGTTGGGTACCACATCAAGCGGGATATCGGGGTCCGGATTGTCATAGTTGATGGTTGGCGGAATGGTGCTTTCCTTCATGGTGAGAAAGGAGAAAACCGCTTCCACGGCGCCGCCGGCAGTCAGGGTATGGCCGATCATCGACTTGTTGGAGGAAATGGGAACCTCATGGACGCGCTCGCCGAGCACAGCCTTGAGCGTGTTGTATTCCATGCGGTCGTTTTCCGGCGTCGAGGTGCCGTGAGCGTTGATGTAGTCGATCTCATCCGGCGCCATGCCGGCATCCTCAAGGGCGGCGCTGATGGCGGCGATCACCGGCTTGCCGTCCGGGCTGGAGCGGGTGCGGTGGAAGGAGTCCGCCTTTTCGCCGACGCCGCGAATAACGCCGATGACTTCGGCGCCGCGGGCAACGGCATGTTCCAGGGTTTCCAGAACAAGGGCAGCAGAGCCTTCCGACATGATGAAGCCGTCGCGGTCCTTGGAGAACGGGCGGGAAGCACCTGAAGGGCTTTCATTGTTGGTGGAAAGGGCCGACAGGAGCGAAAACCGGATCAACCCTTCGGCAGTCACCGAACCATCGGATGCAACGCACAGGGCAGCTTCGGTTTCGCCGCGCCGGATCGCCTCGATGCCCTGCTGCAGCGCGGTGGCGCCGGAAGCACAGGCAGTTGAAAGCGAGATCGGCAGGCCCTGAGTGCGGTATTTTTCAGCCAGCTTGTAGGCGATGGTGCCGAGCTGGATAAGCTGGTGCATTTGCGGGTGCGGCTTGGCGCGGGCCGCCTCCAGCAATTGCTCATAGCCGGGCTCTGATGACGGGCTTTCCTCCATCAGGGAAAAGCGGTGCTGCCATTCCATTTCCACCGGAGGGGCTGCAAAATACAGCGGTCCGGGGAATCCTTCATCGCCAAAACCTGCTTCCTCAAGCGCTTCACCGGCGGTGGTTTCGGCCATGGCGTAGGAGATGGCCGGTGCCGATATCTCCTCGGTCTCCATGAAATCGACCGTGCCGGCGATTACGGTATTGAGGCCGTCGGTCGGGAAGCGGCTGATCTTCTTGATGCCGGACTTGCCGGCGGTCAGTGCTTCCCAGTTTTCTTTCTTGCCCTTGCCGAGCGATGTCACCACGCCCATGCCGGTTACGGCGATGATTGGCCGTCCGAGGTGATCTGTAAATTGCGTGGGCATATAAAATCTCCTTGCTCAGGAAGCCGCTTCCACCATGGCCATTCCTTCGCCGCGGTAGTGGCCGGCGGTACTTACAAGAATGGAGGATGGGGGAATTTTAACCGGCTTTTCGGCAGGTTCAAACGGTTCGTAGAAACCGCCGTTTTTCAGCGCCATTGCGGCAAGGGCGATGCCGAACGGGAAATTCGCCTCGATGGGGTTGCCGATCATCGATGTGTAGGCGCGGATCGCAGCCTCCATGCCGAAACGGCTGCGCAGCGCATCCAGTTCCAGACCGGTAATGCCGGCATAACCGCTGGCGCCCGACAGGATCGCCGGGCGGCTGTCGCGGTCCAGCGGCAGGGTTTCAAGCATGCGGTTGAAGCGTGCGGTGGTTTCGTCTTCATCACGGCCGCCCAGATCGGAGGCAATGGCCGAGATTTTGGCATAGGGTTTTGCGCCCCGTGCCCTGGCATGGTCTTCAGATTCCAGAACCAGAAAGGCGCCTGCCGATCCTGGAACCATGCCGCCGCCGGCCTCCTGGCGTTCCTGAACGGGCGCAGCCGAATCGCGGGCCAGATAGCGGCCCAGCTCGATGTTCAGGAAAAGGTCCACCCGTTCAGCGTTATAGCCACCGCCGACCAGCAGATGGCTGCTCTGGCCATGGGAAATTCTCGCCACCGCATCGCGGATGGCGGTAACGCCGGCCGATTCTTCGCCCATATAGGTGCGCGAAGAGCCGGTTACCTTGTGAACAATGGAAATGTTGCCCGCCATCAGGTTCGATAATTGCGCCAGAAACAGGGTAGGGCGCAGGTCCTGGGGCAGGCGTTCGTTGAGAATAAGGTCGCGGTCGTTGCGGGTCTTGGCTTCCTTGAGGATTTCGGTGTCCACCTCAAGGTCCCGCTCACCACCGCCGGCGCAAACGACAAGGTCCATGGTGGAAACCAGTTCCTCGACTTCCTTCATGCCGGCGTCTTCAAGCGCAAGTCCGGCAGCGTAGGTGCCGATGCGCTGCCAGTTCTCCATCTGGCGCATGTCCTTGCGCGACATCTGCGCGGTCCAGTCGATTTCCGGCAGGGGATGAACCGCATAGGGTGCATAGGTTTCGCGGTCGATCGGTGCTGCGGCGGCATCGGCCGAATGGAGTTTTTCCCAATGGGCATCGGCGCCTTCGCCGAAACAGGACACCAGCCCGATACCGGTGATCCACACGTCATTCTTCTTGTCAGTCATTCAGTTTCCAAAGCGTGTTTGGCAAGGGTTTCCAATCAGGCGCCGTACTAGCAGGTATCAGAAAATGAAAACACCCCAAAACAGGGTTGCCGGGCGGTTCTACATCGGGCGTGTGGATACCGGCCTCAAGCCGGTTCCTGCTTCATGCCGGCGACCTGCTGCCTGATCATGCCCTGCAGTTCATCGCTGGGGAACGGCATGATGGTAAAGGTGAGCTGGGCGTTTGCCACCCGTTTGCCCTGCGAGCGGATTTCCGCACGGGTTACTGCAAAGCCCGAACCCTCATGTTCGATCTCGGCCTTGATTTCGAGCGCGGTCCTGGGGCCAACGAAATCCCTGAGTTTGCCTTCTTTTACGCCCGCCAGCAGCGGTATCTTTGCAAAATCGATCGTGTGCATGATCAAAATGCCGGAACACTGCGCCATGGTTTCGATCATCAGCACGCCGGGAACCAGGGGATGGCCGGGAAAATGTCCCTCGAACACGGTGCTCTCGTCGGGAACCGTGGAGCGGGCATGCATCACCTTGGCCTCAAGATCGACTTCGGTGATGCGGTCAATCATCTGGAAATATTCAAGCTGCATGGGTGGCGGCCATTTCCCGTTTGAAAGTGATATCAACAAAACAGGCCCCGTGGGGGCCTGAATTCAGGTGGAATTGTATTGCTGTCCGCCCAAGGGCGCGGGCATCACGCCTTTGCGGCGATCAACTCGTCGATCTTGGCGACCAGGTTCTTCATCACGAAGTATTCTTCGGTCGAAGCCTTGCCGTCATTGACTTCCTGGGTCCAGGCTTCAAGCGGAATCTTGATGCCGAACTCCTTGTCGATGGCAAATACGATGTCGAGAAAATCCAGGCTGTCGATGCCCAGATCGTCGATCGTATGGCTGTCCGGCGTAATTTCTTCGCGCGGTATCTCGCTGGTTTCGGAAATGATGTCAGCTACTTTGTCAAAGGTGCTCACGGTACAACCTCTTGTTCTGTTTGCCGGCTATTGCCGTTCTTCGGCGATTTTCCGGCGCTAGACCCGCTGGGGGCGGGTTCTGATGCCTTGCATGCCCTCATTTACCTGAAAACCAGTTTTGACTGGCGAATTCAACGCAAAAATGCGGGGAGGAGGCTCGCCCGGCATTATTGAACTGTCTTCAAAAGGACTCGGCGCGGTGTTTATCCGCGAATGGCGCCGATGTCTATAGTGGAAGCGCATCAAGTTAGCTGATAAGAGACCGCCTCAAATCGGCACGATATACAGGGACAGGATCAAAGATGATATCCGCCAGTCAGCTACGCCTGCCGTATGGCATGTGGAATGCCGGTCTGGCATGTCTGGTGTTGCTGGCAGCGATCGTCCATGCCCCATTTGCAAATGCCGATTGCAGCACCCCGAACAACACCAAACTGACGGTCAATCTGCCCGATTATCCGTTCTGGCGCGCCGTCGCACAGCACATGGAGCAGTGCGGCAATGTCAGCGTCGAATATGGTTTCGATGCAGCCACAGTCGAGCCCGACCCGGGAAAACCGGACCGCAATCTGGGATCCCTGGTCGGCATCTCCAATGCCAGCCTGGCCCGCCTTGCCGGCCAGAACCTGCTGCGGCCGCTGGATGATCTGGCGGAGCGCTACAAGGTATTGCTGCACCCGCGCCAGTTGATCCGCCACAACGGCAAGGTGATCGCCATTGCCGTGGCCGCCAATACCAAGGCCCTTGTCGTCCACCGCGAATTGCTGTCCCAGGAAGGCATTGAAACACCAGCAACCTATGACGGCCTGCTGAAGGCGGCGGAAAAACTCAAGGCGACTAATTCAAAACTGTTCGAAGCACCCCTGACGCTTGCCTACAAGCCGGGCTGGAATCTCACCCAGGAATTCCTGGACCAGTATCTGGGTGCAGGCGGTACGCTGTTCGGCAAGGACAACAAGCCGACCGTTTCCACAGACAAAGGGATTGCCACGCTGGAGCGCATGAAGCGCCTAGGCCAGTATCTTCCCAAGGATGCCCGCGAGCGCGACGGCGCCGGTGTACTCAACGATCTGATGCGGTTTACCGCGCCGATGTCGGTGACCTGGATCAGCAGCGTCGGGCCCCTGGACAATCCGGCGGTCAGCCGGGTTGCCGGCAAGATGCAGATCCTGCCAGCACCAGCGATCGAGAAGGGAGGCAAGCCCGCCGTAACCTTGTGGTGGGAAGGGTTTGCGATTCCAGTCAGCGCTACGGTGGAAGAGGCCGAGGCGGCGTTTCTGACAGCGCTGGAGGGGCTGGACCAGGACATGCTGGCGACACATGCCTGGGAAGCCCTTTGGCTGGTCAAGGATTACAAGCCGGGCCGCCTTACCAAGGAAGTGCTTTCTGCAATCGATGCAGGCATTCCGGTCTATCCCGACAGCCAGGCGCTTAATCTGTTGCGGCGGGCCTTAAACGACCAGATCGAGGCGGTTATGTTTGACGGGCGCGACCCGGCTGCCGCATTGCGGCGGGCCGAGGATGACTACCGCAAGGCAGCCCGGGAACTGGGCTTGCCGGGCTTCTGATCCGGTTTAAAATTAGCTTTCTCTGCATATTGCGCTTCTCCTTTCCTGACGGTTGGCGGAACCGGGTGATCGCATCCGCTCGTATGAAACCGGGCGCTCGAATGAAAACCGGATGGTTTTACCACAAAACACTTGCCAAAATTACAAATAAATGAAATTCTGAATGGATATTTCATTTCGGCCCTGATGGCCGAAGATTGCCGGGAGGACGCCGGTGGCAGGGCGCATCGATTCGAAAGCGTTTGTCGCTCCGCAGGTGGAAGACAGCCTTGCGGAGGCGGAAACTGCCGAACGGGCAAATAGCAGCGCGGCGCCGCACCATCATGTGGGCAATGACATCAGGGCACTGCGCAAGAGCCGCGGCCTGACGCTTAACGACCTTTGCGAGGCGCTGGGGCGGTCCATCGGCTGGCTGTCGCAGGTCGAGCGCGGCCAGACCAACCCTTCCATTCCCGATCTGAAGGCGATTGCCGGGCACTTCGGCGTGCCGGTGAGTTTTTTCTTTCGTAATGCCGATGCGCCTGAAGCAGAGCGCGGCTGGATCGTGCGCGCCCATTCGCGGGCCGTCATGGGATCGCCCGATGACGGCCTGGCAGAGGAGTTGCTGTCACCGGACCTTGGCGGCGAGTTTGAAATGATCCGCTCGGTGTTCGCGCCCGGCGCAAGGCGGGAAGTGATGGCGGCCCGCGACACACAGGACGGCGGCTATGTGGTCAGCGGCGAGTTGGAGATGACCATTGGCAGCCAGACCTATGTGCTGAGGGCGGGCGACAGTTTCCAGTTCGACCGGCAGCCCTATGGATGGATCAACAGGGGGGACAGACCGGCGGAAGTGATCTGGATCATTTCACCGCCGACCTATTGATGCACTGATTCAAGAGTTGAAAAAGACGAGTCAAAACAGCGGGATGAGTGAAATGTCTGAAAAAGGGAATCAAGCCTTTCCAAGCCAGGCCAGGGTTGTGATCATTGGCGGCGGTGCCGTCGGCGCGTCCTCGCTGTATCATCTAGCCAGGGCGGGATGGACCGATTGCGTTCTGGTCGAGAAGAACGAGTTGACGGCAGGCTCAACCTGGCATGCGGCAGGCAATGTGCCGACCTTTTCTGCCTCCTGGTCGATCATGAATGTACAGCGCTATTCGACCGAGCTTTACCGGGGGCTTGGGGAAGCGGTCGACTATCCGATGAACTATCACGTTACCGGCTCGGTGCGGCTGGCGCATTCGAAGGAACGCATGCAGGAGTTTGCGCGGGCTGCAGGCATGGGCCGCTATCAGGGCATGGATATCGAGGTCGTCAGCAATGGTGAACTCAAAAACCGCTATCCTTTTCTGGAAACGCATGACCTTCGGGCGGGCTTTACGACCCCTATGACGGCGACATTGACCCCGCACAGCTCACCCAGGCGCTGGCCAAGGGTGCACGCGACTTGGGCGCAAGAATCATCCGGTTCTGCCCAGTAACCGGTGTCCGGCGCGAAAACGGCGAATGGGTGGTAGAGACCGAAAAGGGGGAAATCCGCTGCGAATATGTCGTCAACGCCGCTGGCTACTACGCAAAGCAGGTCGGGCAGATGTTCGGGCGCAACGTTCCCATGATGGTGATGGAGCACCAGTACATTCTGTTCGAGGAAATCAAGGAGCTGAAGGAGTGGGCTGAAAAAGAGGGCCGCAAGCTGCCGTTGTTGCGGGACGTGGATTCCTCCTACTATCTGCGCCAGGAAAAAAACGGCATGAATCTGGGCCCCTATGAGCGTAATTGCCGTGCGCACTGGGCCACTTCGGACGAACCGATGCCGGAGGATTTTTCCTTCCAGCTTTATCAGGACGATCTGGAGCGGCTCGAATGGTATCTGGAAGATGCGATGGCGCGGGTGCCGATCCTGGCAAAGGGCGGCTTGTCCAAGGTGATCAACGGGCCGATTCCCTATGCGCCTGACGGCAATCCGCTGATCGGACCAATGCCCGGTGTACCGAATGCGTTCGAGGCGTGTGTCTTCACCTTTGGCATTGCGCAGGCCGGGGGTGCGGGCAAGGTGCTGGCGGAATGGATAACCGAAGGCCAGACCGAGTGGGACATGTGGTCCTGTGATCCGCGCCGCTTCACCGACTATTGCGATCACGACTACTGTGTTGCCAAGGGGATGGAAGTCTACGGCCATGAATATGCCATGCATTTCCCGTTTCACCGCTGGCCGGCTGGTGCGAACAAGAAACTCTCGCCAATCCATGAAACGCTCGTTGCTTCGGGGGCGCAGTTCGGCGCCTATAATGGCTGGGAGCGTGCCAACTGGTTTGCGAAAGAAGGCGATGATCTTTCCGAAGAATCCACCCAGACCTGGGAGCGGGAAGGGCCATGGTTTGCCCGTATCCGCGAGGAGTGCCACGCGGTGCGCGATCATGCCGGCATTCTCGACCTGCCGGGCTTTTCGCGCTTTGCGGTGCGTGGCGAAAACGCCGTCGAGTGGATCGAGAGCCTGATTACGGGCTCGGTGCCCAAGGTGGGGCGTGTCGGGCTCGGTTATTTTGCCGATGACAGGGGGCGCATCGTTACCGAGATGTCGTTGTCGCGCATCGAGGAGGAGGGCGTTTTGTGCATCACGGCCGCAGCGGCCCAGTGGCACGACCGGGAGTGGCTGGAAAAGCATCTGCCGGAAGATGGCAGCATCACCATAAAGGACGATACCACCGACTATACCTGTTTCATCCTGACCGGGCCCATGTCCCGGGACATTTTGAAGGGATGCGCTGATCTTGATCTCAATCTGCCCTGGCTCTCGGTTCAGCGCGGCAGGGTCGATGCCCATGACGTGATGTTCATGCGGGTTTCGTTTGCCGGCGAACTGGGCTGGGAAATCCACTGCCGCAACGGCGTTGCCGGTGATGTCTATGACAGCCTGATGGAGGCGGGTGATCGCTACGGCCTCAAACCGTTCGGCATGTTTGCGCTGAACTCGCTGCGGCTTGAAAAGGGCTATCGTGCCTGGAAGGGAGACCTTTCAACCGACTACACCATTCTGCAGGGCGGCCTCGACCGCTTCGTGAAATGGTCGAAACCGGACTTCATCGGCAAGGCTGCGCTGGAGAAGGAGCGCCAGCAGGGTGTTTCCAAGCGCTTTGTAACCCTTGTGGTCGAGTGCGATGACTTTGATGCGCCCTACATGTCAACGCTCTGGCACATGGGAGAGGTTGTCGGCGAAACGACATCGGGGGGCTACGGCCACCGGGTGGATAAATCGATCGCCCTCGGCATGCTGCGGGAAGACCTGACGGTGCCTGGCACGCGCCTGGAAGTGGAAATCTACGGCATGCGCTATCCGGCGGAAGTGCAGGAGGATGCCCCGCTGTGGGATCCCAACAATGAAAGGCTGAAGGCATGAAGCTCAATGCCTTTGCCAGGAAGGTGATCGGCGAATTCCCGCTCGGCTTCGTTGCCACGGTTTCGGCGGAGGGAAAACCCTGTGTTTCGCCCAAGGGCACGTTTTTGGTGCTTGACGGGGAAACGCTTGCCTTTGGTGAAATCCGCTCACCGGGGACACTCGCCAATCTGAAGGCAAACCCCGAATGCGAAGTGAATTTCGTCGATCCCTTTCTGCGCAAGGGAGTGCGGCTGCGCTGCAAGGCGGTGCTGGTCGAACGCGGCTGCGGCCGCTTCGATGACCTTCTGCCGCAATGGCGGGCTGTCTGGAATACGCTCGCCGACCGCATCAACACGCTGGTGTTGCTGAAGGTCGGGGAGGCAAAGCCGCTTACCACGCCGCCCTATGACGAGGGAGCAAGCGAAGCGGAGATGATTGCGCTCTACAAGAAGAAATATTCGGAGATTTACCCATGAAGCGCGTCGTTCTTCTCGATGGTGGTATGGGCCAGGAACTGCTCAAGCGGTCCGGCAAGCCGCCTTCACCGCTCTGGTCTGCCCAGGTGATGATGGATGAACCGGAGATCGTGGAAGCGGTGCATCTGGACTATATCAGCGCCGGTGCACGGGTGCTGACGCTCAATACCTATTCGGCAACGCCTGAGCGTCTGGCCCGCGATGCGGAAGAAGCCCTGTTCGAGCCCCTGCAGCAACAGGCCATCGCGGTTGCCAAATCTGCACGCGAAAAGAGCGGTGAAAGCGTTGCCATCGCCGGCTGCCTGCCGCCGCTTTATGCCAGCTACCGCCCGGATGTGGCACCGGACCATGAACCGATGCTGGCAACCTACCGGCGTGTCGTGGCGGTGCAGGCGCCTCATGTGGACTGTTTTTTATGCGAAACGCTCTCCTCGGTGAAGGAGGTTGAGGCTGCCACCGCCGCCGCGAAGGAAGGCGGCAAACCGGTATGGACCTCAATGACGGTTGAAGATGGCAACGGGCTGAAACTGCGCTCGGGTGAAGCGGTTGCAGAAGGCGTTTCGGCCGCGCTCACCGCCGGAGCGGATGCCGTTCTGGTCAACTGCTCCTGGCCTGAATCGATTGGCGAAGCCATGACAGCGCTGAAGCAAAGCGGCCTGCCGTTTGGCGGCTATGCCAATGGCTTTACCGGCATCGGTGCGCTTCAGCCCGGCGGAACCGTGGAAGAGCTGAAAGTGCGCGACGATCTGGGGCCTGACCGGTATGCGGCTCATGTCATGGACTGGGTCGGGGCAGGGGCGGTTATTGTTGGCGGCTGCTGCGAGGTGGGCCCGGCGCATATAGCCAGGCTTGCACAAACTCTTGTTGAAAACGGTTATAAAACGGTGGGGACGCTCGATGACTGAAGCAAAGGCAATTCCCGGCAAGGCGCGGGCGGTGGTGATCGGTGGCGGGGTGGCCGGCTGTTCGGTTGCCTATCATCTTGCAAAGCAGGGCTGGAAGGATGTGGTGCTGCTTGAGCGCAAGCAGCTTGCCTGCGGCACCACCTGGCACGCGGCGGGCCTGATCGGCCAGCTCAGGGCAACGAAGAACATGACCCGGCTGGCGAAATATTCCGCCGATCTTTACACCCGGCTTGAAGCAGAAACCGGGGTGGCAACCGGTATCAGGCAATGCGGTTCGATCTCCGTTGCGCTGACGGATGAACGGCTGGAGGAACTGCACCGTTCTGCATCCATGGCGCGGGCCTTTGATGTCGATGTTGAAGAGATATCGCCGGAAGAAATCAAACAGCGTTACGAGCACATCAACCTTGACGGGGTTGCCGGTGGGGTGTGGCTTCCGCTCGATGGCCAGGCCGACCCTGCCAACATCGCACAGGCGCTGGCGAAAGGCGCAAGGCAGATGGGGGCAAAGGTGATCGAGGGCGTGAAGGTCACTGAAATCCATGAAAGCGTTGTGGCCGGCCAGCGCATCGTCTCCGGTGTTTCCTGGCAGCGTGACGGGTCCGGCGAAAGCGGAACCATCGACGCTGAGATGGTGGTCAATTGCGGTGGCATGTGGGCCCATGAACTGGGCCGCCAGAACGGTGTCAACCTGCCGCTGCATGGCTGCGAGCATTTTTACATCGTAACGGAGAACATTCCCGGGCTTGCCCAATTGCCGGTGCTGCGGGTGCCCGATGAATGCGCCTACTACAAGGAGGATGCCGGCAAGATCCTGCTCGGTGCGTTCGAACCGGTATCCAAGCCCTGGCCGCCGCTTGCAAGCGGAGAGCGCATTCCGGAGGACTTCTGTTTCGACCAGCTGCCGGAGGATTTCGACCACTTTGAGCCGATCCTGGAAGATGCGGTCAACCGCATGCCGATGCTGGCGGAGGCGGGCATTCACACCTTTTTCAACGGGCCAGAAAGCTTCACGCCGGACGATGCCTATCACCTCGGCGAGGCGCCGGAAATCCGCAATTACTTCGTGTGCTGCGGGTTTAATTCGATCGGCATCCAATCTGCGGGCGGGGCCGGCATGGCGCTTGCCTACTGGATGGAGCACGGCCATCCGCCGTTCGACCTTTCCGATGTGGATATCCGCCGCATGCAGCCCTTCATGGGCAACAAGACGTTCGTGCATGAGCGGGCGAAGGAAACGCTCGGCCTGCTGTATGCCGATCATTTTCCCTACCGCCAGAAGGCGACGGCGCGCGGCATCCGCCGCTCCCCGTTTCACGAGCACCTGAAGACACATGGGGCGGTGTTTGGTGAGGCGGCCGGCTGGGAAAGGGCCAACTGGTTTGCCAATGAGGGTGAAGCGCGGGAATACCGCTATTCGTGGAAGCGGCAGAACTGGTTTGAAAATTCCGCCGCCGAACACCGCGCCGTCCGCGAGAATATCGGCATGTACGACATGTCCTCCTTCGGCAAGATCCGGGTTGACGGGCGCGATGCGGAAGCCTGTCTCAACCATATCTGCGGCGCGGACATGTCGGTTCCGGCGGGCCGTATCGTCTACACCCAGTTTCTCAATGCGCGGGGCGGGATCGAGGCGGATGTAACCGTCACCCGGCTTGGTGAGACAAGCTATCTGATCGTGACTCCGGCAGCGACCATGGTGCGCGAGATGGAATGGCTTGCCCGTCACCGGGGCGACTTCGAGGTTTCCTTTGTCGATGTGACCGCCGGCGAAGGCGTTTTGGCAGTAATGGGACCCAATGCACGGGCCGTATTGCAGAAGGCAGCCCCGTTTCATGACTGGTCCAGCGACCATCACCCCTTCGGTACGGCGCGGCAGATCGAACTGGGCATGGGCCTTGCCCGGGCGCACCGCGTTTCCTATGTGGGCGAACTTGGCTGGGAGCTCTATGTTTCTGCCGATCAGTGCGGCCATGCTTTTGAAACACTGATGGAAGCCGGCGAAGCAGAGGGCATGAAACTGTGCGGCATGCACATGATGGATTCCTGCCGCATCGAGAAAGCCTTCCGCCATTTCGGTCATGACATCACCAGCGAGGATCATGTGCTGGAAGCCGGTCTCGGCTTTGCCGTGAAAACCGCCAAGGAGGATTTCATCGGCCGCGATGCGGTGCTGCGCAAGAAGGAGGAAGGGCTGAAACTGCGGCTGCTGCAATTCCGCCTGACCGATCCCGAGCCGCTGCTTTATCACAATGAACCGGTGCTGCGTGATGGCGAGATCGTCGGCTACATCTCTTCGGGCAACTACGGCCATACGCTGGGGGGCGCCATCGGCATGGGCTATGTGCCATGCGAGGGCGAAAGCGCGCAGGATGTGCTTGCATCCTCCTACGAAATCGAGATTGCCGGCACGCGGGTGGGTGCCGAGGCTTCCTTGAAGCCGATGCATGATCCGAAAGCTGAAAGGATGAAGGCATGAGCGCATCTTCCCGCCACCAGGCATTTTTCGACCTGCATCAATCGGGCTGTTTCGTCATTCCCAATCCATGGGACATCGGCTCGTCGCGGATGATGGCAGCGCTGGGCGCCAGGGCGCTGGCTACGACCAGTGCCGGATTTGCCTTTACGCTGGGAAGGCCGGACATGGGCCAGATCAGCCGCGATGAGGCGCTTGCCCATGCCCAGGATATCGTTGCGGCGACCGATCTGCCCGTCAGCGGTGACTTTGAAAACGGATTTGCCGACGCGCCGGACGATGTTGCCGAGACCATAAAACTGGCGGCAGAGGCAGGGCTTTCGGGCTGTTCCATCGAGGACACGCAGATGGTCGAGGGCAACCCGGCCTATGATTTCGATCTGGCGGTGGAGCGGGTGAAGGCGGCGGCAGCGGCAGCAAAGGCCCTGCCGCACCCTTTTGTCTTTTGCGCCCGCGCCGACGGCGTGATGAACGGTGCCTACGGCCTTGAGGAGGCGATCCGGCGCATTCAGGCCTTCGAGGCGGCAGGTGCCGATCTGCTCTATGTTCCGGTTCCACCAGGCGTTGAAGAGCTGAAACAGGTGCTTGCCGCTGTCAGCAAGCCGGTCAATGCGCTGGCTGCCGGGCCGCTGGCAAAGTGCAGCGTCAGCGAATTGGCAGCGCTGGGTGTGCGCCGTATCTCGCTGGGTTCGATGATTTCCAGGGCAACCCATGCGGTTATTCGCGATGCGACGAAAGCGATGCTGGATGAGGGCAGTTTTGCACCGCTGGCAGGTGTTGCAGGTGGAGCGGAAATTGACGGTCTGCTGCTGGCAGGAGCGGCAGGCAAGGGTGGCGGGAGGTAGCAAGCCATGGATCAGGAAAGCATGCGCCGGTCGCGGCGCAGCGGTGGCAGGGCAGGACGGCATGCAGTGCGTTCTGCCCCTTTGACGGAGGACATCAAACCGATCCGGCCCGGCATGGAAGGCGGTGCGTACAAGCCGTTGAGCGAAACCGGCATGCAGCGCATCCATGAAGCGGCGCTTGAAGCCATGGAGGTGATCGGTTTTGCCGATGCGCCGGAAAGCGGGGTGGAAATCCTGACCGGCGCGGGCTGCATTCAGGAGGAGGACGGGCGTATCCGGTTTCCCCGTGCGCTGGTCGATGACATGCTGGCCAAGGCGGCAAGGGAGGTTACGCTTTGCGCCCGCGATCCGGCTCATGATCTTCAACTCTCCGGCAACCGCGTCCACTATGGGACGGCGGGTGCAGCGGTTTATGTGGTGGACCAGGAAAACCGCGAGTACCGCGAATCCACCCTGCAGGATCTGTTCGATGCGGCGCGGATCACGCAGGAACTGGACAATGTGCATTTCTTTCAGCGCCCGATGGTTGCCCGGGACATCGAAGACAATTTCGAGATGGACCTGAACACCATCTATGCTTCCTGTGCGGGCACGAAAAAGCATGTGGGAACGTCGATCTTCGATCCCGATTATGTCGATGGCTGTCTTGACCTGTTGCATCACATCGCCGGCGGCGAAGACAAATGGCGCGAGCGGCCCTTCGTTTCCAATTCAAACTGTTTTGTCGTGCCGCCCATGAAATTCGCCACGGAAAGTTGCCGGGTGATGGAAAAATGCATTGCGGGCGGCATGCCGGTATTGCTGCTCTCGGCAGGCCAGGCAGGCGCAACGGCCCCCGCGCCGATTGCCGCCGCCATCGTCCAGGCAGTGGCCGAGTGCCTTGCCGGCATGATCTATGTCAACGCCATCAAACCTGGCCATCCTGCGGTGTTCGGCACCTGGCCTTTCGTTTCCGATCTGCGGTCGGGTGCCATGTCGGGCGGGTCGGGCGAACAGGCACTGCTGACGGCAGGCTGCGCCCAGATGCACCATTTCTACGGCCTGCCGGGCGGGGCGGCAGCCGGCATTGCCGATGCCAAACTGCCGGACATGCAGGCCGGCTGGGAGCAGATGTGCTCGAACGTGATGGCCGGGCTTTCCGGCCTCAACATGGTCTATGAAGCTGCCGGCATGCATGCCTCGCTGCTGGGCTTTTCGCTCGAAAGCCTGATTTTGGGAGACGACCTGCTGGGCCAGGCAATGCGCTGCGTGCGCGGCATCGAGGTCACCGAGGACAGCGTGTCGCTCGATACGATGAAGGAAGTCTGCCTTGAGGGTCCGGGGCATTATCTTGGTTCCTCACAGACGCTCGAACTGATGCAGCGCGACTATGTCTATCCGGCGATTGCCGACCGGCTCAGCCCCAAGGAGTGGGCGGAGGTCGGCAAGCCTGACCTGCTGGAACAGGCGATCAAGCGCAAGCGTGAAATCCTTGATGCACCGCGCAAGGCAAACATCGATCCCGTCGTGGACAATGAGATCCGCAAGAAGTTTGCGATTCATCTGGGCGCGGGATGAGGGAAGATCAGCGCGGTATCCCCGGTGGCCATCTTCAGGCGCTCGCGCAGCAAGAGAGGCCCGGGCATCTTGCGTTGAAGGTTATGCCCTATTGCAGCGGGATAGAGAGCCTGACGTTGCCACCCATGGCCTCGTAGTCATCAATGCCAAGCCCATCATAATAACCATTGGCAGCTAGCGTCCAGCCAAGGGTGTTGGTGAATGAGAAACCTGCATCCACTCTTGCCCTCATGCCGTTGTCTCCCAGAGTGTTGGCTTGAGAGGCATTATTGTTTGCAGCGTCGAAATTCCATACACCGGCAATGCTGAAAGCAGGTGAGAAGACGGCGCCATTTCCCAGTTGAAGGGTTTTGGAGAAACCAGGGCCGAACTTCACCTCGCCTAAGGTAATCGTCTGCTCTGGTATCGTCCGGGTGAGGCTATCAGTATAGCTGCTCTGTGTTTCCTCCCAATAGGCAACGCTCAGAGCCGGGCTGATGGTCAGACCGTCAATGATATAGGTTCCTTTCAGCTTACCGGAGGCCATGAAACGTTCGGTATCAAAGTCATCCTTATACGTTCCAATGGGAGATACATTGTTGTCAGAGCGCCCCCAAAGGACCTTTGCCTCATAGAAAAGCGATGTCCCAACAAACCTGCCTGCAACATATGGTCCTGCCATCCAGCCATGACCATCAGATTCGGAGTTGGCTGTCTGGTTTTCCTCACTGGCCCAGTCCAATTGCATCATGCCGCCGACTATGAGATTGGGAGTAAGGAAGTAATGGGCACCCAAATATCCAACCCACAGGGAGCTTTCAGCATCCCCCGCCGCAGATCTTGCCCCATAGATTTCTGTCCAGATGTCATAACGTCTGGAAGGCATGGCATTGTAGGAGCTTATATCTTCCACTCCATCCCCTAAATCCGCTCCATAGGCACGGTCGCCAGAATCTATTTCATTGCCATATGATGTTTTTGGGATCGTTGTATCGGAATCCGTCGGTGAGCCAGAGTTTCTTTGGGCTGGAAACAGGCTGGCAAGACTGGAAGTATGGGCTTCTTCATCCCTGTGCGTTTCTTCACTGCGGCCACTGACAAGAGCAGAAAGGGACTTTTCCTTTTCCCGTTCCAGTTTGGAAAGACTGGTCGAAAAAGCAAGGTCCATGCCTTGCTCATTACCATTCAGGCTTAGAAATCCGGCGGGACCACCACCTTCGTTGTTGGTTCCATTCAAATAACCGATCATGCCTGGCTGGTTAGCCAGGATGTTATTGGCCCGGTTCAGCATGAATTCGGAAATTATCTTCTGGGTGTGTTTTACCGTAGAGACCACACTTGAGCTAGCGGCACACTGATTAACCGGAATGGTTCCCGCTGTGAGTTCAATACCAGTTGGAAGTGACAGCGTGTTATCAGCTGCAACTACGATTGTACCAATCCATGAAGTTGCGCCGGTGTTGAATTTGATTGTGTGGGTCTGCCCCGCCGTCAATTCGATCGGTGTTCCTGGTGTAAACGGTTTCCCATTGACGCAAGTCCCATCAATGTTTGCTGTATTTGAGTTTACATCAAACCAAATCTCACGTCCGTAGCCCGTACCTCTGTGACCAAATACAAACGTTGAAGTGGTATCACCCAGGCCAAATGATATCATGTTCAATCCGCCTCCGGAGGACTGACTTACGCATTGCTGAGTATGTTTGCGGCCCCGAAAACCAGAAACATTATGCAGTTGGTTTAGCGTAACATTATTGTAATTTGTGGTAAAAGACGCCGGGCATAAAAATGTTGTATCGCCTTCTTGTTGAGCAGCCGCATCTGTTGGATGAAACAAGAACCAGATTACGCTAATCGAGATAACAATAGTTCTAAAAAACGGCTTGTTGTAATCCAACATATCAAAAATTCCCCAAACAGCTTTCAAGGGTGCCGTTATAATTGCGCTAGGACGCCCGCGCATTCAGCCTCGGGGAAATACTTCCGCCACCAAATGAATTGGAAAATATCGCGCAGCGCAGATATCTGGTAATTAAATAGGAAGTTTTTCCAAGAGTCTTTTATTTGTTAATAAATTGATAATTATTACTGAGGCTGTCTCTTTAATATCACGCCAGTTTGAAGTGGATTTTGATAGCCCGAATGAGAGTATTTTTTTGATAACCTGAGTGCAGGGACACAAATCAGATTGGTGGATAAAGTTTGTCGTGGTGCGCTTGGATCGCCCGATTCCGTTGAAAAACTCCTTCGATCACCGGGATTGAGGGGGTAAGGGGCGGGGTTCAATTGCCGACAGGAAGCCTTCATTGGGTGCCCCCATCGGTGCAAACGTGTTGGTCTCGTGCTGGAAACCGGCAATGGCGATGCGGGCTGTGCGGGTCATTGTTTACTCTCTGCGTCCTGTTCCCCCAGTTTACTGTTCCTCCAGTGTCCTATTCTCCCCTGGGAAACCGCTTGTCGTCTTCCAGGCGATCGAGGTTCATGTGGTTTCGCATATACTGTTCGGAAGCCTGTTTGAGGGGCTGGAAGTCCCAGGGGTAATAGGCACCGTTTCGCAGCGCCTCATAGACCACCCACCGGCGGGCCTGGGAGGCGCGCACTTCCGTGTCGAAGGCCGCCATGTCCCATTGGGCGCGGATGCGCTTCATCCATGTTTCCACCAGTTCGCCATTGTCCGGGTCTTTGGCAAGATTGACCTGCTCGTGGGGGTCGGCCTGCAGGTCGAAAAGCTGCGGCGGGTCAAGTTCGCAGTGGTTGAACTTGTAGCGCCCGTCGATCATCGAAACGAGTGGCGCGTAGCTTGCTTCGGCGGCATATTCGATCATGACCGGGTGGGGGCGGGGTTCGCCGGCAGCTACCGGCAACAGCGTTTCGCCGTCGGTCCAGGGTGCAATCTCGCTCATGTCGACGCCGGCAAGATCGCACAGGGTCGGCAGGATATCGACGTTGGAGACCGGCTCGGCAATGAGTCCTGGTTTCATCTGCGGCGCTGAGACCATCAGCGGAACCCGCGACGAGCCTTCGTAAAAGCACATCTTGAACCAAAGGCCGCGCTCGCCGAGCATGTCGCCATGATCAGAGCAGAAGAGGACAATCGTGTCCTTGGCCTGCCCGGTGGTCTCCAGCGCCTCCATCACCTCGCCGATCTTGTCGTCGAGATAGGAGATGTTGGCAAAATAGGCACGCCGCGAGTGGCGGATGTTTTCTTCGGTGATGTCGAAACTGAGCCAGTCATTGGCCTTGAAGATGCGCTGGGAATGTGGATCCTGATCGTCGAGGGGAATGGCAGGAACTTCCGGCAGCAGGTGCTCGCAATCCTCATACAAGTCCCAGTATTTCCGGCGCGCCACATAAGGGTCGTGGGGATGGGTGAAGGAGACGGTGAGGCACCAGGGGCGCCGGTCCGGTTTGCCGGACGTACGGGCAAGGTCATAAACCTTCATCTTCGCTTCATGGGCTACGTTGTCGTCATATTCCATCTGGTTGGAGATTTCGGCGACGCCTGCGCCGGTTACCGAACCCATATTGTGGTACCACCAGTCGATGCGCTCGCCGGGCTTGCGGTAGTCCGGCGTCCAGCCGAAATCGGCAGGGTAAATGTCGGTAGTCAGGCGTTCCTCGAAACCGTGCAACTGGTCGGGGCCAACGAAATGCATCTTGCCGGAAAGGCAGGTCTGATAACCGGCCCGGCGCAGGTGATGGGCATAGGTAGGAATGTCGGAGGCAAATTCTGCCGCATTGTCATAAACACGGGTGCGGCGGGGCAATTGCCCCGACATGAAGGAGGCACGGCCAGGGGCGCAAAGCGGGCTTGCGGTATAGCAATTGGCAAAGCGGGTGGCCTGATCGGCCAGCTTTTTCAGGTTTGGTACATGCAGCCAGTCTGCCGGGCCATCGGGAAACAGCGTGCCGTTCAACTGATCGACCATGAAGATCAGGATGTTGGGTTTTTGCTTCATTTTTGAATTCCTTGGTGGCAGGCGCTGATATGGCGGTTTGTTTGCCAGAAGATCAACGGAAAGGCCGTTCCGGCGGCGGCAGTGGCAATTCCGTCAGCGGCCCGCGTTTCCTAACGGTTTATTGTGACCGGTTTTTCTTTTCTTGTTCCGAAAACGGCTTTGTGACGGATCGCACAGCGACCGGGAACCGATTGGGCGATGATGCGTTCAATACAGAGAGGAAGAAACCATGTTGAAGTCACTGTTTGCCGCCATCGCCATCGCCACCGCCGTAACGGGTGCCGCCGCGCTTGCCGATGGCAAGGGCACCGACATCCAGTCGGCAAGCGCTGTCATCGAAGGCCGGGAAGGGCATGTGGATTGCCGCGATCAGGTATGGCCCAACATTGACAGCCAGTGCCTGAGCCCCGTTTCGGAACAACTGAGCGTGCGTTCAGCCCGGGTTGTTGAAATGTAGAATATCCCGTGGATTTCCATCCGCAGGACCGCCTATTCCTGGGGCATCCATTTTGCCTTGCGTTTTTCCACAAAGGCCAGCGTTCCCTCGGCGCCCTCATCTCCCGTAACCGCATCCACAAACAGGCTTGCAGCATGTTCGACCAGCGTGTCGGACTGAACGAAGCGGGCTTCGCGCAGCAGTTCTTTCGACACTGCCACGGCGCGCGGCGCACAGCGAAGACAATCTGAAATCGCGTTGGCAATCGCATCGTCCATGTCCTGCGTGACCGCATGGACCAGACCGATGCGATGGGCCTCTTCGGCGCCCAGCCTGGCGCCGGTGACGGTAAGGCGCTTTGCCTCTGAATAGCCGATACGTTCCAGCAGGACCGGTGCGATCTGGGCCGGGATCAGGCCGAGGGTTGCTTCCGGCAGGGCGAATTTCACCGTATGGGAGGCGATCGCGATGTCGCAGGCGCAGGCCAGGCCGAAACCGCCGCCCATCACGGCGCCTTCCAGTGCGGTGATCACGGTTTTCGGCGTTGTTGCAAAACGCGCCACCATGGCACCGAAGGCGGAGGAAAGTTCGTGGATTGCCTTTGCCGGGTCATCGGCGTTGCGGGCATTGGCCATGTCCTTGATGTCGGCGCCGGCTGAAAAGTTTCCATCGGACCCGCGGACGACGACAATACGGATGGCATCGCTCTTTTCGGCATCCCCCAGCGCATCGACAAGTTCTTCAAGCAGCGCCAGGGACATGGCGTTCTTGACCTGTGGCCGGTTGAGGGTGAGGTGGCGCACGCCGCCTTCGTCACGGATCAGGATCAGCTTGTCGCTCATGCCCTAGGACGCCTTTTGTTCGTTGTGGCGGCTTGCGGCGAAACGGTAGATGCGCTCGCATGCCTCTGCAATGTCTTCATCGGAAATGGTGAATGCAATGCGCACACAGCCGTCCGCCGAGGGGCCGAAGGGCTTGGCGTCGAGTACGGCAACCTTTTCGTTCCGGTACAGTTCGGCAGCGAACTCCGCCGAGCCATAGCCGGTCCCGGTAACGTCCAGCAGCACATACATCGCGCCTTCGGGGGCAATGGGATGCAGGCCAGGTGCCCCGGCAAGCTTGTCGAGCACGATGTTGCAGCGCCTGCGGTAGATGTCGCGCATGTCCTCGACGTCCTTCTGGCAGTCGCGCAATGCGGTCACCGAGGCATGCTGGATAAAGGCGGAAACACCATAATGCATGGCAATGCCGGCATTGTGACAGTGATGGATGAACGGCTCGGAGCCAGCCACCCAGCCGACCCGCCAGCCGGTCATGGCAAAGGCCTTTGAAAGGCTGCCGCAGGTCACGGTGCGTTCTGCCATGCCGGGCAGGGCGGCCATCGAATGGTGTTTGCCGTCATAGACCTGACCGGCATAAACCTCATCGGCGATGACCCAAAGATCGTGGCGTTTTGCGATATCCGCGATGGCTTCCAGCTCCGCCAGGGTGAAAACGGCGCCGGTCGGGTTGTTGGGATTGGCAAACAGGATCGCACGGGTGTTCGCCGTTATCGCCTTTTCGATCAGTTCGGGCTGGGGACGGAAGCCGGTTTCGCGCGGACAGGCGACGGGGACCAGTTTCGCGCCATTGATTTCGAAAGTGGCCTGATAGGTCAGATACATCGGCTCAAGCGCGATGATCTCGTCTCCTTCCTCAAGCAGACACAGCGAGGCGGCAAACAGGGCGTTCTGGGTTCCCTGGCAGATCATCACATTGGCCGGGCCAACCTTGTAAGCATCTGTGGAAACGCCGGAAACGCGCATCAGTTCATCGGCCACTGCCTCGCGCAGGTCAGGAAGACCCGGAATGTCGATATAGTGTGTGTGGCCTGCATCCATCGCCTGTTTGGCGCTGTCGATGATCTTTTGCGGTGTGTTGAAGTCGGGGTCGCCGACGGCGAGAATGATCACATCTTCGCCCGCGGCCTTGTCCTTCCAGGCCTGGAACAGAATATCCCAGGCTGCAGACCCTTCATTGGCGGTACGAGAGATGAGGGAAGCGTATTTCGGCATGGCAGGCCCCGGCGGTTGGCGGTTGTCAGCGAGGGTTAGCAGGGCTGTGATGGCAATGGCAAGGGGCGCTGGGAGAAGCCGGCGCTACAACGCCCGCGTCAGACTGATCAGGGCGAGCGACAGCAGCAGCACGAGGCAGAAGCGCTTGTAGAAATTTTCCAGTGCGGGGCGAAACAACCAGCTTCCGGTGACAACGCCGGCGATGACGGCAGGCACAAAAACCAGTCCGCGAGTCACAGCGGTCATGTCCAGCATGCCATAGTAAAGCAGGTAGACAAGCGAGGTGAACATGGTGATGGACAGGTATATCACCAGGGAGGCGCGCATGGTTTTTGCCGCTTTGTCTTGCGACAGGACATAAAGGGCGACCACCATGCCGCCAATCGAGGCAAGGCCCGTGGCAATCCCGGCCATCAAACCGGAGATGTAGAGCCCGGGTCTGGTGGCCAGAAACGCAATGCGCACTTTGAGCAGTTGCAGGGTGGCCAAAGTAATCAGCAGTACCAGGGCAACCAGTTTCGATGTGCCGACGGGCAGGGTGGTGGTGGCATAAAGACCAATGGGCGCGCCAAGGGATGCGGAGATTGCCAGCCCCCAGACGATGCGCATATCGGCATCTTTTCTGCCGCCGCGAAACATCATCATGCTGGCGGTTGATTCAAGCAGAAAGCAGATCGGGATCAGCTGTATCGGCGGTATGATGGTAACGATGGAGGCCATGATCAGCGCTGACAGCGCAAATCCGGCAAAGCCGCGTACGATGGCCGCAAGAAAAATGGCCCCGATGCAGAGCATCAGCTCGCCCGGGGCGAGATCCGTCAGGTTGGTGAGCGTTTCAAACACGGTAGCCAACCGTTTTTATTCCCGACCCTTCAAGGCCGTCACTGCGCGCCTTTTTGAGGTTGCATGTCGCTGGCATTGATGCCGGCAACGGCGACCGGCGCCTTCATCGCATCGCGGCGGAACGGTTCGCCCAGTTCCTGATTGATCAGGGCCTCGATGAAAGTGGTTTTGCCGTTCTTCATCTGGTCCTCGACTGCTTTTTCAAGGGCTGCCGTCAGTTCGTCCATGGTGCGCACCTGAACCCCAACCAGCCCGCAGGCATCGGCAATCTTTGCGTAGGAAACATCGGGATCAAGCTCGGTGCCGACGAAATTGTCGTCATACCACAGGGTCGTGTTGCGCTTTTCCGCGCCCCACTGGTAGTTGCGGAAGACGACCATGGTGATCGGCGGCCATTCCTCGCGGCCGATGGCGGTCATCTCGTTCATGGAAATTCCGAAGGCCCCATCGCCCGCAAAGCCGACGACCGGGACGTTCGGATTGCCGATCTTGGCGCCGGTAATTGCCGGAAAACCGTAGCCGCATGGGCCGAACAGGCCGGGCGCCAGATATTTGCGGCCTTTTTCGAAGGTCGGATAGGCATTGCCGATGGCGCAGTTGTTGCCGATGTCCGATGAAATGATCGCTTCCTTGGGCAGTGCCTGCTGGATGGCGCGCCATGCCATGCGCGGGCTCATCCAGTCCGGTTTTGCGTTACGGGCGCGCTCATTCCACGTGGTGCCGGGATCATCGTCCTCATGGTCCATGGAGGAAAGCTGCTGCAGCCAGGAGGAGCGGGACTGGTGGATCAGCGCCTCGCGCTCCGAGCGGCCCTTGTCGCCTGCGCCGCCGTCGAGTTTTTCAAGCAGCTGGTTTGCCACCTTGTTGGCGTCTGCCTGTATGCCGACAGCCACTTTCTTGGTCAGGCCAATACGGTCGCCGTTGATGTCGACCTGGATCAGCTTGGCGTCTTTCGGCCAGTAGTCGATGCCATAGCCCGGCAGGGTGGAAAAGGGGTTGAGCCGTGTGCCGAGGGCCAGCACCACATCGGCCCTTGAAATCAGTTCCATCGCAGCCTTTGAGCCGTTATAGCCAAGCGGGCCGGCGAACAGCGGATGGGAGCCGGGAAAGGCGTCGTTGTGCTGGTAGTTGCAGCAGACCGGAGCCGACAGCCGCTCGGCGAGCCTGGCGGAGGCTTCGATGGCACCGGAAAGCACCACGCCTGCGCCATTCAGGATGACCGGGAATTCAGCTTCAGAAAGCAGCTTGGCGGCTTCCTCGATGGCGGTATCGGCGCCTGGTGCCCGGTCAAGCCGTACGATCTGCGGCAGCTCGATGTCGACAATTTGGGTCCAGTAATCGCGCGGCACGTTGATCTGGGCCGGTGCCGAACCGCGCCAGGCCTTTTCGATAACCCTGTTGAGCACCTCGGCGATGCGGGTGGGGTCGCGCACTTCTTCCTGATAGCAGACCATGTCGGCAAACAGCCGCATCTGCTCGATTTCCTGAAAGCCGCCCTGGCCGATGGTCTTGTTGGCAGCCTGAGGCGTGACCAGCAGCAGGGGCGTATGGTTCCAGTAGGCGGTCTTGACCGGGGTTACGAAGTTGGTGATCCCGGGGCCGTTCTGGGCCACCATCATCGACATTTTGCCGGTTGAGCGTGAAAAGCCGTCAGCCATCATGCCGGCATTGCACTCATGGGCGCAGTCCCAAAAGGTAATGCCGGCCTGGGGAAACAGGTCGGAAATCGGCATCATGGCCGAGCCGATAATGCCGAATGCATGTTCGATGCCCTGCATCTGCAGCACTTTTACGAAGGCTTCTTCAGTGGTCATTTTCATGGCAGTGTTTCTCCGCTCATGCCTGCGCGCAGATCATCCGGCAGGCAGGTGTTCCCTTCCTTTTTGATAGCGGCGAGCGATATGCTCCGTTAGTGCCAGATGGTGCCAAGATTGAAGCCATGCTCCGCGAACTGGCCAGCGGGGACGGCGGGTCAGATAGCCGGACACGCTCTAGCTGCACTGAGTGGCCTGAGGGGAGTTCACGACCCCTGGCCGCGCAACTGGCGGCTGGCAAGTTCGTGCAGGCGCTCGAGCCCCGGCCTGATGCGCTCTTCGGGTATTGAGGAAAAACCGAGCCGGAAGTAGTTGGTACGTTCGTTTTTAACGGCCTGGGGGTCCGCCCAGCAGACCTGGCCCGGTTCGATGATGATGCCGTCTTCAAGGGCTGCGGTCTGCAATGCGTTGGTATCCAGAGCCGCCGGTCCTTCCACCCAGAAGGATGTGCCGCCGAAGCCCGGCCATTTGGCCCAACCGGGAAAATACTCTTCCAGCGCGCTGCCCATGGTTTTCCAGCGGGCCTGATAGGCCTTGTGCAGGCGGTTGATGAGCGCATCGTGATGGCCGAGCGCCAGAAACAGCGAGACAACGCGCTGATTGTTGCCCGGCGGATGGCGGAACATCAGCCGCCGCAGCGCTCGCAATTCGCCGATCAGCTGCTTTGGCGCAACGACAAATCCCATGCGCAGGCCCGGCATCAGTGACTTTGAAAGGCTGCCGGCATAAATTACCCGGCCCTCGCGATCGCGCGATTTCAGCGCAGGGGTGGGTTCGCCGTTGTAATTGGTCTCGAACTCGTAATCATCCTCGATGATCAGCGCGTCGTTTTCCTCCGCCCAGGCGAGCAGTTCGCGGCGGCGGTCCGCCGACATGGTTATGTTGGTGGGGAACTGGTGGCTGGGCGTTGTGAAAACGAAATTGCATCCCTTAAGGTGCTCATCGATGCAGATGCCTTCCCCGTCGATTGGAACGGGAACGATGTTCTTTGTCTTCATGGCAAAGATGTTGCGCATGTCCGGATAACCCGGATCTTCCACCGCAACCTTGTCGGTCGGCTTTATCAGCAGGCTTGCCACCATGTAGAGGGCGTTTTGTGCGCCCAGCGTCACCAGTATCTGCTCCTTGTCGGCCATGATGCCGCGCCGTGGCAGGATGCGCTGATAAATCTGCTCGACCAGCATGGGATCGTCTTCGTTGTAGAGGTCGGATGTCCAGGCATCCATCCATTTGCGGTTCATTGCCTGGCGGGTGCAGTCGCGCCAGGCTGCGATGGGAAACAGCGCCGCATCAGCCTGACCGTAGATGAAAGGGTAGGGGTATTCATGCCAGTTCGCCGGCTTGGTGATGTTGCGCTGGCTGGCGGGGGTGAGCCGCAGGCGCTTGTTCCAGTCGACGGTGGAGTGGTTGGTGGCCACGCCACCGCCTGAAGAGGCGGTGGCGCGTTCCATCGCACCGCGGCGCACGTCCTCCGAAACATAAAAGCCGGAGCGCTCACGCGACTGCAGGTACCCATCGGCGGCCAGCGCCTGATAGGCCAGCATGACGGTGTTGCGGGAAACTTTCAGCCGCTTTGCCATGGTACGGGTGGAGGGGATCGGGCTGCCCGCCGGCATCTGGCCTGAAAGCATGGCGGAAACCAGCATTTCGCGAATCTGTACCTGCAGCGAGGTCATCTGCTGCCGTTCGACCTGGAAAAGGGTTTCGCGCAAACCGGTACCTTTCTGGAAGCATGGCGGTCACCGCGAGAACTGCCGCGGCGCGGTAAAGCGCTGGTTCTATCCCATGCGGATCGATTTGGTCAAATTGGCACCATATCTGGTCCAATAGCCGGTTTATTGTCTTTGTGACACGATACAGCCCAGATCATGGTTTGGAGCGTTTTGCATGGAGGTAGCAATGGGGGCGGCCGGAAATACCCCAACGCCGTCAATTCTGGTTATCAACGCCGGATCGTCTTCGGTGAAGTTTGCCCTGTATGATGCTGCCGCGCCCGAAAACAGGCTGCTGACCGGTCAGGTTTCAGGCATCGGCACCGGCGCCGTTGAAGCCGACTTGCCGCAGGAAACGCATAAGGAAGTGCAGAATTTCGGGGAACTGGCGGGCGACGCCAGTCACGAAGCGGCGATTTGCTGGGTGCTGGAAGGACTGGAAAAAAGCGGCTTTGCCATCATGGCAGCGGGGCACCGGGTGGTGCATGGCGGATCGGCGTTTTCAGCGGCCTGCCGTGTCGATGCTTCGGTTGAAGCGGAAATCGAGCGGCTGATCCCGCTGGCGCGATTGCACAATCCCCATAACCTTTCGGCCATCCGAACGGTTCGCAGCCTGTGGCCGGATTTGCCGCAGATTGCCTGTTTCGATACCGCTTTTCACGCAACGCAGCCTGAAATTGCCACAACGCTTGCCCTGCCAGGGGAGTTGCGCGAGGCCGGGATAAGGCGGTACGGCTTTCACGGGCTGAGCTATCAGTCGGTTGCCAACAGCCTTCAACGCTTCCTGCCCGGTGGCTTGCCGGATCGGGTCATCGTTGCCCATCTCGGCAATGGCGCGAGCCTTTGTGCGCTTCACAAAGGAAAATCCATTGCTACCACAATGGGCTTTACGCCGCTTGACGGCCTCATCATGGGAACCCGGCCGGGCCTTACCGATCCGGGGGTTATCGTCTATCTGCTGGAAGAACAGGGCATGGAGGCCGGGCGCCTGAGCCACCTGTTGCAAAAGGAAAGCGGCTTGCTCGGTCTTTCGGGCATCAGTGCCGACATGCGGGTGCTGGAGGCCTCCGATGAGGCAGCGGCGCGGTTTGCCGTTGAAGCGTTTTGTTACCGCATCGTGCGGGAGACGGGATCGCTGGTGGCGGCTCTTGGCGGGCTTGACGGCTTTGTGTTCACCGGCGGCATCGGTGAAAACAGCGCGAGGGTGCGCGGCAGGATCATGGAAGGCCTCGGCTGGCTGGGCGCTGGTGTTGATGGCGATGCCAATCAGGCACGGGCTGGCCGTGAGCCTTTAGCGATCTCGCCGGCAGGTGCCCGTTTGCCTGTTTACATGGTGCGTACCGATGAAGAAAAGGTCATTGCCGCAGAAACGGCGCGGCTGGTGGCCTGAGCGAGATACGCTCTAAATCTCGATCTGCTCCATCAGCGAGCGGGGAACGACAACGCCTTTTTCCGCCACCTCGGCACGGCGGGTCACCCGGCCCTGTCCTGGCAAACGAACGCCTTCCTGTTCCAGCATGGCGGCAAACAGCCGCTCGGCATTGCCGCCTGATTCAGTTTTTTGACGGGTCTTTGCCGGATCGAAAGCGAGTATGAATTCTCCGCCGCGCGCCGGCCCGCCATCGTTGAGGTCGGTTTCAGCAGCCTCAAGGCTCAGATTTTCACCGAGCAGGGGACCGGCCAGCAACTCCACCATCATGGCGATGGAAGATCCCTTGTGGCCGCCAAAGGCAAGCTGGGCGCCTTCGAGAATTTTCTCCGGATCATTGGTTGGATTGCCATCTGAATCAACGCCCACCCCGTCGCCGACCTTCTTGCCGTCACGCTGGTGAATCTGGATGTCGCCCCGCGCCATGGTGGCGCTTGCCTGATCGAAGGTTACCGGATCGCCGTCCGGGCGGGGCCAGGAAAAGGCGAACGGATTGGTGCCGTAGAGCGGCTTTCTGCCGCCATGGGGCGCAACGGTTGGCTTGTAGGAGGTACAGGCCATTGCGACCAGCCCCCGGCTGGAGAGCATCTCCACCTCCGGCCAAAGGGCAGCAAAATGAAAGGTGTTGGTGATGGCCGCCAGCGCCACGCCCTGGGCCCGTACCAGCTCGGCGAAATCTTCCAGCATGGTTTTATGGGCGATTGGCGCATACCCGCCATCGCCATCAACCCAAAGGACAGAAGGTGCAGCACGATCCAGCATGGGCCGGGCGGCACCGTTTACCTTGCCGCTGTTGAGCGATTTGCAGTAGCCGGGAATGCGGAAAAGGCCGTGGCTGGAGCAGCCATCGCGTTCTGCCATCCAGACTACCTGTGTGATGGCGTCGGCATTGGCGTTGTCACAGCCGGCATTCAGCAATGCTGCCTTGGCCAGGGTTTTTACATCGTCCAGTTTTATCGTCACAGTGTCTGCCGACATGGACGCCTCCAGTAAATAACCAGCTAGGGTCAGGGCTCATTCATTGGCACGAGAATCGGGGCAAGACTAGTGCGTTGCCCCGTGCGATGGCAATGGGCATGACAAGGTGGTGTGTACTGCTGGCTTGCAAGCTTGACCGGGCGGGCGCTTCATGTTTGTCAGGCGGGCAGCAAATCCGGGGAGGAGAAATGGCAACTGGCTATATTCTGGCGATCGATCAGGGCACCACGTCCACACGCGCCATCGTTTTCGACAAAAACCAGAAAATCATCGGTGTCGGGCAGAAGGAATTCACCCAGTATTTTCCGAAATCAGGCTGGGTGGAGCATGATGCGGACGAAATCTGGCAGACGGTGGTTGCGACCTGCAAACAGGCACTGCGCAAGGCGAAGATCAAGCCATCGGATATTTCCGCCATCGGCATTACCAATCAGCGCGAGACCACGGTTCTGTGGGACCGCAAGACCGGCAAACCGGTTCACAAGGCAATCGTCTGGCAGGACCGGCGCACCGCAGAAACCTGCGAAAAACTGAAGAAGGCCGGTCACGAATCTGCGTTTACCCGCAAGACGGGTTTGCTGCTCGATCCGTATTTTTCCGGCACCAAGGCTGCCTGGGTGCTCGACCGGGTCAAGGGGCTGCGCAAGAAAGCGGAAGCTGGCCAGATCGCCTTCGGCACCATCGACAGCTTCCTTATCTGGCGGTTAACCGGCGGCAAGCGGCACGTTACCGATGCCACCAATGCCTCCCGCACGCTGATGTTCAACATCAAAACGAACAAGTGGGACAAGGGGCTGCTTGACCTTCTGGGCGTGCCGCCGGCGGTCCTTCCGCAGGTGCTTGATTGCGCCGATGATTTCGGCATTGCGGAAAAATCCGTTCTGGGCGCGGAAATCCCGATCCTCGGCGTCGCCGGCGACCAGCAGGCTGCCACCATCGGCAATGCCTGTTTTGCCCCCGGCATGATGAAGTCGACTTATGGTACGGGCTGTTTTGCCCTGCTCAATACCGGCGGCGACATGGTGCGCTCCAAAAACCGGTTGCTGACAACCATTGCCTACCGGCTCAATGGCAAGACGACCTACGCGCTGGAAGGCTCGATCTTCATGGCGGGCGCCAGCGTGCAGTGGCTGCGCGACGGGCTGAAATTCATGAAGGCGGCCGCCGAAAGCGGCAAGATGGCAGCAAGCGCCGATCCCAATCAGGACGTCTATCTGGTGCCGGCCTTTGTCGGGCTTGGTGCGCCATACTGGGATGCGGAGGCGCGTGGTGCCCTGTTCGGGCTGACGCGGGGCACTGGTCCCAATGAGATCGCAAAGGCAACGCTTGAAGCGGTGTGCTATCAGACCCATGACCTGCTGACAGCCATGCGCAAGGACTGGAAATCGACCGGCACGCGCAAGACCGTGTTGCGCGTCGATGGTGGCATGGTGGCCTCAGACTGGACGATGCAGTTTCTGGCCGACATCCTGAACGCTCCGGTCGACCGCCCGGTGGTTCTGGAGACAACGGCATTGGGGGCGGCATGGCTCGCGGGATCGCGTGCCGGTGTGTGGCCCGACAAGCAGGGTTTTGCAAAGACCTGGGCGCTCGATACCCGCTTCAAGCCAAAGATGAAGGCGGCCGAGCGCCAGCGCAAGCTGGCCGGCTGGCAGGATGCGGTGTCGCGGACGCTTTCACGTTGACGCTTTCACGCTGATGTTCTGCGCGCTGGCTTGGCCGCGCCCACTTTCCACAACCCGTTTCAAGGATACCGCTCATGACCGCTTTTCCTCTGGAGGCCGTAAGGGCGCGGTTTCCCTCGCTTGCAACGAAAGACGGGGCAAGCCGCCGCATCTATCTGGACAATCCGGCCGGGACCCAGGTGCCCCGGAGCGTTGCCGATGCGATCGGCGACGCAATCCTCAACAAAAACGCCAATCTTGGCGGGGATTTTCCGACCTCCCGGGCGGCGGGCAGCATCATCGAGCGCGGCCATGGTGCCATGGCCGATTTTCTTGGATGCGATGAGGATGAAGTCATCATCGGGCCGAACATGACCAGCCTGACCTATCATTTTTCCCGAATGATCGGGCGCGGGCTCAAGCCGGGCGATGAAATCATCGTCACGCAGATGGACCATGAGGGCAATGTCTCGCCCTGGCTGCAACTGGCGGACGATCTGGGGCTTAATATCCGCAAAGTACCCTTTTCGACCGGCAGCTGGACGGTGGAAGAAGACGTGCTCAAGGCCGCCATCACCGACCGCACCAGGGTCCTGGCGCTGAACTATTCCAGCAATCTGACCGGCGCCACCAATGCGGTGGGCGAATTGGTGGCAATTGCAAAGGCAGCGGGCATCCTGACCTATGTGGATGCCGTTCAGTTTGCCCCGCACGGGCTGTGTGATGTGGGGGCGCTCGACTGCGATTTTCTCGTTTGCTCAGCCTACAAGTTCTTCGGGCCGCATCTTGGCATTCTTTACGGGCGGCGTTCGGTGCTGGAAAAGCTCGATGCCTATAAGTGCCGCTGTTCCGACAACGCATTGCCTTACCGCTTCGAGACCGGCACGCCGCAGATTGAACTGGTGGCGGGGCTTGAAGCGACGGTGGATTATATTGCCTGGCTGGGCGGGGAGTGCGGTGAAGATGGGCGGCGGCGGCAGAAGATTGCGGCAGCCTACAGCGCCTCCATCGCGCATGAAAATGCCTTGTGCGGCGAACTGATTGACGGGCTTTTGCAGGTCGATGACCTGACGGTTTACGGCATCACCGACAAGGCCCGTTTTTCAGAACGCGTGCCAACGGTTTCCTTCACCCTTGCCGATATCTCACCGCAGGAACTGGTCAACCGCCTCAACGAAGAGGGCATCTTCTGCTGGGCCGGGCACAACTATGCCTGGGAAGTGGTGCATCAGCTTGGTATCGATCCGGACCAAGGTGTCGTTCGCATCGGTATCGCCAATTACAACACCGCCGAAGAGATTGCCGAGACGGTGGAAGCAGTACAGCGCAATGTCAGGATGCTGCGCCAGGGGTAGGGCGCGCTGCTGCAAGGGCGGCTTGTTAGATGAATGTCATCCTCGGGCTTGTCCCGAGGACCTGTGCCGTGATGTTTCCTTCTCTGCGAAGCCAGTGATGTTCGTCATCGTCGGGCTTGACCCGACGATCCAGCATCACGGGGTATTCACTGGATCCTCGGCTCAGGGCCGAGGATGACGAAGGAGGCGTGGGAAAAGGCCGAGGATGACGAAGGAGACGCGGTCGAGGATGATGGAGGAGGCGAGGGCAAAGCCCGGCGATGGCACCCGTGTTTGATGTTACGTCAAGCCCGGCTGTCTGCTTTACGTAAAGCGTCGCGAAGAGAAGACAAGTTTCATCCCCGCATGCGCTCGCCATCGGGGTCGAACAGCGGTTGGGTATAGAGCCGGGCCTTGCGCATTTCGCCAAGGATTTCGATTTCCACCTCGCGCCCTTCACTGATCAGTTCCACCGGCAGAAAGCCGATGGCGACCGAGGTCTGCGAATAATGGGCAAACCCGCCAGAGGTAACGAAGCCCACGACCTTGCCATCGATAAAGACCGGTTCATCGCCCCAGACATCCCCCTGATCCATGTTTGAGGGGTCAGCCTCGACGGCAAAGGTGCAAAGCCTGCGTGCCGGCCCTTCGGCGCGTTCCTTTTCGGCTGCAGCACGGCCTATGAAATCGGTGTTTTTCTTCCAGGCGACAAAGCGGTCCATGCCGGTTTCGCAGGGACCGTAGTCAGGGCGGAATTCCCGGGCCCAGGAACCAAAGCCCTTTTCCAGCCTTAACGACATCATGGCGCGCATGCCGAACGGCTTCATGCCGAGCGGTGTGCCGGCTTGTTCAAGGACGGCAAAAAGCTGCGGCTGTTCTTCGGCGGGGACATAGATTTCATAGCCCAGATCGCCGGTGTAGGAGACGCGCTGGACGATGGCGCGCGATGTGCCGATATCGCAAAAGCGCACATCCATGAATTTCATGTCCGAAATTTCGGGATAGGCGACAGCCTTCAACAGGTCGCGTGCCTTTGGGCCGGCAATCTGAAAACCGATGCGCCGGGTGGAAATGTTTTCGATCATCACGCGGTCATCGGCAGAGAGATTTGCTTCAAACCAGCGCATATGCGCTGCCTGCATGCCGAAGGAGGCTGTAAGCTGGAACTGTGTTTGCGACAGGCAGGAAACGGTGAAATCGCCGATCAGCTTGCCCTTGGGCGACAGCATCGGGGTAAGCGACAGGCGGCCGGGCTTGGGAATGCGGCCTGCCATGATGCGATCGAGCCAGTCTCTGGCATGGGGTCCCTTGACCTGGAACTTGCCGAAATTGTGGATTTCATTGATGCCGACGGCTTCACGCACGGCGCGGCATTCTTCCGCCACGGTGGCGAAGGCATTTGAGCGGCGGAAGGTTGGGGTTTCCTCCAGTGGTTCGTCTTCACGGGCAAAGTAGTTGACGACCTCCATGCCGTATTGGGCGCCGAAGACGGCGCGCCGATCCCGCCAGAGCGGGTAGGCGGGGGTGGTCTGGTGGGGTCTTGCAGCGGGCAGTTCCTCATTGGGATAGGAAACGGAGAAGCGGCGCTGGTAGTTCTCCTTCACCTTGGGGCGCGTGTAACCGGGGTGATCCATTCGCCGAAACGGGCGACATCCATGGCAAATACATCGCGGGAAGGTTCGCCCTCGACCATCCATTCGGCCAGGGTCAGGCCGACACCGCCGCCCTGGGAAAAGCCTGCCATGACGGCACAGGCCGACCAGAAGTTCTTTTTGCCGGGCACGGGGCCGACCAGGGGGTTGCCGTCGGGGGCAAAGGTAAAGGGGCCGTTGATGACGCGCTTGATGCCGGCGCGCTCGAGCACCGGAAACCGCTTGAAGGCAAATTCGAGCGAGTCGCCGATGCGTTCCAGATTGTCGTTCAGCAGTTCATGGCCGAACTCGGCAGGCGTCCCGCCCACTGCCCAGGGATCACATTGCTGCTCGTAAAAGCCGATGCAGATGCCACGGCCTTCCTGGCGCAGATAGCTTTCGCCTTCGGGGTCCATTACGTGCGGCAGTTCGCTTTCGCGCTCATAGACTTCCGGCGTTTCCTCGGTAATTAGGTATTGATGCTCCATGGGATGGAGCGGGAAATAGACGCCTGCCAGTTCGCCCACTTCGCGCGCCCAAAGACCGGCGGCATTGACCACGTGTTCTGCGTGGACAGCTCCCTGTTCCGTGACCACATCCCAGCTGCCGTCCGCGCGGTGGTTCAGTTCCTTCACAGGATTGCGCAGCACGATTTCCGCCCCTGCCATGCGTGCCGCCCGGGCATAGGCATGGGTGGTGCCGGAAGGATCAAGGTGACCGTCAAGGGGATCGTAAAGGCCGCCAATGACGCCGCCGGTGTCGGTGATTGGCGAAAGTTCGCGGATTTCGTCCGGTCCCACGATACGGGTATCAAGCCCCATATATTTGTGCTTGGCGTGTTCGGCGACGAGATAGTCCATGCGGTCGCGGTCGCCGGCAAGGGTGATGCCGCCGACATGATGCAGGCCGCAGGACTGGCCGGTAATCTCCTCCAGTTCCCGGTACAGGCGGATCGTGTAACCCTGAAGGGCGGCCATGTTGGTATCCGCATTGAGCGTGTGAAAACCGCCCGCAGCATGCCAGGTGGAGCCGGAAGTCAGTTCCGAGCGCTCTATGAGCATGATGTCGTTCCAGCCGAGCTTGGTAAGATGGTAGAGCACCGAGCAGCCGACGACCCCGCCGCCGATCACCGCAACACGTGTATGGGATTTCATGAATGCACCTCCGTCCGGTTATTGAACAGAGGTGTACAGACCCGTCAATGACGAAGTTGCACCAGCGGTAAAACACCCCAGGCTGTATCGACATTCAGGATTTGGAGCGCGGTATTGGGGAAAATCGTTCAATTCCAGGAGCGGGACCGATGACAGGTCGCTATCCTTTCGAGGTTCCGCGACCCTGAAGTGGGCGATTTTCCCCCTATTCTTGCAGAACGCGGTGGATTTTTCGCCTTGCCAGAGACGAAATCCGTCTCGCGCCGCGTGCGAAGCCCAAATGTCGATACAGCCTGGAAGCAGGGCTCGTGTTATTCACCTTTCCACTCGGGCTTGCGCTTGCCGATGAACGCGTCCAGTCCCTCATCGGAATCGGCCGTGGTGAAGCTCTCGACCATGACGCGGTTGGCATAGTCATAGGCTTCGGAAAGACGCATGTCGGCCTGCTCGTAGAAGGCGCGCTTTCCCCTGGCGATTGCCATCGCCGATTTTGAGGCGATGCGTTCAGCCATCTTGGCGACCACCTGATCGAGATAGTCACGCGGCACGATCTTGTTGACGAGGCCCATGCGCATGGCGGTTTTTGCGTCGACCATGTCGCCGGTCAGCAGCATCTCCATGGCATGTTTGCGGGAAAGGTTGCGCGACAGGGCCACCATGGGAGTGGCGCAAAAGCCGCCAATGCTGACGCCCGGCGTGCCGAATTGGGCATCCTCAGAAGCAAAGGCAAGATCACAGGCAGCAACAAGCTGACAGCCGGCGGCGGTGGCGATGCCGTCCACCTTGGCGATGACGGTTTTCGGCAGGCGGGGGATTGCCTTCATCATTTCCGAACAGGCGGCAAACAGCGTCTCAAGCGCTCTTGCGCCGCCATCAGCACCCTCCCGGTAGCCGCGCATCTGTTTAAGATCATGGCCGGCACAGAAGACCTTGCCGCTTGACGCAATCACGATGACGGCGACCTTGGGATTGTCGCGGGCATCAAGCAGCGCCCCGTGCAGAAGTCCGATCATTTCAAGCGACAGGGCATGGGCAGGCGGATTGGCGAGCGTAATCGTCAGCACCTTGCCATCGAGCTGGGTTTTCAGCGGGCCTGATTGTGAAGCCTCGCCCGTCAAGGATACGATTTGCGCCATGAAACCCTCCGTGCAGCGCTGGTTGGTTGCCTCAGGGTTTCATTGGCCAGCCGTCCGGTCAAGCAATTGTGTTGCGATATTCGGCAATCGGGCATCGGTGGGAAAGTTCAAGCAACGTTGCTGAAAACCGCCATTTGTGCCAATTGAGGCGAAATAAAAGCTTTGCCGCTGCAGAAAATTTCTTTATGCGGCACATGAAACCATGGTGCTGAGTCCTTTTCTGCCACCGGTGTGTATTGAAACAATAATCCGGCGCGCGGGGCAAACTCAGCAGGGTGGACAGAATCAACAGGAGTGAAACCATGAAAACCGTTATCACAGCAATCGTTGCCCTCGTCATCGGTGCAGCGGGCGGCTACTTTTATGCCCAGAACGACGTTACCACGCTGCAGGGTGCGCTTGATGCCGCCAAACAGTCCATGGAATCTGCGAAACAGAAGGCAGAAGAAACCATGGGCGAACTGACGGCTTCCAAGGAAGAGTCTGCCACCACCATCAAGACGCTTGAGGATGAACTGGCGGCTGCAAAGCAGCAGGCTGAAGAATCGATGAGCAAGGTATCCGATCTGGAAGCCCGCATTCAGGAACTGGAAGCAGCTCAGCAGAGCAGCCAGTAATCCAAGGCCGTACACGGCAGTTTTAATTAGGCCCGCGGTTTCAGCCGCGGGCCTTTTTGTGTCAGGCTGCAGGGCAGGCACACAAACAGGTAGGCAGGCAAACAGGTAAGCAGGCAAACAGGTAAGCAGGCAGGCGGAGAAACGTGGTGGCTGAAACACAACCGAACATCGTGCTCATCATGGCGGACAATCTCGGCTGGGGGGAGCTTGGCTGTTATGGCGGCGGTGCTCTGCGCGGTGCGCCCACGCCGCGGATCGATGCTTTTGCGAGGGAAGGCCTGCTGCTGCACAACTTCAATGTGGAAAGCGACTGCGTTCCCACCCGCTCGGCGCTGATGACCGGCCGCCATCCGATCCGCACCGGCGCGCTGCAATCGGTCGCGCCCGGTCTGCCGCAGGGCATCTCACCGTGGGAAATCACTTTGCCGCAGCTGCTGAAGGATGCCGGGTATGCCACCGCGATGTTCGGCAAATGGCATCTTGGCGACCGGCCGGGGCGTTTTCCAAACGACCGCGGTTTCGATGAGTGGTACGGCATTCCGCGCACAACAGACGAAGTGCTTTACCAAAGCGGCATTGGCTATGATGAGGACGTTGCGGGAATACCCCAGATCATGGAGGGAAAGGCCGGCGAGGCGGCGCGGGAGACAGGCGCCTATGACGAAACGGCGCGGCGCATGATCGATGCGGAACTGGTCCGCCGCAGCAAGGATTTTCTGCAACGTGCCGGCAGCGGCACATCGCCGTTCTTCCTGTTCATGCCGATCGTCAACCTGCACTATCCCACCCTGCCGCATCCTGATTTTGAGGGCCGCAGCGGTTATGGCGGCAATGCGGACTGCATGATGGAGATGGACCATCGGGTCGGTGAGGTGCTGGAGGAAATCGACCGCCTTGGGTTGCGGGAATCGACCCTGGTGGTTTTCTGTTCGGACAACGGGCCGGAATTCCGCAATCCCTGGCGCGGCACGGCAGGGCCCTGGCGCGGAACCTACCACACCGCCATGGAGGGCAGTTTGCGTGTTCCCTGCATTTTGCGATGGCCGGGAAGAATCGCTGCTGAAAAAACCAGCAACGAGATGGTTCATGTGACGGATTTTTTTGCAACGCTGGCAAAGCTTGGCGGGGCAGGATTGCCCGATGACCGGCCGGTTGACGGGATTGATCAGTTGCCCTTCTTCACCGGCCAGAGTGAAAAGTCCCTGCGCGAAGGGTTTCCTTTCTACATCAAGGAGGACCTGCGCGCTGTTAAATGGCGCGACTGGAAGATGCATTATTACTGGGAGCCGGAGGTCAATGGGGGCAAGGGCAAGCTTGAATCGCCCTATCTGTTCAACATCACCATCGACCCGAAGGAAGAGCACGACATCGCCACGGTACAAGCCTGGGTATGGACACCGATTTCGCGGCTGGTGGCCGATTTCAAGGAGAGCATGGAGCGCTATCCCAATACCAGGCCGGGCGCCGATGGCCCGCCGGGACTGAACGGTAACGATTAAGTCCGCTACTTCTAGCCGTTTTCCCGGCTTGGCAGCTTGTCGACGCCGCCGTTCCTTTTCGACCATGAAAGCGGCTTGTCGAGAAAGGCCTCAACGGCCTTGAGCGTTTTGGCGTTGAACAGCTTTTCCTTCTTCGCCACTGCCAGCACGTCTTTCCAGGTCGTCAGATAGTGCAGCTTCATGCCGTGGCTGGCGAGTGTTCTCGGCGCGTCCTTGAAGATGCCGTAATAGAAGACCGAGAAGGTATCGGTCACTTCCGCGCCTGCATCCCGGATCGCGTTGGCGAAGGAGATTTTCGAGCCACCATCGGTGGTCAGGTCCTCCACGAACAAAACCCGCTGACCTTCCTTGAGATCGCCTTCAATGCGGGCGTTGCGGCCAAAACCCTTTGGCTTCTTGCGAATGTAGATCATGGGAAGCCCCATGCGTTCGGCAATGAAGGCAGCGTAGGGGATGCCGGCTGTTTCGCCGCCGGCAACGCAATCGTATTTTTCAAAGCCCGCATCGCGCAGCACGGTGGCGACGCCGAAATCGGATACCGCGGAACGGATGCGCGGGTAGGAGATCAGCTTGCGGCAATCGATGTAAACCGGGCTCTTGAGCCCCGAGGTGAAAGTGTAGGGTTCATCGGAGCGAAAATGCACGGCGCCGATTTCCCACAGCATTTTCGCAGTCAGTTCGGCAATCGTGGCCTTGTCCGGAAAGGTGTTTTGAAACATCGAATGGATATCCTGCGGCTGGGTCTCTTTTGTTGAACGTTTGCCTGGGGGGTCAAAACGAAAGCGCTCGCCAAGTAGCTGAACCGCATAACGCATTCCGGTTTTGCCGATTCCGCCAAGATCGAAATTTCTCTAGCAAGTTTATCAGCCGTTTGCGACGGGGCAGGGGCCATCGAGCTGTGGACGGGTTGACGCCAAACCTGGCGGTTCGGGGCCTCAAGCGGGTTGTCGTGAAGTTGACATCATACCAAAGTTTAACAACCTTTGCGGCGGGAGTGACGGGCGATTCGCCGATTTTCCGGCAAATCGCCAATTTGAAACCAAGGAGGGGACCATGTCTCTCAGTGCACCTACCACAGTCGTGTTCATCATTTCGGTGATCATCGCCATCATCGGATTGCTTGGAGGCCTGGCGATTATTCCGGGCCTGCCGCTTTCAGCGTTCTGGATCATGACCGTTGCCTGGGTTATTCTTGCTGCAGGCTGCTTGCTCAAGGGCGTGTAGGCGACAGGGCGTAAGCAAAAAGCAATACAATCAGGCCGGCGGCGATCCGCCGGCCTTTTTTGTGCGGTCGATTGGACGCATTGCATTTGATGTGCCGTCCCGCCAGTTGTGTGAAGCAGAAAACCTCAACGACGACTGGAGGATGTCACCAATGCGCTCAACAATGCGGAAAACCCTGGAAGGGATTGCTCTTGGAATTTTGCTGCTTGTGCTTTCAGCAGCGCTAGCAGGCGCTGAAGAGCTGGAAGTCGGGATTGCAAAAGACATGCCTTCCGTGACGGTTAAAACGCCGACGGGTGAAACAACCATCAAACGTATCCAGGATACTGAAAACGAGATATCGGGTGCCTTTGCCAAGACGTCGCGCGCCTGTCCGCCGTTCTGCATCCAGCCGATGACGCCCGCCGAAGGCGTTGCCACCATCGGCGAACTGGAATTGATTGCGCTGTTGCAGGATCCCGAAGCGATTGTCATCGATAGCCGTACCGCGGACTGGTATGGCAAGGGAACGATCCCCGGCGCAATTCACCTGCCCTATACGGTGATTGCAGAACAGCTGGACCGGCTCGGCTGTGAGGTCGACTTCGACGGCTGGGACTGCACCGGCGCAAAGCGCGTGGCGCTGTTTTGTAACGGGCTTTGGTGCGGCCAGTCGCCGACTGCCATCCGTGCTATGATTGCCGCCGGGTTCCCGGCGGAGAAGATCAGTTACTACCGGGGCGGGATGCAGAACTGGCAGTTGCTCGGGTTGACGGTAGTCAAGCCGTAGCGAACTGCCGTCTGCCTTATCCTGCTCAAGATTCAGCGCTGCGCCGTTCTGCCAGTGCCTGGGTGATGATCTGCCAGGCAGAGGACAAAAACAGGCTGGCCATGATGGCGGCAACGATAAGGTCGGGCCAGCCGGTTGCCGTGCCCCATACGCCCAGGGCTGCGATCATAACCGCGACATTTCCGATGGCATCGTTGCGCGAGCATAACCAGACCGAGCGCACATTGGCATCGCCATCCTTGTAGGCAACCAGCAGCAGAACGCTTGCAATATTGGCGAGGAGGGCCAGAAAGCCGATCAGTCCCATGATCTCGGCTTGCGGCACGCCGGTGAAAAAGACTTTCCATACGGTCGAGCCAAGCACCCATATTCCCATGGCCAGCAGACTTGCGCCTTTCAGCAGGGCCACATTGGCACGGGTTGCAAGCGGCATGCCGATGACGGCGAGCGACAGGCCATAGGTCAGCGTATCACCGAAGAAATCCAGCGCATCGGCCTGCAGCGCCTGGGAGCGGGCGAGGTAACCGGCGGTCATTTCGACGATGAACATTGCGGCATTGATGATAATGACGGCGATCAGCCGGCGGCGGTAATCGGCCGACATGCCTTCGAAGACCGCATCGTCATGGTTATGGCATCCTGCGCTCATGATGCTGCCTCCTTGTTTGCATGGCCTGCCGGAATCCCGGTGCCTGGAATTGGTGGCACCTTGCCGCGCCGAAGCCTGTTTACCCGCAGGTTCATCCAGTGGCGCACAACCCAGCGGTATAGCAAGCCTGACAACAGCGTAAATTGCTGTTTGTGTGCGGAATAAAAACTGTCCGGGTCATCAAACAGGCCGAGGTCTCGGTTAATGCCGGTTTTCTGGATAAAGGTGTCTTTTCCCTGCCATGTCACCGATGGATCAGGCAGGTTGTCGGTCCCCACGCCATAGGCGCAAAGCTTGATCGTTTTGCCGGCAAACTCTGCCTGTAGTGCGGACAACACCGCATCGTCGACAATGAACCCTTCCAGCACAGCCCAGCGCCCGCCGAAGCGGCACTCCACCCAGCTGTGCAGAATGTTATCGGGTGTCAAGCGGTATACCGGTTCCGGCACAATGCCGCGCTGCAGGGATTTGTGAATGGTAAAGCCGTGCAGCCTTGAAGGAACACCGAGCCGTCTTAAAAGCGCCATCAGCAAGGTGGCCTTGGTGTTGCACTGGCCGTAGCCCTGGGTGAGCACGGCAGATGCCGGCAGGTCGTCACGGGGGTTGTAGCCAAAGCGGATTTCGTTGCGCACGAAATCATAGGCAGCGCCGATGCGGCCGAATTCGTCCAGCTCCGGCCATCCGCGTTTGGCAACGAGGCTTTCAATCGCCGGATGGTGAAAATCCAGAAGCCCGGTTTGCTGCAAGTATCGGTCTGTCGTGTCTGTCACCGGTTTCTCCAAATGTCGGTTGCCAAGGGATTCGCGAAAACCTAATCTCTCTAGTAGCTATAGGTTCAAGAGGAAAAATGAACATGCTGTCGATTGGAGAACTGTCGTTGCGTGCCGGAGTGAAGGTGCCGACCATCCGCTATTATGAGCAGGTGGGGCTTATCGCGGCGCCTGAGCGGACCGAGGGCAATCAGCGGCGTTATTCAAAGGCCGAGCTTGAGCGGCTTTCCTTTATTCGGCACGCTCGCGATCTGGGCCTTTCCATCGAGGCGATCCGCGATCTGGTGCATCTTTCGGAAAATCCCGCCATGGAATGCAATGAGGCGCATGCCATTGCCGGTGCGCATCTGGAAGCGGTTGAAAGCCGCCTGAGAAAATTGACACAGCTGGCAGGCGAGTTGCAGCGCATTGCCGCCAGTTGCGAAGGCGGGGGCACGGTGGGCGAATGCCACATCATCCGCGCACTCGCCGATCACGAACTGTGCGAGGGCGAACACTGATCTTCAGTCGACAAGGCCCCGGCGGTTCACCGTGATTCACCCCCGCAGCCGTTCGCCTTTCGGGTCGAACGGGGGTTCAGGGAGCAGTTTCGCGCGGTGAGGCAAGCCCAGAATGGCGATGTCGAACTCGCTGCCGGGTTCGGCAAGTTCGGATTTGACGAAACCGAGCGCCAATGACTTGCCGACCGAGTGCCCATAGGCGCCGGAAGAAACGCGCCCGGCCGGCTTGCCGTCAGGGGTGAAGATGGGTTCGCCGCCCGCAGCGTCTGCATTGTGCGGGGTTTCCACTTCGAAGATCGCCAGTTTCTCGCGTGGCGCCTGGTCCTTCAGTTTCAGCCACGCCTCGCGGCCAAGAAACTCGCCCTTGTCCTCCTTCACCAGCCGGTCGAGGCCGACTTCCTGTGGCCAGTATTCCGGGGAGTATTCGCGGCTCCAGGAGCCGTAGCCCTTTTCAACGCGCAGGGAGAGCAGCGAGCGGCCGCCCACGGGAATGGCGCCCAGGTCGCGGCCTGCCTCAAGCAGCGCTTCATAGAGCGCCAGTTGATCGGCCTCGGCCACGTAAAGCTCCCAGCCAAGATCGCCGGTGAAGGAAACGCGCAGGCCGATGGCGTCGATGCCGGCGACGGGCAGGCGTTTGGAGTGCATGAATTTCCAGTTGTCACTGGACAAATCCTCATTGGTCAGGCGCTGCAACAGTTCGCGGGATTTGGGACCGGCGACGTTGAAACCGGTTTTGGCCGCCGTCAGCGATTGAAACGATACGCTTTCGGGCCGTTCCACCATGTTGAAGAAGCGCTGATGGTAGCGCTCGGCAATGCCCGAGCCGACCATGTAATAGTGGTCTTCGCCCAGCATGGTAATGGTGAAATCACCGGCAATGCCGCCGCGCACGCCAAGCATGGGCGTCAGGCAGGAACGGCCCGTCTCGGTGGGCACGCGGTTGGCCACGATGGCATCGAGCCATTTGCGCGCGCCTTTGCCCCTGATCTCGTATTTGCCGAAGTTGGAAACGTCGATAATGCCGGCGTTTTCGCGCAATGCGGCGCATTCGCGCTTGACCTCGTTGAACCAGTCCTGGCGTTCGAAGCCATAGGTTTCGCCGGCTTCGCGGCCCTCACCGGCAAACCATAGCGGATGTTCCCAGCCATAGTTGAGGCCCATGACGGCGCCGAGCTGTTTTTGCCTTTCATAGGCAGGGCGCGTGCGCACCGGGCGGCCTGCTTCGCGCTCCTCATAAGGAAAGTGAATCTTGAAGCGGTGGGAGTAGGCGTCCATGACCTTCGCCTTGACGAAACTCTTGAGCGTCCAGTCGAGGCCGTAGCGGGCAAGATCCCAGGGGAACATGTCGAGTTCAGGTTCACCCTCGACCATCCACTGCGCCAGCATGGAGCCAAGCCCGCCCGACTGCGAGAAGCCCGGAATGATGCCGTTGCAGCACCAGTAGTTCCTTAACTCCGGCACCGGGCCGTACAGGGCGGCTGAATCGGGCGACCAGATCATCGGCCCGTTTATGACACGCTTGACGCCGGCATTTTCCAGCACCGGCACCCGGGTGCAGGCGCGCAGATAGTTTTCGGAGATACGCTCAAGGTCGTCGGGGAACAGTTCATGGCCGAAATCCATCGGCGTGCCGTCCTCGGCCCAGAATCTGCCGTTCTTTTCATAGGCGCCGACCAGCAGGCCGAGGCCTTCCTGGCGCATGTAGTATTCGCCATCGCGGTCGGCAACCGAGGGCAGGCGGCGGCCCATATCGGCGATCTCGGCGATCGTTTCGGTGACGAGATACTGGTGTTCGGTGGGCTGGAGTGGCAGGTCGATGCCCGCCATCTGCCCCACTTCACGCGCCCAAAGGCCGGCCGCATTGACCACCGCGTCTGCATGGATGCGGCCCTTGGGCGTTTCCACATGCCAGGAGCCGTCGGCCTGCTGGGTGGTGGCGGTAACCGGGCAGAAGCGTTCAATTCTGCCGCCCATCTGGCGGGCGCCCTGGGCATAGGCCATGGTAACGCCGGAAGGATCGACATTGCCGCCATCGGCCTCGAACATGATGCATCGAATGCCGTCGAAATTTACCAGCGGGTGCTTTTCCTCCGCCTCGGCACGGGTCAGCTCGAAAAAATCAACGCCAAACGTTTTCGCCTTGGCGGCCTGTATGCGCAACTGGTGTTCGCGGTCCTTGGTCTGGGCCAGATAAAGCGAACCGGGTTGAAAAACACCGCAGGACTGACCGGTTTCCGCTTCCAGCTCCTTGTAGAGCTTCATCGTATAATATTGCAGCCTGGAGATGTTGTTGGTGTCGTGCAGGCCGTGAAGGTTTGCGGCAGCATGCCAGGTGGAACCGGAGGTCAGTTCATCGCGCTCAAGCAGGATGACGTCCTTCCAGCCAAGCTTGCACAGGTGATAGAGGATTGAACAACCGACGAGGCCTCCGCCGATGACCACGGCCCGGGCGTGGCTGGGTAACGCTGCGCTCATGAATTCCTCCATCCTGCAGACTGCTACTGCGAACGGAAAGAGGATAGGGCGCGGATGCGAGGGGAGTTTTCAAAAAAGGACGGTTTCTGTCGAAATCCGGCAAGTGGCGGGCTTTGGCCCAGGCTGTATCGACATTTGGGATTTGGAGCGCGGTACGGGGGAAAATCGTTCAATTCCAGGAGCGGAACCGATGACAGGTCGCTATCCTTTCGAGGTTCCGCGACGCCGAAGTGGGCGATTTTCACCCTATTCTTGCAGAATCCGTCTCGCGCCGCGTGCGAAACCCAAATGTCGATACAGCCTAGGGCGCCGCGGTGCCAAGCAGCCTGTCCATGTGATCTGATATTCTGTCCGGCCCGATATCGGCAATGCGTATGAGATGATCGAAATGGCGGGTCAGGGCCTTGATGTGTTCGGCGGAATTGATGACCAGATAAAGACCGCCCAGATAGACGGCGGCCCGCTTGGGGCCGAAAACGGTGTAGGGGGAGGCGTGGATCAGCCGCTCATCGTAAAGAAACAGCCGGAAGGTGGGGTACATTTCGGTGGTCAGGCGCGCGATTGTCTCCAACTGGTGGCGGCGTACGGTGGAAGAAAGCCCGGTCCACACGCCCCGGCCTTCGGCAAATATCTGCAGGCGCTGCAGGGGCATGCAAACTTCCATGTCGGTTTCTGGCCGGCGGGAATAATCAAGCTGTTCGCGTGCCTGCTTGTCCTTGGCGGCCACGCCTTCCGGCGTTCTGACGGAAAACTCGTGCTGGCTGACCGCCTCGGTTCTGAGCAGGTCGGGGAGCCCTGAGGGAACGTAGCGGATCTTGTAGCCCGTTGCCTCGCGATGCCATTTGGCGTGCAACTGGCCATCGACCTGGTCGCTGGTGGGTTCTGTTTCCAGCAAGGGAACGGTTTCACTGCCGGTTTCCTCGCTGGCAATGAGCCCCAGCAACCAGTCGAGGGAGACGCCGCAAGTGCGTGCGATGGCATGCAGGGTTTCGGCGCGGGGCAGGCGGGTCGAACCTGGTGCCATGAACTGGCTCAGGGCCGAGCGGTCGACGCCAATGGCATCGGCAAAGGCTGAAAAGCTTTCGCCGCGCTGCTCGATCAGCATGATCAGCCGCTCACGGAAAACCGCTGCCACATCGCGTTTGTCGGACGTTCCCGGCATTGTGCGATCATAGCGAGATTGTTGTGACCTCACAACAAAATTGATGTTTATGTGTGAATTTCATATTCATCTTGCGGATTGTCGCGTTGTCAGGAGCTGTCAGTATTCCGTATTATTTCGCTGTCTGTTGGGGAGCAGACCGTGAATTGAGGGGATGAATGAAACGCATGCAAGATAGCGGCGCGGCTGCCGCAACGGGGAACAAACAGGTTGAAATTCAGGGCAGTTTCCTTCGCCTCGCCGACAGCGGCGACTGGCGGACGCTGGTGCTGATGGCTTCCATATATCTGGTTTGGGCCGGACTGGTTTTCTACGGGCCCGCGATTTTCTCCACCATACCCGGCGGTCTGCTGGCCATTGCCGCGCTGGCGCCTCTGCTGACGCTGCATTCCTCTACCCAGCATGAGTTTGTGCACGGCCATCCTTTCAGGGCGCAATGGCTCAACGATGTTCTGGCCTTCGCGCCAATCGGCCTGATCATTCCCTATTGCCGGTTCAAGGAAACCCATCTGACCCACCATCTGGACTGCAATCTGTGCGATCCTTATGACGATCCGGAAAGCTGGTACATGGATATTGCGGACTGGTTGCGGCAGAACGCGGTTGCCCGGGCAATTCTCAACGCCAACAACACCTTTGCCGGGCGGCTGGTGCTTGGTCCTGCTATCGGCACGCTCGGTTTGCTGCGTCACGACTTCAAGCGCGTTGGAGCCGGTGAGGCCTGGCTTGCGGCGCGCTGGCTGTTCCATTGGGCGCTCGGCGGCCTGTTGCTGGCGCTGATCGCCGCCCATGGTGTCGTGCCCGTCTGGGCCTATCTGGTGTCCTGTTATCTTGGCATGTCGCTTTTGATGGTGCGCACGTTTGCCGAGCACCAAAGCGAGCTTTCAGAAGCCATGCAGGGCGGGACGGGCGCCATCCGCCGCGGGCGCAGCATCATCGTTGAAAATGGCGGCATTTTTTCCTGGTTGTTTCTCAACAATTCCCTGCATGCGGTGCACCATGCCGCACCGTCCCTTGCCTGGTACCGCCTGCCGGAACGCTACCGGCAGAATGTGGCCCGTTACCGGGAAATGAACCGTGGTTATTCGGTTTCGACCTATGGCGAACTGTTTCGCCGCTACGCCTTCCGCCGCAAGGAACCGGTACCCTTTCCCGGGAATGTTGCGGGCGGGAAAAAAAGCGGATCGCGCCCCAACAGCCAAAATTAAGGACTGTTCAAATCCGGGCGGATACCTTATTGCGGGCAGCATGATTCAATCTCTACCCATGATTGCTGCTTTGCCGATGTATGACTGGCCGGAAATCCGCCATCATACAGAGCGCTTCTGGCAGGTGCTGCGGCAGATGCTGGCCGATCACGGCATCGGTGGGGCCGTACCGCAGAACCTGAGCCGTGCGGGCGATCCGCATGCGCTTTGGCTCGATCCGGGATTGCTGATCGGCCAGACCTGCGGGCTTCCCTTTGTGAACGAGCTTGAGGGAAAGGTAACGCTGCTCGGTTCGCCAACCTATGCGATTGGCTGTGGGCCGGGCAATTACCGCAGCGTTCTCATTGCAGGGGAAGGGCGGGAGGATATCGATCCCTTCAAGACGCCTTCCTTGCGGTTTGCCTATAATGATCCCCGTTCGCAATCGGGTCTGGCTGCCTGGCTTTCGGGAGTTCTGCAGGCAGGCGGCAAGCTGCCGAAAGGGCTTGTGCCGGTCAGAACCGGTTCGCACCGTGCTTCCATTCAGGCGGTGGCAGAAGACAGCGCCGATCTGGCGGCGATCGATGCGGTAACGTTTGAGCTGGCGCGGCGTCTTGATCCGGCAGCGCGCCGCGTTTCGGTGATTGGACACACACCCGAGACGCCGGGACTTCCCTTCATCGCTTCTGCCACCTTTTCCGGCCGGAAGGATCAATTGTGTTGCGCCATTGAGGATGCCATTGCCGAACTTGACGAGGAAACCAGCCAGGCGCTGCTGATTACCTGTTTCAAACGGCGCGGTGAAGAAGACTACAGACCGATCGCGGAAAGCTGGCAGGCCGTAAAGGCAGCAGGGCTCGACAAGCTGTTTGTAGCCTGACCAACGATCAGCCTGATTCCACTTATTGCGGCAAGCTGTTGTAAACAGCGCAGTTTTGCATTTGCCTGTTGCCGCCGTGATGGTCAGAATAGCGCTTCAAATGGCGAGTGGGACTACATTGCATGGAAAGCGCAGACCGGGAAAAACATACCATCGGGCTTGCCGGTGTCGGATTGATGGGTCTGGGAATTGCCACCAATCTGGTGGCAAAGGGCTGGCGGCTGGTCTTTCTCGATCATCCCGGAAACCAGAAGGTGAACGGCCTGCTTGGGGCCGGCGCACAGAAGGCCGAGAGCGGCGCGGGACTTGCCGCTCAATGCGACGTCATCCTGCTGTGCGTTACCGGTTCGCCCCAGGTGGAGGATATCCTTTCCCGCAAGGACGGCATTCTGGCCGGGATGAAACCGGATATGGTGATCATCGATTGCTCCACTGCCATTCCCTCCTCAACACGCCGTCTGGCGCAATTGGTTGCACAAAAGGGCGGTGCCTTTATTGACGCGCCGATGACCCGCACGCCCAAGGAGGCCATGGAAGGCAGGCTCAACCTGATTTGCGGCGGCGAGGAAGCGGTGTTTGCCGCCATGGTGCCGCTGCTTGAAAGCTTTGCCGAAAACGTCACCCATGTGGGCGGCATTGGCGCCGGCCATACCATGAAGCTGTTGCACAATTACGTCTCGCTGGGATTTACCGCCGTGCTGGCGGAGGCTTCAGCCAGTGCGCAGCGTGCAGGCATTGCGCCCGAACGCTTCGTGGAAGTACTGGCAAAGGGCGGGGGAAACAGTGTCGTTCTCGACCGGCTCTCGCCCTATCTTGTTGACGGCGATGTTTCCGGCCTTAAATTCTCTGTTGCCAATGCGGGAAAGGATATCGGCTATTACGTGCAGATGGCAGATGACCTTGGCGCGCAGAAACAGGCTGCCGAAGCCATTTTGAAACTGCTTGAAGGTGAAATCGAAGCTGGCCACGGTGAGCGCATGTTGCCGGAACTGGTGCGGCTGCTCAACAAGCCTTGAACGCAAAATGCCGCCCTTGACCTTCCAGTTGCTGTAAGCGCTATCGAACACTTGGGAAAGGAGGCTCCATGAACATCGGAAAAGCCAGTGCGCTTAGTGGGCTGCCGCCAAAGACCATCCGTTATTATGAGGATATCGGCCTGGTGCACCCTGATCGCGGCGAGAACAATTATCGCGACTACTCCCCAAAACACATTTCAAAGCTGCAGTTTGTGCAGCGGGCGCGCAGCCTCGGTTTTTCGATCGGGGAGTGCCGGCAATTGCTGGCGCTGTATGAGGACCACAACCGGGCCAGTGCCGATGTGAAGGCGATTGCCAGCGCCAAGATCGAGGCGATTGAGCAGAAAATCGCTGAACTGAAGGCGATGCAGATGACGCTTGCCCATCTTGTGGAGCACTGTCATGGCGACGACCGGCCGGATTGCCCGATCCTGGAGGACCTTGCGGGGGAAGCCGACATTGCAGGGTCAAGGAGGTTCTCATGAGCGCATTTGATGCCCGTAAAATGGTTGTCGCTGCAGCAGTAATCGGTGTTGCAGCAGCAGGATACTGGCTGACCCGGCCGGGCGGAAACGAAACCGGCGGCACGGGGGCACCCCTTGTCAGGGTGACGGTGCCTGAGCTTGACGGTGCAGCAGCCCGGGGTGAGGCGGCCTTCAACGGCAATTGCGCAACCTGCCACGGCAAGAATGCTGCGGGTAATGACGGCAAGGGGCCACCGCTGGTGCATGTGATCTATGAACCGAACCATCACTCTGATGGCGCATTTTTCCATGCTGCTGCCAATGGCGTGCGGTCTCATCATTGGCGGTTTGGTAACATGCCGCCGGTAGAAGGTGTCAGCGAAGACGAGGTTCGCGACATCGTTGCCTATGTCCGCACCTTGCAGCGCGCCAACGGTATCCATTGAGCAGAAAAGGGAAGTTGATCTTGAAAAGGACACTGGCAGCACTTGTGCTTGCTGTTGCCCTCGGCGGGGCGGCTTTTGCCCACCAGGGCGCCACGGGGATTGTCAAGCAGCGCATGGACGCCATGACGGCCATGAAGGATGCGATGGCGGTTGTGGGGCGCATGTTGAAAGGTGAAAGCGCCTTCGAACCTGCCAAGGCAGGCAAGGCTGCAGACGCCATTGCCGGACATGCAATCGAGATGAAAACGCTGTTTCCCGATACGCCGGAAAGCCGGCAGGCAATGAGCGAAGCCACACCCCTGGTATGGGAAGAAGCGCAACGTTTTAACGACCTTGCCGATGAATTGGCAGCTGCTGCACGCCAGCTCTCACAGGTGGCGCATGCAGGCGATGAGGCTGTGCTGTCAAACCGGTTTCGGGCCGTGGGCAAGGCGTGTTCTGCCTGTCACCAGGATTTCCGGCAGAAAAAGAACTGAGCTTGCAGAGGTCCTGATCCTAGAGCGTGTCCGGCTTAAATGGAATCGTTTGAGCGCCGGGAGTTTGGTCTTCGGCAAGGAGGAAAATGCGACGCAGTGCAGGCACTGTCAGTATTTTCCGACGCTGCCCGAAGGGCAGGGAACCAGGTTCAAACGATTGCAGAAAACCCGATACATTCATGATGTTAAGTGCCCGGCTGTGGTGTCTTTTGCGTTCTGGCTTCGTCGAAATCCTCGCGAGGTGGCAAGGCACCGCGCTGCGGTGTTCTCCTTGCCGGAAACGAAAAATCCATCCATGCAAACTGCTTTAATTTAAACCGGACACGCTCTAGAATGCCTTGAAGGTCAGCGTGGTCAGCGAGCGGCTGATGCCCGGAATGTCCAGAACGTTGTCGTTGATGAACTTGCCGATGTCCTTGCCGTCCTCGATGTAGAGTTTCATCAGCAGATCGTAGTCGCCGCTTGTCGAATAGAGTTCGGAAGCGACCTCACGCTTGTAAAGTTCGTCGGCAACCCGGTAGGTTTCGCCGGGTTTGCACCTGATCTGGACAAAGACGCATTTCATCTGGGACTCCGGTGTTTACTGCTGCTGATTGTATTGCTGCCCGGTGCGTTCGGGAATCAGCCCGCGTGGTGAGAACCTTAGCACAAGCAGCAAAATCAGGCCCATGACGATCAGGCGCATGTGTGCAGCGCTGTCGATGAGATGCAGGCGCAGGGGATTGTCGGGCGCCATGCCGGCGGTCAGGCTGTCCATCAGCCAGATGCCGATAGGCTCGGCCTCGATCCAGAAGAACCAGATGACAAACCCGCCGAGCACAGCGCCCCAATTGTTGCCTGAGCCGCCAACAATCACCATTACCCAGATAAGAAAGGTAAAGCGCAGCGGCTGGTAGGAAGCGGGCGTGAACTGGCCGTCCAGCGTCGTCAGCATGGCACCGGCAATGCCGATGACGGCAGAACCCAGCACGAAGACCTGCAGGTGGCGGCGGGTGATGTCCTTGCCCATGGCATTGGCCGAAATCTCGTTATCGCGAATGGCGCGCATCATCCGGCCCCAGGGCGAATTCAGCGCCTTCTCCGAAAGATACAAAATGACCAGCAACACGATGGTGAACAAAATTGCATAGCAGAGCTTGACGAAAATCGAGGAGAAGTCGACCGGGCTCATGCCAAGGCTGGCAGACAGGTTAAGAAACCATTCGGCCTGCTGCAGATCAACTTCATAGGGGACAGGGCGGGGAAGGCCGATGACGTTTTTAACGCCTCTGGTAAGCCAGTCCTCGTTCTTCAGCATGGCGATGATGATTTCGGAAATGCCCAGGGTGGCAATCGCCAGATAGTCGGAACGAAGCCCCAGTGAAATCTTGCCGATGATCCAGGCGATGCCGGCTGCTGCCAGGCCGCCAATTGCCCAGGAAATAATGATGGGTATGCCAAGGCCGCCAAGAAAACCCGTCGCTGCCGGATTGACGGATTCAATGGCGTCGACGGCGGGATCGTAGGCAATGCGAATGATGAAATAGCCGGCCAGAATAATGGCGGATATGGTCCACATCCGGGCCTGGCCCTTGCGCATGAAACGATAGGCCGCATAGCAGGCCGCGGCGATAATGGCGGCCAGCAGGCCGGAAACCAGAATGCCGGCGCCCCCGGCAGCCCAGGCTTCGGCGACCGGCGGATAGGAAACGAGCACTGCCATCAGGCCCCCGACGGCGGCAAAGCCCATGACACCGACATTGAACAGGCCGGCATATCCCCACTGGATGTTGACGCCGAGCGACATGATGGCGGAGATCAGGCACAGATTGAGGATCGCCAGGGCCAGGGACCAGCCCTGCACAAAGCCGACCGCCAGGAAAAGCAGGGCCATGACAGCGAATGACAGATAGGCACGCGTGGTCTCGGTCATAGGGTTTTTCCGCTGAACAGGCCTGTCGGTTTAACAAGCAGCACAACAACAAGGATGACGAAGGAGACGGCAAACTTGTAGTCGGTGGACAAAAGCTGTGCCAGCCCGTCCGGCACCAGGGCGGGCGGCAGGGTGTAGGAGAGGAACTTCTTGTAGGCAAAGGTGACGGCGATCTCGGAGAAGGCTACCACAAAGCCTCCGGCAATGGCGCCGACCGGATTGCCGACGCCGCCGACAATTGCCGCCGCGAAGATCGGCAACAGCAATTGCAGAAAGGTGAAGGGCTTGTAGGACTTGTCGAGGCCGTAAAGGGTTCCGGCAATGGTGGCGAGCGCTGCAGTGAGGATCCAGGCAATGCGTACCACCCGGTCGGGATCGATGCCGGAAAGCAATGCCAGATCCTCGTTGTCGGAATAGGCGCGCATGGATTTTCCGGTGCGGGTGCGGTTCAAGAACCAGAACAGCGCTGCAACGACCACGACGGCGGTCAGCACGGTGATCAGCACTGTCGAACGCAGGGCAAGCCCCTCGGCAAGGCCCGACCATTCCTTGAATTCGCGGGCAGTGAAGATGAAGCGCTCGCCATCGGCAAAGCGGCGGTCGTCAGGCCCGATGATAAAGCGCACAATACCGTTCATCACGAACATCACGCCGACAGAGGCAATCAGGAAGATGACGGGGGCAGCCTTCTGCTTGCGATAGTAGCTGTAGACCAGCTTGTCGGTTGCGAGGACGACGGCGGCAGTAACGGCAATGCCGGCAGGCAGCGCCAGCAGCGCTGTGGGCAGCGGGCCGAGGCTGACGCCCCAGGATTGCAGTGCCCAGGTGAACAGGATGCAGGCCATGGCACCAAAGGACATGGTTTCCCCATGGCCGAAATTGGAAAAGCGCAGCACGCCGTAAATCAGGGTGACGCCCAGCGCGCCAAGGGCCAGCTGGCTGCCATAGGCCAGCGCCGGAAAGACCAGGAAGTTGAGCAACAGGACGATTGCGTTGAGAAGGCTTTCCACTTCCATCACCCTCCCAGGAACGATTTGCGGACTTGCGGATTGGCCATCAGCGCCTCGCCGGTATCGGTATATCGGTTTTCGCCCTGGACCAGCACATAGCCCTTGTCGGCAATGTTGAGTGCCTGTTTGGCGTTCTGCTCAACCATCAGGATCGCAATGCCGGTACGCGCGATCTCGATGATGCGGTCGAAAAGCTCGTCCATGACGATGGGAGAAACGCCGGCAGTGGGCTCATCGAGCATCAGCACTTTTGGCTGTGTCATGAGGGCACGGCCGACAGCAACCTGCTGGCGCTGGCCGCCGGAGAGTTCTCCTGCCGGCTGATGGCGTTTTTCCTTCAAGACGGGAAACAGGTCATAGACCTGGTGCATGGTTTTGGAGATGTCGTCCTGCCGGATGAAAGCGCCCATTTCCAGGTTTTCCTCCACCGACATGGAGGTGAAGACGTTGCTGGTCTGGGGAACGAAGCCCATGCCCTTGTAGACGCGGGCCTGCGGGGACAGGGCGGTAATTTCCTCGCCATCCATCATCACGCGGCCCTCTCGCAGGTTCAGCATGCCGAAGACGGCCTTCATGGCAGTGGACTTGCCGGCGCCATTGGGGCCGACAATGACGGCAATCTCGCCCTTTTCCACACCAATGGTGCAGTTGTGGAGAATGTCCGCCCCGCCATAGCCACCGGTCATGTTCTCGCCGATCAGGAAACTCATGCTGTCCGTTTCCTCCCGGATTTCCTTTTCGCCGGTTTCTTGCCGCCGGCTGCCTTTTTGGCGCCGGGCTTGTTCTTCAGGCCGCGGCCGAGATAAGCCTCGATCACTTCCTCGTTTTCCATGATGTGGGCGGCAGGACCTTCGGCAAGCTTGCGCCCTTCCGCCATTACGATCACCGGATCACAGAGATCGGAGATGAAATCCATGTCGTGTTCGATCATGCAGAACGTGTAGCCGCGCTCCTTGTTGAGGCGCTTGATGGCGCCGCCAATGGTCTTAAGCAGGGTGCGGTTAACGCCGGCGCCGACCTCGTCGAGGAAAACGATTTTGGCATCGACCATCATGGTGCGGCCAAGCTCGAGCAGTTTCTTCTGGCCGCCGGAAAGGTTTCCGGCCAGTTCGTCGGCGACTTGGCCAATTTCCAGAAACTCGATGACATCGTTTGCGCGGTCGCGAATTTCGGCTTCCTGCCGCTGCACCTTGCCGGGCCGGAACCAGGCATCGATCAGGCTTTCGCCGGCCTGTGCGGGCGGGACCATCATCAGATTGTCGCGCACGGTCAGGGTGGAGAATTCATGGGCAATCTGGAAGGTGCGCAACAAGCCCTTGTGAAAGAGTTCGTGGGGTTCGAGCCCGGTGATCTCTTCACCGTCAAGATAGACATGGCCGCCGGTGGGCTTGTGAACCCCCGCAATGACGTTGAACAGAGTGGTCTTGCCAGCGCCATTGGGGCCGATCAGGCCAGTGATCGAGCCGGTGGCGATCTCAAGGGATACGCCGTCCACGGCATGAATGCCGCCAAACTGCTTGAAGAGGTTTTCTACACGGATCAAGCCCGTCCTCCGTGTCTGCTTTCGGTGGGCAACACCATCACGGATTGCAAGAATGGCCCGGGCAGTGCCGGGCCATTCTGTTTTCGTGAGGTTTCAGGGGCGCAAGCGCTTAACGAAACTTGATCGTTTCGTACTTGCCTTCCTTGACCTCGTATTCGCGATAGGTGCCGGCTGCCTCGCCGGGGCCGATCAGTTCCACATTGGTGGCGCCGACATAATCGACATCGCCGCCATTCTTGAGGATTTCGAGCGCCTTGCCGAGTTCGCCGGGCAGGATTTTCTCACCCGGTGCGTTGGCAACGTCCATCACGTGAGCCTTGGCAGCTTCGCTGGTTGCCGCGCCGCCCTTCTGCATTGCGAGCAGGATCAGTGCGGCTGCATCGTAGGACTCACGGGTAAAGGAAGAATCCGGGTTCTTGCCGGCGTCTTTCATCAGCTTGACGAAGGCGTCGGCGCCTTCACCTTCCGACCACGGAACGGAACCGATGGTACCATTCATGCCCTCGCCGATATCTTCCAGCAGCTTGTCTCCATACATGCCGTCGCCCATTGCGAAGGTATCGAAGGCACCGGAGTCCAGCGCGCCGCGAATGATGCCCTTGCCGCCCTGGTCGGAATAGCCGAGCACGACGAGGAGGTCGCCGCCGGCCTGTGCCAGTGCGCCGACTTCAGCGGAATAGTCGCCTTTGCCGTCTTCATGCGGGGCGTTGATGGTGATGCTGCCGCCCATTCCCTCAAAGCTGGAAATGAAGGCATCGGAAAGGCCCTTGCCGTAGTCGTTGTTGGTGTAGGTTACAGCAACGGACTTGATGCCCTTGTCTTTCAAAATGCTTGCCAGCACTTCGCCCTGACGGGCATCCGACGGCGCGGTGCGGAAGAACAGGCCATCGTCCTCTGCGGTCGAAAGCGCCGGAGAGGTGGCAGACGGTGAAATCATCACCACGCCGTTGGCGCGGGCAACGTTGGCGAGAATTGCGCCGGTCACGCCCGAGCAGTCTGCGCCCATGATGGCGGCAATCTTGTCGGAAGTGATCAGGCGTTCTGCGGCAGCCTGTGCGGCGGCGGAGTCGATACAGGTGGAGTCGGCGCGAACCGATTCAACCTTGACGCCATCCAGCAACATGCCGCTGTCGGAAACTTCCTGCATGGCAAGCTCTGCGCCATCGGCCATGTGTGGTGTCAGCGATTCGATCGGTCCGGTAAAGCCGAGGATCACGCCGATCTTGACGGGTGAGTGGCCGGCGGCAATCGCAGAGCCGGCCAGCATGGTTGAGGCGGCGAGCGCCAATAGCAACTTTTTCATGTATACCTCCCAAGGTACTTCAATTTACTGCTTACATCGGCAGGGCATCCCGGCCCCGCCTCCTACGGTATGTCCGTGGCAGATCATTATTATCCCTTGGTTCCACGGTCAACGGTTGTTTGCCCGGTGTCACGTAATTGGTAAACCGCAAATCGCCGGCTCAATCGGGCGTATGGCCGGTCAGTAGGGCAGGCCGGCATAGTTTTCGGCGAAGACTTTGCGGGCTGATTCATTTTCTTTCAGAAAGGCAATTTCGGAACGCTGGATGCGCAAATCGAATTCCGTCTGCTCGGGAAACCGGTGCAGCAGCATCGTCATCCACCAGCTGAAGCGTTCTGCTTTCCAGATCCGTGCGAGCGCTTTGTCCGAATAGGCCTGAAGGCCTTCCGGCGACTTTTCAAGGTAGTGCTCGCACAGGGCGTTGTAGAGGTAGTGGACGTCGGAGGCAGCCGTGTTGAGGCCCTTGGCGCCGGTTGGGGGAACAATATGGGCGGCATCGCCGCATAAATACAGTCGGCCCCATTGCATCGGCTCGGTTACGAATGAGCGAAGGGGTGCTATCGATTTCTCGATCGAGGGGCCGGTTACAAGGCGCTCGGCCTGTTCGCCGGGCAGGCGGCGCTTCAACTCGTCCCAGAAGGCGGCATCGCTCCAGTCATCGGGATGATCGGACAGGGCGCACTGAATGTAATACCGGCTCAATTGCTGATTGCGCATGGAACAAAGCGCAAAGCCGCGCTGAGAACAGGAATAGATCAGTTCATCGTCCACCGGCGGCGTTTGCGAGAGAATGCCCAGCCAGCCAAAGGGATAGACTTTCTCGTATTCCCGGCGCACTTCAAGCGGTATCGTTTTGCGGCTGATGCCGTGAAAGCCGTCACAGCCGGCGATAAAGTCGCAATCGATGCGCCTGGGCTGGCCATCGCTGGTGAAGGTCAGATACGGTTTGTCGGTGTTTGCGTCATGAATTTGAGCATCCCCGATCTCGTAGAGGATTTTGCCGTCTGCGGCCTCGCGTGCCTCGTAAAGATCGCGGGTTAACTCGGTCTGGCCATAAACGACGACGGATCTGCCGGCGCTTTCCTGAAACGAGACGTGGAACATGTCCTGGTCGAGTGCGATGTGGGTGCCGTCATGGATCAGGCACTCCCGATCGAGGCGTTCTGCCACCCCCGCCTCGCGCATCAGGTCGATGAAACCGGTTTCCAAAATGCCGGCGCGAATGCGCGAGAGCACATATTCCCTGGTCTTGCGCTCCAGAACGATCGTGTCGACGCCCTTGCGGTGCAAGAGTTGCGACAAAAGCAGGCCAGAAGGGCCGCCGCCGACAATAGCAACCTGGGTGCGCATCCGATCCATCCTTCCGTTGCGGCTTGTTTAAGAGTTCATGACCTGGCCGGGGCAGATAAAACATCGCCGGATTCCAATTTGCAAACCTGGCGCAGTTTGTGGACCCATCACCCATGATGCGCCAAGATTGCGTTGCGGACCCTTGCAACTATATCAGCTTCTGTTTATATAAACATTGATGAATGCACTACGGGAAGCAGGCACCATCATCCCATAGTTGGCGGGAGGCCCTTGTCCCGCCCTGCCAGAAAGAGGTTTTATCCCATGACGCAATATCCTGTCGACATGACGGTCAAACCCGAGGTTGAGGCTTTTTTCGATCCGGCGACCAACACGATTTCCTATGTGGTGAAAGACCCTTCGAGCAATTCCTGTGCGGTGATCGATTCGGTGATGGATATCGACTATGCCGCTGGCCGGCTGACCTATGAAAATGCCGATGCGATCATTGAATATATCAAGCGGCGCGACCTCAAGCCGGAATGGATCATCGAGACCCATGTGCATGCCGACCATCTTTCGGCCGCCCCGTATATCCAGGAAAAGCTCGGCGGAAAAATCGGAATTGGCGACCAGATCCTGGTTGTCCAGGATACTTTCGGCAAAATTTTCAACGAAGGGACCGAGTTCCAGCGCGACGGTTCGCAGTTCGATGCCCTGTTCAAGGACGGTGATACCTACACCATCGGCAGCATGCCGGCCTTCGTCATCTATACGCCTGGCCACACGCCGGCCTGCATGACCCATGTCATGGGCAATGCGGCCTTTGTTGGCGACACGCTGTTCATGCCCGATGGAGGTTCGGCACGGGCCGATTTTCCGGGCGGCGATGCCGGCGTGCTCTATGACTCAATCCAGAAGCTTCTGGCGCTGCCGGACGATATGCGCCTGTTCATGTGCCACGATTACGGGCCGAACGGGCGCGATATCAAATGGGAAACCTCGGTGGGCGAGGAGAAGGCACACAACATTCACGTTGGGGGCGGCAAGAGCCGCGAGGATTTCATCCGCTTTCGCACCGAACGCGATGCGCAACTCGACATGCCCAAGCTGATCCTTCCTTCGCTGCAGGTCAACATGCGGGCGGGGAACGTGCCGACGGACCCCGACGGCAAGCCGATGCTCAAGGTGCCCATCAACCGGATCTGACAGGGTGCCAGGGTGGCGGGTGCGCAAGGGTTGCGGGGGCACCAGAGCATCCGGGCGCCGGTTTCGCCACCTGGCCGGTTTGCTGGAAATCAACCAGCGGTACTAACAATTCGTATCATCCGGCCATGTGATGGCGTGACCGCTGAATAGTGTTTTTCTGCAAGCGGATAAAACCAATGCCGGAACTTCTGCGCCGATATCTGCCCATTCTTCAATGGGGCAGGACATATGACCGCCAGCAGGCCGGAAGCGACTTGCTGGCTGCGGTTATCGTAACCATCATGCTGGTGCCCCAGTCGCTGGCCTATGCGCTGCTGGCAGGCCTGCCGGCGGAAATGGGGATATATGCTTCCATCGTGCCGATCCTGCTCTATGCGGTGTTCGGCACCAGCAAGGCGCTTGCCGTGGGGCCGGTTGCCGTCGTCTCGCTGATGACGGCGGCTGCCATCGGAAAGATTGCCGTGCCCGGCTCGGCAGAATACATCGCCGCCGCCATCACGCTCGCCTTTCTGTCCGGTCTGATGCTGATGGCGCTCGGGCTGTTGCAGCTGGGTTTTCTTGCCAACTTCCTGTCCCATCCGGTGATTGCCGGTTTCATCACCGCATCCGGGATCATCATCGCCACCAGCCAGTTGAAGCATGTGCTTGGCGTTCCGGCGGAAGGGCACAATCTGTATGAGCTTGCCGGTTCATTGTTGACCCATTCAGGCGGCCTCAATCCCCATACCTTCCTCATCGGGGCTATTTCGGCAGGGTTCCTGTTCTGGGTGCGCAAGGGATTAAAGCCCTTGTTGACCGGGTGGGGCATCCCGGCCCGGCTGGCCGATGTGATGGCCAAGGCCGGCCCTGTCGGTGCTGTGGCGCTCACCATCCTGGCAGCCTGGTGGTTTGATCTGGGTTCGAAAGGCGTTGCGCTGGTCGGCGATGTCCCGCAGGGACTGCCACCGCTTACCATGCCGGTTTTTTCCTTCGACATGTGGCTCGCCCTTGCCGGCTCCGCCATGCTGATCTCGGTGATCGGGTTCGTTGAATCGGTGTCCGTTGCCCAAACCCTTGCCGCCAGGAGGCGCCAGCGCATCGATCCCGACCAGGAGCTGATCGGCCTTGGGGCGGCCAATGTGGGCGCAGCGTTCAGTGGTGGTTATCCGGTAACCGGCGGCTTTGCCCGCTCGGTGGTCAATTTTGATGCAGGTGCGGCAACGCCTGCTGCCGGGGCCTTTACCGCGGTTGGGCTGGCATTTGCCTCGCTGACGCTGACGCCTCTGTTATACTTCCTGCCCAAGGCGACACTGGCTGCGACCATCATCGTCGCGGTGCTGTCGCTGGTTGATTTTTCCATTCTGAAAAAGACCTGGATTTACTCGAAGGCGGATTTTCTTGCCGTTGCCTCGACCATCTTGATCACGCTTGGGTTTGGCGTTGAGGCGGGGGTGACAACGGGTGTGCTGGTTTCAATCCTGATTCATCTCTACAAGTCATCGCGGCCGCACATGGCGGTCGTCGGTCAGGTGCCGGGTACCGAATATTACCGCAATGTGCTGCGCCACAAGGTCATTACCGATGAGCACATTCTGACGGTTCGGGTAGACGAGAGCCTGTATTTTGCCAATGCACGCTATCTGGAAGATGCGATCTACGATCTGGCCTCCCGCCGGCCGAAGCTGAAACACGTTATTCTCATGGCGCCAGCGATCAATGCCATCGACATGAGCGCGCTGGAATCGCTGGAAGCGATCAACGAGCGGCTCAAGGCCGGCGGGGTTACGTTCCACATGAGCGAAGTCAAGGGCCCGGTGATGGACCGGCTGAAGCGCACCGACTTTCTCGATGAATTGACCGGCAAGGTATTCCTGAGTCAGCATCAGGCGGTGAGCGAACTGGCCGGAAAACCACGCAGGGGCGGTGCAGCAAAATCAAAACCCGTTGGATGAGCTAGGCGATTACTTCGAAACGGTCGACATCGATCAGGCCGTGATCGGTAATCTTCAGATGCGGAATGACCGGCAGGGCGAGGAAGGCCAGTTGCAGGAAGGGTTCTTCCAGTGTGACGCCGAGATCGCGTGCCGCCTTGCGCAGGACAACAAGTTCATCGCGAACCTCCTCAAAGGGTTTCAGGCTCATCAGCCCGGCGACGGGCAGGGCGACTTCGGCCAGTATTGCGCCATCAAGCACGACGACGAAACCGCCCTCGATTTCACCCAGCCGGTTGGCGGCAACCGCCATGTCGGTTTCGCTTACCCCGACCACGGCAATGTTGTGATGGTCGTGACAGACGGTGGAGGCAATCGCACCGCGCTTCATCTCAAAACCGCGCACGAAACCGGTGGCGATGTTGCCGTTTTTGCCATGGCGCTCGATGACGGCAATCTTGGCAAGATCGCGGCCTGGATGGGCAAGCTTGTGGCCGCCGGATACTTCAATATCCTCGAGCAGATGCCGGGTGATGATCTTGCCGGGCTCGATGCCGATGACATGGGTTTCAGCCTTGTTGGCCGGAGCATGGAAATGGTCGGCTGAAACCTGAGGCGCGTTGACGGAGTTGCGCGCTACCGGAGGGATCGTTTTTCTTGATGCAAACAAAGCCTCATTGACGGGTCTTCCTGCTGCCAGCACCGTTTTCGCGTTGCAGTCTTCCAGAGTGTCGAGGATGACGATGTCGGCGCGCCAGCCTGGGGCGATGAGGCCGCGATCTTTCAGTCCGAAGGCACGGGCAGCGGAGATCGAGGCTGCGCGATACACGGCGAGCGGCTCGGCGCCCCGGTCAATCGCATGACGGATCATGTAGTCGAGATGGCCGTGTTCGGCGATGTCGAGAGGATTGCGGTCGTCGGTGCAAAGGGCAAGGAAGGGCGAATTGCGCTCGGTGATGATCGGCAGCAGGGCGTCAAGATCCTTGGAGACCGATCCTTCGCGCACAAGGATGTGCATGCCCTTGGAGAGTTTTTCCAGCGCCTCTTCGGCAGAGGTGGTTTCGTGGTCCGTGCGAATGCCGGCTGCGCAATAGCCGTTGATGTCATATCCGCGCACCAGGGGCGCATGGCCATCGATATGGCGGTTCTGAAATGCTTCCAGCTTGGCAAGAATGCCGGGATCGCCATTGAGCACGCCGGGATAATTCATGACCTCCGCCAGGCCGATCACCTTGGGATGGTCGATGAAGGGGAGCAGGTCGCCGATTTCAAGGGTTGCGCCTGCTGTCTCCATCGTGGTGGAGGGAACGCAGCTTGAAAGCTGCACCCGCAGATCGATCACGGTGCGAAGGGCTGCCTCAAGGAAGTACTCAATGCCGCTGATGCCCGTGACATTGGCAATCTCGTGCGGGTCGCAAATTGCTGTGGTGATGCCGCGCGGCGTGACGCAGCGGTCGAATTCGAACGGCGTGACGCAGGAAGACTCCACATGCAGGTGGGTGTCGATGAAACCGGGAACGGCAATCTTTCCGGAAATGTCGATTTCCTGTTTGCCGTCATAGTCCGCGCAGGTGCCGGTGATGCGGTCGCCGCTGATGGCAATATTGCCGTCAATCAGTCTGCCGGAAACAAGATCGAAAAAGCGGCCGCCCTTTAAAACAAGGTCTGCTGGTTCGGCGCCTTTGCCCTGTGCGATGGCGCTGGCAAGCTGTTGCCTGTTCATGATGTCTCCGGCTTGAAATGAGGGGTGGACATTCCTGTTTATCTGCGGTCACTTGCCGTTGCAATGCGCCCGCCGTGCCATGTTGGGGGATTTGCCGCGGCCGCCATTGCATGTATCTGCGCATTTTTTCACGGATGTTTCATGACTGATTTTACAAAGACCAGACAGCAATTCCACTTGCCTGAAGGGCTGATCTATCTCGACGGCAATTCGCTTGGGCCAATGCCCGTTTGTGCACAGGCCGCCGCAAAGCGCGTCATCGCCGAGGAATGGAGCAAGATGCTGATCGGCGGCTGGAACAAGGCCGGCTGGATGCATCTGCCGATGCAGCTGGGTGACAGGATCGGCCGGCTGATCGGTGCTCCGGCCGGCAGCGTTGTTACCGGCGATACGCTTTCCATCAAGGTTTATCAGGCGCTCGCTTCGGCACTGGAACTGAACCCGGACCGGAAAACCGTGCTTTCCGACAACGGAAACTTTCCCACCGATCTCTACATGGCTGACGGTTTGCTCAAATCGTTGAATGGGGGGCACCAGTTGAAGGTGGTCGATCCCGAAGCGGTGGAAAGCCATATTGATGAAACCATTGCGGTGGTGATGCTGACGGAAGTTGATTACCGCAGCGGCCGTCTGCACGACATGGCGGCAATCACCGGCAAGGCGCATTCGGCAGGGGCCGTCATGATCTGGGACCTTGCGCATTCAGCCGGTGCCTTGCCGGTAGATCTGGCGGCCTCAAATGCCGAGTTTGCCATCGGCTGCACCTACAAATACCTCAATGGCGGGCCGGGCGCGCCGGCCTTCATCTATGTGCGGCCTGATCTGGCGGACAAGGTTCGTCCCGCACTTTCGGGCTGGCTTGGCCATGAAGCACCGTTTGCCTTCGATCTTGATTACCGGCCGGGCGCCGGCGTTGAGCGCATGCGCGTGGGTACGCCGCCAGTGATCCAGATGGCGGTTCTCGATGCCGCGCTGGGCGTTTGGGATGGTGTTGACATGGCGGACATACGGACGCGCTCCATCGAATTGTCGCAGCGTTTTATCGAACTGGTGGAAGCGGGAACGGACAAGGCGCAGCTTGCCAGCCCGCGCGATCCGGCGGCGCGGGGCTCACAGGTTTCCTTCCGGTTTGCGGAAGGCTATGCCGCCATGCAGGCACTGATCGCGCAAAACGTGGTGGGCGATTTCCGCGCGCCGGACATCATGCGTTTCGGGTTCTGCCCGCTTTACAACACGCTTGAAGATGTGGCGCAGGCAGCGGGTATCCTTTGCGAAATCATCGAGACCGGCAGTTGGGACAAGCCCGAATTCAGAAAACGGCAGGCCGTGACATGAGCGACTATGAAACCAGTTACGATCCGGCTGAGGAAGGTGCGCAAATGGCCTTTGACGGGCGGATGTCCTATGGCGACTATCTCAAGCTCGATGCGATCCTGCGGGCGCAAAAGCCGCTTTCCGATGCCCATGACGAAATGCTGTTCATCGTCCAGCACCAGACTTCAGAATTATGGATGCGGCTGGCAATCCACGAACTTTCCGCAGCCCGCACGGCCATAGCCGAAGATCGCCTGCAGCCGGCCTTGAAAATGCTTGCCCGCGTATCGCGTATCTTCGAGCAGCTGAATTCGGCCTGGGATGTGCTCAGAACCATGACGCCGAGCGATTATACCCGGTTTCGCGATGCCCTTGGCCAGTCTTCGGGGTTCCAGTCCTGGCAGTACCGGCTGATCGAGTTTGTTCTCGGCAACCGCAACCATGCGATGCTGCAGCCGCATGCCCATCGCGACGACATTCACACGCTGCTTGCTGCAGAGCTTGAAACCCCCAGCCTTTACGATGAGGTGCTGCGGTTTGCAGCGCGCGCAGGCATTGATGTGCCATCGGCGGTGCTGGAACGCGATGTATCCAAAACCCACCTTGCCGATGATGGCGTGATCGCAGCCTGGCGCGAGGTCTATGAAAATCCCGAAGCCAATTGGGAGCTTTATGAACTTGCCGAAAAGCTGGTGGATTTCGAGGACTATTTCCGCCGCTGGCGGTTCAACCATGTAACGACGGTCGAGCGGGTGATCGGGTTCAAGCGCGGTACGGGCGGCACTGGCGGGATCAGCTATCTCAAACGCATGCTGGCGGTGGAACTGTTTCCCGAACTGTGGCACGTGCGCACGGAGCTGTAAGCGGCATGGCAGCGAAGGAAACCATTCTCTTCATTCCCGGGCACATGTGTGACGAACGGTTGTTTGCGCCGCAGATCGCCGCGCTGAAGGGCCGCTATAACATCGTGGTTGCCGGTCTGAAGGCGGGCGAAGCTTTTGAAACCTATATCGACAATGCGCTGGAAGCTGTGGGGGATAACCGTTTCAACCTCGTCGGGCTTTCCATGGGCGGCATGCTGGCAGCGCAGATGGCAGCGCAACATCCCCGGCGTGTCCTTCGCCTTGCCCTGCTGAGTACCACGGTGGAGCCGGAAGTGCCGGAGCGGGCGCAAACCCGGCGAAAGCGAATCGAGCGGGCAAAAAAGGCAGGGCTGGAGACGATCGCCCGGGAGGAACTTGCACCGTCCTATCTTGCCGCGGCGCACAAAACCCGCACCGATCTGATTGATACCGTTGTGGCGATGGCGGTTGATCATGGCGTCGATGTCTTTGCTGCCCAGTCGGCGGCAATGACGGCGCGGCGCGACTGCCGCAATGATCTGCCAGGTTACAAGGGGCCGGTCCTGGTTCTGTGCGGAGAAGAAGACCGGCTGTTTTCGGTCGAAAAGCACAAGGACATCGCCGAACTGTTTGAACACAGCGAGCTTGTCATCCAATCAGCGATTGGTCACCTTCCAGTGCTGGAAGCCCCGGAAGCCACCAATGCCGCGCTTGAAACATGGCTTTCCCGGCGGGTTTGAGCGGTGGTTGCATCTTCTTTTTTATAGGTCGTTTTTGCCGGGATCATGATCTTGTGCATTTTCTCAAGCAGGGTGGCGTGCGTGCTGATTGATTTGATAGGAACCAGACCATGACACGTTCCAATTTCCTCGCCGATCTGTTGTTTTCGATTTTCGAGCGCCGTCAGGGGCGTTCTGCCAGCGACGACAAACGTTCGACGGAAGAACTGTGTGCTGCGCTGATGTCAGAGCGCGGCGAAGCGTCCGGCACGCGTATCGCAGCTGCGGTGCTGGCGCGTTATGAAAACATGACGGAGGAGGAAAAGCGCGATTTCTTCTCGATGCTGGTCGAACAATACGATGTCGATACCGATGCGGTAAGCAAAGCTGCGGCAGACTATGCCCACTCCAACAGCAGCGAAGACCTTGCCCGGCTTTTGAAGGAGGCCGAGCCCAGGCGTCAACCATTGCTGCGGCGCCTCAACCAGGCACCGGACGCAACGGAAATGCTGGTGCGCATGCGGGCGGACCTGCTGGGGCTGTTGAAGGAAAACCCGTCCTTTCGCAGGGCCGATCTCGACTTCAGCCGCCTGTTCGAATCCTGGTTCAATCGCGGATTTCTCGTGCTGCGGCGCATCGACTGGAGAACCCCGGCCAACATTCTGGAAAAGATCATCGAATATGAAGCCGTCCACGCCATCGATGACTGGGATGACTTGAGGCGGCGACTGTTTCCTGCCGACCGGCGTTGCTTTGCATTCTTTCATCCTTCAATGCCGGAAGAGCCGCTGATTTTCGTCGAGGTTGCCTTAACGGACGCCATTCCGGCCTCCATTCAGAAAGTGCTGGCGGAGGACCGCCCGCTGGTAGGCGAAAACGAAGCCTTGACTGCGGTGTTCTATTCGATCTCCAACTGCCAGAAAGGGCTGGCCGGCGTCAGCTTCGGCAGCTTTCTCATCAAGCAGGTGGCGATGGAACTGGGCAGCACCCTGCCCAACATCAAGACCTTCGTCACCTTGTCGCCGGTGCCCGGTTTCAACCGCTGGCTTGAGCGCCAGATGGAGGACGGCGACATCGAACCTGGCGATGCCAAAACAATGGCTGCGATTTTGTCGGCAAAGGATGAGGCGGCACTTGCAGACAAGGCGGCAGATCTTGCCCGGCTGGCGGCAGAATATCTTTGCACTGCAAAGCGGCCGGACGGACATCCTGCCGATCCCGTTGCCCGGTTTCATCTGGGCAATGGTGCCCGGCTGGAGAAAATTCATACTGCAGCAGACCTTTCGCCAAAAGGAATTGCCGCCTCCAGCGGTGTGATGGTCAATTATCTTTATAATCTCAATGCTGTAGAGGCCAACCACGAAGCCTATGCGCAAAGCCGGGAGGTTATCGCTTCCAGGTCCGTTCGCAGCCTGTTGCGCGAGCGCGGCACATCGGGGAAAAAGACCCGGCGCAGCAGAAATGAGCAGGAAAGGCAATCAAGCCAGGAGACGGTTTAGTTGCCCTTTACCGGTCGAAGACAGTGACATATCCCGCAGAAAGAACAGGCACACAGAACTGCTGGTGGAGGATGATGAATTGCAACGCCGCCGGGTGATGTATAAACCGGCATGGCGCGATTCAAAAATTGCAGGGAAGCTGAGTTATGAAGGTAGGAACGCCCAAGGAAGCTGCAACCGGCGAGAACCGGGTTGCGATGACACCGGAGAGTGCGGGTTTTCTGCAGAAGCTGGGATATGAATGCCTGATCCAGGCCGGTGCGGGCAAGGCCGCGGGGTTTTCCGACAAGGCCTACAGGGATGCCGGGGTGAGGGTGGTCAAAACCGCAGCCGCCTTGTGGAAAGAAGCCGATATCGTTGCCAAGGTGCGCCAGCCCACCAAGACCGAGCTCAAGCACCTCAGGAAAGACCTGACGTTGATCTCCTTCTTCAATCCGGCGGCCAACAAGGAAGGCATGGAAGCGGCAAAAAAGGCTGGTACCAACGTCATCGCCATGGAGATGGTGCCGCGCATTTCGCGGGCACAGAAGATGGACGCGCTTTCCTCGATGGCCAACATTGCCGGCTATCGTGCGGTCATTGAGGCAGGCAACAATTTCGGCCGCTTTTTCACCGGTCAGGTAACGGCTGCCGGCAAGGTGCCGCCGGCCCGGGTGCTGGTTGTGGGGGCAGGCGTTGCCGGCCTTGCCGCTATCGGCACAGCAACCAGCCTGGGCGCGATTACCTATGCTTTCGATGTGCGGCCGGAAGTGGCCGAACAGGTTGAATCCATGGGGGCGGAGTTCGTCTATCTCGATTTTGAGGAAGAGCAACAGGACGGCGCGTCAACCGGCGGCTATGCCTCGGTTTCCAGTCCCGAGTTTCGCGAGGCGCAGTTGAAGAAATTCCGTGAACTGGCGCCCGACATGGACATCGTCATCACCACGGCGCTTATCCCCAACCGGGAGGCCCCGGAGCTGTGGACCAGGGACATGGTCCAGTCGATGAAGCCCGGCTCGGTGATCGTGGACCTTGCCGCCGAAAAGGGCGGCAACTGCAAGCTGACGAAGAAAGACGAGAAGATCGTCACCGACAATGGGGTGACGATCATCGGCTACACCGATTTTCCCTCGCGCATGGCCGCCCAGGCCTCGTCGCTCTACGCCAACAATGTGCGCCACATGCTTTCCGACCTGACACCGCAAAAGGACGGCAAGCTCAATCACGACATGGACGATGATGTGATCAGAGGTGCGACCGTCACCCACAAGGGCAAGATCACCTTCCCGCCGCCACCGCCCAAGGTTCAGGCCATTGCCGCAGCCAAGCCGAAGGAGAAGGCCAGGGAGCTTACGCCGGAAGAAAAACGGGCCGCCGAAATTGCCGCCTTCAAGGCGCAAACCAAACAGCAGGTAACGCTGCTTGCCACCGGTGCTGCCTTGATCCTGCTGGCCGGGCTTTATGCGCCCGCCAGCTTCATGCAGCATTTCATTGTTTTCGTGCTGTCGGTGTTTGTCGGCTTCCAGGTGATCTGGAACGTGTCGCATGCGCTGCACACGCCGCTGATGGCAGTCACCAACGCCATTTCATCGATCATCATTTTGGGCGCGCTGATGCAGATCGGCTCGGGGTCCTGGCTGGTCATCCTTCTTGCTGCCCTGTCGGTGTTCATGGCGGGGATCAACATATTCGGTGGCTTCCTGGTCACCCGGCGCATGCTTGCCATGTTCCAGAAGTCTTAAGGGGGCAGGGCAATGGAATTCGGATTTACCACTGCAGCCTATGTCGTTGCTGCTGTCTTGTTCATTCTTTCGCTGGGCGGGCTGTCCAGCCAGGAAAGCGCCAAGCGGGCCGTTTGGTACGGCATTGCCGGCATGGCGCTGGCGGTGGCTGCCACCCTGATCGGTCCCGGCTCCGGCCTGTGGCTGTTGTCGGTCATTCTCGTGGCCGCCGGCGGCGTGATCGGGTTTTACGTGGCAACGCGCGTGCAAATGACCGAGATGCCGCAACTGGTTGCCGCCATGCACTCCCTGGTGGGCCTTGCCGCCGTGTTCGTTGGCTTTAATGCCCATGTCGAACTGGTGCGCGTATTGGCCATGGACGAAACGTCCCGCCAGGCGCTGCACGGGTTCGCCGGTCTTCTGGCGCACAAGACGCCGGTTGAGCAGAGCATTTTGCGCATTGAACTTTTTCTCGGCATCTTCATCGGTGCGGTGACCTTTACCGGTTCTGTTGTTGCCTACGGAAAGCTGGCCGGAAAGGTCAGTTCTGCCGCCGAGAAGCTGCCCGGTGGTCATGCGCTCAACGCTGCTGCCGCTGCCATTTCGCTGATCTGCCTGTTCCTCTACTTCGGCACTGGCAGCGTCTGGCCATTGCTGATCATGACGGCAGCGGCCCTGTTTATCGGCTATCACCTGATCATGGGAATTGGCGGTGCCGACATGCCGGTGGTTGTGTCGATGCTGAACAGCTATTCAGGCTGGGCGGCGGCTGCCATCGGTTTTTCGCTCGGCAACGACCTTCTGATCGTCACCGGCGCGCTGGTGGGCTCTTCCGGCGCCATTCTCAGCTACATCATGTGCAAGGCGATGAACCGCAGCTTCATATCGGTCATCCTTGGCGGTTTTGGCGGCACGTCCGGACCGGCCCAGACGATCGAGGGAGAGCAGGTGGCCATCGACGCCGACGGTGTGGCGGCCGCCCTTGAGGATGCCGACAGCATCATCATCGTGCCCGGTTACGGCATGGCGGTGGCACAGGCCCAGCAATCGGTCTCCGAACTTACCAAGCGCCTGCGCGGGCGGGGCAAGGACGTGCGGTTTGCCATTCATCCGGTGGCCGGCCGTCTGCCCGGGCACATGAACGTGCTGCTGGCGGAGGCGAAAGTGCCCTATGACATCGTGCTGGAAATGGACGAGATCAATGAGGATTTTCCCGATACCGACGTGGTTATCGTGATCGGCTCCAACGACATCGTGAACCCGGCAGCCCAGGATGATCCGAACTCGCCCATTGCCGGCATGCCGGTGCTGGAAGTGTGGAAGGCAAAGCAGGTCTTTGTCTCCAAGCGCGGCCAGGGCGCCGGCTATTCGGGCATCGAGAACCCCCTGTTCTTCAAGGAAAACACCCGCATGTTCTATGGCGATGCAAAGGCATCCCTCGACCAGTTGCTTTCGATCATGAACTGACAGGGTTGAACGGACCGCGTTGTGCTGGTCGCCGGTTCGGCGTTCATGACCTGGTGTGCATATGGCCACCAATTCGGCTACAAGCTTTTGGAGCGCCGGTTGTTCCGCGGCGCCATGGATGTCACCCCAGATCATTGCGATGTATCATAAAGCACTGAAAAACAGAGAGAAACTCTTTGCCGTCGCACCGATGATCGACTGGACGGACCGTCATTGCCGGTTTTTTCACCGCCAGATGACACGCCATGCGCTGCTGTACACGGAAATGGTGGTGGCCGATGCGATCCTCCATGGCGACCGCGGCCGGCTGCTGGACGATGATACGCCCGGGCCCGTGGCGTTGCAGCTCGGCGGCAGCGACCCGGACAAGCTTGCCAAGGCGGTGGAACTTGCCGCCCCCTGGCCCTATTGCGAAATCAACCTCAATGTGGGCTGCCCGTCCGACAGGGTGCAGTCGGGCACGTTCGGTGCCTGCCTGATGCGCGACCCGGCGCTTGTGGGGCGCTGTATTGCCGCGATGAAGTCTGCCACAACCTTGCCGGTCACCGTCAAGTGCCGCCTCGGGGTTGATGATCAGGATATCGGGCCGGCGCTCGATGCCCTCGCCGAAGCGGTGTGGGAGGCGGAGGCCGATGGGGTGTGGGTTCATGCCCGAAAGGCGTGGCTTGAAGGATTGAGTCCGAAGCAAAACCGCGAAGTGCCACCGCTCGATTATGGGCGCGTCTACCGGTTGAAGCGGGAAAATCCGTCCCGTTTCATTGGCTTGAACGGTGGTCTTGAAAGCTTGAATCATGCCCTGGGTGCAATCGAAGGCGATGATGTTGTGTTGGACGCGGTGATGCTGGGCCGCGCGGCCTATCAGACACCGGGCATTCTAAGAGATGCCGACCGGCTGTTCTTTGGAGACGCGCGCACTCCCGTAAATTGGGAAGGCCTGGTTGAGGCGATGGCAGACCATGCCGCTGCTCACATTCAATCGGGTGGACGGCTGCATCACGTTACCCGTCACATGACCGGCCTGTTTCACGGGTTTGCGGGCGCCAGGGCCTGGCGGCAGATACTGAGCACCGAGGCGGTCAAACCCGGTGCCGGGCCACAGGTTCTGTTTGCCGCTTTTGAGAAGGTGAAGCCGGGTCTTGCCGCCGAACGCCACGGCGCCGTTTCCTGCGGCGAACCTGCCTGAAGCAATCTGCAATGGACGGCATATCCGCTTGAACGGATTCATAACGTTGGGTAACTTCGGTTCCGGTACCGGAAATCGAAAAGGGGCACAGGGTTCAATGAACAGGCGTGGTTTTGTATTGGGCGGCGTGGCTGCCGGGTTGGGCGGGGCGGCTACCGGTATTTTGAGTGTGGCCTTTCCTGATGGGGCGGCTGCTGCCCAATCGAAAAAGCGCGTCAAGGTCGATCCAAAATACGCGCCGCAGATCGTTGCCTATCCCAACCGCCACAAGCGCGGTACCATCGTCATCGATACGCGCAAGCGGTTCTTGTATCTTGTCCTGTCGCCGGTTGCCGCCCGCCGCTACGGCGTTGGCGTTGGCCGCGATGCGCTGGCCTGGTCGGGGACAGCGACCATTGACGCCAAGAAGGAGTGGCCGAGCTGGCGGCCGACCGACGAAATGATCGCCCGCGAACCGGGAAAATACGCCAAATACCGCAATGGCATGCCCGGCGGGCCGAACAATCCGCTGGGTGCAAGGGCGCTCTATCTGTTCGACAATGGCTATGACACCTTCTACCGCATCCATGGAACGACAGCTCCCCACACCATCGGGCGGGCCGTTTCCAACGGTTGTATCCGCATGATCAACGACCACGTCATCGACCTGTACAAACGCGTGCCATTGGGCACCAAGGTCGTTGTACTCTGATATCCGGGTTTTCTTGACGCCTGAAAGTGGGCGGCGTAAGGCTGGCAGGCTGGCGGGGTTCCCACCCGTTGGCCCAAAAAAGGCTGTCCAGGCCTCGCCGTCCCGCCCCGTATTCCATGAAAGGGAACCATTGTGGAACTTCTGCCGTCTTTGGGGGAAGTCTATCCCTTTGTCATTGCCTTGCTCATTGCCGGTGTGGTTGCCGGATTTCTTGCCGGGCTGTTTGGCATTGGCGGCGGAGCGGTCCTGGTGCCGGTGTTTTATCAGGTGCTTACAGCACTCGGTGTAGACGATGCGGTGCGCATGCATGTGGCGGTCGGCACCTCGCTGGCCGTTATTGTTCCAACATCGCTGCAGAGTTTTCGCAAGCACCATGCACGCGGTGCGGTCGATATGGCGCTGTTGCGTTCCTATGCCTTTGCCGTTCCCTTCGGCGTTATCTGTGCGGCCTTGGTGGCTGCATGGATCTCCGGGGCGGGCCTGCGGCTGATCTTTGCGTGCATTGCCCTGATAATTGCGTTCCGCCTGTTGCTGGCGCGCGATAACTGGAAGCTTGCCGGTGACATTCCCACCGGTCCGTTGCGGACGTTCATCGGCTGGCTGATCGGTTTTTTGTCAACGTTCATGGGCATTGGCGGCGGGGTGATGAACAATACGTTCATGACCGCCTATGGCAGGGCGATGCATCAGGCCGTTGCAACATCTTCCGGTGTTGGCGTGCTGATCTCCATTCCCGGCGTGATCGGTTACATTGCCGTCGGCCTTGGCGCTGACGGATTGCCGCCGTTTTCCCTCGGCTATGTCAACCTGCTGGCATTCGCGTTGATCATCCCGACCACCATCTTGATGGCGCCATTGGGCGTGAAGGCCGCGCACAGCCTGTCGAAACGCCAGCTGGAAGTGGGTTTCGGGATCTTTTTGCTGCTGGTTTCGCTGCGCTTCTTCATCAGCCTGTACTGACGGAAAGAAGGCAACGCAGCAATCAGTCCGTCAGGATCAGCCGGTCGCCGCGGATTTCGAAGCTCCACAGGGTTTGAAGGAAATTCATGCCGAGCAGACTGGTGTCGAGACTGCCGCGCCCGGCAACCAGAGCCCGTGTCCGGTTGCGGCTGATGTCTCCGATATCCAGCGCGGCGATGGTCACCGGTGCTGCTGTTGTGGCCCCATTGGCGGTCTGAATCGGCGTGGAGAACGACAAGGCTGCCACGTCGATGCCCGCCTGTTCTGCATCATCGGCTGTCAGCACGATGGTGCTGGCACCGGTATCGACCAGAAAACGGACAGGTGTGCCGTTGACGGCGGCATCAATCTCGAAATGGCCGTTGGCCGATCGTACCACCATCACCTGTCCGCGGCCATCCTGGCTTTGACCGGAAACCGGGCTTCCGGGGATAAGACCGGCTGTCAGGGCCGAACCGAAATCCTGCAATTCGTAGCGATAGATGTAGCCTGTCATCAGGGCCAGGATGATGCCAAGCCACAAAGTGGCGTTGCGGGCGTTTTGGGCGAGGGAACCACGCGACAGGACGGCCGCGCCAATGACCGTGCCCCAAACGCCATAGAACAGGATGCCGGCGAACAGGTTGCTTTCCAGCCCGAACACCGTTCCCTGGTCATGGTTTAATATGAGCAGGATAAGGCCGGCACCGATCAGGCCGAGAATGATCCACAGTGTTTTCACTGATCTGCCGCTCCATCCGCCCGGTTTTGTGACATTGCTGCCTCATCGCGTTCGCGGGCCAGTCTGCGGCGCCGGGTTTCGCGGCGTGGCTTGCGCTCCACCGTTGCTAGGCGGGCTTCAAGGCCATCCATGATCTGTGCCCGTTGCGCGTGGGTGTAGTTCATCCAGCCGGCAATCTCGTCGCGCGTGCGACCGCAGCCAAAGCAGTAGCCGGTCTTCATGTCGATCGAACAGACCAGAATGCAGGGGGAGGCGATCTCGTTCATGGGATAGTCCATATTCAATGCTTCAACAGGCAGTTAGGCATGATCTGAAGGGCTGGCAAGCTTGGTGGACCAATTTTCGTCGGCCAGGCCCGCCAACGTTGCGTTTTGCGGCGGTGGCGCTATTGATTCGCGGTATCCTTTTCGACAATGGTCTTTCAAACATGAACTGGAACAGGCATGGCCCTCAGTGGATTGCCTTTTGACGACATACGCACGCTGATTGCCGGTCTGCCGGAAGCCGACAAAGCAGCCCACAGGCTCGCTGTCGCGCGAAGCGAAGTGCTTATTGAGCACCTTGGCGCCATGCACAGGGAGGCGGAACTTGCAGCCTGGCTTGCCGCGTGGAGCGGCAAGAGCCCCAGGGCGGAGCGTCCGCTGTTGGCCCTGTTTGCCGGTACTCACGGGGCAGCAGAACATTCACTGCAGGAAGATACCATCGCAACGGTGACGCGGCTGGCTGCAGGGGGCAGCGCGGTAAACCAGATTTGCGCCGGTCAGGACATTGGTCTGAAGGTTTTCGATCTTGCGCTGCAAATTCCGGTTGGGGATGTCTGCACAACCGAAGCAATGGACGAGAAGGGGTGCGCGGGGACCATCGGGTTCGGCATGGAGGCGATTGCAGGCGGTGTGGACCTGCTCGGCCTTGCCGCTTTCGGCAGGGGCGGGGAGATTGCCGATGCCGCCCTGATCGAACTGGTGGGTGGACAGGACCGGGAGGTGGCGCTTTCCCATGCCGGGATCAATCCTGCGGGCGAGTGCGCCAAGCAGGTTGAAACAGCGCTAGCCCATCACGGTGCCGCAAGTGACCCGCTTGAACTGCTTCGCCGTCTGGGCGGGCGTGAGCATTCGGCGATTGCCGGTGCAATTCTGGCAGCGCGGGTCAACCATGTGCCGGTCGTACTCGGCGGCACCAGGGCGCTTGTGGTGGCGCTGCTGCTTGAAAACATCACCAAAGGTGCCTGCGCCCATTGTGCGGTGGCGGGAGGCGAAGCGGCGGGGCTGGCCGGGCTGGTGGCGAAAGCGTGCGGTATGCCGCACCTTCTTTCAGGTTTTGGCCTGTCCGGCGAGGGCCTGCAGGCAGCGCTTGCCATGGCGCTTGCAAGAGCCGTGGCCGCCGCCCATGAAGGGTTTTCCGAAAGCGTATGAGTGTTTTTCAGGAAGCTGCTCTGGAAGCAGCGTGCAGGCCCTGTTTTCGGGCCCGCTCATGGCCAAGGTTTTCGGTCTTTTCCATGATTTCGAGTACGCGGGTGCGCGGGAAGCTGGCGGTTACCACCGTTCCTTCGCGCAGAACCGATTTCAAGTCGAACCGGCCGTCATGCATGTGCATCAGCGCCTGAACGATGGGCAGGCCGAGGCCTGTGCCCTGCTCGGCGCTCTTGATGGCAATCGAGCCCTGACCGAATGAGGAAAGCACGACCGGAATCTCTTCTTCGGGAATGCCGGGCCCTGTGTCGCGCACCGAGAAGTACTGCCCTCCAAGGCTGGTCCAGCCGACCCTGACGGTGATCTTGCCGCCGGTGGGAGTGAACTTCAAGGCGTTGGAAAGCAGGTTGAGCGCAATCTGCCGCACGGCCTTTTCGTCCGCCCAGATCAGGGGGAGATTCTCTTCCGCCTGAAGAGAGATATCCACCCCCTTGGTGCGCGCCTTCAACGCTACCATCTGGTTTGCTTCCTCCACGATATGCGCCAGCTTGATCGCCTCTTCCTTCAATTCGTAGCGCCCGGCCTCGATGCGGGACAGGTCGAGGATCTCGTTGATCACCTTCAAAAGATGCGTTCCGGAGGCATGGATGTCGGTAATGTATCCCTTGTAGGTATCGTTGCCGAGCGGCCCCAATACCTCACCCTGCATGACCTCTGAAAACCCCAGTATCGCGTTCAGCGGTGTGCGCAGTTCGTGGCTCATGGTTGCCAGAAAGCGTGACTTGGCGAGGTTTGCCTCCTCAGCGCGCCGCCGGGCTTCTTCCGACATCGATTTGGCAGTCTCCAATTCCGCAATCAGGTTTTCGCGTTCGTGATGATGGGCCATCGAGGAAAGAATGGAGATGCGGAAGCGGTTTGCGACGAAATAGAAGAAAACCTGGGAGCCGATCAGGATACTGCCCATTACCAGCGGCGCAGGCTGGAAAGAAAGGATAAGCCGCAGTGCAAGCACAATGGTCGGGGGCGCGGATGTCATCAAGAGATGCGCACCGAAGCCGTGCGACAGCATCATGGTGACCGCCTGAAAGACCAGGATGGCGGAGAACTGGATGATCAGGAACGTGTCTTCCACGTTGCAGCTTGAGCAGTAATAGATGGCGAAGGATGACCAGGAAAAGGCGACCAGCATCTGCGCGCCCATAAAGCGGCGGCGCCACTTGGGAAGTTCCTTTTCCTCACCGTCGGTCTTCAGATAGCGGCCGGAGACGGCAAGCAGCACGCCATAGGAAAGAATCACAATTGCCGCCCAATAGGCAGCCAGCATGGCGCCAACCCACTGGCTCGATACCACGGCGATAATCATCACGAACAGCGGCAGGGCAAGCTTTGCGTTGACGTGGTTTTCCGCATAGGAGCGCAGCCGCTCCACCTCGTATTTGACCGGCCGGTGCATGCTGGACGAGGCGTATTTGCGCGCCTCGCTGATCATCTTGCCGGACGCGGAGCGGCGCTTTGTGCGATCAACAATGATCTTGTCGGTGGATTGTGACTGCCTCTGGCTCATGCCCTGTATCCGGCCTGCACGTAACAACACTGGTGCCATTGAGGTCTTTGCGCCGCGCAAAAGGCCTCAATGCAAAACAAAACAGCAGGCTGAATCCCTGTCCCGGCAAGTGTGGTTGAGGGGACGTGGCATGATCCGGCCATGATTCCAGCCATTTCGCCCATATGGCAACCCATCCGATGGCCTGGAAAAGGTTGGAGGAAGAGCTGGCTGGCTGTTAAGGAAATCTAGAAAGGAATGGTTAATATCCTCTTTAGGACCGGCGGGAGCGTGCGCCGAAAGAGGGCATTCAGAGCGGGGTATACGGGTTATTTTCAACAATCGGCAAAAGAGGGGACGGCGCAGGGCATCCCCGTGGCGGCGGCGGGCGCGGCGGGCCGCCGACTATTTTGCCGCCGCCTGTTTGATGGCACTGGTCGCGGTGGGTGCGGCATGGTTTGCCAGGCTGGGGGAACGCGATGTGCAGGGGCCGTTCAAGATTGTTGATGGCGACAGTCTGGAGGCAGCCAGCCAGCGTTACCGGTTAAAGGGAATCGATGCGCCCGAATATACCCAGACCTGCCGAAAGAACGGTGCAGATTGGCCCTGCGGGCGGGAAGCGGCGCGGCATTTGCGCCGTCTGGTAGACGCGGGCAGTACGGTGTGCAGCGGCGGTGAGGTGGACAAATTCGGCCGCCTGCTCGTGGTTTGCCATGCCGGCGATGTCCAGGTTAACCGGCAAATGGTTCTTCAGGGGTGGGCGGTTTCCTTCGGAGCCTATGAGGCAGAAGAGCGCCTTGCGCGCCGCAATGAAAGCGGGCTGTGGGCCGGGGAATTCGAACGTCCGCGTGAATGGCGCGAATTACATGGCCGGGTGGTCGAAGAGCAGGGCGCGAGCCTTCTCGACAGTCTTGTCAACCGCGGACGGTTGTGGCTGCAATCGGTTTCCGGCTGGTTAGTGCGTGAAAGGCTCTAGGAGAATAAGGCATATGTGGCTGCATGACGGCGGACGGGCGCCCAATCCCCGCAGGGTTCAGATATTTCTCAAGGAGAAAAGCATCGAAATCGAGCGGGTGCAGTACGATATCAACGCGCTGGAGCAGAAGTCGCAAGCCTTTACCCGCCTCAACCCGATGCAGACCTTGCCGGTGCTGGAACTTGATGACGGCACCGCCATTGGCGAGACCGTGGCCATATGCCGGTACTTCGAAGAAACCGTGCCTGAACCCAATTTGATGGGGCAAACGCCGCTTGAAAAGGCGCAAATCGAGATGTGGCAGCGGCGGGCGGAACTTTCCTTCCTTCTGCCGGTGGCTTTCGCCTTTCGCCATCTGCATCCTGGTGCCAGCAAGATCGAGCCCGTGCAGATCGAGGAATGGGGCAGGATCAACCAGCAGCGGGCGGTGCGTTTCATGGGCATTCTCGACAAGGAACTTGCAAGCCGGGATTATGTCGCCGGTTCCCGGTTCACCATTGCCGACATCACCACATTCGTTGCCTGTCAGTTCATGAAGCCGGCACGCATTGCCATGGATGCGGCACATCGCAATCTGGCAGGCTGGTTTGCGCGCATTGGCGAGCGGCCGTCGGCCGCGTTCGATTGAGTGGGCCCGGCATGGCAGATGACGTTCAAAAGCTCCACCGGCAGATCCGCAAATGCCGTGTGTGTATCGACCAGCCGCTGCGCACGCCCTTGCCGCACGCGCCGCGGCCTGTTGCCGTATTGTCGCCGACGGCGCGCATTGCCATTTGCGGTCAGGCGCCGGGCATACGGGTACACAAGTCCGGTGTGCCCTTCACCGATCCATCCGGCGACCGCTTGCGGGACTGGATGGGAATAACCGGCGAGGCATTCTATGATGCCGCCCGCATCGCCATTGTGCCGATGGGATTCTGTTTTCCCGGATACGACAAACACGGGGGAGACCTGCCGCCGCGCCGCGAATGCCGCCAGACCTGGCATGACAGGGTATTTGCGGCAATGCCTCAGCTTGAGCTTAAGCTGATCATCGGCGGGGCGGCCTTGTCCTATCATCTGCGGCCGGCGGCGGCGAAGTCGGTCACACGAACGGTTTCCGACTGGCGGCGCTACTTCGAGGAAGGTGGTGAGGATGAGGGGCCGGGACGCTGCCGGGTCATCCCGCTGCCGCATCCTTCCTGGCGCAACAATGCATGGTTGAAGAAAAACCCGTGGTTTGAAACCGACTTGCTGCCGGTTCTGCGGGAAACGGTTCAGACGATGCTCTGATGGCTGCCCGAAACAGCGCCGGCTTGCGGCGTTCGTGGCACGGTTTGGGTGATTTTTTCAAACAACGGCAAAATCCGGTTGACCGGGAGAAGATCATTCTATTTTGTTTGCTTTTTGCCCGTTTTGTTTGCGAGATTGCCGATGGACCGTACAGACCGGAAAATCCTTTCCATTCTTCAGGAAGATGCGACCATGCCGGTCGCCGATATTGCCCGCAAAGTCGGGCTTTCAACCACTCCGTGCTGGCGGCGGATACAGAAGCTTGAGGAAGACAAGGTTGTCGAGCGGCGCGTGGCGGTGCTCAATCCCGCCAAGGTGAATGTCGGCGTGACGGTCTTTGTCTCGATCCGCACGGACAAGCACAATGCGGAATGGCTGAAGCGGTTTTCCGAGGTAATCACGAAAACGCCGGAAGTGGTCGGGTTCTACCGCATGAGCGGGCAGATCGATTACCTGCTCAAGGTCGTGGTGCCCGACATCACGGCCTATGATGCGGTCTACAAGCGGCTGGTTTCCGATATCGAGATCGAGGATGTTTCCTCGACCTTTGCCATGGAGCGCATCAAGGACACCACGGCGCTACCGCTTGACTATATGGCGGTCGACAAGAGCTGATCGGCCAGCGGCGGCACTACCATACATCCGGTTTTTTCCCCTCCGCCTCATAGCGCTGGAACTTTTCCTGCAGATAGCGCTGAAAGCCCTCGCTGCCCTGGTATTTTTCTTCCGCCACATATTCGAACATGGAGACGAAGTGGAAGGGCTTGAAATAGCCCGGCATGCGCAGGACCTCGATTTGGGGCATCGTGCCAGCTCCGCCCTTGCGCAGAAATACAATGGTGGGAGTAAAGTTGACGTTCCATTTGCGGGCCAGGTCGCGCTCTTCCAGCGCTTCGCCGTCGAAATCGGTAACTTCGCGCGAACCCCACATGTTCAGTTGCAGGATGCCGAAATTCGATTGTACGTAATTCGAGATTTCGTCCCTGGCGAAATTGACCTCATGCATTTCGCGGCAGTAAGGGCATCCGCGCTGCTCGAAAAGTACGGCAAAATGCTTGCCTTCTGCTTCAACTTCCGCCTTGTCCTCGGCAAGGTCGAGAAAGGTTTCCATGAACCAGGGCTGGACGTGCAGCCCGTCATCATTGACTTCCGCAGCACCGGCGGAAAATCCGCTTGCTGTAAACAGCAAGGGCGCCGAGAAGATGATCTTGTTAAAGCTTCTTCGTGACACAGGGGCCGGCATGTTTTTCTCCCTTTGCTGTTTCGCCAGGGCCATCATTGTGCCGCAGACAGGGCGGCCATGTCCACGGGCCTCACGACAGCGTGAGACAACGGCCCGGCATCAGTGCGATTCCCGCTGGCGGAGTCGCTCGATCAGTTTGCTGCCTTGAAGTTCCTTTGCTGCATCACGGCCAATCCAGGATGCGGTTTTGCCGGATGAGGCCGCGAGCTTGCAGGCAAGCTCAAGAGCGGCGGCGTTTAGTGCCAGATTGCGCTTGCCGATTTGGCGCAAAGCCCAGTTTACCGCCTTCTTGACGAAATTCCGCTCGTCGGTGGACGCTGCCTCGATCAACGGCAGATAGGCAAGAAAGAGCGCGTCAGGCGCATTCTTGTTATGCACCGCTCGCCAGGCGATGGTTGAAAAAGCCGCCCTGCGGACGAATTCGCGCTCATCGTTGCACCAGTTACGGATAGCTTCTTCCGCCGGTGCCACGCGGTCGAACAGATTGCCGCAAACCTGGTCGCAGATGTCCCAGGAATCGAAATCTGCAACCCAATCGTCCATCATGGCCCGGCTTACCATTGCCGGCTCGGCAACGAGGCTTGCCAGGATGCGCGCTTCCAGGATGCCGTTCTCCCACAGGGCTATTGCAAGGGCATGATCCTTGCCCGCCTGTTTGGCGATTGCCCGTATGGCGGGTTTGGGTACGCCCAGCGCCCTGTCGGGGGGAATGCCGAAGCGCGCCATGCCGGCACGGTTCTCCTCACTTGCCGATTGCTCGAGCCGGTGGATCAGTTCGGCTGCGGATGGTGATGGCGTCATGAAGGGGATACCTGACAAATTGGCGGCAAGACAGCTTGCCATCGCACAAGCGCCCCGGCAATGTTTGCAGGAACAAGGAGGAGGGTGGTCATGAGTCGGCTCTTACGCTGGATTGGATGGGGATCGCTGGCGCTGCTGGTTTTGGCTTTGGCTATGCTTGCCGGGATGTACGGGCTGTTGCGCAACACGGTTGCGCCGGCCAGCGGTGAAGCGGATATGGCTGGGCTTTCGGCGCCTGTTGCGATCATCAAGGATGCCCATGGAGTTTCCCATATCGAGGCCGAGACCCGATTGGATGCAGTACGCGCGCTAGGCTGGGTACATGCCAGCGAACGGCTGTGGCAAATGGAAGTGCTGCGGATGGCGGCCCAGGGCAGGCTGGCGGAAATGTTCGGCGGCCAGGCCGTCTCCTCCGACCGTTTCCTGAAGACGCTGGACATAGCCACTGCGGCGAAGGCCTCGCATGAGAAGCTGACGCCGCAGACCCGGGCGCTGATCAACGCCTATGTGGAAGGTATCAATGCCTGGATGAAGCGGGAAACCGGCAAGTTTGAGCCCTCCCTGCCGGTGGAGTTCATTGTTTTGGGCCATCAACCCGAGCCGTGGACGGCCTGGCAACCGGTGGCGCTGTTGAAGGTGATGGCGCTGACGCTGGATGCGAACATGGATGAGGAGATTGGCCGGCTGGCGCTGGCCGGCCGCCGGTTCACCGCCCGGCAGATCGAGGAAATCTATCCGGCAAACGAGCGCGACAACCCGCCGGCACTGCCCGATCTCGAGGCGTTGTACGGCTTTGACAAGGCGCCGCGCATAAAGCCGGCTGGTGAGAGCGCCGACAATGCAACCGCGCCATGGACGCTGCAACTGCCGGCCTCCAACAATTGGGCAATCTCAGGGGTCAAGACGGAATCCGGCAAGCCGCTGCTGGCGAACGATCCGCATCTGGGGCTGACGGCGCCCAGCACCTTTTACCTGGCTCATCTGCGCTGGCGGCAGGAGGGGGAAATCCGAAACCTGATCGGGGCACGCTGCCTGGAACGCCGCTTGTGCTGTCGGGCCGCAATGACTGGCTCGCCTGGGGGCTGACGACAACCTATCTGGATTCCCAGGATCTGTTCCTGGAACAGGTCAATCCCGACAATGCCGGCCAATATCGCACTCCGGACGGATTTGCCGATTTCGGCCAGGAGGAAGTCACGATCAGGGTGAAAGGCGGCGAGGATGTAGCACTGTTGCGCCGCACCACGCGGCACGGTCCGGTATTGCCGGATGGCTACCGCTCTCTCGGCGAATTGTTGCCGAAAGGCCATGTGGCAGCGCTTTCCTGGACGGCGCTTGCCAGGGATGACGTTACCTTTGACGGCGTTATGGCAATGTCGGATGCCCGCGGCGTTCCGGCTTTTCTGGAGGCGGCGCGGCTTAACGTGTCGCCGATGCAGTCGGTGGCGGCGGCAGATGTGACCGGCAATATCGGACTGATCGCTTCTGGCCGTGTGCCGGTACGCTCGCCGCTTAACCGCATTGCGGGGCGTGCGCCCGTTCCGGGCTGGGTCGATTTTTATGACTGGCAGGGCTATCTTGCCCCTGCGCAACTGCCAACCCGCCTCAATCCGGCGGAAGGGGCTGTTGCGACGGCAAATTCCAACTGGCTGCCGGCCGATTACAAAAATCACATCACGTTCGACTGGGCCGAAGCCTTCCGCCAGCAGCGGGTCGAGGATCTGTTTGTCACCTCGACGCAAAAGCAGACGCTGCAAACGATGAAGGCAGGGCAGGCAGACCGTTATTCGCCGGCGCTGGTGGCGTTTCGGAACGAAGCCTTCCGGCTTATTCCCCAGGGCGTGCGATTGAATGAGGAACTGCAAAACGCATTACGTCAGTGGGACGGCATGATGGATGCGGATTCGCCGTTTCCGCTCATCCTGACCGCCTGGCATAAAAACCTGCAGGCGCGCATGTTGAAAGATGACTTGCAGGACGATTTCGGACTGGTGGAAAAAGGCAGCATGACACGCATGCTGGCCATGATGCGGTCGACGGGCGCGCGCAACTGGTGCGACGATATCATTACGCCGGCCAATGAGACGTGCGGCGACATCCTGTTCGCCGCCATTACCGAAACCCTGCAGACGCTGGAAAAAGCGCACGGAGCCGACTGGCGCAAATGGCGATGGGGCGATGCCCACAGGACCGTGCATGAGCACCGCCCGTTTTCCCGTGTCGGAGCGCTTTCTCGCTTCTTCACCATCCGCAGGGAAATGGACGGAGGCAAATACACCTTGCTGCGCAATTCCAACGATTTCAGCAAGGATGATCCGTATGCGGGGACTCACGGCTCGGCGCTAAGGGCGGTGTACGACCTGTCCGATCTTGAGAAGTCCGAATTCATCATCTCCACCGGGCAGAGCGGGAATGTGATGTCGCCCCATTATGATGATCTGGCGGATATCTGGGCGCAGCTTGACTATGTGCCGATGGTAACGAAGCCGGAAAGCTACCGCCGCGATGCCTCGGGGAAGTTTGTTCTGAAGCCCGGTTCATAGGGTTGCGGCGAATTCAGTGTCCGCTGGTTTGCGCCCGGCTCATGCGCTGCATCACGCCGTCCTTGTCAATTACGGCATGCTTTATTGCACCAAGGACATGCAGAACGACCAGTGGCAAAATGGCCTGACCGGCGATTTCATGAACCTCTTCCATGGCCTCGTGCAGATCGCGGGAACGGCCGATCGGCGAGGGAATTTCCATAATACCAAAAACGTCAATCGGCGTGCCAAGTGACCAGGGGACAAAATAGCCCGTCACTACCGCGACCAGAATTGCGGCCAGCATGGCCCATAATACGAAGGTTGAGAGCAGGTTGAGTAATGCCGGCTGGTCCGGCTTTGCCGCAAACCCATGAAATGGCCGCCGCAAAACCCGCCAGATCAGCAGTATGCCCAGCAGTGCGCCGCCCCCAACGTGAAATGCGTAGGCTGCGCTGCCGCGATCGCCTTCATGGGTGAAAAACAGCGCGATCACGGCAATGGCGGCAATCCAGTGAAGCACAATGGAAAGGCGCGAATAACCGTCCTGCGAGGTGGCCATGGGGTGGTCCTCCGATTTGCCAGAATGACAAAGGTATCGGAGAAGCCGGGGAGCAAGACAACTTAATTATCGGTAAGGATTGACGGTGCCTACGAACTGCCCATGTGTTTTGCAGTTTTTCGGCGGTTGATAGCGGCTTTTGCTTCGGTCCGTTTGCCGGGCTTTCCTGGCGGCTTTCTCAGATGGGCGATGGAATTGGCGTAATATTGCAGCAACAGGATTTCGTCAGGGTTGATACGGTAAAGCCCCTGCCTGGTATGGATGATGAGATGGCGCAGGGTGAGCATGCGGATGCCCGTTGTCAGGGTGTAGTCACGGTCATGGCGGGGAATGTGAAGATGAGCGCCATTGTCCAGAAGCTCCGTCATCAGGTCGAACACACGGGATTTCAGCTCCAGTTCCCCGAGCTGGTGGTCCTGGTTTTCCAGCATGACAGTGGCAACAAGGGCTACCGGCAGAACCGGAATGACGGTGCCGATTTCTTCCAGCAGGGTGTTGCCGAGTTTTTCCACCGCGCCGGGCGGTTGCGGCCTGCCGTTGCCGGCTTTGACGGGAGGTGGCGTAACGTTGGAAAAATCAAGGCGGTTTTCTTTAGCGAATGCCTTCAGTGACAGGGGCTTTCCGAAGCTGACACAGGCATGGCCATAGCGGTAGAGTTTTCCCTGAAGCCGCAATTTCAGCAAATGGCCGATGAAACCGAGAACGGTTGTCGGCGAGACGGAAAAATCCCTGCCGGTGCGTTCCTTCTCGGTTTTTGCCGTCAGGATGCGGTCTTCGAGCACCCGGTCGTAGTTGATGCCGACGGGAATGAAGACGATGTCGCGGTCGACAGCTGGATTGAAGCCGCCAACCATGTAGGAAAGCAGGCCCAGCTTGGCGTCGCCCAGCTTGCCATTGCGCGACAGTCCGCCTTCGGGAAACACCGCCTGTGTAACGCCCTCATCGGTTGCCTTGCGAACATAGGCGGCCAGCACCCGGCGGTAGAGCGTGTTGTTGGATTTCCTGCGGATGAAATAGGCGCCCATGGAACGGAATATGGATTGCAGCAGCCAGATGCGCGCCCATTCGCCCACGGCATAGGACAGCGAAGCACGGGTGGACGCCATGTAGGTGACCAGCACATAGTCCATGTTGGAGCGGTGGTTCATGACGAATACGACGGCGGCTTCGGGAGGAATGTTGCGCAACGCCGCATCATCGGCATAGCCGAGGCGGACCCGGTAGACGAATTCAGACAACCATCTGGCTGCGCGTGTGCCAAAGCCGAAATAGGCGAGCGGTGAAAAGGTCGGAACGATCTCGCGGGCGTAGGCCGTTACTTCCTTCATCAGTACCGATCGCGGCTTGCCGGTTTCCTCATGTTCGGCCTCTACCGCGTCGATGACGCCGTGATCGTACAAAAGCTGGTCTACCAGGCTTTCGCGATGGGCAAGCTTGAAGGGCTGGATGCGCAGATCGAGGCGGGTGTTGAGTTCGTCAATCGCGTCGTTGACCCGGCGGCGGAAATACCAGCGAACGCCGGGCGCGAAGATACGGTCGACAATGGCGATGGCTGCCAGGATCGCCAGAATGACGAATAGCCAGAAGGGAAGGGTGACAGGGCTGGTCAAACAGCGCTCCATACCGGATCGGGGAGGGCAAGGCTAACCCCGCGGGAGCGGATTGCCAATGGCGGATCAGATGCCGAATTCACTCCATGGGATGAAATCGAGCATGTCGCCCTTCGAAACACCGGTAACTTCCTCGCCAATCTCGACAAGCCCGCCGCTTTGCCAGAGGCCGGAAATCAGGCCGGAACCGTCGCGGGCGAACTTTTCAAGCCTTGGCCGGCCATCCTTGCCGGCGATGATCTTGCCGCGCCAGAATTCGCGGCGGCCGGGCTTCTTTTTATTGATTTCAAACCCTGCGGGCAGGGGAAAGCGGGCCGGTTCATGCCATGGCGCGCCGGCAAGGCGAAGCAATGCAGGGCGGATATAGAGCAGAAAACACACCATGCAGGCGACCGGATTTCCCGGCAGTCCGAAGAAGACGGTTTCGCCAATCTGGCCGAAACTCATCGGGCGGCCGGGCTTGACGGCAAGTTGCCAAAGATGGCGCTTGCCGATTTCATCCAGCGTGTTGACGATGTGGTCTTCCTCGCCGCGTGACGTGCCGCCAGAGGAGATGATGGCATGATGGTTTTCGGCAGCTCCGGTCAGCTTCCTTGCGATAACATCCGGATCGTCGGGCAGAATGCCCAAATCGCTCACTTCCACCGGCAGGCGGGCCAGCAAGGCTTTCAGCATGTGGCGGTTGGTGTCGTAAATCTGCCCTTCTTCAGCATTGCTGCCTGGTTCCACCAGTTCATCGCCGCCGGAAAGCAGCGCCACTTTCAGTCTGCCGAAGACGGGAACTTCAGCAAAACCGGCGGATGCGATGGAGGCGACAAGTTGTGGCGTCACGACCGTGGCGGCGGCGGCAATGGCATCGCCGCGTTTGAGATCCTCGCCTGCCTTGCGGCGGTTGGCGCCGGGTTTCAGGCCTGGCGGGATTTGGACAAATTTGCCGTCTTGCCTGCCTTTGCAATCTTCCTGCATGGCAACGCTATCAGTGCCATCGGGCATCGGCGCGCCGGTGAAAATGCGAGCGGCACTTTTGGGTGCAAGCGGTTTTACCGCTCCGCTGCCGGCGGCGATGCGTGCCGTTACCGGAAAATTGCCATCCAGTGCCAGATAGTCAGCATGCAAAAAGGCATAGCCATCGACGGCGCTGTTGTCTGCCGGTGGCACGTTGCGGGGCGAAAGAACGGGTTCTGCCAGAATACGGCCCGCGGCCTGATCCAAAGACACCGTTTCGCATTCTGCCACTGGCGCAAGGCGGGTTTTCAGCAGATCGATTGCCTCGTGATGGCGCATGCGTTCGCTGTCATGAAGGAAGCAGTCATCGAGCAGGCGGCCCGGGGCGCTGGCTTTATTCGGCGGCATCGCTGCGTGCCTTTTCAAGCCAGGCAAGAATGAAGTCCGCAATATCGGAGACCTGATCGGGATCGAGCCGGGGCAGGGGGCATTCATCCATCTTTGCCGCACTGCCAATCAGAACAATGCTGGGATCCTCCCGCCACAACATGGGGTCGGAAGCTGGCCGGGGCGTTTGCGTTTCCCGGATCATCTCGATCTTGGGATGATCCTCACGCTTGTAGCCTTCAATGATAACAAGATCGCAGGGGGAGAGACGTGCCAGAATATCATCGAGGGAGGGCTCTTTTTCCTTGCGCAATTCATGCATTAGCGCCCAGCGGTTGCGGGAGACAAGCGCGACCTCGCTGGCCCCTGCCTGCCGGTGCTGCCAGGAATCGCGGCCTTCCTGATCGACATCGAAGCTGTGGTGGGCGTGTTTGACCGTGGAGACCTTCAGGCCGCGTGCGGTGAACTCGCGCACCAGGTTTGCCACCATGCGGGTCTTGCCGGAGTTCTTCCAGCCGGTAACGCCGAAAATGCCGAGTCGCGCCTTCATGTTGCTGCCGTGCCGATCATCTGCTCCGCCTGCTGCATGTCCTGCGGCGTGTTGATGTTGAAAAACGGGTCGCTGCCGTCAGGGGCGAGCGGAAAATCGACCTTAACCAGATTGTGGCGCTGGGCAAAGAGCATCACCTTGCGCTCGCCTTCCTCAACCAGGAACCGCCGCAATGCCTCGCGCAGGGCAATCGGCCAAAGCCCGAAGGTCGGATGGCGGTTGCCGCCGCTATAGGCAAGACAGATGGTTTCGGACTTTCGTTCAACTGCAAGGGCGGTTTTCAACCGGGAAACATAGTCTGCCGGAAAAAAGGGGGTATCGCCGGCTGCGGTCACCACATGGGTGGCTGCTGGCCGGTGTTTGTTGCACCAGTCCATGGCGGCAAGAACGCCCGCAAGGGGGCCTGCAAAACCATCAACGGTATCGCCCTGTACGGGGAGGTCCAAAAACGCAAAGCGTCCAGGATCGCCATTGGCATTGACGATCAGCTCGCCGCACTGGGCGGCAAACCGGCTGCAAATGTGTCCAATGAGCGGCTGGCCGGCAAGATCGAGCAGGGTCTTTTCCGCACCCTCCATCCGCCGCGACAGACCGCCGGCGAGGATGACGCCAACCAGTTGCGCACTGGTTTCGTCAACATCATCTGCAGTGGCTTTGCCGGTCTTCCCGTCAGTCATCGCGGCTTGCCTTGCGATTGTGTTTTGCGTCTTCTTCTGCTTCGGCCTCCGGGTCGCTGTCAAAGACGATGCGTTCTGCGCCGGAAAGGGCGACGAAGCGTTTGCCGCGGGCACGCCCGATCAGCGTCAGGCCTGCCTGGCGGGCCAGTTCCACACCCCAGGCGGTGAAGCCTGAACGCGAAACAAGTATCGGAATGCCCATCATCACCGTCTTGATGACCATTTCGGAGGTCAGCCTGCCGGTGGTGTAGAAAATCTTGTCACCGGGATCGACGTTGTTGAGCATCATCCAGCCGGCAACCTTGTCGACGGCGTTGTGGCGTCCGACATCCTCCATATAGACCAGCGGTTTGTCTGCCTTGCACAACACGCATCCATGGATGGCGCCAGCCTTCAGATACAGGCTTGGCTGGGTGTTGATTTCGCGGGTCAGGGCATACAGCCAGGAAGTCCTGAGCTTGGCGCCGGTCCCCAGCCTGATCTTTTCGAAGGTATCGATGACATCGCCGAACACCGTACCCTGTGCGCAGCCTGACGTTCGAACCTTCTTTTTCAGTTTCTCTTCGTAATTGGTCTCCCGTTCGGTGCGCACAACGACGACATCAAGGTCTTCGTCATGCTCGATCGCGGTGATGACGTCCTCGCGGGAAAGCATGTTCTGGTTTGCCAGATAGCCAGCCGCCAGAAGACCGGGATGATCGCCGATCGTCATCATGGTGACGATCTCCTGGGCGTTGAGAAAAAGCGTAAGCGGCCGCTCGGTGATGACATCGGTGGCAACGGCTGTGCCGGTATGGTCGATGCCCTCGACTTCAGTCGAAAGAGCGGGATCTTCAGGGGTGGGCCCGATGATGAGTTTTGTTGTCATGGGGCGTTTTTACACCTGCTTGCCGCTTGAGGCCATCAGCCTGTCGATGTGGCGCGTATATAGCGTCATGAAAATGCCGAGAATGCCGGCTGCCAGCATCAGCCAGAGCAGGGGAAAAGGGCCGCTTTGGGGAGTCAGAAGGTGTCCTGCCAGTACAGAAAGCGCCGCGCCGCCGCCAATCTGCATGGCGCCGCCGAGACCGGCTGCCGATCCTGCCAGATGCGGACGCACGCTGATCATGCCCGCATTGGCCGATGGCAGCACCATGCCATTGCCCATGCCGAGGAAGAACAGCGGGCCGAAAAACCCTGCCGCATGACTGCCGCCGAGCGAAAAGTAGACGAGTGAAAGGATGATGCCGGAAGCGGCGATCAGGGCGCCGGCGATCATCATGGTGAATACGCCGGCCCGCGCCGCATAACGGCCGGACAGGAAGTTGCCGAACATGTAGCCGATGGCGATGAAGATGAAATACACGCCCAGCGCGGATGGCGACAGGCTGAGGTGATATTGTGCGACATAGGGCGCGCCGCCGATATAGGCAAAGAACATGCCCGAGGCGAACATGGCGGAAAACACGAACCCCCAGAAGCGGCGCGAGGTGAGCAGTTCGGGGTAGGAGCGGAACTGGCTGGTCATGCCGGTGGAGCGGTGCTGATTGGTTTCCCTGAGGTCGAGAATGACGATGGCAAGAACTGCCACTCCCATGGCAGCGGTCATCCAGAAGACCGATTGCCAGCCGAACATCTCCTGCAGAACCCCGCCGATGACCGGCCCGACCATGGGCGCCAGGGTCATGCCCATGGTAACATAGCCGATCATGCTGGCGGCCCTTTCCATGGGCACCATGTCGCGCACGATGGCCCGTGACAGCGCAAAGCCGCCCACCACGACGGCCTGAACCAGGCGCGCTGCCATGAAAATCTCTATGGTGGGGGCGAGTGCTGCTGCAACTGTTGCCAGCAGAAAAATGAAAATTGACCCAATCAGTATCGGCCGCCTGCCAAACCGGTCGGACAAGGGACCGACGATGATCTGCAGGACGGCCGTGGCGGCAAGGTAAGCGGAGACGGCGAGCTGCATGACCGCGTAATCGGTCTTGAACCAGTCGGCCATCGCCGGAAGCGAAGGCAGGATAACATTCATGTTCAGTGCGCCGATCCCGGCAACCAGTACCAGGGTCAGGATGTGCGGCGGGGTGGAAAGATCGAGAAAGCGGGCACGCGGCTGTTCTCCCTCTTGCGGGTAGTGCGGCGGCGCAGAAGGTTCAGGCTGTGGCGGGGTCGTGAAGTCCATGGGGCGGGGCAGCCGGGGTGCGGCCGGTTCTCCATTTCATGAGCGGTTTGGCGGCGGCGTGATGGATTGCCGGTGGACGACGCGTTCCCGGTACAGGGTGTAAACCCCCGTCGCCACGATGATCGCCGAACCTAAAAGCGTCAAGAGGTCGGGCCGTTCACCAAAGACGAAGAACCCGGCAATCATGGCAAAGATCAAAATCGTGTAGCGAAAGGGCGAAACGAAGCCGATATCGCCAACCCGCATGGCCGAGATTACGAAATAATAGCCGACAATCAAAAACAGCGAGGCGGCGGCGAGCTTGCCCCATTCGACTGCGCCGATGGGGTTCCATGCCTCGCTGAGGGCAATCGCTGCCCCCATCAACGCAACGGCGAGGGAGGTTGTAAGGGTTATCATCAGGCCGGGAATTTCCCTCGGCAGGGTGCGCGTGGTCAGGTCGCGTATGATGCAGCCCCCAACGGCAATCAATACCAGTACCGAATGGATGGTGAAGCCCTCCATGCCGGGGCGGATGATGATCATGACCCCGGCAAAACCGATCACAATGGCGGCCAGGCGCCGCCAGCCCACGGGTTCACGCAAAAACAGGGCGGCGGCAGCGGTCAGTGCCAGGGGCAGGGCCTGCAGGATCGCGGTCGCGTTGCCGATCGGCATGTTGAAAATGGCGGTGACGAAGCAGGCCGTGGCGATCATCTCGCCCAGGGTTCTAAGCAGAATGCGGGGATGCAACAGGATGCGCGGTGAACGCCAGTGACCGAACAGGCGCGCCAGGCCAAAAATCAACACGCTTGCAAACAGACCGCGAAGCATCAGCGTCTGACCGAGATTTAGCGTATTGCCTACGGATTTGACGATGGCGTCGTTGACGGCAAAGCCTGCCATGGCAACGACCATGAACAGGCTGCCCTGGAGGTTTTCCCTCATGTGGCCGGATGATTGCATCCTCAAATTCCAATAGATGGCGATTGGCGTTGAGACGGAAGGCCTGCGAAGGCAGACAAGACGAAAAGAAAGGCACAAGGCCCGCGGCAGGCAAGCAGCGGGCATCATGCAGCAGCGAAAAAGGTTAGCCGCCCGTGGTGCTCATATGGCGGGCGACGGAAGGAGTGGTATTGCGGCCGATGATGAAATCATGTCCCTTGGGTTTGCGGGTGATGGCTTCATCGATCGCGGTTGAAAGTAGTTCATTGCCTTCGGATGCACGAAGCGGCTCGCGCAGGTCAGCGGCATCCTCCTGGCCCAGGCACATATAGAGCGTCCCGGTACAGGTCAGGCGCACCCGGTTGCAGCTTTCGCAGAAATTGTGGGTCATCGGCGTGATGAAGCCGAGCCGTCCGCCGGTTTCCTCCACCTTGACATAGCGCGCCGGGCCGCCGGTTTTGTAGGGGATCGGCGTCAGGCTGTATTTTTCTTGCAACTGCTGGCGCACCTGTGACAGGGGCAGATACTGCTCGGTGCGGTCTTCCTCGATCTCGCCCAGGGGCATGGTTTCGATCAGGGTGAAGTCATAGCCTTCGCCATGGGCCCATTTCAGCATGTCCTCGATTTCATGCTCGTTGACGCCCTTCAGGGCGACGGCATTGATCTTGATGGCAAGACCGGCCTTCTTTGCCGCCTCAAGCGAGCCCATTACCTGTTCCAGCCGGCCCCAGCGGGTGATTTTGGCGAACTTGTCCGCATCGAGCGTGTCGAGGGATACGTTGACGCGCCGCACGCCGCAATCAAACAGTTCACCGGCAAAGCGATGCAGTTGAGAGCCGTTAGTGGTGAGCGTCAATTCCTCGAGCGCGCCGCTATCAAGATGGCGGCCAAGGGAGCGCACCAGTTGCATGATGCCGCGGCGCACCAGCGGTTCGCCGCCGGTAAGCCGCAATTTGCGAACGCCCTTTGCAACAAACTCGCTGCACAGGCGGTCGAGTTCCTCCAGCGTCAGAAGGTCTTTCTTGGGCAGAAAGGTCATGTCTTCCGCCATGCAATAAACACAGCGGAAGTCGCAGCGGTCGGTGACCGATACGCGAAGATAGGTGACGGCGCGGCCAAACGGGTCGATCAGGGATGGATCGCTGCCGGGCTTGCCAATGCTTGGATAATCGCTCGTGTCCATGGAACGGACACTATGCCTGCGGCAGGGGGCGGTCAACCGTGATTTCAGAGCCGCGGCAGCGCGGGCAATAGCCGATTTCAACACCCTGTCTTTCGCTCATCAACAGGGTTTCACCATCCACGGGGCACAGCATTGTCATCTCCAACAGTTGCTCCTGTTTTTGAGATGGTCACGGGTCCTGCCCGGCTCAAGGGCCGGGCGGAGTATTGCTTATTCGTGTTCGATAAGTTTTGCGCGGCGCCTTCTTGCCAGCATGTTGAGCAGTTCGACAAACATCGAAAACGCCATGGCAGCGTAAACATAGCCTTTGGGCACGTGCACGCCGAAGCCGTCGGCGATCAGCACCGTGCCGATCATCAGCAGGAAGCCGAGCGCAAGCATGACAACGCTGGGATTGCGCTTGATGAATTCGGATACCGGGCCTGCCGCCAGCAGCATCACCATGACCGCGACGATGACAGCGGCGACCATGATCGGCAGATGGTCGGTCATGCCGATGGCGGTCAGAATGCTGTCGACCGAGAACACCAGGTCAAGCAGGATGATCTGAATGATGGCGGCGGTAAAATGGGTGCCGGCGCGGTGTTTGTCGAGAAGGGCGCCCGATTGCTCGGGATCGATGGTGTGATGGATTTCGTTGGTCGCCTTCCAGACCAGGAAAAGACCGCCTGCGACCAGGATGATGTCCCGCCAGGAAAAGGCGGTTTCGAATACCGGAACCCCATGGGCATCCGGTGCGCCGGTTATGCCGAGGTCGAACACCGGTGCTGTCAGCCCGACGAGCCAGGCAATTGCAGCCAGCAGCATCAGCCGCATGCCAAGCGCCAACCCGATGCCAACGCGCCTTGCCATGGGCCTTTGGCTTTCCGGCAGCTTGTTGGTGACGATGGAAATGAAAATCAGATTGTCGATGCCAAGCACGATTTCCATGACCACGAGTGCGGCAAAGGCCGCCCAGGCGGCAGGATCGGACAGAAGGTGCATGAATTCCACGGGCGTTTCTCCGGCGGCAACGGTGGCTTAACCGGCGGACGTCAGGCCGATTCGTCCGGCGGGAGGACTTACTTAGGATAACGCAGCGTTGTTGCAAAGGCGGTGGTTGGTGTCAGGCCAGCGGTGCCGGTGTGTGGTCGAAATTTTGCGTATTCAGAATAGCGTCTCGGCCGCCGAGTTCGGCAATCCTGTCGGCCTGATCCTTAAAGGCGAGGCGGTTGACGGCTTCGGGATCGATCATTGTGTGCAGCGTTTCGGTCATGTTCGATAAAATTCCGCTGTGTTCGGCATCTCCAGAAAGCTCTCGGCGCTCTCCGGGATCGGACTCAAGGTTAAAGAGCTGGGAAGGAAAGCCCGGATAACAGACCAGTTTCCAGCACCCCTGGCGCAGCATGAACATCGCAGTCTGAGCACCGTAGTCGTGATATTCGGAAAGGACTGGTCTGTCGCCTTCCACGCCACTTTTCAGCAGTGAGCGGGCATGGTGCGGGATGGTTTGCGGTTCAGCTGGCACACCGGCAAGCTCCAGGATGGTCGGATATAGGTCGATCAGCGAAACCGGTTGCAAGACACGACCCTTTTTTACTCCAGCCCCGGCGATGATCATCGGGACCGTGACGGCTTCCTCATACATGACCATCTTGGTCCAGAAGCCCCGATCACCGAGGCACTCACCGTGATCGCTGGTGAAGATAATGGCGGTATCCTGCGCCATTCCGGAAGCTTCAAGCGCCGTCAGAACTTGTGCCACCATGTTGTCCACGAAACTGCACAGGCCGTGATAGGAAGCAATGGCCACACGGCGCATGGCATCGTCAAAGGGTGCATCATAGTTGCAGGACTTACGCATCCATTCCAGCACCGGATGACCGGCACCGGATGCAGGATCGGCTGGAATCGGCATCGGCATTTTTTCCGGATCAAACTGCTCGTAGAAGCGGGGCGGGCAAGTCAGCGGATAATGCGGCCGCAGGAAGGAAAGGAACATGCACCAGTTGTTATCTTTCCTGTTGCCGCGATTGGTAATCCACTCAACGGCATTCGCGCAGACCTTCTCGTCATAGTCCGTGTAGGGGTCATCGCCCGGGCCGATATGTTCAGCAAAACTGCTCGGGTCAAACAGATCGTCGCGTTCGCGCAGGAGGCCGTGGATCCAGCCTTGGCCGTCGCGAACATAAACCGGTTCGATCTCCTGGGAAAAGCCATTGTCGTCCTGCGCCCCGCGAAAGTGTAGCTTGCCGACGGACACGGTGTGAAAACCGGCATCGCGCAGGCGGTGGTGCCAGCTTTCCGGTTTGCCGCGATAAGGTAGGGCGTTCGACCAGCAGCGGGTTTCGTGGACATAGCGGCCGGTGGCGATGGAAGCGCGCGCCGGGACGCATATCGGCGAGGGGGTGTAGCAGGCGTCGAATACAAGGCCGTTGGCGGCGAGGGCATCGATGGTGGGTGTGCGGGCAATCGGGCTGCCATAGCAGCCCAGCGCATCGCGGCGCAGTTCATCGGTCATGATCACGATAACATTGCGCCGGGTCATGAGGCTCCTCCCTGTTGAGTCCAGACTTTAGCCTAGTAAGGAGCGGATGGGGAGGGCGGGAGATAGATTGCGTGTCTTGTTCTTGCAGTCAAAATCATCTGAAAATCCGTAGCTATATGGGGGCGGCGCATGCTGACCTGCAACACACTTACTGCTGACATCCTGTTGTCAGCAGCAATGAGATAGGAACAAAAATCGAATTATGCCGGAGATATCCCGTGCTTAGGTCTTTTCAGGCATCTTGGTGCCCGCCTTCTGCATCGAAATCCAGAACGGCCCCGTTCCAGCTTTGACGTGATACGAATTTCAGAAAGGAAATGACGTGATCAAATATTACTATCCCAATGGTGATCATTGTTACCGTGCCCTGCACACCACCCATGCGGTCTACCATTCGGAGGATGGCAAGTTGATCGCCCGGGCGATGAAGCCGGACAACAGTGAATTGTATGAATTCGAGATTGTCGGATTTGAAATCGTGGAACCGGGGGTGCGCTGTGACTGAAACGTCTATTCTTCAAACCGGTTTCGATACCCGACCGATTGAAATGCAGCCGTTGTGGCTAGTTATGTTTCAGGCTCCTGAAGAAGACGTGGACCGTATCTTCGGCGCGATAGCGGAAGTTGCGCCGCTTAGGCAGGGGAATACCGATCGAAACGGCTATCGTGCACCTGCAGGCATCGAGTATTACCGCCCCCGAGAAGGTACGCCGACAGGGGCTGAAGAAGACACCCGCCACCGTCCCGGCGTTGATGAGATGCGCTTCTTTATTCCTCGCAATAGAGAGCTTTTGAACAATGTGGTGGAAGCCATCTACGAGGTCCACAGCTATTATGAGCCGGTCATAACCGTGACAGAGGTTTTGCGTAGCCAGTGCAAGGGCCTGGATGACAACGACAATCCGCACAGATGGTGGAACACGGAAGGCGACTGGAAGAAATAGCCAGCTGATTTAAATTGCTGCAAAGGGCCTCAGCCGGTCGCTGGATCCTTTCACGCTGGATCAGAAACGAGACAACAATTTCATCTGTTGGCATGGCTTGCGCATCCAGGTTTCTCCGATTTCGTCAAATCCTGCATTGCTCTGGTGGCGATTTGCCGAAGGGCGCCTTAGCAACTCTCGCTTCAGCCCAGGTTCAATTCCTTGAAGAAGTCGTTCCCCTTGTCGTCTATGACGATGAAGGCGGGGAAGTTCTCGACCTCGATTCTCCAGATCGCCTCCATGCCGAGTTCGGGATATTCCAGCACCTCGACATGCTTGATGCAGTCCTGGGCAAGCCGTGCGGCGGGGCCGCCGATGGAGCCCAGATAAAAGCCGCCATGACGGGCGCAGGCATCGCGCACCTGGCGCGAGCGGTTGCCCTTGGCGAGCATCACCATGGAGCCGCCAAAGGACTGGAACTGGTCGACATAGGAATCCATGCGCCCGGCGGTGGTCGGTCCGAAGGAGCCGGACGGCATGCCTTCCGGCGTCTTTGCGGGGCCGGCGTAATAGACGGGATGGTTCTTGAAGTACTCCGGCATTTCGCCGCCCGTTTCCAGCGTCTCGCGGATTTTTGCATGGGCCAGATCGCGGGCAACGACAATGGTGCCCGTCAGGGAAAGGCGAGTCTTTACCGGGTGTTGGGACAGCGTCTTGAGGATTTGATTCATCGGCTGGTTGAGATCGATCTCCACAACGCTGCCGCCAAGGTGATCGTCGGTTATGTCCGGCAGGTATTTCGACGGATCAGATTCAAGCTGTTCGAGGAAAACGCCGTCGCGGGTGATCTTGCCCTTGGCCTGACGGTCGGCGGAGCAGGAGACGCCAATGCCAATGGGCAGCGAGGCACCATGGCGCGGCAGGCGGATGACCCTGACGTCATGGCAGAAATACTTGCCGCCGAACTGGGCGCCGACGCCCGTTGCCTGGGTCAGCCTGTGGATTTCTGCTTCCATCTCCAGATCGCGGAAGGCATGGGCATCCTCGCCGCCGGTCACCGGCAGGGTGTCGAGATAACGGGTGGAGGCGAGCTTTACGGTTTTAAGGTTCTGTTCTGCCGACAGGCCGCCGATGACGATGGCCAGGTGATAGGGCGGGCAGGCGGCGGTGCCGAGCGTCAGGATTTTTTCCTTCAGGAAGTCGATCATCCGGTCATGTGTCAGCAGGGAGGGTGTGCCCTGGAACAGGAAGGTCTTGTTGGCCGAACCGCCGCCCTTTGCGACAAACAGGAATTTGTAGGCATCGCTGCCCTCTGAATAAAGTTCGATCTGGGCCGGCAGGTTGGTGCGGGTGTTTTTTTCCTCGAACATGGAGAGCGGGGCGAGCTGGGAATAGCGCAGATTGCGCTTTTCATAGGCATCCAGCACGCCCTGGCCAAGCGCTGCCTCGTCTCCACCGGAAGTCCACACCCGGTTGCCTTTCTTGCCCATGATGATGGCCGTGCCGGTATCCTGGCACATCGGCAGGATGCCGCCTGCGGCGATGTTGGCGTTTTTCAACAGATCATAGGCGACGAATTTGTCGTTGTCGGTTGCTTCCGGGTCATCGAGGATTCTCGCCAGTTGCTGCAAATGGCCGGGGCGCAGCAAATGGTTGATGTCCATGAAGGCCTGTTCTGAAAGCATGCGCAGCGCCTCGGTTTCGACCGTCAGCACGTCCTCGCCCTTGAACGTGTCGACTGACACGAGATCGCCGGTCAGCTTGCGGTAGGGGGTATCGTCGCCGGTTAGCGGAAACAGGGCATTGCCGGCAGGGTCTTCAGCAGAGCCAGCAGTGGGGGGAGCAGCGCGTTCGTTCATCGGAGCAGAAACCTTTGAGCTTTGATTGGCGGGATTAGCGGTGTCTTAGCGTGCTCTGGATCAATTACAAGGAAGGGGTGTGGAATGGCAGTGGATTTACCGCATTGAGATGCTGAAGCGGCCAAGGCACAGGCAAGACGGCGATAAGATTTCGATAACCATCCTGCGCGGAATTTTATACAAATCCTATCGGGTTTACCCAATGGCATTGCGTGTGCGGTACAAAGGCAGCCGTCAGGGGACAACAACCGGCAAATGTATAATGCCGGAAGGGTGGATAAGATGAAACATCGCATGTTAGCGATGGTATCCGGTATGCATTTCAGGTTTTTGAGCCTGGTTGTGGGCGTTGCGGCTCTGCTTCTCGCTGCCCAGTTGTTTACAGATACCTCCAGCGAAATCGCTCACAAACGCCAGCAGCGCATCGACGCGGCGCTGGACGTTACCAACGTGATTGCGCGCAGCCTGGAGAAGCAATTCAATTACTTCGATCTGGACGATATCGAGTCCATTCTTGTCTCGGTGAGAAAGCGCGGCGATATCCGCCAGCTTTCCGTTGTGGACCGGGACAAGACCTTTTTCCTCGATGGCGATCTTGCCACTTCCCCCGTCATCGCCATCGATTCAAACATCCTCCATGATCAGGCCCTGGCGACGGGAAGCACAGCGCTTCGCATCGCTGACGGCCGCATCGAGGTCGCCGAGCCATTGCTTGCGGGCGGCAGCGGGTTTTCCGCTGCTGCAGGAGAGCCGCAGGCAATTGGCTCGGTGCTGATTTCCTTTGAAGTTCCCGGTCTTGGCGAGACACTGTTTGCGGTGATCAGGGCGAAACTCGCCACGATCCTTCCAATCCTGCTGATCGGCCTTGTTCTTGCTGCCAGAATGGTATCGCAGATCACCGCGCCGCTAAAGGGATTGACCGAGACGGCACAGGCAATTGCCGGTGGCGATCTGGAGCGCGAAGCGCAAGGGCGCGGTGCGCGGGAAATCCGCCAGCTTGCCCGGTCCTTCAACCAGATGGTGCGCACCATCCGCACCAACATGTCGCAAATTTACGACCTTGCCTATGTGGACAAGATTACGCGCCTGCCGAATCGGGAGTTTTTCAGGCGCGAGATCGATCGCTCGGTGGCGAAGGTGGTGCGCAATGGCACCTCAGGGGCCTTGTTGTTCCTCGATCTCGACGGTTTCAAGCGCGTCAACGACACTTCCGGTCACGATCTTGGCGACCAGTTGCTGGCTGCCTTCGCCGGACGGATCAGCGGCCTGATACGCCAGGGCGACCAGATTTCGCTGGAGGCAGCTCAGGATCTGCTCGACATTGCCGGGGAGGAAGACGCAAAACAGGACAACACCTTCGCCCGGCTCGGCGGCGATGAATTTACGCTGCTGCTGCCGGAAATCCGCGAGGAAACCGATGCTGCCACGGTGGCGCACCGTATCCTCAACGCCCTGAAAGAACCTTTTGCGGTGGACGGCAAGGAAATCATCATCGGTGCATCGATCGGAATCGCAACGTTTCCCCGCGACGGCAGCGATTACCAGACCCTGCTCAAGCATTCCGACATGGCGATGTATCAGGCCAAGGAAGAGGGCAAGAACACTTATCGTTTCTTCTGCGAAGAACTAAACCGCAAGGCCGGCCGCCGTCTGGAAATCGAATCTGATCTGCGCAAGGCGCTCAATCGCGGCGAGCTGGAACTCCACTATCAGCCCAAGGTCGATGCTCACAGCGGCAAGGTTCGCGGCGTGGAGGGGCTGGTTCGATGGCATCATCCGGAAAACGGCATGATCAGCCCCGGCGAGTTTATCCCGGTTGCCGAAGATTGCGGACTGATTCAGCCGCTGGGCGATTATGTCGTCGAAACCGCCTGCCGGCAGATCGCAGCGTTCAGCACCAAAGGAAATCCACTTGCGGTGGCTGTCAACATTTCCATGCAGCAATTTGAAAGGGCCGACTTTGCCAGCAACATCAAGTCGATCCTCAAGCGCACCAAGGCAGACCCCGGTCTGCTGGAACTGGAGGTTACCGAAAGCATGGCGATGAGCAATCCGGCGCTTGTGCTGGAGCACATCCGGACGCTGAAGGAAATCGGCGTGCGGTTTGCCATCGATGATTTCGGCACTGGCTATTCCAACCTGGCGCAGTTGTCGCGGCTGCCCTTTGACGTCTTCAAGATCGACCGCAGCTTTGTCTCGGCTCTGGACGGCAAGGACGGTCATGGTGAGACAATCGTGCGCACGATCATCGCCATGGCGCACAGCCTGGACTACACGACGGTGGCCGAGGGAGTGGAAACGGAAGACCAGGCCGGCAAGCTGATTGCTGCCGGGTGCAACGTCATGCAAGGCTTTCTGTTCGCAAAACCCATGCCGCTGGACGATCTGGAAACATGGCTGAAAGAAAATGCGATTCCGGCAAAGCGCCGTCGCGCGGCATAGGACGGCCAACCACTGCAGGCATGTCAAAGTTAAATGCGGTTTGCCGCAAAGCTCTCTAACCTGCCCTCAAGAAGGGAACCTCGGGCGACGTCCGTAACTTCTCCCATCCCCGAAGTCATGGTGCGTGTTCCCTTCTTTTTTTGCCAACGCTTCCGGCACGGGAATACGCAACCTTTTATCTGCTGCCGCGTTATCGCAACGAAGGGAAATTCCTTCTTCCTTCCCAACGGCGCCACCGGAGTTGCGCTGACGAAGGAAATAGCCGTCTTGCCTCTTCCGTCAACGCGGACTGCTGCATGCAGGCCGATGGCGGAGCTTTGGCAAAACTACAAACGATCGAGGAGTCGAACCATGAAGTCCATAGTTTCAGCCTTAGCCCTGTCGCTGGCATTGAGCACGTCTGCCCTTGCCGCCTCACACATGCAGGCATTTACCGAATACACCTATACGGAAAACGATCTGCGCGCTTCCGAACTGATCGGCATGCGCGTTTATGCAACTGAAAGCGAAGTCAACGACGATGATGCCATTGCCGAAGGTGGCGAACAGGAATGGGATGATATCGGAGAAATCGATGATGTCATCCTGAGCAGGGAAGGATCCGTCAAAGCCGTTATCCTGGGTGTTGGCGGGTTTCTCGGCATCGGTGAAAAAGACATTGCCGTTGAAATGGACCGCATCCGCTTTGTGCGGGAAGACGGTGACGGCGACGACTTCTTCCTGGTGGTCAACGCCAACAAGGAAATGCTGGAAGCAGCACCTGCCCATGTTCGCGAAGGTGACAAGGAGGCCATGAAGGCTGTCACCGGGGAAAATGAAGAGACTGCCGCCGCAACGCAAGAGGCAGAGGAAACCGGCGAACAGACCGCTTCAGCCGACTCCGATGCCAGTGAAGGCATGCACCGTGAAATGCTGATGCGGCCGGAAGTGGAACGGGAAGGCTATCAAACCGCAACCTTGGAAGAGCTGACCACCGAGCACCTGACCGGTGCACGCGTATATGGCACCAATGAAGAGGACGTTGGCGAAATCCACGAACTGATCGTCGATACCGACGGCCAGATCACCAAGGCGGTGATTGACGTGGGCGGTTTCCTTGGAATGGGGGAACACCGCATCGCCGTTACCTTCGACGAGTTGCAGGTAATCCGGGATGAAACCTGGGGCGATGTTCGTGTCTATATCGACGCAACCCAGGAAGCGCTGGAAAAACAGCCCGAACACCAGAGCTGACCTTTACCACTCTATCTCAACCGGCCCGCCGCGAAAGCTGCGGGCCGTGTTTTTATTCGGCCAGAAGTTCGCCGATTGCCTGCGGGGCCTGTGAAAAATGCGAAATGACCCGGCCGGCGCCCATTTCGCCAACAGGCCGGGACGAATAGCCGAAATCGACCAGGATCAGCGGTCTTCCGGCATTCTTTGCCGCATCCGCATCGGTGATCGTATCGCCGATCATCAGCCCGTGTGGTGTACCGCAGCGCTCAATCGTGCCGTCAAGGTGCCGCGCATCGGGCTTTCTGAACTCAAAGGTATCGCCGCCGGTTATCGCGGCAAAGCGCTCGAGCACACCGAGTTCGCCAAGAAGGCGCCTTGCCATCGCCTCGTATTTGTTGGTGCAAACAGCCAGCACAAATCCTTCCTGCGACAGATGATCGAGCAACTTGGCCGCGCCGTCGAACAGGCGCGAATGCACGGCGATGTTTGCTTCGTAGTGAACAAGGAATTCCTGGTGCAGTTCGCTCAGCAGTTCTTCAGGCAGATGGGTATCGTGCAATTCGAAGGCGCGGCGGATCATGGCGATGGAACCGTGGCCCACCAGATGTCCGATTTCGGCAAGGGTGAATTCGCCAAAACCATGATCGCGGACGCTGTGGTTGAGCGATGCCAAAAGATCGGGGGCTGTATCGGCCAGCGTGCCGTCAAGATCGAAAACAATTGCGAAATCCTGGCTCATCCGTGCTCCAAACCCTATTTGTCAACAGGACCTAACTTTGACCATGGCCTGTTGCAAGAGGTGAAAAAGGGCAGGACAAGCGACAACTAACATGGAATTTCCTGTTGGCGCCGCATTCTTTTTCTTGGCGCGTGGCAGCCCAGGTGGTAGGCGCACGACCAATTCAAAGGTGCAATTGGCAGGGTGTTGCATGTCCCGGGAATTGAAAATCAAGGCAGCACAGGCGGCTTTCGAGTTCGTCAAGGACGGCATGAAGCTGGGAATCGGCACCGGCTCCACAGCAGACGAGTTTATCCGGATTTTGGGCAAACAGGTGGGCAAGGGCCTTACGGTGACTGGCGTTCCCACCTCCGAGCGCTCGGCAGCCCTTTGCCGCGAAGTGGGCGTGCCGCTGACCACGCTGGATGAAACGCCGGAACTGGATCTTACCGTTGATGGCGCCGACGAGGCGGACCGGGACCTGACGCTGATCAAGGGAGGCGGCGGCGCGCTGTTGCGTGAAAAGATCGTTGCCGCAGCCTCGGCAGACATGGTGGTGATCGCCGACGACAGCAAGCTGGTGGATGTGCTCGGCGCCTTTCCGCTGCCAGTCGAGGTTACGCCGTTCGGTCTTGGCGCAACGCACCGGGCAATCGAAAAGGCTGCTGAAAGCCTTGGGCTTTCCGGGCCGGTTGAACTGCGCAAAGGCGATGGAAAACCCTATCTTACCGATGGCGGGCATTTTATTGTGGATGCATCTTTTGGCCGCATTCCCGACGCAAAAGCACTGTCTTCCGCCCTGCTGGAAATACCCGGCGTCGTGCAGCACGGCCTGTTCATCGGCCTTGCTAGCACACTGGTGCTTGCAGGAGAGGGCGGTATCACTCTATTAAGGCGCTGATTTGCGCCGGTTGAGCGGCCCGGATAAGCGGCCCCGTTAAGCGGCATTGGAACACGTTCCGGCAGGACTGCCGGGAGCAATGGAGACAGGAATGAACATCACCAGATCGGCCCTCAGCCTGATCGTCACCCTATTCGTCTGGGCGAGCCTCGGCACCGCCGCCGTTCATGCCCAGGATGCATCTGCAAGCCATCTGGCCGCGGCCAAGCGGGCGATCGTTGCAACCCGTTCCACCAATCGTCTGGATGCCATCCTTCCCCAGATGGCCCAGCAGGCAAAAGCCGAACTGATCCGAAACCGGCCCGACAAGGAAGCGGAAATCACCGCGCTTGTCGACGAGGCCGCCATTTCGCTGGCCGGCCGCCGGGGCGATCTGGAAGGTGAAATCGTGCAGATTTTTTCCCGCATCTTCAGCGAGGATGAGTTGAACGCCATCGCCGATTTCTACGAGACCGATGCCGGCAAGAAATTTCTGTCGGAAACACCGGTCATGTTGCGTGAAATCGACCGCGCCTCGCGTGTGTGGACCAATGGCGTGCAGCGCGATCTTGCAACGGCTGTTCGCGAAAAGATGACCGCCGCCGGTCTTCAATAGGCTTGCGCTGTCATATGCATTGGATAAAATGCAGTAGCTAAAAACCCGGCCACAGATGCCGGGTTTTTGTTTGGCGGCGTCCGCTTGTTCATTTTGACAATTGATTGCAGAGGCAGATCATGGCGCAGTTTGATTACGATCTATTCGTCATTGGTGGAGGTTCCGGCGGCGTCAGAGCAGGGCGGGTTGCTGCCTCGCTTGGCAAACGGGTTGGCGTTGCAGAGGAAAGCCGCTTTGGCGGCACCTGCGTCATTCGCGGCTGTGTGCCCAAGAAGCTGATGGTTTATGCTTCCCAGTATTCCAAACTGATCGAGGATGCGCCCGGCTATGGCTGGCAGGTCGGTGAAAGCAGTTTTGACTGGGCAACGCTGATTGCCAACAAGGACAAGGAAATCGCCCGGCTTGAGGGCCTCTACCGCAAGGGGCTGGACACCAATGGTGCGGACATGATCGACAGCCGGGCCGTGGTCACCGGCCCCAATACGGTGCGCATCGAGGCCGGCGGCAAGGAGGTGTCCGCAGAAACCATCCTGGTTGCTGTTGGTGGCCGCCCCAACCCGATGAAGGAACTTGCAGGCCATGAGCACTGCATTGTTTCCGACGATATCTTCGACCTTGAGGCGTTGCCGGCTTCAATTGTCATTCTGGGCGCAGGCTATATCGCGCTGGAATTTGCCTGCATCCTCTCGCAGCTTGGCAGCAAGGTGACGGTGGTGCTGCGCGGCGATGAAATCCTGCGCGGCTTTGACATGGATGTGCGCCTTCATTTGCGCGGGGAGATGGAAAAGAAAGGGGTGACGTTCATTACCGGCGCCCAGTTCGAGAAAGTTGAACCTGCCGGTCGCGGGCGCGAGGTCACGCTGACCAATGGCGAGGTGCTCAAGGCCGATCAGGTGCTGCTTGCTGCCGGCCGGCTGCCCAACACCGATGCGCTGGGACTGGAAGCCGCGGGCGTTGCGCTGGAATGGGGCGGCAAGGTGGTGGTCGATGAGTATTCGCGCTCCTCGGTGCCGTCGATCTGTGCGGTGGGGGATGTGACAGACCGGGTGCAGCTGACGCCGGTGGCGATCCATGAGGCGATGTGCCTGATCGAGACGCTCTACAAGGACAATCCCACCATGCCCGACCACGAACTGGTGGCAACCGCTGTCTTTACCCAGCCGGAAGTGGGCACCATTGGCATGTCCGAGGAAGAGGCGGCGGAAAAGTGCCGTGATCTGGATGTCTACAAATCCGTTTTCCGGCCCATGAAATACATTCTGCCCGGGCGCGATGAAAAAATGCTGATGAAGATCATTGCTGAATCGGCGACCGGAAAGGTGGTTGGCGTCCATCTGGTGGGGCCGGATTCCGGGGAAATGGCGCAATTGCTGGGGATCAGCCTCAAGATGGGCGCGAGGAAAGAGGATTTCGACCGCACCATGGCCGTTCACCCCACGGCGGCTGAAGAACTCGTCACCCTGTATTCGCCGAGTTATCATGTGCGCGACGGAAAACGCGTGGACTGAGTATGAACAAGGGTTCCGACCGCCTGATTGCCTATTTTGGCTACGGTTCGCTGGTCAATCTGGCAACCCTTGCAACCCCTTACCGGCACGCTGTGCCGGCCCGCCTCAAGGGTTGGCGGCGGCATTGGCAATCGCGCCCCGGAGACGGCTGGCCGGAACGCGCACTGCTCAGCGTTCATCGGGACAATGCTTGCGAAATCCACGGCATGCTGGTGTTTGATGGTGCTTCCAGCCTGCCTTCCCTGGATGAGCGTGAGCGCCATTACGACCGGGTGCCGCTGACGCCGCAGGATATTTCCCTTGCGTGCAACAAGGCACCTGAAATGCTGCAGAGCCTGGGGCATGCTGACTTCTTCGTCTATGTCGGCAGGGCCCAGCAGGCGGGCAAGCCGCCCTTGCTGCAATCCTATCTGCATACGGTGATGGACGGTTTTCTTGCCAGCCACGGCGAAGAAGGTCTTTCAGCCTTCATGCGCACGACGGCCGGGTTTGACCGGGAAATCCTGGAAGACCTGCACGCACCCCATTATCCGCGCATGACACCGATGGCAGAGGCGCGCCGCCGCCGCTTCGACCGGATGCTGCGCGAAGCTGGTGTGCGGTTTGCCGGCGACCCTGCCGCGGATGCTGAATAGGCTGGCAATCGGCGGCAAGCTTGCCTATAAGGCGCGCGAACCGTAAACTTTCGGCCTTTACCCCGGTATATCCGGCAAGTAACCCGTTCAGCGTACAAGGTTGTTGCCCATGACTGAGAAATGGTCCCCCGATTCCTGGCGTTCCAAACCGTTCGTGCAGATTCCCGATTATCCCGACAAGGAAGCCCTGAAAACGGTCGAGGCGCGTCTTGCAAGCTATCCGCCACTGGTGTTTGCCGGTGAGGCGAGGGCGCTGAAGAGCCAGTTGGCCGAGGTTGCGGCTGGAGAGGCCTTCCTGCTGCAGGGTGGCGACTGCGCCGAGAGCTTTGCCGAACATGGTGCTGACAACATTCGCGATTTCTTCCGCGTCTTTCTGCAGATGTCCGTTGTGTTGACCTTTGCTGCCGCCAAGCCGGTGGTGAAGGTGGGCCGTATCGCTGGCCAGTTTGCCAAACCGCGCTCGTCCGACATCGAGAAGAAGGGCGATGAGGCGTTGCCGAGCTATCGCGGCGATATCATCAACGCGACCGAGTTCAATTCTCAGTCCCGCATTCCCGATCCCGAGCGCCAGATCATGGCCTACCGCCAGTCGGCTGCGACGCTCAATCTGCTGCGTGCCTTTGCCCAGGGCGGCTATGCCAATCTGGAGCATGTCAATGAGTGGATGCTGGGTTTTGTGCGCAATTCGCCCCAGTCGGAGCGCTACAAGCAGCTTGCCGAGCGGATTTCGGAGACCATGCGCTTCATGAAAGCGGTGGGGATCTCGCCTGAAAACAATCCGCGCCTGCGCGAGACGGAATTCTATACCTCCCATGAGGCGCTGCTGCTTGGCTATGAAGAAGCACTGACGCGCGTCGATTCCACCTCGGGCGATCATTATGCAACGTCGGGACATCTGGTCTGGATTGGTGACCGTACCCGCCAGCCCGATCATGCCCATGTGGAATTCTGCCGCGGCATCAAGAACCCCATCGGACTCAAGTGCGGTCCGTCCACCGAACCCGATGGCCTGATCGAGCTGATCGACATTCTCAACCCCGAAAACGAGCCGGGCCGTCTGACGCTGATCGCCCGTTTTGGCTCCGACAAGGTGGGCGAGCATCTGCCGCAGCTGATCCGCGCGGTGGAGAAAGAAGGCAAGGCGGTCGTGTGGTCATGCGATCCGATGCACGGCAACACGATCACCTCGAACTCCGGCTACAAGACACGGCCTTTCGAGCGGGTTTTGAAGGAAGTCCAGCAGTTCTTTGCCATCCACCAGGCCGAAGGCACCTATCCAGGTGGTGTGCATTTCGAAATGACCGGCAAGGACGTTACCGAGTGCACCGGCGGTGCGCGTGCCGTCAGCGACGAGGATCTTGCCGACCGCTATCACACCCATTGCGACCCGCGGCTCAATGCTTCCCAGTCGCTGGAGCTGGCATTCCTGATTGCCGAGCTTCTTGAAGAGGGCAAGCACGAAAAAGACCAGCAGGTGGCTGTATAGCGTTTTGCAAATTGCAGGAATTGTCAGGAGGCAGCCCTGGTTCGGACCACGGGCTGCCTTTTGCGTTTTGAGCCGGCTTAAAAACCGCTAAGCTGATGCCGGGCAAGATTGTTTTTGGAGGCAGCAATGAGCGATGAAATTCATACCGGATCGTGTCTGTGCGGTGGCATCAAGATGAAGATATCCGGGCAGCTGCGGCCGGTCGTTGCATGCCATTGCACCCAGTGCCGCAAGCAGAGCGGCCATTATTATGCGGCGACCAATGCACCCGATGAAGCGATCGAAATCGAGGGCGCTGAAAAACTCAAATGGTACATGTCGAGCGATGACGCAAAGCGCGGCTTTTGTTCAGAGTGCGGTTCTGCGCTGTTTTGGAAACACGACAAGGACGATTTCACCTCCATTCTGGCCGGTTGCCTCGACATGCCCACCGGACTGAAACTGGAAAAGCACATCTTCGTTGCCGACAAGGGCGACTATTACGACCTGACCGATGGATTGCCGCAAACTTGAAGCAGGAAATTCCCACAGGGTGAAACTTTTCAAAGCGCCGGCTCGTTAACCGTTCGATGCGGGAGGCATGAGGCCGCCCGGCAGACAATGGAGAGTTTTATGAAATTTGCCCACAACGGCACGATAGCCGGCGTTACCCTTTCAGCCATTCTTCTTGCAGGCACGGCAGCATTTGCCGCCAGCCATGCGACCTTGATGGTCGAAGGCTCCGATCAGGATGTTTCCGGCGGCAGCGTAACTGCTTCCAAGGTTGTTGCGGCCGATGATGGCTGGCTCGTGGTTCACCGCACCGGCGACGACATGAAGCCGGGTCCTGTGGTCGGACATGCGCCAGTCAAGGCCGGCGAGAACATGGATGTCACCGCACCGCTGGATGAAAGCGTTGCTTCCGGCGACAAGCTCATGCTGATGCTGCATGGCGAAGAGGGCGGCATGAAAGCCGGTGAATTCGAATATACGCTCGGCGCCAAGGAAGACGGCCCCGTCAAGGTCGACGGCAAACTGGTGATGACGGTGATCTCCGCCAAGTAACCGGCAATCCGGTTCATTGCGTAACCGGTGTATCAGGGGCAGTCTGCAAGGCGCAGACTGCCCCTGTTTGATGTTTTCCGATTGTTGCCTGTTTTTGGCGTGTAGGGCATAAGCAGCGCCGAACACAACAAGCAGCTGCCAGCTCCGTGACCAAGCGCCAACATCCCGATATTGCCCGCAGGGTGCAGCCTGCACCACAGAACTGGCTGCAACGCATTGCAAGCTGGTTTGTGTTTATCAGCCGGCGGCGGCTGGACCGCCGGTTTTCCGTCCTCATGCTGCCCCAGTCCGTGATGTGTGTGGCCCTTGCAGCGGTAGCGGTGGCGATCCTGGTGTGGTTTGCCGACAAGCCCTATCTGCAGGCTGTGCGCGGCGGCGCCACCCGCGACCAGGTGTTTTTCGAACTGATTACCTATCTTGGTCTTTCTGACTGGATATTGTGGGCCAGCGGGCTGGTCATGCTGGTCTTTACCGTGAGCACGGCAGACCGGTTTGCCGGTCCGTTGCACCGTCTGTGGCACCGGTTGATGCTGACGGCCTATTTCCTCTTTACTGCCGTGGCACTTTCGGGGCTGATCACCAACGGGCTGAAGATCGTCTTTGGCCGCGCCCGCCCGCCGCAGGTTGCAGGCGAAGGGCCGTGGGAGGCGATGCCGTTTACCGCCGATTATGATTTTGCCAGTTTTCCTTCCGGCCACGCCACCACGTCCGGCGCGCTCACGCTGTGTCTGGTGTTGCTGTTTCCCAGGTTCCGCTGGCTGTTCATTGCGCTCGGCCTTGCGGTGGCGGTGAGCCGCAATTTCATCGGGGTTCACTTTCCTTCCGATGTCCTTGCGGGTCTGGTGGTTGGTACGGGCTTTACGTTTCTATGGGCAAGGAGCTTTGCCCGCAAAAGGCTGCTTTTCCGCTTTACCGACAACGGAGGGATCGAACTTCGCGGCGAGGGGCAGGGGCATCTGCACCGCTGGCCGGAACTTCTGGGAAGGGCAGGCAAACGATGAGCGTGATGGTGTTCGATTCAGGCATTGGCGGCCTGACGGTGCTGCGGGAGGCGCGGGTGCTGATGCCCGACCGGCGTTTCATCTATGTGGCCGACGATGCCGCCTTTCCCTATGGCGACTGGGAGGAAGCAGAGCTTCGGGAGCGCATGACCGGCCTGTTTGGCGATCTCATCGCCGAGTGGAAGCCGGAAATTATCGTCATTGCCTGCAATACCGCCTCCACCCTGGCGATTGCGCATTTGCGGGAAGTCTATCCCGGCCAGACCTTTGTCGGCACGGTGCCGGCGATCAAACCTGCTGCCGAGCGGACGCGGTCAGGCCTCGTCTCGGTGCTGGCCACACCCGGTACCGTGCGGCGGCAATATACCCGCGACCTGATTGAGGAATGGGCCTCGAAATGCCATGTGCGGCTGGTCGGCAGCACCGGGCTGGCAGCGCTTGCCGAAAGCTACATGCGGGGCAACATGGTGGACGAAGCTGCGGTTGAAAAGGAAATTATGCCCTGCTTCATCGAACAGGACGGCAAGCGAACCGACATCGTGGTGCTGGCGTGTACCCACTATCCGTTCCTGGTCAACCGGATGCGAAAAATGGCGCCCTGGCCGGTCGACTGGATCGACACATCGGAAGCGATTGCCCGCCGTGCCGCTTCCTTGACCGAACCGCTGCCGACATCGCGGCAGAAGGGTGAGGTGCAACAGGAGGATGCTGCCGTTTTCACCAGCGGCAAACCCGATGCGCTGACGGCAAAACTGTTGCGCGGTTTCGGTTTGGGCGTGCGTTCAGCGCCGTCATAGATGCCCTGTTTTGGATTGGTGGCTTGCGCAACACACACAAGCCGTTAAGGTAACGCCATGACAGCGTTGCCTGAGTTTTTCAACGAAATGTCAAATACGGACGGTACCCCCCGCGATCCCTATCGGGGTTATGTCCAATGGTTCGAAGGCGAAGACATCCAGCGGCTGAAAAAGAAATCGGCCGAAGCTGAAGCATTCTTCCGCCGTACCGGCATCACATTCAATGTTTATGGACAGCAGGAGGCGACCGAACGCCTGATCCCCTTTGACATCGTGCCGCGCATCATTTCCGCCAGCGAATGGTCGAAACTGGAACGTGGCATCGAGCAGCGGGTGCAGGCAATCAATGCCTTTCTGCATGACATATACCATCGCCAGGAAATCCTGCGGGCAGGGCGGATACCTGTCGAACTGATCGCCAACAATGAAGCATTCTTGCCGGAGATGATCGGCGTTACGCCGCCAGGGGGCATCTACACCCATATCGTCGGCATTGATCTGGTTCGCACCGGGCCTGACAGCTTCTTCGTTCTTGAAGACAATGCGCGCACGCCGTCGGGCGTCTCCTACATGCTGGAAAACCGGGAGACGATGCTGCACATGTTTCCCGAACTGTTTGCCCGCAACCGGGTGCGCGATGTTTCGAAATACCCCCGCGACCTTGCAAGCTCGCTGGCGGCGGCCGCGCCTGACAAATGCACGGACAGGCCGGTTGTCTGTGTTCTTACCCCCGGGATCTACAATTCGGCCTATTTCGAACATTCCTTTCTGGCGGACCAGATGGGCGTTGAACTGGTCGAGGGGCATGACCTTCGGGTTGTCGACGGGCGCATCGCCATGCGCACGACACGCGGCTACAAGCCCGTCGACGTGATGTACCGCCGGGTGGATGACGACTTCCTCGATCCGCTGGTGTTCAATCCGAGTTCCATGCTCGGCGTGCCGGGCATCATGGATGTCTACCGCTCCGGCGGCATTACCATAGCCAATGCTCCCGGTACCGGCATTGCCGACGACAAGGCGATCTATTCCTACATGCCCGACATCGTCGAGTTCTACACCGGCGAAAAACCCTTGCTGGCAAATGTCGAGACCTGGCGCTGTTCCGAGCCCGAGGCGCTTTCCTATGTGCTGGAGCATCTGGAAGAACTGGTGGTCAAGGAAGTGCACGGTTCCGGCGGCTACGGCATGCTGGTGGGGCCTGCAGCGAGCAAGCGCGAGATTTCAGAATTCCGCAGGAAACTAGAAGCAAAGCCCGCAAACTACATTGCCCAGCCGACGCTGGCGCTGTCGACGGCGCCGATTCTGACCTCGAAGGGGCTTGCCCCGCGCCACCTGGACCTGCGGCCTTTTGTGCTGGTTTCCAGCGAGAAGATCACCATCACGCCAGGCGGGCTGACCAGGGTTGCGCTGAAAAGGGGTTCGCTGGTGGTCAACTCCTCGCAGGGAGGCGGCACCAAGGACACCTGGGTGCTGGGGGAATAGAGTGATGCTGGGCAAGACCGCAGGCGGGCTGTTCTGGATGTTCCGGTACCTGGAGCGCAGCGAATATGTTGCGCGCCTTGTCGAAGCGGGTCTTCGGCTGTCGCTGACGAGGCCCCACGCATCGAGCGATGAATGGGCTTCTGTGGTCGATACAGCCGGTGTGCGGGATGCCTATCTTGAAAAGAGCGAGGCGTTCGACCAGGCCGGCGTGGTCGATTTCCTGTTGCGTGAGACGGACAGTTCCACAAGCGTACTTTCCTGCATTACTGCTGCGCGTACCAATGCGCGTCTTGTGCGCACCGCGCTCACCCGTGAGGTTTGGGAGGCAACCAATGAATGCTGGATGGCGGTGTGCACCGTGCTGCAACGCAAGGTGGGCGAACGCGAACTGCCGGACGTTCTCAACACGATCCGCCAGCAAAGCGCGCTGGTGCGTGGCGCATTGCACGGAACCATGATGCGTGACGATGCCTATGATTTTGCCCGCCTCGGCACGTTTGTCGAACGCGCCGACAACACCGCCCGTATCCTGGATGTCAAATACTACGTGCTGCTGCCCTCGGCCATGCCGGTGGGATCTGCCTTTGACAATGTGCAATGGGAGAACATTCTGCGTTCGGTATCGGCGCACCGCTCCTTCCGCCATGTGCACAATGGCGAGACCAATGCGGCGGCGATTGCCGAATTTCTGATCCTCGACCGGCGCATGCCGAGAGCACTTGCCTTTTGTTATGGCAAGATCCGATCCAATCTGGCCTATCTGGAATCTGATTATGGCGCGCGCCATGACTGTCACGACATGGCCCAGGAGATCTATGATGAATTGCGGTCGCTGACGATCGCCTCGGTCTTCGAACGGGGTCTGCATGAATACATTGCCGAGTTCATCACCCGGAACAATGCCCTTGGCCTGCAGATTGAGGCCGACTACCGGTTCACAGAGTAGAGCGATGCTGCTGAAAATCCGCCATGAAACCAAATATCTGCACGCTTCGTCCGTGTCTTACGGCTTGATGGAGTTGCGGATGATGCCGCGCCAGCACGCCATCCAGAACGTTGTGGGCTGGACGGTCACGCTCAATGGCGCGGAAGAACAGTTGCGGTTTACCGACCAGCACCGCAATGAGGTAATCCTTGCGGCCCATCACGGGGAATCCCGAGAGATCACGGTTGCCTGCGAAGGGGAGGTGGAAACCCGCGATACGGCAGGGGTTGTCGGCGAGCATGCGGGCTTTGCGCCGCTTTGGTACTACAAGCGTCAGACACCGCTCACCCAGCCCGCCAGCAGGGGCAGGGCGCTGCTGCGTGAAGCGGGATCAGATCATGAAACGGATGTGACCCAGTTGCATGCGCTTTCGGCGCTGATTTTGAACGCTGTGTCTTATGAAACGGGTGTGACGAGCAGCGAGACGACCGCAGAAGAAGCGCTGGAAGTGGGCAAGGGGGTTTGCCAGGACCATACCCATATCCTGATCGGGCTTGCCCGTGAGCTGGGGTTTCCGGCGCGGTATGTCTCCGGCTATCTGATGATGAACGACCGGGTTGACCAGGAAGCAGGCCATGCATGGGCGGAAGTGTATTTCAACGGGCTTGGCTGGGTCGGGTTCGACGTGTCGAACGGCATTTCCTCCGATGCACGTTACGTGCGGGTTGCCGTTGGCCTCGATTACCGGGAGGCGGCGCCGGTCACCGGCCTGCACCACGGCAAGGGCGATAGGGGTAACGACAAGATGCTTGTGAACATCCAGGTCCAGCAGTAAAAGCCGGTATCGGCGGGATTCTCCGCCGGCCATTCAATCCGGACCGCACCTCATGACCTACTGCGTTGGCTTGCAGCTCGACAAGGGTATCGTCTTCATGTCCGACACACGGACCAATGCCGGTGTCGACAACATTTCCGTGTTCAAGAAGATGTTCACCTGGGAAGTTCCGGGGGAACGGCTGATCACCCTGATGACGGCCGGCAATCTGGCGACAACCCAGTCCGTGGTCAGCCTGCTGGACGAACGCAGCAAGGCACCGTCTGAACGCAATCCCTCGATCATCGAGGTGCCGAGCATGTTTCAGGTTGCTACCCTGGTCGGCAAGACGCTTCGTGAGGTTATTGCCACGTCAGCAGAAACCGGACAGGCGGCCGAGAGCCAGTTTTCGGGCACCATTGTCGTCGGCGGCCAGATCAAGGGCGGCGAGCCGCGGCTGTTTCTGGTTTATCCGGAAGGCAATTTCGTCGAGGCGTCCGGCGACACGCCGTTTTTCCAGGCCGGCGAAACGAAATACGGCCGCCCCATTCTGGTGCGCGCCTATGATGCCGGGATGAGCTTTGCCGAAGCGGTCAAGCTGCTGCTGGTTTCCTTCGACAGCACCATCAAGGCCAATCTTTCGGTGGGGTTGCCGATCGATGTCCAGATTTACGAGGCCGACAGTTTCAAACGCGGGCTGGAAAAGCGGATTACCGCGGATGAGCCCTATTTCCAGCTGGTATCGAGCGGATGGGGCGAGGCGCTGAAAACAGCCTTTGCCTCGCTGCCGGACCCGGAGCTGTAAAATGCGGCAATGAACCGCGTGTGATGGCCTGAAAACGTTGACAATCGTGCCGCATTGGCCTATCTCCGCGCCGGTCCCGGGCAATTTGCCCGGTTCTTTTTTAACGTATCCCGTGAATTTGTTCGCAAAACGTGCGCGATAAATTCTGTCAGCCGGTGAAAACGACCGGCAGAGGAGGGTGCGTTTCCTTATGTGCTGCGGTTTGCGGCGCTGTTACCGGTTGAAGGGAAATGCAATGAGCAAGCGTATATCATCGAAATACAAAATCGACCGCCGCATGGGCGAAAACATCTGGGGGCGTCCGAAATCCCCGGTCAACCGCCGTGAATACGGCCCCGGCCTGCATGGCCAGCGCCGCAAGGGCAAACTGTCCGATTTCGGCATTCAGCTTCGTGCCAAGCAGAAGCTGAAAGGCTATTACGGCAACATTACCGAAAAACAGTTCCGCCGCATCTATGCCGAGGCCGTGCGCCTGCGCGGCGATACCGGCGAAAAGCTGATCGGTCTGCTGGAAAGCCGGCTGGATGCCATTGTCTATCGCGCCAAGTTCGTGCCGACCGTGTTTTCCGCCCGCCAGTTCATCAACCACGGCCACGTCAAGGTCAACGGCAAGCGCGTCAACATCGCGTCCTACCGCTGCAAGCCGGGCGATGTGGTTGAAGTGCGCGAGAAGTCACGCCAGATTGGCATGGTGCTGGAAGCAAGCCAGCTCGCCGAACGCGATGTGCCGGAATACATCGATGCCGATCACGCCAAAATGGTTGCCAAATATGTTCGTGTGCCGGAACTTTCAGATGTTCCATATCCGGTCCACATGGAACCGAACCTGGTGGTCGAATTTTATTCGCGCTGATCACCAGCGCCGAATACAGATTTGCTCAACGCCCGGTCACCAGACCGGGCGTTTTTTGTGAGCGATGAAAAACGCCGGTGAAAAATCGCCGCCGATGGGATAAAAGCTGGATCATGAACGACCAGACACCGCAGAAAACCGATGATGTCCCGCAGGCAGCCCATCCGCTGTTTGCCGATGCGCCGTCTTCGGTGGCTTTCAAAAAGCTGCGCAAGCGGCTGGTGCGCCATGCAAGAGAGGCAATCGAGCGCTTCAACATGGTGGAGCGCGCGCCAAGCGGCCGAGGGGGCGGCAAGGGAGCGCGGCCGCGCTGGCTGGTCGGCCTTTCCGGCGGCAAGGACAGCTATGGCCTTCTGGCGGTCCTGATCGATCTTCAATGGCGCGGCCTTCTGGATGTTGATCTCATCGCCTGCAATCTTGATCAGGGCCAGCCGGATTTTCCCAAACATGTTCTGCCCGATTATCTCTCGCGGATCGGCGTTGCCCACCGGATCGAATATCAGGACACCTATTCCATCGTCACCGACAAGGTGCCGGAGGGGGCAACCTATTGCGCGCTTTGTTCGCGGCTGAGGCGGGGCAATCTTTACCGCATCGCCCGGGAGGAGGGCTGTGATGCGCTGGTGCTCGGCCATCACAGGGAGGATGTTCTCGAAACCTTCTTCATGAACCTGTTTCATGGCGGCCGGCTGGGCGCGATGCCGCCAAAACTTGTCAATGACGAGGGCGAAACGCTGGTGTTGCGACCGCTTGCCTTTGCCGCCGAATCAGATCTGGCGGCATTCGCCCGGCACATGGCCTTTCCGATCATCCCCTGCGATCTGTGCGGCAGTCAGGACGGATTGCAGCGGAGTGCCATGAAAGCAATGCTGGATGACATCGAATCGCGCATGCCGGGCCGCAAGGACACCATGATCAGGGCGCTTTCCAATGTCCGGCCGTCGCACCTTATGGATGGGCGGATTTTTGATTTTGCCAATCTGGTGCGGTTGCAGGAGGAATAGGGCAGGCACAGCAGGCAACTGCGCAATTTCTGACATCGGTCGCCAAAGTGGCGCCGCCGGGACAGTTTAATGTCTGTCAGCGACCATGAAATGCCTTATTAAGGACAGTGAGGCACAGGACGATGTAGTTTTTTGTGGCTGGCAGGCGGTGCTGGGAGGCGCTGTGCTAACCATTGCAGAAAAGCAGTTTCCTGCACGGTTGAATCTGCTGCACAACCGTATATGGTTGCGAGGAAAATTTGCATTGAGACTGCCGCGGGAGGACAAAGCGGCAGCTTGATGAAAGGGAGGGAAGGTCTTTATGAGTTCCAGCAAGGGCGCAGCTGTACGCTTTGAAAAAGTACAGAAAAGTTACGATGGCGAAAATCTCGTCGTTAAGGACCTCAATCTGGATATTGCGCCTGGTGAATTTCTGACCATGCTGGGGCCATCGGGCTCCGGGAAAACGACCTGCCTGATGATGCTTGCGGGCTTTGAGCCTGCGACTCATGGCGAGATTTTTCTGAATGACCATCCGATCAACAATGTGCCGCCTTACAAGCGGGGCATCGGCATGGTGTTTCAGAACTATGCGCTGTTTCCCCACATGAGTGTCGCCGAGAACCTGGCGTTCCCGTTGCAGATACGCAAGTTGAGCCGGGCCGATCAGGAAGCAAAGGTAAAACACGCCCTGGAAATGGTGGAACTGGGTGCATTCGGCAACCGCCGCCCGGCGCAGCTTTCCGGCGGCCAGCAGCAGCGCGTGGCCGTGGCCCGCGCCCTGGTGTTCGATCCCGAACTGGTGCTGATGGACGAGCCACTGGGCGCGCTCGACAAGCAGCTGCGCGAGCAGATGCAATACGAGATCAAGCATATTCACGAAAATCTCGGCGTCTCTGTGGTTTATGTGACCCACGACCAGACCGAGGCGCTGACCATGTCGGACCGTGTGGCTGTGTTCGAGGACGGTGTGATCCAGCAATTGTCGCCGCCGGATGCCTTGTATGAAAGCCCGCAGAATTCGTTCGTCGCCCAGTTCATCGGCGAGAACAACAAGCTGCACGGCAAGGTCACCAAGCTGAGCAAGGGCATTTGCGAAGTGGTTCTGGATGACGGGACCAAGCTGAAGGCCGAAGCGGTGAATGTGTCGGCTGTGGGAGACAAGACGACAATTTCCCTGCGCCCCGAACGCGTGGAATTCGACGACGCCCATGACCACGACAATGTCGTGAAGGGCAAGATTCTGGAAGTCCTGTATCTTGGCGACCACCTTCGGGTGGTGATGTCGGTGGCGGGCAATCCCGAATTCATTGTCAAGGTTCGCAACCGCGGTATCAAGCGGTCGCTGAAAGAGGGCAAGACCTACAACATCGGCTGGTCTGCATCCGATTGCAAAGCCCTCGATTTTGCCGGTTGAACATGACAACCGAAGCCGATTGCGCCGGACAGGCGTATTGTAATGGCTGGCCGACAAGGCCGGTCTGTAACCCAAGGGAGAGATATATATGAAACTCAAGACAATCCTGATGTCGACCGCAGCTGCCGGCGTGATGCTTGGCGGTGCTACTGTCGCGGTCAATTCGGCGAGCCACGGCATGGCACCCTGTGAGGGGTGTGCCGACGAAATGACCATCGTGTCATGGGGCGGCGCCTACTCGAAGTCGCAGCTGAAGGCTTATCACGAGCCCTATTCGGAAGCGACGGGCGTCAAGATCATCAACGATGAGTCCTCGGCCGAGGCAGTTGCAAAGCTGCGCGCCATGAAGGAAGCCAACAATGTGACCTGGGACGTGGTTGACGTGGTTGCGGCAGATGCCATCCGTCTTTGCGACGAAGGCCTTGCCGAGCCAATCAACCCCGATACCGATCTTGCCGATGCGCCGGACGGCACAAAGGCGTCGGAAGACTTCGGTGACATGCTGGTTTCCGAGTGCTTCATTCCACAGATCGTTTATTCGACCACATTCGGTTACCGCACCGATGTTGCCGAATGGAACGGCAAGGTGCCGGACGATATCTGTGACATCTTTGACCTGGAAGGCTTCCCGGGCAAGCGTTCGCTTGAAAAGCGTCCGATCAACAACCTGGAGTGGGCGCTGCTCTGTGACGGAGTTGCCAAGGATGAAGTCTACGACGTTCTGGGTACTCCGGAAGGCGTTCAGAAGGCACTCGACAAGCTTGCCACCATCAAGGACAACGTCGTGTGGTGGTCTGCCGGTGCCGAAACCCCGCAGCTTCTGGCTGACGGTGAAGTGGTGATCGGTTCGACCTATAACGGCCGTCTGTTCTCGGTGATCGAGGAGCAGAAGCAGCCGGTTGCCATGCTGTGGGACGCGCAGGTGTTCGACCTTGACGGCTGGATCATTCCGGCTGGCCTATCGGAAGAGCGCAAGAAGCGTGCCATGCACTACATCAAGTTCGCTACCGATACCCAGCGCCTTGCCGATCAGGCCAAGTACATTTCGTACGGCCCGGCTCGTGCGTCCTCCGCACCGCTGGTTGGCCAGCATGCGGATCTGGGCATCGACATGGCACCGCATATGCCGACTGACCCGGAAAACGCCAAGAACACGTTCCTGTACAACTACGAGTTCTGGGCGGACAATCGTGACGATATCAACGAGAAGTTCCAGGCCTGGCTGGCTCAGTAAGCTGAGCTGACACGATCGCTGAACCGGGGCAGCCTGCCCCGGTTCAGTCCGCATCAAGGGCCACAAGAAGCCCGGAGGGACAATTCATGATTCATGAGGGGGAGACACATGGCTGAGGCAGCGGCACAGGGAACGAATTCGGTTCTCACCACCCATGATGGCCAACCGCTCAAGGTTAGCCTGGCAAGAGCTCTGCGCCGTGAGAAAATACGGGCGCTGCTGCTGATTGCACCGCTTCTCATTTTCATCCTGATTTCCTTTATCCTGCCGATTGCCGACATGCTGTTCCGCTCGGTGGAAAACAAGATCGTCGCCGATACGCTGCCCAGGACAGTGGTGGAATTGCGCGATTGGGATCCCGATTCCGGCGCGGCGCCGGGCGAGGAAGTTTTTGCGGCGCTGTATGAAGACCTCAAGGTTGCCGTTGCTGCCCGTGAGCACACCAAGCTCGGCAGCCGTCTCAACTATAGCCAACCCGGCGTTTCGAGCCTGTTTCGGAAATCGGGCCGCCGCATCAAGCAGATGGAGGAAGGCAATTACAAGGAGCAGTTCCTTGAAATAGACGAGGACTGGGGCAAGGTGGAAATCTGGACGACGATCAAGCGATTGTCTCCGGCCATCACCGACAGCTATTTCCTGGCTTCCGTCGATGCCGAACGGGGTGTGGATGGTATCCAGCGCAAGCCGGAAAACGAGCGCATCTATGTTCTGCTGTTTGCGCGCACGATCTTTCTCAGTCTTGTGATCACCGTGTCCTGCATCCTGCTTGGCTATCCGATTGCCTATCTGCTGGCCAACCTGCCGGTCAGAACCTCCAACATGCTGATGATCCTCGTGCTGTTGCCGTTCTGGACCTCGCTGCTGGTGCGCACCTCCGCCTGGAAAGTGCTGCTGCAGCAACAGGGCGTCATCAATGATGTGCTGGTGTGGATCGGATTGATCGACAATGCGGGGCGGCTGGTGATGATCAACAACATGACCGGTACGATCATCGCCATGACCCACATTCTGCTTCCGTTCATGATTCTGCCGCTGTATTCGGTGATGAAAACGATCTCGCCGACCTATGTGCGAGCAGCAAAGTCCATGGGTGCAACCGACTGGACGACTTTCTGGAAAATCTATTTTCCGAACACCATTCCCGGCATCGGTGCCGGATCGATCCTGGTGTTCATTCTGGCCATTGGCTACTACATCACGCCGGAACTGGTTGGCGGCACATCGGGTGTCTTCATCTCCAACCGGATCGCCTATCACATCTCTTCATCGCTCAACTGGGGTCTTGCCGCAGCACTGGGGACCATTCTGCTGGTGCTCGTGCTGGCACTCTACTGGGTATATGACCGCATCGTCGGCATCGACAACGTCAAACTGGGGTAAGCGCCATGCCTGCAGCCGTTCTGAATTTCCGCCCCAGCCTGACCGGGTTTACCGTACCGATGATCGCCGCTCTTGGCGCGGTCTTCGGCTTCCTGTGGGGGCTTTCCCTGAACAACGGCACGCTCGGTCTTGTTGCCGGCGCTGTTATTGCGGCGGTAATGGCCTATGTGCTGGCGAACTCCGTTCCAAACCGTACTACAGGCATTCTTGCCGCCGCAGCTCTGATCGCCGCTGTTGGCCTGTTTCTGGGTGGTCTTGGCGGGCTTGTGGCCGGTGCGCTGATCGGCGCCGTCGTCGGCTATGCAACCTATTGGCTTTCGACAGGCCAGTACCGTGCGGGACTGCCGCTCTATGCCAGCAGCAAGCAGGTGTTGTGGCACCATTTCTTCCGCATCGGGATTTGCGGTTTCATCTTCTTTTTCCTGATTGCGCCGATCCTGACCATCATTCCGCTTTCCTTCAACGCGGAGGATTTCTTTACCTTCACCAAGCAAATGCTGGCGCTGCAGCCTGAAGGCTATTCGACGAAGCACTACGAGGACTTCTTCACCAATTCCGACTGGCAGAACGCCCTGCGCAATTCCTTCATGATCGCACCGGCTGCAACCATTCTGGCAACCGCCTTCGGCACGCTTGCAGCCATCGGCCTGTCGCAGTCCCATGTGCCGTTCAGGCGGGCGATCATGGCGGTGCTGATCTCCCCGATGATCGTGCCGCTGATCATTTCGGCTGCCGGCATGTACTTCTTTTACTCGCGCATCGGACTGCAGGGAACCTATTGGGGTGTGGTGCTGGCCCATGCGGCCCTTGGAACGCCCTTCGTCATCATTACGGTGACCGCGACACTGGTCGGCTTCGACCGTTCCCTGACGCGGGCTGCGGCCAATCTTGGCGCCAATCCGGTGACGACCTTCTTCAAGGTTCAGATGCCGCTGATCGTGCCCGGCGTTGTCTCGGGCGCGCTGTTTGCCTTCATCACATCCTTCGATGAGGTGGTGGTGGTGCTGTTCCTGGGGTCTGCGGCGCAAAAAACGCTGCCCTGGCAGATGTTTACCGGCCTGCGCGAACAGATATCACCGACCATTCTGGCAGTGGCGACCATCATGGTGGCGATTTCCATCGTGCTGCTGACGGTACTGGAAATGCTGCGGCGGCGCTCTGAACGGCTGCGCGGTCTGGCGCCAAGCTGACGATTTGTGCCGGGCAGAACTGGGTGAAAGCCTGTTCTGTTTGCGGCGCGAAATGTCACAACCGGTCGCAGCAAACGGCCAAAATACCGCTAGCTTTTGTGCCATCTCGGCCAACGTGGCCGGCAATTGTGCCGGCCGCCATCAGGCCATGGATGAGATGATCCCATGAACCATATTGTTTCAGAAGCGCCGGCAGACCGTGTCGGCGACATGCTGCACGTCGTCAAATGGCACAATGGCGAAAAGGAATGGTCACCGTTCAGCGCGGGCGAAATGGACCGCCGCCAATCGGACATCCGCCAGTGGATGGCAAAGCACGATGTCGATGCAGCGCTTTTCACCTCCTATCACGGCATCTGCTATTATTCCGGTTTCCTGTATTGCTATTTCGGCCGCAAATACGGTTTCCTGATCGATCAGGACAATGCGACGACGATTACCGCCGGCATTGATGGCGGCCAGCCCTGGCGGCGCAGCCATGGCGACAACATCACCTATTCCGACTGGCGGCGCGACAATTTCTACACCGCGATTGCCTCCCTGTTGAAGCCGGGCGTCAAACGCATCGGCATCGAGTTCGATCATGTATCGCTCGATTTCCGCAAACTGCTGGGAGAAGCCTTTCCGCAGGTGGAATTCATCGACGTGGCACAGCCCTCCATGTGGATGCGCACGCTCAAGTCCGAGGAAGAGCAGAAGCTCATCCGCGAGGGGGCGCGGGTGGCCAATGTGGGTGCACGGGCCTGCATGGAAGCGGTGCACGAGGGCGTTCGCGAATATGAAGTGGCGATTGCGGCCACCAATGCGATGATCCGTGAAATCGGCGCGAGCTTTCCCTTTGTCGAGTTGATGGACACCTGGACCTGGTTTCAGTCGGGGATCATGACCGACGGGGCGCACAATCCGGTGACCAACAAAAAGGTCGCGCGCGGGGACATTCTTTCGCTCAACTGCTTTCCGATGATTTTCGGATACTACACCGCGATTGAGCGCACGATGTTCTGCGAGGAGGTGTCCGATGCCCATCTTGGCTTGTGGGAGAAGAACTGCGAGGTGATGCGGGTTGGCAGTGATCTGATCAAGCCGGGGCCAGGTGTTCAGACATCGCCCATGAACTCAACGATCTTTACCGCTCGTGGGACCTGCTGAAATACCGCTCCTTCGGCTATGGCCACTCCTTTGGTGTGCTGTCACACTATTATGGCCGGGAGGCGGGCGTTGAACTGCGCGAGGACGTGGACACCGTGCTTGAGCCGGGCATGGTCGTCTCCATGGAGCCGATGATCATGATACCGGAAGGGGTGCCGGGGGCGGGCGGATATCGCGAACACGACATTTTCATCGTGACCGGGGACGGTGCGGAAAACATCACCAGTTTCCCGTATGGGCCCGGGCAAATGATCCTGAAGGCATGAGAAATACGGGGGAGGGAGCCATGGACATCGTTGCCAATCCATTCAGGGCGCAGGCTGCTCCTTTTGACATTGCTGACGAGGTTCCCTTTCCCAGCACCGATGCGCAGGCGCCGATGGCCCTGCTTTCAAAATGCCCGGCGCATGGCGAGACACCGCTACGCGCCAGTGCTGCCCTTGCCCGCGATTGTGGCGTCGCAGACGTTGCGATCAAGGATGAAAGCGGCCGCATGGGCCTTGGCAGTTTCAAGGCGCTGGGCGCGGCCTATGTCATTGCCTGCGAAGCGGAGAAGGCGCGCCAGGGAGACAACTGGCAGGAAGCACTTTCAGACCGGGCATTCGTTACCGCCAGCGCGGGCAATCACGGCATGTCGGTTGCCGCCGGAGCACACATCTTCGGGGCTAGGGCGGTGATCTATCTTGCTCAAACCGTGCCGGAGAGCTTTGCCGGGCGGCTGCGTGCAAAAGGGGCGGAAGTGCGCCGCGAGGGCGCAGATTACGAGGCAAGCATGGCGGCAGCCGGCGCAGCAGCATCGGCAGAAGGCCTGACGCTGCTGTCCGACAGTTCCTGGCCCGGTTACTTCGACCTGCCGCACAGGTTGATGGAAGGCTATCTGGTGATGGCTGAGGAAATCGCCCGGCAGATGGATAACCCGCCAACGCATGTCTTCCTGCAGGCCGGTGTCGGCGGACTTGCCGGAGCGGTGGCTGCCCATGCCCGCAAGGTGTGGGGCGAGGCGCCCGTCATCACGGTCGTAGAGCCGGAGGCAGCACCGGCATTGCTGGCCAGTATCAAGGCCGGCCGGTTCACCGCTGCCAGTGGCCCCGTTTCCAACATGGGCAGGCTTGACTGCAAGGAAGCTTCGCTGATCGCGCTCAAGGGTCTGGCGCGGGATGCCGATTTTTTCGTGACGGTGGGCGATGAAGCTGCCCGAAAGGCCACCGCACGGCTGATGGCGGAAGGCATTGCCACCACCCCATCGGGGGCCGCCGGCCTGGCGGCGCTGCTCGATCCGGCGATCCGCCAGGCGGTGGGAACGGGTGTGGACAGCAAAGTGCTGCTGATCGCCAGCGAGGGCGCCGATGACTGAGGCGCGGGGGTTTTCCCAGGCTGAGTTTGAGGCCCGTCTTGCCCATGCGCAGGCAGCAATGGCCCGCGAGGGGCTCGATGGCCTGCTGGTGACCACCCATCCTGATGTCTATTACTTCACCGGTTTTCTGACCGGTTTCTGGGAAAGTCCGACGCGGCCCTGGTTCGTATTGTTGCCGCAGGCAGGCGCTCCGGTTGCCGTCATTCCCGGAATCGGCGCGGCGCTGATGAAAAAGACCTGGATCACTGATATCCGCACCTGGGCATCGCCCGACCTGGCGGACGATGGCGTCAGCCTGCTTGCCGACACGCTGAAAGAGGCGATCGGCAGCGGGCGGATCGGCATTCCCGATGGACACGAGAGCCATCTTCGCATGCCGGTTGCCGATTTTGAGCGGCTCAAACGGGAGTGTGGTGCGGTTACAATCACAGGCGACAGGGGCATTGTGCGGGCGTTGCGCCTGGTGAAGTCTGAAGCCGAAATCGCCAAAATCGCCAATGCCTGTGCAATTGCCGGGCGCGCCTTCGACCGTGTTGGAGAGGTTGCCGGTGCAGGAGACCCGCTGGCTTCCGTTTTCCGGCGTTTTCAGATGCTCTGTCTTGAGGAGGGCGCGGACCAGGTGCGCTATCTTGCCGGCGGGGCAGGGCCGTATGGCTACAGCGATGTAATTTCTCCGGCAAGCGAGGAACCGCTTGCATCCGGCGATTGCCTGATGCTCGATACCGGGCTTACCTGGGACGGCTATTTCTGCGATTATGACCGCAACTTCGCCATCGGCAAACCGGACCCGCTGGTGCGCAGCGCCCATGAACGGCTCATCGAGGCAACCTATTGCGGGTTTGCAGCGGTGCGGCCGGGCGCCACGGCAGCCGATCTTTTCCACGCCATGGACAAGGTGCTGACGGGCGGTGAAGCGCGCACGGACAATGGCCGGCTGGGACACGGGCTTGGCATTCAACTGACGGAATGGCCATCGCTCATTCCTGCCGATGAAACGGCACTGGTGCCCGGCATGGTGCTGACGCTTGAGCCGGGCATTGCAACGCGGGATGGCAACATGCTGGTGCATGAGGAAAACATCGTCGTAACCGAAAATGGCGCGCGCTGGTTGTCGCCCCTGCAGGAGCCGGCAATCCGGGTATTGGCCATATGACGGCGTTCTCCCATTCACCCATTCCGCCGAGTGCCGAAAAGCCGGTTATCGGCATGATCGTGCTGCAGTCGGATGAGACCCTCGAAACCGATCTGCGCCGCAGTTTCACAGTTGATGAATGCGACATTCTGGTCGCACGCATTGCCAGCGACACTGAGGTGACGACGCAAACCCTTTCGGCGATGGAAGGCCGTCTGGCGCAAACCGCGTCGCTGTTTCCCGTTGGCTTGAAGCTCGCCGCTGTGGGCTATGGATGCACCTCGGCAACGTCGGTGATCGGGCCGCAAAAGGTGCATGAACTGATCAGCGCTGGGTGCGGCTGCAAAGTGGTGACAGAGCCGCTAACGGCGCTGCTTCATGCGTGCCAAAGCCGCAATATTGGCCGCATCGCATTTTTGTCCCCTATGTGGAAAGCGTCAGCGCGAGACTGCGCGGTGTGCTGGCCGATGGCGGCGTTGCGACGCCTGTCTTCGGCTCCTTCAACGAGGCGGAGGAGGCGAAGGTTGCCCGCATTGACGAAAAATCGCTGTTTGATGCTGCGGTGGAGCTGGCGTCTGCGAGGGAAGCGGAGGCGGTCTTCTTGTCCTGCACAAACCTCAAGACCCTGGATGTCTTGCCGCGGATCGAAAAGGCAACCGGCAAGCCAGCCTTTTCCAGCAATTCGGTGCTGATCGAGCATTTGCGGGTGCTTGCCCTGTAACCGTGAGCGGGGGACGGCAGCCGATAACCGAAACCACATTCATTCGATTGCAACGTGCTATCGTGCAAACAGGTATGCGAATGAACGGGGACAATCTGTTGAGGATCCACATCCAGTGACAGCGGTTCGGTCAAAGTCGAGAAAGCTGCTTTCAGCGTTTGTAGCCGCAATGAGCATCATCTATGGCGCCAATGTTGCAGCCGCCGATGAGGTCGATCTGGAACTGGTTCTGGCAGCCGATACTTCGATCAGCATCAATGAGCCGGAATACCGCTTGCAGATGCGGGGCATCGCCAATGCCTTTCGCCAGCCGGTTATCCTTGAAATGATCGGCGCCATGCCAAAGGGGATGGCTGTAACCATGGTGCACTGGAGCGTGGGCCATCTCAACCGGCAGGCAATTGCCTGGCGCCGCCTGCAAAGCCGGCAAAGCGTGCTGGCTTTTGCCAATGCCATCGAACGGGTACCCAGAAGCAGCACCGGCCGGTCAACGGCAATCGGCGATGCGATCGATTACTGCCGTGAGCTGATCGACGAGAACGGCTTTGAGGCCAATAACCGCAAAATCGATGTTTCAGGGGATGCGCGCAGCAATTCGGGGCCTGATCCGGTGCATGCGCGGAACCGGGCGGTCGCCCGGGGCGTTACCGTCAACGGGCTTGCCATCAGCGGCGGGGACCGCGGTTTGTTTTCCTACTATCGAGACAGGGTTATCGGCGGCCCGGATGCCTTTGTGCTGGCGGTCGACGGTTTTGAAGACTTTGAATCCGCCATTTACCAGAAGCTATTGAAAGAACTCTCCATTTCCGCTTTGCGTCAAGCGCGTCCGGTAACCGTTCACTGACACCCGATGAGATCCCTCAGCCGACGAATGCCCGTTCGATGACATATTGGCCGGGCGCTGAATTGGAGCCTTCGGCAAGGCCGGCTTCTTCGCACAAGTTGGCGCAGTCCTTCAGCATCGCCATGGAACCGCAGATCATGACCCTGCAGGTCTCCGGATTGAGCGGCTCGATGCCCAGTTCATCATACAACGCGCCGGAGCGCATCAGATCGGTCATGCGGCCGGCATGGACGCCTTTGTCCGCCTGTGCCTCCTCACGGGTGCAGCTTGCCCAGTGGACGAGCTTGTCACCGACGATCTCTGCGAGGATTTCGTGACTGGCAATCTCGTCCACAAGGTCGAAGCCGTATTGCAGTTCGGCATTATCGCGGCAGGTATGGATCAGATAAACCTTCTGGAATTTCTCATAGGTTTCAGGGTCGCGGATGATGGAGGCGAAGGGGGCAATGCCTGTTCCGGTGCACAGCAGAAACAGCCGCTTTCCGGCGACCAGCGCATCGTGCACCAGGGTGCCCGTCGGTTTCTTGCGCATCCACACCGTATCGCCGGTCTTGATGTCCATCAGCCTTGAGGTGAGCGGACCGTCCGGCACCTTGATCGAGTAAAAATCGATGTGCTCTTCCCAGGCTGGTGAGGCGATCGAATAGGCGCGCCAGATGGTCTTGCCGCCCATCACCTCCGGCGGCAGGCCGATCATCACGAATTCACCGGAGCGGAAACGGAAACCGGCAGGCCGTTCGGTACGGAAGAAGAAAAGCCGGTCCGTATAATGGCGGATGTCCGTCACCTTGAGGTCGTAAACGCCTTCCGGGACGGCGCTTTGTGCGGGTTTTTCCTGTACGGTCATCGTGTTCCTGCGGTTGGTCTAATGGGCTCCTAGCCAAAGGAATGGCTGCTGTCTACCAGCACGGGGACAGGCTTCCCTTGAGATAGGTCAATTGAACTGACACTTCCCTCAGCCAATCGTGCCGAGTACCGGAAACGTCTCCAGCAGCCAGAAGGAGGCTGTCTGCATGCCACCGGTCAAGAACAGGATACCCGTCACGATGAGCAGGCCGCCGGTAACCTGTTCCATGGTATGCAGGTGTTTTTTGAACCGGGCAAGAAAGCCCATGAACGGCCCGACGAACAATGCGGCCAGCAGAAAGGGTATGCCAAGGCCGGCAGAATAGACCGCCAGCATGCCCGCTCCCTCGGCAACGGAATTGCTGCTTGAGGCCATTGCGAGAATGACGCCGAGTACCGGCCCGATGCAGGGTGTCCAGCCGAAGGCGAAAGCCAGCCCCATCAAGAACGAGCCTGCAAGGCCTGCCTGCCGGGGATTGAACCGTGCTTCGCGGTACAGCAGGGAAATGCGGAACAGCCCCAGAAAGTGCAGCCCCATAACGATGATCGCCAGGCCGGCGATGATGGCCAGCGTGTCCTGCCAGGCCCTGATCCACTGGCCGATGGACGAGGCACCGGCACCGAGTGCTGTAAACACCAGGGAAAACCCGAGCACGAAAATGGCTGCATGCATGACCACCCGGCGCTGGGCTGTCTTGCTGATCGCTGTATCGGCAAGGGCGGTTGCGCCGCCTGCCGGTGCCGGACCGGTTTTCCCGCCCGCCAGCGTGTCGAGGGAAACGCCTGCCATATAGCCCAGATAGGGTGGCACCAGCGGCAGAACACAGGGTGACAAAAAGGAGATGGCGCCGGCCAGGAGTGCGGTCAACAGGGGGAGTTCAGGCGACATGGAATAACCTGCAGGATGGATTTGGGACTGTCCGGGCAACGGATTATCCTGATGCTGCCGGATGTAGCCGACCTGCAGCGCATGTACCAGTCACATCTTGGCGAATGTATGAGCCTATTGCCCGGTGTTGCGCGCCATCTGCATGAGGAACAAGGCGGCAGGCACCAACAGGATATACTGGAGTACGCCATAAAGTGCGGAGGGAAGGCTTATGGGCGTCAGGCCACCATCGGACAGCAGCACCAGCCCGCTGACGGTGACGCCCATGGTGCCGTTCTGTATGGCGGTTTCAATCGCGATGGTTCGCGTTTTTTTGTTTGACACATTCATTGCTGATGCAATCAGCCCGCCCAGCAGCAACATCACAACAATGAGCAGAATAATGGCCGGCCCGAGCACCTGAAAATTGTTCTGCAATATTTGCCAGTTGTCGATGACGGCAATGGAGACGAGGGTGAAGAAAATCACCGTTGACAGCGCAATGAACACACCTTCCAACCGGCTAATGAAGCGATGAAACATTTTTCGGGCAATCATGCCCAGCGCGACCGGCAACACGGTGATCACGAAGACCGAGAAGGAAAGCCGCGTCACGCTGACCGATTGTGCCTCGCTGGCCATGAAATACAACATGGCAAGCTTCACAAGAAACGGGATGGTGGCAACCGCGATCAGGCTGTTTATGGCCGTAAGGGAGATCGACAGCGCCACATCTCCTCCGGCAAACCGGGTCAGCATGTTGGAAGGAATTCCGCCAGGGCAGAAGGCAATGATCATCATGCCAACGGCAAGCATGCCTTCAAGGCGGAACATGATGACGATGATAAGGGCGACAACCGGCAGCAGCACGATCTGGGAAAGAAAACAGGCAGCAAAGGCACGCGGGGTTTTGGCAACATTGCGGAAGTCTGCGACTGTCAGCCCCAACCCCAATGAAAACATGATGACTGCCAGCCCAATCGGCAATATGACCTGTAGCAGCATGCCTTTTCCTTCCCGTAGAGTCCCAAGTAGAAAGACCGGCCCGATTGCTGCTGGCCGGCATTCTCATCCTTGAGTGTCTTTTCGCCGTGAAAATGTCCCCATGCAGGGGTAGGACAGCGCCAAGTACAATTCAAGACAAGTTTTCACAGTGGAAGGCCCGGATCGCCAGCGGCCCCTGTTTTTTTACCCCTTGGTAAACAAGTCTATTTACATTTACTCATGCAGATAAATGCATGGAAGCGCACATGCCGTGAGCAAGCCCTGATCACGCGTTGCTATTTACCAAACAACTTGAAACAGCGTTGCTGACACCCTTGAGTGTCAGATATCTTACGCTTCTTTTCTTTTCTTGTCGGTTGGGGGACGGGACGTCTTGCCAATTCGGTGAATCCTGCTTTGGTGTAACTTACGAAAGGGAAGATTCTGGGGCCATGTTTAGTATACCTGTCAGCGCTCGGCTTGATGCCGTGCGCTCAAAAGTGCTGAAGCTATGTGAGCTTCGAACCTTCAAGCGTGGTGACGCCGTTTGCAAGGAGGGTGACCCTGCTGCGCCCATTCTGATTTTGTCGTCCGGTACGCTGGGGGGAATGGTCTCGGATGGAAAAGACGGGACCGTCATGATTGCGCCGATTTTTCGCGGCCGCGTCTTCAATGTGATGGGAATGTATCCCGGGGGGCCGGTCTTCACTACAACGGCCCTTTCCACTGCGAATGTCTTCATGCTGCCGCACGAAAAGGCTTTGGAGATGAAAGGCGATTTGCTGTTCGAGGAATGGTGCACGGCCTGTGTGACCAACAATCTTTGCCACGTCATCAATTTTTCAGGTGCGCTTCGGATCGCCGATATCGATCTGCGGATCATGAGAATGTTGGAAGCCTGCTATCTGCAGATGCACGAACAGCGGCCGGAAGGGGACTATGAGATGGAGTGGCAGTTGAAGCAGCAGGAATTTTCAAGCCTGCTCAACATCACGCGGCCCTATCTCAATGAAAGGCTGAAGCTTCTGAAGCAGAAGGGCGCGCTGATCATCGAGAACGAACGGGCCGTTGTGCGCCCGTCATTGCTTGCAAAATAGCGGGCGTTCAAAATAACTGGTTTCCGGAATGGCCGGCTGGCTGTTTCCATCATGCTTTGAGGAAAAGCCGGAGCGCTCCATCCGGGTGCTTGCCTTGCGCCGGAAAACGCAATTTTTGACAGCGGTTATCCTGCTCTTTTTCTCAGGTGTGCTTCGTCAATTTTTCCCGCAAAAAGTGTTTTCCTGCCGCCGTTTTTCGGCGTCAGAACAGTCACCGGGGAATAAAAACGCTGCTTTCGCGCCCTGAAATCCAGCAGCTTCGATTCGGGCGCATTGACCCAGAAAGCTGACATTTACCGCGTTTTTTAACATTCAGGGCGTTTTGCTTGACCCAAAATCGGAAAACCAAAGTGTTGCTTAAATGCACTAACGGCGAAAACAGCCAAAAGGTGTCATATTTCCTACAATGCAAAACCGAACCCGCTTGCCCGGTTGTTTACCGCTAGGGTGCCGCTGCGTAAAAACCAATTAACCGGTTCTTAATCTTTGGTTTTGGGGGGCCGGGCCGACAATAGTCGTCCAGTCTTTTGGGGGTACAGGATGTTCTTCAATCGCAAATTGCGCGATACTCTGTTTGCTTCGGTTTCTGCGGGAACGCTCGCTGCCGCTTCTTCGGCGCTCGGCAACCCGCTTGATCCGACGGTGGTCACAGGCGATGTGACGATCTCGGGCACCGGCACCGATCATGTGATCATCCAGAACGACTCCATGCGGTCGGTGGTTGACTGGGACTCGTTCTCGATCGGGGCGGGGGAGACAACCTCGATCAACCAGATCGCCAATGAGGCCGCCATCCTGAACCGGGTGACGGGCGGCGACATCTCCGAAATTTACGGCACGCTGGAATCCAACGGCCAGGTTTACCTGATCAACGAAAACGGCATTCTGATCGGTGAAAGCGGGCTGGTGGACACGGGCGGCTTTGTCGCCTCGACGCTCAACGTCTCCAATGCGGACTTCCTCGGTGCCGGCGACATGCTGTTTACCCAGGGCATTGAAACCGGCGGCGGGATTACCGTTCACGGTACGATCCGCTCTGTTACCGGCGGCGACATCTTCCTGCTGTCGCGGGAAATCGAGGTCGGCGAGACCGGCAAGATCAGTTCCAATGGCGGCTATGTGGGCCTTGGTGCCGGCGAGGAAATCCTGCTGCGCCCGGTTGATTCGGGCGACGGGCGCATTTCCATCCGCGCCGGCAAGGGCAAGATCGTCAATCGCGGGCATGTTGAAGCGGCGGCAGCCGAACTGCGCGCTGCCGGCGGCAATGAATATGCGCTTGCGATCAACAATACCGGCGTTGTTCGTGCCACCGGTGTGTCCAAAAAAGGCGGGCGGATCATGCTCACCGGCGGCGGCAAGGTACGCAATACCGGCCGCGTGGTGGCACGCAAGAAGGTCGTGGTGCGTTCGACCAGGAAGATCGTCAATCGCGGCGTGGTCAAGGCCGGCACCCCGCAGAAGGGTGGCGAGATCATCTTCGAAGCGCCGGAAATTTCGGTTGAAGCCGGCTCTGTTCTTGATGTTTCCGGAGCCCTGGGCGGTGGACGCATGTTCATTGGGGGCGGTTTCCAGGGTTCCGGTACCGATCGCGGCGGCAATGCAGTCGACATTTCGCAAAATGCGGAAATCGTGACCGTCGAAGCCGGCGCGCTGCTCGATGCCAGCGCGACGCAGTCGGGGGATGCGGGCCAGGTGATCGTCTGGTCGGATGATACCACAAGTTTTGCCGGTGATATCGTGGCAACCTCGGTCGACGGCACTGGCGGCTTTGCCGAGGTTTCGGGGAAGGACACGCTTTCCTTCCTGGGTACCGCCGATCTGCGGTCAGAAAATGGTCAGTTCGGTACGCTCCTGCTCGATCCGGGCGGGTTGACGGTTTCGACGGCCGCTTCCGGCGGCAATAACCTCAACGACACCGATGTGGAGACGGCGCTCGGTTTTGCGAATGTGGTCATTACCACCGTAGGGGCTTCGACCGGCCTTGATACCGATAATGCCGATACTGATAACGACAACACCACCGGTCAGGATGTAACCGCTTCCGATGCAGGCACGGGAGATGTCGATTTTCTTGCCGGTGTCGATATCCAGTGGACCGCCGATACGTTGCTTGAGGTCAATGCCGAGCGTGACATTAATGCTCTGGATGACGTCATTATCCAGCATTCAACCGATGGTACTGTAACCGGCGCTGACGGCGTGCGGTTCCTGGCAGCTGGCGACATCAACATCGGGTCTGCCGCCGGGCGTACGGACGACGTCGCCATTGGTTCGGCGTTCGGCCAGACGACGATGGTCGCCGGTGATTCAGACTTTGACGGTGTTGTCGATCTTGCGACCGGCAGCGTCAATGTTTTGGGCGGGGATGCGAGTCCTTCGATTGCCCAGATCGGCTTCAACCAGGGATCGGCCCGTGGTGATTCCGGTGCGGCAGACAACAATGGCGATATCCGGGTTGAAGCCGGTGATGCTGTCAATCTGACCGGCGGTACCGGCCCCACGGCATCGACGGCACTGATCGGTCATGGCGGGCGGCAATCGGCAACCGATGTTGCCGCGATTGTCGGCTCCGACATCACGGTTGTCGCGGGTGCGGGTGGCGTGAATCTGGCCTCTAACGGCTACTCCGGTATTCGCGGGTTTGATACCGGCAGCGCCCAGATCGGCCATGGTTCTGTCGCGTCGCGCGGCAGTGCGAGCTCCATGGGGGATATTTCCGGCAATATTTCGGTTTCCACCCGTGCGGGAACCGATGGTGATGTTGCCATCAATGATGCTGATCCGATTACCGTGAACCTGGGCGTTGATCACGCGGCAGCAGCCCGGATCGGCCACGGCGCGCTTGCCACTCAGTCCTCAGGCGCGAATTCCGCCGGTTATACCCAGGGCCGGATTGCCGGTGACATTAGCGTCACCGCCGACGGTGATCTGGTGATGGGTTTTGATCTTGCGCGTGATGCGGCCGATGGCGTGGTGACTGTCATCTCGCAGATCGGTCACGGGGCGCTTGTGCATGGCAATATTTTAAGCGTCGCCACGACAACGGCGCCGCTTGAATTCACCTTTGGCGATATCCGCGATTTCAATGACTTGGCTGAAACCGATGGCGACGAAAACACGGATTCGACCAACATCACCGTCATGGCTGACTCGGTATTGGTTCAGGCAAATTCCGCCTCGACCGACAACAGCGACGCCGCGCCGGACGACGATATCGTCAACAACTTCCAGCGTACGCAAATCGGGCACGGCTCCTTCGTGCAATCGAGTGAATCCGACCAGGGTGCCAACGATGATGCGCCGATCGACATCGTCATCACCGAAAACCGCATCGCCGGCGATATCGCGGTCTATGACACCGACCGGGACGATGACAATGGTGTGACCGTTTCGGCAAGCGTGACCGAAGGCGATGCGCCGTTGACCAGCTTTGACGTGAACATCGCCCGCATCGGTCATGGCACGGGTTCGATCATCGGCACGCAGGATGGCGGGGTTGATACGTCCGGCGCTGTGGAAACCGCTTTCAGGGGCGGAAATGTAACGATATATCAGGCACATATCCTGGGCGCCGACATTCTGGTCGACACCCAGACGCAAGGTACAGTCGACACGGCTGACGATGCCCATGAGGTCCACAACCAGGACATTACGGTGGAGAGTCTCATCGCGGCCGGCAATGCCGCAGTCACCGACAATTCCGTCAATGCGCAGATCGGCCATGGCGGCGAGATCTATGCGCGCACCGGCGATGGGGCCGATGCCGTTCAGGATGTGGACGGGGATGCCGCCGATGGCGGCGACATCACCATCTACAAGGGTACCGTGTGGGATGGCGGGTTGGAGCGCGACGACGATGCCGACAGCGATGACGACATCTCCATCACCAACACAACCAACATCGCCCTGCTGTCCTCCAACGAGGTTATCCTTGAATCCACCTCGACTTCCGGTCTTGCGGTCAACGAACGCAATTCGGGCGAAAGCCAGGTTGGCCACGGTCACCGCATCCGGGTCGTCACCGGCGATGGCGGCGTGGGCGGCGATACGGGCCGCGATGGCGGCGCGGGCGGCGACATCCTGATTATCCAATCGCTCGATGCGCGCGAATACGGCCTCGACCAGGGCAACGGCACCGGGGAATTCGACGACTATGCCTATGGGTTGCGCGGCGACATTTCCGTCACGGCGCGGGAGAGCGATGAGACAGACGGTGCCAACGCGCTGACGATCGAAACGAATGACAGTTCGGCAAATACTGCCGCCAATAATTCTTCCGATTATGCGATGCTCGGTCATTCAGATGTGATCGAACTCGTCTCCGGCGATGGCGGGGCTGGCGGCGGGCTCGGAGCCGGCGGTGTTGATAATACGGACGATCCCGGTGACAACGATGCAGACGATCCCAACGGTCAGGTCACTGCCTTTGGCGGGCGCGGCGGGCACATTGACGTGCAGCTTGGCCGGCTGGTGCATGACCAAGGTCTGGTCCTGACCAGCCGGACCCTGGCCAATGGCATGAATGCCGATGTGGTCAATTCCGCCGATCTGGGCGACAACCGCAACGGCGCCGTGCTGCTGTCGGGTGATGCCCAGGCTGAAGATCAGTTGCAGGGCGTACAGCTTGTCGAAGGTGACATCACGGTCAATGCCATTGGCCGCGTTGTGCTGGATTCCTCCGCAACCAACGGGCTTTCGGCCAACAACCGCTCGATCACCGAAAGCGTGATTGGCCACGGCCAGCGCATCTTCGCTGATTCCGGCGATGGCGGTGCGGGTGGCGACGCCAACTTCTATGCCAACGACCTGCCCGTCTATCAGAGCGAAACCGAAGGCGAGCAATTCCTCAACTACCGTTCGGGCGTTGGCGCGGTGCGCGGTGGCAATGGCGGCGATATCCGCCTGACCTCCGGCGATATCACCGACCGGCAAATCGCCGACCGCATTTCCGGCGGTCAGGCGGAAATCTATCACGATACCGATGCCGATCGGCGCGAGGACGCGCGCATTGCGCTCAATATTTCCGACACGTTTGCCGTGGACATCAATGGCGATCCCAATCCGGGAACGGTCGTGGCTGCGATTTCCGACAGTCTCGTCATCACTACCCGGGTTGACACGGGTACAGCGGAAGGCACCGGCAATGACGTGTTCGCCGGTGTGGGTCACCGGGTGCGCATGCAGGGCGAGGGCGGCAGTGGCGGCGATGGCGGCTCGACGAACACCGAGTTCGACGATGATGGCAATTCGCTGTTTGTCAACGGCGGCGGCCAGTCCGATTCGCAGGGCGCGCCCACCAGCGAGGATGGTGTGGATGAAACTGCCCTTCAGGCCGGCGCGGTCGATATCCAGCCCAATTCCTCGGGCGGGCGCGGTGGCGATGTCCTGATCGCCTCCAACAACATCAATGGCGACATCGTGGTGGTTGCCGACCGGCGGGTTACCGTCGAGACGACGGCTTCCCATGGCGAGCACACCTATGTGATCTCGACCATTGGCCACGCCACCTCGCTGGTGGCGCTGACGCAGAATGGCGGAGCGGCGGGTGTACTGTATGAGCCAGCGACGGCAGGTACGACCTTCGATGGCGGCATCATCAATGTGAACGGCACGCAAACCGGCGCCAATGCCGGGGCTTCGTCTTTCGATCATGTGCTGATCGATGGCGACCAGGACGATTCCTTCGAGCAGAGCGGGCTGGGCGACTCCGATTCAATCGAAGGCGAAGACGGTATTGCCGTGACGCCCGATGACATCGCCAACCGCCAGGGATCGACCATTCAATCGATCAACAGCGATCTGGGTTCCTATTCACCGACCAATACCGGTGCGGCCGATGGCAATGGCAACAACAGCGACGGCATCCGCACCTATCTGCCGGACGGGCCTGATTCGGTGATTTTCCACGACGAGGAAGCCGATCCGGAGTTCATTCTGGACAATGACGGCACCTTTGTTCTGAACGATGAATCCAACAATGACCTTTATTCCGATAACGCGGGCAACCTGGCCCGCTTCGGCCGGGTCGTGGCGACCTATGACCAGCACGATCCAGACACCGACAACGAGTTGAACGGTACCACCGGTTCCCAAAACCTGTTTGATGCGCGGTTTGCGACAACCCATGCGGACCGCAGGGCGCTTCAGGTCTTCGTCGACATGGACCGCGACGGCGATGTGGATCTGGTCGACTTTGACCGGGACGGCCGTCTTGACATTGTCGATGTGGACAATGACGGCTTCATGGATGTCATCGACGGGCGCGCCAATTATGTCGACTCCGGCAGTTATGTTCAGGCGGGCGACGGTACGGTCAACGGCATTACCGGACTGGGTGTGCTCGACTACGTTGCGGTAACCGGGCGCGGTTTCGAGGCCGATGGTGTATCCAGCTGGTCCATTCAGCGTGAGCTCAACACGACCGATCTCATCTCCCAGTACAATGGCGGTTCCGACACGCACTTCACCGCGCTTGTCGGCGATTTCTCGACGGCCAATGGCGGGCGCGGGGGCGATGCCTATACCCAGGCCGGCTATTCCATCGGCGACATCTCCGTTTCGACCGGAAACAACGACAATGGCGAAGCCGAGAGCTTGGTCGTCCACGCCAATCTGGATGACTATACGCCGGGTGGCGGCGATGATTACCACCGCGCCAATATCGGTCATTCGGCCGTACAATGGTCGGATGCCGGTGGCCTCTTCATACCCAAGCGTGCAGGCCGCGAAGGCTTGTCAGGCGCCTTTGACGCGCATGTTGCTGCCGATGGCGGCACTGCAGAAAATTTCGCCGTCAACGCGTCGGGTGGACGCGGCGGTGTCGGGTTCGTACGCCAGGGCCAGTTGCGGGATGTGGATCCGGATGTGGATGGCGGCGACACCGTTGAGCTGGAAGCCGATCATCTGGTCGGGCACATTTACATCAATACGCCCAATGCGCTGGACAATTCCGTTTCCAATGACGCCAAGCGGGTGGACATTCTTTCGACGGTTGACCTCGATTATGGCGACAACATCGCACTGGCCTCGCTGGGGCATCAGGCCAGCGCTTCAGCCACCGGCGGCGGGGGCGGCAACGGCGCTTCCTCACCGGGCGGAGAAGACGGCTCCAGCCAGACCGAAATTGCCAATGGCGGCAATGGCGGCGATACACGGGTTCTGCAGAACCAGATCAAGGGCGGAATCTGGCTGATGACGGGCGCCGACGACGAAGAGCCCGGTACGCCGGACTTCTCCGTTGTGATGCTGGCTGAAAACGGCTCGGCAACCAATGCCGGCAGTTCCGACAATACCATCGTGTCGCAGATCGGCCATGGCCGGATTGCCGCCTCGATTTCCGGCAGCGCCGGGGATGGCGATGACGGCCAGTACAAGGGCAATGGCGGCGATGGCGGCGATGCGCTGATCCAGCAGGATGCGATCCTCGACACCTATATCAGTGTCGACTTGGTCGATTTCGACTCAACGACCGGTACGACTGACCCTGATGGCTATTTCGGCAACGGCATGCAGATCACGGCCAATCTGTTCGAAAACTCGAACTCGATCGTGCGGGCGCAGGTCGGTCATGGCGATCTTGCCTATGCCGAAAGCGGCGATGGCGGCGATGGTTCGCCGGACTGGAACGTCAACGAGCAGCGCAACCAGACCGCCAATGGCGGCGATGGCGGTGATGCTCGCATCGTTCAGACCGGCTATGCCTATGACATCTTCATTGATGCCGGCCACAACAAGGATACCGACGGCAATGCCTTCGAACTGATATCCTCCTCGGCGAATATCAATGTCGGCAGCGATAATTTTGTGCTGGCGAGCGTCGGCCATGGCGGCATGGCGGAAGCGGTGACGGGAGCAGGCGGGGATGGCGGATTATCAGGTTCGACCAACGGCCTTCAGACGCTGGATGATCCCAACCTTGTCGATGCCGATTACAATTATAACGGCCCGACCGATGATGGCGACACGCCCTATGACATCGACGAAGATGAAAACCGTCTGACGCTGGGCACAGACCGGCGCGGCGGACATGGGGGCAATGCTCATGTGGTCATCAATCATCAGGGCACGGGACGTGATATTGAAGGCCGTGACACCGACAATGATTATGGCCGCGATGATACCAATGGCGCCGATATCACGGTCCAGACGCGCGATGTCTTCGATGCTGGCCAAATGGCCAGTGCGGGTTATGACGGCATTCTGGTGCGTTCGGTGGCCGGCCCGGGCTCCAATCAGGACCATGCGCTCTATGCCAATACGGCCCTGATCGGCCATCACGGCTTTGCCCACGCTGATGCGAGCGACGCCACTGGCGGCGATGGCATCCAGTCCGGTTTGAGCGCCACGATTTCGGAAGGCGATGGCGGCGATGGCGGTTCGGCGATTACCCAGATCGGCCAGGTCTGGGGCGATGTTTCGATTACGAATGTCGGCAATCCGGCACCGGCCGGCGATCTTGACAGTGCGGCTGCCGATACTGCGACCGACATTGTTTTCGAGGCAATTGGCGGCACGCCCAGCGATAGCGGCGATCATCGTGCCGAGGCACGGGCCGGGCATTTGACCCACGCCTCTGCCTTTGCCGGCGATGGCGGCAATTCCAGCCGCGAGGCAGGCAGTCCGCCTTCCTTCCCGGCAACGATCTCCGCCCAGGGCGGCGATGGCGGCGATGCGCTGACCTGGCAGGGCCAGCTTGCCGGTGACATTTCGCTGACAGCGGAAAACTCGATCACCGTACAGGCGCTGGATGGCGTTACCGCGGGCAACATGACGGTGGCTGCCCTTGGTCATCGCATGGAAGGCCGTGCACTGGCCGGTGATGGTGCCTTTGGCGGCACCTATGCGGGTGATTCCAACGCGCAATCGGTCTATTTCACCTATGAAGCGCTGCGCGAATTCCATGCAAGGGGTTCCGACAGCGCGGCCTACACCCAGATGTCCGGCCTGGAAAAGAAGCTGATCGATCCGGTGCTTGATTATTTTGAGAACAAGCCGGGCGAGCTGGAAGTCTTCCTCGACCGGCTGGTTGGCGACGATGCCGACGAGATTGCGGCCAACCGGCGCAGCCCGGACGAAACCTTCTTTGGCACTTCGACCGACAATGACGGCCACAATACGCTTGAGCCGGGTGAGGAAATCACCGATTACTCCGTTGCACCGCTGGTGGATGGTTCCGGCCACATGGGCGGCGACAGCAATGCTGACGATGGTGAGATTGAAACGCTTTCAGCAATCCTGGCGGCTTCCGGGCATGGCGGCAATGCTGCCGTGGTGCAGGGCTCAGTTGGGCTTGATGGTGTCTTTACCGATGAACTGGCGGCCAGCGGCAATGTTTCGCTGACAGCCTATGCATATGACACGAGCGATGCTGATCGCGGCATTACCATACTGGGTCATTCCAATGCGCTCGCCGACACGGTGCAGATTGCCCATGTGGGCCATCAGGCCGAAGCCTACAAGGTTCGCGGCGGAACCGGCTGGAACGTCGATGGGCGCAATGCCGGCGCCAACGGCATTGGCGGCGACGGCGGCGATGCGATGGTCGACCAGTATGCGCTCAATGGCGGCATCGACTTCGACTCCCGGCACAAGCTTGTGATCGCCGCACGCGATACCTCGCTGGCGGCGGACGAAACGCGGGCCTGGGTCGGGCATCGCCTTACCATCGGACCGGACAATGACGGCTATCGCGAGGACCCGGTCGTCGAGGCGGGCGAAGGCGGCTCGGAGCAATCGGTACCCTATGCCGATGGCCACAACGGCAATGGCGGCGATGTCTTCATCTGGCAGCGCGGCGTCATTTCCGGCACGCAGCGGCCCGACAGCGACCCAACCGAAGACTATTTCTACGACACGGAAATTCAGCTTTCCGCTTTGCAGGATGCCGACGATCATCAGTCGATCCTGATTGAGGCGGTCGCTTCGGCGCTTTCGGCTCCGGATGTCGAGACCCATATCGGCCATGACTTCCTGATCCATTCGGTCAAGGCGGGCGATGCCGGGCGCCAGGCGAGCCTTTCCGGCCCCAATGGCGCAGCGGAAGGCCTGCTGGAAGGCAATGGCGGCGATATCTTCATCTACCAGTCCGATCTGGGCGCCGATATCGACATCGTCGGCCGCGATGATGTGGATGTACTCGCCACTTCGTCCAACAGCAATTGGGCACATCTGAACATCGGCCATGAGCGGACTGTTGGCCTTGGCGTTGATCATGACAATCCGCGCGCCGATGCCACTGCCTCCATCGTTGCAGGCCTTGGCGGGGACGCGGTTCCCGAGGACATCAACGATACCGATCTCGCCTCGATCGACGCGGCGGCAGCCGGCATCATCGAGGACGGGGATTCCGGCCGCATCGAGATCGTGCTCGGCGTTATCGGCGACTCCTGGGAAGACGCTGACGACAACAATGCCGACGATGATGAACGGTTGATCACGATCACCTCGATCCAGGAAGACCTGTCGGTCATTGCAATGACGGCGAATGGTACAACCTCGATCATCGAGATCGGCAACCAGCAGCAGGTGCATGCGGAAACCGGCTCTGCGTCTGAATATAATTCCACGCCCTATACCCAGCCTGCCGGTGATGCCGGCGGCGTCTATATCGCGCGCGACGACATCTATGGCGACATTCTGCTGCAGGCGATCGATGCCGACCGGGCCAATTCGGAGAATCCCACGGATGGCAAGGTCGTCGAAATTCATACCCAAACCGGTCTTGGCGCGCTGGCGGAAGTCAAGATCGGCCACGAAACCTGGTTCGATGTTCTGACCTCCAACCCCGACACGGTACGCAGTGCCTGGGGCAGGGACCGTGAGTTCCTGTTCGCGGTCAATCTTGCCGACTTCGGTGCGCTGATCGATCCGACGACCGTAGACAATGACGCGGCAGGACAAGCAACCTATGCCGATGCACAAAACGCGGTCGAGGACATGGAGGACGTCGTCCGCATGCTGGAGTACGTCATTACTCAGTATGGTGACCGCTTCCCCGCTGATGACGGCGTTGCCGACGGCGATGACCTGGGTGATTTGAACACCCTGCTTGCCGATGCCCAGACGGCACTCAACAACGCCCTTGCCGCGTTGAACTCCGTCGATGCAAGCGATCTTGAGGATGTGAACAACGGTTCGCCGACCAACGCAGACAGCGTTGAAGCGGTTGTGCGCGACGTTCAGCAAGCGGCAAATTCCATTGTTGGTGCCGCAACGGCCTTCGAGACCATTCTCGACAACGTGAACACGCAGGTCACGGGTGTTCCGAATGCTGACGAGCTGCTGGCCGATCCGGCCAAGGCAGGGGACATCGTCTATGGCGGCATGACCGCGCGGGTTCACAACATCGCGTCCCTGCGGACCTTCGAGCCGGTGGCCGACCGCAATGTGATGTTCCTTGACGATCATGATGCAACGGTTCTCCAGCCGCTCAACGACATGGGCGCGGCGCCGTTCGATCCGGGGCTTCTTGCCCAGGGCGGCGATGTTTCCGATACCGGCGTGGTACGCGGTGACATCTGGGCCTTGTCCGGCCGGGATACCGACCTGACGGGCATCACGCTGACCGACCGCGGCGATGTGATCGGCAATGATACGATCGTTGCGACCAATTTCGGTGGCACCGGCTTTACGGCGGCTGACGACATCGACGATGGCGTTGTCAAGATCACGACGCTTACTTCCAACGGGGAAACCCTGACCGAACTTGGTCACCGCAGGTTCATGTCGAACGTCACGTCCTTTGGCGGCGGCGACACCAATGGCGGTACCGACGATGGCGGCATCATGGGCGATGGTGGCTCGATCACCACCAGGAATACCACCGGCGGTGATATCACTGTCCGGGCCGAGGAAGTGGTTATTCATGCCAATGGCGGGCCTGGCGGCACCGGCGAAGTGCATCTGCTGCACTCGGCGCTGACCATGAACTATGCGACCGGCTGGTCCGATATCCAGACGCGCATGGGCAGTGGCGGCGATATTTCCAATAACACGCTGGTCTATGGCGGGCTGGATCTCGATGCCGAGCGCATCGCGACCGATATCGACGCTCAGGACCGTACGCTGCAAGCCAACGGTCTTGCCAATGAGTTCATCCACTTTGGGCATCAGGTGGCGGACGACAATCTGTCGAACTCCGACCCGGTCGAGCCGGTGCCCCAGGGCGACAGCCAGGACAATCTGGGCTCGAACCGCGGCGGTTCGATCAGTTCGGTCCAGCGCGTCTTTGGCCAGCGGATCGTCAACGGCACGACGACCTATGGCGATGTGGTCAATATCGGCCTGGATGTGAACGGCGATGGCATGGTCAGCGATCTGATCATCGAAACTCTTGGCGCCGGCCAGTCCGATATTCGCCTTGGTCATGGCGAGGATGAGGATACGCTCGCTGCCTCCGTCTTCCACCGCGGGGTTTCCGGCGGTCAGCCGGCTGCACCGCGCAGCGGTGGTTTTGCCGATCCCGACGCACCGCTGGTGGCGAGTGGCGGGGTTTCCATCACCGATGACGGCGACTGGGTGACGCTTACCCAGGAAGTAGACGGCGATATTCGCATCTCGCAGGTCGAGGACCTGGAGATCAAGGCGCTCGGTGCGGCAGACAACGACATCTGGATCGGTCATGACGCCGAACAGTTCGGCCAGTCAGGCCAGGTCAATAATCCGCCAAGCGTTCTGCAATATGGCGAGCGGGTCACCGTCACCCAGACGGTGATGGGCACACTCGACATTCAGGCAACCTCCAGCTTCTTCGGACAGTTGGGCGGTGCGGCAGGCAATGACTGGCATTTAGGCCACGAGGCGACGCAAACCGCCTTTTCGGCCGATGACAGCGCCGATCCTTCGGACTTCGAGGATGACGATGCCAATGGCGTTGCCGATGGCAATGGTGCCAGCGCCGGAGCGGTCAATGACGACTTTGACCAGCCGGACATCCTTGCCAGCCAGTTGATCCAGTCGGAGATTTCGATCGTTACCGGTGAAATCACCCTGCAGAACGACAAGGGCGCAGATTCCCAGCTTCAGGTAGGCCACGAGGCCTTCCACATTGCCTCGGTGGACGGGGACAAGACCCATGCAGCAACCGATGTCAACTCGCCGGACCGCAGTACGGGCCATGTGGTGGCCACGTCGCGGATCAACCCGGGTGATGCTACCAATGATGAGGACGACATCATCCTGACGGCGACCGGTGCGACCGGCCAGACCGATACGGTTGTGGTCGCAGTCAATGGTACGGAAGGCGATATCCAGATCATCAACACGGCAGTTGGCGAAACGCGGGTCGGGCACCGCTCGACCTCTACCATGACGGACGGTCTGCTCAATGCCGAAGGCCAGTACAGCACGCTGCAGGCGATCGGCAATTCGGCGGACACCGATAGCAATGAGGAGGTTGATGACACCAGTCAGGCCGTTATCGCCCTTAATGCCGTACAGGACATCGTTGTCGACAACCAGGCGGCTGGCAGGGCGCAGGTTGGCCACTTCATCACTGAAGAAGGCACGCTGCAGACCAATCCGGTTGATGCGGATGACGACATCTCTACCGGTCCGGCTGCCGACCACGGCGACAGCCAGTTGCGCCAGATCATTGGTTCCGACGTGCTGATCGGCAGCAATGCCAGTCAGGGTTCGGGCGGTACCGGTACCGGTGGCGCGGGCAACAACTTCGTCCTGTCGGCAGGCAGCGGCGATGCGCTGATCGGCCATAACAGCCCTGACAGCAATCAGTGGCAGGTTGAAGGCATGGCGCCGGATGCGCGGCGGGTGACGGTCCAGTTGCTGGATGGTGACATCACCGTGGAAGCGGGCACAGATGCCGATGCCGATGCGCCGGATGGCACGGTGCTGGCAAGTGCAGCGGCTGCCATTGCCGACGAAACCGGTACGGGCGATGATTTCCTGATCATCACCGGCACGGGCGAAGCGCGCATCGGCCACGACCAGGCAAACACGCCTGGCGGCGCCGGCAACCGCACGCAGGCTTCGGCCGGCGACATCTGGGCGCGGGCTGGCGGAGACATGCATGTGCTTGGCGGCGCCGGAACCTCGGCCATCGGCCATGAGGATTACAATTTCGACGACTCCTCGGCCAATGCAGCAGCGCCCCATTCGGCCTTGCCGGAAAGCCTCGGCACCGTTCGCGACCGCATTCGCGGGAACACAACGGTCGGTGCAGGCCAGAATTCGGCACCGGAAGACTCAACGCTGATTGCCGATATCATGGTGTTTGACGCCCAGGGCGGCGCCGTCGATATCAACTCCGGCTATGGCGGGCAGGGCGATGCTGATGTGGATGGCGAGTTGCGCTTCTTCCTGCCGGCGCAGGAAGGGCTGACCATCGTCAGTCCGGTTCGCTTCAACGATAGCGTGTCGAATACCGACATGACCTTCGATCGCACGGGCGACCCGTCCAATGTCTTCGAAGGCCAGGGCGGCAACGATCATGAGCACGATTTCACCTTCATGAGTGAAACGGCGCCTTACACCGATCAGTATATCGGGCTGGGCAACTTCACCTTCTATTTCGAGAGCACGCCGCAGGAGGGCTTCACCTACTTCCCCGAATACACGCCGTATATCAACCTGATCGATCTCGATCCGGGCTTTGCGGTAGTACTCGACCGCGAGGGCGGTTCGAAAGGGCAGGGCACGGTGAACATCGGAAACCTGGAAGGCAAGAACTATCTGGGTACCTCCAGCTTCGACATTGCTTGCGAGGAAGACAGCTTTGGCAGCACTGCCGATGTCGATGAGGAGAGACTGCAAGAAGAATGCGAACGTGTTGTCATCTCCCATCAGGGTTCGCCGACAGGCTTCGGTTCCAATTGGGGCTTTTCGGCAACGGCCGGGGGTAATCAGACCTTCGGGCACGGGCTTCCGGACGATCTGGAAGAAGTGTCTGCCAATGGCAGCTTTGGTTACACCGTTCCGGTTTCCGGGGAATTGCGCCAGCCGTCATTGATTACACCGCAGCGGCTTACGGCCAACCAGAATGGCTATGGCGTAACCACCGCGCAGCACAGGCTTCCGGCCTGGCAGAGCGGTGCGTTGTATGAAACCGCTCAGGCCGAGCCATTGATGACCAGCGCCTATGCGCCGGTGATCGGCGGTTCAATGAGTGAGGCTGAAATCTCGTATGCGCCTGGCGACAGCTATGGCGAATATATCACCGGCGAGAGTATTTATCGGGAAATGCAACAAGCAAACTATCCTGATGCGATCTCTTATGCTTCAAGTTACACAGTGTTTGTCCAAAGACCTCTTTAATGAGGCGGACCGGTAAAGCGTAGAAAACAGGGTTAGGAAATACAAATGTCAGGCAAGATGTTGGGAATGGGCGTTGCGGTTGCCGCGATGACCATGGGGGTAATCTCCACGGATGCCATATTCCACCCCGGAGTGGCTAATGCGCAGGCATTAGATCCCATTACGCAGGGGATAAAGCGCGATCCGAACAATGAGGTTCGCCTTGATGCGCGGGATACGATCGAGGTATCTGAGGATGAAACGCAGATCCTGCCGGTGCTGAAGGGCGTTGTCATCGTCAACAGCCCGGGGCAGGTGGCCGAAGGCGGTACGAGTGCTTCCGGTGTCGAGGCGCGCGGCGATGTGGCGCCGGCCGAGGTGGTCAATGCGGCCAGTGCCTATATAGGCTCGCCGGTTTCGCTTGCCTCGCTTGACCGGATGAGCCGCGACATGGTTCTGGCCTTCCGTGACGCCGGCCTGCCCGTGGTCAATGTGGTCATTCCGCCGCAGGATGTTTCCAATGGCGTGGTTCAGATCATTGCCGTTGTCGGCCGGGTCGGTAATGTGGAAGTTTCCGGCAATACGTCCAATCCCGAATACTATGGCGAGGGCTTTCCGCTCGGCCAGGGGGATGTGGTTGAGGAAGCTGCGGTACTTGATCATCTGCGCTGGAAAAGCCGGCGTTTCCACCGCCGCGTCGATGCAGTTTATTCGCCCGGCGACAGCTTCAGCGCCACCGATCTGACCTTCCAGGTAACAGAGGACAAGCCCTGGGTGGTGTTCTTCGGTGCCGATAACACCGGCTCGGGCGGTGTTGGCGAATACAGGTTGTTCGGCGGTTTTTCGATCGGCGATCTGTGGGGGCTCGATCACGAACTTTCCTATCAGTACACCACGTCGGAAGAAGGCACTGACGCCCTTTCTGCCCATGCGGTGACCTATACCCTTCCGATCTGGCACCGGGCCGACCTGCAGCTTGCAGGCGCCTGGGTCGACAGCGGGGCGGAAACCGGTCCCGGATTTACGACGGGTGAAAGCGTGCAGCTTTCCGCCACCATCATCCAGCAGATGAACCGTCTGCGCGACTGGTCGCGGGATGCGCGTTACGGCTTTGAATACAAGAAGTCGAACAACGATTTCGAGTTCGGCGGAATTAACGCCTTCGGCAACCAGACCCAGATCGGCCAGTTCTTTGCACAGATGACCGGCCAGCGGGGCGATTCGAAGAGCTCCACCCTTGCCCATGCCGGGTTGTGGTGGTCACCGGGCGGATTGTTTGACGACAATACCGATGAGGCCTTCGACGGTTCGCGTTCGGGCGCAGGCGTACACTATGTCTATCTGAGAGCCGGTATCGATCACACGATCTTCCTGCCCGGCGACATGCGCTTTAACGCCGATGTCGATCTGCAGGCAGCATCCGACCGGCTGTTGCCGAGCGAAATGATGTATCTTGGCGGGCTGAATTCGGTGCGCGGTTTCGACGAAAATTCGGTGCGCGGCGACAATGGTTTCATCGCCCGTCTCGAACTGCAGGGACCGGCCATGCGCCTTGCCTCAAACGGCGTGCAGGATGCGTTGCGGGCCTATGCCTTCTTCGACTTCGGCGCGGTTTCGATCAATGGCACCAAGTCGGTTGGCGAGAAAAATGCACATCTTGCGGGTGCGGGTGTCGGCCTGGTCTACCAATACGACAAAAACCTGTCCGCGGAGCTGGCCTATGGCTGGAAACTGCATACACCGGATCTGGTGGATGACGATCATGATGGTCAGTTCCACTTCCGTGTAATCACCAGCTTCTGATCACAGGCAATGGCAAAACCGGTATCTGCCGCCGACGGCGAGGGTGGGCGGCCCATTGCCTATAAGGTGATTACGGTCAGCGAGCTCGACCGGATGGTTTTCGACGAGCTTGTGCGCGAAAATGCTGCCAGAGCCGAGCCTGGCGAAAGCGGCAAATACGTCATAACCAACAAGGAACTCGCCCATTCGGGCGTGGTCATGCCGAAAGTGCTCAACCGGCTCGGAAAAAAGGGCTGGGTGCTGGAGGCAGTCAACAAAATGGAGTGTTATATCTTCAGCTGTGCCCAGCCGGCTGTTGGTGTGGAATACAAGGTTCTTACCCCGGCGGATCTTGACCGCTCCGCCATCGTGCGGCTGGAAAAGTCCGGCGCCCTTGCCCTGCATCATTTCGAAGGGCAAACTCCGGCGATGGAAGTGGTCGATGCTTCCGCCGCCAAAATCCAGAATGTGCTGCCAGAGCTTCTCGGCAGTCTGGCCAGCGAGGGATGGCGGCTAAGAGCCGTCAGCGGTCCCCAGCTCTATTTCTTTACACGCCCCTTGAAGGGGAACAAACAATCAGGAACGGCAACATGAAATCGATCATCACACGAAGCGGCGTATTCGCAGCAGCAGTCTTCAGCATGGCAACCCTGGGCGTTGTCTTTGCCCAGGAAAATCCCACGCCCGGGCGGTCCACGGAAGCATTCCAGGACTGGAGCGTGGAATGCACCAAGGTGCCGGCAGCCGCCAAGGCGGAAGAAGGCGAACAGGAAACCGGCGATGCGGCTGCCAAAAAGCCCGAGGAAACGCGGGTTTGTGAGGCGGTGCAGGTATACCGCAACAACAAGACCCGAAACGAGATTGCCCGTCTTGCCTTTGCCTATGCGAAGGGCAAGGATGACAAAGAAGCCAAGTTGAAGGCCGGATTGCGGGTTATCGTCGATGTTTCCTTCAAGTCTCAGCCGAAGCTGGCCGATGGCGATACTGCTTTGATGGAAGGAAAGTTCAGCCGTTGTGCAGGCAAATACTGTTATGCCGAATTCACCATTGGCAAGGACGGCACCAAGGCACTTGAAGAGGCCAAGAAGGCTGCACTGCAGTTTCCGATCAGTTCCGGTCGGGTCATCAGCATCAACGTTTCGCCGAAGGGCTTGGCGGATGCGCTGAAAGTGCTCGAAGGCAGAAACAAGTCGTAACAGCGTCAGGTCGGAGTAATCAAAGCCATGAGCAAGGCAACGAAGGCTGCTTCCGGCAGCGCAAAAGCCAAACCCGCCTCCGGCGGCAAGGCTGCATCAACAAAGCCGGCTGCCGCGAAGGCAAAACCTGCTGGCGAACGTAAGACTGCGCCTGCTGCAAATTCTGCGGGCAGTCAAAGCAAGGCGGCCAAGAACGGTGCGGGAAAAGCCGCCGGTGCGCCGGCTGAAGCACGCAAGACAATGTATGGCCCGGTAAGTGTGCTGAACGCCAAGGAGCATGGCGGGCTGCAGCTTTCTCCCGCGCCAGATCACCGGTTTGCGGAGAGCATGAATTCGGTGGTTCTTGCGGCTGCCGAGTTTCCGCAAGCTGCGCTGCATTACCCGATCGTCTTCGCAGAAGCCGATGGCAATTGGAGCGCCTACGCGGTGACAGGCCATACCAATGGCAAAAACAGCTTTATCGGCAAAGACGGCAAGTGGCTGGAAGGGACCTATATCCCGGCGCTTATCAGGCGCTATCCCTTTGTGCTGGTGGCCGATAGCAGCCAGCGCAACCTTTCGCTGGCCGCCGATCTGTCGAGCGACATGCTGAAGGGCAAGAAGGGCGCAAAACTGTATGACGACGGCAAGCCGTCGCAGACCGCAGCCAACATACTGCGGTTCTGCGTTTCCTTCGATAATCAGTTGAAAGCATCGGGCGATCTTTTCAAGCGCATCGCGGATAGCGGAATTCTGGTCTCCAGAAGGGCCGATGTGACCCTGCCGGACAACACCAAAAGCGCCATTGTCGGATTTCATGTCGTCGACGAGCAGAAACTGGCCGATCTTGATGACGACGCGTTCTTGAAGTTGCGCAAGGACGGTGTTCTGAACCTGATCTATTGCCATTTGTGGTCGATGCGCAGCTGGAAGAACATTCTCGCCTAGTTCGTTCATGCTTCGTCAGAATCACGAGAACTGCTTAATGCGTTGATTTTGTTTGCGCATTCAGGTTTTCGATTCCCTGAATGCCTGAATTGCTCCAGTTCGGGTTTGGCGTTTTTTTGCGGGGCAGCCGGATTCTACACCAGATTATGCATTCGGATGTCTCCCGCCATGTATGCAGTGCATGACGCAGAATGGTTTGTACCGGGCGTAAAAGGCTTTAAGTTCATCGGGTATTGTTGCTGATTCCTGCAACGGCTTCCTCCGGTTTTCCGCCTGCTCATTCCCTATGCGCCAGCCCAAGATACTTACAGCGCTCAAGACCTATTCCTGGCGGCTTTTCGTTTCGGATCTGGCCGCCGGAGCGACGGTTGCGACGGTGGCGCTGCCCCTCAGCCTTGCAATTGCCATTGCCTCGGGTGCCGATCCGGCGGCAGGGCTGGTTACCGCGATCGTCGCGGGTTTCCTGGTCTCGCTTCTGGGCGGCAGCCGGGTACAGATTGGCGGGCCGACGGGTGCCTTTATCGTCGTGGTGTTTGGCGTCATCGCCGAGCACGGTTATGACGGGCTGGTGCTGGCGACCTTCATGGCAGGCTTCATCCTGCTTGTTGCCGGCTATTTCCGGGCGGGAAACCTAATTGCCCATGTTCCCGAAGCAGTCGTCAACGGATTTACAATCGGTATTGCCATCATCATCGCGACCAGCCAGTTGAAGGATTTTCTCGGGCTTGGCCTTGCCGAGGTGCCTGCCGATTTTCTGGAGATCGTTCCCGCCCTCTGGGATGCCCGGCTCAGTTTCAATCTTGCGGCCTTCATCATTGCGGTTGCTTCGGTTCTGCTGATCGTTTTCCTGCGCCGTCTGGCACCAAGCCTGCCCGGGCTTGTTGTTGCCGTCGGCATTGCTTCTGCTGCAGTGGCGTTTTTCATGCTTCCTGTTGATACGCTCTACTCGCGGTTTGGCGAATTGCCACGGCAACTGCCCTGGCCACAGGTGCCCGTCATCACCACAACGCGGCTGATCGAGCTGTTTCCCTCTGCCATGGTGATCGCCTTTCTTGCCGGCGTTGAATCACTCCTTTCGGCCATGGTTGCCGACCGCATGATCGAGGGGCATCATCGCCCGAATGCCGAGCTTACCGCACAGGGGGTAGCCAACATAGCTTCGGCCCTTTTTGCCGGCCTGCCTGCCACCGGAGCAATTGCCAGAACCGCAACCAACATCAGGGCAGGGGGCAGGACGCCGGTTGCCGGCATCGTCCATGCCGTCGTCATCCTGCTGGTCATGCTGGTGGCAGCCCCACTTGCCGGTTACCTTGCCATGCCGGCACTGGCTGCGCTTTTGTGTGTCACCGCGTGGAACATGAGTGAGCCGCACAAATGGCGTGAATATGCCCGCGGGCCATTGAGCGATCGATTACTTCTGCTGCTCACCCTGGTGCTGACGGTGCTGGTTGACCTGACGGTGGCGATCGGCGTAGGCGTTTCCATCGGCTTGGCGCTGCGTCTGTCACGGCGCAAGACTGCCGAAAGCGACTGGACCCCGCCCGACCGGTGAGGTGTTCGCAAACGCCGGTGAGTAGCGGATACGCAAGTTCAAGCCATGTCTTCGGCCGATCGAATTCTTTGGTGAGGGCTTAATGCTCTTGTGATGGCGATGGCAGAACAGCCGGTCGGAAGACCCGGCACTCAGCCGCGTTCCGCGCTTTCCAGCAATCTGGAGATATGATTGTCCCAGTGAAGGTTGTGGCTTTGGTTCCCGAACTTTCCCAGTTCGCTGGAAGCGGCAAGCCCCTTGGCAGCGCCCGCAAGGCCGCAAGCCCTGGGAAATTCCCTGATAATGGCCTGTGCATTGAACCTGGTATCCAGTTCGACAATGCTGCCGCCTTTGGGGCTTGTGAAGCCAACCTTGTTGCCGTCCTGTGAAACCGCAACCGAACCGACATATCCCGACAGTGCGGCGCGGGCCGGCTTGAACAGTGCCAGATTGATCAATTCCCCGCCGGGCGAGAGTCTGAATATGGGGCTTGGCGCTTTCAGCAAGTCACCCTGAAACTGGCCACCGATCCATAGCGTTTCGTCCCGGCCCATAGTCATGTGCCGCAGGGACATTCGCTGGAACGCCGGCGGCAGGACAAATGTTGCAACCAGATGTCCGCTGCTGGTGTCGATCAGGGCAAAATTCGACTGCATTTCAGGAAGGTTCAATTTCTGCCTGCCGCTGGCGGGGTGGGTTCGGATGCCGCCATTGGCAACAGCAAGCAACCGGCCGCCGCTCATCAGGACCATCTCGTGCGGTCCAACGCCGTAGCTTTCGAATTCTCCAACGCGCTGGAATTCATCGCTTGCATCATAAATTCCGATCTTGCCATCACCTGTTTCAAAATCATTTTCGGTTGCATAGAGCAGTTTCCCATCGGCGGAGAATGCGCCATGCCCGTAGAAGTGCCTTCCTTCGGGCGCGTGAAACAAGCGCGGTTTGTGCCGGTGCAATGGATCGATCGCAACCGCGAACATGCCGGGGCGGCGCGCAAATCCGACAATGTGTGTGTTCGAAGGCGAGGCGGCAAAGCCGTGTGCACGGCCAGGCAGCGGTTCGAAATGGACAAGACCGCCGTTCTCATCAAGCAGAGCAAATCCGAAGTTCTTTGTGCTGTCCATGTAGCCGGAAATGAACACCGCTTTTGCATTTATCAGCCGCTCTGCCCTTGCCGGAGCCAAGCTTGCCAGAAATGAGGCACCAGCAGATGCCAAAAAAGCGCGCCGGCCGATTTCCCGCTGTCTCAATCGCCATCTCCAAATGAAAACCCGGCCGCAAGGCCAGTGGCGGGGGCGACCTCATTGTTAAGCCGCGTGATGATGAAACCGATGGAAAGCTGCAGATAACCCAGTTTGTTTCGCTGGGCCGGATCAGCGATGATTGTTTCAGCCGAAGGGTTCATGTTGCGGGCGGTTTTCAGGCTTTGCTCGAATTCAAACCGGACCTGGTCGGCCAGATGGGCTTGCTCTTCGGGAAGAGCCCGTACCAGGCCGCTTTGTTCGAACAGCGAGTGCAAACCGGCCAGATTTTGCGTTATGGATGCGGTGGTCAGCTTCGACCTGCGAAAGACGGCGGCTCTCGGCCGGTCTCGGCCAGGTTCCCGCAGGAAATACCCGATGCGGATATCGCGTATTGCTTCAAGCCCATGGATCAGCGTTCCCAGAACGAAGTTGAGGGCTTCGCGGCCGTTGCGAAAAAGCGGGTTCTGCCTGCCGGGGGAGACAAAGACGGCAGCAAGCTTGCCGTCTGCCTGCCATCCATGGCGAAGTTCGTTGGCAATATGTGAAAGGTTGTCTGCAATCGCCCCTGCATAATTGCAGCGAAACGGACTGCCGCTGGCTGCAAGGGTGTCGGCACCCTTCCCATGCAGAAGGTATTCCAAAGCGCCCAATCCTTGCATGGCAACGCTCAAACGCGAAAGTGTAGCCGGGTTCGCAGCCTTGCTGTCCTGCCGGGACAGCGCTCTTTGGACCTGTTTTAGACCGGTGCTCTTGCGGTCGGGATAAAACAGGAAGCGCTCCAGCCTGTTTTGCTGCATGACTGGACCCACACGCAGCCATTCGATCCTGGCCCAGGACAGTGCCAGATTGGCGAATTGCGCGCGTGCCTGCTCCAGCCGCGCCGGCGATGGCTCGAAACAGAGCATATCAACCCTGTTGGAGAGCGAGGCGGCTTCTTTGGACAGATTTTCGTAGGAGGGGATAATGTAACTGGAAAGCATGTCGCGCAGAATTTCGTCCGCACTTTGCTGCTGTGCAGTTGCCCCGCTGCAAAGGGGGAGGGAAAATGCAAAAACAAGAATCCACCGCAATGCTCTCATCACAGGCTTTCCAGAAATGCGATGAGAGCATCCCGGTCCTTCTTGTCGAGTTGTGAAAATCCGTCACGAGCAGGTTGAGCCTCACCTCCGTGCCAGAGAATGGCTTCAGTGAGATTTCTTGCGCGCCCGTCATGCAAAAGGAACGTGTGTCCCGAAACCGTCCCGGTAAGGCCGATGCCCCACAAAGGCGGGGTTCTCCATTCCCTGCCATCGGCAACGCCAACCGGCTGCCCATCGGCCAGGCCATCGCCCATGTCATGCAGAAGGAAATCGGAATAGGGCCATATCAACTGGAACCGATGCGCAGGGTTTTCGGCCTTTCGCGAAGTTACATATTTCGGGGCGTGGCAGGAAGCACAGCCAATACCGTAGAAGAGTTCTTTGCCCCTCAGCACCTCTTTGCCGGCAGCATCCCGGCGGGCCGGTACTGCAAGGTTTTCCGAATAGAAGGTAACAAGCTCCAGCACCGGATCAGGTGCTTCGCTATCGCCAAGGTTCTTCTGTACGCCTACCGGCATTGCAAGGCAGTCAGCCTGGGCTGCCGTGCAGTCACCGTGTGAATTCGGGACATCGGGTGTCGATATGCCGATATCGCCGGCGAACGCACCGGCAGATTGCTGGCGAACCGTTGGGTTTTGGGCCTTCCACCCGAAACGTCCCAGAACCAGGTCGCCGTTTGCATCGCGCACAATGGCAGGCTTGCCCGATATGCCATCGCCGTCTTTGTCTGCGGGGTCTGCATTTTTGAGAATGTCTGCGGGGTGGATTGCCTGGACCAGGCCCAGCCCGATCATCGGCGGCGCAATTCTTGGCGAGAGGGTCGTATGCTCATCAAGCGGACCATATGCAAGGTCCTCTGCGGAATAGACGGGCCGGCGAAGATTGACAACGGTCCCATCGCCAAGGGTGACGGGTTCATTCTCGTATGTGATGGCCATGTGGCCTTCGGCCTTCAGGCCGGGTACTGCCAGGTCCTGCAACTGGCCACCATAGACCGGGTCGGGGAAGTTCGGGCGAACGAACGTTTCCAGTTCCCGGCGCTCCTCTTCCGTCACGGGTCCGCGTGCCAGTCGAAGAAACATCGAAGTTGCATCGCTGTCGCCTTCCGGCGGATGACCTCTTCCATCCTTCAGGTGGCAACTCTGACATGCGCGCGCATTGAACAGTGGTCCAAGCCCGTCCGAGGCCTTGGTTGATGCCGGCGTTGAGACCCACAGCTTGCGGAACAGCGCATTGCCGAGCTTGAACTGCTCTTCTTCAGCAAAGGTCAGGTTTGCGCCTGATTGCGAAAAAGCATCCCGGTTGACGATCTTGGTTGAGGTCCCCGCACCGCCCTGCATCACTTCAAAGGCTTCCGGTTTTTCAAAGCCGGAAGCGGGAGCAGTTACCGCTTCAACACGCCTGCGATCCTTGCCATTGAGGTCATCGCGGCCGGGCCATTTCGATTTTAGCGACAACATCGCATCTGATACCGCCGCCTGCGATGGATTGAAGGCAGGTGCATCGCCGGATGTCTGTGAAGCTGCTACAGCAAGCCCGCTTACCAGCGCTGCAAGCACTGCGCCTGTGATTCCCGCAGCTTTGCCGGTGGCAGTTTTCCATGCTGGCCCGTTCTTCGGGCGCGTAAGGCAGTGCAAAGTCCACCCGGCCAGGGTTTTGATTGCTTGCCAGGAAACCGTCATGGTTTGCTTTCCCTATTCCGTTTCATCGGCCGCAAGCGCGTTTCGTTGGCCGCATTTGGCTTCACCCGGCTTTTCAGGCAGTCCAGGCGGGGTTTCCGGCAGATATCCAGGGATTTTTGTGCAACTCTCCAAGGCTTTCTGATCGAGGAAGCCATTGACGACTTCCCCGATTTCGGATTCCCGGATCAAATTGCAACTCCAGAAAATCACGCCAGGCACCTGCAGATCACTGGAAAACAGCGTTCGGGTTGTCGAGACTGTCGGAACCTTCCAGTTCGATGGCTCCCAACTCAAGTGCGGTAATCGCCCTTTCGATCGACTTGGTTTGCTTGATCAGTCCGTCGATTGCGGCCTGAACGACTGCGTTACCTTCGGTATTGCCGGAGGCGATCATCTGGTCATAGGCCTCGGTGGATTGTGCACGCTGTGCCATCGCTTTCATGGCCTGGAGCGTTGCCTCCAGATCAGCCTTTAACTCCTGGTCAACTGCAGCGTCCTTGGCAGCTACAAGTTCTGCAATCGAGGGCCCGGAAACCGTGCTTCCGTCCGGCCGCACATAGGTACCCATATAGACGTTCATGATGCCCACGGTATCGTAGAGATGAGAATTGTGGGTATTGTCCGAAAAGCAATCATGTTCTTCTTCGGGGTCCCCCAGCAAAAGGCCAAGCTTCATGCGCTCCCCGGCCAGTTCACCATAGGAAAGCGATCCCATTCCGGTCAGGATGGTAGCCAGACCGCCGGATATTCCCTTTGCAGAGAGTTCGGCGCGGGCAGCGCCACCTTCAGCCCAGTTGGCGGCCATTTCTTCAAGATCTGCAACCAGAAGATCGGATGCTGCAGCAAGATATTCGCGGCGGCGGTCGCAATTGCCATTGGTGCAGTCCTCAGTGCTGAAATCCGTCCAGGGGCGGTTTCCGGCGCCTGCATCCGTGCCATTGAGATCCTGCCCCCACAGCAGAAATTCGATGGCATGATAGCCGGAGGCAACATTGGCCTCGATGCCGCCCGCCTCGTGCAAGGTCCCCGAAATAAGGTCCGGGGTGATCTTGGAGGCATCAACCGATTCTCCATTGATCATAAGCTCGGCATTGGCGATCACATTGGCGGTAAAGAGCGCATTCTCATCGCTTTCACTGCCGTAATATCCGCCATCGACATAGTCGATCAGGCCTTCGTCCAGCGGCCAGGCGTTCACCCGGCCTTCCCAATCATCCACGATCGCGTTTCCGAACCGGTAAACTTCGGTCTGCTGATAGGGTATGCGGGATGCCAGCCAGGCTTGCTTCGCACCTTTCAGGGTTTCTTGTGAAGGCTTGGCAAGGAATGCTTCAATTGCCCGGTCAAGCTGCTTCGCGGCTGCCAGGGAATCTGAATACTTTGCCTGTGCGATGGCGGCATAGTGATCGATCACCGCTTGCGGTGTCACTTCCGCATATACCGGCATTGCCAGACCGGCGGCCAAAGCCGTTCCTGCCAGGAGTTTCAATGCTGTCTTTTTCATGAATGGTTCCTTTTTGAACGAGTGTTTAGTGAAGGGTTGTCTTTGCGGGCTGGGAGCGATCGGTGGCAAGCCACCGAACGGTGTCTGCATGTATCGGCAAGAGCTGGTGTCCGCTGATTTTCAGCGCCATGGCGAACTCCCCGCCTGCCGTTACGATGGTGGGAGCGCGATCGGCTGATGTAAGGCCCAAAGCACTTAGAAAAGCAGCTTCGTCCTCGCCGTTCTGCAGGCCGGATATGAGGCTCAGCATCAAGCATTCATCACGGCACAGGTGTTTTACCCCCTGGCAATGAAAGCGCAGCGGACATGCGGCGCAGCTTCCCAATTGCCGTATCAGCCGTTCGAGCCCGGCCATGGCAAGTCCGGCGGCATTGGGGTCAAGCCGGGTGTTGAATTCGTTCCAGACCGCCTCGAGCCTGGACACATCACGCATGGCAGCAAAATGCAGCCAGCCGCGGTATCCGCCCACAACCAGCCCTTCCGGCACGCGCGCCAGATAGCGTGCGGCGGAACATCCATCGTCATGTGTCGGGTCTTCAAAACGCACTGTACGCATCCTAAAAGTTCACTTCATGAGTAAACAAATTGAAAAGTTCAGTCAAACACTATAGTTTAGAACGAATCCAAACTGGAAACTGCCGATGAAACTGACCAGCCAGACCAATTATGCCGTAAGAATGCTGATGTTCTGCGATTCAAAGGCGGACCGCTCAACGGTGAAGGAAATCTCTGCGTTTTACGGTTTGTCTGAACGCTTCCTGTTCAACATTCTGCAAAAGCTGACTGCCAGGGGATATGTGGAAACGGTCCGGGGACGCGGAGGCGGGTTGCGCCTTGCCAGGCCATCAAACGAGATTAGGCTGGGCGATGTCGTGCGGGACATGGAAGAGAATTTCGAAATGGCGGAGTGTTTCGAAACAGGTGGAACCGATTGTCCGCTGATCAACACTTGTGGTCTCAACAGGGCGCTGCATCAGGCGCTGCAGGCATTCTTCGATGCGCTGAACCGCTACACCATCGCCGATCTGACCGGCAGTGAATACAATATCGATGTGCTCATGCGTTTGAACAAGGCGATGAATGAGCCCTTAAAGCAGATTTAGATGGTCAGAAGAAAGAACAGCGCATGACCGGCGGCTTCAGCAGTGAGTATCCGCTCTCCTGCAATCAAGGCTTCGTTTTTCGGCGCGATACCCGTTTGCCTTGTCTGGGGTTTGTCGGAAACCTAAATGTCGATACAGCCTAGCGCGGGGTCCGAAGACTGTTTGGAGCCTGTTCTTCTCGCGGAAGAGGCCAAACCCAATCCCGTTGAAGTTGCCGTCGTTAAAAGAGTGTGCATGAAGTGCGCCGTTTCCTGCGCCGTGTAAGAGAACATAGGCGGGGCTTCATTCCACTGCAAACCTTCCAGCTTTCGCAAGCCAAGCGCCCGGAACTGTGCCCGGTGGGGCTTTCAGTGCCTCATGCAGAAGCTGTTTCCCAAACAGATCACCCCGGAGCATACCGCATCGGATGCCAGTATCGCCTCCTTGCAGCATCAAAATAGCGAAAGCTTGGGAATTAACAGGATCGTCAATGCCATAGACCTCGCAAGCCCTGGCAATGGTTGTCTTGCCGGCTAAGGGCTGCATCACCAAAAACAAGGCCAAGTGCTTGAAATTGTTGGTGAGCGCTCAGGGATTCGAACTCTGGACCTACTGATTAAAAGTTAGCAATAGCAAATACTAAAGCATTGAAAAATAAGTAGGATTTTTGATAAGGTAAAAAGTGTGTGCACTTATGTGTGTGTGAGAAAGAAGATTTCAACTAATATCGAATGGATAGCAACACACAGATTGAACGCTTTGATCCGCTATCATAGGAGCTTCAACTGGGCGTTTTCAGGGTCTCCGATTTCGAACACCTCCCGCGCCGTTGCTATGGTAGCGCCACCCTGGAAGAGTGGCCGTTCAATGCAGTGGTTTACCACATGCCTGCCACCCCATATTTTGAGGCCCGAACCTTGATAGATGACACTCATTCGTTCGGGTCCGCAACTCCCTCCAAATATCCCGAGATGTGATGCAATAAGTTCCGCCAGTTCGGGGTCGGTCATTCCTCGGGTAATGCAGCCTGCATTGCGCTTTTGAAACCCGGCAAGCGCAATCAGAAAAACCTCCTTGCGTTCCGTTTCACTTAGGGCAGGGTAGCCTGCAAATGTTTTCTCCATTGTTCTCTCCATAGATTGTAAGCAAGGTGCTTTGCACCCTTGCCCTTCGGCGAGAACGGGGATGGGAGGGGAAAAGAAAAACCGGCCGGATGGTGCGGGCGCAGGTTCTAACCGAGCCTCGGTCCGGCTCTGTTTTTCTTTTGGGGAGAGAAGGGGCAGCGCCCCTCGGCCTTCCCCAAAGACAAGCATGGGTATGATCTAAAGTTCAGGCAGTGCTGTCAGTCGGCATTTTTGCGATCTGTATGATTAAAGCAATATCAATGACGTTCGCTTCATCAAATCGATCTACCCTTACCTCAAGAAGGTAATGGCCAAGCTGGGCCTTACCAGATGTAACTGTTTGCAGGTGGGTTAGTATGTCCTCTGGTATCTGGTTTATGTCCATTGCCTTTTCGATGAGGACGCTACCAACTTCAATCATCGCATTGATGCCAGCGTCGGGATAGGGATTGATCTCGAAAGAACCTTTCAGTTTGAGCTTGGTAACAGCATCTTGATTGCCTTCGATTATGTACTGAAGTGTTTGGCTCAATCCGTCGCGTTGCACATACTTTGCGTTGGAATTTGCGTACCATTCCGAGCCGTGCATGGCTCTGTGATAGTCACTTGCCTCAAGGCCTTCTCCCGATAGATATTTTTCTGCTTCAGTTGGGCTCCACCCATCTGCTGGATCAACCGGTTTAGGATTGTTGCGTCTGCGTGCATTTTCAAGAACTTCATTCACAATGTTCCAGACATCCTGCTCTGTGCTGGCATCTGAAGCATTGAACTGCCGGACGGCCTGAAAGCACAAATCCGGGCGGAAGAACAACAAACGCCGGAACAGTCTCTGCGCGTGACCTTTTACTTCATCAGAATGATAGGATTTGAGGTTGATGCGTATGCGTGCCTGCTCCCAACGCGCAAAACAATAGGTTACATAGAATGCAGGAACAGAGACGATGCTCAGCCAAACAGGTAGTAGTACTTCGCGCAAAGTGCTCAGATTGAAGATTGCACCGTGAGTATCGAGGGTGATTTTGGCAAACGCTACGATGAGAAGCACGACCGAAATTACCAGCAACCATGAAACCAAACTCTCCACATTTTTGTGTTCCGGCTTGTTTTGGGAGGCTGCCTGTAGCATTCCGAGCAAAGCAAACCAGGGGATGAGTAGCAGCTCTTTCCAAAGCGCAAACGTGTAAGCGACGACCATGAACTCGACAATCAAGATCATTCGGAAGTTGTCCCGAACGATTCCAGTGAAGAACTTGGTTTTATAGGGTTGGCCGATGGCACGGCCTAGCAGGATGGTTCCGGTAAAGAGTACCCAAACAATTGTCGCCTTTAGATCGGAGGGAGACCAGAAGCCAAAGCGGTACCCAATCCAGCAGGCTGCGCCCACATAGAGTGCATAGGTGAGGAATATTGCTGAGAGCTTTGGAGTTAAGGCTGCACGGAGTACGCCGACTGCGCCGCTTCGCACTGCAGGATATATCGAGAGAACCGATATGGCGATGGTAAGCCAAATCAGGACTGCGTAGTCGCGTGTAGTTAGTGCTTCAACAAGGATATTCATCACAGGTTGATGTGGTGATTTTTCTTCCTGGGTACAACATGTTGTGGCTGGTTGGATTTACATGAGATTTACATGGCATTGGTCATGAAAGCTGGATGTTCTGTAACTCGTTGAAAAACTTGGTGGCGCTGCAGGGACTCGAACCCCGGACACGCGGATTATGATTGCAGGATTGTATGCAATGATAAAATCAGGAAACTGCTATAATTTTTTGTTTTTATTACGAAAATCATTTTTTTGATGCTAAGCTTACATCATATTTTGAAGGTTTTTTTGGACAAATAATTTATATGAGATTTACACGGAGTGGCAAAAACCTACCTGACCGATGCCTTTGTTAGAGACTTTAAATGTCCTGCTGGCAAACCAGTCGAATTCGTCTGGGATCATCCCGTCACATTGGACGGACGTGTCCGGAATGGTGCTCAGCCCGGGCTTGGCCTGAGTGTTACGGCCAAAGGCTCAAAAGCCTTCGTTCATTCCTATCTGTTGAATGGCAAGCGAACCCGAAAGGTACTCGGGCCAACAGCCAAGATGACGGTCGGATCGGCCCGACTGATGGTCCAGATGCGCGAGGCCCAGATTGACGAGGGTAACGACCCTGATGCGGAGCGGATCAATTTTCGTCAAAAGCACACCATCACTGTCCGCGAGGTCATCGATCGGTATTTTGAAGAGCGCATGCATAGCCGCGGGCAGAAGCACCGTGATGAATTTTTCAGATTGATCGCACCGTGGGCCAGGCCGCTACCCCTGAACCCGCATCGCGGGAGACGCAGGGCAGGGCTGAAGGCATTCGGGGATTTGTATGGTGATACGCCTGCGGCGAACGTCACCCCCCAGCATGTGAGCCGCTATCTTGGGCAGATCGAAAACGATCACCGCTACAACGGTGCACTACGCCAGATCAAAACACTTTTTAACTGGGCGATACGCATGCAGCTGGTGGACATGCGTAATCCTGCATCCCCGTTTGAGGTCCGCAGGACCTTGAAACAGCGCCGCGATTATTCTCAGGAAGAGGTGAGGGCGATTGCACGGCACATTTTTCATCCTTGCTATGAAGCTGTTCCGGTGCTGCCTGATGGAAGTGGCCGGGTGCGTCAGTGTGCTGGCCTGGAAATCGCACGCAAGAAGCAATACAACGATATGCACGCTGAACTCTGCCGATACATGGGCATACTGTTTCTGACGATGGCAAGACCGCTGGAGGTCAGGAGCGCGGAATTCGCCCACTTTGATCTGAACAGACTGATTTGGCATAAGCACCATACAAAGGGCATTCTGCTTTCCAGGGCACGGCACGAATATGCTTACCGGTCTGTCCCCATCCATCCAAAGGTGGCTGAACTTGTCGAGCGCCAACGGCTGCGCTGGCCTGACTCGCGGTTCGTCTTTCCCAACCGCACAGACCTTTCACGCCCTCGCGATAATTTCCAAAAGGGGATTTGCCGGTTCAGGGAATTGCCGGACGTACCTGACCATTTCCAGCTCTATGACTTAAAGCGCATTGCCATTTCCCTGATGCTGACGGGGCAGGGGGTCCCGAGAGAAGCCGTATCCCACTATGTCGATCACAAGGGTAATCTTGAAACCACTATGATCTATGATCTGGGATTTGTTGACCCTATGCGGCCGGTTACGGAGCGGCTGGGGGAGTTGCTCGGCGTGTAATTTTTCATGGAATGTTTGACAGTTTGAGCGGGGATCGCTGGACTTTGTATTGAACGCCCCGTGCGGAAACATTCAAAATGAAAGCCAAGTCATGCAACCTTCTCCCGCTCTGATCGTCACTGAAGCTGATCTTGACCAGCTTCTTCAACGCGCTGGCCAACTGGCCGCAATGAATGCCATCAATCAGCTCCGGGCTGATCTGGTACAAGACCCTGATGAGGTCTGCCTCCGCAGACTGAGAACGTATCTGCAAGACAGAACTTCAATTTCTGCTCCGAGAGAATGCTGGGCCTCAAGCAAAGTCATTCGAGCAGTTAATAGGGGCCGAAATGGCCGCCCGAAATCGGTTTCCTGGTTTCAGAACTTTAAGCGCAAAAGCGGGCTTGATGGATACCCCAGCCGCCGCTCATCTTCGCATCGTAGCCTGCAGGAATGGACGTTTGAGGATGTGGCTAATGCTTGGGATTGCTTTCTGCAATCAAGTTAACGAATTTTTCTGGCCACGCATTAACCCGACCGGCAAGACAGCGGAACTCAATTGACTTGTTGTTGTTTTAGCCGGACAGATCAATTCCCACGACCTCAATCGCTTCTACATTTTCGATTTTTTCGCATATCTTGAGAGCTGCTTGATGCAGGTTATGGATTAATTCTTTAAAGGTCAGGCGAGGCTCACCCTTCCTTGCCTGCCAGTATGTCTTTTTTCCATGATAGGTGACTACAAGGAACCCGTGAGTTGCCGCTGCCGGTTTCAAATACTTCTCTATGATCTGATCACGAATGGTGGCCTCCAATTCGTTGTAGGTCCAGCTATCTGCGATCTTGATCTCAATTGGAATATGATGAGGCAAACCCGGTCGGTGGATGCTTATATCCGGCTCGTTTCTATCTTCCTGTTCCTCTTCCCGAACATTGGAATAGACGCTACCTCGTCGGCTATTTAGTTCTCTGGCTAACGCAAGCTGAATGACTCGTTCATCATGCTTCCGAGTGGGCCAGTCGACATGATCCTGGCGTAGTGCTTGTTTGTTAGAGAATTGGCCGTTTTCGATATCATCTCGAATGTCGTCTAGACGGTCCTCAACAACCAAAAACAGCTCTGCGACATTTCCGGGATTAAGTTCGTGCGACCGCATGAAACTTAAAATATCTTCCGGAGACCACGGTTCCAGGTCAGCGTCTCGGGTCGCCCGCTCATCAGCAAGCACTTCGAACCGCTCATTTGACCATTCGAATTCGCGCTCATTGCGTAATTCAAGCAATGTCCGAACGGTAGCTTCGCCAGGAATATTCAACAGCATACCCACAAGATAGCTTCTGGCACCCTCTGCATGGTCCCGATGATTTGGTGTGTAACTACCCTCGTGGTGGTTGTCTTCATTTCGCCGAACGTGCTGGTAGGCAAGAACAATCAGCTTCTTAAGGCTAGGGACCCGGCGAAACTCCTGTAGGTGCGGACCAAGTTGGTAGCTGTGGGAATCGAACATGAAAGTAAGAAGTGAGATGATCAACTCGTCTCTATCAGCCTGCTTCCTTTGAGAGCGCAGCCACGATTCGAGCGCAGAGAGCGCGGAGTCCGAATCAATACCAATCCAAACAGCCAGCCATCTGATGCGATGATACCGTTTGCGGCTTTTGTGGAACCATTTTTGGGCAGTTGAAAGCAAGGAGTTGCGATCAAGTTCATCTGCGAAAGCAATAACTCGAACGGCGTTCTCCAAACATCGCGCAGACAAAGGCTGCTCTTGATGTAACAGAGCAATGAGCCATTTGCTGGTTATGCTCCTTAGCGGCTCTGGTGCTTGGGCGAATCCGTCAAGGAAACGGATGCGGTTATCGTCAGGTTTCCGTCGAAATTCACGTCGAAACACTTGGACGATTTGCTCAGCCACTTCATCTGCCCGGGTGGTCCACAATCGGTTAGCTGTTTCTGAGATGCCACCAATATCCAGCATCAAGTATGCCGTTGCTAGGCGAATGTCCTCCAAGTTGAGGGATTGGGCCCAATTCGGTGTTTCTCGTGCTTCGATTTCAATGCCCAAGCGTCCTAAATCGCACCTGTTTGTCAGCTTTGAACGATATAGCAATGTCGTTGGATCATATGAGCGCCAGAAATTAATGAAGGCATCTCTGGCAGCGGATGGCACATCGCTACCAAACGCGTCTTCCAGTTTTTGATAGTCAGCGTACTCTTCGACATCGTGGCCGCATTTTCGTTTTAACCATCTTGTGAGATCATACAGATCTCCAAATTGGGCCTGCTCTCGCAGTTGATCAGGATTGTCCTTGAGACGATTTCTAAACGCGATCCAGCTATCCTTGGCTTCCCTTGTTCGGATGTCGCGTTTACGCTTAATATTCTCCATTTCGCGAGCATGTTTTTTCTCCCATTCCGGCGGCTCAACCGGCGGTGGATCAATTAAGTCGTTAAGAGCACTAACAAGAACGTCGCTATCTGCGATAGCGGTTCGAATTTCTGTGAGGGCATCATCCTTCTCGCCAGAGCGAAACCACACGCCGAAAGTACCATTGAGAATGCACTCTCGTTCTTTGGTTATTTGATCCTTGCGGAGATCGGCCAACAGCCACTGAAAGTCTTTTTCGCCTAACTTCCAAGCGGCGCTAAACGCTTCTCCTCTAAGAAAGACCCAAGGGCCGAACTTATCCTTGAGTGCATCATCAACTGAGAGAAAAAACTGCTGACGATTACTCCCTGGATTCGCACTGAGCGCTTCGCACAGTCTCTTAAATGGATCACTGATTTCATAATCACCGGCATGCCGTGTCATGATTGAAAGATCACGACAAATCACGGCGGTTTCGGAGTTCAATGGCGCATGCTTCAACTGGCCTATGTGCCAAGCTATCAATTCCAGAAGCGGAGCTTTGAGATGCCTGTACTTGAGCGAATAACTGCGCTTTTCATGTGCAGTTGTTGGTTTCTTTTTCAGAAGCTTCCACATTCCGGCGATGACGACATCAGGTTCATCGCAACCAAACTCACGAAACAGTTCACCGAGCGCATAGACAATTCCAGAATGCACCACACGTTCAGATGAGCGTGGAAAGTCGGAGATTAGCTTCAGTAGCTGGGCACTGGACAAGACTGGGCGCACACAGCGCAGGGCTGGCTCGATCGCACGGCTTGGGTAACTTCTCCGGTGTTTAATAAGATGAGCCAGAAGCTTTTCCTGCTCATGTGTACTGCCTATTTCAGCTAGAGCACGCGCGCCGAGTGATATCTGGTAGGAGCGGTTTCGTTGTGTCGCCGCCGACAATGCAATATCCGAACAGGCCTCAATTTTACCAATCCAGATCAGTCGCAATAGCAGTTCGCGTGTTTCTCCCGACTGGTGACTGTTCTCCCAAAGCTTTTGAATTTTTGATGCTAATTCTGGTTGGGCAAGCCAACCCAATTGTTGAATATTGATACTAATTCCGGCATCGTTTCGTCCCTCATAGGAAGCTGCAAACTTCTCCAGAAAATGCTCCTTAGCTGCCAAAGGAAGGTTCCCTGGGTCTCCATATTCGACCAAGACCTCAGGTGCGGCGGCGAGCACTTTCTCGCGAATGCGTGCGTTCTTTTGTGCAATCCAAGCAGTAACCGGTCGTAGTGACGGTCGGATTCTGACCTTTCCATATTTTTGTTGAGAGAGAAGGTGCCATAGGCGAGGTATTGAGCAGCCATGCGAAAGCTGCTCAAGCAGCCACTCCGAGGTCAGGTATTCCTGCGTTTCTCGGTTGTGGAAGCGGACACGACCGTTGCTCGCGGGGTCGAAAACCGCCCGCCCCATCAAAAGACGCTGCTCTACCGGTGTCCAGTCCTTAAGAACCTTTGATGGTTCGAGTGAAATGTCATCTGCTGCTGCTTTGTAACCTTCAAACGGCCACGCGATATATCTCTTTTGGCCAAAAGTCATTGCTGCGGCGACGAGTTTGGCACCTTCACGAGCCCGGTCAAAACTCAGTTGATCTTTTCTCTTCTTTTCAGTTGTTGGCTCATGCAGGCGCTGTTCAAGTGACCATTCGAGTGCCGCTGTTTTTGACGATATTGCTCCGAATTTTTCCCAATAGTGGATGAGTTCCAGCAAATCCAAGGGTCTTGTGGCGAGGCTGGTTGCTCCTGAACTGTCTACCTCCGAGAAAAACCGATCCACTTCCTGGGTGCCGCAGCCTTCTGCAATCTGCTTTGCTTGATTTCTTGTAAGTGGTGCAAGACCGACGATATTGATGGTGTCGTGTGCCGGCTTGCCTTCATCTTCAGAGGACGAGTAGGGCTCTTGTTGCTCTTCGCTCGAATTGTCCTTGAACAAAGGGGCGAGGAGTGCCTCGTCTGCATCTATCGGTTCAGTTTCTTTTGGGAGTGCTGACTTTGTACGAGGACTAGGTAGAAACGTTTCAAACTCAGAAAGATCTTGGAAATCCTCCCAGTCGGAGACCCTGCAGGAAAGAAGTATTGTTGCCCGGTGTGCATGTTCGCCAAGGCCAGCTTTCAAGTTCGAAAGTGCTTCGTTGAAACTATGCCCATTCAATCGAGCCTCATCGAGTGAGTCCGCGAAAATCACAGCTTCGCGATTGCTCTTTTGCCACGCTGAATACCGTTCCGCATCGTCCGTGGTTTGAAGCGTTTTTGTCAGGCTCCGAGTAGCAAGTGTGTTGAGTGGAAAATAAAATGCGTCCTTTATGCCTTCATCGTTGATGAGGCGCGCTCTCTCTCGCATTTCTGCGGTTTTGCCTGCGCCCGCTCCAGCTAGAATTACAGATCGTTTGTACTCAAGCAGCTGTTCCCAAGACTGAGAGCCAAGGTACCTTCCATCTCCGAACGCATGATATGTAAGTTCCCAATCATCTTCATCTTTGTACGGCATGAACTGCCGTTCAACGTTTATCCATTGAGTAGTGATCGGCATGCCACGTAGTTTCTATATTCGTTTAATTGACGTTTGGTTGTTTCAAATTGAAAGCTTGAGAAGCTTATCACATTATTCGGGCAATGTTTGTGGTGGTGCAATCGTCTTCACCACATATTTTGCGCCATCTCCCTCTCTTTTTTCCTACAATATCAAGGATGTGCCAATCAGCGGAGAAGTCTGCTTTTTGTAAAACTAGCGTCCTGTGAAATTTGGCCGCAATATTCATCAAGTTTGAGTTACAATTTCTCAAAACCCAAGATAACTCCATGAATGAAGATAGAAAAAAAAGACTACTGCCGATTGCAAGAATTCACCCAATTGCTCGCGGGGATCACCGAAACAAGTTGGATGAACGCGGCAAAGTGCCGTTTATCGACAACATGAGACGCGCGGAACGTCGCAAGCTGAAACGAGAGGCCAAGAGGATAAGTGTTGGGTATGTAAAGCTGATCCGATCACTCCAGAAGTCAGGTTGTGGATTTCCAATTGATCAGGCAATCCGTGAATTTGCCGTCGAGTACAATCACCGCTTCGCAAGTTCGGGAACTGAAACTCAACCAGTCAACTTCGACTACATGGAACCGTTTTGCGAAGTCGGTCTAATCAAGGATTGTGCCCCGTGTGTTCGCATTGCTCCAGAGCATAATCACGTTTTCAACGTGTCGGATTTTTTCAACCACATCACATCTAGCGAACAGCCGGAGTTCGATCCGATAGCTTTATTGAAACTACCAAATGACAAGATTTGGCATTTCACTACAAACGGCCATGTCATGGACCTTCGGTTTGCAATGGACACTGGAAACGAATTTGTGGTTTCCGGATTCTCCATGATCCGAAGGGGCTCTTCAATGCATTGGATACTCTTGGGAGGCGAAACGCTCAGCCCGGAAGAATGGAAGGAGCGAACCGACGCTCCTCGTAAGCTAGACCTTGGCGACGTTCCTCCGGAAAAACGGGCATTTCTAAATGAGGCGCTGGAACGTGGAGATCGAACTATTGGGAAGCCTAGAGTCCTGGAAGGCACGGACCGAACCATCAGAGCAATTGTCTGCGGAGAATTTGATCTCACCTCCCGAAAGCACATCGGACGCTGTCTGCTGATGGAGTCGGACAACAGTTTCGAAGTACTATGCGATAATCCGGAAATATTCCGTACCTCTGATCTGAAGGCCGGAGAGATAGAAGAAATGAGGTCGATAATGATTGAACGTATGGAAGAGTACGCTGTGTTGTGGAACCTCTCAGACGGGCTGCTTCAGTTGCCGGACTACTTCTCGCGCGCCTATGCAATCAGCATGGAAGACCTTATGGAATCCGGGCTCAATATCACGCGGGTGAGCAAGGGGGGAAGGGGTTGAGCGGCAACTATGAAGTTATTCCGGCACTTGATGTTGCAGAAAAAACCGTAAGTTCTGCAGTGCATAAACTGAAACTGAGGCACTTCGAGGTCGAGACCGAAGGGCATTGGCGAAAACTCAAGCCCGATCAGCGAGGCAAGGATCAACACGGTAACACCGTAACCGGGAAAACATGGGTTCTATCTTCCAACAAGTGGCGTGCCAGACCGCGTGAGGATCGCGCAATCTATATGAAAGATCCGCTGGCACTCGCGAAAGCAAAAGTTGAGGAAGTCGCCGCCGCCGCGCAAAGACGTTCAACGAAGGGTTCGGCTAGCAAAGAAGACGTAGATACTAATGTGGTCTACCTACTGCGCTGTCACTTTATGGAGCATGAAGTTTATAAGGTTGGCTGGACAACAAAGACTGCGGAAGAAAGGGCGCAGGAATTGTCCAGAGAAACTGGCGTGCCATCTGCATTCGTGGTTGTAAAATATTGGCAGCACCAGAACGCGCGAGAACTCGAAAAGGAGGTTCATATGATGCTTTCCCCGTACAGGATCAATGAACGCAGGGAGTTCTTTAAGGTTGATGCAGATATCATTATCCGAATAATCGAAGAGACCCTTGTTCGGGTCGCCAAATAAGAATGGCGTGAGGGACGAAACTGCGAGCTACCACATCTTCCGCGCCATCTCACGTTCTTCCTCCCCGATAACATCAAGATAGATCGCCGTGGTGCTGAGCCGGGCATGTCCAAGCCATCGCTGCACAAGATGAACGGGAACGCCTGACCGAATGGCATGAACACCGAAGGTGTGGCGCAGCACTTTGGGCATGGCCTGCTGCTCTGCGATCCCTGCTTCACACATCACCTGTTTCACAGTCTGCCAGGCCCGTGTTCGCCCCCAGGGGAACAGTCGATGGCCGAAAGTTAGCCCGACTAGTTCTTCAAGGAGGTGTGCCGGCACCGGAACACGCCGCATGGCACCGCTTCGTCGCTTTTTCAGGGAGTGGATGACGATCACACCTTCTTCCAGAGAAATGTGCTCTCCGCGTAGCGCCAGCGCCTCGGAGATCCGGCATCCGGTGAACAAGAGTACCTGACAGAAAAGCCGGACCTGCCGTTCCTGACGATTAACGACCGCTATAAATCGCTGCCGTTCTCCGGCTGTCAGGTATTTCCGCCGCCCCTCGTGCGTATAAAGCGACATCACGCCCGTCATGGCCGGTTCCTTCCGGTCGGACGGGCATGCTGATGGCGTATTGCGCTGTCTTTCCTTGTTTTGCGGATTTCGGCCCATCTTCGGTGAACAGAATTATCCATTCTGTTCGGTGAGATGGAAAACCCGTTCAGGCTAACGGGTTGAGAACCTGCTTAGCAGGCCCGACATGAATCCTACCTGAACGGAATCCGGCAGTTCAACCCCTAATTTCCGCGATCCGGCAGGCTTCTGAACACTTTGGATAATTCTGTTCAATTCATGACCCTGAACGGAGTTATCCGATGAACAAATCTACAGGTATCCTTGCGGTCTGCGGCGCGGCAGTTGGCGGCTTTATCGGCTGGTCCACCAAACCGGGGCCTTCCTTCTCCACCTTCGCGAGCGCCAATCCCGAGCAAGCCTATATGGGGGAAGTCACCCTGCATGTTCTGATGTGGGCTGCAGGTGCGGCAGCCATCTGCGCGCTACTTGGCTTCCTGATGAGCAAGGGCAGCAAAGATGCGTAGCGTATCAGCTCTTGCGGCCAGTCTCGTTCCGCCCCTCGCTTTTCTCACCGCCTGCACCGGACTTGAACCCGGCAGCGAACCGTTTGAGCGTTATCGCGCAGAAATTGCAAAGTCCGGGTTCAACTCGGATGAGCATATGGACCTTCAGAGTGGGTTCGGTTTCAAGACCCTTGCCGAAGCGAAAGAGGCTGCCGACACCCATAAGGGCCAGAAAGGCTCAGTCTCCGGCTATGTCGAAGACATTCAGGTGAATGGCAACCGCGCCACACTGCACCTGCTGCCGGTTCGCTCCACTGAACTTGGCTTCCGTTGCATCGGCGAACCGGAGTATGCCCGTCCCGCTTGCCTGAGAGAGAAGCGCTCCATCTACAACTCGAGCGTCACCTGTCATATCGACAACTGGGCCGCCCTCGACAACGCCACCGGCAATGTTCTTCTTAAAAATCTGGAGTACCACTGGGACCACGTCAAAGCCTGGGACCACATGTTGGTGGCTGGCATCATCGACGACTCCGAACAGAAACTGAAGACCTGGACGACTATCGGTACGGGCGGGGGTGTCGGGGCAGGTTTCGGCATGTCCGGCGGGCTCGGCAAAGACGGTTTCTACTACCAGACCATCCACTTGAAGAACTGCCGCGTCTACACCTGGCGCAGCGTCCACCTGCCATACTGAGAGGTTCCCTTATGTCTACCATGTGGAAATGCCGCTTCTGTGAAGCTGATGTTGCCCCCAATGCCTCCGGCTGCCCCAAATGCGGCGGCCAGTTCGGCGTGTCGGAACGGGCTTTTATGCGTACCCAGGCCAGAATGCGCGAGAACTATGAGAGGGAGAAAGCCGGGCTGCCGCCCAAGAGCGCTTGGGGCTGTTCTGTCGTCCTTGCGGCATTCGTGGCTGGTACCGTTGCTTTATGGTCCGGCACAGCTGATGCGGCTGAAAGCTGGACGACCACCCAGAACCGGACCTTTGTCAGCAATGCTGGGAATGCAAGCCTGACCACTGTCTGCGATGACGGGCAGGGCATCCACGAGCCTTCTGTTTCTTTTTATCTCAAAGGAGACAGCCGCATTCGCCCTGCCAATCCGCTGTGGGGGATTGAGGTCTGGGCTGGCGAGAAACAGATCTACAATACGACCTCCCGCTTCGGGGAAACCAAATTCGGGTGGGGCACTCTTGTCGAAACCAAATATATTCTTGCTGCTTTGCGTCATGGCAGCAAACTGGTCTTCGACTGGGGACGACATGCGGAAGACCGCACTGTCTTCACGCTGAAGGGGTCCGCAGATGCTCTGGACAGATGTTTCAATGTCAGAAAAAGCGAACCGGCCTATGCAACAAGCTTCAATGACATCGTGGGCCTGAAAACCGGCGCTTCGTTCAGCGCCGTCTCAAAACGCCTGTCCGCGCATATGCCGAAGAACCGTACCATTGTCAGTGACGGCAGCGCCACGTTCTATGGCGAAACCATAGAATCCAACGTGTCGGTCCACTTTGACCGGGGAGTCGAGTTCATCAATACAAATTATGAGGAAGGCGAGCGCATCAAAGTTGCATTGTCTCCTGACCCGATGGGCAAGCGGGTTCTCACCATTACCCGAACCCTTGACTATGAGACTGACGGACCGCGCATGAACGCGCCCGACGCGGGTAGAGTTCTGGAAGCCCTGAAAGCCAAGTACGGCATGCCATCGAGCTGGCAGAAGAAACAGGATGGTTCAGGTGGTATGATTGTCTGGGTGTTCAATCCTGACAACGGTGAATCCTACGGCAACCATTATCCGCTGGAATGCCTTGAATCCCTCAAAGTAAACGGCCCTGACTGGCGCTGGGTGCAGGACCAGCGGGCGATGAACTTTTCCTACCAGGCGTTGGGCAAGCCGGACCAGAAGGCGTGCCGCTATCTCAAGGTCACCTACAGCACCAGAGGTCCGCTGCTCAACTATCTGGCCACGCAGCTCGTGGACATTCCGCTGATCAAGGAAACGATCATCCGCCTGCACGGCAAGATGAAGCAGGAATCAGCGCAAAAGGCACAGAAAGTTCGGGAGAAGTCGAAAGGAGTGGAGACGAAGTTGTAAGGTGCACAGCCTAGACGACCTTGCTTGGCGCTTGTTCATTAGACCGGTTGACCTTCCGTTTCACGTTTTTATGGAACTAATTTTGATTGTTGATTGAAGATATCTTGTTGTCGTTAGCAAATATACGTCTTATATGATGCGACCCAGCTCATGAATATCGTCGGTTGCATTTGTCAGCAAGAATTCAAGAATTCGGCGTATATCTTCATTGAAGTGGTTGTACCTCAACCAAGGAGCTTGATGCTCTTTTCCAAAGCCGACAAAATTTCCTTTTTCTGTAGTTGGTCAAGTTTAGACGATTCGAGAAGTTTTTCCATTCGGGTTTGGTCGAAATTTCGAATTTTTTGAAGGATGTATTCGGCCTTGTCCTTCTCATTGGCGGCAATGTTTGGAAGTTCGACAAGACCTTCCAGCCATTTATCACATTCGTCAACACCGTGAGCGCCAAGAACCGTTCGCTTCATTTCTGGTGAAAGGTCTTTGCGTCTTACTTTCGAGATTTTGTATTTCTCTCTTACAAGGAAAGCCCGGGAAACGATAGCGTTAGGATTGTTTAGGGCTCGCGTCATTATCAAGCCAGGACAGGTGCCGTGATCGCTGACTGGTCCTAAAAGTATGACTTTTGCACCAAACATACCTTGACCAAGCTTCATTGGCCCAAAAAGCTGTGTCCCTTGTTGAATAGGAAAAGAAATGCCAGATGCATCCCTTTCATCTCCGGTTGTGGCGCTGGCATGGCTCCAAAACTGGGTGTAGGGTAATTGATCATTTGGGCCGGCCAGCAAAAGCCGAGTTCTTACAAGAGAATGGTCGCTGTTGGTCGCAAGTCGGAAGCAAGCGAAGCTTACAATCGGAGCTGTTTCGATTGATTGATCGGCGGGAAGGAAACGTTCGTAGTCTTTGCGAAAATCCGCCTCAGTAGCCGAGAAGAAATTGTGTGCCAACCTTGCTGCTGCGGCGGGTACGCTACCGCTACGGTACTGTTCCAGTTTGCCCTTCGAAAACTTTCTGTTCTTTATGTCTTGGTAGACCTTCTCTAGATTGCACCATTGCTCTGATAGCTGTTTCTGCTTTTGCCAAACCGCAAGTTTTTCCGGGTCGGTAGTAGGTGCATTGTCCAAAATGTGCGTTGCCACTTTGTGGCAAGCCTCCGGATCTAATGTGTCATGGTGGTGACGTCGAATGAAATTGCCCAGACGGTTGCCAGGCTTAGATTGTGAAGTAGTTGGAGTCTCGCCAAGCGCTTTTTCAGCCAGTTCTTTGAGCGTAGGGCGGTCATTTTTTGAGGCAGCCCAAGTCCAGTGATCGACCAGAAATGCCAACGTGTCCCACTGATCTAATTCAACCCATCCCTTTGTCCAGAAGTTCAAGTAAGTTTGTTCTTCCTTCCCCACGATTCCCCTCCGCTTTTGCAGCCTTGCTCCTCTAACATACAACCGCCGTTGTGTAACCTTCTCCCATGGAAATGCAATGGTTCATGGGAGAGCTGCAATTTGCCATGGGAAAGATAGTTATGGTCAGTAGTTCGCACATTGGGTGCCTGAAAATGATTTGCTTGAGCGCAGAGACAAGAATGGATGATTGGTAAATTTCAGTCTAGAATTGTGAAACAAATATCCTTGGTTCGACCTACAATCGGGAGTGTAAACAATGATCTTGGGTAATCACAACGAGCAGCCTGTTCTCAAAGTTGATCTGATCCTTATTGAAGTTCGTTTCAGACCTCCAAGGGAGCGGCTTGATGAACTCTAGAGCGCTCTCGAACATTCCGTTCGGGTTCAGTCGCCCGCTTTTAGCTGCCAGGCGCAGCCAATGCCCGACACGTCACTACACGACGTGCCGGGCATTGTTGTTTCTACGGAGGTGGGAATGACAGAATTCAAGTAGTTGGCCGGGATCGCACCACTCGTTGGGTGCCAGAAACGGAAGCGCCGGCCCGTGAAGGGGCCGGCACTAACGGGACAAAGCACTGAGAGTTTGATCCTGGCTCGAATCTAAACCCAGCAACCATGACCGGTGGACGGTCGCGCGCGAACGCACCGTCCTGCTCGGATCACCGGTTGCAGTTCAGACAACCGATAGGTGTAACTATGATTGTACCCAAACTGCTCGGGATTCCCGAGAACGAACCCGCTTGCCCTGACGAAAGGGTGCGGGAAACAGGTGGCGACTGCGGCGACAAGCCGAAACCGCCGGAAACGAAACAGAAAGATGCGCATGATCCTCAAACCTGCCTGGATCACATTCGCGAGAACCTCGCGGACGGCATCGGCGGGATTGAAGGATTGCCGGACATCGTCTTGGGCAACATGGACGCTTTCAACAACTCCACACTTGCGCTCATCTTTATGATCTACGTCACATACCAACTCTACAAGACTGATGAAGGTCGGGCGATGATGCGTGCCATGTTGGCTGCGATCATTCGCCAGAAATACCAGAAGGTTGTGACGGGAAAAACGGAACGTATTGGCAAGGTTGGCGACAGCGTTCGCCGTTGTAACCTGTAGGATGTTCCGGCGCTGAGGGGCGCGTTGCCGCCCCTCATGCGTTTTTATGAATATTATCCTATCACACCAGCGGGCGGTGGCAAGGAAAATCGGTCGGGAAGTTCTGGCTGGGGTGGGGGTAGAGTCCGAGTCTGGCCCGAAAGCGCATTGCGTCACAGCATTGCGCTCTGGCAGCCGCGCGATAGCCGCATCACCGGTCCGCTGCGCTGCGTCCATGTCCCTCGCCAAACGACAGATACTCAACCGTTTGCGACGAGATATCGTCGCACAACCCTCGAAACAGTGCATATCTGGTCGGTCTTGACAAGGGGAAACGGCGGCTGGCGAATCAGCCGATGGGAACTGCGGGGATAATGTTCTACCCGCCGGGAGTGCCATGGAGCCTCCGTTTGCCGCATCGATTCGTCTCATCATTGTACGTCACGCGTTAACAAAACCCTAACCTGCAATGCCTTGTGCCTTGTTGTTCCACAGGTGATGGTCCTCTCGCTGTGCTCATAATCACGCTTCATAACAATACAATGCTGGCCCCTTATGCCCATTGTGAGCATAAAACATATGGGAACTGAATGTGGCCTGAACAAGAAAAAGCCGCCCGAAGGCGGCTTCTTGCTGGGAGCCTCAACTCCTGATCCACCCATCCCTCCTCGCCTTATCGGCATATTCGGACAGGGTGAATGCCGGGGTGAAGTAGACATCCCGTTCAACAGGCAGCCCGAGAAATCCCCGAAGTTCGTCAATCTCGGACAGTCTCACCGATCCGATCTCGGGACAACCGTGTCCGAGATCGCAAAGACCATAGGCGATATCGGGATCATCCGGCTCGGTTGACACGAGAAGCCAGGTGCAATTGGCATCGGGCGTGAAGAGCTTCACCACGGGTTTCAGATCATCGATTCCCGTTTCGGCAATGCGCCGGCCGTTAAGGGCCAGCGCTGCCTTGTGTTCGTCAAGGAGGAGCTTCACTTGCTTTCTCCTTCATCGGTTGCCTTGATGCGGCGGATGACCGTCCGGCCTTCGACCAGCGGCGAGTAATTGATCGCCAGGTTCAATCCGTCCTTGTCCTTGTGTTCCCAGGCCACGCCGATCTTGGTCCAGCGGGCAGTGTCGCCATCGCCCACAACGTGGAAGATTTCGTGGGTGGGGTTGTTGGTCTTCGTCTTTTTCATGACGTGTTCTCCTTTTCGTTTTCTGTTCAGACCTCAGCGCCTGTCGCTTTGGTCAGGAGCGAAAAAGGGTTGATCGCCAGGATGACCGGCAATGTTTCTTCTCGGGAGCCCGCCGCTTGCGGGTTCAAGGGCGAATGGAGCGGAAGACAACTTGACGGGAGGCCGCGGAAACCAGCTTCCTGAAAACCAAACGACCCGGGCCTGAGGCAGGAAAACAAAGGGAACCGGAATACCGGAAACAGACGCGGCAACCCTCCACGATCTTTCACGGCGGTTGCGCCATGACTGCGTTGGAGCAGGCAGGGAAGACAGGACAGACGGCAGGAACGCTTCGAGGAATGCCGCCGGGCGAACCGGCTCCGCAGCACCAAGGGAAGATGCTGAATGCAGGAATTGTCCGACATCGGACATCGGGCAGCGCTGGCCCGGGCGTGCCGTCACTACCCGCAAATCGGGTAGTGACGGCACTGCGCTTTCCAAGGCTCACTGGCGCTTGATCGCCCATCCGCTGAAATGCCCGGCAAATGATGACGGCAAATCTGCATAATTTTTCCGCAAAGAACTTGTCTTGTTCATGTTTTGTTTTTCTACTCGGAACAGGTCCAGATAACTGACCGGAACACCGAAGCTTTTTCCCTGAAAGGAGAACAGAAATGTTCGCAATGACCACCGGACCGCCAGAAGAGGGCGGTCGGACCGGTACTCGTGGCTACTGCCATGACCTGCCGGTGCCCATGAGGGCACTTCGCCCATGCAAATGCATGGGGCTAGGCTCATACCGCTCCACAAGGAGTTCATCTTACCCCGGCCATTCCGTGGGTGACTCCGCGGGTTGACCTGATCTACGGACAGGCAACGGCCATCAACACTAACCGCAAATAAGGAAGTGAAGATGGACGACTTGTCTATGGATTTGCGACGGCTATGCCGCCGCAGCAAGAATGGTTCTTTCGGAACCCGCAAGAACCGTGAACGCGGCCTGGCCGCGATTTCTCTGGAGTTGAAGGCGTTGGGCTACAAGCTGCCTTCGGCACGATCTCTGAAACCCAAACATGTGACCGCACTGGTTGAGAAGTGGCAGTGTGCTGATCTCGGCAATGATACAATCAAGAACCGGCTGGCCTGGGTTCGATGGTGGGCCGAAAACGTCAACAAGGCTTCTGTTGTGCCGAGAACCAATGAGGAGCTTGGCATTATCACAAGGGCCGTGCCCGCTAATCGGGCGATGGTACTTGAACCGTCGCAGCTTTCCCGGATTCGGGATGTGTATGTGAAAGGTGCGCTGCTGCTGCAGGCAGCTTTCGGATTGCGGCGGGAAGAGGCGATCAAGTTCCGGCCGGTCTATGCTGATCAGGATAGTTTCATCCGGTTGAAGGCTTCCTGGACCAAAGGGGGACGGGCTCGCAACGTCCCGATTACCTCAAAGCACCAGCGTGAGGTGCTTGATCTGGTCAAGCGCATTGCCCGGGACGGGGCGCTCATCCCTCCGGGAAAAACCTATGTGTCCCAATTGAAGCGGTATGAACGGGAAACCCTGAGCGTAGCCCTTCGAAAAACCCACGGCCTGCGCCACCGCTATGCCCAGAAACGCTTTCGGGTGCTGGCAGGTTTTGCCTGTCCTTTGGAGGGCGGCAAAACCCGCCGCGAAATGACTCCGCAGGAGCGGGAGGCGGACCGCGCGGCCCGGATGCGGGTTTCCCGTGAGTTGGGTCATAATCGGCTTTCAGTGACAGATACCTATCTCGGAAGTGCCGAGCATGATGGTTGATGACATGGCTGCAACGACCGAAGTTGCACGTTCAGCTTATGCCGCCGAGTTATTTGACGTGGAAGCCATCCGCCGCGGCATCATCGAGCATGCCCGTGAGGGATACAGTTCCTACCGGATTTATCAGACGATGCCGTTTGATCTGGCGCAGGAGCTGCCCACACAGCGGTTGCTGGTCTGGCTCAAGGCCGAAGGATTTCAGGTGGCGTGGCAGCCCACCTGTGAGCCAGGCGATCCGTATCGCCCGCTTACGGCCTTTGAGTATCCCGAGCTGGAAATCTTCTGGTAGATGGGGCCGTCTTTGCTTGTGATCCTGTGGGTGATTTCCTACATCGGCTTTCTGGCGCTGGACCGGCTTGTTGTGCTGGTGTTTTTGACCAGCACCTGGCTGTGGCGCTATGCCAGAAGAAAAGGGCGGCAACGCCGCCCTTGATGGCATGATGCCATCAGATGGCATCAAGACGCTGTCTGGCTCTGGCACAGTGCTTTTGTTCCAGTTCAACGCCGATGTACCGCCTGCCGCTGAGTGCAGCGGCAAGTGCGGTCGTGCCTGATCCCAGAAACGGGTCCAGGATAACATCGCCGCGTTGGCTGAATGCCTCGATGAGGGGCTTGATGATGTCGATGGATTTTTCCGTGGGATGGTGGCGATTACCGGTGTAATGCCAGGGCTGAACATCCGGGATCGGATTGTTCGGCCGGTCCGGTCTGCCCTTGGCCAGAACGAATGCGGCTTCATGCTGATACTGCATGAAACCTGTCGATGAGGTGTATTGCTTTGGCCAGACAATCTGCCCAACGACCCGGAAGCCTGCGTCTTTCCATGCGGCTGTGAACTCTGCGATGGCAGTCCAGCCGTAAAAGGAGATGCAGTAGCTGTCAGGTTTCAGGACACGGTAGACCTCGCCAAAGACCGGCATGACCCGGTCTGCGTTGCGATCATTGGCAACGGTGCGACCGTGACGATCCTTGTATCCGCAGATATAGGGCGGGTCGGTGATCACAAGGTCGGCAATGCCGGAGTTGAACCCGGCCAGAACCTCTGCGGCATCACCGCAGTGAACCTGGTTCACCGGTGTGGAGGAGAGGGCGAAGTCAGATGACTTCGCCCGGTAGGCTGTGTGGAAGCTCATGATTGAGCCTCCTCTTTGGAACTCTCCTTCTGATCGTCCTTGGGTTTGTATTTCTGGCCGACCAGTCGTCCTTTCTCCAGAGGCAGGTACTTCAGGTCTATGAAGAGGTAATCCTCGTTCTTGTTTATCCAGGCGGCTCCGACTTTTACCCATCGTGCCTTTTCATCGCCTTCACCCGTTACATGAAAGATTTCATAGGTGGGGCGTTTGCCTTTTTTGGTTTCTTTGGTCATGGTTTTTCCTTTCCATTCGTTTTTGCGACCACCCTGTGTGGCCGGTTGGAAAGGTCTCGGGGACGGTTGGACGAAAAAATCAAACTTCTTCTCGGGAGACCGCCCCGCTTGCGGGTTCCCGGCGGCGGAAGAGTTTTATTTTTTTGGCAAAGCGGCCCACTTTCCATCAATCCGGCAACAGGGTGGAAGCCGAATGGAAACGGGAAGCATCAAACAGAAACCAGGCAAAGGTGAACCGGCTTTGGAAAACCTGTCATTGCGGTGAAGCAGGAAATGGCACATGCGGTAATGGGCGCTGGAAAATGAGGCGAGATGCATTCAGTCCTGAGTCTGCATTGGGGTAAGGCACTTGGTGCCAGGAAACACCAATGCTCGGTCGAGCAGATAGAGGTGCAATAGCCAGGAGATCTGAATAGCGGCAGCACAGATAGCGGAGATTTCGTTGGCCACTTTTGCAAGCGATGTGGTAAACTGAGGGTATGAGCAAAGTTACACAAAAAGCAGCATCGTCAGGGCGTTTTGTCACCAAGCCTATCGGGCGTTCAAAAGCGGCCAAGTTTACTGCGGTCGAGGGAATGTCCCTGAGCAAACGGTCAAGTGACATCATGACCAACCTTGAGAAAAGTGGTCTTAAGGGGGAGGCTCTTCGCGGTGCCATCACCGGAAAATTCAAGAAGAAGTAGCCGCTTGCAGTGAGCCGCTACAATGCCCTTGAAGACCCGCTCTGCTATCCGGGTACCCAGGTCCTTCGCAACAAGGCTGATTTGACGGAACAGGAAGAGCTCGATGAATTCGAGCAGCTCATGTTCCAGACCCGTGCGGATGAGGATTTGCCTGACGGTGATTTTGATGTGGCCCACTATCGGGCTTTGCATCACCATTTCTTCCAGGATGTCTATGACTGGGCCGGGGAGTTCCGGACCATTCGGACAGGCAAGGCCAACAACTGGTTCTGTTATCCCGAGTACATCGAACCAGAAATGAACCGCATCTTTTCAGTGCTGGCGGCCGAGAATTACCTCATGGACATGGGGGATAAAGACGAGCTTGCCGCCAGGGCTGCTTGGTATCTTAGCGAAATCAATGCTGTTCATCCTTTTCGGGAAGGCAACGGCAGAACTCAGCTGTCATTCCTGACGATGCTGGTACGCCATGCGGGATTCTCGCTCAATGAGGACAATCTTGAGGAAGAGGCATTCATGAATGCCATGATCTTCAGTTTTGACGGAGATACCGGCCCCCTTCAGGCTCAAATCCGCAAGATGCTTTAACGCTCCTGTTCAATCTTCTGCTCTCCGGGATCGGGCTGTTCGTATTCTGCGATCATCTTGTCGATCGCGTCTTCCAGTTCGTCAGGCGGTAACAGTTCACCATCCGGTCCCGGCACAGGATACGCGCCAGGATCACGGGCCATTTCCTCATTGTCCTGAACCTGTTTCAGCGCTTTTCTCCGGGTTTCATCAATCAACCGCTCAAGCGCCTTTTCCCTTTCGCGGGTGTCTTCTTCCCGGAGCCGTTCCAGCCGCCGGAACATGATTCGGTCGTTAATGGCTTCACGCACTTCGGGTGTTGCTCCCCGGGCGAGGTCCAGCAGTTCCCGTTCCTCATCCGTGCGGCTCATATTGGTTGCCCGCAAGTACAGATCGCTTTCATAGGATGCGATGCGGTCCCGCATGGCGGCATCCATTTCAAGATCCATCTCATACAGAGCGGCGCGAGAGGACACGCGGGGCTCGTCCCGCGTCTCTTCAGCCCCGGTCCGGTCCTGTTCGCTCCGCACAGTCTCTCTTGCAGGTGCCAGACGTTCCTCTGGTTCCTGCAGGTATTCCGCTTCCAGGCGATCCAGTTTCTTCTCCTCGCGGTAGCGATGCAGTTCTGCCCGCTCCGCGAGCGTCATGTCCGGGGTGGGTTCCTCATCCGGCGGCCACTGTTCGCGTTCGGTCAGAAGCGGATAGTCGGCACGCTCCCGGCTGGTCGGTTCACGCATAATCTCCTCCTCGATCTCGTTTTCCTGTTTCCGCTGGGGTGCTGTTTCTTCCCGGACCGGCTGAACGGCCCTGGCCGCTTCAGCGCGTTCCCGCTTTGTCTGCCGTTCAGGCCGGTCAGGCCCCCGGTGGCGAGATGGTTCCATCTCGATACCCCGGGCGCTGTAACTTCGGTGATCCACCCGGACGGATGATCCGGCTGCCTCAAGATATTTGTTGGAAAGGTCCGCCCAGGCGGACCGCACGTCTTTCACGAACTTGCGCTTTTCAAGGTCTTCGATCTTCTTGCCGAAGCCCTCATCCTCGATCAGACGCGTGGTCAGAAGGATATGGATGTGGGGGTTGTGATCGGTGCCATCCTCATGGATGGCGACATCGGCCACACATCCCATCGCCACAAAAGGAGCCACGAACTCCCGTGCAAGGGCTTCCCGCGCGGACGCGGGAATGTCCCGGGTAATGGCCACCTCGATACTCTTGGCAACGCGCGCATCCTTTCTCTGGGCGGCAGCTTCCACCCCGTTCCACAGGGCGGTACGGTTGGCGGCCCAGACCGGGGCACCTTTCGGCAGAATGATCTCGGAGAACACCACATCCGCCCTGTGGTCAAAATCCACCCAGCGGCTTTCCCGCTCAGACCGCAGCCGCTGTCCGCTCACATAGGCTGCCGACCCGAGGGCTGACCCTTTTCTCAAACTGATATTGCCCACATGACAGTGGACGTTGCCGTCCTGCATTTCCCCACACCCGAGGTGCCTGAAGGGCACCGTTGTCCAGTATCATGCCCCGAGTGCGGCAAGCCGCGCCGGGGCATTCCTTCTTTTTCCGCCCGCCCGTTCCGCTTTCCGTGCCAGATTTGCACGGGCCACACCGCGGCTCGGGGGTACAGGGGGACTCCCCTGTCGCACGGCGCTTTGGACCGTGCAGACTTGCCGGTCCAAAGTGCTACAGGTTGCCGACATGGCGGCTATTTCAGAACATGTAATACATGTCGGCAACCTGTAAGTGCGCTCTACGCTTTGTCTCCCTCTATTGTTGACTCATTTTGACGTTGCTGGCTAGTCTCGTTTTCTAGTGTGGGGTGTGGGGACAAGGTCTTGAGTAACGACCCGTTTGATTTCAGGAATGCTACCGGCATCGGCGGCGGCGATCTGGTGAAGTATTTCAAGGCCGGACAGGGCTTCGTGCGGATGAGTGCCGGATGGGGCCTCAAGCGCCGCCTCCAGAAAGAAGGCTATGACGCAATCACCGTCGATGCGGCGGTTGAGGCCGTCAAAAATGGCCGCGATCCCGAACCCATTCTGCTGCAAGCCCGCAATGCCTACGCCATACGCGAACGGCAGGGGGAGATGCGCCGCAACCCGCCACCGGTCCATGGTGCTGCCTCATGGGCTTCTGAGCGCGATCTGGAGCGTGTCGGACTGCTTTCGGGCAACAGCGGCAGCGGTATCAGCCTCGGCCGTTTCAACGGCAGACCGGTCACCTGGGACGGGGAAGGCCACCTGATGACCGTGGCTCCCACCAGAACCGGCAAGTCCACCATGCAGATCATTCCCAATCTGCTGACCTACAAGGGTGCCGCCGTGGTGCTGGACCCCAAGGGCGAGCTTTATGCCGCCACCGGCAAATGGCGGGAAGAGAATGTCGGGCCGGTCTATGCACTCAATCCTTTCGGCCTGCCGCCACTCGGCAGCTTCAGCGACAGCTTCAATCCGCTGCTGTCGGTCACAGACGGCGATAGTGCTACAAGCCTTGCCGAGGTAATCTTTCCCAGAAGCGGAGACCAGCGTCAGGCCTTCTTCGATAACGAGGCCATCACGCTGCTGGCCGCCGTCATCCAGTATGTGGCCTGTCACAAACCGAAGGCAGAGCGTCATCTGTCCACGGTCCGCAATCACCTGGCCTCGGTCAACCGGCAGCTTTTTGAACTGATGCGGGAGATGACCCAGCCCCATCTGCCCGATGCCATCACCAATCCGGCCAACAATTTCCTCACCAAGTCGAAGGAACATGGCAAACCGCGCGTGGTCGACTCCATCAACCAGCATCTGCGTATCTGGGACAGCGAGGGCTTGAGAAACGCCACCTGCCGCGCGGACTTTGATTTCCGGGACTTGAAGGAGCGCCCGATCACCGTCTACCTGATGATCCCGTTTGCGGGCATCAGCGCCTATTCCACATTCGTTCGGATGGTCTTTGCCACCGCACTCAACGCCATGCTGGAAAACCGCGCCAAACCGGATATCCCGGTGCTCTTTGTGCTGGACGAGTTTCTGGCGCTCGATGCCGACGAGCGGTTCGTTTCCGCGCTCAGAACCCATGCCAGCGAGCGGGTGCGGCTGTGGTTCTTCCTGCAGGACCTGCCGACACTTGAACAGAAGTACCCCACCACCTGGAAAAGCTTCCTGCAGGTGGAAACCAAGACCTTTTTCGGCACGGATGATCCGTTCACCGCCCAGCTTATCTCCAATTATCTGGGAGACCGGACCGTCGCCTATGACATCCCCAATATGTCGGCGAGCACCTCGGGCGGTTCATCGGGTTCTGCTTCCTATTCCATCAGCGAGAACCTGCATCTTGCCGGGCGCAACCTCATGACCCCGGACGAGGTCATGACCTTCATGGCGGGAGACAACGATAGCCGAAATGCCATCCACTTCATGCGGAACATCCGCCAGACCACCACGCAACTCACCCCGTTCTTTGCCGATGCTGTCCTTAAGGGGCGGGCGACATGAGCATTACTGTTCAAAAGAACCCGCTGTTGCCCACGCTTGCACTTCTGACAGCCGGGGCCGCTGTCGGTGCTGTTCTGGCTGCCGTGGTGGCGCTGCCGGCAGCCATGACTGCTGTGGCGTTTACCGGCCCGCTGGGCTGGCTGATCCTCGGACCGATCATCCTGGCCGGTACGGCAAACGCCGTTACCTGGGTGGCAGTGATCGTCCCCATCTGGGCGCTGGTCGGCGGGGCGCTGTTTGCCAGCAACATGTGCGGCAAGGGTAGTCTGGCCCGCCAGACCGGCGTGACCTTCTTTTCCGATACGCACCCGGTAGCGGTGCGCACAAACGAACTTGCGGCGGACCTGGGCCTCGGCTCCATTCCGCATATCGGCTGGTATCCAGCCGATGACATCAACGCCTTTGCGGCAAGCACCGAACCCAATGCCATGCTGCTCGCCTTCAGTCAGGGCGCCATTGAGAAGCTGACCCAGGACCAGATGGATGCGGTCATCGGCCATGAACTGGCCCATGTGGCCAATAACGACATGGCCCGCATGACCTATGCGAGGGGTGTTCAGGAGGCGTTGACGTTCTTTCTTGTGTTCCGTGGTCTCAAGAACCTTGCCCGCTGGCTGTTCACGCCGCTTTCCGAGATGGAAATCCTGCGGTTCTCCCGGGCACGTGAGTTCACTGCCGATGCCATCGGCGCGCAACTGACCACGCCTCAAGCCATGGCTAGTGCGCTTAAAGCGATCCGGGAAGACGATGCAAAACCCGATCTAAGGGACAGGCACGAGGTGATACGGTTTTCCGGTTGGCGGACTTCAGGTCTCTTCCGCACCCATCCGCCGCTGGAAGCGCGGATCGAGCGGCTCAACGAATTGGCGGCATCACAGGAAGAGGACAGGGAGACGGATATCGTCATTGCGAATGACAGTCCGCCAGCGTATCAGAATAGCCTACCGGCTGAACCTGCTCCGCAGACAGCCGCAGCGCCCCTGTCGTACCCATACCCACCCGCGACAGGGGCCGCCCAGTCGGGGCAGCCTGCAGCTGATATCCGGGGAGAAATGTCGTTTGGAACATAAATTCTATTTCATTCAGACGTTGGTCTTTCGAATTTATTCACTAAATCCGGCCAATGTCATAGTTGGTAAAGTTGTATTTGTTCTTGATATGTTCCCTTATATATCTCATACTGGGGTGTTAAGTAAGAACCATCTTTAAAGGAGATTCGAAATGAGAGAAGCGTTGCCTATTCCGGATGACCTCTACGAAAAACCGAACCCAGGCAAACCAAAAAAGACTTGAATTCAAAGAAATGATGAATTCATAATCCTCCCACTTTCGTGTGGGGGGATTTTTTTATGTCTGAGATTGGGGGCTTTTTGAGTAATTTTTTTGCTGCTTTCGGCGATGCAGATGTCAAAGAAGGTAGGGCAATAATTGTCACGTTCTTGAGTGCAATTGTTACGGCATCTATTGCATATATCGCCTCAGGTCGAAGAGATAATCGAAATTTACGAAACTCAAAAAGCGCAGATTTTTATGACAGGGAAAACGAAGAATTAGAAAAATCCCTAAAGAAAATAGAAAAATACATATTTGATCAAAAGGATTGCTGCAAAAGACTCACTCACCCTCAAATAGTTAAGAATAAAAAATACATCAGCTACATAATAAATCACTTTGAAAGGGCGGCGGTAGGAATTTCCTCAGGCTATCTATCTGAAAGTTATATAATAAAGGTTGAAAAATTTAGGATTGTTTGCGCATTTATGTCCCTATCTCCAGTGATAAGCGATATCCGAGATCACTACGGAAACAAAAATGCATCGATTCATTATGAGCGCCTATTCCTGAGAAATTATTTTCCAGGTTATAGAGCAGTATCTTTTCTACCCGAGGTAATCTTAGGTCGTCCGATTTACTCGATTCCATACGGGCTTTTTCATTTTGAGTATTACCTGTATAGGATACTAGGAAAAAAATTTCTCGCTGAAAGCGAGTACAACAAGGCATTTAGTGAATCTTATTTGAAATCGGATTGGGTAATTTTGCGGAATAATATATGGAAGCTCAGGCGTGGTTTTTTGGTGGTGCTGATCTTATTTATAATAGCAATTTCTGCCATGTGGTTTTTTCTTATATGATTATTGTTATTTCCGCCGCACATTAATAGCTCGTACATCCAGCGTATTTTTTAAATGTACCGCGTAGTGCTTCTCGATCATTTCTACGCTCGTACGGCAGTTCTTTGCGATCTGGTAGATATCCGCGCCTTCAAGCAGTCTCAGGCAGATATAGGTGTGGCGCAAGCTGTAGGACGATCTTCTGTTGCCTTCACGGTCGAACTTCAGATCGAGCTCATTCAAGACGCTGTTGAATTGCTTCTTGTGGTCGGCAGGAAAAACCTTGTCTGTTGGGGCGGGTTGGTTGCGCGCTACCAACCGCTCAAAGGGGTACACAGCACCAGAGGTGCTCTTACAGTAACCCACGCCACGCTTCCCGCGAACCTCAATCACCAGAATGCGCTCGCCATCTTCTTCTTCAATCGCAACATCGCGATATTCTAGCCGGTTGGCTTCATCTGGCCGCAGACCGGTATTTGCCATGAAAAGCACGAAGTCATGCAACTGCTCTGCTGCCCATTGCCAGCGCATGCCCTGCGACTTCTTAACGCGTTCCCGCGTCGCCGAGTAAAGCTGCTTGTACTCTTCGGGGGAGAACCATGCCCTGTGGGTTATCTTTCCGGAAGTACGGTACGGCGCAGAGAAATCCGGCAGATGATCAATCCAACCGTGCCGCAAAGCTGTCTTCATGATCTGACGTAGTGTGACGATCTCATGATGCAAGGTGCTGCGGCTCGGCGTTTTCTTACCGTCTTCCGGCGTGAGGCGCATGACCCGATATTCTTGAACCGCGCCAGCAGTTACCTCCGAAACTCCTTTGCGCCCAAAGAAGGGGATTAGGTGGTTCTTGATCCTGGCAGCGTGGTCTTTGGTGTAGCGCTCGCTTCGCTCACCCATTGTGATGACAGCGTACTCCTTGAGAAACTGCTCAGCAGCCCTCGCAAAGGTGTTCTCGTGTTTGAGTTGGCCGGTCCGGTCTTTCTCTTTGAGTGTGAAGTACCAGTCCTCCGCAATCTCCTTGGCTTTGGCGAGGCTGCTCTCTTTTGTTGAGGTCCGCCATTCGCGCCCCTTTAGATAGGTTGCACTCTGCCATCGGCTGCTGTTGGGCCGCCGATAGACGCGAACTTTGCCGCCAAGGATCGTGTGGGACTCCATGAATTGCCCCCTAAAATGTGTGTGTTCTGTGTGAGGCTCATTTAAGGGGAGAAATTGGCTGAAAACAAGGCTAAGTGCTTGTTTTTTATGGTGAGCGCTCAGGGATTCGAACCCTGGACCTACTGATTAAAAGTCAGTTGCTCTACCAACTGAGCTAAGCGCTCCCAAGGCGGTACCGTTCAGACAGGTGGTGCCTGCGAGGGCGGTACCATGTGCGGGAAAACCGGCAGTGGGCCGCCGGAATTGCGCGGAAAATAGGCGGGGGACTTTGCGGGGTCAATAGCAAATCCGCCCGGTTCCAAAAAATATGCATGCATCAAATCGGCTGCCTTCGGGCGTGGCGCAAAAGGCCCTGCACACAATGCAACAGGCAAAGTGTCGAGCGGGATGACAGGCAGGGCCACAAGCAGAACCGCAAGCAGAACCGCAAGCAGAACCGCAAGCAGAACCGCAAGCAGAACCATTGGCGGAATTGCTGCCGGTTACTGGCGGGCGATCAGTTCGCCTTCAAAGGGCTGCGGCGTGCAGTCGATCCCTTCGCCCAGAATGAGCACCTTGCAGGCATCGGCTGCCTCCGCCTCGCTGTCGAAGGGGCCGACCAGCAGCCGAGCTTCCAGCCCGGTTACGGTCTCGCGCAGAACAGCACGCGGCTCCAGCCGCAGGAAGTTGCTTTCGCCGTTCTCGGACACAATCGCCGAAAAGCGCTGGGTCAGTTCAATGAAAGAGTCGGCAGCGCCCAGATCCATGGCAAAGCCGGTAGCAATGCCTGCACCCTGGGCAATCGGTGCAGTGGGGGCGACCTCCCCGGTTTTCTCGGCTTCAGCCTGTTTTTCCAGAACGGTTATCCCGGCAGGTTCATCGGGAAGAATGGAAACCGGCGCACCATCGTCCGGCGTTTCTGCCGGGTTTTCCCCGGTGGGCCCGGACAGGGTTTTCGGCACGGCGCCGGCGGGGGGGCGGGCATGAAAGAACTGCAGGGCGAACAGAACGCCAAACAGGGTGATGCCGGTAATCAGCAGAAGCGTCAAAATGGTGAAAGGAAGCGGAATGCGGCCCGGTTTTCCGGCCGCAGCCGCGCCGCCGGCGCCTGCTTTTGGCAGGGTGCCCTGCGGGGTGGAATTTTCGGTGTTGCGCCCGTTGTTTTCCTTGTCTGGCGAATCTGACATGGATGTACTTGAACTTCCTGTCTGCAACCGGGTTGCCGGTTGGTGGCCGCTGCTGCTAAGGCGGGGAAACTCCGCATTGGCAGGCAGTACGGCCCATTGTGCAGCCCCATGCAATTGCAATAGGCGTTAACGCTGGAGAAGCAAAATGGCAAGAACCTGCCTAACCATTATTTTGGCGGCCGGCGAGGGAACGCGAATGCGTTCTGCCAGGTCCAAAGTTCTGCATGAAGTGGCGGGGCTTTCCCTGCTGGGCCATGTGATGGGGGCGGCAGGCGAAGCGGGCGGCACGGCGCAGGCTGTAGTGGTCGGCAGGGCGGCCGAACAGGTGGGCGCTGAAGCGCGCCGTTGCGGGCATAACGTCACCATTGCAGAACAGACAGAGCGCCTTGGCACCGGCCATGCCGTGCTGGCGGCAAGGCAAGCGATCGCCGAAGGCTACGACGATGTGCTGGTGCTGTTCGGCGATACACCGCTGATCACCCCGCAATCGCTCAAACCGCTCCGGGCAGCGCTGGCAGAGGGCGCTGCGGTCGCAGTCATGGGGTTTCGTACCAGCCAGCCGGACGGCTATGGGCGGCTGGTTGAAGTAGATGGTGAACTGGTTGCCATTCGCGAAGACAAGGATGCGAGTGAAGAGGAGCGCAAGATTACCTTCTGCAATGGCGGCATTATGGGCCTGTCCGGCAGCAAGGCGCTGGAACTGCTTGAGGCAATCGGCAACGACAATGCCAAGGGCGAATATTACTTGACCGACTGCGTGGCAATTGCCCGCGAACGCGGCCTCAAGGTGGTGGCGACGCAGGCAGATGAGGAGGAACTCATCGGCGTTAACGACCGCAATGAACTTGCCCGGGTAGAGGCTTTGTGGCAGGCGCGCAAACGCCGCGAACTGATGGAGGCCGGCGTTTCGCTTCAGGCGCCCGGCAGTGTGCATTTTTCCTTCGATACCGTGATCGGGGCAGACAGCCGGATCGAGCCTGATGTTTGGTTTGGCCCAGGTGTCAGGGTTGGCGCCAACGTTCACATTCGCGCTTTCAGCCATATTGAGGGAGCGGAAATCGGCGATCATGCGGTCATTGGCCCGTTTGCGCGGTTAAGACCGGGAACACGCATGGCGGAAAAGACCAAGATCGGCAATTTCTGCGAAACCAAGAATACTAGCGTTGAGGCTGGCGCCAAGATCAATCACCTGAGCTATATCGGAGATGCGCGGGTGGGCGCGGCTGCAAACATCGGCGCAGGCACGATCACCTGCAATTATGACGGGCTCAACAAGCATTTCACCGATATCGGCGCCAATGCCTTTGTGGGCACCGGCAGCGCGCTGGTTGCGCCGGTTTCCATTGGCGATGGCGCCTATATTGCCTCGGGCAGCGTGATTACCCAGGACGTGCCGGCCAATGCCATGGCGGTTGCCCGGGGGCGCCAGGTCAACAAGGATGGCCATGCGCGCACGATCCGCGCCCGCAATGAGCAGTTCAAGCGCGACAGGCAAAAGGGCTGAACCACAGGAGACAGCCCGCCGGATATACCAATCGTTTACCAAACGAAAAAAGACGGCCTTCACCTGTTTTTGTTACAAACGGCAATCTGTTGAAATGCAAAGTGAACGCGCTTTTGCAGTCCTGTTTGCTAATAGGAGACAGGGCTGCAGGGCAAACAACCCATCGTTTGGCTGCCGGTTGGCAGATCAACCCGCTCAAGGGCAGGGTTGGCATTACGGCAGCGTGACCATCCGGGTAGTAACGGGGAAAACACATGTGCGGGATTGTTGGAATTGTCGGAACGGAGCCGGTAGCGCCGCTTCTGGTCGATGCGCTCAAGCGGCTTGAATACCGCGGTTACGATTCTGCCGGTGTTGCAACCATTGAAGACAGCCAGCTCGACCGCCGCCGCGCCGAAGGAAAGCTGGTCAATCTGGAAGCCCGGCTCAAGGCTTCGCCCCTTTCGGGCACCGTGGGCATCGGCCACACCCGCTGGGCAACCCATGGCGTGCCCAACGAGATCAATGCTCATCCGCATTTTTCCGACAGTGTCGCGGTGGTTCACAATGGCATCATCGAGAATTTCCGTGTGCTGCGCGACGAACTTGAAAAGGACGGCTATTCCTTTTCCTCCCAGACCGATACCGAGGTGGTTGCCCATCTTGTGTCACGCGGCCTCAAACAGGGCTTGAAACCGGTGCAGGCTGCCCATGAAGCCATCAAGCGGCTGGAAGGCGCCTTTGCGCTGGCGATCCTGTTTCGCGATGAAGAGGATCTGATCGTCGGTGCCCGCAACGGACCGCCCCTGGCGATCGGCCACGGCGAAGGCAAGATGTATCTGGGTTCAGATGCCATCGCGCTGGCGCCCTTTACCGACCGCATCACCTATCTGGAAGATGGCGACTGGTGTGTGGTGCACCGTGAAAAGGCCGAGATTTTTGATCTGGAGGGCAATCCCGTCGAACGTGTCCTGCAGCGCTCGGTCGGCTCCAGCCTGATGGTCGACAAGGGCAATCATCGCCATTTCATGATCAAGGAGATTTACGAACAGCCCGAGGTGATCTCCCACACCCTGTCGCATTACCTTGATTTCGGCGATTGCAGGACGACGATCGGCGAAGACCTGCCGTTCAATCTGGCAGAAGTGGAGCGCATCTCCATTTCAGCCTGCGGGACCGCCTATCTTGCCGGACTGATCTCGAAATACTGGTTCGAGCGGCTGGCCGGTATTCCCGTGGACATCGATATTGCTTCCGAATTCCGCTACCGCGAGATGCCGCTGAAGAAGGGCGGGCTGGCGCTGTTCATCTCGCAATCGGGCGAAACCGCCGACACGCTGGCTTCCCTGCGTTATTGCAAGGAGAACGGCCAGCACATCGGCGCCATCGTCAACGTGCCTGAATCCACCATTGCACGGGAATCGGATGCCATCCTGCAGACCCTGGCTGGCCCCGAGATCGGTGTTGCCTCGACAAAGGCGTTCACCTGTCAGCTTTCGGTGCTGGTTTCCCTGGCGATCGCCGTTGGCAAGGCACGCGGTGCGATCGATGTACAAAAAGAAAAAGAACTCATTCGCGCGCTGACCGAGGCACCACGCTATGCAAACAAGGCATTGAAGCTGGAAAAGCAGATCGAGAAGATTGCCGCAGACCTCGCCAAGGTGCGCCACATTCTCTATCTCGGCCGGGACACCAATTATCCCCTGGCGCTGGAAGGCGCGCTGAAACTGAAGGAGATCTCCTATATCCACGCCGAAGGCTATGCAGCGGGGGAACTAAAGCACGGCCCCATCGCACTGATCGATGAAACCATGCCCGTGGTGGTGATCGCGCCCCATGACCGGATCTTCGAGAAAACCGTTTCAAACATGCAGGAGGTCGCTGCGCGGGGTGGGCGGATTATTCTGATTACCGACGAAAAAGGCGCCAGCGAAGTCTCCATCGATGCCGAGCATGTGGTGGTGATGCCCGATATGCCGGAAATCCTTACACCTATCGTCTATGCCATTCCGGTCCAGCTTCTGGCCTATCATACGGCGCTCGCCATGGGCACGGATGTGGACCAGCCGCGAAATCTGGCGAAGTCGGTGACGGTGGAGTAACCGGTTGCCGGTTTCGTGACCAGCGGTGCACCCTGTTGCCGACGAAATGAACCCGCAATGGCGTTTTTCCGATTTCGTCCAATCCCGATTTACTCTAGGCTAGTTCAAGGCAGCGCCTTCAGTCATGGGCAGGCAGGACGGTAGCGCGCACAACATCACCTTCCTGAACGGGATTTCGGCTTCGCATGTCGCGTATTCGCACCTATTTTCTGACCGGCTTCATCATCACCGCGCCGCTGGCGATCACCATCTATCTGATATGGACCTTCATCGAATGGGTCGACAGCTGGGTGATCCCGTATATTCCGGCGATCTACAATCCCGATACCTATCTTCCGTTTCATGTGCCGGGGTTCGGCCTGGTTGCGGCCATCTTCACCATCAGCGTGGTCGGGTTCCTGACGGCCAGCTTTATCGGCCGCTCGATTGTGGGCTGGGGCGAGAACCTCCTCAACCGCATGCCGGTGGTGCGGAATCTCTACAATGGCTTGAAGCAAATCTTCGAGACGGTACTTTCGGACCAGACCGCTTCGTTTCAGGATGTGGGATTGATCGAATATCCCCGAAAAGGTTTGTGGGCGGTTGTTTTCATCGCTACCGAAACACGGGGTGAGGTGGACCGCACGCTGAAGCGGCGCAAAAGGACCACCGTCAGCGTCTTTCTGCCAACGACGCCCAACCCGACGTCCGGTTTTCTTCTGTTCGTACCGGAAGAAGATGTCATCCGGCTCAGGATGTCGGTGGAGGAGGGGGCAAAGCTGGTGATTTCGGCAGGGCTTGTGGCGCCAGACGAGAGCCAGAACAAGCTGAAGGAACTGGCCGCACGGGCAAAGGCCGACGGCAAGCCTGCGGAGACGGAAAATCCGCTCAAGGCGCTCTTTCTGCCCCATGAGGAAAACATGCGCGGCAAGAACAAACCGCCATCTGAATAGTCCTTCTGACAGTGCTGCTTAACCTGCACGGATAAGCCGCACCGCTTCATCCTGTCCGAACAGATACAGCAATACGCGCAATGCGGCGCCCTGTTCGCCTTCAAGCTCTCCATTGGCCGTCATGACGTGTTTGGCGCCATTGCGCGCCAATTCCAGCATGTCGCCGTGAAGTTCGGCACTTGCAAGGGCGAAGCCGGGTGAACCCGATTGGCGGGCACCCAGTACTTCGCCTTCACCGCGCAGCCGCAAATCTTCCTCGGCAATGCGAAAGCCGTCATTGGTTTGACGCATGATGGCGAGCCGCGCATTGGCAACTTCGCCCAGTGGCGCCTTGTAAAGCAGGATGCAGTGGGAATCGCGGTCGCTGCGTCCGACCCGCCCGCGCAACTGGTGCAGCTGTGCAAGGCCGAAGCGCTCTGCATGTTCAATAACCATGATGGTTGCATCGGGCACGTCGACGCCAACCTCGATGACGGTGGTGGCAACGAGAATGCGTGTATCACCGTTGACGAATGCTGCCATGGCAGCGTCCTTTTCCGCAGCGTTCATGCGGCCGTGTATCAGCCCGGCCCTGTTGCCGAAATGTTTTGTCAGCGCAGCATGGCGCTGTTGGGCGGAGGTTGCCTCCACTTCCTCGCTTTCTTCCACCAGCGGGCAAATCCAGTATATCTTTTGACCGTCTGAAACCGCGCGCTCCATGCGGGCAACAAGTTCATCCAGCCGTTCCAGGGGAAGGGCGCTGGTGGCAATCGGTTTGCGGCCGGCGGGTTTTTCGGTCAGCTGGGAGACCGCCATGTCGCCATACCAGGTCATGACCAGTGTGCGCGGAATGGGTGTTGCCGTCATCACCAAAACGTCGCTTGAGGGAGCCTTGCTGCCGAGCGCCAGGCGCTGATGGACGCCGAAACGGTGTTGTTCGTCGATGACAGCCAGACCAAGATCGCGAAAGGCAACCGGCCCGTGAAACAGCGCATGGGTGCCGATCAGCAGGTCGATTTCGCCCGTCTTCAGCGCAGCGAGAATTTCCTCCCGCCGTTTTCCCTTTTCGCGTCCGGTCAGCACTGCTGTGCGGATGCCGGCAGCTTCGCCAAGCTTCAAGATGCCGGCATGGTGCTGACGGGCGAGAATCTCGGTCGGCGCCATGATGGCGGCCTGTGCGCCTGCCTCGATCACATCGGCAGCTGCCAGAAGTGCGATAATCGTCTTGCCCGAGCCCACATCGCCCTGCAACAGGCGCAGCATGCGTTCAGGCTGGGCAAGATCGGCGCGAATTTCCTTGATCGTCCGGTTCTGGCTGGTGGTGAGTGGCCAGGGGAAGGCGGCCAGAATGGCTGCCGCCAGTTTTCCCTTGGCCTTGCGCACCACCCCGCCGGTGCGGCGCATTTTTTCGCGGGTAAGGGCCAGGGCCAGTTGTCCGGCGAGAAACTCGTCATGGGCAAGGCGGAGGCGGTGGGGCGCCATGGGATCGATGTCCACCGCGTCCCTTGGCGCATGGATGCGTTTGAGTGCGTCTGCAAAGGCTGGCCAGCCCTGACGCTTTAGCAGTGCTGCATCAATCCATTCCGGCATGTCCGGCAGGCGCGAAACTGCAGCACGAACGGATTTCTGCAAGGTCTTCTGGGCAAGGCCTGCGGTTGCCGGATAGACAGGCTCGACCAGCGGCAGATCGGCGAAGCCGGCTTCATCGACGATGTGGTCGGGATGCACTATGTTGGGCTGGCCGTTGAACCACTCCACCCGGCCGGAAACATACCGCGTTTCGCCCACCGGCAGTGCCTTTGAAAGATAATCGGTATGGGCATGGAAAAACACCAGCGCCAATTCACCGGTCTCATCATGAACGTAGATACGATAAGGCACGCGCCTGTTGCCTTGGGGGGCGGCTGGTGACGGTCAACCCGCACCTTGAGCGTGACAATGACGCCTTCCGGTGAACGGGCAATCCCGGGCTGGCGGCGCCGGTCGATGATCGAATGGGGCAGATGAAAGAGCAGATCGCGCAAAATTGCCGGCCCCGCCTGCTCGCTGCCGCGCAGCAGGCGGGTCATCGCCTTTTCAATCTTCGGGCCGACGCCCTCCAGGCTCGATACCGGCGCAAACAACGAATTGAGAAGGTTGGGGCGCATGATCACCTGTGTGGCCGACGGCTGGACGGTTTGCAATTATAAACCACAAGAAAGGACTGGCGTATCCAGCGCTTTCGGTTATTTAAAAGCCGATCCGAAAACCAGCGTCTGGGCGCAAATCATGTGTCCGGGCCGATCGCCTGTGATCATGCGGGAACAAACCGGGATAAACCGATGGATGACACCAACCGGCGCAAGCAGTTGATTTACAGGGCCAACCATCGTGGCATCAAGGAGATGGACATCATTCTGGGCGGCTTTGCCGAGCGCCATCTCATGACGCTCGATGCGGAAAAGCTCGACCGGTTCGAGGTGATCATGGGCGAATCCGATCGCGATCTGTTGTCATGGTTCACCAGTGAAAAACCGGTGCCGGAGCATATCGACGGACCGTTGTTCAAGGCCATTTTATCCGACACGCTGGCAGCGCGGCGCGCGCGGGGCTGATTCATGCTGTTTGATCAAAACCTCTCTGCGCAGATCGCGGCAGAAGACCGGCCGCTGACTTTTTCAGGCGTGCCGGACGGTGCGGTTGGCGCACTGCTTGCCCAGCTTGCAAGAGAAGGGCAGCCGGGGAAGGGGCAGCCACCTGCCGGCATTGCCTATATTGCTGCCGATGGCCAGAAACTGCCGGAAATTGCCGCGGGCCTTGCCTTTTTCGCACCCTGGCTTGAAACCGTCGAACTGCCGGCATGGGACTGCCTTCCCTATGACCGGGTTTCACCCTCGGCATCGGTGACGGCCAAGCGTGTGGCAGCGCTTGGGCGGCTGGCTGCGCGTGAAGACGACGGAAAGCCGTTTGTCCTGCTTACCACCATCAATGCGCTGGTGCAGCGCTGTGTGCCGCGTTCGGCGCTGGCTGGCCAGGTGCGCCGCTTTCTGCCCGGACAGAATGCCGATATGGACGGGCTGGTCCGCTGGCTGGAAATCAACGGGTTCGAGCGAACCGCGACGGTGCGCGAACGGGGCGAATATGCGGTGCGGGGCGGCATCGTCGATTTGTACACGCCAGGAACCGGGGCGCCGGTGCGGCTTGATTTTTTCGGCGATACCCTCGAGTCGCTGCGCAGTTTTGACCTTTCAACCCAGCGCACCACAGGGCAATTGAAAGAACTGACGCTTGCCCCGATGAGCGAGGTTGTCCTCGACAAAGCCTCCGTTTCCCGGTTTCGCAGCGGCTATATTGCCGCTTTCGGCGCTGCAACCCGAGATGATGCGCTGTATCAGGCAGTCAGCGAGGGGCGGCGCTTTGCCGGAACCGAGCATTGGCTGCCGCTGTTTTACGAGCAGCTTGAGACCCTTGAAGATTATCTTTCCGGATATTTGATCCTTGCCGATCAGGCAGCGCAGGAAGCTGCCAATCACCGCATTGCGCAGATCGAGGATTATTATCATGCGCGCAGGAACGTGCTGGAAGACAGTCTGGAAACCTCCCTCGGCGGGGGGGCGCCGTACAAGCCCCTGGCGCCGGAAACGCTCTACCTTTCAGGCGGTGAGGCGGAAGCCTGTCTTTCCCGCCTGACCCAGGTCAGCCCGTTTGCGGCGGCGCAAACCTCTGCGCGTGCAGTGCTCGACCTTGAGGGCAGGCCGGGCCGCAACTTTGCCACCGAGCGGACCGCCGGGGCCAATGTGTTTGATGCGCTCGCCGCGCATGTGGGCGAGGAGAAAGCCCGGGGCCGGCGGGTACTGCTTGCAGCCTGGAGCGAGGGCTCAGCCGACAGGATGATGAAGCTGCTTGCCGATCACGGGCTGGAAGCCCTGCGGAACGTGGAAAGTCTTGCCGCGCTTGAGGCGCTGAAACCGCAGCTGTCCGGCATTGCGCCGCTTGCCATGGAGCACGGTTTTGAGGTGCCGGGCCTGACGGTGGTCGCCGAGCAGGATGTGCTGGGTGACCGGCTGGTGCGGCGTTCCAAAAAGCGCCGCGGGAGCGATTTCATCTCCGAGGTCTCAAGCCTTTCTGAGGGTGATATCGTCGTTCATGTGGAGCACGGGATCGCCCGGTTTGCCGGGCTGGCAACCATCGAGGCGGCGGGCGCGCCGCATGACTGCCTGGAACTGCGCTATGCGGGCGATGACCGGCTGTTTCTGCCGGTTGAAAACATCGAGCTGCTGTCGCGCTACGGGTCGGCGGATACGGAGGTGCAGCTTGACCGTCTTGGCGGGGTTGCATGGCAATCGCGCAAGGCGAAGCTGAAGAAGAAGCTGCTGGAGATTGCGGGGCAGCTGATCGCCATTGCCGCCGAGCGGGCGCTGCGAAAAAGCGACCCGCTGACACCGCCCGAAGGGCTTTATGGCGAGTTTGTCGCCCGGTTTCCCTATGACGAGACGGAAGACCAGCAGGCGGCGATCGATGCCGTGCTTGATGATCTGGCCGCAGGTACGCCGATGGACCGGCTGGTCTGCGGCGATGTTGGGTTCGGCAAGACGGAAGTTGCGCTCAGGGCAGCGTTCATTGCGGCGCTTGCGGGCAAGCAGGTTGCGGTGGTGGTGCCGACCACGCTGCTGGCGCGCCAGCACTACCAGACGTTTTGCGACCGGTTTTCCGGCCTGCCGGTCAAGATTGCCCAGGCTTCGCGCCTTGTGTCTTCCGGCGAACTGGCGGCTACCCGCAAGGGCATTGCCGACGGCTCTATCGACATCGTTATCGGCACCCATGCGCTTTTGGCCGACAGCATCCGCTTTGAACGGCTAGGCCTGCTGGTAATCGACGAAGAGCAGCGTTTTGGCGTCAAGCACAAGGAAAAGCTGAAGGAATTGCGGGGCGATGTTCACGTTCTGACGCTTTCGGCAACGCCGATTCCGCGCACGCTGCAATTGGCGCTCACCGGCGTTCGCGAACTGTCGCTGATTACCACTGCGCCGCTCGACAGGCTGGCGGTCAGGACGTTCATAACCCCGTTCGACGGACTGGTGATCCGCGAGGCGCTGTTGCGCGAGCACTACCGCGGCGGGCAGAGCTTTTATGTATGCCCGCGGGTCAGCGATCTGGAGGAGCAGGCCCAGTTTCTGCGCGAACACGTGCCGGAGCTGAAGTTTGCCATTGCTCATGGCCAGATGGCGCCGGGGCAGCTCGATGATGTGATGAATGCATTTTATGACGGCAAATACGATGTGTTGCTGTCGACCACCATCGTCGAGTCCGGGCTGGATATTCCAACGGCAAATACCCTGATCGTTCATCGTGCAGACATGTTCGGCCTGGCGCAGCTTTACCAGTTGCGCGGCAGGGTGGGGCGCTCGAAAACGCGGGCCTATGCGCTGTTTACGCTGCCGGTGCGAAAACCGCTGACGCCGCAGGCAGAGCGGCGATTGAAGGTGCTGCAATCGCTTGATTCCATCGGGGCGGGGTTTGAGCTGGCAAGCCATGACCTGGACATTCGCGGCTCCGGCAACATTCTGGGGGAAGAGCAATCAGGGCATATTCGCGAGGTCGGCTATGAACTCTACCAGCAAATGCTGGAGGAAGCGGTCGCCGAACTGAAGCAGGGCGATTTTGCCGGCAGCCAGGAACGCTGGTCACCGCAGATCAGCATTGGCGCAGCGGTTCTGATCCCGGAGGCCTATGTGCCCGATCTTCAGTTGCGCCTGTCGCTCTACCGCCGGCTGGCCGATCTGGATGAGGCAGCCGAGATCGATGCCTTTGGCGCTGAACTGATCGACCGCTTCGGCCCGCTGCCGGAGGCCGTCGATCATCTGTTGAAAGTGGTCTTCATCAAGGCGCTTTGCCGCAAGGCCAACATAGAAAAACTCGACGCAGGACCCAAAGGGCTGGTGGTGCATTTCAGAAATGGCGAGTTTTCCGATCCTGCGGCGCTGCTGAAATGGATCGGTGAGCAATCCAGCCTTGCCAAGGTGCGCCCCGACCAAAGCCTGTTTTTGTCCAGGGAGTGGGATACAGCGGAAAAACGGATCAAGGGCGCTGCCGTGATCGCATCAAAACTTGCTGCAATGGCAACGGCTTGACCGGAATTTGCCACAAAGTGATTCAGCTCCGGGCCGGGGTTACTTCTTGCTGCCGGCCAGTTCGTCGAGCAGCTTCTGCATGTCCTCTTCGGTGTCGGTAGTGGTGTCTTCGTCATCGGAGGCAGGCTCCGGTGTGTCTACGGCTGCCGTATCGAGTTCTTCGGCGATTTCCCCGGTGATCTCTTCAGCGCTGTCCGGGTTTGCATCGCTGTCGGCAGGTGCTTTGCTCTCTTGCATCTCGCTCTCAGGCGTCTCGCTTTGGGGCGTCTCAAGGGTAGGCTCCCCGACCGGCGGTCTTACCTCCTCGACAGCTTCCGCCGCCTTGCTGGCGGCAACGGTAACGGCTGCTGCCGCAGCACCGGTTGCAGCTTGGCCGGCAGGGGTGGTCTCACTGCGCGCCTGTTGCGGGGCAGGAGCCTGCCGGGTGCCATCGTTCAGTGGTTCGATAAGGCGGGGTTCGCGTGGTGTTGTTTCCGGCGCGGCCTGGCCAACCGCAGGTGCTTGAGCGGCGGGCGCTGCCGGTGCTTCCTTGCGGGCAGGATCGTTTTGTCCGATGCCGGTTTCAATCACCACGTCGCCGGGCCCGCCGATCATCAGCAGATGCTCGGTGTTGTCGCGGCGCACCAGAACAAGCCTGCGCGTGTCGTCCACAATGGCGGCTTCAATCACGCCAAGGCGGGGCTGGCGGTTGCGGGCAATACGCGATTGCGCGCTGCCGAAAATCCGGCGAAACAGCCATAGGAGGATGAACAGGGCAAGCAGCAGCGCCCCGAACATGATGCCAAGCTGCACGTTTGAGGACAATTCCGTTCCGAATGTGTCATTGATCCAGTTCAAGGCGCCGTTCTCCCTCGCAAAGGCCGCCTTGCTGCGGCCCATGGCGGCCGTGAAAGCCGCTTTTCCCCAGTTTCGGGCATTTCTGCCGCTTGATCCGACCGGTTTTACACTGAAAGATGGCCATTTGCAGCACTCTGGACAAAAATGCAATTACGTATGGTTAACTCGGGGCAGAACGCAAATCCACCGGGATTTGCCGCAAACCGCAAAAACGCCCGATCCATACGGCGCGGTGTGCGGGGCGGGATGGCCGAATGTGTTGCTGACTGCCTTCCCAGGCCCTGAATTATGTGATTCAAAAGGGAATATGAGATTCGCCGCCATTTAGGGGAGTGGCGGGAGAATCATTGCGGGCAGTTGCCATACTCGAGCGCACGGGGATTTCATGAGTGATCAGGGGACGAAGGATCACCTGGAGGGAGCGGCGGAGGAAAGCGTCGCGGAAATCAGCGAAGACGAGACGCCAACCGGTACGAATGCGGTGAGCGATGGCGGTTCGGCCTCCGGGAACGGCCGTCCGGCAAGCAAGGACACCGAGCCGATCATCGAGCGTTATGGCAAGCAGCGCAACATCGCCCTGCTGTTTCTGTTAGGGGTCGCCTTCGTTGTCGCGGCCGCTTTGGCAGCCTGGTATCTGCGCGGTCTTGTGAGTGAGCCGGTAATGCTGGCCGTTACCGGTGCGCTGGCGGGTATCGGAATATTCTTCCTTTTCCTGCTGGTGATGGGGTTCATTCATCTTTCCGCCAACCGGCGGCGCGATCAGTTCACCCGCAATCTCGTGAACGGCATGGAATCGGGAATTCTTGTCAGCGACCATGAGGGCCGCATTGTCTTTGCCAACCGTGCCTACGGGGAACTGACCGGCGCCACGGACAGTCTGGAAGTCGCAGGGATCGAGACGGTTTTTGCAAAAAATGTCGTGGCGACGGAATCAATCTACCGCATGGCGCGCCAGGCGAGGGAAGGGGTGACGGCTTCCGAGGAGATACGCCTGCCCAACGGGCTGTTGTCGGAATCGGAAGGTGCGCGATGGTTCCGCCTCAGGGCGCGCAACATGGAGCATGAAGAGCATCCCGAAGGCCTGATGGTCTGGCAGTTGTCCGACATCACCGAGGACCGCCGCGCGCAGGAGCAGGCGTTTCAGGAACTGCAGCATGCGATCAACTATCTCGATCACGCGCCTGCCGGTTTCTTCTCGAGCAATGGGGATGGCGAGGTGGTGTATCTCAACGCCACCCTTGCCGACTGGCTGGGTGTCGATCTTGCGCTGTTTCGCCAGGGCAGCCTGAAGCTGGAGGACTTTGTATCCGAGCACGGGCTTGAACTGCTGGCTGCCGCACAACGGGAAAACGGCAAGGAAGAACGCGCCATTTCCGTTATCGATGCCGATATCGCAATTGACGATTCACGGCGCATGCCGGTTCGCTTCTACCACAATGTTTCTGCCGGAGATGACGGCGCGCCGGGTAATGCCCGCACGCTTGTGATCAACCGGCTGGCACCGGAGGAAAGCGATGGCGGCCTGGCCGAGGCGGAGGTTCGGTTTACCCGGTTCTTCAACAATACCCCGATTGCAATTGCCGCCATCTCGAACGCCGGAAAGACCGTAAGAACGAACTCGCCCTTCATGCGGATGTTCAAGGCGCAGCTGGGCGGGGCAAGCCACGGCGAGGGCGTGGAACTGACCTCCCTGGTACAGGAAGCCGACCGTGCCGCGCTTGAAGATGCAATCAACGAGACGCTGAAGGGCGGCACCCGCACCAAAATGGTCGATGCGGTCATGCACGGGGCGTCGGACCGGTTCCTGCGCCTCTTTCTGAGCCCGGTGCAGGACGGGCCGCCCGAAGATGACAGCGGCGAACAGGTAATCGTCTATGCGCTGGAGACAACCGAACACCGCAAACTGGAGGAACAGTTTGCCCAAAGCCAGAAAATGCAGGCCGTCGGGCAGCTTGCCGGCGGCATTGCCCACGACTTCAACAACGTGCTGACGGCAATCATCGGCTTTTCAGACCTGCTGCTTGCCAATCACCGGCCATCCGACCCGTCCTTCCAGGACATCATGAACATCAAGCAAAACGCCAACCGTGCGGCGAGCCTGGTGCGGCAGTTGCTGGCATTTTCACGCCGCCAGACGCTGCGCCCGCAGGTGCTGCAGATGGGGGAAGTGCTGTCGGATCTGCGCATGCTGCTCGAGCGGCTCGTGGGCGACAAGGTTACCCTCAATCTGGTGCACGGACGTGATCTGTGGCCCGTCAGGGCCGATCTTTCCCAGCTGGAACAGGTGGTGGTCAATCTGTGTGTCAACGGACGCGATGCGATGGCGCCGGATGGCGGGACCATGGAAATCAGCACCGAAAATCTCGAAGGTGCCGAGATTGCAAAGCGCTTCGGCCATCACCGCGAAATGCCCCATGAGGACTTTGTCGTTCTTTCCGTCAAGGACGAAGGTACCGGGATGAGCGAAGAGGTTTTGGAGAAGATTTTCGAACCTTTCTTCTCCACCAAGGAGGTCGGCAAGGGAACCGGCCTTGGCCTTTCCACCGTCTATGGCATCGTCAAGCAGACTGGCGGTTTCATCTATCCTGAATCGGCTCCGGGGGAGGGCACCACCTTCCGGGTATTCCTGCCGCGCCACATGGCGAAGGAAGAGGACATAGCACCCGCAGAAAAAGCGGTGAAGGAAAGCGCCAAGGACCTGACCGGCAGTGCGACGATCCTGCTGGTGGAGGACGAGGATGCCGTGCGTGCCTTTGGGTCGCGGGCGCTGGCCTCACGCGGCTATACCGTACATGAGGCGTCCAGCGGTGTTGAAGCAATGGAAGTGCTGGAAGAACATGGCGGCGATATCGACCTGATCGTTTCCGATGTGGTAATGCCGGAAATGGACGGGCCGACCTTGTTTGCCGAGGTTCAAAAAAGCCATGCGGGCCTGAAATTCATCTTCGTTTCAGGCTATGCGGAAGATGCCTTTGCGAAAAACCTGCCCGAGGAAGATCGCGAGAAATTCGGTTTCCTGGCCAAGCCCTTCTCGCTCAAGCAGCTGGTTTCAGCGGTCAAGGAAATGCTGGAGGAATAAGCGCTCAGGCGGTCAGTTTTTTCTTCAATCCCTCCAGCATGTTGAGGCAGCGGCCAAGCTCGGCGATCTCGACATACTCATCCGGCTTGTGAGCCTGTTCAATGGAGCCCGGGCCGCAGACCACGGTGGATGTGCCCATTTCCTGATAGAGGCCAGCTTCCGTGCCGAATGAGACCACATCCGTCTTTGTATCGCCCGTCAGGGCCGCGCATATGTCACGGGCTTGCGACTCGCTGGCCGGCAAGAGCCCGATGACCTCGCCGATGACTTCGGTCTCAATGGCAGCATCGGGAGCGCGCTCACGCATGGCAGGCAGCAGTTCTTCCTGCACATAGCGTTCGATTTCGCTCTTCACATGGCGCGCATCATCGCTTTGTACCGGCCGCATTTCCCAATCGACGGCACAATCGCCGGCAATGGTGTTGCGTGAGACGCCGCCCTTGATACGGCCGATCTGCAAGGTGGTGTAGGGCGGCTCAAAGCGCTGGCTGGCGGGCGTCGAATTCTTCAGCTGTTCGCGAATGTCCATCAGCCGGGTGATGTAGCGGGCGGCATATTCGATTGCATTGACGCCCTGATGGGTGAGCGAACCGTGCGCGGCAAGACCGGTAAAGCGCGTTGTGTATTCATAACAGCCCTTGTGCCCCTCGATGATGCGCATGGAAGTGGGTTCGCCGACGATGCAGACGGACGGCAAAATCCCTTCTGCCGCCATGTCGCGCACCAGTTGCTGGCCGCCCAGGCATCCGGTTTCTTCATCATAGGTAAGGGCGATATGGACCGGCCGGGTGAGCGGCAGGGCGGAAAAATCGGATGCCATGGCGATTGCAGCGGCAATGAAGCCTTTCATGTCACAGGTGCCACGCCCGTAAAGGCGGCCATCGCGGCGGTCCATCTTGAAGGGTTCGGATGTCCAGTTTTGCCCGGTCACGGGAACCACATCGCTGTGCCCGGAAAGCATGATGCCGCCGTTTGCGTTTTCAGGCCCTATCGTTGCCAGGCAATTGGCGCGGCTGCCATCGTTGCTGTTCCATACCCGGATGCGCGCACCGGCGGCCTCCAGCCAGCCTGCCGCCTCGCCAATCAGTTCCAGATTGCTTTGAAGGGATATGGTGGGAAAGGCGATCAGCCGGTCGAGCAGCGTGATCGCGTCTTCAAGCCGCGGATGATCGGCTGACAGGGGCACTTGTCTATTCCTTCACATAGAGCTTGCGGGGGCGGTCGCAGAGGCATTCTGCGGAGCCGGATTGGGTGATGCGGATAGGCTCGGTGATTTCCAGGCCCCAATCTTCCATCCAGATCGCCGGCATGAAGTGAAAGGTCATGTTCGCTTCAAGGACGGTTTCATCGCTCTTGCGGATGGAGGCGGTACGCTCGCCCCAGTCCGGGGGTAGGAAAGCCCGGTGGGATAACCGCACCGCCCGTCGCGCTCGATGCCCGCCTTTTCCAGCGCTGCATAGAAGGCGCGTGCGATATCGCCGGTGGTGTTGCCGGCTCGTGCTGCTTCAAGCCCGGCGGCAATGCCTTCCTGGGCGACCTTCTCCGCTTCCAGGATTTCGGGAAACGGCTTGCCCAAAAACACGGTGCGGCAGAACGGTGCGTGATAGCGGCGATAGCAGCCCGAAAGCTCGAAAAACGTCGCCTCGCCCTTTTTGAAAGGCCGCCCGTCCCAGGTCAGATGGGCAGCAGAGGCATCTGCGCCCGATGGCAGCAGCGGGACGATGGAGGCATAGTCGCCCCAATGGCCGTCTGCGCCCATGATTGCGTCGCGATAGATTTCGGCAACAAGCTCGTTCTTGTTGAGGCCCGGCTCGACGCGCTCCATGACGCCGTCGATCATCTTTTCCGATATCCTTGCCGCGCGGCGGATATAAACCAGTTCTTCCTCGGACTTGACCAGCCGCTGCCAGTTGACCAGTGCGGTCGCATCCTGGAAGGTCGCTTGCGGCAGACCGGCTTTCAGCACTTCCCATGCCTTGGCGGAGAAGTAGTAGTTTTCCATCTCAACGCCGACGGTGGCGTTTCCGTGCCCCATGTCGGCAATCAGCCGGGACAGATGCTCCATGGGGTGCATCCTGGTATTCTGCACATAATCGTCGGGGTAGGGGCGGATGAAATCATGGTCCATCCAGACCGTGCGCTTGGCGCCCTGACCGTCCATGAAACGCCCCCACCAGACCGGGTCCGTGTCCTGGGTAATGATTACGCCCTGATGAACGTAAAACGACCAGCCGTCATAGCCGGTGAGCCAGGCCATGTTGGCAGGATCTTCGCAGAACAGGCAGGAAATACCGCGCTTTTCCATCTCCTTGCGCACAAGGGCAAGGCGGCGGTCGTATTCGGGTTTTGAAAAGGGCAGGTCGATGGCAGGCATTTACGGTTCCAGGGGTTCGGGGTGGGAGTATGAAAACAAGCCGCGAGCATAGCGCATGGCCTGCTGGTGTCATCGGGCAATTGCGACATGATCCGGCGTTAGCTCATGACCTAGCCTTCCCGCCATTCATGCCAGCGATAGGCGGCGGCCAGATAGGTGCGCCTGAGCGCGGGAAACGGGAATTTGCGCGGCAATTGGCGCATGGCGGCGGGCAGGTCATCAGGCTCGCGCTTGCCGGCAATCATCTGTCCCAACAGGCGGCCGCAATGGCTGCCCATGGCGATGCCGCTGCCATGATAGGCAAGGGAGGCCCAGGCGCCCGGCATGCGCGGCAGCGGTCCGCTATAGCTTGTCAGTTCCCGGGTCAGGCAGACCAGACCGGCCCAGAAGAAGGGGTTTCAACCCCGCGCCAGGCAGGAAAGAAGCGGTCGAAATCGGCCCGGATGCGGCGGTGCATCATCGCCATGCTGGCCGGAGTCGCGGAGGTGCCGCTGCGCATGCCGAACAGCATGCGCGGCCCTGCTTCGCCTTCAGCAGGTGGCATGAGGCGGAAATAGTGCAGCAGTTTGCGGGTGTCGGAGCACATCTGATGAGAGGTCCAGCCCTGTGAATTGAGTTCCAGTTCTGTCAGGGGGCGGGTGAGCAGAATGTTCGACAAGACCGGCAACAGGCGGCCGGAAAGCCAGTCGGGCACGTCTTCCGACGAATAGCCGTTGGTGGCGATGACCAGATTGTCCGCGGTGATGTGGCCGCCGGGCGTATCGGTCTGCCAGTTGTTACCGGCGCGGCGGATTGAAAGGGCTGGCGTGCCGCCATAGGCGGCAATGCCGATGCCGGTTGCAGCCTGTGCAAGGCCGCTAAGGTATTTCATCGGATTGAGCGCAAAGCCCAGGGGCGTCGTCAGGGCGCCATGAAATTCCGGGCTGGCGAGCCCTTGTGAAGACAGGCCGGGTTTTTCCGTGATTCGGCAATCAAGGGAGAACAGATCCTTCATCTGCTGCTTTTCGGCATGAAGCCCGGCCATTTCGCTTTCGCGATGGGCAAGCTGCGTTTCTCCATTGGAATGGGTATCGGCGGAAATGTGATAGCGCGACAGGTTCTCGCGAACCGATTCAATTGAGGCGGTTTGCTGCTTGAAAAAACGGCGGGTTTCGTCTTCGCCAAACCGTGCGATGAGCTTGTCTACCGGCAGCTTGGTGCCGCCGGTGCAGCAAAATCCTCCGTTGCGGCCTGAAGCGCCCCAACCGGGCTGGCAGGCTTCAAGGACCACGATGGAATGTGGATCGATGCCCTGTTCGGCCAGTTCGAGCGCACAGTTAAGCCCGGTATACCCGCCGCCAATGATGAGGATTTTGGCGGCGCGGCTTTGCTTTAATGCCGGCCAGCGTGGCGGTGTGGCGGTGGTCTGCCAGTAGGAACCAACGTCACGGTCATAGGCTTGCGGTTCGTAGAGGCGGCGCATCTGCCGTATGTAACATGAGCGCGCGGCGAGACAAGGCGGCAGGTCATGAAGCCTTGGCGGCGGCTACCAACGGTTCTGCCTTCTTCGTTTCCCGGGAGTTTCTTCTGCCGCCCTGGCGGCTTGCCAGTTCTCCATAATGGGGTGAATAGGCGACAACGCGGTTTCTGCCGGCTTTCTTGGCTTGGTAGAGGGCGGTGTCGGCTTGGGCCAGTGCCCGCGATATGTCGCCCCCGGCAACGTCCGACACGCCCAGGCTTGCCGTTACCCTGCGGTCATCCGGCAGATCATTTCCGGCATGGTTCTCGATGGTGGCGCGCAATCGCTCGGCGAAGCTGATGGCGTCCTGGAGGGAAGTGCCGGGAAGCACCACGGCGAATTCTTCTCCGCCCAACCGTCCGCAAATGCCGGAATGCCCCTGCGTTTCATCAAGGATGCGGGCAAATGCACATATTGTCCGGTCTCCGGTCTCATGCCCCAGCTCGTCATTGATGGACTTGAACCGGTCGATATCGATCATGATGAGAATGGCGGGTTTCCTGCCCAGTTTGGCGGCCATTTCCATAAATCCGCGCCGGTTGAGCAGCCCGGTGAGGTGGTCGATGATCGACGCGCGGCGGTAGCCGTTGGCGAAATCGCTCATGACATGAAAGAAAACGGAGGCGCCCAAACCAAACAACGAAGTAAGGTAACACAGATTGACGATACTCGCATACAGCTCCACTTTTTGCGGATGGGTCAGTTCAGGCAGGGTCGAAACGAAATGGGCACTGGCCGGGCGCGAGAGTGACGCAATGGCCGTTCCGATCAGCATGACCGAAATCATGCGGTGCACCTTGAGGGCATTTGGCTTGTAGAACAATACCACTGCCAGATGCAGCGATGCGCCAGCATGCAACAATGAAAGCGGCAGCAGGCGCATTACGCCGATTTCATCGCCGCCAAAATGCAGTGCGGCGACGGCTATGCACCCCAACGCGATGGAAAACAGGAATCGAAAATCGGGCCTTAGGGAAAATGCGCTTGCAAAACCGTAGGCAATTGCGATGAAACCTGCGATCTGGAAGAGTTCAAGCCCGGCAAGGAACAATGCCTTGTAGGGGGTAAACAGGGAGAGCATGTAGGACAGGCCATTGAGCATGAACGCGCAGGTGGCGATGAGATACCAGGGGATATGCTTTGCGGTCCGGTCAAAAAGATAGGCCGCAATGAACAGCCCGACAAAATTGATGCCGAACAGAAAGCCCACGGCTGTTATGACGCCAGCGATTGAGAGTTCCAAATGTCAGTTCCCATTTTTTGCGGCAGCTGATTTTGATTGAGGTATAACCTGTGCAAGGGGCCTGTTTTTCGTGCGGGCGGCACTCCAACGCGGTTTCGGCGTGAATCATTTTCCGGTTGAGATATGCGCCTGCATTTATCCTATTGCGTGCACCTTAAAGGTAGATGAATGAAAGAACTCAAATCTTTCGATATCCGTTGCGAGCAGCCATGCCAGCTTCCCATACCCTGCTAGTTGAAAGCCTTCCTTCCACGGTGCCCTTTGTCGGGCCGGAAACCGCAGAGCGCAGCCGCGGCATGGCTTTCAAGGCACGCATTGGTGCCAATGAGAATGTTTTCGGTCCATCGCCGAAAGCCCTTAAAGCGATGCGGGCGGCAGCCGGGGAAGCATGGAAATACGGTGATCCGGAAAACCATGACCTGCGCCATGCGATTGCGGACGGGCTTGGCGTTGGGCCTGAAAACATCATGGTGGGCGAGGGGATTGACGGACTGTTGGGCGTGGCGGCCCGGCTGTTCATTGAGCCGGGGGTAAGGGTCGTCACCTCAGACGGTGCCTATCCCACCTTCAATTTTCACGTTGCGGGCTTTGGCGGGCATCTGGTCAGGGTGCCTTTCAGGGACGACCGGGAAGATGCGATGGGCCTTGCCCGCCAGGCAGGCGAACAGGGCGCCAGGATCGTTTATCTGTGCAATCCCGACAACCCGATGGGAACCTGGTGGAATGGCAGCAAAATTGAGGCGATGATTGCCGCCATGCCCCAGGATGCGACCCTGTTTCTTGATGAAGCCTATGTCGAATTTGCCCCCGAAGGCACGGCGCCCGCGCTTGATGTGACCAATCGGGGCGTCATACGCTTTCGCACCTTTTCCAAGGCCTATGGCATGGCGGGCGCCAGGATCGGATATGCGATCGGGGAAGAAAGCGTGATTTCCGCATTCAACAAGGTGCGCAACCATTTTGGGGTCAACCGCATCGCCCAGGCCGGTGCCTTGGCAGCCCTTGGCGACCGGCAATGGCTTGAAGCGGTCAAGAGCCAGGTAGCAGAAGGCCGTGAGCGGATTTATCAAATCGCCCGGGAAAACGGACTGCAGGCACTTCCGTCGGCAACCAATTTCGTGGCGGTTGACTGCGGAAAGGATGCAGCGTTCGCCAAATCGGTGCTCGACGGACTGGTCGAGCGCGGCCTGTTCGTGCGCATGCCGTTTGCCGCACCGGGCAATCGCTGTGTGCGCATCGGGGTAGGCAGGCCGCAGGATATGGATCTGCTGGCAGAAGTGCTGCCGCAGGTGCTGGAAACAGCCGGCGCGTAAACAAAACCCGGATTGCACCAGGCAATCCGGGCTCTGTACCGGGTTTGAAGACCGGTGCATGTAACGCGGCAGCGCTTTGGGCCGCCGCTTCAGAAATTACACCGAATAGTACATGTCGAATTCGACCGGGTGCGGCGTCATTTCATAACGCTCGACCTCTTCCATTTTCAGTTCGATATAGGCATCGATCTGATCCTTGTCGAAGACGCCGCCCTCAAGCAGGAACTTGTGATCCTTGGCAAGGCTTTCCAGCGCTTCGCGCAGGCTGCCACACACCGTCGGGATCTTTTTGAGCTCCTTCGGCGGCAGATCGTAAAGATCCTTGTCCATGGCGTCGCCGGGATGGATCTTGTTCTTGATGCCGTCAAGGCCCGCCATCAGCATGGCGGCAAAGCCGAGATAGGGGTTCTGGGTCGGGTCCGGGAAACGAACCTCCACGCGCTTCGACTTTGGCGAGGAGCCGAAGGGAATGCGACAGGAAGCCGAGCGGTTGCGCGCTGAATAGGCGAGCAGGACCGGGGCCTCATAGCCTGGAACCAGACGCTTGTAGGAGTTGGTGGACGGGTTGGTGAAGGCGTTGATGGCCTTGGCATGCTTGATGACACCGCCGATATAGTACAGGCAGGTTTCCGACAGGCCGGCATATTCATTGCCGGCGAAGGTCGGTTTGCCGTCTTTCCAGATCGACATGTGAACGTGCATGCCCGTGCCGTTGTCGCCATAGACGGGTTTGGGCATGAAGGTTGCCGTCTTGCCATAGGCATGGGCTACCTGATGCACGGCGTATTTGTAGATCTGCATCTTGTCGGCGTTGCGCGTCATCACATCGAACATGATGCCGAGCTCATGCTGGGCTGCGGCCACCTCGTGGTGGTGTTTTTCGACCTTGACGCCCATTTCGGTAAGAACCGACAGCATTTCGGAACGGTAGTCCTGACCGGAGTCGACCGGGGAACGGGAAAGTAACCGCCCTTGGTGCGCGGGCGGTGGCCCATATTGCCGCCTTCATATTCGGTGGCCATGTTGGAAGGCAGTTCGGTGCAGTCGAGCTGGAAGCCGGTATTGTAGGGATCGGCGGAAAACCGCACGTCGTCGAAAACGAAGAATTCGGCTTCCGGGCCGACAAAGACCGTGTCACCGATGCCGGAGGCCTTCAGATAGGCTTCCGCCTTCCTGGCGGTGCCGCGCGGGTCGCGGCCATAAGGTTCGCCGGAAACAGGATCGAGCACGTCGCAGAAAATCGCCAGGGTCGACTGGGCAAAGAACGGATCGACATGGACCGTGTCGAGATCGGGCATCAAGGTCATGTCGGATTCGTTGATTGCCTTCCAGCCGGCAATGGAAGAGCCGTCGAACATGATGCCATCGGCAAACATGTCCTCGTCGACAATGCCGGCATCCATGGTGACGTGCTGCATCTTGCCGCGCGGGTCGGTGAAGCGCACGTCAAGGAATTTCACGTCATCGTCCTTGATGCGTTTTAGAATATCAGCTGCTGTGGTCATGATAGCCTCTCTGTAATAGCGCTGGTTGATTGCTGGGCGGACCGGACGGGATGCCCGGTGCCGGGAATTTGAATTCAGATCGCGTCTTCGCCGGTTTCGCCGGTGCGGATGCGGATGACCTGTTCGACCGGGGAGACGAAAATCTTTCCATCGCCGATGCGGCCGGTCTGGGCGGCGTTGCGGATTGCCTCAACGGCCGGCTCCACCTGGCCATCGCCGACCACCACCTCGATTTTCACCTTGGGCAGGAAATCGACGACATATTCGGCGCCGCGGTAAAGTTCGGTATGGCCTTTCTGGCGGCCGAAGCCTTTTGCTTCGGTGACGGTAATGCCCTGCAGGCCCGCCTCCTGCAGCGCCTCCTTCACCTCGTCGAGCTTGAAAGGCTTGATGATCGCCTCGATTTTTTTCATGTACCTCTCCGTCTGTCGCTTCCTTACCGGCGGCCCGCTGCGGCAGGCATGGCCGGAAATTGCAGAAGTGTGTGGCGTTTTTTCAAGATGCCCCTGCAGGCAGATCCTTCGGCGTTGTCCCTGTGGCTTGCTGCCTGCAACGCGAAACCGGCAGTTTCTGTGTGGCAGATGCGGCAGTCAACATCCCTTAAGCATGTTTTGTGCCAGTTTCCGCCGGCGGCAGAAATTTCAGGCGCCGCAGCCGGGAAATCGTCCATCCGAAGCAAGGCATCAAAAATAATCCTTTTGTTTTCAAGCTATTAGGGAAGGCGCATCCTGGCTGGCGTTGTTTTGCGCTGTGGATATTCAGCTTTGCGGCCTGATCATTTTGCGGCCGTCCCATCCAGCCGCCGCCATGGGTGGCCTGCTCGGGTTGGTCTGCCCAAAATTTAGGCAATTGACTGCCTCCATTCGGGCAGGTCAGCCCAAAAATCAGGCACCCCGTTGTTGAGCGCGCCCCGGGATCGCAAGCGGGAAGATGTGGCGGGCGCGAAAGCAGGGGGCGGGCGGTCCCATCCCGGCAATTGTCTTTGCGGGGGTCCGTGCTTGAAATTTGAAGTGGCGACCCCCTTTGCCGCTATCCCCTGTGGCCGGTTAACCCTGCCCATCAACGTTAATGCCATGCATTTGATGCGAATGCGCCTTCAATTTGCTAAAAAGCCTGCGGACAAGGGAAGGTGGCCTTTAACGAAGCCGGCAAAGCCGGAAGGCAAGGCCCCATGCGTTTGATTGCCGTATTTGCGGTATTGCTGTGTATTGGCGTTCTGGCGGGCGTGTTTCCGCCCGGGCTTGCCGTGTTCGGCGTGCCCTACACGGTCATCGCTGGGCTGGTAGCAGCCTCCGGATTTGTTTACGTCCTCTCGCGCAGTTGACCCCCAGGAAACCGATATTCCCGCCCTCATCAGGCGTTGTGCCCCTGGAAAAAACCTGCAGGCCCGTCAGTATTTGCGCACAAGCCCGGCAAGCTTGCCCTGAATGCGGACACGGTCTGCCGGCAGCACTCGGGTTTCATAGGCCGGATTGCACGCTTCCAGCGCAATCTTTCCGTCCTGCCGCCTGAAGCGCTTGAGCGTTGCTTCCTCTTCATCGACCAGCGCGACCACAATGTCGCCGGCATCGGCTGCCGGCGTTTCCTGGATGATGACGGTATCGCCATCAAGAATGCCCGCTTCCACCATCGAATCGCCCTGAACCTCCAGGGCGAAATGGCTGCCCATGCCGATCATGGAGGGCGGCACGGCAAGGTTGCCGGTCACCTGCTGGATGGCGGAGATGGGAACGCCGGCGGCGATGCGGCCCATGAGGGGAACGTCGTAACCGGATGCGGCTTCCTCCATGCCCCGCTGCGGGGCATTGCTTGAGGGGGCATTGCCCGCCTCATCCTTGCCGGAAGAACGGAACCTTGCGGCAATGCCGCCGCGCTGGCTGCCGAACTGGACTTCCGTGACATTGTCAGTGTTGCTGTGGGCGCCAGTGTTGCTGTGGGCGCCCTGGGCAGCGGCGCCGGACAAGCCGCCATCGATGACGCCGAAGCCTTTTGCGGCGCTCGCTGGGGCGGCGCCTCCTGCCGCGCCTCCAACTGAACCCGGGAAAGCCGTCGGGGCGGTTCTCGCCGGGTCATAGCCGTCCGGCAGCTTGATGACCTCCAGCGCACGGGCCCGGTTGGGCAGGCGGCGGATGAAGCCGCGCTCCTCAAGCGCGGTGATCAGGCGGTGAATGCCCGATTTCGACTTCAGCGACAGCGCATCCTTCATCTCGTCAAAGGAAGGGGGAATGCCTTCTTCCTGCAGGCGGGCGTGGATCAGCATCAGCAATTCGTGCTGTTTGCGGGTGAGCATGGCATGACTCCCGTTGGATATCCGCCCGATAATCGAATCTGGCGGTGGAAAATTGCATATCCATAACATGTTCGGCACCTGTTCTGCAAGTGTTCATGCGTTCCTTGCCGCTTTCCGCGGGATTCGACAGGCCGCGTTAAGCGGGCGGGAAGGGGTATGGCGGTATTGTGACAGCGCCGTTTTGCCGCCAATACAGCCTTAAGCATCGGCAGGGAATCGGATATGCAAGAAAAGGTTGTGGACGGGAAGCCGGATTGCAGCTCGTGGGGAGTTTTCTGGCGGTACCGTCCAAGGGGCGTTGTTGGGGTGTGGGCGCAATGAGGAGAGCTTTCTTGCCGGGAGTGGAAGCAGATGTGGCACAGGTGGGTCAAGCAGGCGCTCGGGTGATGCATGGGCGTGCTCCAATGTGGCCTGTTTCGTTGCCTCTTCGGACGGCGGTTCTCCTTCTTGCCGCACTTTTGCTTTCTGTCTGCGGCGAGAGCTGGAACTGGCACCAGAAGCTGACGGTGACAGTGGAAACGCCGCAGGGCGAGAAGTCCGGTTCGGCCGTTCAGCAGGTGACATGGAAAAACGATACGCTCGTTCCCGGTTCGCCGGGCGGGCGGGCCGTCAACGGTTTGCGTGGTGAGGCGGCTGTCGTTGAGCTTGGGAGCGGCCGCTATTTGTTTGCGTTGATCAATGGTGCTGCGACGCTGGCCCAGCATGTTGTTCTCGATCCGGCCATGGCGAAGGCCCCCTTCGAGGAACGTGGTGCAGCGCTGGAACAGGTCGGGCGCAAGGGCACGGTACCGCGCAAATACATCCCGCAACTGGTGACGTTTTCCAACATCGACAATCCGGCGAGCGTCAAGGCGGTTGATCCCGATGATCTCGCCGCGACTTTCGGCCCCGGCTACCGGCTGAAATCGGTCACGCTGGAAATCACCGACGAACCCGTCACCGATGGCGAGGTGGAGAAGGTGCTGGGGTGGCTGAAGGATGTTTGGCCAAACCAGTTGGATGGTCAACGTTACGAGCGAATTGATGCGGCCAATCGGTCTGCGAATTCATTGTCTACGGGCAATTTCACTTCGGAGAGCTTCAAATGAGTATTTCACCTGATCTTATGTACGCCATCCTTTCCATGGACGTATACAATCGCGGTTATGGCGAGGGGATCGAAGGTCTAGGCGGATTGGGAGCTTCAATCGGCACAGCAACCATTACTCAGCAGTCGGACACTGGGGTGAATGACCCTGAAGTCGCCGCCGGATTCTACGCGGTCGCCTATGAGTGGAACGGCGAGACGGTCATTTCCTATCGGGGAACGGACAACGACACTTTCTCTTCCGATCCGGAGAGTGGGGGCAGTGATGTTCTGAATGGCTGGATTTCGGGCGGCGGGTATCCGACCGGCCAGTCGGAATTGGCGTTCGAGTTCTACGAAGCGGCAACCGGCGCCGATGCCTTTGACGGCATTGCCCAGGATGTCACCCTGACCGGCCATTCCCTCGGCGGCGGGCTGGCTGGCTAAAAGCCAATGCATGCGGATCGGAGCGCATATATCCCCTAAACGTATGCTTGACTCTTTCGAGGGTTGGTATCATGTGTAGGGGATGGAACACATCAAAGCCTTTATCAAGGCGGTGGGCGGCAAGTGGTTTATGCTGCCTAGCGCACTCGCTGGGATCATCACAGTCTACAACTTCGTTTCTCCTTCGATTGGGTGGCCGGAGATGAGTTGGTGGGTTGTGATACCAATTGCGCTCGGCCTGATTATCACCTGGGCGGTTGTCGGACTGATAATCACAGTGGTGAAACAGGAAAGGACAATCAGAGAAAGCTGGGAGTTCTTTGATCGATCGGGTCGGCATCTAATCTCTGTAAAAGATGCAATCGAACTAATCATAGAAAGGCTGTCGGGCCAGTGGTCACCCGACTTGGATATTGATGCAAAGCGGAGCAAAGCTGCTGCAAAATTGCGGGAAATCGGTTTTGAGGGGCAAATCCCAATTTGGGGGTATGAAATTATTGAATTGCCGGATCGTTTTCAGGACTTCCGAAAGCAGATACCGTCAAGGTTTTGGGGGGATAACTACATAAAGCTTGACTATGTTTACATAGCGGACTCATCCGAGGACGCGCCGGTCATTCATACTCATGAAGCAGAAGAAGCCAACCTCAATCGGCAAGAGCAGAGAATCTACGGCGATCTAAGAATAAACCGGAAAGCATTGGAGTTGCTATGTCCACCGGAAGATATCTAAGCCTTGAAGAAGCCCGCAAGAAAGGGCTTCTCAAACAGTTCGCCAAGGAACACGACGCGGAAGGCGATGAGGCGGCATTCAACCGCCTCCTAAACGCTATGGCTTGGGGAAAGAAACCAGAAGCAGGGGGAACATCTGATCGGGACGATCCCGAAGATTGAAACGGAACTCGAACTCGCCAAGGTATTTCGGCAGATGCTTTTCAGATACCCAGACATGCGTTCCGTTGACGCCCCGTTTCAACCAGCCCCAGAAAGCTTCAATGGTGTTGGTATGAACCTCGTTATTCGGTCCAGCCGTCCATTCCTTCTTGGAGTGATTGACCGTGCCGTGACGGTATCCGTATTCGGGAAGGTTCTTGAAGGCGCGAGCTTCGTCTGTGGCAATTCTAGCGCCGCGCTGGACAAGGGAAGTGACCGCATTGGCAACGGTATACTCGCGGCGGTTCGGAATGACACGAGTGACCAGATCGCCACCACGCTCCACAACGCCGAGAACAACCGATTTGTCGTCCTGACCCTGTTTGTCCTTGCCGCCGATAAACGCCTTGTCAGCCTCTACAATGCCCTTCGGGCCGATAGGACCGTCGCCGTCCACTTGGTTCATGTACTTGCGGATTTCATGCGCGATGCGCCACGCCGTCTTGTAGGTCACGCCAAGCTGGCGCTGAATTTCCTTTGCAGCAACACCGTTGCGCGTCGTGGTGAAGATGAACATGGCATAGAACCACTTCTGCAAAGGGGTTCTGGACCGTTCAAACGGGGTGCCAACCATCGGGTGAATGTGATGGCCGCAATTACAGGTGTAGGCAGGCATCTTGGACAGTTTGCGAAACTTGCCGACCTGTCCGCACTTCGTGCAACGCGGTTCGGTGCCGTAGCGTATCTTGAACAGATGCTCCAAGCAGGCATCATCATTCGGGAACAACTCGAAAAACTTCTGAATATTCATCGGTTTAAACATCGCCAATCTCCTGTACTCCATATATAGGGATTAGCGCTACATACGTCAAGGGGATATATGCGGATCGGAGTCGCCAAGAACACCACGAGAACAAATTTTAATTCCGACGTTTTTTCAATTGCTTACACCGATTGACAAAATGAGAACAAAACTGGTACATTGTGGCGAGGCCTGAATTCCTCATGATTCCGGCGCCCCGGTGGCGGTCCTCGCTGATTGAAGGCGGGCGCACTGAAGGCGGGATGAAAGCCTGCAGGGCGTTGCCATTCCGGTTTTGCCTGCCCGGGCGGGTTGCCGCGTGCCTGCGCGCAAGGTGCCTTATGAGCGCCTTATGGGCGTGTTGAAGCAGCGCACCGGGCAAAGCAGCGCACTGGGCAAAGCAGCGCACTGGGCGGCAGGGACACGCGGGAAGAAAGAGGACAGGCGGTGAAAAGTCTATGCGGCAACCGGGAAGGATGATAACCCCATGGCACAGAATTCATTGCGTCTGGTAGAGGACAACACGGTGGACAAGTCGAAAGCGCTGGATGCAGCGCTCAGCCAGATCGAGCGGGCCTTCGGCAAGGGCTCGATCATGAAGCTCGGCAAGAACGAGCAGGTCGTGGAGATCGAAACCGTGCCGACCGGTTCGCTGGGGCTCGATATCGCGCTCGGCGTCGGCGGGCTGCCCAAGGGGCGGGTCATCGAGATTTACGGGCCTGAATCCTCCGGCAAGACGACGATGACGCTGCATGTCATCGCCGAAGCCCAGAAAAAGGGCGGCATTTGCGCCTTTGTCGATGCCGAACATGCGCTCGATCCGGTCTATGCCCGCAAGCTGGGCGTCAATCTGGAAGACCTGCTGATTTCCCAGCCCGATACCGGCGAACAGGCGCTGGAAATTGCCGATACGCTGGTGCGTTCGGGCGCCGTCGACGTGCTGGTGGTCGATTCGGTGGCGGCCCTGACGCCGCGCGCCGAGATCGAGGGCGAAATGGGCGATTCGCTGCCCGGTCTGCAGGCCCGGCTGATGAGCCAGGCGCTGAGAAAGCTGACTGCCTCGATTTCGCGTTCCAACACCATGGTGGTCTTCATCAATCAGATCCGCATGAAAATCGGCGTCATGTTCGGTTCGCCGGAAACGACGACGGGCGGCAATGCGCTGAAGTTCTATTCCTCTGTGCGCCTGGATATCCGCCGCATCGGCGCGGTCAAGGACCGCGATGAGGTGATCGGCAACCAGACCCGTATCAAGGTGGTTAAGAACAAGCTGGCGCCGCCCTTCAAACAGGTCGAATTCGACATCATGTATGGCGAAGGGGTTTCGAAAACCGGCGAACTCATCGATCTCGGCGTCAAGGCGGGGATCGTGGAAAAATCAGGGGCCTGGTTCTCCTACAATTCCGAGCGCCTTGGCCAGGGCCGGGAAAACGCCAAGCAGTTTTTGCGCGACAACCCGGCGGTTGGTGACGAGATCGAACTGGCGCTGCGCCAGAATGCCGGGCTGATCGCCGGCTCGCTGCTGGAGGGCGAACCTTCAAAAGAGGATGACGAGGGACCGGACGAAGCGGTGCCGGCACCCGGCGGTGAAGCTGCCGAGGGCTGAAGCGGCCAAGAGCTGAGGCGGGCATGCGCTGAAGCGGGCAGGGGGTTGAAGTTGTCAGGGAGCTGAAGCCTCATGCCTCCGGCCGAATCAAGGGGCTAACCGTCCGTTTGTTTCGGCCATTTCCTTGTGCGGCATTGCCTTATGCAGGTTTTACCGCGCGGCGGGGTTTCCGCCGCGTTTGTCATTTAACTGGCCGTTCATTCGACTGGCCGTTATGGCGGGGCTTGCCGTTATTGGAGGACTTGCTTGCGGCAGCGGCGAAATTGACCCTGCCTGTGGACAGTTTTTGCGCCCTCGTCTAAAAGCGCCCCACCTGTGCGGAACCACCTGCATGGTTTACAGACATGGCTTGCGGGCATGGCTTGCGGGCATGGCTTGCGGGCACGGCTTACCGGAAGGGCGGCGTTGCGACCGGTTGCGGCGGGAATTTTCTCCTTTGCCGGTCATCATGCGGCCCGGTTGCCGCGGCAAGCCGGGCCTGCAACAGGCCAAGCCATGGTTTCAAACAGGTGCGGTTGGGGCTTTGAGTTAAGCGCAGGGCCTGAAAGCGCAAACAAGATCAGTTGGACCCGGTGAACATTCCATGCGCGGCGTAAACGAAATCCGTTCAAGTTTCCTCGATTTCTTCAAGGACAAGGGGCATGAGGTTGTCGCCTCCAGCCCGCTGGTGCCGCGCAACGACCCAACGCTGATGTTCACCAATTCGGGCATGGTGCAGTTCAAGAACGTCTTTACCGGACTTGAAACACGGCCCTATTCGCGTGCTGCCACGTCCCAGCGCTGCGTGCGCGCCGGCGGCAAGCACAACGATCTCGACAATGTGGGCTATACAGCGCGCCACCACACTTTTTTCGAAATGCTCGGCAATTTCTCCTTTGGCGACTACTTCAAGGAAGAGGCGATCGGCTATGCCTGGGAATTGCTGACAAAAGAGTTCGGGCTCGATCGGGACCGGCTGCTGGTGACGGTTTATCATACAGACGATCAGGCGTTCGACCTTTGGAAGAAGATCGCCGGTCTTGCCGACGACAGGATCATCCGCATCGCCACCCATGACAATTTCTGGGCGATGGGCGATACCGGCCCCTGCGGGCCGTGTTCCGAGATCTTTTATGATCACGGCGATCATATTCCCGGCGGCCCGCCGGGAAGCCCGGATGAAGATGGCGACCGGTTCATCGAGATATGGAACCTGGTTTTCATGCAGTTCGAGCAGGTGACGCCAGATGAGCGCATCGATCTTCCCAAGCCGTCGATCGATACAGGCATGGGGCTGGAGCGCATTGCCGCCGTCATGCAGGGCGTGCACGACAATTACGACATCGACCTGTTCAGAACGCTGATTGCCGCCAGCGAAGAGGCGACCGGCGTTGCAGCAAAGGGCGACAAGATACCGAGCCACCGGGTGATCGCCGATCACCTTCGCGCCGCCGCATTCCTGATTTCCGATGGCGTTCTGCCTTCCAATGAGGGCAGGGGCTATGTGCTGCGCCGCATCATGCGCCGCGCCATGCGCCATGCCAGCCTGCTGGGCGCCAAGGACCCGCTGATGCACCGTCTGGTGCCGGTTCTGGTCAGCGAGATGGGCGGTGCCTATCCCGAATTGACGCGGGCCGAAAAGCTCATCGGCGAGACGCTGGAGCTTGAGGAAACGCGCTTCCGCCGCACGCTCGACCGCGGTCTGCTGCTGCTCGGTGAAGCAACGGAGGGCATGAAGGAGGGGAATGAACTTGACGGGGAAACCGCCTTCAAGCTCTACGACACCTATGGCTTCCCGCTCGATCTGACGCAGGATGCCCTGCGCCGGCGCGGCATTGGCGTTGATACCGATGCCTTCAATGCGGCGATGGAGCGCCAGAAGGCAGAGGCGCGCGCTTCCTGGGCTGGGTCGGGCGAAGCTGCCGATGAGCGCATCTGGTTCGAACTGAAGGAGCAGCACGGCGCCACGGAATTTCTCGGCTATGAAACCGAGCAGGCCGAAGGTGTGGTGCAGGCCATTGTCGCAGACGGCAAGCTGGTCAATCAGGCAAAGGCAGGCGATGAGGTTGCCGTGGTCGTCAACCAGACGCCGTTTTATGGCGAATCGGGCGGCCAGCAGGGCGACAAGGGCGAGATCCGCTTTGAGGGCGGGCGCATTGAAATTCGCGATACCCGCAAACGCGGCGAGGGACTGCATGTCCATTACGGCACGGTCAGCGAAGGCGAGATAACGCCGGGCGCTGCGGTGGAACTGGAAGTCGACCATGCAGCCCGGGCAGGCCTCAGGCGGCATCATTCGGCGACCCATCTGGTGCATGAAGCGCTGCGCAACGTGCTGGGCGAGCATGTGGCGCAGAAAGGATCGCTGGTAGCGCCCAACCGGCTGCGGTTCGACTTTTCCCATCAAAAGGCGATCGAAGCTTGCGAACTGGCGCAGGTGGAGGAAATCGCCAATGAGATCGTGCAGCAGTCGGCCCCGGTTTCGACCCGGCTGATGGCGGTCGATGATGCAATTGAAGCCGGCGCCATGGCGCTGTTCGGCGAAAAATACGGCGATGAGGTGCGGGTCGTTTCCATGGGCACGGCGACCCGCGGGCCAAAGGCCGGCAAAACCTATTCGCTTGAATTGTGCGGCGGTACCCATGTGGCCAATACCGGCCAGATCGGCGTCATCAAGATATTGGGCGAAAGCGCGGTCGGTTCCGGCGTGCGCCGCATCGAGGCACTGACCGGTGCCGAAGCGCTGTCTTATCTGGAAGAACAGGAAGCGCGGGTACAGGAAATTGCCGATCACCTCAAAGTGCCGCCGCAGGATGCGGTGGCGCGGGTTCGGGCGCTGGTGGAAGAACGCAAGCGGCTGGAGCGCGAGCTTGCCGAGGCAAAGAAGAAACTGGCGCTGGGCGGCGGTGGCGGTGCAGCGCCGGCCGAAACCGAGGAGGTTGGGGGCGTCTCCTTCCTCGGCCAGGTGCTGGAGGGGATCGCGCCCAGGGACCTGAAAGGGCTTGTCGACGAAGCCAAGGCGCGGGTCGGCTCCGGCGTCGTTGCCATGGTCAGCCGGGCAGAAGACGGCAAGGCGGCTGTGGTTGTCGGCGTTACCGGCGATCTTGCCGGCAAGATCAGCGCCGTCGATCTGGTGCGCGCCGCATCCACGGCCGTTGGCGGCAAGGGCGGCGGCGGGCGTCCGGACATGGCCCAGGCCGGCGGGCCGGATGGTTCAAAGGCAGGCGAAGCACTTCAGGCCGTCAGGGATGCGCTTGCCGGTTGAGCTGACGGATTGACCGGTATTTGCAAAGACCGGATTTTTGATGGCCGGAATTGCGAAAGCCGAGCCTATCCGCCGACATGGCGCGCAAGTTTGTCCAGTGTCTGAGTTCCATATTCCACAGCGCCAAATCCGATGACGATGGAACGGCGCTCTGCGCTCGGATGCATCTGGCGCAAGGTAATGACCGTCTTGCCGTTGTCCTGTTCGTCGAACGTCACGAGCAGCCGAAAACGGTCCGGATCGTCATCGACGTCTGCTCCGTGGATTGCTTCAATGGCGTTCGGCGCTTCCACCTGAAGAAATTCCATACGGTTGGAAAACCGCGTGCCGTCAGGGGAAATCATGTCAAAGCGCCATACACCGCCGGTGCGGATGTCGATTTTGTGGCTCTCGATCTGAAACCCGTCAGGCCCGAACCACTGTACGATCTGCGAGGGGTCCGACCATGCGCGAAATGCTGTTTTACGGTCCGCGTCGACGACGCGAGCGATGACGATTTCCCTTTCCGTGGGCCATGCCGCCCATTCGGAAGTGCTGTTTTTGCCGTGCTCATTCATTTGAATTGTCTTTCGTTACATTTTCCAGATGTGCCTGCATGCGGTCAAAGCGTTCTTCCCATTGACGCCGATGGGCAGCCAGCCAGGCCTCGGCATTCTGCAAGGCCTGCGGGTTCAATGCGCAAATCCGCGTCCTTCCCTTTTTTTTCGACACGATAAGGCCGGCACTTTCCAGAACCCCCAAATGCTGGGTGAAGGAGGGCAGGGCCATGGCGAAGGGGCCGGCCAGCTCGGAAACCGATGCAGGCCCGCCGCTGAGCGCTTGTATCACCGCTCGCCGCGTCGGGTCGGAAAGCGCAACAAAGGCGCTTTCAATGGTTCCGTCAGAGGATCGATTATAGTTAGGCACAAGCCTAAGTATAGCGATGAAGCAAACTAAGGTCAATGCCTAAGTAATGGATGGGAGAAAGGGGCTCGTTGGCCGAAAAAGCCCGATTGCTTGGTGGTTGCAGGTGTTTTCCGGTACTGAGCGTCCGCTGGCCGAAGCTGGGCTGGCCCAACAAAAAGCCGGACACATGGTCCGGCTTGTCTGGTTCCGCATGCGGTTTGTAAGCGTTATGCGCTCATCGCCTTCTGCAGATATTCATCGACCTTGTCGAGGAAGCCGATGGTGTCGAGCCAGGGCTGGTCAGGGCCGATCAGCAGCGCCAGATCCTTGGTCATGAAGCCGTCTTCCACGGTGTGAATGCAGACCTCTTCAAGCGTGTCGGCAAACTGGGCAAGCTCGGGATTGTCATCCAGCTTGGCGCGGTGGGCGAGCCCCCGTGTCCAGGCAAAGATCGAGGCGATCGAATTGGTCGATGTCGCTTCGCCCTTCTGGTGCTGGCGGTAGTGACGGGTGACCGTGCCGTGGGCAGCTTCGGCCTCGACGGTCTTGCCGTCGGGCGACATCAGCACCGAGGTCATGAGCCCGAGCGAACCGAAGCCCTGGGCAACGGTATCGGACTGCACGTCGCCATCGTAGTTTTTGCAGGCCCAGACATAGCCGCCGGCCCATTTCAGGGCTGAAGCCACCATGTCGTCGATGAGCCGGTGCTCATACCAGATTTTGGCTTCCTTGAATTTCTCCTCGAACTCGGCCTCGTAGATCTCCTGGAAGATGTCCTTGAAGCGCCCGTCATAGGCTTTCATGATCGTGTTCTTGGTCGACAGGTAGCAGGGCACCTTGCGGCCGAGGGCATAGTTCATCGAGGCACGTGCGAAATCGCGGATCGATTCATCCAGATTGTACATCGCCATGGCAACGCCGGCAGCCGGTGCGTCAAACACCTCGTGCTCGATGGTTTCGCCATCATCGCCGACAAACTTGATGGTCAGCTTGCCCTTGCCGGGAAAGCGAAAATCGGTGGCGCGATACTGATCGCCGAAAGCGTGGCGGCCGACAATGATCGGCTGGGTCCAGCCGGGCACCAGGCGCGGCACGTTGCGGATGATGATCGGCTCGCGGAAGATTACGCCGCCCAGGATGTTGCGGATCGTGCCGTTTGGCGAGCGCCACATCTTCTTCAGGCCGAATTCCTCGACCCGGGCTTCGTCCGGGGTAATGGTGGCGCATTTGACGCCCACGCCATGCTTCTTGATCGCATTGGCGGCATCGATGGTCACCTGATCGTCCGTCTTGTCTCGGTATTCGATGCCCAGATCATAATATTCAAGATCGATGTCGAGATAGGGGTGGATGAGCTTGTCCTTGATGAACTGCCAGATAATGCGTGTCATCTCGTCGCCATCGAGTTCGACGACCGGGTTTTCGACCTTGATTTTTGCCATGTGAGAAAGTTCTCCGATGTGAGAATGCGGTGGCGGGAGACCGCCGGAAAGAAATGGTTGCGCGTTCCTTAGCAAAGTCTTTTCGGCCCTGCAAAGAAAGAACCATCAGGCTTTCGTATTGCACCGTTTGCCGCAGGTGTGCGGCCTTCCGCTTTGCCGCACGGTGTGGCAGGAAAATATCGCTATAGCGAAGGAATGGGATGTCCGGTACCGACTTCAAGAACAAGCCGCTGATCGCCGAAGGTCCGGCGATCATTCTGTGCGAACCGCAGCTTGGCCAGAACATCGGCATGGTGGCGCGGGCCATGGCAAATTTCGGCCTGGCCGAACTGCGCCTGGTGGCACCGCGTGACGGCTGGCCCAGCGAACATGCCACCAAGGCGGCAAGCGGTGCGTTGCATGTTGTGGAAATGGCAAGCGTTCATGAAACGCTGGAAGCGGCCATTGCCGATCTTTCCTTCGTCATGGCAACCACTGCGCGCCCGCGCGACATCATCAAGCCGGTGCGCGGGCCGGAAGAGGCCGCCAGCGATCTGAGGCGGCGGTTTTCGGCCGGTGAACGGACGGGCATTCTTTTCGGCCGCGAGCGCTGGGGGCTCAACAACGATGAGATCATTCTGGCCGATGAAATCGTGACTTTTCCGGTCAATCCGGCCTTCGCCTCGCTCAACATCGCCCAGGCCGTGCTGCTGATGAGCTATGAATGGATGAAAACGGCGGGCAGCGATCCGGCACGCGATGCCTTCGGACCGGCTGAACGGGTGGTTGCCGACCGAAAGCACCTTGTCGGGCTGATGGATCATGTGGAGCAGGCACTGGACGATGCCGGTTACTTCTTTCCCCGCAAAGGCGCGATCGCATGGCACAGACGGTTCGCAATATTTTCGTCCACATGCAGTTGCAGGAACAGGAAATCCAGACCCTGCGCGGGGTCGTTGCTGCCCTTGAAGGGCGCCGGCGCAAGCAGCAAAACTGATTTGGGGCGGACAGGTGCCGGGACACCGGGGCGATGAAAAGGGACACAACATGCGCAATCTCAAAATCCTCGCAGGCATCGCCCTGATTGCAATCGCCGGATATTTTGCCTGGATGGCGATGATGCCCCAACATCAGGGCCATCTGCAGAATTCAGGCCAGCAGAATACCGGTCAGACAGAATCGGGCATGGACCTGCGGACGGAAAAGCCGAGCAAAACCGGGCTTTATACCGTCTCCTTCATTCCCGTGCAGGGAGAGCCGTCAACCGGTCCCATCAGTGTGTGGCATCTGAAGGTTTCGGACAGTACGGGTGCACCGGTGCGCGGTGCAAAAATCTCCGTGGACGGTGGCATGCCGGCTCATGGCCACGGCCTGCCGACTTCGCCGGCTGCAACGGGAGAGATAGAGCCGGGCGTCTATGCCATCGACGGCATCAAGTTCTCGATGGTGGGGCATTGGGTTTTCGATGTGACCATCGAAGCGGCGGGGGGCACGGACACGGTGCGATTCAACCGGGTGCTGGAGTAGCGGGGTGAAACTCCTTTCAACCCTTCGTGTTGCTGTATCTGCTCTTATAGGGCTGGTGCCGGCTGCCTGCAGCGGCCCGGAGCTGACGCCGTACGACATGAAGCGGGCGAAGGAGTTCATGCTTTCTTCGCTTCCTGCCCTGGGCGCTGATCCCACCAACCGGTATGGCGATGATCCCGGCGCGGCAATGCTGGGTGAAAAACTGTTTTTTGACACCGCGCTCAGCGCCAACTCAAACGTTTCCTGCGCTTCCTGCCATCAGCCGGATAAGGCGTTTCAGGACGGATTGCCAAGAGGGCTGGGAATTGGTGAAACGCCCCGGCGCACCATGGCGCTTCGCGGCGCGCAATGGGGTGACTGGTTTTTCTGGGATGGGCGCAAGGACAGCCAGTGGAGCCAGGCGCTGGAACCGCTGGAAACGCCGGCCGAACACGGCATGACGCGGGACATGGTGGCGCGGGAGGTGGTGACCCGGTACCGGACAGACTATGAGGCGGTGTTCGGGCCTGTACCCGATGCCAGCGACTGGCCGTATCTGGCTTCGCCCTTGCTGCCCGGGGCGCCGCAGGAAAACTGGGAGAAGGCTTCGCCCGCGGTGCAGGATGCGATCAACCTTGTGTTTGCCAATACCGGCAAGGCGATTGCTGCCTTTCAACGCACCCTGCTGCCGGAAGAAAACCGCATAGACCGCTTTTTTGCGGCGCGTTTGGCCGGTAAAGAACCTGCGGAAGGCGACCGGCTGACGGAGGACGAGATTGAGGGCTTCAAACTGTTTACCGGCAAGGCACGCTGCGACAATTGCCATAGCGGCCCGCTTTATACCGACCAGTTCTTCCACAATACCGGCGTTGAGCTGGGCAATCGCGAAAAACCGGATTACGGGCGCGCCCTTGCGGTATTGTTCTTGAAACAGGACCTGTTTTCCTGCGCCGGACCTTACAGCGATGCCGAACCCATGCAGTGCCGGGAGTTGCGCTTCATGTCGGATGATCCTTCGGTATTTGAAGGCGCCTTCAAAACGCCCGGCTTGCGCGGGGTATCCCAACGCCCTCCCTACATGCATGCCGGGCAGATCAAAACCCTAGAAGAGGTCGTCGATCACTATGTGGTGCGGCCTGATCCCTTTGCCACATTGCCGGAGCTGGACGGGACCATCTCGCCCCATGGTGTGCACACCGAAGTGCCCGAGATCGAACTTTCGGAAGAAGAAAAGCGGCAATTGGTAGCCTTTCTCAACGCGCTTTGAGTGCCGATGGCGGCGATAGGGTGCAATTGGGGCCCATTGGCTGCAAAAACCGTAAACACTGTGTCCAGCATATGCGGCTTTTCCCTCTGGCCGTGCGGTCCTATCTGTGCGTTGCGGTAGTATAGAGGGCACAGCCATGCAGCCAGCGTTGTTCATATCCCACGGGGCACCGGATCTGGCGATCACGCCATCTGCGGTGCGTGATTTCCTGGTTCGTTTCGGCAAGGAGAATCCGCAGCCGGACGCAATCATCATCGTGTCTGCGCATTATGAAACGCGGACACCCAAAATCGGCGCAGCGGCGCAACCTGCCACGCTTCACGATTTCGGCGGCTTTCAACCCGAGCTTTATCGGATGACTTACCCTGCGACGGGAGCGCCGCAGCTGGCGCAGCAGGTGCTGGAAGCTTTCAAGGCGCACGGTATTTCCGCGTCGCTTGATTTTGAACGCGGGCTCGATCACGGTATCTGGACGCCGCTGATCCTGGCTTTTCCCGAGGGCGATGTGCCGGTCGTTCCGGTTTCCGTTCAGCCCGAAGAGGATGCAGAGCACCATTACCGTCTGGGCCGTGCGCTGGCGCCATTCCGTGCGCAAAATGTGCTGGTTGCAGGCTCCGGCCATATCACCCACAATCTGCGGGCCATGTTTCGCGCCATGCGCGGCGGCGGCACTGACCCTGAAACTGAAATGGCGATTGATGCGTTCACCCGATGGGTGGGCGAGCGGTTGCTGGCAGGCGACAGGGAAGGATTGTTAAGGTGGCGTGAGGACGCGCCCTTTGCGCTTGAAAACCATCCAACGCCGGAACATTTCCTGCCACTGTTTTCAGCCTACGGGGCAGGCGGGGAAAAGCCGGACGCCGAGCTGATACACAGTTCGAAACTGCATGGTGCCTTCAACAGCGATTTTTGGATGTTCCGGTAAAACCGCAAGTGCGCCTACCAGCGGGCGACCTTGATGCCCTCGTTTGCCTCGATCATGTCATGCAGATACTGAACCGCCGGAACGTAGATGTTCTTGGGCGGGCGGATACCGACAGAGCCTGCAATGCGGGTCATGAAGTGGTTGCAGTTGTTGGCAAACAGCAGATAGCGCGGCTTTTCCTTTTTGGCGCTGCGGATTTCCTGCAGCAGCCTTTCATAGCGCTGGGCATTCAGCGAAACCCGGTAGGCGATGTCGGGGCGGATGCGGCAATCGTCGGGATGGGGCGTCAGGACGCCCGGCATGGGCACGCCGGAAGCCATGGCCGCGCCGACATAGCCGCCCATTGGCGCCAGCATGATGAGTTTTTCGCTCAAAATCTCACCATTGCCGCCGAGTTTTCCATAGGCGACATAGGTGTGGCCAACCGGCATGAGCGGTGTCTGCCGCATGCGGATTTCGATGTAATAGGGGTCGCCGGGCGTAATGTTTTTTGCCCCCATCCGCTTGGGCTGGGGTCCGCGGCCGGACTTGCATTGTCCGTGTTTGATGGAGGCATAGAGCTGGGGAATGCGCCTTTCGGCGGCCTGCTCATAAGGGTCGATGAGCGGCTCGCTTTGTGTACCGATCGAAAATCCGCTGCCGGTGCCCAGAAGTGCCGTTGCCTGGGGAATGGTAGAGGCATAATTGGCGTCGGAATAGGCATTCGAATTTGTTGTGGGGCCGGTGGAAACGCCGGGCAGGGCGCCAGTGCCTGCTTGCTGGAGTGCCTGCCCTTGCGGCTGCGCCAGGGTTGGGACGGTCAGAATTTCGGTATCGCCGGAAAGGGTGAGGGCCGTTGGCGGGGCAAGCGTTCCGGTTCCGGCCGGCTCAGCCTGCGGGGCCGGTTCGCCGGGCAAGGGTGATGGTGTTGCTGCCGGCGCATTGCCTGCTGCAGCAAGATTGCCGGTTTGCGGGGCATGGGTTTCGCCATTGGCAGCATTGCCGATGGGAGCAAGCGATTGCTGTTCGACCGGATCAACGGAAAGGGCGGCAAGATCCGTTGGTTGTTCAACGCCGCTTTTGCGGGCATCGCGGCTGACGCTCTCAAAATAGGCGCCTGGCCCACCCATGCAGCCTGAAAGAAAGGTTGTGGCGAGCAGCGCGAGCCCGGCAGCCTTCACGCCGGTTGCCAGTCTTCCAGCATTATGGACCGATGAAAATGACAAACCTTGCCCTGCCCGGGGTGCCCACCCCTCGTCAGATCGTTTCGCGCCTTGCCGGAACCGCAACAGCGCCCGGTTTTCAGCGTCAAGACCGTACATATCCCACTGCTACCTGCAACACAAATCACCATATGTGGCAGCAGAAACACATGCAGCTGCATGACCCCTGTGGCCACGGTTAGGGATCAAATGAGCCCGTTTCATGACCGCCGAATCAGGTGTTTACACCATAAAGACCCTGCATCAGGGAACTGGTGCAGGGCTGTAAGGGATGAGACGGCTGAATGCGGCGGCGGCGAACCGCAAGCAGATCAGGCAATGGCCTTGCCGCTTACCGGAACGCCTTTTTCGGTCAGATGGGTCTGCAATTCGCCCTGCTGGAACATTTCGCGCACGATGTCGCAGCCGCCGACGAACTCGCCCTTGACGTAAAGCTGGGGCACGGTGGGCCAGTTGGAGTAATCCTTGATGCCCTGGCGCAGATCGTCATCGGCGAGCACGTTGATGCCCTTGTAGTCGATGCCGAGATAATTGAGAATCTGCACGACCTGGCCGGAAAAACCGCATTGCGGAAAGTCGGGCGTGCCTTTCATGAACAGCACCACGTCGTTGTTTTTCACTTCATTATCAATGAATTCGTTCATTCCGCTCATGATCTGATTCCTGTTGCTGTGCGCTTTTCTTCTTTCCACAGATAAACCTGCGCACCGGCGAATTCAACTGCGGCATTCTTGCGGTTTTCTTGATGTGAAAGGCTTCATGGCCAGCACAACCGTTCTTCTAGCGCCAGAAAAACCACCAGATCACCACGCCCCAGAAAACGGCAGCGGCGATCGCCCACCAGAACAGCGGATCCTTCCAGACAGGCCTGGTGAGGAAGGGCGGGACTTTCTCAAGTCCGCTGGTTTTGCGGTGGTGCGCCATGACAAACTACCAACCGAAACTCATTCAGGCGCGCTGGTCTGCAGGGCCAGGGCGTGCAGAACGCCCCCATATTGCCCTGCAGTGCGTCATACACCATCTGGTGCTGTTTGACCCGCGGCAGCCCGCGGAAGCTTTCGGAGACCACCTCAGCGGCATAGTGATCGCCATCGCCGGCGAGGTCAGTGATCTTGACTTCGGCATCGGGAATGGCGGTCTTGATCATCTTCTCGATGTCGGCGGCATTCATCGGCATTGTACTACCTCGTTGTCTTGCGGCCGGTTACTCGGCGGCGATGGCGGGATTCGCGCCGCCTTCCATATAGGCAGGAAACCATGATTCATGGGCGCTGCGCAATTCCTCCACCGTCACGTCGACGATCCCGCCGATTTTCAGCCGGTCGCCGCCGACCGCGCCGAGGTCATGGCAGACAATACCGGCGCTTGCGGTATTGGCCGCGAAATCCGCGGCAAGTTCGGCCGGCACCGTGCACAGATATCGTGCCTGATCCTCGCCGAAAAGCGCGGCATGAGGTGTTGCATCATCCAGGCTGATGTCCATTCCCGTGCCGGCGGCAATTGCCATTTCAGCCAGCGCAATCGCAAGGCCGCCATCGGAAAGGTCGTGACAGGCCGTGACACGGCAAGAGCGGATGGCTGAACGCACATGGTCGCCGCGGGCTTTTTCCACCTGCAAGTCGACCGGCGGCGGCGGGCCTTCTTCGCGCCCAAGACAGATGCGCATATAGGAGGATTGGCCAAGATGGGTTCCTGCATCTCCGATCAACATCACCCGGTCGCCTTCCCTGGCGCCGCCGACGGTGGTCATTGCCGATGCGTCGGGCAGCAGGCCGACAGCGCCGATGGTGGGTGTGGGCAGGATCGGTTCGCCATTGGTCTCGTTGTACAGGGAGACATTGCCCGAGACGATGGGCATTGAAAGTGCCTGGCATGCCTCGCCAATGCCCTTGATGGCGAAAACGAGCTGGCCCATGATATGCGGGCGTTCGGGATTGCCAAAATTAAGGTTGTCGGTGGCAGCCAGCGGTTCAGCGCCCACCGCGGTCAGGTTGCGGAAACACTCGGCGACCGCCTGCTTGCCGCCTTCAAAGGGATCTGCCTGGCAATAGCGCGGCGTGACGTCCGAAGTAAAAGCAAGCGCCTTGGAACTGCCCTCAATGCGCACAACACCGGCATCGCCGCCGGGCCGCTGCAGGGAGTTGCCCTGAATGTAGGTGTCATACTGTTCCCAGACCCAGCGCCGCGAGCCAAGATCGGGGGAGGCGAGCATTTGCACCAGGGCGGCATTGTAGTCAGCTGGCGGCTCTACCTGTTCGGCTGAAAGGGGGGCTTGTTTTTCCGGTTCGGTCCAGGGGCGGTCGTATTCTGGTGCCTCATCGCCCAGTTCCCTGATCGGAAGATCGGCGACTTCCTGGCCCTGGTGGCGGATGCGGAAGCGCAGGTCATCGGTGGTCTTGCCGACGATGGCGAAATCAAGCCCCCATTTTTCAAAGATGGCCTTGGCCTCGTCTTCCCTTTCCGGCCTCAGCACCATGAGCATGCGTTCCTGGCTCTCGGACAGCATCATCTCGTAGGGGCTCATGCGTTCTTCGCGGACGGGAACCTTGTCGAGATCGAGTTCAATGCCCAGTTCGCCCTTGGCCCCCATCTCGACCGCCGAACAGGTAAGGCCGGCAGCGCCCATGTCCTGAATGGCGATGACGGCGCCTGTGCGCATCAATTCAAGACAAGCCTCGAGCAGGCATTTTTCGGTAAACGGATCGCCGACCTGCACGGTGGGGCGTTTTTCGTCGATCTTTTCGTCGAATTCGGCCGAGGCCATGGTCGCGCCGCCAACGCCGTCGCGGCCTGTCTTGGCGCCGAGATAAACCACGGGTAGGCCGACCCCTTCGGCTTTCGAATAGAAGATGGCATCGGTTTTCGCGATGCCGGCTGCAAAGGCATTGACCAGAATGTTGCCATTGTAACGGGAATGAAATTCCACCTCGCCGCCAACGGTCGGCACGCCGAAGGAATTGCCGTAGCCGCCGATGCCGGCCACCACCCCGGCCACCAGATGGCGTGTCTTGGGATGATCTGGGTCACCGAAGCGAAGCGCATTCATCGCAGCAACGGGCCGTGCCCCCATGGTGAAGACATCGCGCAGGATGCCGCCAACGCCGGTGGCCGCGCCCTGATAAGGTTCGATGTAGGAGGGATGGTTGTGGCTTTCCATCTTGAAGACAACGCAGTCGCCATCGCCAATGTCCACCACGCCGGCATTTTCGCCCGGCCCCTGGATCACCCGCGGCCCGGCCGTCGGCAGCGTCTTCAGCCATTTCTTCGACGACTTGTAGGAACAATGCTCGTTCCACATGGCGGAAAAGATGCCCAGCTCGGTAAAGCTGGGCTGGCGGCCGATCAGATCGAGAATACGCTGATACTCGTCCGGCTTGAGGCCATGGGCCTCGATCATTTCCTCGGTGATTTCGATGTCGTTTCGAAGGGGCATGGACGATCCGGCAACAGTGGGGCCAAGTAAGAGAAAGGGCTATCAGGAATCTGGTCCCCAACCGCCCCATCGCCCTTACCTACCCAATCGAAATGGGAAAGTGTATGGCAATCTTGCGTGTTCCGCAGGAAATTGGGCCGATTGCGGTATTCGGCAGGCCGTGCGCTCAAGGGCAGCGCCTCAGATCACCGAAGTGTGTCCTGCAACGCCGCTTTGAAGCACGTCTGCGATCACGGCGAAGGCTTCGCCATAGCGTTCATCGTCGTATTGGGCGGCGAAGGCGATGCGCACGGCATGGAACGTGGTGTCCGAGCGTGCGGGTTTGAAATCGTCCTCCTGGGCGATCATGATGCCGCGCTGCAGGACCGCCTCGCGAAACGGACCCGAGCGCCAGGGCTCCGGCAGCATCAGCCAGGCAAAGGGACAGTTCGGGTTGGAGCGCAGGTCAAATTCTCCCAGTGCCTTGCACAGCAGGGCGTGCCGGCGGCCAATCACCGCGCGGGCCTTGTGCAGTATCCGCTCAGCTTCTCCCGAAAGAACCAGGCGGCTTGCCAGTTCCTTCATCGGATAGCTTCCACCGCCGGAAAACATGCGATGGGCCGGTTGAACCCGGCCTGCATGGCCCGGCGGGCAGGCGATCCAGCCGGCGCGAAGGCTCGCCGAAACGGTTTTCGACATGCTGGCCACGTGAAAGGTGAGTTCCGGGCACAGGCTTGCCAGCGGCGGCTCGTCATCGCCCGAAAGCGGGGCATAAACAGCATCTTCAATAATCCACACGCTGTAGCGGCGGCAGATTTCCGCAATCTTCTCGCGGCGCTCCGAGGGCAGGCGGGCAAGCGTCGGGTTGTTGAGCGAGGGCATCAGGTAGAGCAGTTTGGGATGCTGGCGGGCACACAGCTTTTCAAACGCGTCGGGCAAAATGCCGTCTTCGTCCATCGGTGCCTCGACAATACGCCTGCCGGCAAGCGCGGCACTGCGGGCGATGGAAGCATAGGTTGCCGTTTCGAAAACGATGCGCTCGCCAGGTGCCGTAAGCGTCATGATCACCGCCATGATCCCGGCATGCGCACCATTGGTCGCGATAACCGTATCCGGCGAAGGCGTATAGCCGGGCCGGGAAAGCAGCAGGCTGCCAGCCTCCCGCCAGGAGGCAGGAATGCCCGGCACATAATCGGTCAGCATGTGCATGTGGGAGTGGTTTGCGGCAATGTCGGCAAACTGTTCGGCGATGATCTTTGCCTGACCGGTGTGGATGGCGGAGGTAGTGTCCAGGTTCATCACCGATTCGCTGCTTTCACCCAGATCGAAGACAGGGTGCTGCGACGGCCTGAAGGGGGCAGGTAGTGGCGACGGCGCCGCTTCCTTGCCGCGAACATAGGTACCGCGTCCAACCTCGCCGACCACCAGGCCACGCTCGGCAATGAGATTGTATGCCCGGCTGATTGTTCCGATTGTTACCCCAATGTCGAAAGCAAGGTTGCGCATCGGCGGCAGGCGGCTGCCGCCCGGCAATACGCCTTCATCGATGTCCTGTTCAATGGCATCGGCAATGCGAACGTAGATCGGACGGTTGCCTTCGGGAAGGCGGGGCAGATAGTCACCGGCAATATGTGTCATGGGAACAATGTTTAGATTGATCTGCTCTTCGATGTCAACAATAGATACAATTATGCAAGCATTGCTTTTAAAAAGGATACAATTATGACAATCCAGAGAGTGAGTTTCCTGCCCGCCGATTACGAGACCGGATACATGACCGGTGACCGGTCGGTGCTTTCAAGGCGCATTGCAGGATGGGCGATGTGGTTTCAGGGAAGGATTGCCAAACGGCGCAGCCGCCGTGCGCTTGCGCGTCTGGATGGCCGCCTGCTTGCGGATGTCGGAATTACACCGGAAGCCCGTCAGCGGGAACTGTCTCGCAGCTTCTGGGATTGAACTGCAGGCAGAAAGCGATCAAGGGCAACGATGGCAAAGCCAAGGGAAAGATACAGAACCAGCAGGCCGGTAATCGCGCTCAGTACTGCTCCCCAACCGTTTTCCATGTAGTTCAGGAAGGGGTAGGGAACTTCACCGGCAATGGGTGCGCGGGCGAGCGCATAAGCGAGATAGCCAAGCGGCCAGGCGAGCCACACAAACGGATCGCGCCAAGTGCTTGTGCCGCCGCGCCCGGCGATCAGCCACCAGCCAACAAATACCAATGGCGTTACGTAATGCAACGTGATGTCTGCGGCCTGCCACCAGCCCGCGGGTTGCCACAGCGCAGCAAGAATGAAGAAATAAACCAGCCCGACCATGGCGATGGCCGCAACGAGCCCGGCGCGGATTGACGGATGCTGCAGCAGGGAGAGCCGGTTTCCTGCTAGTCCCAGTGCGGCGGCATGGGCAAGCATGACCAGAATGTTGGTCAGCACGGTAAAGAAGGAAAAGAAGAAAACGATGGAGCCGGCAATGCTGCGGCCTGCTTCCAGGGATGCCGGAATGGTCAGTGCCAATTGCAAGACCAGCCCGCCCAGTCCGGTGAGAAATCCGATCCATTGCAGCAGCCTTGCCATCGGAATTCCTCAGGCGCAGCCGGTCTTGCCGCTGCTCCAGCGCCTGAGGTCGCCATTGATGCGGGCTGCCACCGGGTCTGAAGCAAGCGGGCCGTATGCGGAAAGCCTGGCTGGCGTTCCCTCTGCCTCGATCACATAGACCGGCAGGCCCTGGGCTGCCTTGGCGTCGACCAGCAGAATTCGCGGCTTGCCGACACGGGTGTCGAGTTCGGGAATGACGCGATAGGCGCGAAACGCCTTGTCCCTGGATTTCATCCAGCAGGATTGGGCGTTGTCGTTGACCGTCTGGAGGAGAGCGATGGCGGCGGAATTATCGCGCGGAGCGGCGGCCTTTTTTGTCCCCTGGCAACCGGCGGCCAAGGCGGCGGCCGCAATCAGCAGAAGGGGCGGATAGGGCCTCATGCGGCGTTCTGCTCGATCCGGGTCAAGGCCGCCTCGAACAGGGCACGGCCATCCACGCCGCCATGGGCCGGTTCGATCAGGTTTTCCGGGTGCGGCATCATGCCGAGCACATTGCCCTGTTCGCTGATGATGCCGGCAATATCGTTGAGCGAGCCGTTGGGATTGGTGCCTTCTGCATAGCGGAAGGCGACCTGGCCATTTTCCTCGATTTTCTGCAGGGTTTTCCGGCCGGCAAAATAGTTGCCGTCGTGGTGGGCAACGGGACAGCGCAGGATCTGGCCTTTCGCATAGCCGCGGGTGAACACGGTTTCGGCATTGGCGACTTCCAGCTTCACTTCCCGGCAGACAAAGTGCAGTCCGGCATTGCGCATCAGCGCGCCGGGCAGGAGGCCGGATTCTGTGAGGATCTGAAAGCCGTTGCACACGCCGAGAATGCGGTTTCCGGCGGCAGCCTTCTCGCGCAGGGCAGGCATGACCGGTGAGCGGGCGGCAATCGCACCTGCCCGCAAATAATCGCCATAGGAAAAGCCGCCGGGAATGACATAGAGGTCTGCCTGCGGCAGGGCGGTTTCGGTGTGCCAGACAATGGCCGGTGCCTTGCCGCTGATCTTCGTCAGGGCGGCGATCATGTCACGGTCGCGGTTGAGGCCGGGAAAGAGGATAACGGCAGAGGTTGTCATAATATGTCCACATCATAGTCCTCGATGACCGTGTTGGCGAGGAGCTTTTCGCACATGGCTTCCAGGTCCCTGGCCGCTTTCAGACCGTCCTTGGTGTCCAGTTCCACATCGAAGACCTTGCCCTGCCGTACGGAGCCAACACCCTCGAAGCCGAGCGCGTCTAGGGATTTTTCAATGGCCTTTCCCTGTGGGTCGAGAACGCCGTTTTTTAAGGTTACGGTGATGCGTGCCTTGAACATGGTGTCTTTCGTCTTCCGTCGGGGCGTTAGACCTGGATAAGGTACTCAATCGTCATTGCTGGACACCAGCACCGGGCCCTTGCCGCGGATCGGTTCGTTTTCGTTCATGATGCCCAGGCGGTTGGCGACCTCGCGATAGGCCTCGAGCATACCGCCCATATCCCGGCGGAAGCGGTCCTTGTCCATCTTCTCGTCGGTCTTGATATCCCACAGCCGGCAGGAGTCGGGCGAGATCTCGTCGGCCAGCACGATGCGCATCATATCGCCCTCGAACAGGCGGCCAAGCTCGATCTTGAAGTCGACCAGGCGAATGCCGGCGCCCAGAAACAGGCCGGAAAGAAAGTCGTTGATGCGCACGGCAAGCGACATCATGTCGTCAATTTCCGGCGGCGATGCCCAGCCAAAGGCGGTTATGTGTTCTTCGGAAACCATGGGATCGTCGAGCTCGTCCTTCTTGTAGTAGAACTCGATGATGGAGCGCGGCAGCACCTCGCCCTCGGCAATGCCGAGGCGTTTCGACAGGGAACCGGCAGCAACGTTGCGCACCACCACTTCCAGCGGAATGATCTCGACTTCGCGGATCAACTGCTCGCGCATGTTGAGGCGGCGAATGAAATGGGTCGGAATGCCGATCTGGTTGAGATGGGTGAAGATGTGCTCGGAAATCCGGTTGTTGAGCACGCCCTTGCCATCGATGACCTCGTGCTTCTTCTTGTTGAAGGCGGTGGCATCGTCCTTGAAAAACTGGATCAGGGTGCCCGGTTCGGGCCCCTCATATAGAATTTTGGCCTTGCCTTCGTAGATACGGCGGCGCTTTGGCATGGTTTTGATCCCGGTCTTGCCAGCCCGGTTTGAGGGTTGGCCTTGGGCCTTGCCTTGCGGCGCGGCCTGGGTGCAGGGGGCCGGTTTCCACAAGGGCGGACAAGGTTGCCCATTGGCAATGAAAATCCGCAGAATCCAGCCGTTGCCGCCTCCATAGTGAAATCTTCGCCATTGCACAATATTGCGCCGCAACACTTCACCGCTATTCTTTGCACCACATGCGGTTTTCCCCTTCAAATCTCGGCCGATGCATCCTATATCCGTGCCGAAGCCGACAGGAGGTCAAGATGAGCGGATTTGATGATCGCGAAGACGCGTTTGAAAAGAAGTTTGCCCACGATGAAGCGCTGCAGTTCAAGGCTGAAGCGCGCCGCAACAAGCTGTTGGGGCTCTGGGCAGCCGATTTGATGGGTAAATCCGGGGACGATGCCCAGAACTATGCCAAGGAAGTGATTCGTGCCGATTTCGAGGAAGCAGGCGATGCAGACGTGTTCCGCAAGATTCGCGCCGACTTCGATGCGGCCGGCATTGCCCAGTCCGATCACCAGATTCGCCGCACCATGGACGAATTGATGGCGCAGGCCATCCAGCAGATCAAGGAAGAAGGCTGATACGGGCTGTTCTGCCGACTGTGCACAGCGATCAACAATACCCGGCTCCGGCGAACCCGGATGCCGGGTTTTTGCTGGGCATCAGGCAGGTGGCTTCAGATGGTTCATGAATTTGGAAAAAACCATCAGCCCTTCCGGCCACGGGCCGTGTCCGCTTTCTGCATTGATGTGACCTGATTCGCCGGCATCAAGAAAGAGCGATCCCCAATCGGCGGCCATCTGCCCGGCAACCTCAAAGGAACAGAATTCGTCGGTGCGGCTTGCAACGGTCACCGAGGGAAAGGGCAGGGGATCCGTCCTTGCCGGGCCGAAAGTCAGCAGGTGGCGCGGGCGGATTTCGGGGTTTTCCACATCGGGTGGCGCGACCAGAAAGGCACCGGCAACCGGTCTTGAAAACGCGTTGGCAGCATGGACGATCACCTGGCTGCCGATGGAATGGCCAACCAGCACGACAGGTTTTTTGGCTTCGTTGACGGCCGCAATCAGGTTTTGCTTCCAGTCTTCTAAGACGGGCTTGTGCCAGTCCCCATCGCCACCCGGCGGGCGGCGGAGAGGTTGTGTTCCCAGCGCGTTTGCCAGTGGTCTTCAGGCGAACCCTTGTAGCCGGGCACGATCAGGATTTCGGTTTCAGTCGTTTTCATGCAACGGCAGATGGCCATTCAATGCCACTATGTCAATCGGGTGATATGACGTATCGGCAGGGATGCTCCGATCTGCCGGTGCACGTCAGCCCTGGTGGCTTCCGATCTCCATGCAACGTGTGGCATGAGAAACGGCGGAAATACAGCCGTAAAGGATGGGACGGCCATCTTCAGGCACATGATAGCGTGCATGTACTCTGACCCATATCGGATTGCCGTCGCGCATCAGGCGCAGCGTATAGGAATACCCGCACTGTTTTTCGATCGCTTCGCTTACGCATTGCGATACCACGTCCTGGTCGTCGGGATGAAAGTCTCCAATGGCTGCCTTGAGGCTGACCGGGCCTTCCTTGAACTCCCGGCCGTGCAGCCTGAAGACCCCCTCGGACCAATAGGCAAGGCCGGTTTCCAGGTCGTACCGCCAAAATCCGATGTCCCCGATACTGGCGCACAACTCGGCAATCTCGCGTTCGGACAGACCTACGGTTTCAAACTGCCGGGGATTGTGTGTGGCACAGGGATTTACGACGAGGTGATTGGACATTGGTATCGCCTCAGATCAGCTTGAACTTCATTGCCAGCTTGATGGCGTGCATGCGGTTTCTTGCGCCCATTTTGTGCAATATCTGCGCAAAACGGAGGTTGAGCACCTGTTCGGAGAAAGCCAGCTTCTCGCAAATCTCCCTGGAAGGTATGCCGTCTGCGGTCATATTGAGAATTTCAAGTTCGAGTTCCGTCAGCGCTTCACGGGGGGATTGCGTTTCTTCGCGGATATGCGCCAGCCGGTCATAAATCAGCGAGGCGAGGTAGTTGAGTGTCAGGAATCGTGCCTCGTCCTCAAGGGGGTGAGGCCCGCAAAAGGACACCGATCCCACACTGCCATCGGGTCGATGGGTCGAGAAATAGACACCATGATGAATGTTGTGGCGTTCAAAGAGCTCCCGCGCCATGCGCCGCTCATCTTCCGGCCGCTCGCCGGTTATTGCTGCTGTATTCCAGATGACAGGCCCGCTGCTTGCACGCAGATGCGCGATTATCGGAGAATTCTCCAGCAGTCTGTTTTCATCGTACTCGATCATCAGCGTTTTGGGCCAGCTGCTTATCAGTGAGAGCTTGGCGAGTTCCTTGTCGCTGCTTGTGGGAATATCGATGATCAGAAAATATTCGAACCCGAACGCCTGCGCCATCTGGCTGCAGAGACGATAAATATCATTCTCGGAGCTGCATTCCCTGATCCGCTTTTCAAACGAAATCCTGGTTGGGTTGTCTCCGCCGGTTTTACCCATTTCGCCTGATTGCAAACCCATTTCTATCCCACACTTGGCTTAGGTCATGGACTCATAAACAGGGTCGACATGGCATGAAGCAATTTTTTTCCGAAACGCGGCGCAAGCCTGCAGGAAACCGTCCGGTTTTCCCAATTTATCTTGGGGGCTTGCAACAACGTAGCCGGGGAAAATCGATCATATCCTTCGGACTGTGAAACTGCCGCGTCAAAGGCTTTGAATGGGCAAAGAGCCCATTCAAGGCCTTCTTCTTGCAATATCCTTGCGGTTTCAGCGCCATTTCGATCCTGTTTATGAGCCCATGACCTGGAGTGCCGTATCCTGCCGTTGTCTTTTGATGTTTATATTGACCGCATATTGCGCGTTTGCCAAGGCGGCACGTGCCGCCTGGAAAATGCGAATCGCTGGCCGGGCCGGGTTCAACGGCAAGCGAAAAGGTTGATCGCCGGCGCTTTTGGCGAAGCGGTGGGCAGCAAGAGGCGCAAAACACAAGAAAAGGCTGCGGGACTTCCAGGAAAACCGTGCCTGGAAGTCCCGTTGCGCCAGCCGGCTGCCGCGCCCCAAAACCGTGTCAGGTACGACGGTTGGGAATATTACTGAGCCGTTTGTTCCGCATGGGGCGGCGGTGCTTCGCCGGCAGCTATGCCAGGCAGGCTCTGTGTTGCTTCAAACCCGGTAAAGGCGAGCAAGGCAACAAACGCCAGTCCCAGCAATGCAAGAACGACCAGAAGGCCGGTTGAACTGCCGCTTGGCCGCTGAAGATTTGCATAACTCAGCGGATCGTTGGCATGGTATTCGTAAGGGTGGTTGTGCGTGTTCATGATGATACCCTCCTTTCGAAGGGTTTCAGTCTTCAGCGCAATCGCGGCGGATTTCCGGCGGCAAAGTCACTTCCCGTTTCCGGTGAAAGAATTTGCGAAGCGAGGGTATGGAACCTTTATGCGCAGCAGGCGTTGTGCGAAGTTATCCGAATACGCGTTTGAAGATCGTGTCGACATGCCTGGTGTGGTAATCGAGGTCGAACTTTTCGCGGATTTCCGCCTCTGACAGGGCATTGCGCACCTCCTTGTCGCCCAGCAGTTCCTCCAGAAAGTCCTTGCCTTCCTGCCAGACCTTCATGGCGTTGCGCTGAACGAGACGGTAGGCGTCTTCGCGGCTGATACCGGCCTGGGTCAGTGCCAGCAGCACACGCTGGGAATGCACCAGCCCGCGGAACCGGTTGAGATTGGCCATCATGTTGTCGGGATAGACAACGAGCTTCTCGATGACACCCGTCAGCCTTGCCAGTGCGAAATCCAGCGTGATCGTGGCATCCGGCCCGATCATGCGCTCCACCGATGAATGGGAGATGTCGCGCTCATGCCAAAGCGCCACATTCTCCATGGCCGGCAGGGCATAGGCGCGCACCATGCGCGCAAGCCCGGTGAGGTTTTCCGTCAGCACGGGGTTGCGCTTGTGGGGCATGGCAGAAGAGCCCTTCTGGCCGGGTGAGAAATACTCCTCGGCTTCCAGAACCTCGGTGCGCTGCAAATGCCGGATTTCAACAGAGAGGCGTTCGACGCAGGACGCAACGACGCCGAGGGTTGCAAAGAACATGGCATGGCGGTCCCGCGGGATCACCTGGGTCGAAACCGGTTCTGCAGCCAGGCCCATTTTTTCCGCAACATGGGCCTCAACCGCCGGGTCGATGTTGGCAAAGGTGCCGACAGCGCCCGAAATGGCACAGCTGGCAACTTCCTCCCGCGCGTTTTCAAGCCGCTTTCGGCAGCGCGAAAACTCCGCATGGGCCTGGGCAAGTTTCAGGCCGAACGTGGTGGGTTCGGCGTGAATGCCGTGGGAGCGGCCGATGGTAATGGTGTCCTTGTGCTCAAGGGCGCGCTTCTTCAAGGCATCCAGCAATTTGTCCATCTGCGCCAGCAACAGGTCGCTGGCCTTGACCAGTTGAACGTTGAAACAGGTGTCCAGGACATCTGATGACGTCATGCCCTGGTGGACGAAACGGGCTTCAGGTCCGACGATTTCCGCCAGATGGGTCAGGAAAGCGATGACGTCATGCTTGGTGACGGCCTCGATTTCATCGATGCGGGCAACGTCAAACTCTGCGTTGCCGGCTTTCTCCCAAATGGTTTTTGCCGCCTCTTGCGGGATGACGCCGAGATCGGCCATTGCGTCGGCTGCGTGGGCTTCGATCTCGAACCAGATGCGGAATTTTGACTTTGGAGACCAGATCGCTGTCATTTCCGGCCGGGAATAGCGGGGAACCATGGGAACCTCGTGAAATGCTGAAAGGTACATGCGGTGTCACGCGCTCGCTATCAGGTTGGCCGCGCCATCACAACATGGCCTAAAGGGTAATGCGCGGCTTATACACACGCCGCCTCATCGGCCTGCTTAAGGGGCCAAGTGCGTGGTGACCGCAAGATAGCGTCCGTCCGGACCTTCAAAACCGCGGCGCTCCATGAGAATGAGAATGGCTGCCACCAGATCGCCAGCGCCATCGGGCCGGTAGGTGACAATGTCCGCGAAATGATAATCGAGCGGGCAGGAGCGGCTTTGCGGTATGGTTTCGTCGGCATGCAGGATGCGTGTAGACTTGCCCGGTGCGGTGGCGATTTCAAGCAGGGTAAAGCCGGCCGGGCCGCCAAATTCCATGCAGAATTCGTCCCCGGGGAAGGGCCGGGTCATCAGCCGGAACTCGATGCTGTCGGTGGTCGGCGGTGTGAAGGGATAGGCCCGGGCGGCCATGCGTTTGCTGTCGGCAGGCAGTTCCAGCGGCTGGTTGGTGGCGTTGATGGTGCCCGGTTCCGTGATTGCAGCCAATTGCGCGGCAGCATTACTCCGGGCTTTCTGGCGGGCGTCGCTGATGCTTGAAGCTTCATCTTCAACCAGAACCCTGAACGGGGATCCGCCGGTCCATTGGTCGCTGGCGGTATCGATGATGTAGATGCTGGCATAGGGAAAGCCCGAACCGTCCTGACGGCCGTACTCTTCAAAGGCAAAGCGGCTGCCATCGGCGGAAAAGCCCAAAATGGCGCGGGAGGCAAAATCACCGGCAAAACCGGATTGCGCGGAAAGGAGCAGGGCAGGGACAAGGCATGTCAGCGCCGCCGCCAGATTGTTGAACACCTTGATCTTCATTGCGGTCCTCACAGTTTGATTCATGGCCTAGCCCCAAAGGCTTTTCCAGCAAGGGAAGATGTCATTTTCGTGTGGCGTTGCTTCAAAAATGCCCCGGGCGATGGCGCGGGCCATGGTGGAAGATGCGAGCGCGCACAGATCAATCCAGTGATCCAACCCGCCGGGTGGCGGTTTTCTGCCGGTCGAGACAGCAAAGACCATGTCGCCGTCCAGCGGCGTGTGGGCTGGCCATAGTGCGCGGGCGAACCCGTCATGGGCGGCAATCGCCAGCCGCTTGCATTCGGCCTTGGTTAGGGCGATGTCGGTGGCGATGACGGCGATGGTGGTGTTGGTGCCGGCAGCGATTTCCTCGCGGAACTTGATTTTCAGCTCCCTTGCCTCGGGCGGAAACGGGTGAGGCAGGCCCAGGCCGCCGAACTCGTTTTCCTGTTCGAAGGGGGCAGCCCAAAAATGCCTGCTGTTGGCGATGCAGGGCGTGCCAAGGGCATTGACGGCGGCAAGCGCCCCGATGGTGCCCCCGCCAGACAGGGTTGCGGAGGCAGAGCCAAGGCCACCCTTCAGCCCTGCCACCAGTGCGCCGGTGCCCGCGCCGTGACTGCCGAGGCTGAAATCTTCTGCTGCCGCCCTGACGGCCTGATGGCCCAGCTCGCGGTGTGGCGGGTAGTTGCCCCAGTCCTTGTTGCCGCCATTGACCATGTCGAACAGAATGGCACCTGGAACAATGGGAATGCGCTGGTCTGCCACCTGAAAGCCACGGCCCATTTCCTTGAGTGCTGCCATGGCGCCGCTGCCTGCATCTATGCCAAAGGCCGAGCCGCCGGCCAGAAACAGCGCATCGACCTCGCCAACCGTGTTTTCGGGGGAAAGCAGATCGGTATCGCGGCTTCCCGGCGCCCCGCCCATTACATGGCAGGAAGCCGTCGAGGGTTTTTCACACAACAGAACCGTAACGCCGGTTTTGGCTTTTTCATCACTGGCATTGCCGACAAGCAGCCCTTCGACATCGGTGATCAGGTTGTTTCCCGGTGTTGTGCTCATGGTGCAATTTCCTCAAACATGCCGTTCTGCCATACGAAAAGCGCATGAACGGGAACGGTGTTGGCGCCGGTTTCGTCGAACTTTACCGGGCCGAGCGCGGTGTCGAACGTTTCGCTTTGCAGGAGACGGGAGGTTTCGCTTTTGTCGGGCCGCAGGGCGTGCAGCGCTACCTCCATCGCCTGATAGCCCTTGATCGCATAGGGCTCGGGATCGATTGCAGCCTCTTCAAGCCGGGCGGCAAGCGCTTGGGGAACGGTTGAAGCAACTTCGTGGCGGGCAAGCACAGCCGTTAGCCCATCCGGTGGCCAGATTTCCTGTGGCAGGAAGGGGAGGACGGAAAGTGCATCGCCGGCAACAATGCCGATGGCGATACCAAGTTCATCTGCATTGCGCGCAATCATGGCGACATCCTCGGCCCCGGCGCCGATGAAGGCCCTGGCGGTGCCCGCTCGGCGCAGCCTGCGCACGAGCCGCGCCTGGGTCGACTGGGTGGGCCGGAAATTATCCTGAAACTGGGGCGGGAGCCCTGCTTCCTCCATGGCTGCCCGAAACTGGTCCGTCAGGCCGCGGCCATAGGCCGTGCCGTCATCGATGATGGCATAGGGCGCAGAGGCCCAACGCGCCGAAAGGACATTGGCGGCAACGACCGCCGCCTCGGTGTCGGCGGGGGCAAGGCGCCACAGGTGCCAGCCCTTGCGCTGGCGATCGATGGTCAGGCGTGGCGCACGGGCCCCGGCTATCAGCAGCGGTATTGTGCTTTGCTTGAGCGTTTCGGCCAGTTCGAATGCCACCTGATTGCACAGAATGCCGGTAATCAATCCGGCACCGGATTGCCGCAATTCGTCGGCCGACAGCTTCGCCACACCGCCGTCGCAGCGATCGTCCGCAACGCTCAGCCCGACGGGCTCCCGGGAGGTTTCATTGTGCTCTGCAAGTTTGAGCTTTGCACCTGCCAGGAACTGGTGTCCCAGCTTTTCCACCGGCCCTGAAAGGGGCAGGGAAAGGCCGATTTTCAACTGCGCCGATGCTCCGGCAGGAAACAGGATGGCGAAGACCGCCAAAAGGCAGGCCATAAGGGCGGCCAATGTGCGAGCAGGGATGGGTTCCATACCCTACCCCTATTTGCTCTTTTGGGCCGGTGCAACGGCTCATCCATCACGAAGGTGCAATGCGCCGCGCCCCAAACCCGAATGCCGATACAGCCTTACTCTTCCGTGCGCCCGCTAGTTTCCTCGCGGTTGCCTTCATACTGCCGTTTGACGGGAAATGGCGGCAGCCAGGATTCGCGCCGGACGGTCCACAGTTCATAGGTGGGCATCAACTGATCGGGGGCGTCCAGGGAACCAAGGTTTATCTCGATTTCATCATCGCTGCGCCCGAAAACCGGGGAGCCGCAATTGGGACAGAAATACCGGCCTTCATACTCGCGGGTTTCGCCGAGGATCACCACCGCGTCCTGGGGAAAGATAGCCGAGGCATGAAACAGTGCGCCGTGGTGTTTTCGGCAGTCCATGCAGTGGCAAATGCCAACCCTGTAGGGGCGTCCTGTTGCCATGATCATCACATTGCCGCAGCGGCAACTGCCCTTGAAACGGTCCATGCTGCTTCTCCTTGGGGTCAGGGGAACGGGTTGGGTACAACGAACAGCGCCACCATTGCAATTACACGCTGGGCAACGAGACAGCTCCCTGTTTTCACGCTACAGGAAAAGGCGCGGGCACCCATGCAGGTTGGGCAGGATTGCATTTGCCTTCCAACCGGCTTGCCTGCATAAGACGGCTTTGGTTTGTGTCCGGTTTCGGTAACCGGGCCGATAGGAGTTTTTTCTTGCTCGACCAGTCCCGAATTGCTTCCCAGGATTACCGCGACTGCATGGCGCGGTTTGCCGGTGCCGTTCACGTGGTTGCGACCGACGGGCCGGCTGGCCAGAGGGGCGTGACCGTTTCGGCGGTTACTTCGGTTTCCGACAATCCGCCGACGCTGCTGGTGTGCCTGAACCGCAACCGGCCGGAAAACGGCTGGTTTGCCGAAAATGGCCATTTCAGCCTGAACACGCTGTGCGGGGATCAGATCGCCATTGCAAGGGCCTTTGCGGGCGAGGGGCATCTGGAAATGGAGGAGCGTTTCGCGCTGGGGCAGTGGCGCACGCTGGCGACAGGCTCACCGGTGCTGACCGGCGCCCGAATGGCGCTTGATTGCCGGGTGACGAATGTCACCGAAGTGGCGACCCACATGATTATCTTCGGTGAAGTGGCGGGTTATCATCTGCCTGCAGGCGATGAACTGCCGCCGGCACTGTGTTACATGGACCGCGATTACCGGCTTTTGTGAGCAGGACGACATGACAAAACCTCCCGCAACGATCGACGAGACCGCCGAACTTCTGGCTGGCGGCGGCTATGTGTCCGACCGGGCGCTGGCAACCGTGCTGTTTTTGGCGCTTTCCATGGGCAGGCCCTTGTTTCTTGAAGGGGAAGCGGGCGTTGGCAAGACGGAAATCGCCAAGGTTTTGAGCGAACAGCTCGACCGGCCGTTGATCCGCCTGCAATGCTATGAGGGCCTCGATGCCTCGACCGCGCTTTACGAGTGGAACTATGCTGCACAGATGGTCGAAATCCGCATGCGGGAGGCTTCGGGCGATACCGACCGCAAGGCAATGGAAAAGGGCGTCTTTTCCGACCGTTTCCTGATCCGCCGCCCGCTGCTGCAGGCCCTTGAGGGCAGCAAGGGAAAGGCGCCGGTGCTGCTGATCGACGAACTTGACCGCACCGATGAGGCATTCGAGGCGTTTTTGCTGGAAATCCTGTCGGATTTTCAGGTGACGATCCCCGAACTTGGCACCATCAGGGCGGCAGAACCGCCCATCGTCATCATCACCACCAACCGCACCCGCGAAATTCACGACGCGCTGAAGCGGCGCTGTCTGTATCACTGGGTGGATTATCCCGACGCCGAGCGCGAACTGGCGATCATTCATGTCAAAGCGCCGGGTGCGGGCGAAGCCCTGTCGCGCGAGATCGTGACCTATGTGCAGAAACTGCGCCAGATCGACCTGTTCAAAAACCCGGGCGTTGCTGAAACCCTGGACTGGGCCGGTGCCCTGATTGAGCTGGACAAGCTGGCGCTTGATCCGCAAACCGTCTCCGACACCATCGGCGTATTGCTGAAATACCAGGACGACATCGCCCGCATTCAGGCAAGCGAGGGCAAGCAGTTGCTTGATGAGGTGAAGGCGGAACTGCGGGCGGCGGAGTAGGCCGATGGCGCAGGCGGCAGATGCCAGGATGCGCGAAGCAGGGCGGCTGCCCGACAATATTCTTTATTTTGCCCGAACCCTGCGCGGTGCGGGCTTGCGGGTCGGCCCTGCCAGCGTTGTTGATGCGGTGCGGGCGGTATCGGTTGCCGGCATCACGGACCGGGATGACTTTTACTGGATACTGCACTCGGTCTTTGTCAGCCGGCATGAGGATCATGCGGTTTTCGATGAAGCGTTCCGGCTGTTCTGGCGCTCGCGGGAACTGGTGGAAAAAATGCTGCAGATGTTCTCGCCCGTGGCGATGGATCGCGAGCGCGAGGAGGAAAAACGTGCAGGCCAGGCGCGGGTTTCCCAATCGCTGTTCTCCGGCCAGGAAAGCCAGCGCGAGGTGGAAAAGCCGCAAGTGGAAATCGATGCCATGCTGACGGCATCGGGCCGCGAAGTCTTGCGCAGGAAAGACTTTGCCCAGATGACGGCAGGAGAGCTGGCGCAGGCGCGCCTGGCCATGGCAAAACTGGTTCTGCCGGTCCAGCCGGTCAGGACAAGGCGTTACAAGGCGGTCAACCGGCTTGCCCGCATTGACGCGCGGCGAACGCTTTCGGGGTCGATGAAAAGCGGTGGAGATCTGGTTCTGCCGCGGTTTCGCGAAACGCGCCGCGTTAATCCGCCCATCGTCATCCTGGCCGACATTTCCGGCTCCATGGCGAACTATTCGCGCACCTTTCTGCACTTTATCCATGCGCTGGCTGAAAGCCGCCAGCGGGTTCATACCTTCCTGTTCGGCACAAGGCTGACCAATGTAACCCGCCAGTTGCGCAACAAGGACATTGACGAGGCGCTGGCCAATTGCAGCGATGCGGTGGAGGACTGGTCAGGCGGAACGCGTATCGGCGCCACCCTGCAGGAATTCAACAGGAAATGGTCACGCCGTGTGCTGGGGCAGGGGGCGATCGTTCTGCTGATTACCGACGGGCTGGAACGCGACGACGATGCAATGCTGGGCCATGAAATCGACCGGCTGCACCGCTCCTGCCGGCGGCTGATATGGCTCAATCCGCTGCTGCGTTTCGAGGGGTTTCAGGCGCGGGCAAAAGGCATTCGCACCATGCTGCCGCATGTGGACGAGTTTCGCGCCGTGCATTCGCTCGATGCGCTGGCCGATTTGTGTCACGCCCTGTCGGCGCCTCAATCGGCACGGCACGATCCACGGCGCTGGCTGGAGGCGATGAGGGAGGCGTAGGCTTGCGATCCCTGCTTGATGCTACTTGAAGCGGCAGGGGTGGGAGGACTACAGTTGCCTTCCGTTTGGCCTGAACCGGAAATCAAACCCCATGACGACAGCTACTTCAACGCCCCCTGGAACACCATTGACGGTTTTGGACCGGGAACTCGACATTGCCGAGGCCTGGATGAAGGAGGGCAGGGAAGTGGCGATTGCCACCGTGGTTGAAACCTGGGGCTCGGCGCCGCGGCCAACCGGGGCGCATCTTGTCATCGATGGCGAAGGCAATTTCGAAGGCTCGGTTTCCGGCGGCTGCGTGGAAGGCGCCGTTATCGCCGATGCCATGGATGTGCTGCATTCGGGCGAACCGAAAATGCTCGAATTCGGCGTTGCCGACGAGACTGCCTGGCAGGTCGGGCTTTCGTGCGGCGGCAAGATCCGTGTCTATGTGGAAAGAGTCGGCTGATGGACCCCGCCAGCCTCAAAAAACTCAACGCCGCTCGCCGGGAGCGCCGTGCGGCCATTTTGTTGACCGAAATGGAGACTGGCCGCGACCGGGTGATCCTGGAGGCTGACGAGGTCGCCGGCGCGCTGGGTGATCTTGCCGCAACAGCCTTTCGCAGCGGCAAATCCGGCATGCATGCGGTCGAGGGAAAGAAATATTTCCTCAACGTTCACGTTCCAGCACCGCGGATTGCCGCCATCGGGGCAGTGCACATCACCCAGGCCCTGGCCGCCATTGCCGCCATTGCGGGATATGAAATCAGGGTGATCGACCCGCGCACGGCCTTTGCAACGCCGGAACGGTTTTCCGGTGTCGATCTGGCGGCCGAATGGCCGCAGGACGAACTTGCCAAACGCCCGCTCGATGCGTTTACCGCACTGGTTGCGGTAACCCATGATCCAAAGATCGATGATTTTCCCATCATCGAGGCGCTGAAGACCAATTGCTTTTACGTTGGTGCGCTGGGGAGCCGCAAAACCCATGCAAAGCGGGTTGAGCGGCTGAAGGCGGAAGGGGTGAGTGAAACGGAGCTTGCCCGCATTCATGCGCCCATCGGGCTTGATATCGCTGCCTCCAACCCGATGGAGATTGCCGTGGCGATCATCGGCGAGATCATCCAGGCCTATCGCACGCGGCCGGTTCAGGGGAGTGTCGCCAGCGGGGCCCGGGAGCGACGGGAAGCATGAAATTCGGCCGGTTTCTGCTGGAAGACTGTGGTGGTGCAATTCTTGCCCACACCCTGAGGCGGGGGAAGCTGACGATCCGCAAGGGGACGGTGCTTTCCAGGGCGGACCTGCAACAGGTGTCGGACGCCGGGATCGACAGCCTCATCGTTGCCATTCCCGGCAAGGAAGACGTCAACGAGGATGTGGCGGCCGGCCGGATTGCCGAAGCCCTTGGCGTTAGCGGGGCGATTGCGGCAGATGCGGGAACCGGGCGCGTCAATTTTCATGCAGAACATGCAGGGGTCTTGCGGATCTCCGCAGAACGCATCGACGCCATCAATGCCGTCGATCCGGGCATTACGTTTGCAACGCTTGCCGATTTTACGCCGGTAAAGGCAGGCCGCATGGTGGCAACGGTGAAGATCATTCCCTACGCCGTGGCAGAAAAGGCGGTAGAAGCGGTGGAGGCCTTGGCAGGGCAAGCGGGGGTGCTGGCGGTGCACAATTATGCCGCAAAACGCGTTGGCTTGATTTCCACACGCCTGCCCGCGCTGAAGGATGCCACCATTGCCAAGACCGCGCGGGTGATGGAGGGCCGCTTGCAGGCCAGCGGCTCTACTGTGGTGTTTCACGATGCTGTCGGCCACGAGGCGGCACAGATTGAAGAAGCCCTGCGTCAGCGGGCAGGCGATTGCGATCTCATGATCGTTTTCGGAGCGTCCGCCATTTGCGATGACCGCGATGTCATTCCCGAAGGTTTGCGGGCTGCCGGAGGAAAGGTTGTGCGGCTCGGCATGCCGGTTGATCCGGGCAATCTGCTGATGCTTGGCGAACTGGACGGAAAGCCGGTTCTGGGTGCGCCCGGCTGCGCCCGCTCGCCGGCGCGCAACGGGTTCGATTTCGTTCTGGAGCGGCTGCTGGCAGGTATTGCCGTCACCAGCCAAGATATCGGCCGCATGGGCTCCGGCGGCCTTTTGATGGAGATTGCGTCGAGACCCCAGCCGCGCGAAGCATCTGGCAGCAGCAAGGCGAAGACATTCATATCGGCCATCGTGCTGGCGGCCGGCCAGTCGCGGCGCATGGGAAAAGACAACAAGCTGCTGCTGGATCATGGCGGCGAACCGATCGTGCGCCATGTTGTGCGAGCTGCCCTCGATGCAAAATCCATTGCTGAAGTCATTGCCGTGACCGGATATGAGGGGGAGGCGGTGAAGGCTGCATTGGAGGGGCTGGACGTCAAAGTAGTGCACAATGCCGGCTATGAGGAGGGGCTTGCAGCGTCCCTTCGGTGCGGCATCGAAGCGGTAACACCGGGTGCAAGCCATGTGATCATCCTTTTGAGTGACATGCCGAAGGTAACACCAAACATGCTGGAAGCGATGGCAAAAGCGCTTGGGGAGAATGCCCACAGCATTGCGGCTGAAAAAGCCATTGTGGTTGCCACCAACAAGGGCAGGCGAGGCAATCCGGTGCTTTGGCCGAGGGCGCATTTTGAAGCGCTTGCCGCCATCAGCGGAGATACCGGTGCCCGCCATCTCATCGGGCAGAACGCGGACGATGTCGTTGAGGTGGAAATCGGGGAAGCTGCCGCGCTCGACGTCGATACGCCGCAAGCCTATGCCTTGTTAAAGGACCTGCCCTAAATCAGTTGCAGGCCTTTCAGACTGGCGTGTCCCTCGCGGCCGATGATGATGTGGTCGTGAACGGTTACGCCGAGGGGGTGGAGCACATCAATGATCAGCTTTGTCATCTCGATGTCCGCGCGGGAGGGCGTGGGATCGCCCGATGGGTGGTTATGGACGAGGATGATGGCGGTTGCCGACAGTTCCAGCGCCCGTTTGGCAACTTCGCGGGGGTAGACCGGCGTGTGGTCCACCGTTCCCACCTGCTGGACCTCGTCCTTGATCAGCCGGTTCTTCTTGTCGAGGAAGATGATGCGGAACATTTCCCGGTCCTCGAAGGCCATGGTGGCGCGGCAATAGTCGAGGACCTTGGTCCAGGATGTCAGCAGAGGGCGTTCGCGAATGCTGCCGCTTGCCAGCAGTGCCCCGGCCGCCTGGACGAGTTTCAGGTCGAGGGCCACTGCTTCGCCGACGCCCTTTATCTCGGTCAGGCGTGTCACCGGCGCTGACAACACTTCCGACAGCGAGCCGAATTCCTCCACCAACCGTTTGGCGATCGGTTTGGTATCGCCCTGGCGAATGGAACGATAGAGCAGCATTTCCAGGATTTCGTATTCGGCCATGGCAGCCGCCCCCGCCCTGGCGAACTTTGTCCGCATGCGTTCGCGATGGCCATGAAAATGGGGTTTTCGGCTGCGCGGCGCGCCTGCTCCCCGTGCCGTCTTTTCTTCAAAACCATCCCCTGTTGAAAGGGGGTGTGATTTGCCACCCGGCATTCATGCCTCGCCATTCGTTGTGCGAGGGCAGGCAGTTTGCCTGTGGGTGGCCCTCAATCAGATGTATGGTGGCACAGTGTGCCCTGCCGGGGAAAGGGTAAAAATCTCGCAGCCGTCTTCGGTTACGCCCACGGAGTGCTCGAACTGGGCCGAGAGCGAGCGGTCGCGCGTCACCGCCGTCCAGCCATCGCTCAGGACCTTTACCGCCGGGCGTCCGAGATTGATCATCGGCTCAATGGTGAAGATCATGCCGGGGCGCAGTTCCACGCCTTCACCCCTTCGGCCGAAATGGAGAATGTTCGGCGCATCGTGAAACAGCAGGCCGAGGCCGTGGCCGCAGAAATCGCGCACCACCGAGCAGCGCTCGCCTTCGGCATATTGCTGGATGGCTGCACCGATATCGCCGGTGGTGGCGCCCGGCTTGACCTCGGCAATGCCGCGCATCAGCGACTCATAGGTGACCGCGATCAGGCGCTCGGCAGCGCGGCGGGCCGGGCCGACCGTGTACATGCGGCTTGAATCGCCGTGCCAGCCGTCCAGCACCAGGGTCACATCGATGTTGAGAATGTCACCTTCGCGCAGCGGCTTGTCATTGGGAATGCCGTGACAGACCACGTGATTGATCGAGGTGCAGCAGGACTTGGTGTATCCGCGATAGTTGAGCGTTGCCGGAAAGGCGTCATGCTCGATACCGAAGCGGAAGACGAATTCGTCGATTTCCCGCGTGGTGACGCCGGGTTTGACGATGGCTGCCAACTGGTCGAGGCACTGCGCGGTTAACCGGCCTGCGCGGCGCATGCCCTCAAACCCGTCCTTGCCATAAAGCTTGATGGTTCCGGTGTTCTTTGCGGGTGCGTGACTGGCTTCGATGTAGTTCTGCATGCCATGCTCTATGCAGCGAAAGCGTTTTGTGTGCAAGACTTCCGAGGGGCGTTAGGAGACCGGATCGACGATCTCAACAGGCTCGACAGCGGTGATTTCTTCCGGCGTGATGCGGCACTTGAGCGCCAGCATTTCAACGCCGGCGCCTTTGGCATCAGCAAAGGCCCTGGCATAGGCCGGATCAAGGTCGCTGGCGATGGAAAAGCGGTCCCCGTCCCAGCGCTGGATGATGTAAAGCATCATGGCCCGGTTGCCGGCCTCCACCTGCCGGATGAGTTCGCCCAAATGCTTGGTGCCGCGGGCGGTTTTGCAATCTGGAAATTCATGCAGGCCGCGGCGGCGAACGAGATGGACGTTTTTGACCTCGATGAAGCAGGGAGGCCGGTCTTCTTCGCTTATCAGAAAGTCGATGCGTCTGTTTTCGCCATATTTCTGCTCGGCAAGAATTGTCGCGCCGGGCCGAAGGGGTGCCAGACCGTTTTCCATGGCCTCGCGGGCCAGGCGGTTCGGCAGGTTGGTGTTGATGCCGACAAGCGTTCCGTCCGCCTCGACGATTTCCAAGGTATGGCGCAGTTTGCGGGCAGGATTGCGGCTGTCGGAAATCCAGGCGCGCGATCCCGGCGCATCGAGACCGAGCATGGCGCCCGGATTGGGGCAATGGACGGTGATCACGCTGCCATCCGGCATTTGAACATCGGCAAGAAAGCGCTTGTAGCGCCGGATCAGCGTACAGGAGATGAGTTCGTCCACAAACTTCAAGCTTTTGACCCTTTATGTTGGCTTGAATGCCAGTTTGGCCTTGTTGCGGCGGCCCGCTTTCATTACACACGGCCAAACGCCGCGCGGTAACGTGCGGCAGTTGTCTATGTATCAGCGGGTTTCAGGTTTTTCCGGTTCTGTCAAAATCTGAATTGCTCCAGGTCCGAATGGAATGCAATGCCGAGATTGGCCAAGATCGCGATCGTGCTGGTCCTGCCACTGGTTGGTGCGCTGTTTTTGTTCCACGGGGAAATTTCGCGCTTTCTGTTTCATCCCGACGGACTTTCGCTGGCGCCGGCCGAACTTTGTGTTGAAAACCGTGCCGGCGAGGTTCTGGTCGCGAAGATTGCCGTTTTTGGCGGAGAAACGTCCACCATGCTGATCGAGGACGGGGATGTTAGCTGTTCAGCCTCACCGGAGGCCGGCAGGGCGGGAATGATACAGATCGCCCGCAGCGAGAGGGCTCCAGATCGCTGTGAGCTGGAGGCTGCTGCCGGCGCAAAGATGGTAATCGAGCGGTTTGATCCGCCGCATGAGTGTGGTTGGAGCGAGTAATGTGGCGCATTGGCTTCGGACTTGAAAAAATCGGCCTCGCCGCACAACGGCGGCCGGTGCTGTTTTCGCTGCTGGTGCTGGCACTTATCGCGATTGCCGGGCTGAATGTGCGCCATGTGAATTTCAATGGCAGCATTCTGTCGGTCCTGCCGGACCGTTCGCAGGCATTTCGCGACTATGATGAGATCAAGCAGTCCTATCGCAATTTTTCCCGCGATGTGACGATCCTCATCGAATCCGACCGGCTGCTGACAGCCGAAGGACTGGACGATCTGCGCAACCTGCAGCTCGACGTTTCGCTCGCCGATGGTGTTTCCCAGGCCAACTCGATTTTCTCTGTGCCTGATTTCGATCCGCAAACCGGCGAGTTTCGAGAGTGGTTTCCCGAAGAACTGGGAAGCGATGAGGACGCGCTGGCCCTCCTTGACCAGCTGATTGAGAAATACCCGCAGGCGGCGAGCCTGTTCAACAAGGAGCGCGGGGTTGCCGTCATCACCGCTTCCCTGGTGACCGGGGTTCAGGAGGATGACGAAAAGAGCTTTGCCGCCTATGTGACGCTGAAAGAGGCGGCGGAAGCGGCAGCGCCGGAGGATTTCAAGCTTTCCTTTACCGGCCTGACGCCCATCGGCGCGGCGATTCTGGAAGCCCTGCTCGACGATCAGGTGAAGCTGACCGTGTTTGGCCTGCTGATCGGGGCAGGGATTGCCTTTTATGTTTTCAGAAGCCTCTTGGCCGCCGTCCTTTGCGCCGTACCGCCAATGCTGACGGCGCTGTGGACCTTTGGCCTTTTTGCCCTGTTCGGCGTGGAGATCAATTACCTGACGACGGTCTTGCCGACGCTGGCGCTTATCCTGGCCTTCGCCGACGGCATCTTCCTGTATTATCGCTGGCAGGCCCTCAATGCGGTGCAATCCGATGCCGAGGACAATCTGACAGAGGCGATTGTGCGGGTGGGGCCGGCATCCTCCCTGACCTCCATTACAACGGCTTTGGCCTTCCTGTCATTTTCCTATGCCGACAGCGAGGCGCTGAAGGAATTCGCCTATCTGGGGTCGGGAGCCGTTCTGCTTGCCTTTGTTGCCGTGATCATCGGGCTTCCGCTTGCCATTCACTGGGCAATCAAGCTCGGCCTTGCCCATACCGGCATGCGGCAGACACCCGCCTTTCACGGCATCGGCAAGCGCACGCGGCCAGTCACCATCGGCCACCCGTGGGTGCTTGCCCTTCTGGGTGTTGTTCTGATGATCTGCTTTGGCGTCCTGCAGCGCGATGTAACGGCGGAATACCGCCTTACCGAATATCTGCCGAAGTCCTCGGAGGTTCGCTATGGCGAGGTTCTGGCCAACGACATTACCGGCGGGCGGGCATTGATGCTGCTTTCGGTTCCTTTCGCAGAGGAAGGCGGTTTTGCCAGCGTGGAAAACCGGGAGCGCCTTGAGGCTGTCGGCGCCATTGCCGGTGAGCAATTCGGTGAGGCGAGTATTTTTTCGGCAGCCCAGGCATTGCGCAGTGCGCGCAGCGATGCTGCCCGCGAGCGCATCACCGAGGTGGTTCAGGAGGCCGTCAATGAAGGGCGCACGGACTTTATCGCCAATGACGGCATGGCGGCACTGGTTGGCGTGCGGCTTTCATCCGATCTGCCCGTGGCAAAGCTCATCGAATTGACCGATGAACTGCGCGAGCGGCTGTCTCAACTTGCCTATGGGGATGATATCCTGGTAAGCGGTTTTCCGGTGCTCATGAGCATCGAGTTCACCAAGCTGATCGACCAATTGCGCCTCAGTCTCATTCTGGCGATCATCCTGGGCGTGACGATCCTGGGACTGGCGACGCGTTCTCCGATGATGTTTCTTGCCGCGATCACGCCGAACCTGCTGCCGATTTTCTTCGTGCTGACCGTGCTGTACTTCCTCGGGGGAACCATCAATCTTTCCGAAGTGGTCGCGCTGACCGTGGCCTTCGGCATTGCCATCGACAATGCGGTGCATTTGATGAACGTGTTTGAAAGCCAGCGCCAGGAGGGCAAGGAAGTCCGCCATGCGCTTGCTGCCTCGCTCGAAGAGGTCGGCCCGGCATTGATGGCGGGAACGGTCATCATCTGTGCTGCCATCACCGTGACCCTTATCAGTTCGCTTCCCATCGTGCCGGTGATCGGACGGCTGATGATCGCCACGCTGATTGTTGCGCTGCTTTCCAACCTGCTGATACTGCCTGCCAATATTTTGACACTTGAAGGATTTAGGCAGCGCATCTTCCGCAACTGACGGCGCCGTGTTAAAACTCTCCGGCGGTGTTCACCCAAACCCGATGGCGACACCATGATAAAAATCCTTCCGCAAGCTGTAGCCGCTGCCAGTCTCATTCTCGTTGCCACCTTTTCGCCCGTTGGTGCCGAGACAGCGGCGGACTTTCTCAAGAGCCTGGAAGGAAGTTATGCCGGACGCGGCAATGCGGTGGTGGTTGGGGATGAAACCACCAAGATATCCTGCAAGGTGGCGAACCATTTCGATGCTTCCGCCATAGCGCTGGAAATCAACGGGAACTGCGCCAGCACCAAGGGCAAGAGCGTGGTCAACGGCAAGGTTGTGGCCAATGGCGGCAAGCTGAGCGGTTCGTTTGTTTCAGCCCGCAAGGACGTTACGGTCACCAAGACAAGCGGCCAGTTTTCCGGCGGCAAGATGGTGCTCACCACCAACATGCTGGAAAACAAGACCGGCAATCTCATCCGGGTGCGCCAGCACATTTCCAGGACAGACAGCGGTATCAAGGCGGATTTTTATGCCTTTGACAGCAAGACACAGAAATACAAGCCTTCCGGCACCATCAATCTGAAGAAGCGCTGATGACGGATTTCGTTGATCCCGACAAGGAACGCTTCGGCCGTTTCAAGGATCTGCCACGCGATCACCCGGTACAGATGCTCAATCTGGTTCGCCTGAAGGAGCAGGCGGTCTATCCCGATGGCGCGGTTTGCAGTGGCGCGGAGGCGTATGCATCCTATGGCAGGGAGAGTGGGCCGGTTTTCCGCGAACTTGGCGGCCGCATCATCTGGTCGGGGGAATTTCAGCTCACCTTGATTGGTCCTGAAGACGAGGCCTGGGACATTGCCTTCATTGCCGAATATCCAAGCGGGCAGGCGTTTATCGACATGCTGCGCAACCCGGTCTACCGGCAGGCGGTCGTGCACCGGCAGGCGGCGGTGAAAACCTCCCGGCTGATTCGCATGAAACCCAAAACGGTTCAGGGCGGTTTCGGGTAACAACCCTTATTCGACGATGTTCAGCCATTCGGTGTCGGGAAAGCGCCTCGTGCGCAGCCGGTTGACCGGGTGGGCGGTGTCCTCGTGCCCAATGGCCACACCGCAGAACAGCATCATGTTTTCCGGCATGTTGCAGAAGTCTGCGATCGTTCTGGGATATTGATACCAGCATTCCTGCGGGCAGCTGTTGAGGCCTGCTTCCTCCAGCAGCAGCATGAAGGTTTGCAGAAACATTCCGCAATCGGACCATTGGGGCGGCAGCATGCAACGGTCCATGAAGCAGAAAATCGCCGCGGGGGCGCCGAAGAGGCGGTAATTGTTGGCAAACCACTGCCGCCTTGCCGCCTTGTCCTTCCGGGCGATGCCAAGATGGCCGTACATTTCCTCGCCAACCTCGTAGCGGGCCGTCCGGTATGGCTCGGCGAGCTTGGGCGGATAAACCGCGTATTCGGGGGCCTCGCCATCGGGATGGGGCGTGCCGGCAAGCCGCTCCTCCATGATGGCCCTTAACCGCCGCGTTGCCTCACCATTGACGACGGTGATTTTCCAGGGCTGGACATTGCCGCCTGACGGGGCGCGGGCCGCCTTGCGCAGGCATTCCAGAATGCTTTCGGTTTCAACGGCCTCCTCGGTGAAGGCACGCACAGAGCGCCGCTTCATCACTGCTTCACTGACCTTCATCGCCACCTCTCTTTTTGCGCCCGGCCAAATCTTTTGAAACCCTGAATTGACCAGTGCGGGGAAAAACACAAGCGGGCAAATGCCTTATGGGTGCGAAGCAGGTGAACAAGGCGGCGCAGGGCGCTAAGCATGTGTGCAGCAAGGCGGTATCGGTTGGTCAAACCATACTTATACTTGATTTGAGCATAAGTATGGTTTATATGGGTGTGAACCAATCCGGGAAGGAGATTGAAATGATGCATTCAAAAAAAGACAGTGTCCCGCATTCATCGGGCGGGGCCGGGTTGAGCCGCCGGGCGATGCTGCTTGGCGGGACGGTGCTGGCAACCGCGGCTGCCGTGCCGGGCATGGCGCAAGCAGCGCTTGGCGTTCTGCAGGGCAGTGGGCTTGCGGGCAAGGGGCGCAGATGGCGCAAATGGCGCCGGGGTGAGGGGCATCTGGGCCGCTATCTGTGTGGTCAGGTGCACCACAAGATGGCGCTGGAACTCGACGATATCATTGCCGATCCGGCGATTGACGGAGAGGGCACTGCAAAGGCGCTGATGGAGGCGCGTTGTCCAGGATGCGGTCAGCGGGTCCAGCCGGCGACAAGTTCCATTTCTGCCGTAGTGCCGCAATGGCAATGGCACGAACAGACGGTTTGAACCCCGGCGCAGCCAGGACGAACGCACTTGAAAGGACCAAATCATGAGCAGGAAAACCAGTTTACAGCCGATTTCCCGGCGCCGGTTTGTGGGCGGAACGCTAGCTGGCGGAGCCCTGGTTGGCGGTGCCGCATTCATCGGCCTTAACAGCCCGGCTTCTGGCGTCTTCATGCCGGAGAAATTTAGCGCCGGTGCTGTTGCCGGCGGTGCGGGCGGCACATGCAGCCATCTGCACGCGGCGATGGCGGATGCGCTTTCGCAGACCATCGCCGATCCGTCGATCGGTGCTGAAGCAACCGCCCGGGCAATCCGTACCAGTTTCTGTCCGTGCTGTGATACGCAGATCGGTGCTGCGGCCCGGTTTGAAGCATCGGGAGTGGCAGCATGAGCGACGTTGAAAATACCGTATCGCGCCGCCGCTTTTTAAAGCAGGGATCGGTTTTCGGCCTGACTATCGTTGCGGCCGGCGCATCCCTCAATAGCGTGCGGTCTGATCCGGCGCAGGGCATTCGCAGCAAGGCCGTTGCCGGAACAGCTTTGCCGCCGGTCTATGTTTTTGCCAGCGATCCCCGGGCAAGCCGGCCTGGTTTTGAGGTGCTTCCGGGCTGAATGAAAACAAGCGCCGGGCACGTCAAATCTGTCCGGCGCCGCAGCGGGCTGTCATGCTGGCGTTACATCTTTTTACTTGCCTAGCCTACGGCAAGCAGCGATGATTGGCCTGTTCGGGCATATTGCGAACATGAAGACGACTGGAAGACCGAAGTAGAATCGTGATGGGAAATTCCACAGGAATGGATCATCATCCGAATGCGTACCGGACACGCAAGTTTCCTTGTCCGGTTGCATCCCAGGTGAGCATGCCCCGGGTGATTTATCCCCGGGCAGCAGCGCCCCGGCTCATGAAGCCCTTGGCGCACAAGACCGGGATGACAAGGTATCTGCCTTTCTTCGACATAGTGCTCTGCCTGCCACGAGCCGGCTTGCCGGCGCAACTGCCGTTGCCTGCGATGAGGGCTGCGGCGTAACGATCGAAAAAAGGAACCAGATATGGCGATCACCGGAACGGTAAAGTTCTTCAACACCGACAAGGGCTATGGCTTCATCAAGCCGGATGACGGCAGCAAGGACATTTTTGTCCACATATCCGCCGTTCAGGCTTCTGGCCTAACCGAACTTACCGAAAACCAGAAAGTGTCGTTCGAAACGGAAGAAGATGCCCGCGGCAAGGGGCCGAAGGCGATAAACCTGCAGGCAGTATAGGCCGTTCTGCACACATCGCCCAAAGGGCGGTTGCAGGGGGAGTGATCAGCGCTCCCGCCAGTCATGTTTTGCCTTCATGCGTTCGACGCTGTCGCGCACCATGGTTTCCAGTGCGCCGGTGTCGTTTCTGGACAGATTGGTAAGGTAGAGGCAGGACACCGTATGGCGGTGCGGGCCCAGGCGTGCCAGCTCCTCTTCATAGGCTGAAAATCCCGGCATGATATAGATGGCTGTGTACTGCTTGCGCGGGGAAAAGCCGGTCAGAAAAAAATCGCCCTCACGGCCGCTGTCATAGCGGTAGTGATAGCGGCCAAAGCCGATGATCGCGCTGGCGGGACCGCCTGCCAGGCCGCTGCCCCAGAGGACAGGCGGCAGGCCGGTCCATCGCTCGAACAGCGGCAGAAGGGTTTGCGCATCGCGCTTGCGGGTTGCGTGCTCAACCTTCTCGATAAACGCTTTGGGACTGCCCGCCATGGGGCGTGTCTTGTTCTCGCTCACCCTTCACCTCCAAAGCACATGACAGCGCCTGAGTGCATGATACCTCATCCTGCAGCGGAAGCCAGTTCGCCGCCGGCGGCGCGCCGCGGTTTCGCCGGCCGCGAGCGCAGCAGGATAAACACCATGATCGCCATGTTGATGATGTTCCAGGCAATGCCGTGGATAAAGGCCATTCGGTAGGAGCCGGTCAGATCGAATATGAAACCCGACGCCCAGCCGCCGACGGCCATGCCGCCCACCGTTGCAACCATCACGACACCAATGCGTTTTCCCGCTTCTTCGGCCGGCAGGTACTCGCGCACGATGATGGCGTAGCTGGGAACGATACCGCCCTGGGAAAGGCCGAAGATCAGAGAAACGACATAGAGCGAAACGAGGCCGTTGAAGGGAATGTACAAGAACAGCGCCAGGCCCTGCAGCACGGAACCGATCAGCAGGGTTGGAACGCCGCCAATGCGGTCTGCCAGAAAGCCGGAAAGCAGGCGGCTGGCAATGCCGGCTGCCAGCATCAGCGACAGCATTTCCGCGCCGACGCCCGCACCAAAGCCGAGGTCGACGCAATAGGCAACGATGTGAACCTGAGGCATGGCCATCGCCATGCAGCAGCCGAAGCCTGCCACGAGCAGCAGCGCGGTAAGCTGCCAGGACTTGAGCGGAATGGTCTTGTGCGGCGGTTCGAGCGTCATGCGCCCGGCCGGCCCTTTCTGCTTTTGCCGCAACAGGAAGGCAACCGGCAGAATGAGCACGAAACAGGCAACCGCAATGATCAGGAAGGCAAAGCGCCAGCCTTCATCGGCAATCGGTCCCTTCAACACAAGCGGCCACAGCGTGCCGGAAACATAGTTGCCGCAGGCGGTGGCCGCGATGGCAATCCCCCGGTAGCGGCGGAACCAGTGAGAGACATCTGCAATGAGGGGCCCGAAGCCGGCGCCGGTGGCAAAGCCTATGGGCAATTGCAGGGCCGCGAACACCCAGATGTTGGGCGCCAGGGTGGACAGCGCGTAGCACACCGAGGCCACCAAGGCGGAGGCTGCCAGGATCGGCGCGATGCCGTATCGGTCCACCCAACTGCCAAGCACCAGATTGCCGAGCGCAAAACCCACCATCGCCATGGTAAAGGCGGCGGATGCATCGGCACGGTCCACACCATAGTCGGTCTGGATGTTTGGCAGAACCAGAATGGCCGCCCACATGCCGATGTTGATCACGGTGCCCGCGATGATGCACAGGGTCAGCCGCAGCCAGGCGGCGGAGCCATCGACCGGCGGCCGGGTATGGGAATCACCAGTTCTCATTGGTTATCAACCCGCACTCCGCTGGCATCCCATTTTCCAACGGTTGCACATTCAATCAGATATTGGGCGGCTGACCCTTCGCAGACAATTTTGGCGGCAGCATCAAGATCGGCTTCCGCCTGCCAGCCGCACAGATAGACGTGCCAGTGAGGCCCTTCCTTGTGCTGCACGAACACATCGGCGCTCCAGCCGGCCGGAAAACACCATTTCACACGCAGGCAATCGCGGGCTTCAGCGCCTGATTCCATGCACCGTTGGCGGGCGCATTCAAAGCCGCGATCGGCATTTTGCGAAAAGCACATGCCGCTGCCCTGTTCGGGCGCTTCCACGAAGGCAACGCCAAGGGGGCCATCCTGTGCGGCGGCGCTGGTGTGGAAGACAAGGCCGGTGGCAAAGGCTGAGAGAATTACCGCTGCAACTGGTGTAAACCGCATGGGTTTCATCCTGCTCTGCTCCTGCTGGCATCAGCCGTGTTCGCGTTGCCATGCCGCTATGGACAATCGACCCACATCACGGCATAACCGCCGCCAAGTCAAACCGGAAATGCAGGCTCCGCGATGTTGCTCTTCAAGCAGATTTTCACCTGGTGGAACGGCTCGACCTGGGGAACGAGATTTTACACCTGGCTCAAGGGAACCAGGGTGGGCGAGGACGAGTTCGGCAACGTCTATTATGAAGGCGATGGCGGGCGCCGCTGGGTGCAGTATAACGGCCTGGCGGAAGCCAGTTCCATTCCTCCCGGCTGGCACGGCTGGATGCATTATCGCGTGGACACGCCGCCAACTGAGGAAGACTACAGGAAACGGGATTGGGAGCTTGAGCACCGTGCCAACCCGACCGGTACGGGTGCTGCCTATTATCCCAAAGGCTCCATGGCCAATCCCCAGGAGCGCCCGGAAGTTACCGGCGACTACGAGGCCTGGCGTCCGTAACCGGGAACAGTTTCTGCGAGAAGAGGCATTTGATGCTCACGGGTGAGGCAAGCGCACCGGAGGGAGTACGGCTTTATGCGGTCGGCGACACCCATGGCCATCTTGCCCTGGCGCAGGAGCTGTTCGGGATTATCGAGGAAGACCTTGCCCGGGCGTCCGTAGCCCATCACCGTATCATCATGCTTGGCGATTATTGCGATAGGGGACCGGACACCAGCGGCCTGATCGATTTCCTGATCGCACAGGCCAGCTGCCACGACATGGTGTTTTTGCTTGGCAATCACGACCAGCGAATGCTCGAATTCGCCGAGGGTATTGACGAGGCCCCCTTCAATTTCTTCCGCTATGGCGGGCTTGAGACGCTCCAGTCCTACGGCATTGAACCGGAGGACGATGCGGCGTGGCCGGCAGCTTCGCGCGCGCTGTCACGGGCACTTCCCGCCTCTCATCGCAAATTTCTGTCGTCATTGTCGCTTTTTCATGAGGAAGGCGGATATTTTTTTGCCCATGCCGGGGTGAAGCCGGGGGTTGGGCTTGGCAATCAGCAGGCGAAGGATCTGATCTGGATCCGGCACGAGTTTCTTCAACATCAGGGCGATTTCGGCAAGGTGGTGGTGCACGGGCATACGCCATGGGACCGGGTCGACATTCAGCCCAACCGGATCAATGTGGACACCGGCGCCTATGAAAGCGGTATCCTGAGTTGCGTGGTGCTGGAGGGAAACACCATCCGCGTTCTGCAAACCGGCAGCAAGGCAGGCCAGGTCACGGCCTCGTAAGCAGGATTGAAATGGCACGGAAGCCTCCTTGGAACTGCCGTAAAGACAGGCTATAGACGCGACCACCAACCAGCAGGGCAACTGAATCGCCTGCTGTGAAAATTCAATGTGCGGCCCTGATGATGCAATCCAGACAGCAATCGCGAACCATGCGCAACGAACAACGCAACACCGGCAAGGGGCGGCTCTTGCGGGCAGTGTTGCTGGCCGCCGCCGCGGCGGTGTTGCCGTTTGAAGGTGTGGCCAATGACAAGACGGCCAACCGGGTTGCGGTGTTTTCCGGCATCGACAAGATCACCGGCCGCATCCATACCTTTGATGTCTATATCGATGAGACTGTGCAGTTTGGCGCGCTGCAGGTAACGCCGCGGGTGTGCTATTCTCGGCCCAAGACCGAAACGCCGAAGACCACCACCTTTGTCGAGGTTGACGAAATCACGCTGGATTCCAACATCCGGCGCATTTTCACCGGCTGGATGTTTGCCGACAGTCCGGGCCTGAACGCGGTCGAGCACCCCGTCTATGACATCTGGCTGAAGGACTGCAAAATGGAGTCCGAGGTGCCGCCGCCCTCATAGGGAAAGAAATCGGCAGGCGCCTGCACGGCTTCTTCCAATAGCTGCGAGTATTCCTCGCGCGGGATATCGATGGCGCCGAAGCGCTTGAGATGATCGGTGGTGAACTGGGTGTCGAGCAGTCTGAACCCGCCTGCTTTCATGCGGTGGACCAGATGCACCAGCGCCACCTTTGAGGCATCGCGCTGGCGCGAAAACATGCTTTCGCCAAAAAAGGCGGCGCCCAGCCGCACGCCGTAAAGGCCACCAACCAGTTCATCGTCTTTCCAGCACTCCACGCTGTGGGCATTGCCGAGCAGGTGCAGTTCGCCGTACAGGCGCTTGATGCGCTCGTTGATCCAGGTTGTCCGGCGATCCGGCGTTTGTGCGCTGCAGGCTTCCATGACCTGGTGGAAGGCGGTGTCGATGCGCACGTCAAACAGGTTTTTGCGCAGTGTTTTTCGCAGGCTGGAGGGAATGTGGAACGCATCCAGCGGAATGACGCCGCGCATTTCCGGTTCAACCCAGAACAGGCCTGGATCGTCTGCGGATTCGGCCATCGGAAAAATGCCGCAGGCATAGGCCTTCAGCAAAACCTGCGGCGTGATTTCAAGCAGAATGTCCTGGGTTCCGGCCATGGCTCTTCTTTGTCGCTATGTGCCTGAAATAGCGATTTATATTGCGGGCGACAATAGCAGTGGCCGGTCAGGAGTCCTGGCGGGCAGCGAGGTATTTTTCCAGCCAGTGGATGTCGTAATTGCCGGCCGCGATGTCCGGATTGGTGACAAGATCGCGAAACAGCGGCAAGGTGGTCTCAATGCCGTCGACGACGAACTCGTCGAGCGCGCGGTGCAGGCGGCGCATGCATTCTTCGCGGGTGCGGGCGTGAACGATCAGCTTGCCGATCAGGCTGTCATAGTGCGGGGGGATGGAATATCCCTGATAGACACCTGAATCGACCCGAACGCCCAGCCCGCCGGGGGATGGTAATAGCTGATCTTGCCCGGTGAGGGGACGAAAGTTTCAGGATGCTCGGCATTGATGCGGCATTCGATGGCATGGCCGGAGAAGATGACATCCTCCTGGCTCACCGAAAGGCCTTCGCCGGCAGCCACCCGCAACTGTTCGTTGACCAGATCGATGCGGGTGATCATTTCGGTGATCGGGTGTTCCACCTGCAGGCGGGTGTTCATCTCGATGAAATAGAATTCGCCGTCTTCCCAAAGGAATTCCACGGTCCCGGCGCCCGAATAGCCCATGCCCTGAACGGCCTTGGCGCAGATTTCACCGATCTTGCGGCGGTCTGCTTCGCCCAGCACCGGGGAGGGCGCTTCCTCCCATACCTTCTGGTGACGGCGCTGCAGGGAGCAGTCGCGCTCGCCAAGGTGAATGCCGCCGCCCTTGCCGTCGCCCATTACCTGAACTTCGATGTGGCGCGGTTTGGAAAGGTATTTTTCGATATAAACCGCATCATCGCCAAAAGCGGCGCCTGCTTCACTGCGGGCGGTGTGAAATGCCTGGGACAGTTCAGATTCGCTTGTGGCGACCTTCATGCCGCGCCCGCCACCGCCGGCAGCAGCCTTGATGATCACCGGATAGCCGATGTCAGCGGCAATGCGCTTGGCCGATTTCTCGTCGGTCACGCCACCTTCAGAACCCGGCACAACGGGAATGCCGAGGCGTTTTGCCGTAATCTTGGCCTCGATCTTGTCGCCCATGATGCGGATGTGTTCGGCAGAAGGTCCGATGAAGGTGATGTCATGGGCTTCCAGGATCTCGGCGAATTTCGCGTTTTCCGACAGGAAACCGTAACCGGGGTGGATTGCGTCTGCACCCGTAATCTCGCACGCTGCCATGATCTCGTGCATGTTGAGATAGCTTTTCTTCGACTGCGGGGGCCGATGCACACGCTTTCATCGGCAAGGCGCACATGCATTGCCGTTTCGTCCGCGGTGGAGTGAACGGCGACGGTGGGAATTTCAAGCTCGCGGCAGGCGCGCAGAATGCGCAGGGCGATCTCGCCGCGGTTGGCAATGAGAACTTTCTTGAACATCCCTGGCTACCTCGCAGGAAACAGCGGCTGCATTACTCGATGATCAGCAGCGGTTCGCCATATTCGACGGGCTGCGAGTCCTCGACCAGGATGCGCGAAACCGTGCCGGCCTTGGTCGCGGCGATCTGGTTCATGGTCTTCATCGCCTCGACGATCATGACTGTCTGGCCCGCCTTGACGCTATCGCCCACCTTCACAAACGGGTCAGAGCCCGGAGCGGGGCAATGATAGGCAGTGCCGACCATGGGCGACGTCACAGCGCCGGGATGGTTTTCGTCGTCCTGGGCTGCAGCGGCGGGGGCAGCGGCAGGCTGGGCAGGCGCAGGTGCTGCAACGGCAGGGGCAGCAACCTCGACAGCACGCGGCGCCGCATGGCGCGCGATGCGGATGCGCAGGTCATCCTGCTCAACCTCGATTTCGCTTAGTTCGGTTTCTTTCAGGAGTTCCGCCAGTTCGCGGATCATTTCCTGATCGATGGCGTTCTTTTTCGACATGTGTGTCCCATCCGGTGGCGCGGTACAGCCATTCCCCGTAAAACCGGTGCGCGGGTTGGTAAAGGCACCGGGGCAGGCCGTCGGATAATTCAGTTAAACCGCAACAGACTGCGCACGGCACGGCGTACCAGGTAATTTGATCCCGGCGGTTATACAGACAGCGCCGTTGGAGGGAAAGGGTTTTCGCGCGGCAGAGCCGGCCGAAGGCTCCTTTTCACCAGAAAAGGTTACCGGGCCGGCGAACCATGGAAATGGGCGCCGGTTTTACCCGCCTTCGCCGGTTTGTTCCTCGATCAGCGGCATCAGGCGGTCATAGCCGACGGCGCCGAACACGACGTCATCGCCAATCACATAGGAGGGGGTTCCGGTAATGCCCAGTCCGTCGGCGATGGAATAAATTTCGCTGAAGGCGGCCATGGTATCCGGATTGGCAAGGTCATCGACCAGCTTCTTGCGGTCGGCGCCGAGAAACTGGGCAATTTCCAGTGCCACATCGCCATCCTTGCGGCCTTCATGGCTCAGCAACTGACGGTGAAACTCCGCATAAATATCGGGAAAGTTGCGCGCTACGCTCAAGGACACGCGGTGGGCGGCAAGCGAAGCCTCGCCGAGGACGGGAAATTCCTTGAGGATGAATTTGACGTCCTTGTTTTCCTCAAGTATGCGCTCCATGTCAGCCAGGGCACGGCGGCAGAACCCGCAATTATAGTCGAAGAACTCAACCACCGTGATCGGCGCATCCGGGTCGCCGATGACCATCTGGTGTTTGGAGTTGAAAATGGTGCCGGCGCGCTCCTGCAGGGTATCCTTCTGCTGGGCAAGCCGCATTTCCTCCTGTTTTTGCTCCAGTGCCTGCTGGACTTCCAGCATGATCTCGGGATTTGCAAGCAGGTATTCGCGAACGATCTTCTCCACCTCGGCCCGGTCAAGTTCAGCGGCCATGGCCTGATTACCGGCGCCCGGTGCCGGCAGGAGCAGTGTCAATGCAAGGGCTGCCGCAGCCAGGCTTCGGCCGGCAAAATTGCGCAGGGTCGAGTATTGGACGGAAGATGGTGTCATGAACGATATCCCTGATCGGGTTATGCAGTCAGCCCTTGGCTGCGTGCAATCTAGAAGCGTTTCTTCTTCTTCGGCTTGTACAGAACAATGTCCTGCATGCGAACCCATTGCGGTGAATTCTTCTTCAAACCTTTTTGAGCGCGAAAGGCGAACTGTTTTGCTTCCTTGTAGCGGCCGACAAGAAACCGCTGTTCTGCAGTGGCGGCAAGGGCTTCCGCCTCCCGTCCGAGCTTGGCATAGGCACGGGCAAGAAATTCATAGCCTGAAACGGTTTTCCGGTCGCGGGCAAGGCCGGCCTTGATCTGCTTAATCGCCTCGGCAATGTTTTCGCGCTTGCCGGTTTCCAGCAGCACATGGCCGTATTGGACACGCAGCAGGCCGGATTTGAAGGGATCGAGCTGGATGGCCTTGCGCATGGGGGCGACCGCCTTGCCGGCCTGGCGGCTCTTCAGCAGTATTTCCGCCTTGATTTCATACAGATAGGCGTGATTTGGCATCTTCTGAATCAATTTGTCGATAACCCGCAAGGCGCTTTTCACATCGCCGCGCAGATATTGCGCGATGGCGGTGCCATAGAGGGCGGGAAGGCTGTTGGGCCTGTCCCTGAACAGCCGCCGGACCTGGCCAAGCCCGCCCGCATAGGCGGCAATCTTGGCGCGCGCCATGTCGTGGCGGATTTGCAGTGCCTCGGGATCGGGCCTGTTAAAGCTCGGCGACTGGCGCACAACGGTTTGAAGCAGGGCAATGCGGGCGCGGGGCAGGGGGTGGCTCTGGATGTAGGGGTCGATGCGCGAGGAGGAAAACAGCAATTGGGAACCCAGCCGCTCGAACGTCTTGAGCATGCCGGCGCCGGACTGGCCGGTTTTTTCCAGCAGGGTGACGGCTGCGCGGTCAGCGGCAGTTTCCTCTTCGCGCTGATAGGAAAGCAGCGTGCGTTTGAGCGTATTGCCGCCGCCCGAAATGATGGCCTGTCCGGCTGCATCGCCCAGATCGCCGCCTGCCACCATTGCGCCGGCGCCAAGCAGGGCACCAACGGCCGCCAGCACCTGGGCCCGCTCCAGCCGGTCGCGCATTCTGACCTGATGGCCGCCGATGATATGGCCGGTTTCGTGAGCGATCACGCCGATGATCTCATTGGGAACATCGGCCTGCATCAAGGCGCCGGTATGAATGAACATCCGGCGGTCGGTGACGAATGCATTAAAGGCGGGATTGTGCACCAGATAGACGTCGACCGCACCCTTTCCAAGGCCGGCGGCAGCAAATATCGGTGCAGTGTAGGATTTCAGCAGCCCCTCAATCTCCGCATCGCGCACCAGCGGCAGGCGCTGCGCCCAGCCGGTATTCGGCATCGCAAGGACAAGGATCAGGAAAATGGCAGAAAGGACGGATAAAACCGGCCTGCTTGGGTGTGCTGGCGTGGCGGGGAGGTGAGAAATGGATTTTATTGCTTCAAGCGGCATGGTTGTTCCGGTCGCCGAAAATCTGAATTGGGCGAAAACACGATTGAAACTAGGACACCGCGCATGTGGCGACAAGGTGGCAAGTGGCAAGCAGGGCATGGAAATCCATCCATGCCCTGCTGCTCAAACATTGTTTTTGCCTTATGCTGTTTGCAAAACCGGAAGCGTAATCAGCTCAGAAAGCCGCTCCAGCCTGGCTGACTTTCGCCGGAGGCGGCTTCTTCGCCATCAGCAACTTCATCGCCATCTTTCTTGACCCGCCGGGTATTGCGGCGCTGAACCTTTCGCGGTGGCGCCGTTTCGCGGGGAGAATCGTCAGCAACAGCCTCGCTGGCGGTATCGGTGTCTGATTCTTCGGCCGCAACTTTCGCCTTTTTTCCGGGACGGCCAGTGCGCCGTTTGGCGCGGCGGGCTTCGGCATCCGCTTCGTCTTCTTCGCTCTGCGGATCGGCTGAAGGCGTGTCGGCTTTTGCAGCCTTTTTGCCATCCTGCGATTCGCCGGCATCTGCTGATTTTGAGCGGCGTGTGCGGCGGCGGCTTGCGCTTTCTGCTGCCGGTTCCTCCGTGGAGGCCGCATTGCCGTTTGCAGCATCATCGGCTTCCCCGGATACATCGCTGCTTGTGTCCCGCGCACTCTGGGCATCGTTGCGGTCACCGCCGGCTTCGCGGTCAGTCTCGCGGCCGGTGTCGCGATCACGCTCACGATCCTTGTCCCTGCCACGGCCACGGCGGCGGCGCCCGCGCTTGTTGCGCCCGTCCTCGTCCTCATTGTCTTCATCTTCACTGTCGTGATCGAACGGCGTGCTGCCATGCATCATGTTGACGGCGGCCGATCCCGGTTCACCGGTTGCCGGATCGCCTTTTTCGAACGAATAGTCCTGGTCCCCGATGTCGTGGTCGGCTTCGATGATGATCTGCAGGCCGAAGCGCTGCTCCATCGAACTGAGCGCCCGCCGCTTGGTGTTGAGAATATACATGGCCATCGATGGAGAGACCTTGACCGAAACATCGTTGCGGCTGTTGCGGTTGAGGTGGTCCTCCAGTGCCCGCAGGATCAACAGTGCCAACGAGGACTGCGAACGCACATGGCCAACGCCGTGGCATGTCGGGCAGACTGCCATGGTGCTTTCCAGAACGCTGGCACGAATGCGCTGGCGCGACATTTCCAGCAGTCCAAAATGGGAGATATGGCCGACCTGGATGCGGGCGCGGTCGCTCTTCAGGCATTCCTTGAGTTTGCGCTCGACCGAGCGGTTGTTGCGCTTTTCCTCCATGTCGATGAAGTCGATGACAATGAGGCCAGCAAGATCGCGCAAGCGCAGTTGCCGGGCAATTTCCTCGGCCGCTTCCAGATTGGTCTGCAGGGCGGTTGCCTCGATGGAATGCTCGCGGGTTGACTTGCCGGAGTTCACGTCGATGGCAACCAGTGCTTCGGTCTGGTTGATGATCAGATAGCCGCCGGATTTCAGCGTTACCTGCGGTGTTACCATCTTCTCGAGCTGGCTTTCGATGCTGTAGCGCGAGAGGATCGGCTGGTCGCCCTTGTAGAGCTTCACGTTCTTTTCATGACTCGGCATGAGCATGTTCATGAAGTCGCGGGCTTCCTGATAGCCGGCCTCACCGGAAACCACGATCTCGCCGATATCCTTGTTGTAAAGATCGCGGATGGAGCGCTTGATCAGGCTGCCTTCCTCATAGACCAGGATCGGTGCGGTGGAAGCCAGTGTCAGGTTGCGTACATTGTCCCACAGCCGCATCAGGTAGTCGAAGTCGCGCTGGATTTCCTCCTGCTCGCGGGAGGCACCGGCGGTGCGCAGAATAACCCCCATGCCCTTGGGCACGTCGAGCGCCTGGGCAATGCTCTTGAGCCGCTTGCGGTCAGCCGGATTGGTGATCTTGCGGGAAATCCCGCCGCCTCGGGCGGTGTTGGGCATCAGTACCGAATAACGGCCGGCGAGCGACAGATAGGTGGTAAGCGCTGCCCCCTTGTTGCCGCGTTCTTCCTTGACGACCTGAACCAGCATGACCTGGCGGCGTCGAACGACCTCCTGGATCTTGTATTGCCGGCGCGGGCGCTTGATGCGGCCTTCTTCCAGGGCATCGTCCTGACCGACCGATTCGATCACGCCGCCATTTGCCTCATGGCCGTTTGCGTCGGACTGGTCAGCGCCGTTGTCGCCGTCTTCCGGCTTTGCTTGCTTGCCGGTCGTCTCGTCACCTGCCTCTTCCCGGGCCTTCTTGCGCCGCCGCGGGCGGCGGGCCTTTTTCGGCGCTTCAGCGGCCTCTTCGCCGGAGGAAGCAGCTTCCGCCGTTTCTTCTTCCGGCTTTTCGGTGTCTTTTTCGGCTTCCTTGGCTTTCTTGGACCTGGAGCGCGTTCTCTTCGGCTTTTCCTTCTCCGGTTCGGAGTCATCGTTTTCGCCGCTTTCGGCCCCGGCGCTCACGGCTTCATCCTCCGCTTTTTTCTTGCGGGATCTGGTGGCGCGGGGCTTGCGCTTTTTGGGTTCGGAAGCTGCTTCAGCGTCGGTTTCACCGGCACCTTCGTGTTCCGCGCCGTCGGTGCTGCGCTCGTCCTCGGCATCATCGTCTGCCGGTGGTGCGGGTTCGGAGACCGAATCGGTTTCCATCATCGCAGCAATGGTCTTGCTGCCGTCTTCTGCGTCCGCTTTGCTGCCGTCCGCGCTGTCTTCAGCATCGCCGGCGGATTTCTTGCGGGCGGTTTTGCGGGTGCGCGGTTTTGCGGCGGCACGGGGTTTGCGCTTCGGCTTTTTGGGTTTTTCAGCTTCCTCCGCTTCGCTATCGGCAATATCAGCCGAAGCATCAGCGCCGGAAGGTTCTTCACCGGCATCTGCCTCTGCTGTCTCGGTATCTGCATCCTCTGCTGCCGCCCCTTTGGCCGGCTTTTCCGCCTTGGAGCGCCTGGAACGGCGGCGGGACCGCTTCGGCGCGGGGGCTTCTTCCCCATCGCCGTCGTCATCGGCATCGATCAGCGCATCAGCCTCTTCCTGGGCTTCAGCCTCGGCTGCGACGGCCTCCTCCTCGGCAAGCAGCGCCTGCCGGTCGGCTGCCGGAATCTGGTAGTAGTCAGGATGGATTTCGGAAAAGGCGAGAAAACCGTGCCGGTTTCCGCCATAGTCGACAAACGCCGCCTGCAGCGACGGTTCGACCCGTGTTACCTTTGCAAGATAGATGTTGCCGCGGAGCTGTTTGCGCTCCTGGGCCTCGAAATCAAATTCCTCAATTCGGTTTCCACGGACCACCACGACCCGGGTTTCTTCCGGGTGGGAGGCATCTATCAACATTTTGTTGCTGGCCATTGAATAAGTTCTCCGCAGGCGCGGAGCGGAAAATGCTGTGTCTTTGTGTGTCGATCATCTGTCGTACCGCAGCATGTCCATACCGCGCCCGGTTGGGGCGGCGGCGGATGTCAGTTTCCGGCTTGCGCCTGTCTCGTTGTAAATGTGGCGTGCAAAGCGGGAGGCCAGGGCAAGCTGGCGGCCTTCGATGCCGCCGGGGATGAGGAAATTCTCCCCACTTGTCCCTGTTGTTGTTATAACCGCTTCCATTCCCGCACGCCGTTTTGGCTTCATGATTAACCGGACTTGCCGGCTGGTGAGTTCGCAGGCCCGTACAATGTGACGGCCTGCGGTTAATCGATGCAATCCGGCTCCTCAACTCCGGAGTTGACACGAAATCCTGTCTGAAGACGGGCGCTTGCCTGAACCGATGCCCAGTGGTGGCGCACACGGTGGAAATGACGCGGTTAGTATCGAACCGATCAAAAAATGATCAAAATACTGGCGTCTGGTTCCGCCATCGGCGCCCCGTAAACCGCAACGGCAGATGATCTGCAGCGTTCCGGCAAGGACGATCCCGTTTCATTTTCAGACATAAGCCCAAAGCGGCCATTAAACAAGACCATTCATGGCGCGGTGCGAAAATGGCGGGAAATTGCGGGCTGGGACGGGGGCAGGCATTCTCGACAAGGGGCTGCCAATGGCCTAACAGGCCTCAATCTGTGCCAAATCGCGGCGATTCGGCTGTAAATCAGAATTGGCCCGGCAGTCATATCGATGTTCATACAGGTGATGTTCAGGCGGACGCATTGATGTTCCAGCGGGACGAAGACCATAACCAAAAGGAACGGAACTCCCTTCTTGCCATGAGGGAAGCAACAGTCAGGTTTTGCCGGAAAATATGCTTGATATCCGGTTCGCCGGCAGGCGTGCTGGCCGTCATCTTGTTCGCCATTATGGCCGTTGCCGCCAGTTTTCCGCCGGGGTTTGGAGCTGCCGCGTTTGCCCAGGCGAAGGCTGCGAGCGGTGAAGGGGATACCCGGCCGGCAACCGTTGCCTATGACGGCAAGCTTGAGGCGTGGGAAAAACAAACAGCCCTTGTTTTGAAGTTTGACGGCAAACCCGACTACCGGCTGTTCTTCATGGACCGGCCGGACCGGCTGGTGCTTGAGTTTAATGAAATCACACTGGGCTTTGATCAGAATTTCGCCAAGCGAACCGGCGGTCTTGTTCGCCAGCTCCGCTTCGGCTCCATCACGGCGGACCGCTCAAGGCTTGTGCTGGCGCTTGCCGCGGGGGCGGAAATCCGCGAGCAGGCGCTTGAAGCCGACGCGCAAACGGGCCGCTACAGCCTGCGTATCGTTCTGGGAGAAATCGATCAGGCGCTGTTTTCCAAACGGGTGGCCGAACAGCATGCGCTGCTGGGCACCAGCGGAGAAGCGGTGGTCAAGGGCGGGCGTGTGCGGTCCGGCCCCAAGCGCGAAGGCTATTTCACCATCGTGCTCGACCCGGGCCATGGTGGTATCGACGGCGGCGCGAAAGGCCGCACGACCGATGTCGCCGAGAAGGACGTTACCCTTTCGGTCGCCCTTCAACTGGGCCAGTTGTTGGAGAAGGCCGGGCCTTTTCACGTGTTTTACACGCGCGATGACGATGTGTTCATATCGCTGAGGGAGCGCCAGGCGGTTGCGCGGCGTGAAAATGCGGATCTGATGATCTCCATCCATGCCGATGCTTTGCGCCAGACTTATGTGCGGGGGGCGACGATTTATACGCTGGCTGACAAGGCATCGGACGCACTTGCCCAGCAAGTTGCCGATTCTGAAAATCTTGCTGACGTGGTGGCAGGCCTTGCGGCGCCGGAAGAAAGCGATGTGGTGACCGACATCCTTGCCGATCTGACCTTGCGCGAGACCACCCATTTTTCCCGTGCGTTTTCCAGCATGCTGGCGCGCAAGATGCGCGACCGGGTCAACCTGATCAACAACCCGCAACGGGCCGCTTCCTTTGCCGTATTGAAGAATGCGGAAGTCCCCAGCGTATTGCTGGAACTGGGATATCTGTCCAACAGCAAGGACGAGCGCCTGATGGCGGACCCTGCATGGCAATTGAAAGTTGCCGGTATTGTCAGCGAAGCGGTGGCTGATTTCTTTTCCGGCCGGCAGCCCCGCAACAGCGGGAACTAACGAGGAATTTGCCGGCGTTTGTTGATGGTTGATAGGGTAATTCTTAATGTGGCATTAACCATGTTTATGTGATGAATGGTATGCGGTGTCAGATTGCAGCCACATTGTTGGCCGAAAGCAGGCGCCAGCGTGCCATGGCCACCCAGTGCGGCACCCAATCCGGCATGCGGTGCCGGCAGGAATCAGCTAAGCGATGCGGCAGGTTTGGACATTCAGGCCGGAAACGGCTAGACCGCCACGATGCTTACGATACGTAATCCGGCAAGGTCGGACGGGCGAGGTTAGATTTACCCCATGATTTTGCGGCTCATCGGATATCTGTTCGGTATAGGCACGCTGCTTGGCCTGGTCGTTCTGGCTGGCGTCGCCTGGTATGTGTCCGAACTGTCCAAGGATTTGCCCGACTACGAGGTGCTGAACGCGTATGAGCCGCCTGTGACAACGCGTTTTCATGCTGGAGACGGTGCGCTGATGGCCGAATATGCCCGCGAAAGGCGGCTGTATCTGCCCATTCAGGCAATTCCGAACCTGGTCAAGAGCGCGTTTCTTTCTGCTGAAGACAAGAATTTTTATTCCCATCCGGGCATCGACCCGGAAGGGCTTGCCCGAGCTGTCATCACCAATGTGCGCAATATCGGCACCAACCGCCGATCGATCGGCGCCTCGACGATTACCCAGCAGGTGGCAAAAAACTTCCTGCTTTCCAATGAGCGGACCATTGACCGCAAGATCAAGGAAGCCATTCTGGCGCTGCGTATCGAGCAGGCTTATTCGAAAGACCGCATTCTGGAACTGTACCTGAACGAGATTTTCCTGGGGCTCGGTTCCTATGGCGTGCCCGGTGCGTCGCTTACCTATTTCGACAAGTCGGTCAACCAGCTCAAACTGCACGAAGCGGCCTATCTTGCCGCATTGCCAAAGGCGCCGAACAACTATCACCCGTTCAACAAGACGGAAGCTGCGCTTGAGCGCCGCAACTGGGTGATCGACCGCATGGTGGCCAATGGCTATGTCACCATGGAGGAGGCCGATGAGGCCAAGGCCAAGCCGCTGGATGTCAATCCGCGCCGCCGCTCGACCTATCTGGCGGCTTCGGAGTATTTCTCCGAGGAAGTGCGCCGCGAGATCATCGACCGCTATGGCGAGGATGCGCTGTATGAGGGCGGGCTTTCGGTGCGCACGACACTTGATCCGGAAATCCAGCGCATGGCGCGCAGGGCGCTGCAGAACGGCCTTATCAACTTTGACACGCAGCGCGGTTACCGCGGCCCCGTGACCCAGATCGAACTGGGGGAAGACTGGGGCAAGGCGCTGGGCGAGGTAAGCGGGCTGTCCGATGTGCCGGAATGGAAGCTGGCCGTTGTGCTGGGAGTGGGCGAACAGGAAGCTTCCATCGGCCTGCAGCCAAAGCGCAATGTCTCCGGCGGCCTGTCGGAAGAGCGCAAGCTGGGCCGCATCACGCTGGAAAACATGGCATGGGCGAAAAAGGTCGTCGACAGCGCGGGCAAGGCCCGCAGTGTGAAAACTGCCGACCAGATTCTTCAAACCGGCGATGTGGTATTTGTCGAGGCAGTGGCGGAAAACCAGGCCGGAGAATACAAGCTCAGGCAGCCGCCTGAAGTACAGGGCGCAATGGTGGTCATGGACCCCCATACAGGCCGTGTGCTTGCCCTGGTTGGGGGTTCTCCTTTTCCCAATCCCAGTTCAACCGGGCAACACAGGCCTACCGCCAGCCCGGCTCGTCGTTCAAGCCGTTCGTCTACGCGGCGGCCCTCGACAATGGGTATACCCCGTCATCGGTGGTGCTTGATGCGCCCATCAAGGTTGATCAGGGATCGGCGCTGGGCATCTGGGAACCGAAAAACTACGGCAAGGGATATGCCGGCCCGTCGACCTTGCGGCTGGGCATCGAAAAATCACGCAACCTGATGACGGTTCGTCTTGCCAAGGACATGGGCATGCCGCTGGTTGCCGAATATGCCGAGCGCTTTGGTATCTATGACGACATGCTGCCGGTGCTGGCGATGTCGCTGGGGTCCGGCGAGACGACCGTGCTGCGCATGGTTGCGGCCTATTCGGTGCTTGCCAATGGCGGCCGGCAGGTCAAACCTTCCACGATCGACCGAATTCAGGACCGCTACGGCAAGACCATCTTCAAATACGAAGACCGCATTTGCGAGACCTGTTCCGCCGATGCCTGGACCGGACAGGAAGAACCCGAACTGGTCGACACCCGCGAACAGGTGCTCGATCCGATGACGGCCTATCAGATCACCTCGATGATGGAAGGGGTGGTGCAGCGCGGTACAGCCCAGTCCGTCAAGGCGCTTGAACGGCCGGTGGCCGGCAAAACCGGTACCACCAATGACGAAAAGGATGCCTGGTTCGTCGGCTATACGCCCGATCTCGTTGCAGGCGTGTATATCGGCTTTGACAATCCGCGGCCGATGGGGCGCGGCAACACAGGCGGACAACTGGCTGCCCCTGTCTTCACCGAATTCATGGCCGCTGCCAATGAAGGCAAACCACCGGTCGACTTCCGTGTTCCCAAGGGCATCAAGCTCATTCCGATCAACGCCAAGACAGGCCTTGAGGCGAGTGCCGGCCAGCCGGGCGTTATTCTGGAGGCATTCAAGCCGGGCACGGCGCCGCCGACCATCTTTACGGTGATCGGTTTCGAGGACATGGTGGGCGATGCCAACATTACCGTGTCGCCGGATGCCAACCGGGCCATTCTTTCAGGTACCGGCGGTCTTTACTGATCTGCCAGTGAGTCTTTACTGATCTGATTGTCGGGAACCTGTCGAAGCGCCTGCCGGCGGGCGGCGGCGAATTTGTGCCATTCCCGCGCGCAAGCTGTATTCGGCAGTTTACAAGCGCAATCTGCTCGCATATTCAGGCGCTCGATCCAGATCAATTCACCTCACCCACAAAATTGCATTAGCGGGACAAAGGTTCAAATGCGTGCGGAAATCCAATCCATTGTCGATGAAATCAAGCAGTCGGTCGGGCTGCTGAGGAGGCATCTTTGACTGGGACAAGTCCCTTGCCCGCCTGAAAGAACTCAACGCCAAGGCCGAGGACCCCGAACTGTGGAACGATCCGGATCAGGCCCAGAAGCTGATGCGCGAACGCCAGCATCTGGAAAAGAGCATCAACACCATCCAGTCGATCCAGAGCGAGCTTGACGATCAGGTGGGGTTGATCGAACTGGGCGAGGAAGAGGGCGATGAGGGCGTTGTCGCCGAGGCTGAGGCTGCCCTGCAAACCTTGCACAAGGATCTTGGAAAACGCCAGATCGACGCGCTTTTGTCCGGCGAGATGGACAGCGCCAATGCCTTCGTGGAAATTCATGCCGGGGCGGGCGGTACGGAAAGCCAGGACTGGGCTTCCATGCTGCTGCGCATGTATACGCGCTGGGCGGAGCAAAGCGGCTACAAGGTCGAGGTTCAATACGTCAACGATGGCGAGGAAGCCGGCATCAAGGGGGCTTCGATCCTGGTGCGCGGCGAGAATGCCTATGGCTGGCTGAAGACCGAATCCGGCGTGCACCGTCTGGTGCGCATTTCACCCTATGACAGCCAGGCGCGCCGCCATACCTCGTTTTCGTCTGTGTGGGTTTATCCTGAAATTGACGACAATGTGGAGATCGAAATCCAGGACAAGGATATCCGGATCGATACCTTCCGCTCGTCGGGCGCCGGCGGGCAGCATGTGAACACGACGGATTCTGCGGTTCGCATCACCCACATGCCGACCGGCATCGTGGTCACTTCATCGGAAAAATCCCAGCACCAGAACCGGGCCAATGCCATGAAGGCATTGAGGGCAAGGCTGTACGATGTGGAGATGAAGAAACGCCAGGAATCGATCCAGGAACAGCATGAGGCGAAATCCGAGATCGGCTGGGGCCACCAAATCCGCTCCTACGTGCTGCAGCCCTATCAGCTGGTCAAGGACCTGCGCACCGGGGTGGAAAATACCTCGCCGGATGCGGTGCTGGGCGGAGATCTTACTGCCTTCATGGAAGCTTCGCTCATCCACCAGATTACCGGCAGCGAAGGCGAAGTCGCCGATATCGAATAACCTGGCAGGGTTAGGCTGTATCGACATTCAGGATTTGGAGCGCGGTGTGGGGAAAATCGTTCAATTCCAGGAGCGGGACCAATGCCAGGTCGCTATCCTTTCGAGGTTCCGCGACGCTGAAGCGTGCGATTTTCATCCTATTCTTGCAGAACGCGGCGGATTTTGCCCCTGGCATCGTTGAAAACCCGTTGGTGGTGGGGCCCACCACGGCGGTTTTTTCGCCTTGCCAGAGACGGAATCCGTCTCGCGCCGCGTCCGAAACCTAGAGCGTGGCGATTTCCCGGCCGGCCTTCAGAAATCTGGACGGGTTGGCAGGTTTTTTGTGGCGGCGGACTTCATAATGCAGATGCGGGCCGGTACTGCGGCCGGTGCTACCGACCTTTCCGATCCTTTCGCCCGGTTTTACCGTTGCACCCTTTTTGACAGTGATGCGGCTTAGATGGGCATAGCGGGTGGTGATCCCGTTGCCGTGGTCGATTTCCACCATCAGGCCGTAGCCGCCCTTGCGTCCTGCATGGATGACGCGCCCGCTGCCAGTTGCCTTGACGGGCGTGCCGCGGGCCGCGCGAAAATCAATCCCGGCGTGGAAAGCGGAACGGCGATTGAAGGGGTCGAGGCGGTTGCCGAAGCGGCTGGTGATCTTTGCGCCGGGCAGGGGATTTGCCACGGGCAGCTTCATGGCCTTTGTCTTCAGCCTTGCCAGCGTATCCAGGGAAAGCGCGACGTTTTCGGCAAGGTCCTCAAACGCCATGCCGCTGGCGGCGACGAACGGACCGCCGGTATTTGCCGTCATGTCTGCCGGCAGGGGAACCTTGAGTTTTTGATATACGGCCGCGAGCTGTTCCATGCGCTGGCGGGCGGCGGTCTGCAGGGCCTTCAGGCTGGCGGTCTGGCGCATGCCCACCGCGCCAATCTGCTCGCGCACATCCTCAAACATGTGCTGGGTTGTGATTGCCGGATTGCCGGCAGCATTACCGGTTGGCAGCTGCGCTGCGGCCAGTTTGCGGCTCATATCCTGGCCAAGACCGATGGCCGTGCCGCTCTGGCCGGCAAAAGTCGAGCCGCGAAGGAAGGAACCGGCATCCGCCAGGGCGACGATGGTCGGACGGCGGGTGCCGGATGCGCCGATTGAGCCGGTTGTAACAGATTCGATTTCCGCCTTTTGCTCGGGTTTTTGTGTTTGCGGCACCTCAAGGCCCTGCTTGCGCGCCTTCTCGATCAGGCCGTCCAGGGCGCCATTGCGGCCGGTCAGCATTTCCTGCTGGCGCATCAGGGCTGCCACCTTGGCTTCGACGGCCTGCTGGTCCAGCAACTGGCGCGAGGTGATGCGGTCGACGCGCGAGCGAAGGGCTGCAATGCGGTCTTCATATTCATGCTGCATCCGGGCCTGGCGGATCAGCGTGCCGGCAACCAGATCCTCGCGGAAGGCAAGATAGGCCGTGGCCCCGATGTAGCCGGTCATGAAGGTGCAGAAAAGAACAGCAGACAGGATCAGGATGTTTGCGGAGACACGGTATTCGCGAACCGTGCCATTGGTTGTGATGACGACCCGGTTTTCCCTGCGCCCGAACTGGCGGGGCTCCCTAACTTCACTCATTGAACAACACCCGATACCTTGCCAATACTCATGTAGCGGCCCCGAAAGCAGGGTCCGGTCAGGCCAAGTGTTGCCGAATATGGTTAACAAAGGCTTCAGGGAGCATGCACCCGGCAGGCGGCAAGGCCAGGTCAGTTTCCCGCCGGTGAAAGCGTGCGGTAGAAGAGCGGGGTAATGCCGCTTTTTGCCCGGGCAAGATCGTTGAAGGGGGGCTTTAAGGGCCCCCGGAAATGGCGCCTTACCATTGCCTGGAACGAGGCAGCCGGCTCGATGTTGTTTTTGTGGCACAAAAAGCGGAACCATTTGGCGCCGACCGCCACATGTCCCTTTTCATCCTCATAGATGATGCGGAAGATTTCGGCGGTTTTTAAATCTCCCGTTTCGCTGATGTGGCGTATCAGAGAAGGGGTAATATCGAGGCCGCGTGCTTCCAGCACCAGCGGCACGATTGCAAGGCGGGCCATCAGGTCGTGGCCGGTGCGCTGTGCTGCTTCCCAGAGCCCGTCATGGGCCGGAAGGTCGCCATAGGTCGCGTCAAAATCCCCAAGACGGGCGCGCAGCAGGCCGAAGTGTTTGGCCTCCTCACGCGCCACCATCACCCAGCCGTCATAGAAGGAACGCGGCATGGAAAGACGGGCAAAGCGCGCTATGATGTCGAGCGCCAGATCGATGGCATTGAGCTCGATATGGGCAATGGCGTGCAGCAGTGCGATCATTCCCCTGCGGCTGCGGATCGAGCGCCGGGGCACAAGATGGGGTGGCACCAGGTCTGGCTTCTTGGGCCTGCCGGGCCGATCGGGCGGCAACAAGCTTGCCGCATGGCTTGTGGTGAGCGACAATTGCCGCGCTTCCCAGCGGCTTGCCAGGTCTTGCGTACGGCGGCACTTTTCATCGAGATCGGATGCGGCCAGGGCGGCAATCGCCGCCGATGCAAGGCATGAAGGCCTTTCCTTGCCGGACGTGTGGTGAAGCGTTCCCAACGCAGCCTGCCTTTTCAGACGAGTTCTTTGGCCGCTTTCAACACGTCGGCGACATGGCCGGGAACTTTCACCTTGCGCCATGCCTTCAAAATGGTGCCGTCGGCTGCGATCAGGAAGGTCGAGCGTTCCACGCCCATATATTTGCGGCCATACATGCTCTTTTCGACCCACACGCCATAGTCGGAAAGCGTTTTCTTTTCCTCATCGGAAACCAGAACGGTTTGAAGGCCGTGCTTTTCACGGAACTTGTCGTGTTTCTTCACCGGATCGGGCGACATGCCGATCACCTTGACGTCAAGCCTTTGGAAATCCGGCAGGGCGGCAGTAAAATCGATTGCCTCGGCAGTGCAGCCCGACGTGTCGTCCTTGGGGTAGAAAAACAGCACGACGGCTTTGCCTGAAAGCGCCGACAGCTTCACATTTTCCGCCCCTGCCGCAGGAAGGTCAAAATCAGGTGCTTTGTCACCAATATCGGGGCGTGAAGCTGTATCTGCCATGATGTTCTCCGTGTCGTATCGTGTTTTGGGGTTACGGATACAGGATTGCCAGGCGGCAGGAAACGAGCCTGTCGCGGCAATGCACAGTTTATGACCTGGCGGTGCTCGGCACGATCGGGCCGCTGCAACACCCAAAACGTGATCGCGGTCCCTGTTTGGCGTTCGGGTTGAATGTGGCATCCTTGCAGACGGGCCGGCATGACGCGCCGTGATTCGCAAGTGCGGCGCCAATTCCCGCCCAGCGAGGGGCCCGCGTACCGGCTTTGGTTGCCGGAAGGCAAAAAATTCGGGGCTTTGAATGCGGCGCAAGCAGCAAGCGACGAAAAACGATTTTTCGCCGTCCCAGCCTGCCTATCGGTGGAGCCTGAGACGTGGACTGCTGTTTTTTATCCTGCCGGTTGCCGTGCTGCTGGCGGGGGGCGGCATGCTGGCCTATCTTTTTCAGGGTCAGCCGCTGAACCTTGCCACCATTCACCAGCGCATCGAGACCACGCTGCAGAACATGGTGGGCGACGGCTTTGTGGTGGAGGTTACACAAAGCGGGCTTTCACCGGCGCTGTCATCGATCCTTGCACTGAGAGGCGAGGGCATCCATGTGCGTCATCGCGAGAGCCGCCGGGAGGTTTTGTTCATCGAGCGTGTTGATGTGGGGCTGGACATTGTATCGGCATTGACCGGAAAGCCTCAGTTCGACCGGGTGGAGTTGCAGGGCGGGCGAATTGTCCTGCCGGAGGCAGATGGCTCGGGGACAAGGATTTTGCCACAGGAAATGCTGCGCCGGTTCGGCGGCTGGCTTGCAGCAACCGAATCCGCGTTTCGTTCAGGCTCGATTGAAGCCATTGAAATGCGCGATATCTCCTTGCAGTTGCCTGCCATCGGCAGAACCAGCAACTTTCCGGTGGTGTTGAATACGGGCAGCGCCGGATACAGCGACAAGCGCCTGCTGCTGCAAGTGGAGGCGGAGGCTGCCGGACAGGCCTTCAACATCAATGCGGATTGGCGCGGTGCGGCGGAAGGCGGGCGCCAGCTTTCGCTGGGGATTGGCAAGCTTCCCACCGGTTGGTGGCTGCAAGAGGATGGCGATGAAAAAGGGTTCGACGGGGGGAAAGCTCCGCGGCCCTTTGTGAATGCAAATGTGCGGCTGGATGCGCGCCTGCCCTTTGATGCAAAGCTTGAGCCGCTTGATGCATTTGTAAAGCTGCAGGCAAGTTCGGGAACCTTGCACCTTGGAAAGAAGCGCTACGACATGCCGTCGGCGGTGACGAGTTTTTCCATATCCCCGGATGCAAGCGCAATCACGCTTGAAAACGGTGACGTTCGTGTTGGCGGGCAGGTGTTCCGGTTTTCCGGCCGATTTGACGCTCTGCTCAAAGCCGGGGAAGAGCAGGCGTTTGGCCTCTATGCCATGATGCTTGACGTGGCGGCTGAAAGTCTTGCCGGACCACAGCAGTCAGCCCCGCGCACCGCCAGCGCCCAGCTTGCCGGCAAAGTTGATATTGCCGGACTTCGCGCCGATTTCGACCGGGTTGTGGTGACCAGTGGCGAGGCGCAGTTTGCCGGCAGCGCAATGGCGGGCAGGGAAGAGGGGATAGCGCTGTCGCTCGGCAGCAGCGAAACGGATGTTGCCACCGTCATCGGGCTGTGGCCGGACTGGGTGGCGCCCAAGGCCCGCAAATGGGTCAGGGAGCATGTAACGGCGGGCGGACTTTCTGCGTTCGATCTGCAGCTCTCGCTTTCGCCGGAAAAGCTGGCGGCCCTCAAACAGGGCGGGGCACCCGATGAAGGCGAATTGTCGCTTTCAACGAAGTTCTCCAGCCTTGATGTTGCCTATCACCGCACCTTGCCGCCGCTGGAAACAGCCAGTGGGTCGCTGACGATTACCGGCGACCGGCTGGAGGCTGCATCCTCGAAGGCTTCCATCAAGCCTTCGGGCGCCAAGCGGGTCCAGGTCAGCGAGTTGTCTGTCACCATTGCAAAGATGAGCGCCGAGCCCCCTCAGGCCAAGATCACGGCACGTCTTTCGGGCCCGGCAGCAGCGGTCGCGGCCCTGGCAGACAGCGATCCGCTCAATGCCATCGGCCCATTGGGGATCCGGCCAGCCGATCTTGCAGGCGAAGCAAAGGTTCGCGTCAGCGGCACCGCGCCGCTTGTGGATGGCGGCAAGGTCAGGGACTGGCGGGCGGTTGCCGATCTTTCAAAGCTGACGGTGAAGAAGCCGCTGCTTGGGCACACCATCAGCGATGGCAAGATGGAAATAACGGCGGATGCCCGGCAGGTGGCGGCCAAGGGCAAGGCAAAGCTCGACGGCTTCGCTGCCCGGTTTGATCTGGCTGAACCGATAAACGGGGCGGCAAGGGACCTGCGCCGCCGGGATATCAGGCTGTCCGTCACCACCGATGATCTTGTCAGGCAGAATATCCGGCTGGCGCCGGTGGTCAGCGGGCCGCTGGAGGTTCGTATCCAGTCCAGGGGCGATGGGCCGGAGCACTACGAGATCGATCTGTCGAGGGCCGATGTTTCCCTGCCCTGGATCGGCTGGCGGATACGGCGGGGAAGCACCAATACGGCTTCGGCGAAGTTTCATCTCGATCAGGAAGGGGATGTCACGCGCCTGAAGGACTTTTCCTTCCGCATGGATGGCGGGCGCAAGGCGCGGGGCGATCTTTCCTTTTCCACCAGCGGCCTTATCAGGGCAGACATGAAGGGTGTTGCCCTCAACAGGGGCGACGACTTTGACGTCAGCATCGTCGGCAGAAAGGGCGGCTACGACATCCGCGCCGGCGGGCGATCCTATGACAGCCGTCCGGTGCTGCAGATGGTGATCCATGGTGAGGGGCTTTCATCGACTGCCGGCAACGATGTGTCCCTGTCGGCCAATTTCGGCCATATGGGCGGGTTTAACGGTCGGGTGATGGAGTCGGTTGTCGTGCGCTATGAAACGCGCGGCGGCAGGCTGCATTATCTTGACGTGAAAGGGGCAATCGAGGGCAAGCTGTCGCAGGTCTCGGCGCAGACCGAAGGCGATGCGACCAGCTTCCGGTTTCGCGCAGACAATGCGGGCGGCTCGCTTGCGATGGTCAATCTTTACGACAAGATGCGTGATGGCAAGCTTTTGGCTTCCTTAAGACGCAGTGGCGCCGGACCGTTTGTCGGCAAGGTGGCGATCAAGGATTTCGTGGTGGTTGGTGAAGAACGCCTGGCCTCGCTGACATCGGCGCCGGCGCCGGCCAGACTGCGGCGTGCCTCGGGCCGCTTGCGCGACCTCGATCTGCGCCGGGTGAAGTTCGATGATCTGAAAGCGGGCATCATCAAGTCTCCCAGCCGGCTTGAGGTCGAAAAAGGCTGGCTCAGGAACGGTCAGATCGGACTGACCTTTGACGGTATCCTGTTCGATGAAGCCGACCGGATGAACCTGCGCGGTACCTTCATGCCGCTGTTTGCCATCAGCCGGGTTCTCGGCGAGATACCGCTGATCGGTGACATTCTGTCCAACGGCAAGAACAGCGGGCTTATCGGCATCACCTACCGCCTGCGCGGACCGGCTAACAATCCGCAGATTGCCGTCAACCCGCTTTCCATCGTGGCGCCCGGCATATTCCGGGAAATCTTCGAATTCAGAAACTGATCGGGCAAACGTCTTACGTCTGGCGGACCAGCACGTGCTTTTTCTTGCCGAGGGAGAGTTTCAGGGCACCATCATCGCCAAGCATGGCGCCGGTGACGGACAGCCGCTCATCGGTAATCTGCCTGTCGTTGATTTTTACCGCGCCGCCCTTGATGTGCCGGCGCGCCTCGCCATTTGAGGAGGCAAGGCCGGCGCGCACCATGAGCACCAGCAGGCCGATGCCTTCTGCCAGTTCGCCTTCGGGCACCGTTACTGTCGGCAGATCACCGGCGGCAACGCCCTCCTCAAAGGTCTTTCGGGCGGTTTCGGCGGCCTGTTCGGCCCTTTCGCGGCCATGGACCATGGCCGTTGCCTCGGTCGCCAGCACTTTCTTGGCCTCGTTCAGTTCAGCCCCTTCCAGCGCGGCATAGCGGGCGATGTCGTCAAGCGGCAGGGTGGTGAACAGCTTCATGAAGCGTGCCACATCGCCATCCTCGGCATTGCGCCAGTATTGCCAGTAGTCGTAGACCGGCAGCATGTCCTCTTCCAGCCAGATCGCCCCATCGGCGGTCTTGCCCATTTTGGCGCCCGAAGAACTCGACAGCAGGGGCGTCGTCAGGGCGAAAAGCTCCGGCGTGCCGGCGCGGCGGCCGAGATCGATGCCAGAGACGATGTTGCCCCACTGATCGGAGCCGCCCATCTGAAGCCTGCAGCCATAGCGCTTGTTGAGCTCCACATAGTCGTAGGCCTGAAGGATCATGTAGTTGAACTCCAGGAAGGACAGGTGATGTTCGCGCTCCAGGCGCAGCCGCACGCTGTCGCGGGCCAGCATCTGGTTGACCGAAAAATGGCGGCCGTATTCGCGCAGGAAATCGACATATTTCAGTTCAAGAAGCCAATCGGCATTGTCGGCCATTACGGCGTTACCGCCTGCCTCCTCGAAATCGAGAAACTTCGAGAATACGCGGCGGATGCCTTCCTTGTTCCTGGCGATGCTTTCGCGGGTCAGCAATTGCCGGCTTTCATCCTTGCCGGAAGGATCACCGATCAGCGTCGTGCCGCCGCCCATCAGCGCGACGGGCCGGTGGCCGGTCTGCTGGAACCAGTACAGCAGCATGATCTGCACCAGGCTGCCTGCGTGCAGGGAGGGGGCAGTGGCGTCAAAGCCGATATAGCAAGTGGCCGACTCCTTGGCGAGCAGGGCATCAAGGCCGCTTTCATCGGAAATCTGATGGATGAAGCCGCGTTCGGAGAGGATTTGCAGAAAGTCGGACTTGAAGCCGGACATGGTCGTGTTTTCCGTCTAAGCTGGATGTTGGTTCATCGGGTGAAAGGCGGGCAATTGCCCGGTTGCACGCCCTCATAGTCGGAATCTGGAAAAATGCAAAGCCGCCCGGCACACAAGAAAAACGTGATGACCGCCATCGGCCTGATGAGCGGCACTTCCATGGACGGCATCGATTGCGCGCTCATCCGCAGCGATGGTGAAAATCGCGTCGAGCGGCTGGGCTTTGCCGAGTTTGCCTATGAACCTGCGTTTAAGCAGCGCATTGAGGCATTGCTGGAAGCGGCAAAATCACTGGAAAGCGCCGGGGAGCGCAGCGATGCACTTGCCAGCCTTGAAGCCGATATCACCCGCCGCCATGGGGATGCGGTAGCCGGATTTCTTGACCAGCAGGGCCTTGCGCCCGATGCCATCGACCTGATCGGCTTTCACGGCCAGACCATGCTGCACCGCCCTAAGGCCGGGTTTACCGTGCAACTGGGCGATGGTGAAGCACTGGCGTCGATGACCGGCATCGCCACGGTTTACGACCTTCGCCGAAACGACATGGCCCATGGCGGGCAGGGGGCGCCGCTGGTACCCGTCTATCACCGGGCGCTGGCGCAAAACCTTCCTGATAATCTGAATCAGGAATTTCCCGCATGTTTCGTCAATATCGGCGGAATTTCCAACATCACCTGGGTGGCGGCAGACGGCGAAATCGCCGCATTCGACAGCGGGCCGGGCAATGCGCTAATCGACCAGTGGGTTGCCGCCAAGGCCGGCATTCCGCTCGATCAGGGCGGAGCGATTGCGTCGGAGGGCGGCGTTGTCAAGAAAATTGCCGGCCGGTATCTTTCAGCTCCCTATTTTGAGCGCGAGGTTCCCAAATCCCTCGACCGGGCCGATTTTGTGCCGCTGGATCCCGGCGAAGCCGAGCTTGCCGACGGTGCGCGAACCCTTGCCCATGTCAGTGCGGCGGCCATTGTGAAGGCTTGCGATCATCTGCCCGAGCCGCCCAAACTGTGGATCGTGTGTGGCGGCGGGCGCAAGAACGGCGCCATCATGGCCGATCTTGTGACTCTTGCCGGGGACCTTAATGGCGGCAAGGTAATCGTTTGCGATGAGGCCGGTTTTAACGGCGATGCGATGGAGGCGGAGGCCTGGGCCTATCTTGCCATGCGTTCCGTCAAGGGAATGCCGCTGACCTTTCCGGCAACGACAGGGTGCCGAAAACCGGTTTCAGGGGGCAGGCTGGCCCTGCCTGATGGCGATCTGAAAATCGCCGGACTCCATTCCGCTTGAGAACCGGTTGTGCCGTTCAGCCGGCTTTTTGGAACCGCATTTCGATGATCGTATCGTCCGCGGCAGCCGGGTTCGGTGTCTCATCCGTTCTTCCCAGTGCGATCATGTCGGCAAAACGCTGGGCAAGGCGCTCTTCTGATGGATGCAGTTCGCCGTCACAGATGGCAACCATCCAGACGGCCCGGAACAGATCGAGTTTCACCTCCACCGGCAGGCGCGCGAAATGCGCCATCATTTTTTGGGGATCGGTTTCGGTTACCTCGGCCTTCAGACTGGCGAAGAACCGGGCCTTGGCGTCTTCAACGCTCAGCTGGGCGCCAAAGCACTCGATCAGCGCCTCTGCGTTCAGTTCCTCGACTTGCAGCACCTTGCCGTCGGCGGCGGCCATTTCGGCCAGGAGATGGGGAATGGAATTTGCAGGTTCGGACATGGGGGCTCCTTGTTACACCGCAGCGGTATAAAGCGTGCGGTTTAAGCTTTGGTGAATCTGAACGTTAAAGTTGTGGTTGGCAATCTTGCACGGACAAGGGAAGGGAGGCGCATTTTGTCCGCCGGCGGTCATCTGCGGACCGTCAGCCTTTGCTGGCGTGATGCGGGGACCCATTCCGCGAGGTATCCACGGTCGATGAACCATCAGTGGTCGTCATCCTCGGGCTTGTCTCCGTTGGCGGCAGGCATTTGCTGTGCAAATGCCGAGAGTGGGGACCCAGCACCAAAGTTATTCACGGGAGGCCCTACGCGCAGCGCGTCACCCCGGTTGCCCAAAACTCCAGGGGCAAACCGGGGTCCATTGTACCCATCCGCGGGCACGGACAGCCACGTCAAGCAAGATTGGGATACAAATCCCGCCAATCAGGATTCATTGCCTCAATCATCTGGATTTTCCATGCCCGCCGCCACTTCTTGATGCGCTTTTCGTCGGCGATGGCATCAACCACATTTTCGTACTCGCGATACCATACGAGCAATGTGCAATTGTATCTGGCAGTAAAGCCGCCAAGCACTTTGTCGCGATGTTCCCATGCACGGCGTTTAAGGTCGGTCGTCACACCGGTATACAGCGTGCCGTTTTGACGCGAAGCCATGATGTAAACGAACGATCCCACACCCGAAGTCTGCCCGAGCAAAGCCAAAGGTTCAATGGACCCCGGTTTGCATGGCAACCGGGGTGACGCACAGGAGTTTCATTTAGTCTCTTTACGCCGAAACCACAACTTACGGAAGTTTCCGCCTTCGTGGTTCGAAAACTAATCTATTCTTTCTCGTCAATAGGTGGCGGTGGAAACGGATTATCTTGTTGTGGGGGCATTGGCGTAATTGGAAGTGCAATTTTTCCTTCGAGTAGACCATTCAGGAGACGGGCATTCTTTCGCATAATCGCTTGGTCGTCATTCCACCCCTGAGGGGAGTAGGAGAAGCGCTTTAAATCATCTTTGTCAAACGTATAGCCGAGGGACCTGCCGATTTCTGACAACAAATCATATAGGAGGTTTTCGCCTCGCTTGTTGTGCCGATCGAGATCATCAATTCCGCTGTTTGGTTCAGGTTCGTATCTAAAATCTATGTAGGCTCTATAAGCCTGTACCACTTTTTCATGCTTGTAGAATTCTAGCTCTATGAGGTTCAGTGCGCCTACATGCTCGTGATCTAAAGCCGTCTTTCTGGTCTTCATCAGTGAACGAAAGACATCAAGTTTTCTTTGTACATTTGCGCGCCTTGCGTCTTGATAACGTGTTATTAAGACGGCAATTATTGGGCCAAGTAGTATTGCAATTATTGTTATGTATTCCATCTACGCCTCGCGAATTTTTTCAAATTTAGCGTTGACCGGGCCTAATGGAGTTTGAATCGTGTGGACGTCGTGACGGGTAAACTCAGTTGGCAAGACTATTGGTATGTCTACCGAGATTGGGCCAGATGGTGCGCTTGCACCGGTGATTGATTGCCCCCCTTGGTGTATTCTAAAGGTAATTTGTCCCGTTAGGTTCTTTCCAGTTTCATCAACCACATATGTGCCGTCATACACACCACCCCCTGCATCTGCGCCGACGATTGTACCGTCCTTGAACATAAACATCCCGATAGATGAGCCCGTGCTTCCAGTGAAATATGATACGTAGAATCCGTCTATCATCTATAGATTTTGCCGCCTGCAGTTCCCCGCAGGCGGCCCTTGTCCTCTATACCGCTTGATCGGGGGTTCGAGTCCCCCGAGTCAGATCAACTACACCCGCTGGTCGCCCCACACGTGTCGCATTTTTCGCAGGTGCCGTTTCTGACCATGGTGAAGTTGCCGCACTCGTCGCAGGAATTGCCGGTATAGCCCTGCATCAGCGCCTTCTGGCGCTGGGCACCCGCGTCGAGCGGATTGGCGTTTGCCGGCTTTGCCTCATCGGAAGACCGGGCCTCATCGGAAGACCGGGCCTCATTGGCGGACTGGTTGGAACCGGAAGAAGCCGCCGCGTCCGCTTTCCCAACCCCGCGGGCGGGGGAGGATACCGCCCGGGACTCAGATTGGCTGTCGGCGATTCGCTCGACCATGTCAGCGACGCTTTCCTTGGCGGGTTCCGCCTCTTCAGGCAGCTCGCGATGGAATGCGGTGGGTGCTTCTTCCAGTTCCAGCTTGGTGGCAGCCGCGGTCTTGCCGATGGCCGTCACGTTCGACATCGTCGTGCCGGCGCCCTTGGCCGAGCCTTTCGGCTCGCCGGAGGCCGGGCGCACGATCGATAGCTTGTGTCCGCGGGTAAGGCCCGAGGAAACCGGCTCGGCCTTGCCTTCCGCCACGCCGCGGCCAAGCGCGGTGTTGGAGAAATCGGAAAGGTCCGCATGGGCAAGGTCGGAACGGTTGAGATAGGAAACCGCCAGTTCGCGGAAAACATAGTCGAGGATCGAGGTGGCGTTCTTGATCGCATCGTTGCCGATAACCATGCCCGCCGGCTCGAACTTGGTGAAGATGAAGGCCTCGACATATTCTTCCAGCGGCACGCCATATTGCAGGCCGAGGGAAACGGCGATGGCGAAGTTGTTCATCATGGCGCGGAAGGCGGCACCCTCCTTGTGCATGTCGATGAAGATTTCGCCAAGCCGGCCGTCATTGTATTCGCCGGTTCTCAGATAGACCTTGTGGCCGCCGACATTGGCTTTCTGGGTGTAGCCCTTGCGCCGGTCGGGCATTTTTTCGCGTTCGCGCACGGTCTTTTCGACGACGCGCTCGACGATCTTCTCGACGATTTTTTCCGACACCTGGGCGGCGCGGGCAGCGGCGGGCGCTTCGATGAACTCTTCCAGCGCATCCTCCTCGTCCTCATCCTCGATCAGCGAGGCATTGAGCGGCTGGGACAGTTTGGAGCCGTCGCGGTAAAGTGCATTGGCCTTCAGTGCGAGCTTCCAGGACAGCATGTAGGCATCCTTGCAGTCCTCGACGCTTGCCGAATTGGGCATGTTGATCGTCTTGGAAATCGCGCCTGAAATGAAGGGCTGGGCGGCTGCCATCATGCGAATGTGGGAGGAAACCGAAAGCGCCCGCTTGCCGATCTTGCCACAGGGATTGGCGCAGTCGAAGACCGGCAGATGGGCGTCATCGATGTGAGGCGCGCCTTCCAGCGTCATCGCACCGCAGACATGGATGTTGGCGGTCTCGATTTCCTTCTTCGAAAAGCCGAGCGCTGCCAGCAGGTCGAAGTTGAAATCGTTCAACTGCTCATCGGTGAGGCCAAGGGTCTGCTTGCAGAATTCCTCGCCCAGCGTCCACTTGTTGAAGGCGAACTTGATGTCGAAGGCGGATTTGAGCGCCCCATTGACGGTCTTGATCGCTTCCTCGTCAAAGCCCTTTGCCTTGAGCGAACCCGGATTGATGTGGGGTGCCTGGTTCAGATTGCCATGGCCGACCGCATAGGCCTCGATCTCGCCGATCTGGGCCTCGGTGTAACCCAGCGTGCGCAAGGCTTCGGGAACGGCGCGGTTGATGATCTTGAAATAGCCGCCGCCGGCAAGCTTCTTGAACTTCACCAGGGCAAAGTCCGGCTCGATGCCGGTGGTGTCGCAATCCATCACAAGGCCGATCGTGCCGGTCGGCGCGATGACGGTGGCCTGGGCATTGCGGTAGCCGTGTTTTTCACCCTTTTCGAGTGCCCGGTCCCAGGCCGCGGTGGCGTGGGCAACCAGGTCGTTCTGCGGGCAGGCCCCATGATCGAGCGGTACGGGCGCAACCGAGAGGTCCTCATAGCCGTCCTGTTCGCCATGGGCGGCGCGGCGATGGTTGCGGATGACGCGCAGCATGTGATCTGCGTTGCGCTCGTAATCGGGGAAGGCGCCCAGTTCGCCGGCCATCTCCGCCGAGGTTTCATAGCAAATGCCGGTCATGATCGCGGTAATCGCACCGCAAATGGCGCGTGCTTCATCTGAATCATAGGCGATGCCGGAGGTCATCAGCAGGCCGCCAATATTGGCAAAGCCCAGCCCCGTGGTGCGGTATTCGTAGGAAAGGCGGGCAATTTCCTTTGACGGGAACTGCGCCATCATGACCGAGATTTCCAGCACGATCATCCACAGGCGGCAACCATGCTCGAAAGCCTGGGTGTCGAATGCCAGCGGGCTTTCGGGGGAGGCCTTTTTCTTGTCGCGGAAGGCGAGCAGGTTGAGCGAGGCCAGGTTGCAGGCGGTATCGTCGAGGAACATGTATTCCGAGCACGGATTGGAGGCGCGGATGCTGCCTGCCGCAGGGCAGGTGTGCCAGTCGTTCATCGTCGTGTTGTAGTGCAGGCCCGGGTCCGCCGACTGCCATGCGGCAGTTCCGATCTTCTCCCAAAGATCGCGGGCCTTCACCGTTTTCATCACCGAGCCGTCCTTGCGGGCGGTCAGGTGCCAGTCTTCGTCGGCCTCCACAGCGCGCAGGAAGTCGTCGGTCAGCGAAACCGAATTGTTCGAGTTCTGGCCGGAGACGGTCAGATAGGCTTCTGAATCCCAGTCTGTGTTGTAGGCCGGAAACTCGATGTCGGTATATCCCTGACGGGCGAGCTGGATGACGCGCTGGATGTAGTTTTCCGGCACGCTGGCCTTCTTGGCGGCGCGGATTTCGCGCTTCAGCGCCGAATTGATCGACGGATCGAAACAGTCATCGGCGTTGCCCTGGCAATTGATGCAGGCTTTCATGATCGCCTTCATGTGCCTGGAGACGGTCTTCGAGCCGGTGACGATGGCAGCGACCTTCTGTTCCTCGCGCACCTTCCAGTCGATGTAATCTTCAATGTCGGGATGGTCGATGTCGACGACCACCATCTTTGCGGCGCGGCGCGTGGTGCCGCCCGACTTGATGGCGCCGGCTGCCCGGTCGCCGATCTTCAGGAAACTCATCAGGCCCGATGACTTGCCGCCGCCGGAAAGCTTTTCGCCTTCAGCGCGCAGGAAGGAGAAGTTGGAGCCGGTGCCCGAGCCGTATTTGAACAGGCGTGCCTCGCGGGTCCACAGATCCATGATACCGCCTTCATTGACCAGATCGTCGGCGACGGACTGGATGAAACAGGCATGGGGCTGGGGATGTTCATAGGACGATTTCGACTTCACCAGCTTGCCGGTGAACGGGTCCACGTAATGGTGGCCCTGGGCCGGGCCGTCGATGCCATAGGCCCAGTGAAGTCCGGTGTTGAACCATTGCGGCGAGTTGGGAGCAACCTTTTGGGTCGCCAGCATGAAGCACAATTCGTCATAGAAGGTGCGGGCGTCTTCCTCGGTGTCGAAATAGCCGCCTTTCCAGCCCCAATAGGTCCAGGTGCCGGCAAGCCGGTTGAAGACCTGGCGGGCATCCATTTCCGAAGTATAGCGCTGTTCTGCCGGCAGCTTTTTCAGCGCCTCGGTGTCGGCTTCCGATTTCCACAGCCAGGAGGGAACCGTTTCCTCCTCGATTTTCTTCAGGACTGCGGGCACGCCGGCCTTGCGGAAATATTTCTGCGCCAGGATGTCAGAAGCGACCTGGCTCCAGGCCGCCGGGACCTGGATGTTTTCAAGCCGGAAGACGATGGAGCCATCCGGATTTTTGATCTCGCTGGTAGTCTGGCGAAACTCAATGCCCGCGTAGGGGCCCTCGTGAGGAGTTTTGCCGCTTTTCGTAAACCGCCGCTCTATGCGCATCTTGGATTTCCCATCCCTTTCGTCTCTGGCCTTGCATGTGTGGCCTTTTCCCGTTGCCATTCCGGCTGCAGGGCGCTTCAGACAATACAATACCGTTCCCGGTACTGGTTACCGGAGTCTGGCATTACTCCTTGATTGACGTCCCTGGTGGCATCCAAGATCCGGGAAATGCCGGTTTCAGCCCGCTTCCGGTCTTTGCCGGATGCCGCACGCCGGACGAAAAATCGCCGGACGGGCCGGGCCTTGCCGCCGCTTTGCCTTGCGTTGCCGGTTCTTTGAGAAGCCGCCTACAGCCTGTGTGAAAGCCATCGACAGTCCCGCCGGTTTACGGCAAGGCATCCTTACAACTCCCAGCAAGGATACAAACGCCATACTATATCTTGTGGCAGACTGGCATGCAAACACTAAATATAGGTTAAGCAGGCCCGCCGGCTACAATCGGATTTTCCCTTGCAATACCTTTGCCAAGGCAAAATCCACCCTTTCCGCAAAACGAAGGTTTTACGGCCAGGTACTCTGGTTGCTACTATCATGAAGGCCGGTAACCCGGCGCTCCTCGTTGTAGCGATCTTGTTGAAGATCGCCCCCCTGGGGACAGTGACGTCCCAGCACGATACCTAAGGTGACTCGGAAAACGCCGTCAAGCACTAGCGTGAAAGAAATTGCCGCACACCACATCTAGTGGGTTTGTGTGGAAAACAGGGGAAAAGTTTTTTCCGTTGGAATCAAGGTTTTGCGCGTTCTCAGCGCCGCTGGAAAAAAAACTTCTTGCAATGGCGGAAACAGGCCGGTGCTGCTGATTCTGGTAAAATCGTTTTAGTGTAAGAAACCTGACGGCGGTAATGCGCTGCTTTTCCACACGTAAGATTTTGTCAAGACAGTTGCGTTTCAATGTCACCAGGTGTGTGCCGGCGTATATTCGGGGGTAACCGCAAATGTCCAGTCTCAGGGAGACTCAACACAAGCGCGTAGTCGTGCTTGCTGCATCCACGATTGTATTTTGCCTGTTTTCCCTGTGGCAGCTTTCCGAGCGCATTTTCGAGGTCGGGTATAGTGCCGGATTTGAATTCACCAACCGGGAGCTTTATCTTTTCAGCTCCTGTACGCTGATCTTCATGACGGTCATTGTTTTGCTGGTGCGCTCCTTCCAGGACAATGCCGCCATCCGCTATTTTGAATATCACGACAAGCAAACCGGGCTGCCCAACCGCAACAATCTCATTCAGACGATCAACCGCAACATGCGGGAAAAGAACAGCCGCGGGCTGTTTGTGATGATTGATCTGGGGCGGCTGAAGTCGATCAACAATTCCATGGGCAGCGAAGTTGCCGACCAGGCACTTGCCGCCTACGGCAACCGGCTCAGCTATTTCTTCGAAAGCCCCAGCATGGTCTTCAAGCTGCATGGCGGCGTATTCGGTATTTTCATACCCGATGTCGAAACCACGGAGGCAGCGAAAAACCTGGGAATGGAATTGCAAAAGGCGGTTGCCATTCCCGTCGAGGTGAACGGACGGGCGCTTTTTCTCAGCCTGGATCTCGGCGGCTGTTTTCTGCGCGATTGCGACAATGGGGCAGGGCAGGTGTTGCAGCGGGCCGAGCTGGCCCTGATTGATGCCAAAAAACGCGATTCGAAGGAACTCAACGTCTTCTCCAAGCAGATGGCGGCAAAAATCCGCCAGCAGAGCATGCTGGAAACGGATTTGCACGAAGTGCTCGAACGCGAGGGGCTGGAGCCGTATTTCCAGCCGCTGATCGCCGAAGACGGCAAGACGATGATCGGCGTGGAAGCGCTTGCGCGCTGGTTCCATCCAAAAGAGGGGTACATTCCGCCGGTAAGTTTCGTGCCGGTTGCAGAGGAGTTGAACCTGACGGAAAAACTCGGCCGCCAGATCATGCTGAAAGCGTGCAAATGCATCAAGCCGCTCGGCAGTCTGAAAGTCAGCGTCAACGTCTCTCCGAAGGATTTGCTGCGCCCGGGTTTTGTTGCCGAAATCCAGTATGTGCTGTTTGAAACCGGCCTGCCGCCGGAGCGGCTGGAGATCGAGATTACCGAATCGATTTTCATTTCGGCAACCGACGAAATTGCCGAAACCATCCGTCAGGTACAGTCGCTTGGGGTATCCGTCGCGCTAGACGATTTCGGCACCGGTTATTCTGGGCTTTCCTATCTCGACAAGTTCCGTGTGGACCGCATCAAGGTCGATTCGTCCTTCGTTGCCGAGATCGAGACGTCTCAGGGCGCACGCTCGATGATCTCCACCATCATCAACATGGCGCACGAGCGCGGTTATGAAGTTACCGTGGAAGGCGTGGAAAACGAGGCCCAGTACGAGTATCTGCGCCAGTTCCCGAAGCTGGTCTATCAGGGCTTTTATTTTGCAAAGCCGCAGCAGTTCAGCGATCTGCTGGACAATCCGATGCTCAGGGAAAGTGACATCGAGGCTTTCCGCCGCGACAGCGAGGAAGAGCAGGAAAAACTGCGCCAGGTGGCTTGATCCCGGTTATTTTCTCATTTCGCAGGTGTCTTGCGCCGTGATGTGCTGCCGATCCAGGCGGCGAGAAACAGCAATAATCCACCGCCAAGGAAAAAGGCGCCGGGAAAGGCAAACGGCGCACTTTGCGAGGTGAACCAGGCAAAGGTTCCCGTTGCGATCATGGGACCGGCTACCGCCGCAAGACCGGAAATCGAGGTCAGCGTGCCTTGCAGCAGCCCCTGCTGGCTGGCCTGCACCTGTCTTGAAGCCAGTGCCTGCAGGGCAGGACCGGCAACGCCCCAGCCGATTACATGGGGCACGATGCCGACAAAGCCGATTAGTCCGCTCTGGTTAACCGACAGCATCAGGTACATTACAGCTGACAGTGAAAAGCCGGCTGCGATGGTGGCTGCCTCGCCGAGTCTTGCAACCACGCGCTTGACCAGAAAGCCCTGCACGACGACATAGGAAATGCCGACCACGGCAAGGGAAAAGCCGGCTTCGCGTGCCCCCCAGCCGTATTGAACCCCCGTAAACAGGACCCAGATCGATTCAAGGCCGCGCTGCATCGTGTTGGCGATCAGCAGCGCCAGCGCCAGCGGCACAATGACCGGGCGCAAGACCAGCCACTTGATGGCGGCAACAAAATTCGTCTGCAAAAGGGGCGTTTGCGAGCGGCTTTCGGCCGGCAGGCTTTCGCGCAGGAAAAACCAGCCGAATGCCACGTTCAGAAACGACAGGGCGGCAGCCGCAAATACCGGCAGGCGTAGGTCGATTTCGCCAAGCACGCCGCCGAGCAGGGGACCGAGAATAAACCCGATGCCAAAGGCTGCGCCGACCATTCCGAAGGCGCCTGCGCGGTCTTCTTCCCTGGAGATGTCGGCCATGTAGGCGTTGGCGACGGAGAAGGTGGCACCGAAAATGCCGCCGAGGGCGCGGCCTGCGAAAACCCATGCAAGATTGGGGGCAAGCGCCAGCAGAATGCTGTCGAGGCCCATGCCGGTAAGCGCCACCAGTAGTATGGGACGGCGCCCGAAGCGGTCCGACAACGCGCCCATCATCGGCGCGAAGATGAACTGCATCAGCGCATAAACCACCGACAACAGGCCGTAAATGACCGCCGTGTGTGAAACGCCGCCGCCACCCAGTTCCTGCACCAGCATGGGCAGGATCGGCCAGAAAAGGCCGACGCCGGTCATGTTGATGACGACGGTGGCAAGGACGACAAGGGTTGAGGGCGTGAGCAAGGTTTCGGGCGGTGCGCAGCGGGTGAAACGAACTGCCGTCAGCCGTCGCGCTTGCCGGAGATCGGCTCCACATAGGACATCTCCATGTCCCAGGGGAAGTAGATCCAGGTGTCCTGGCTGACCTCGGTGACGAAGGTGTCGGCCATCGGGACGCCCTTCGGCTTGGCATAGACGGTGGCGATATGGGCCTTGGGCAGCATTTCACGCACTTTTTGTGCGGTTTTGCCGGTGTCGGTCAGATCGTCGATGACCAGAACGCCGGTTCCATCGCCGCCCGAATCGTCGATCAGGGCCTGCGATATGGACTTGATGACAACGAGATCGCCCTGGTCCTTGTATTCATGATAGGAGGCGATGCAGACGGTTTCGATGTTGCGCACACCCAGTTCACGGGCAATGATGGCCGCCGGCACCAGGCCGCCGCGGGTGATCGATACGATCGCCTTCCATTCGCCGATGGCATCTCCAATCCCGGCCAGCCGCCAGGCAAGTGCCTTGCAATCGCGGTGGAACTGATCCCAGGTAACGGGAAACCTTTTGGGCTGGCTGGACATGAATTGGCCTTTCAGTGGCAGGGTGATGTCATTGCAATTACCGGCGGGACGGTGCTGAATCAAGACCAGCTGATGCCGCCGCGGTTTCAGTACCCTGTCAAATCTTTATAGAGGCGTGTTGTCATGCAGAACGGTTGCCAGGAAGAAGGCGGGGAATGAAGGACGACAGGCAAGAAGATCCGGCAGAAAGAAATCTTGCACGGGGAGGGCAGGAACGCCGATCCGAACGTGGGCACGGGCGGGTATCGACCCTGCGGGTGGTAACGGCTGAGATTCTGGACTTTCTGACGGTGTTTTTCACAGGGCGCTATCTGATCGGCCTTGTTGCCGGAACGTCCGATGATGCCGTCTTCAAACTCGACAAATGGCAGGGGCTGGCGCTTGTCGCGATGATCGTTGCGTATTTCTATTTACTTTCCAGGACCGAGGGCGGTACGCTCTGGCAACGGATATTGAAGGCAAGGCGCCACTGAGGCGGCCAGCGGACGCTGGGCCAGCTGCGCCTGACTTGTCTTGGTGCCGGCTGGGAGTTTGGTCATGGGTGTTAGAACCGCCATTGCCGGCAATACGGGCGTTGTTGCCGTTCTGTGCGCCGTTGGTGCGGCCATCGCCTTCTCGCTCAACGATGTCGGCATCAAGTTTTTGTCGGGCGACTATGCGCTGCACGAAATCGTGCTCGGCCGTTCCATTGTCGGCCTGTTGTTCACACTGTTCTTTTTCGTGCCGTTTGCCGGCGGGTGGTCGGCGCTGAAGACACGCCGGCCGCTGCTGCATCTTGGCCGCGGGCTTGCGGTTGTCTGCGCCAATCTGATTTTCTTTGCCGGGCTGGCGACGCTGCCGCTTGCAGATGCTGTGGCGGTGTTCTTCGTTTCGCCCCTGATTATTACCGGCCTGTCGGTCATCATGCTGGGTGAGAAAGTGGGCCCCCGGCGCTGGGCAGCGGTGTTTGTCGGGCTAGCCGGTGTTGCCGTTGTGATGCGGCCTGGAACGGCGGCCTTTACCCTGCCGGCGCTGTTTCCCCTGGTTGCGGCGCTGTTTTACGCATTGCTGCACATGATGACCCGGCGGCTTGGCAGAACCGATTCTGCGGCCGCGATGGCATTTTACGTCCAGGCGACGTTTGTGGTGATCAGCATTTTGACCGGCCTGGCGATTGGTGACGGCAAGTTTTCCGGTACCGGCGATCCGACCCTCGAATTCCTGGTCCGGCCCTGGATATGGCCCCATCCGGAGGATGTGATGATCATTCTGGCCATCGGGCTGGCCAGTGCGATGGGCGGCTTCATGATTGCCGCGGCCTACAAGCTTGCCGAGGCAGCAACCGTGGCGCCGTTCGAATATGTCGCCATGCCGTGTTCGATCCTGTGGGGCGTTTTGGTGTTCGGCGACTGGCCGGACGTGATCGCCTGGCTTGGCATTTTGATGATCATCGGTTCGGGCATTTTCGTCATCTTCCGGGAGCACCAGACCGGCCAGGAGATCGCTGCCGAACAGCCAATGCCCCGCAACCGGTAGAAGCTGGCGGCACCAAAACCGCCAAAGCCTTTTTGTTGCCGGGTTTTTTGCTATTATACTTAAGTATGAACCAGGACAACGACCTCAGCTGGTATCTGCTGCGTTTTGCCTATCACGCCGTCAATGTGGCGCTGTATTTCCTGCTGATGATCTGCGGAATTCTGGCGGGCTATTTTGCCTGGCTGAACTTCGGTCAGCCCGGCCTGATGACCGTCATTGTTTTGGCAGCTTATCTGCGGTTGCATCACGACATTCGCGCCATCCGGCGCGGCGATGTGGATTTGCCGCCGGAATACCGGCGGCATGTTGGCGATGGCCGTGACGAAGACGAACAGGAACCGCCGCAAAAACCCTTCGGCAAATCCGGGCGCTAGCCAGTACTTGCGAAACCCCGGCGGGCCGTCACGCGGATTCGGCCGCCTGCGATCCCTGATCGGCGAAACCGGTTTGTTCGAGCCACAATCTTCGTAACGTGCTGCCCTGGCCGGTGAAATGCTCCTCCAGGGGTTCGCAACCCCAGATCCGGTCGGTGCGGAAGTGGCGGAACGCGCCGCGCAACTCGCACCAGGCCGCCAGCATGACGCAATCGAGATGGTAAACCACCCCGACAGGGCGCACCTTGCGTATCGTCTCGCGGCCCCGCGGGTCGCGATAGGTCAGTTCCAGCTTGCGTTCGGCGGTGATTGCTTCACGCAGCATGGCAATCGACACGCACCCTTTCGCCGGGTCGTCGGGGGAGGCGCCCCAGGGCGCAACCTGCAGCCAGTCGGCCTCGGCGTGCAGATCGTCAATCTTGTGGCAGATGCGGTCAGCGGCGCGCTGCAATGCGGTGTCGCCGGTGCGTGCCAGCATGGACAGGCCGACGCGCAGGGCAACCACTTCCTCGGCATCGAAATTGAGCGGCGGCAGGTCATAGCCGCTGCGCATGATATAGCCGACGCCCGACTCCCCCTCGATCGGTGTGCGCATGGCCTGCAGGGTGGCGATGTCGCGATAGATGGTCCGCATGGCCACTTCCAGTTGTTCGGCCAATTGTTCGGCGGTTACCGGTTTTCCGGCAGAACGCAATATCTGGATGATTTCGAACAGGCGGCCGGTCTTGCGCATCAGATTTGTACTCCGTGGGGCGGTTTGCTCCTGACAGTTTAGCACGCGCCCCTGACAACGGGGTGTCAGGGGCGTTGGGATATCCCTTTCTTCGAAAGGAGATGTACCATGCACTACTACAATGATGCCGTCATGATGGCCTACAGGCTGGGGATCTGGGATCGCATTCCGCACCACGGCGGAAAGGACGAGGCTCAGCGCCGCAAGCTGCAGAATGCCGGACCGTTCCGCCTGCGCGCAGCGCGCCCTGCTGGCGACAAGGCCGAAACCTGACCCTAAAGGGCAGCAAGCATGTCCCGGACGGCTTTTTCCGCTGAAAGGACGGCGGCTTCATCGCGGCCGCGGATGACGATCTCGGTCGAATAGGACTTGCCGTCGAAGCGGGGATAGGAGCCGATCGCCGTTTCGCCATGGGCCTGCTGCACGGCGGCCAGCGGTGCACCGATGTCGCCTTCGCCGAAGCTGCACTCGACCGATTTGGAGATCAGCCTGGCGCCGCCCTCCAGCGCCGGGCTGATGGTGTCGAGCATGGCCTGAAAGATCGAGGGCACGCCGGCCATCACATGAACGTTGCCGATCGTAAAGCCGGGAGCGATGGAAACCGGGTTGTCGATCAGTTCGGCGCCTTCGGGAATGCGCGCCATGCGCTTTCTGGCATCGGTGAAGTCAAGTCCGCGGGCGGCATAGTGATCGCCGAGCAGTTTCATGGCGCGCCGATCATGGCCGATGGCAACGCCAAAAGCCCTGGCGACGGCATCGGCGGTGATGTCGTCATGGGTCGGGCCGATGCCGCCGGAGGTAAACACATGGGTATAGCGGCTGCGCAGGGCATTGAGCGCTTCGACAATCGCCGCTTCCTCGTCGGCGACGATGCGCACTTCCTTGAGGTCAATGCCCTTGAGCGTCATCACGCCGGCAAGATGGACGATGTTCTTGTCTTTGGTACGGCCAGAAAGCAGTTCATCGCCAATGGCAAGCATTGCCGCGGTGACGGTATCGGGGGTGAGGATGTTGGCCATGGCTGTGTGCGATCGTTCCCGGCACAATGAGTTTGGTGCGGGCACCGGGACTCGAACCCGGACAGCCTGGGGCCGAGGGATTTTAAGTCCCTTGCGTCTACCAATTCCGCCATGCCCGCATGTGTGCGTTGCCTAGCCAATGGCATGCAACTGTGCAATGGAAAAGAATGGACTGCCGGTAGCACAAGAGCCCGGCAAAAAACTGCCATCGGGTAGAAAAACTGCCATAATTTCTTTCTATCGGCTGTGACCATACAGGTTGTGAGCGCGGGCGATCACGGGAGTATTATCACCTGCCGGTGGATCGGCTCGCCGGAGCGTGGCATAAGCGAATGATGAACGGCAAACGATCACCATTTCCGGCAGGGTTTTCGCCAGCAAGGCTGATTTGCTGCATTGCGGTAATGGCTCTGCTGATTGCGGGCAGTTTGCTGCGGCCTGTCCATCAGGCTGCGGCCGCGCAATCGGCGCCTGCTGCCATGGAACTTGCCACCATTGCCGGGGTCGACGATCTGGCGGTGGCAATGGGTGAACCCAGCCAGTTGAAGTGCTGTACGGCGGACAAGGGCGGATTGCCCGGCCACTGGCGCTGCATGACGGATCTCGGCATCGTTGCCGGTGGCGGCAGTTTGCAGGGCGAAAGCGCAGAAACAACGCGGTCTGCGGGCCGGGTGCAGGTGCTCACGGGCTGCAGCGCCAGCGCGCCGCTGAGGCCGCCAATCAACGTCTGATCTTTTGAATTTTCTCCTGCCTGCCGCATATCCCGGCAAGCAATCAGGAACGAAACGAAAGAGATCGGACCATGATCTATCTGAACAAGCATGCCGGAACCCCCGGCACACTTTCATATGCCGGTGCTGAAAAGCAGCCGCCGGCGCAAAGACACCGTTGTGAGTGGGAAACTACCGATGCATAAGGAACGAACAGACAGGATTGGCCGCCGGGGCTTTCTTGCCGGGGGTGCGGCAGTTGCCGGTATCGCGCTCACCGGCTGCGCCAGCGTGAGCGAAGATGCCGGCGGACAGCCGCAACGGCGCTTTGGCGAAATGCGCTTTCCAAGGTTCCGGGGCGGCGCTGGTGCTGCCGCAGCGCCGTCAAAGCGCCAATACCAGCAAATCTACGGCGCTCTGCCGGATGAGGAATTCCCCATCCCGGCCATCGATATTGACAAGGTTCCCGAGCAGTTCTGGCGCCGCGAGGTGGCCTATGGTGGCCGCGAGGCGCCTGGAACCGTGGTGGTCGACACTTCCAGCTTCTATCTCTACCACGTCGGGGATGACGGCACGGCGGTGCGCTATGGCGTCGGGCTTGGCCGGGAAGGGTTTGCCTGGTCGGGCAGGGCGGTCATTGCCTGGAAGCGCAAATGGCCAACCTGGACACCGCCCGATGAAATGATCGCCCGCCAGCCGGAACTGGAGAAGTATTCGGCCCGCAATGGCGGCAAGCCGCCGGGCCTTGATAATCCGCTCGGTGCAAGGGCGCTCTACATCCACCAGAACGGGGTCGACACGCTCTATCGCATTCACGGCACTCCGGAATACTGGACGATCGGAAAGGCGGTGTCCTCGGGCTGTGTGCGGATGATGAACCAGGACGTGATCCATCTGTATGAGCATGTGCGCAACGGCGCGCCTATTCTCGTGCGCTAGCACACGGATTGGCCGGCGCGCTGGCGCATCGTTTGGTGCGTTCCAACGCAGGTAATTGTCAACTGGCGTAGTTGGAGCCTTCCTCGTCAAGGATGGCCTTCAGCTCCGCCAGATGGCGCTCTGCCTGACCGGGATATTCCTCGATTTCGCTCGCGGTCTTCTCGGCGATTTCGTCGGACAGGACGCGAAGCTTTTGGCCCGTCTGCAGGGCGCGGATATAGGTTTCGGCGGCCCGTTCGAAATAGTACATCCGGTTGAAGGTCTCGGCCACGGTTTCGCCGACAACCATGATGCCGTGATTGCCCATCACCATGACCTTTTTGGCGGGGTCGGCGAACAGGGCAGCACAGCGCTCGCCCTCCTCCTCGAAAGCAAGCCCGCCATAGGTTTCGTCAATAACCACGCGATTGTAGAAAATTGCGGTATTCTGGTCGATTGGCGGCAGGGTGGAATCAGCCAGGCTTGCCAGTACGGTGGCAAAGATCGAATGCACGTGCATGGCGCAGCGGGCATGGGGGCAATGGCGGTGGATGGCACCATGCAGGCCCCAGGCCGTCGGATCAGGCGCATCCGGCGCATCCAGGGTGGCCGGATTGTTGGCATCGAGCGCCAACAGGTCCGAAGCGCGAATGCGCGAAAAATGCATCTGATTGGGGTTCATCAGGAACTGGGTGCCGTCCTCATTGACCGACAGCGAGAAATGGTTGGCAACGGCTTCGTGCAGGTTGAGCCTTGCCGTCCAGCGGAAACTGGCAGCGAGATCAACCCGCTCCTCCCAATGGCGCATGTTGTGGCGCATGTTGTGGCCGGCCGGGGTTTGGCCGGCGGGTGCCTTGATCACCTTGTGCTGGGCCGCCATTGCCGGTGTTCTCCGTGTTGTGTGCGGTGCGTGTTTTCCAAACCTTATCGCAATCTGCGCCCTGTCCACAGCCCCCCGATGCGACACGGCCCGGCGCACTGAAAAACAAAGAGATATGCGCCGGATAATGGTTCAGGGCTTCTGGCGGCTTCTGCCGGCCTGGGCGGTTTTTCCGCGTGCAGGCTTTCTCGCCGGTTTGCGCGTCTGGCCGGGGCCATCGGTACCGGCGGTTTCGGCCAGCGCCCGGGCAAGCTGCGAGGGATCGGCCTCCCCCCTTCAATGCGCAGGTTGAGGTTTCGCTGGGGGAAGGGGATTTCGATGCCGGCTTCCTCGAAGCGTTCCAGGATGGCGAAGCGGACTTCCGATTCCACCGTCACCAGATTGTTGATGTCATACAGGAACATGCGCAGGCGGAAGTCGAGCGAGAAATCGCCGAAGCCGACAAACCAGACGCTGGGTTCGGGCTTCTTGGCGACCATGGCGTGTTCATGGGCGATCTCGTAAAGGATTTTTTCGGCCACCCGGACATCCGAGCCATAGGCAATGCCGATGGGAATATCGACGCGGCCGGACTTCGACTTGAAGGTCCAGTTGCCGACCTGGGAGTTGATGAGTTCGGAATTCGGCACAATGATCGACTGGCGCTGGAAGGTTTCGATTTCCGTTGCCCTGACGCTAATGCGTTTGACGGTGCCTTCGGCGGCGCCAACGACGATCCAGTCCCCGACCTTGATTGGCCGTTCAACCAGAAGAATGAGGCCGGAAACGAAGTTGGAGACGACGTTCTGCAGGCCAAAACCAATACCCAGTGACAAGGCACCGGCAACGATGGCCAGGCTCGAAAGGTCAAAACCGGCGGAGGTGATGGCCAGCAGGGCAGCAATGGCAAACCCGGTATAACCGATGCCGGCGCTGATGGAGTCGCGCACGCCCGGATCGATCTTGGAGCGGGTGAAAACGCTGCGCGAGAGCCAGCGCTGGAAAAAGCGCGTTGCCAGCAGGATCAGCGCGAAAATTGCAAGGCCAACGAGAATGCCCGACAGGGATATGCGGATGCTGCCGATGTCGATGCCGGTAAACAACCGTGTGCCGAAGGCGGTGATTTCCTCATAGCGGGTTCCCCACTGCATGAGGATGGCCGGAATGCCGATGATGAGGATCAGCGCCATCAGGGCGATGCCGGCGGCCAGGCTTAGCTGCTCGAGACGGTATTCTTCCATGCCGCGCTGGCGCATCAGCCGGCCGTAACGCGTGGTGGCAAGGACACCTTCACGGGAAAGCTCACGGGCCGCCTGAATGCCGATGAGCATCGCCGCGATGATGGCGCCGGAAACCACAAGTTGCTGGGCGGTAAAGCGGGCAAAGCCGATATAGCCGAGCAGTGCGGATACGATGATGAGCGCTGCGGAAAGAAACAGGAGGAAGCGGATGAGCCTGAAGATGCGCTTGCCGCGGAAGAGCGGCGCCAGGGCCGAGCGGAAGAAGGACGTGCCTTCATCTGCTTCCGGGGGCTGCGCCGTGGCTTGCGTTTGCCCGCCGTCGCGGCTGGCCGGACGGATCACGAGCCCCATCAGCGCCAGGGTGATACCGATTGCCAATGCGGCCAGCAGCCCCTGAAGGGCCGTCAGGCTGACGGGCCCTGAAAGGGCGGCATTGACCTCGGTGAAAACCCAGTCGAATGCGTGGATGATGAACAGGACAAGCGTCAGGGCGAACATGCGCCGGGCCGAAGTATCGGTCAGCGCGACCAGCCGCCATGCCGGCTTGCGCGGGGCATAGACTGCCCGGCACAGATGAAAGGCGAAGACAAGGCCGGCAATGGCGATCACCAGCGCCAGCACGATGTTGGCGATGTTGCCGGGCAAAACGCCGAAATAGCGGAACAGGGCATAGGTGGCGGCAAGAAACACCGCGGTTGCCAGACTTGGCAGGATCGTTGCCCAAAATGCGGTGAACACCCGCGTGAAGTAATCGGGATGGGCGGTGCGGTGCAGCAGGTAATTGCCGAACAGCCGATTGAAACTGACCGAGAGGAAGAGAGCGAAGGCAAGCGAAATGAAGGCCGAACCGATGGCCTGCCAGACCTTTTCGCCGCGAACGAAGGTGAACCAGTTGGCAAAATGGCTTTGTGCCGTGGCAGCCAGGCTGCGGATGCCGACAATTGCTTCGCTGACGGTCTGGGAGGTGATCTGGGTGTTTTTGGAGATTGCCTCGGTAAAGGCCTCCTGACGGGTCTGGGTAATCTTGGCAATGGATGCCTGGGCAGAATGAACCAGGTTTTCCAGATTGGTTTTCAGAACCGCGAGTTCGGCCTTGTCCTTGTTGAGCTGGGCACGGGTTTCGATCACCGTGGAGGGCTCCACCACGCTGTCGTCTTCAGGCGGCGGGCCGATCTCGGTCAACCGGTCTGCGAGAGTCTGGCTGTGCTCGTCAATGCGGCGGATGACTTCATTGGCTTCGCTGATCAGGTTCTGATACTTCACCCGGGCGCCGACGAGGGACTCATCGTCCTTGCCTGCCGCGGCAGTCAGGCGGTCGAGGATCCTGGCGGTGGACGTTATTTCCCTGGCAGCGTTGCCAATGGATTCAACCGCTGTTGCCTGAGCGGCGGCAGGGCCGGCAACGGGCAGCACGCCCGGCAGAACCAGCAGCGAAACAAGAACAAGCAGCCTGAGCAGGAGGGAAAGAGATCCGGCGTGAAAGGGGGCAAGACGCATGGCAGGGCGCAGACAACCAATGGCGCAGCGCAGGGCTGCGTGATTCATTCAAGACTCGGTTCTCCATACAGGATTACCGCACCTTTGTCGTGCTTGCGGTCAGGAATCACTAATCAACGCGAAATGGCGCGCCGTTTACTGGCTGGCGGCCTCAATCATCTCGCCGGCCTTTGCAAGATCGGCTTCGGCGCCGGAAAGATCGCCGGAATCGCATTTTCCGGTTGCCTGAACGAGAACGGCATCGATCTCGTCAAGATCGGCATTGGCAACGTTGGCCTTCAGCAGGGAGCGGGTGGTTTCATTGACGGCGTTATGACATTCCGTTGGACTGTCGAATGCTTGCGCGGGCAGCGTGGCGGCAGCAGCCAGCATGGCGCCAAGCGCGCCGGCTGCCAGAATCCTGGACGTGGTGTGCGGGAAGATCATCGAAACTGTCCCTTTCTGTGTGTTCGTGCGGGCGCAGGATCGTTGGCGCCCTCAATTCGTTGGGCTGTATATAGTGCCTGCATGCTGAATGAAAGCTGAATGGGGCGTTCATGCCAACGGGTGTTGGGGCAGGTGCCCGGTGCCGCAATCTCCTGTCCTCTTCGCGCCCGGTTGTAGCTTGCGTCGCACCCAAACTGGGCGTAAGCCGTCCACTTCTGTTTTCTCCTCCCCCGGAATTTCTGCCATGGCCGGTATTGTCGTCTTACTGTTTTCCTATGTGCTCAGTCAGTTTTACCGCTCCTTTCTGGCGGTGCTCGCGCCGAAGCTCGGCAGCGATCTGGGCGCCAGCGCAACCGAGCTTTCAAACGCGGCGGCGGCCTGGTTCATCGTTTTCGCGCTGATGCAGTTTCCCATTGGCGCCTGGCTCGACAGGGCCGGGCCGCGGAGAACCGCCGGGTTTCTGTTTCTGGCAGGTTCCGGTGGCGGCATAACCCTGTTTGCCCTGGCGCAATCGCCGGTGATGCTGATCGTGGCGATGGGGATGATCGGCATGGGGTGCGCGCCGGTTTTGATGGCGACGTTCTATTTCTTTGCCCGCACCTATTCAGAGGCCTCTTTCGCCACGCTGGCGGCAGTGTTTGTCGGGCTTGGAACGCTTGGCAATGTGGCCGGCACAGAGCCGCTTGCCGCTGCCGTCGAAGCGTTCGGCTGGCGCCAGGTGGGGTTCGGCCTTGCGGCGTTCACCTTCGCGGTGGGGATCGGAATTCTGGCTTTCGTCAAGGACCCTCCCAAGGCCGAATCTTCAGGCAAGGATGCCACGATCTTCGGTGGTCTTGCCGATCTTTTCCGGATTCGCGAATTGTGGTTCATCTTTCCGATGGTTGCCATGGGCTACGGCGTTGCGGCGAGCATTCGCGGGTTGTGGGCTGGACCCTTCCTGCATGACATGTACGGCCTGACGACCGGCGAAATCGGCCGGGTCACGCTGTATATGGCACTTGCCCTTGCTGGCGGATCGTTGGCCTATGGTCCGCTTGACCGGCTTTTCAACAGCCGCAAATGGGTGGTGCTGATCGGCAATCTGCTGGTGCTGGCGGCCATCGCTTACATGATCGCAGCCGACATGCCGTCGGTGTGGATGGTGACGGTGATGTTCGTTGCCATCGGCTTTTTCGGTGCCGGCTATGCAACACAGATGGCCCATGGCAAGGCCTTCGTTCCCGCCCATCTGACGGGCAGGGGGGTTACCCTGCTCAATTTCTTTTCCATTGGCGGCGTGGGCGTCAGTCAGGCGGTCAGCGGCTATGTGGTCGATATCGCAACGCGCGCCGGAGGCAAGGCGGCCGGTTACGAATCGCTGTTCGTCTTCTATGCGGTCATGCTGGTTGTCGCGCTGGCGATCTATGCCTTTTCAACCGATGCCAAGCCGCAATCGGGTTAGATTTTCGCCGTAAGCCCAACCGGCCAACTGCCTCGCCGTGGGCATTTGCCTGCCGGTTTTGCCGGTTTTCGGGACAGTTTCCGCACCGGCGGAAAAATCTTCGTGAGGGGGCAACAAAGCTGCTTGCCCGTTTTCCGGCACGGGTCTATAAGCCCGGCAACGCAGGAGGAATTGATGGGCAAGATTGATCGCTCTTCCAAGCCTTACAAGCCTTCCACCAAAGAACCGTTCATGAACGAGCGGCAGAAGGAATACTTCCGCCAGAAGCTCAACGACTGGAAACAGGATATCCTGCGTGAGTCGCAGGAAACCCTCGACCATCTGCAGGATGAATCGGGCAAGCTTGCCGACATGGCCGACCGGGCATCGTCGGAAACCGACCGCTCGATCGAACTGCGCGCCCGCGACCGCCAGCGCAAGCTGATTGCCAAAATCGACTCGGCCCTGCGCCGCATTGATGAGGGCACCTATGGCTATTGCGAGGAAACCGGAGAGCCGATCAGCCTGAAGCGGCTCGAGGCGCGCCCGATCGCAACCCTCTCCATCGAGGCGCAGGAGCGCCACGAACGGCGCGAAAAAGTCTATCGTGACGACTGAGCGAGTACTTCTGCCATCACGGGCATCTTCGTATTCCACACCCCACAGTGCTTCTTCATCTGGGCAAGCAGCGGTTGGCGTGCAACGGCAATCTGGAGGGCTGGCACCGTTTCTTTCGTCACCCTTGAGCTTGTCCCGGGGGTCTGCGTTATCCCGTTCAGCGCCGTCATGGTGACAGGGCGATGGATCCTCGGGTCAGGCCCGAGGATGACGAAAAATGAGGGGCCGGGGATGACAACCGAGGTTCCGGGGGTGACGAAAGAGAGTCCGGGATGACGAAGAGGGCATTTTGTTCCTTTCATCCACGGGTGCGAATGGCGAGGGGCCGTCATTTTCCGTTTTGCGGCTCTGGCGCGTAATCGGCTTCTTCGTTCATCCCGGCTGCAATCTGGCGCATGGCGCTGGCGAGTGTGTGCGGCGGCTGGGCGCCCGAAACGCCGTATTTGCCGGCAAAGATGAAGAAAGGAACGCCGGAAACGCCCATGGTCTGTGCCCTGGCGATCTCCTCGCTTACCGCTGCCTTGTCATCATCGCGTGCCAGTAGATCGGCGACAATCTTCCTGTCCATGCCGGCCTCGGCGGCGGCGGCGGCCAATACGGCATGATCGGCGATGTTGGCGCCTTCGAGGAAATAAAGTTCAAACAGCCTGCGCACGAGGCGGTCCTGGGTATCGGCTGAAATGCCGCCTACCCAGCGGATTACCCGGTGGGCATCAAGCGTGTTGGGGGAGATGGCAATGCGGTCGAACTGAAAGTCGATGCCGCTCGCCTTGCCCGCTTCCTCGACGCGGGCGTAGATTTCGCGGGCGCGTTCGGCCCCGCCGAACTTGTCCTCCAGATATTGTTTGCGGTCCTTGCCTTCGGGGGCAGGGTGGGATCGAGCTGGTAGGGCCGCCAGCGGATTTCCACCGGTATTTCCGCCGCGATCTTTCGCGCCGCCTCCAGGTTTTTCTGGCCGATGAAACACCATGGGCACATGACATCGGAGACAATGTCGATGGTCAGATTGCCGGTGTCGGGCGTTGCTTGCGGGGAGGGCATGGGAATTCTCTCCTAAGGCTGTTTGTGCCACCAGACCGGAAACTGGTTGCCATACAGGGCGGTCTTTTCCGGATAGGCCAGATAGGCACGATGGGCAAAGCGCTCGCCCGGCAAATGATAGAGCGGAATGACATAATGGCCCGACAGCAGCAGTCGGTCCAGCGCACGCACGGCGGCGGCAAAATCCTCCCGTGAGCGAAGGGCAACCATGGCTTCGATCAGCCGGTCGATGGCCGGGTCGGCGATGCCGGCATAGTTGAAGCTGCCTTCGGCGTCTCTTGCCTGCGAGCCCCAGCGCCAGAGCTGTTCGATGCCCGGCGAGAGCGAGGCGGAATAGGCAGCGATGATCATGTCGTAATCGAAGGTTTGCAGCCGCTTTTGATACTGGGCATCATCCACGGTTCTAACGTTCAGCGTAATGCCGAGGCGGGCCAGGGTATCCTTGAAGGAAAGGGCCAGCTTTTCTTCCGAGATGTCGCGGGTCATCACCTCAAAGGCGACCGGGGCGCCATCGGGGGTTACAAGGAGCGATCCCTGGCGCTTGTAGCCGGCCTTTTTCAGTTGCGAAAAGACCTTGCGCAGCACTTTGCGGTCGCTGCCCGAACCGTCGGTGATGGCGGGCCGCCAGGTGCCGTCGAGGATTTCAGGCTGAATGGATTGGGCTGCATCGCCAAGCAGTTCCAGTTCCCTGGCGTTTGCGGGGCGGCCGGTGGAGGCAAGTTCCGACCCCTGCCAGAAGCTTGTGGTGCGCTTGTAGGCGTTGAAGAAAAGGTTGCGGTTGATCTTCTCGAAGTCGAAGGCGTTTGACAGCGCTTCGCGCAGGTTGCGGTCGGTAAACAGCGGGCGGCGGGTGTTGAAGATGAAAGCCAGCATGTTGGCGGGATCGCCGGCGATGAACTCCTTCTTCACGATATCGCCCTTTGTGACGGCGGGAAAATCGTAGGCGCGCTCCCAATGGGCCGGATCGCCATCCTTGTAGATGTCGACAATGCCCTTTTTGAACGCCTCAAACAGGGAGCCGGCCTGGGTGAAGTATTCGACCGCCACCTCGTCGAAATTGAAGAAGCCCTTGTGGACCGGCAGGTCCTTGCCCCAATAGCCGGGGTCGCGCTTGTAGACCACTTTCTTGCCCGGTTCGACCCTGGAAAGCCGGTAGGGGCCGCTGCCGACCATGGGATCGAGGGTGGAACCGTCGAAGGTTTCGGGATCGATGGCGTGTTTTGGCAGCACGGGAGTGAAACCGGCAATGATGAGCGGAAATTCCCGGTCGGATTGCTCATTGAAGGTGAATTTCACGCTTAGCTCGCCGGTCTTTTCGATGGCTTCGATACGCCTTGAGCGCGAGGAAAAGGGAGGGCGCCCCTTTTCGGTCAGCAATTCATAGGTGAAGATCACGTCTTCCGGCGTGACGGGTTTGCCGTCGTGCCAGCGGGCATCCGGGTTCAAGTGAAACTCGATCCAGCTTCTGTCGTCGGGCATGCGCACGCTTTCCGCCAGCAGGCCGTAGAGCGTGAAGGGTTCGTCCCGGCTTCGAAACATCAGGCTTTCGAAATACATGTTGGAGCCAAGTTGCGGGTCCCACAGGCCGCGGGCGGTGGTGCGCATGCTTTTGAGGATAAACGGATTGAGCGAGTCGAAGGTGCCGATGACGCCATGGCTGATGCGCCCGCCCTGGGGAGCGTCCGGGTTGGCGTAGGACAAATGGGTGTAGCCCGGCTTGTGGGCGGGGTCTCCATACATGGCAATGGCATGGACCCGCGATGGCTCTTCGGCAGCGCCCGGCTGCTCTGCCCCGGTTTCCTGGGCGGCGGAAGGCAAAGCGGCAATGCACAAAAGCACGGTGGAAAGAGCCACCAACCCTGCCAGAATGTTCATGCGGTTTTTCATCGGGTTTCGGGGCAGGGGGCATACAATACTGGGGGACATCCGTTTCTCCGGTGCAGGGATGTTTTCAGGGGCAAGCCGATTCTCTGCGCAACCTACCAGAAACGGCAGCTGGCTTGCAGTTTGCCTCCACCAGACGGCAAGATCGTGATAGGGCTGTGCCAATCAGGCGACAAACTGCCTTGGGGGCCGGCAAAACGCCCCCGATGGGGGCTGTGGGAAGGGATTGCCTCTTTTCAGCCAGATTTTTGCAGTGGAAGCAGGCGGCGCCGTAAACCATTTGCCCCGATGCGGGCTTGCGCTGGCGCAGATAAGGCATTAATCGAACGCCGCTAGGTCTTTCGGCCAAGGCGTTACCTGTATCCTGAGCATCCGGCAACAGTTTCGCGATGCGGAGATTGAAAGCGCCGCTGCCCGGCCGGGCCGGCAAGAAACACAAAAAGGATTCTCCATGAATTCCGCCCTGACGCATGTATTGAGCAAAACAACCATTCTCGCCGGCGCGGCAGCGATTGCCGCCAGCCTTGGCGCAACGTCCGCCAATGCCCAGAACCAGCGCCCTGACGGCTGGTTCAAGGTCTGTGCAAAGCAGGACAACAACGACATCTGCAACACCCAGTTCCAGTCGGTGGCCAGTACCGGCCAGGTCGTGACAGCGATTTCCCTGATTGATGTGAAGGGTGACGTGGAACGCCGGGTCTTTCAGATCACGGTCCCGACCGGGCGCCTCATTCCCGCCGGGATCAAGCTGCGTATCGACGACAAGCGCGAAACGACGCTGCCTTATCTGTTCTGCTTTCCCCAGAGTTGCATCGCCGAGGTCAAGCTGGATGACGAACTGGTCAACATTCTCAAGAATGGCGGCACGCTGACGGTTACTTCCACCAATGTGCAGCAGAAGGAAAATCCGATCGAGATCACGCTGGAAGGGTTCACCGCGGCCTATGACGGCCCGCCGCTGAAACAGGAAGAGTTCGCCAACCGCCAGCGCGAATTGCAGGACGAATTGCGCAAGAAGGCCGAGGAAGCGCGCAAGAAGCTTCAGGAAGCCCAGGAAAAGGCGAAAAGCGAAAGCGGCGGCTGATCTGCCGGTGCAACCAAATGCCAGAATACAAAACGCCGGCTTTAAGCCAGCGTTTTTGTTTGGACAGGGCAATTCTGCCGATCAGGTTCGATACAGCCTAGTGCACCAATCTTTCGCGGGTGCGGTAGTTGCCGTCTTCGGTACGTTCGAAAACCTCGCCGACCTGGGGATGGCGGACCGGTTCCCGATTTTCGTCGCTCAGCAGGTTTTGTTCCGAAACATAGGCGATGTACTCGGTTTCGTCGTTTTCGGCGAACAGGTGATAGAAGGGCTGGTCCCTGCGCGGCCTGATTTCATCGGGAATGGATTCATACCATTCCTCTGAATTGGCAAATTCCGGATCGACATCGAAAATCACACCTCGGAACGGGAATACCCGATGGCGCACCAGATCGCCGATCGAGAACTTCGCCTTGTTGATGGTCTTTGCGTTTGTCATCGTTGCGTTTGGCCTGTTTGCCTGATCCTTAATGACCGTCTGGCGCCATTGTGGCCGAAGGTCTTGACTTGTCACAAAATATCAGGCTCCGGGGGTGAGTTCAAGGGGCCGGTTCCGGCTTGCCTGACCGTCCTTCATCCGGACCAAAAATCGTATTGAGTGTCATGTTTGCCGTTATCGAACTGGTATTGCCGCTTTTCGGACTGATCTTTCTTGGTTTCGCCGCCGGCAAGATCATGCGCATTCCCTATGAGGGACTGGCGTGGATGAATTTCTTCATCGTCTATGTGGCGTTGCCGGCGATGTTTTACCGCCTGCTGTCGGTAACACCGATCGAGCAGTTCGCCAATGTCGGTTTCATCGCCATTTCCGTTTTTGCGACCCTGCTCGTTTTTGCCGGTATCTTTGTGCTCGCCGGCCTGATCAATGGCGGCAATGTTGCCGAGGCCACCATTCAGGGTTTTGCCGCCGCCTATGGCAATATCGGCTATATGGGGCCGCCCCTGGCCCTTGCGGCGCTGGGGCCTGTGGCGGGCGTTCCCGTGGCGCTGATCTTCTGCTTTGAGAACGCCATGCATTTTACCCTGGCGCCGCTGCTGATGAGCCTGCATGGCGGGGAAAGGCGGCCGGCAGGCCAATTGGCCAGGGAAATTGCGGTAAAGATTTTCACCCATCCCTTCATCGTCGCCACCATCGTCGGCGTGCTGGCGGCTGTCTTCAAGGTTGAGTTGCCGTCCTCCGTCAATTCACTGCTGGAATTTCTTTCAGGCGCTGCCGCCCCCTGCGCGCTGTTCGTCATGGGGGTTACCGCGGCGTTGCGGCCGCTGAAGCGCGTTCCCGTCGAACTGGGTTATATCGTTCCCGTCAAACTGGTCATCCATCCGCTGCTGGTCTTTGTGCTGATGGAAACCCTGCTGCCGGGGTTTGACCGCACATGGGTGTTTGCTGCGGTGCTGCTGGCAGCACTGCCCACGGCAACGAATGTCTTCGTCATCGCCCAGCAATATCAGGTCTGGCAGGAACGCGCCTCAAGTGCCGTCGTTGTTTCCACGATTGCGGCGACAGCCACCGTGACCGGCCTTCTTTATTTCATGTTGAACGTTCCCGCATAGCTGAAGGTTTCAGCCCGCCGCGCAGCCGCTCTGACAGGTTTTGAAGGCCCATGCCCGGCAGGACACCTTCGCGCATCATCAGGCGGCGCATGGGGCCGGCATTGGCAAGCAGGTAAAGCCCCGCGGCGCGGACCGCCTGAACCGGCAGAAAGGCGGAAAGCAGCGAACGGTTCAGAAGATCGACAGAGGCGGTGCGCGAGGCGATATCGGCGGCGCGCCGACGGTGATAGCGTTCGCCGGCCGGTGGCAGACCGGGCCGTAACGGCTCACCGGCAAGTGCCACGGCAGTTCGGATATCCCTTATCCCCAGATTAAGTCCCTGGGCGCCGATTGGCGGGAAGGCATGGCCGGCTTCGCCGATCAGCATGACATCATCCTTGCCGAACTTGCCGGCAAGGGCGCTGGACAAGGGAAATTTTCCAACCGGTGAAACCAGTTTCAGTTTTCCAAGAACCGAGTGCATCCGCTCTTCCAGTTCCCTTGCCAATGCAGCTTCGTTGAGGGCAAGCAACGCGTCAGCGCCTGCTTCATCCAGCACAATCACCAGGCTTGAGCGTTTCACGCCCAGGGGCACCAGGGTCAGCGGCCCGGTTTCGGTGTGAAATTCCGTACTGGTGTCGTGATGGTCCAATGTGTGTTCAAGGTTGGCAACCAGTGCGACCTGCGGATAGCGCCACTGGCGGCAAGTAATGGCAAGCTGCTGGCGTATCATCGAGTTGCGTCCGTCAGCGGCAGCATAGGCTTTGGCGGCGATTTTCATGCCGCTTTGAAGCGTTGCAGCATGCTGGCCGGGTGCGGTTTCATCAAATTCCACGACCGGCTCCTCGAACACCGAGATGTGCTTTGAGGCGGAGATCTGCCCGTGCAGCATGGCCGCCAGAACCTTGTTCTCGAGGTTGTAGCCGAAGGCATCCAGGCCAATTTCGGAAGCTCTGAAATCGGCCTGCGGGGCGCGGATGAGGCGGTTGGTTCCGTCCAGAATACGCATGGTGCGCAGGGGATGGGCAATGGGCTCCATTGCTTCCCAAAGGCCGATTTCCTTCAAAAAGGCAATCGAATCGGCGAGCAGGGCGGTGGTGCGTCCATCGGGCTCGGCCAGCGGCGGTGCTGCCAAAGCAACGCTCAAGCCCCTGTTTGCCGCAGCCAGGGCTGAAATCAGGCCGGAAAGTCCGCCACCGATCACCGCAAAATCGCCGGTCCAGCTTTGTTTTGCCCCTGCCATGGTCCCTGGCCTCCTGCAGTTCCTGTTGATACGGCCGGACTCTATGCTGATTGCGAATGACCATCAATGTGGCAAACGGTCAGCGCGGATCACCGTTGTGCTGTGACAAGTTTGGCCAGTCTTGCTTGTTTGGCCAGTCTTGCTTGTTTCGCCAGCTTTGCTTGTTTCGAATGGCGGCGCATGGCAGAACACGAATTGCGGAATGCCGGGATAGGAGAGGATGACTGGTGTTTGGGATATCCAAAGATGCCCTGTGGGCCTTCGGTGTGCACATCCTGACGGCGTCAGGCGCTTTTCTTGCGTTTCTTTCCATCGTGGCAACGGCTGAAAACCGGTTTCCCGCTGCCTTTTTCTGGCTCGGAATGGCCTTGCTGGTAGACGGGGTGGACGGCCCCTTGCCCGCAAGCTGGAGGTCAAGAAGTGGTGGCCGCACTGGTCCGGCGACATGCTCGATTCGGTGATCGACTATGTGACCTATGTGATCATTCCGGCCTTCATTCTTTATCAAAGCGGGTTGATGGGGACTTATCTGTCGTTTCTTTCAGCCGCCATGATCGTGGTGACCAGCGCGATCTATTACGCCGATACGCGCATGAAGACCGTCGACAACGGCTTCAAGGGCTTTCCGGTGTGCTGGAACATGGTGGTGTTTACCGTTTTCATCGTCTCGCCGTCGGAAATCCTGTCCTTTGCCGTGGTCGTGGTGACCGCCATCCTGACCTTTGTTCCGGTGATTTTCGTTCACCCGGTCCGCGTCAAGATCATGCGTATCCCTACACTTGCAATCTTTGGCTTGTGGGCGGCAGGCGGGCTGATTGCGCTTTACTACAACCTTGATGCGCCGGCCTGGGTCGATGTCGTCATCCTGGCCTCCGGCGCGTATCTGTTCTGCATCGGGGCAGTGCTCCAGGCACTCGGCAGAATTCACTGACACCATCAAGGCACCGCCAATCCGGCGGTTGTCGATATCCGCTATCGAGTTCCTTTCGCAAACAAGTCCCTGGCGCTGTGATGCGTTTTGCCGTGTGTCATCGCGCACAGTTATCAGCCGAGCATTACTCTACAACCGGTTTCATGGGGCTCGCACTTCCGGCGCAATGCCGGCAGCAAGGAGCAAAACAATGAAACTTCCAAGGCTTACAATTTCTGCATTCGTTCTTTCCGCAACCGTAATGTCCAGCGCTGCCTTTGCCCAGTCCCAGCCGGGCAATCTCGTGGTTCTTCCCGGTGCAAAGAGCTGTGTGGTCCTGGGTGAACAGGTCTTCAACTGTCACTACCAGCGGATTTTTCCAAAGATCATTCCGCCGACCTTCCCCCCGCCCACCCATCGCAACCCCTTCAGTGAGATCGGCAATGAGGGCGGCGGCGACCGTGGCGGCGAGCGTGGCGGCGGTGGTGGCGGTGGCCAGGGGAGCAATGGCGCCAGGCCCTGAGTTCAGGTCCTGAGGCAGCAGCTACAAGACTTCCCCATAAAAAAGCCCGGCCTTGTGCCGGGCTTGTTGTTTTTTCAAGGAAGCGCGCCTGCTTCCACAGCTTTCAGGCGCCGTCTACAGGCTGCAGCGTGCTGCTTGCCAAACGGAGCGAAGCGTCTTGCCTTAGCTGCAGGACTGCTGGCAGGCGATGGCTTCCTGTCCGCAGGCGGTGGAGCCCTGGAAATTGGCCATTATCTGATTGAGTGCTTCGGCAGGGACGCTGGTCATCTGGTTGGCGCCCATCACGCATTGCATGTATTGGGTGTTGCAGGCGGCCGAGCACTGCATCTTTTCCATCATCATGTTGGCGGCTCCTGCCGATCCGGTGGAGGCGAGCAGTCCGCATAGGGCGGTGGCGGCGAGTAGTTTCTTCATGACGGGTTTCTCCCTGTGGTCGTTGGAATATGGGAACAGGCGTCCTCTGGCCTCAAGAGCCGGCGCCCCCAATCCGGACTCATGGCAAGAAAACAGAAAAAGGATAACAGGCGCCCGGCGCCATGCAAACGGTTTTTGGAGAAAAGTCTGCAAACCGGCAGCTTGGCATTGTTTGCCGGCTGCCGCTTCACAGCGTATGAGGTCATGACCCAGGTGGCATGACCACAAAAATGACGATAAGCTCGCCCAGGGATAGCATGATGGGGTTTGACCATGTCAGCCCGCTGCCTGTAAGCGGCCAATTGCCGGTGTTTCGGGGCGTTTGAACGATGTTGAAATCAACAGCGACGGGTCTGCGGGCAAGCCTTGCGCTACTTGTTGCGGTAATGCTTGCGCTTGGCGGTGGCGGCTGCGTTTCGTCCACCCTGAATGAGGCAGACCTGCGCCCGGTGGGAAATCAGGCCACGACCGGCGCGCCGTCCCAATCCCCGCAGGACACGCAACCCCAGGCCCTGACCGCCGAACGTGTTCCGGCTGAAACACCGCCGGCAGAGGCGGTTGACCGCGATGCAGCGGCGACCGGCAGTGTTGGCGATCCGGTCAAACGCCAGCAGGCGGTCGACGAGATCAGGTCGAAGGCGGCTGCCTCCTCCGGCCAGAAGACCCAGATTGGTGCGGTTCCCGGTTCCGCCACCGGTCAAATGAGTGCGCAGGAACAGGCAGACATCGCCGCAAAGCTTGAAGACAGCCGGCAGGCTACCGGCGCAGAGCTTTCAGATGCCGAGGTCGAAGCGCGCAAGGCGGCAATCCGGCGCCTGCAGCAAAAGGGAAAAAGCCATTACGACCGGGCGCTTGAAGCAATCGAGAACTGACAGCTTGATTTGCTTCAGACCGGCTGAAGGCGGTTTTGGCGAATAATTCGGCGCCAGTGCTTGCAGTTTGGCGTTTGCCTTCCTAAACAGTGCCGGTTTGCGGCCTGTATCGCCCGATGCAATGGCCGTTTTCTTCACAACGCAAAAGCAAGGGAAAGCGGCGTGGCTCAATCGGCATTGCGGATCGGTGTTGCGGGAGTTGGAACGGTCGGTTCCGCCCTGGTGCGGATACTGGATGAAAAGGCGGCTGTGCTTGCCGAGCGCTGCGGCAGGGCGATGACGGTCAGCGGTGTCAGCGCCCGCGACCGCAACCGCGACAGGGGCTGTGATCTATCCGGGGTGGAATGGTTTGACACGCCGGCAGACCTTGCGGCCAGTGAAAACATCGATGTTTTCGTGGAACTGATCGGCGGGGATGGCGATCCGGCCTATTCAGCAGTCAAAAAAGCGCTTCAATCCGGCAAGCATGTGGTGACCGCCAACAAGGCGCTGCTGGCGCGCCATGGTGTTGAACTGGCGCTGCTGGCGGAGGAAAACGGCCTGATCCTCAATTTCGAGGCGGCGGTTGCCGGCGGCATTCCGATCATCAAGACGATGCGCGAGGCGCTGACCTCCAACGACGTCTTCCGCATCTACGGCATTTTGAACGGCACCTGCAATTACATCCTCACGCGCATGGAGGATGAGGGGCTTTCCTATGGTGAGTGCCTTTCCCAGGCACAGGCGCTGGGCTATGCGGAGGCTGATCCCACCTTTGACGTGGAAGGCTTCGACACGGCGCACAAACTTGCGATCCTCACAAGCCTTGCCTTTGGCAGCGAGATTTCCGCCGACGACATTTATGTGGAAGGAATTTCCAACATCACCGCCGAGGACATCGAGGCAGCGCGCGACATGGGCTATCGCATCAAGCTGCTGGGCGTGGCGCAGAAGACGGCCAGCGGCATCGAACAGCGGGTGCATCCGACCATGGTGCCGGTGCGCGCGCCGATCGCACAGATTTCCGGCGTGACGAACGCCGTGGCGATCGAGGCCGACATCGTTGGACAGTTGGTGCTTTCGGGGCCGGGTGCAGGCGGGGAGGCAACCGCGTCTGCTGTGTCGGGCGATTTGTGCGATATCGCCAAGAGCCGCCCCGGCCATCAGATTGCTCCGGCCCTTGGCCAGCCAGCCGGCTCGCTCGCGCCCTACAAGCGGGCGGCCATGCGTGCCCATGCGGGCGGCTATTTCATCCGCCTCACGGTACATGACCAGACGGGGGTCTTTGCCTCCATTGCCAGCCGTATGGCGGAGCAGGAGATATCGCTCGCCTCCATCGTGCAGCGCAAGAAAAACGGTGCGTCATCTGGCGGCGCCGACGGTCCCCAGACCATCATCCTCATCACCCATGAGACGACAGAGCAGGCGATCCGCAACGCGCTGGAGAAAATCGAGCAGGACGGACATCTGGCAGCTCCCGCGCAAATGATCCGCCTTGAGCAGTAAAACCGGTTGTCTGAAGCGTCCCGTTAAGCCTGTCTGTGAAAAAGCGGCGCGCTGGAAAAATCATATCGATTTAATTGCGGCAAAATTCCCGCACGCCATTGTATTTCGCTGCCGACTGGTGGATATGCGCTGACAGCTTAACGAGAATGATGTTGCCGGAGCAGATGAGTATGGCAAAAGAAAACAGCACGCAAAGCGGTATTGAAGAACGGCTCGACCGCATCCTGACCCTGGAACTGGCACGTGTAACGGAAGCTGCTGCTGTGGCAGCAGCAAGGCTGCGCGGCCATGGGGATGAAAAACAGGCTGACCAGGCGGCTGTCGATGCGATGCGCACCGAACTCAACAATCTGCCGATCGACGGCAAGGTGGTGATCGGAGAGGGCGAGCGCGACGAGGCGCCCATGCTCTATATCGGTGAGGAAGTGGGCACCAAAAAGGGCACGGCTGTCGATATCGCGCTCGATCCGCTGGAAGGCACGACCATCTGCGCCAAGAACCTGCCCAATTCGCTTGCCGTTATCGCCGTGGCGGAGCGCGGCAATCTGCTTTATGCGCCCGATGTGTATATGGACAAGATTGCCATCGGCCCGGGCTACAAGCCGGGACTGATCGACATCGACGCGCCGGTGCTCGACAATCTGCAGGCCCTTGCCAGGGCAAAGGGTGTGAAGGTCACCGAGCTGACCGCCTGCATCATGGACCGTCCGCGCCATGCCCGGCTGATCGAGGAAGTACGCGCTGCGGGCGTTGCCATCCGGCTGATTGGCGATGGCGATGTTGCCGGTGTCATTCATACGACCGACCCCGAGATGACGGGGATCGACATCTATATCGGGATTGGCGGTGCGCCCGAAGGCGTGCTGGCGGCAGCAGCGCTTCGCTGCATTGGCGGCCAGATGCAGGGAAGGCTGATCCTCGACACACCGGAAAAGGTTGCCCGGGCCAAGAAAATGGGCGTTGAGGATCCCAACCGCGCCTACACCATGGAGGAAATGGCCAGGGGCGATGTGATCTTCTCGGCAACCGGCGTTACCGACGGCAACATGCTGGACGGGGTGCGTTTTGGCCGTGACAGCATCTCCACCCACACAGTGGTCATGCGTTCTGCCTCCAAGACCGTGCGCGAAATCAAGGCAGTTCACCACGATCTGGGAAAATTTGGCTGACCGTTGCCGCTTGATGGCAAAGCCATCGCGCTGCATGATCGTGCCATGAGCATGGCGGAACCGGTTGAACGCCCCTTTCTGGATGTTGAAGTCTCCCTGTCGGGAAACCGCTGGGCGGACCGGCTTGATCCGCGCGGGCGCAACGAGGCGCTGGCGATCAGCCAGGCAAACGGCATTCCGGAAATCGTGGCACGGGTTCTGGCCGGCCGTGGCGTCATCGCCGGTGAGGCGGAAACCTTTCTTGCGCCAACGCTGCGGGATCTCATGCCCGATCCGTCGACGCTGACGGACATGGATGCCGCGGCCGCGCGCATTGCCGCTGCGATAGGTGCCCGCGAGCGTGTTGCGATTTTTGGTGACTATGATGTGGACGGGGCGGCCTCGGCGGCGCTGATGGCCCGGTTTCTGGCGGGTTACGGCGTTCCATACGAAATTTATATTCCCGATCGTGTTTTTGAGGGTTATGGCCCCAATTCCGATGCCATTCGGCAGCTCGTTGAAAACGGTGCAAAGCTGATCGTTACTGTCGATTGCGGTTCGACCTCGTTCGAGGCGCTGGAAGCAGCCCGGCAAATGGATATTGATGTGGTGGTGCTGGACCATCACCAGCTTGGCAGCGAGCGCCCGCCATCCCGTGCATTGGTCAATCCAAACCGCCAGGACGACCTTTCCGGGCTCGGCCATCTGTGTGCAGCGGGCGTGGTGTTCATGACGCTGGTGGCCGTGCAGCGGGTGTTGCGCAAGCAGGGGCAGGATGCTGCATCAAACCTTATGGAGCAGCTTGATCTGGTGGCGCTGGCCACGGTCTGCGACGTGGTGCCGCTTACCGGGCTCAACCGTGCCTTTGTGGTGCGCGGGCTTGACGTGTTGCGGGGGGGCATTGCGAAAGGGGGCAATACCGGCCTTGAGGCGCTGGCGCGCGAGGCCAGGCTTAACGGGCCGGCCAGCACCTATCATCTTGCCTTTCTGCTGGGGCCGAGGATCAATGCGGGCGGGCGGATCGGCGATGCGGCGCTCGGCAGCCGGCTGCTTACCACCGATGACCGCGAGCAGGCAGAGCAGATCGCCGGCGAGCTTGAGCGCCTCAACGCCGAACGCCAGCGCGCCGAAGCAGCCATGCTGGAGGAAGCAATGGCCGAAGGGGAGGCCGAAATCGCCAAGGGCGAGGGGCCTGCAGTCCTGGTCACCGGCAGAGAAGGCTGGCATCCGGGCATTGTCGGCCTGCTTGCCTCACGGCTGAAGGAGCGCTTTTCGCGTCCGGCCATCGCCATCGCCTTTGACGGCAAGGACAAGGGCACCGGATCGGGCCGCTCGATTGGCGGTGTCGACCTTGGCGCGGCGGTGCGCGGTGCTGTTGAGGCGGGCATACTGGAAAAGGGCGGCGGGCATGCCATGGCGGCCGGGCTGACGGTCGAGCGTGGCAAGCTGGGCGAATTGCGCGCCTATCTGGAGGCAGAGCTGGGCGAAGCGGTTGGGGTCGCGCGTTCTGCCCATACGCTCAGAATCGATGCTGCCCTGTCCGCGCGGGCGGCCACGCTGGACCTGGTCGATCTGCTGGAACAGGCCGGCCCCTATGGTGCGGGCCATCCCCAGCCAATGCTGGCCTTTCCGGGCCACACGGTGACCGGCGCGAGGGTGGTGGGCCGCGATCATGTGAGTTTTACCCTGCGCGGCAGCGATGGTGCACAGCTCAGGGCAATTGCCTTCAGAAAAGCCAATGAAGCGCTGGGTGAAGCGCTGCTTTCAGGGCGCAGTTCAAAGTTTCATATCGCCGGTGTTCTCAGTGCCGATCACTGGCAGGGCCGGCGGCGGGTGCAGTTGCGGGTTACCGACGGGGCAACTGCCGGCTGAAGAGGGAGTGCCGGCTGAAGAAGACGTGCTCCAAGGGATTAAGCGAAGGGCGGCGTCTAAGGTTTGCCGCGGATGAATGGGCGAATTCATCGACTGCGGGCAAGCGCCTGGGCCAGGAAGTTTGGGGTGCCGCAGCGCCAAGCCGCCCTTCGCCGGCAATGTTATTGCCCGCACAGGTTAAGGGGAAGTTAGCGCATGCGGGTATGGCGAAATTTTATCACGTTTTGGTTGTGTATCTGACTCCGTAAAGCCGTTTTTTTTTCGCTTCACGCGATGTTGTGCAGCGAGGTTTCCACCGCATGCAGGAAGGAGCGGGCGGATGAACGGGCCGACAAAAGCAGATACCGGTCGGCTTTTTCGCGGATCATAAGCACCCCGAGATGCTCCATTACGGTGCGCGCGGCAGCATCTACTGCAAAGCTGCCGGGATGAAGGTCGAGCGGACAAATGCGCTCCAGTGCTTCGCGGGCGCGGGGCCCGCTTAAGCGCAGCATGCAATAGCTGTCCGACTGGTCGGTGCACCAGGCGGCTCCTGCCGTCTTCTCCAGGGTAGCAGCAAGCATTCCGCCGGTCGTTTCCGGCATTAGAAGATGGTACTGGGCGGGCGCGGTCCAGATCAGGCGAACGTCACCGGCAAAAGCCGACATGCCCGGCGGCGGCACCGCAATTTTCCATGCTTTCTTGACTGCCTTTTCAAAGGCGGTTTCCTTGCCGGCGGTAATTGCCAGCGATATCAGCGAAAGGCCGGATATCTCAGCAAGCTCGGCGCCGTCATGGGTTGAGACATGGCCGCCCAATGGGGTTACGGCGGCAAGCGGTGAAGCTGAAGTAAGTTGCTCAGGCACGAAGCCGCTCTCCTTGCGGGTCGATGAAATGGGGCGAGACGATCTCCACCTCGCAGGAATTGCCGCGCAGGGGGTCAGCAGCAATAACGGTGTCGCCGATGCGCTGGTCTCCCTGCTTGATGAACCCCAGGCCGATCATGGTTTGAAGATGGGGCGAATAGCAGACCGATGTCATCCAGCCCTGGTCGTTTTCGGTGGTTGGGGCGGCATCCTTTTCGATGAAATGGGCGCCGGCAGCCAGTTTGCCTTCCGGGTCCACGGGTTTGAAGCCGACGAGCTTGATGGCGTCTTCGGTGACAAGCGCCTCGCGGCCCGCCATCACCTTGCCGATGCAGTCCTTTTTCTTCGAGACCATCTTGTCGAGGCCAAGGTTGAGCGCCGTGGTCTGGCCATTGAGTTCGTTGGCGGTGGCATGGCCCTTTTCGATGCGCAGCACGTTTAGCGCTTCCGTGCCATAGGGCGTTACGCCAAATTCCGCGCCTGCCTCCATGAGACGGCGAACCAGCGCATCGCCATAGCGGGCCGGCACGGCGATTTCGTAAGCGAGCTCGCCGGAAAAGGAGATGCGGAAGAGCCGCGCCGGCGCACCGCCGCATACCGTTACCTCACCGCAGGCCATGAACGGGAAGGCGTCGTTGGATATGTCGTGATCAGCATCGATGATCTTCTGCAGGAGTTTGCGCGAGTTGGGGCCGGCCACGGCGAACTGCGCCCATTGTTCGGTCGCCGAAATCAGATGTACGTCCATCTGCGGGAACAGGCACTGACGGGCAAATTCCATGCGCCGGAAGACCAGTACGGCATTGGCGGTGGTGGTGGTCATGAGAAAATGATGCTCGCCCAGCCGCGCGGTGGTGCCATCGTCGTAGACCATGCCGTCTTCGCGCAGCATCAGGCCGTAGCGCACCTTGCCCACGGGCAGGGTGGAGAAGGTATTGGTATAGAGCCGGTCCAAAAAGGCGGCGGCATCCTTGCCCTGCACGTCGATCTTGCCAAGCGTCGTGACATCGCAAATACCGGCCGAATTGCGGACGGCGAGCGCCTCGCGGTCGACGCTTTCGCGCCAATGGGCTTCCCCTGCTTTGGGGTACCACTGGGCACGCAGCCACATGCCGGCCTCGACAAAGACGGCGCCTTGTTCCTGCGCCCATTGATGGGATGTGGTCAGCCTCGTGGGGCGAAATTCCTTGCCGCGAGATCGACCGGCAAAAGCGCCGATGGCAACGGGCGTATAGGGCGGGCGGAAAATCGTGGTGCCGGTCTCGGGGATCGACTTGCTCGCGGCTTCGGCGAGAATGGCAAGGCCCAGTATGTTGGATGTCTTGCCCTGGTCGGTTGCCATGCCCATGGTGGTATAGCGTTTGAGGTGTTCAACCGAGCGGTAGCCCTCCTGGTGGGAGAGTTTGACATCCTTGACGGTAACGTCGTTCTGCAGGTCGACCCATGCCCTTTTGCTGCCTGTTTTCCGCCGCTGGCCTTTGACCGGCGCCACATGCCAGAAGGCGGCGCTGTCGAATGGTTCATCTGACGCGCGGGCAGGGCGGCTGCGCGAGGGGGAAAGACCAATGTTCCTTATGGCAGCAGAGGCAGCCTTGTGGCCTTCGGTGAGACAGGCTGACAAGGTCAGCGATCCGCTTGCGCTGCCTGCAACGTCCATTCCCACAGGCATTTCCCCGCCGGGGACAAAGGCGTTGATGGCCCCGTTCCATTGCGGCCGGCCGCGCTGGTGGCAGGTCAGGTGTACGTTCGGGTTCCAGCCGCCGGAAACGGCCAGGCAATCGGTCTCGATTTTCTGTCCGTTGGAGAGCGTGACGGATTTGAGCGCCAGTCTTCCGGCCGTATCAACAACGCTGCCGCCCATGATGATTGCCGCACCAGCGGGGGCAGCCAGCGGTGCCATCTCGCGGCTGTCGACGATGGCGGCGATTTGAACGCCTGCTTGTGCCAAGTCCGTTGCCGTGCGCCAGCCGTCATCATTGTTGGTGAAGATGGTGATGTGTTTTCCGCAAAGCGCGGCAAAGCGATTGGCATAGGTGCGGACGGCGCCCGCCAGCATGATGCCCGGCCTGTCATTGTTGGCGAAGGCAATGGGCCGCTCGGTGCTGCCGGCAGCAAGAATGGTGCGTTTGGTGTAGAGGCGCCAAAGCACCTGGCGCGGCTTGCCGCTTGAAGTGGCAAGATGGTCGGTCTTCTTTTCCAGCGCACCATAGGTGCCGTGATCGTAGGCACCATAGACGGTGGTGCGGGTCATCAGCCGCACGTTTTCCATCGATGCAAGTTCTGCTGCCGTTTGCGCCGCCCAATGATGGCCCGGCTTGCCCGCCACCTCATGGGTTTCACCGTTCAGCCTGCCGCCTGGCAGAAAGTCCTCATCGGCAAGGATCACCCTTGCGCCGGAGCGGGCCGCCTGCAGGGCGGCGGAAAGGCCTGCAGGGCCTGCGCCAATCACTAGAACATCGCAATGCAGAAAGCCCTTGTCATAGCTGTCGGGATCTTCCTCGCCGGACAGGCTGCCAAGACCGGCAGCAGACCGGATAACCGGCTCATAGAGCTTTTCCCAGAAGCTCTTCGGCCACATGAAGGTCTTGTAGTAGAAGCCTGCCGCCAGGAAGGGCGAAAGCAGATCGGTGACCGCCATGAGGTCGAAACTGAGCGGTCCTCTATGGTTCTGGCTTTTGGCCGCAAGCCCGTCGAACAGTTCGGCTACCGTTGCCCTTGTGTTGGGCTCGGCGCGGGCGCCCGCATGCAGGGTGACCAGCGCATTGGGTTCTTCCGATCCGGCGGTGAAGATGCCGCGCGGGCGGTGATATTTGAACGAGCGGCCAACCAGTTTGACGCCATTGGCGATCAGGGCGGAAGCCAAGGTGTCACCGGCATATCCCGGCATTTGCCTGCCGTTGAAGGAGAAGGAAAGCGGGGTGTCGCGGTCAACGAGGCCGGGGCGGGTGCCCGAAGGGGTGCGGAAGGGGGCGGTCATGCCGAACCGCCTTTGCGCCCGGCTTTCTTCTTGCTGGCGGATGCCAGGTTGACGGCAATGCCGCGGGCAAGTTCCACTTTGGCGATTTCGTGGGTCAGCGTGTTGCGGGTGACCACGAGCCAGGAGCGGTCGCCCTGCTCGTGATACCAGAGCTCGCGGTGCAGACCGGCGGGGTTGTCGCGCAAATAGACATATTCGTAAAACCGCTCTTCAGCGTCAGCGGCTTCAGGGTCCGGCCGGTTGATGAGCGAAGCATCGCCCAAAATGACGAATTCCGCTGCATCGCGCGGGCCAAGGAGGGGATGGTCGATGATCATGCCGCAGGGCTCCTCAATGCAGGTTGGGCTGGGCGCCGGCGCCCTTTTCATCGATGATGTGGCCGCGCCTGAAGCGGTCGAGCCTGAACTCGGTCGCGACAGGGTGGGGTTCGCCGCGGGCGATCAGATGGGCATAGCAATAGCCGGATGCGGGCGTTGCCTTGAAGCCGCCATAGCACCAGCCACCGTTGAAGTAGAGGCCGTTGATATCGGTCTTGTCTATGAAGGGCGATCCGTCCATCGACATGTCCATGACGCCGCCCCACATGCGCAGCAGCCTTGCCCGCCCGATCATCGGCATGACGGCCATGCCGCCTTCGCAGACATCCTCGACCACCGGCAGATTGCCGCGCTGGGCGTAGGTGTTGTAGCCGTCAATATCGCCGCCGAAGACCAGACCGCCCTTGTCGGACTGGGAGATGTAGAAATGCCCCGCACCGAAGGTGATGACGCCGGGCAAGACGGGCTTCAGCCCTTCGGAAACAAAGGCCTGCAGCACATGGCTTTCAATCGGCAGGCGCATGCCGGCTGCCGCCATGACGCGGCTTGAAGAACCGGCAACACAGACGGCCACCTTGTCTGCCTTTATCCTGCCTTTGGAAGTGACAACGCCCTTGCACACGCCGTTCTTGATGTCGAAGCCGGTCACCTCGCAATTCTGGATGATGTCGACACCGCGGCTGTCGGCGCCCCTTGCATAGCCCCAGGCGACCGCATCATGGCGTGCCGTGCCGCCACGCTTTTGCACAAGGCCGCCCCGAATGGGAAAGCGCGCATTGTCGAAATCGAGGAACGGGCAGAGGCGGCGTACGCCGTCTTCATCCAGCAGTTCGGCATCGGCACCGGCCATCACCATGGCGTTGCCGCGCCGGGCATAGGCGTCGCGCTGGGAATCGGAATGAAACAGATTGACGATGCCGCGCTGGGAAACCATGGCGTTGTAGTTGAAGTCCTGTTCCAGTCCCTCCCACAGCTTCATGGACAATTCGTAGAACGGCTCGTTGCCGGGCAGCAGATAGTTGGAACGGATGATGGTGGTGTTGCGGCCGATATTGCCGGAACCAAGCCAGCCCTTTTCGACCACTGCCACCTTGGTAACGCCGAATTCCTTGGCCAGATAATAGGCCGTAGACAGCCCGTGCCCGCCGCCGCCAACAACGATGACATCATAATGCTCTTTGGGGTCAGGCTCGCGCCAGACGGGCTTCCAGCCCGTATTGCCGCTCAGGGCCTGGGACAAAATGCTGAGGGCCGAATATCTCACGGGATCAGTCTTTCCACGGGTGTTCGACTTTGCACCGGCTGTTCGGATCGCGGGCCGGTTTTCATCGCGGTTTTGGGTGTGTGGCAAAGCTTCCAGCGAGACCTGCCACTAGACTTTTCCAAAAAAGACAGAATATTGCGCTGCATGGTCAGCTATCACCGGGACGAGCGCCCGTTCAAAATCGGTTTTCTTCTATTGGACGGCTTTGCGCTGATGGCTTACGCTTCCGCGTCGGAGCCGTTCCGCGCCGCCAACCACATTGGCGGGAAGCAGCTTTATGATGTTTCCAACATCTCGCTCTATGGCAGTTCGGTGCAATCGTCTGCCGCCGGGGTGGTGCGAACGAAAACACAGCTCGGCGAGCACACGGATTTCGATCTCGTCATTGTGGTGGCGGGCGGCGATCCGACCCTGTTTCGCGACAAGCGGGTGTTTCAGTGGCTGCGGCACCTGTCGCGCCGCGGCGTGGCGCTGGGCGGGGTTTCCGGCGGGCCGGTGATCCTGGCATCGGCCGGGCTTATGAAGGGCTACAAGATGACGGTGCACTGGGAGCATGCCTCGGCGCTTGTGGAAATCGCACCCGATCTCATTTTGGAGCGTTCCATCTATGTCATCGACCGCGACCGCTATACCTGCGCGGGCGGCATTGCGGCCCTCGACATGATGCACCACCTGATCGCGTTCCATCACGGCGAGGAACTGGCGACCCAGGTCAGCGACTGGTTTCTGCATACCAATGTGCGGGCACCCGGCCAGCCCCAAAGGGCCGGCTTCGTGGCGCGTTACGGCACCAACTCTGCACCGGTCATCCGGGCCATCGAGGCAATGGAAAACCATCTCGATGATCCGCTGGAACTGGCCCAGGTGGCAACGCTGTCCGGTGTCGGACCCCGGCAATTGAACCGGCTTTTCTCCGACAAGCTGGGCATTGGCACCATGGCCTTCTACCGCGACCTGCGGCTGGAACGGGCGAAAAACCTGCTGTCGCAGTCCTCGCTTTCGATCACCGAAATTGCACTGGCGACGGGTTTTTGCTCGTCCGCCCATTTTGCCAAGACCTTCCGTCAGAAGTTCGGGTCTCCACCCTCCACCTTCCGCCGATAGGCATAATCACAGAGCTTCGCCCGAAATGGATTGCTGGCCGCACAGGCTACAGTAATCTTCCTCTGCACTGCGTCGGCTTTCAAACCGCCTGGACATGACAAGCACCAACTCCAAACTCGCCATTTCTAGGCAATGGGTTGCGAGCTCGAGTTCGTAGTCGTGTGTACAAGCCTGTTTCGTTAACCTGATCAGGTTGTTTAACACTTCACCTTCTGTTTGTGTAATCACTACTTTCACCTTCTTTTATGCCCCGATCTGAAGGTAGAGTGGTTGCGTTCGAATCAAATACCCAAAACCTGGTGGGTGAAACTAAGCCACCAAAATCTGGGGGGTATTTTGAGGGTGAAGCCTCACGATTTATGAGGTGGTGGTTGCCCGGCATAACCGTCGCAGTGGCGAACCGATCGCCCGCATTGACGCTGTAACGTGTTCAAATCAGCAATTCTCAAACGAAACCACGCTGAGTCTGCCTGACAGCGGGCTTGATGTGCTCTGTTGCCGTTAGGTCACGACAATTTTACACCTTGCCCTTGCCGACTTTGTCATATTTCTTACAATGACAAATATCTTACACCTGTCGCCGGATTGAATTGATGGCGGCATGATGGCGTTGGTGATGACAAAAGTGTTTCAAAAAGCCCGGGCGCGTGACGAAATTCTCGATTTCGTTCTGCAGAACTGTCTTGCCCATCGCCTTGGGGATGAGCGCCCCAGTGGATACGGACCTGCGTTCAATCCGATCGGTTTTCTGGGAAAAATGGCGCAGGCGGGCGATCTGATTTTGGTGTCCGGCATCCCGCAGCACGGGTGGTCCTTGTGCTGGCTGCACCGCATTTCCAGCGATCAGCCGGAAAACCGCTATCTGTGCGAAAGCGTGGAAACGGGCGAGATGAGCTGGTGGTCGAATGTGGGCATCGAATATCTCGACCGCGATGTGGTTGAGAGCCATCCGCAATGGCGATGGACGGATCAGCAGTTCGCCTTCAATGACCGCTGGCAGCGTGCCTGTGGCGAACCCGCGGACTGGCGGGGGCTGAAGCCGCTCATGCCGGTGTTTGAAGCCGGTTTTTCGGTGGCGCTGGCGCTTCAGGCAGCAACCGGCTGGCGGGAAGAGCGCCAGGAGCGGAGGTTTGAGGATTACCGCAAGGTTACGAAGACCGAAATGCGGTCCTTTTTCATGCACTGTCTTTCTGAAACTGTGAAGGCTTGAAGTTGTAAACGCACTCAAACCCATTGGGCTAAAGACCGGTGTCAAAGACCGGCAATGGCAACCTTGCTACCAACTGAGTTGCAGTCCCAATCGAGTTCCTCTCTGATCGCCGCTGACGGCGATTGCACCGCTGCCCGTCAATCGTGTTCCGGTGCCGTTGAGATTTTCAGAAAGCACGGTCTTCAATCCGATTCCGACCGCTGTCACATCTTCATTGGCTGCCGTGCCAAAACTCAACTTGATGCCGAATTTCTCACCTGCGATCAGATCGGGTTCGGCAAGTGCATTGGCTATGGCAAGGTTGCGACAGATATCTTCGTTGGCGATCGGCCCATTGCGCTCCCCATCGAAGCCACTGCTGTCACTGAACTGGTCGTTATCTCCATCGCCAAGTGAAATAGCGGCCGTGTTGGAGTAGTCTCCGCAGTTCAGCGGTTCGGCGTATACTACCAGGGTCTGGGCGGCTAGAAAGCTCAGCGCTGCAGCCGATGTTCGCAGGTTGATACGCCACACATTTTTTTGTGCTGCCCGGTTTTCGATGAAAATCATTATCGCCTCCGTGATTTATACGGAGATCAAAGCACAGTTGTGGACAAGCGCAAACACAGAGTTGTGGAAGCGGCAGGTTACACCCGGAAAGCCGTGTGATAAACAACTAATGTTGGGATTTAGTGGTACGCCCTAGGGGAATCGAACCCCTGTTTCCGCCGTGAAAGGGCGGCGTCCTAACCGCTAGACGAAGGGCGCACGTTGGAAGCAAGCAGTTGCTTCGTGCCGCGCTTATAGAGATGAACGGCCAGTGCTTCAACCGGAAAAACACCGCTGCCGTGGAAAATTCTGCAACGCTGCAAAAGGGCGTCGAAACGGCTGCCCTGGCCTAGGCTTTCTTCTTCTTGGAGCGCGAGCCCGAACGGCGGCAGGGATGGTGCCAGTCGCGCTGGCTTCCCACATCGATATGGACGGACCTTGTACGGCAATAGGTGCCGACACCGCCACGGCCTTCGATGGTGCGCAGATATTTGGCCAGGTCCCATTTGGAGATGCCGTCCACCTGGATGTCGGCTGCCTTGCAGTAGATGTGGGTCGAGTTGGAAACCCCTCCGGCGCGGCGGTTGCGTTTCGGGCTGCGATAGCCCGAGGTTACCATGACCTTTTTGCCGTAGCGGCGTTCCACCTTTTTGAGGATGGCAAGCAGTTCAGGCTTGAAGCAACTGACCTTGACCTTGTCTGTCTGCAGGATGAGCCCGGTTGGAGAAATCAGCCGGCCGATACCGCCAACGGAAGCGACCTGAATGTTGTGCTCGCCGGCAAGGCCCTCTTCGCCGGTCGAACCATCAGCGCCATTGATGCCGAAAATGGCGCTTTTGCGCTGTACGCCGGGAAGGCCCGCTCCGCCGGAAGACAGGGCTGAAGCCGAGGCGATGGCAGGTTTTGAAGGTTGTACCGTCTTTTTCGGTTTTGCCTGGCGGTTGGCCATGAACAGGCCGAACAGGCCGCGGGGCTTTTTCGGCTGCTCCACCTTTTGCTGGGTGAGCGGCTGGACGCTGGCAACTTCCTGAGAGGGTGTAACGGGATCTGTGACCGTGTTGGCATTGCCTTCAGCGGTGGTTGCGGCGTCAGCGGTAACGGCAACGGCAACGGCTTCACTGGTATTCGCTTCATTGGCATTCGCGCTGGCCGGGGCTGCTGCAGGTTCTGCAGCGGGCTGGGGTGCCGGCACTGTTTCGCTTGCAAGGGCTGCCGCTTTCAGGTCGACCTGCTGGGCGATGGCCTGATTGGCAGAGGGGGCTGGCACCGGATCGCCGGTCTCGGGCAAGAGCGCCAGTTCGGTGCCGGCGCTGTAGTCGGATGGCGAACGGGTGGGGACCGGAACGGTGCCCGGCTCATTTGCAAAGGCAGTTTCTGTAGTGCCGTCTTGAGCGGCAACTTCCGGTGAGGCGAGGGCCGCGCTTTCAAGGGTATCGGTAACCGGAGCGGCGACACAGCCACCAAGGGCGATCGCGGCGGCGGCGGGGAGCACGACAGCACCCAGTTTGTGCCGGATGGACCGGTATGAACTACAGCAGTGGCTTACAAGGGAAAAAGCATCCCGCCGCCCGTTGCGGACGGATGGAGCAAGGCATTTGGCGGTTTTTGCTGCAACCAGCTTTGCCACCCGCAGTTCCCCTTCCTTGGCCGGCATATCATCCGGCCCGCTCTCCAGTTCCATGTGCCCGTGTACTGCCCCCGGCAGTTGCGGCATATGGCCCCTTGAATGTGCCCGGAGACAACCCTGCCCGGCAATGCCGGCAGAAAGTCTCCTGAATTTGATGCCCCGGCTAACAGACGCCTGCGGCGTTTACAAGGTTTGCCGGTGGCGCATTCGCCCCGTATTGAGCCTCGGCACCGTTTGCCTGCGCTGCCGATTTTCCACCTTCCGGCGTTAACGAACCGTTTCAGCGCCAATGATGCGGCTGTCACCTGGCCCAACCAGGCCGCAGCCTGATGATCGTCACCGAACAGGCTTGTGCATGGCTGGCCAGCCAGCCCGGATTGACTTCAAGAATTCCCGCTGATGCAAGAAAAGCCACCCATAACGCGCAAACCACCCCGGTTAGTGTCTGCGCTAGGGCGAAAATAGGGCAAGACTATGGTCAGATGCCAAGGTTTTGGAAGTTTTCCGCCGCTTTCAGCTTTGGGCGGCGGGCGATGAAAACCACCCCGACACCGTAAAACACCCGCAAGTTGGGCAGCAGTTCAGACCTGAGGTTGTAGCGATATGTACACATTTCGCGCAAAAAGCTGCAATAAGGGCTTGCTGACCCACCGAAACAGGGTGCTAATATCGTAGAGAATCAGTAGAAGGCTGCACGGAGGGTGGGCAGCCAGGGTTGAGGGTCCAAGCGGCATGGGGGCCAAGCCACCGGATAGCAGCAAGAACAGAGCTTCCCTTGGGGAAGCCGAGGGCGCTTCTATGGCCGGTGCTCCACACGGGGCCGTCGAGGGCTCTGCAGAGGCGGTCGAGCGGACCGGCGGGGCCATTCACACCGAAGTTGTTGAATTGGCGGGAACCATCAAATGGTTCGACGTATCCAAGGGGTTCGGCTTTGTCATTCCCGATGAGGAAATGCCCGACGTGCTGCTGCATGTGACGTGTCTGCGCAAGGACGGCTTCAGCACCGTGCTGCCCGGCGCGCGCGTCGTCATCGAGGCCGTACAGCGCGAAAAGGGATGGCAGGCGCTCAGGGTGCTTTCCATGGACGAAAGCACCGCGACCCAGCCGCAGGAAGACGAAACCAGCCGCACCCATGTTACCGTTCAGCCGGAAAGCCCGCTGGAGCGCGTGCAGGTGAAATGGTTCAACCGCACCAAGGGATACGGGTTCGTGGTGAAGGGAACGGAAGACATTTTCGTTCACATGGAGACGCTGCGCAAATTCGGCATTGCCGAATTGCGGCCGGGGCAATATGTGCTGGTGCGTTTCGGGCAGGGGCCGAAAGGCTTGATGGCGGCAGAAATCTTCCCCGATGACGGCCGCGCCCAGATCAAGCAAAACTGATTTAACAACAATATCCTGCCGAAAATCTTTAATGTGTTGGTTGTGCACGCTAATGCTTGGGAGTGCGCTGGTGGTACTGTCCGGGATTACCGCTGCTGACCGGGCTGCACCATAGCGGCAATTTGCACCGGCCATTTTGCCATGGTTGACAGTACGGGCAAAACAGGTGGTATGCGGCGCTGGCGGTATGGTTGGAGTAACGGGCTTGGCGAACAAGGATGGCAAACGGCAGGAGCGCGGCAGGCCGGCGCCGGCGCATTCCGCCTTCGTTCCGGGCAGAACCCGGGCCGGCATCACCATTGCTTCCAGTCTCAGCTTTCGCAGTATCAGCCATGCCTATGGCGACAATGAGACCCTGAAGGATCTGGACCTGGCGGTTGAGGCAGGCGAGGTGCTGTCGCTGCTTGGCCCTTCGGGTTCCGGCAAGACCACGTTGCTGCGGCTTGCTGCGGGTCTGGTCAAGCCGGCGGCCGGGGAAATCCTGATCAACCAGCAGGTGGTTTCCAGCCCCGATGGCATGGTGCCGCCGGAGCGGCGAGGCGTGGGGCTTGTGTTCCAGGACTATGCGCTTTTTCCCCATCTCAGCGTCCGCAAGAATGTCGAATTCGGTTTGACGCAGCTTGCGCCGGCGGAGCGGGAAAGCCATGTGATGCACCTGCTGAAAACCGTTGGTCTGGAAGCGCGGGCTGACGATCACCCGCACAATCTTTCCGGCGGCGAACAGCAACGGGTGGCGCTGGCGCGGGCGCTTGGGCCCAAACCGGGCATTTTGCTGATGGACGAACCGTTTTCGGGCCTTGACGGGCGGCTGCGGGAAAGCGTTCGCAACGAGACGCTGGCGATCCTGCGCGAAACGCGCTCCACGGTGGTGGTGGTAACCCATGATCCGGAAGAAGCGATGCACATCAGCGACCGCATTGCCCTGATGGACAAGGGCAGGATCGTTCAGGTGGGGAAATGCGAAACGCTCTACCGCTCGCCGGAAAGTCTTTTTGCAGCGCGGTTTTTCTCCGAACTCAATACCTTTGCGGGCAATGTGGCGGGCGGCGTGCTGCAAACGCTGCTCGGCGATTACCCCCTTGAAGGTACCGGCAAAAACCTGCGGGCGGACGGGCCGGTTACCGTTTGTGTGCGCCCGTCCGACATTGCGGTGCTTCCCCGGTCGGTCAAAAAGGGGCGGCGCAAGGAAGATACAGCATCAGGCATGGCGGAAGCGGTGGTGATAGGGCGGCATTTTCTGGGTGAAAGCGAACTTGTAACGCTCTATGTGCCCCAGGGCGAAATCACGCTTCAGGCAAAACTGCCGTTCGGTGCGCTTGGCAGCGGGCAGGACCGGGTGAGAATCGGCTTTGATGCCGCCAAGGCGCTGCTGTTTTCCGAATAGGGGTGTTTTCAGAGGAGGGGCTTTGCAACCGGCGGCATTATTGCAGGTGACAAGGGGCAGCAGGCTTCCTATATGAAGCGGTAAGGGCCGGCGGAATTGACCATATTCTCCGGCTAAACAAGCTGACGGTTTGCAGGCGTGCTGCGCGCAGCCGGACTGTTTCCCGTTTTGTCCAGAACAGGGCAAAGGTTTGAAACGGGACGATGGTTTGAAATGAGCCAATGGTTTGACCCGTTAAGTTTGTTTGCGCATTCAGGTTTTTCCAATTCCGTCAAAACCTGAATTGCTTTAGAGTGTAGAAAACGTCTTATTCCCGGATGGCCGGGAGAGCGATGGAGAGGAATTCATGGGACAGATCGGCATTTGGCAGATCGTGATCGTTGCCGTGGTGGTTGTACTGCTGTTTGGCAGAGGCAAGATTTCCGAGTTGATGGGTGATGTCGCCAAGGGCATCAACTCCTTCAAGAAAGGCTTGAAGGACGAGGATACAGAGACGGCCAAGACCATCGACCAGAAGGCAAACGAGCCGGTCGCCGACATCAAGGAAAAGACGGAAAGCTGAACTGCTTCCGCCGTTTCGTGACCGCAGCCGCGTCCCGCGGGCTGCCTGAATCCGGATTGGGCCGTTGTTCGATATTGGCTGGACAGAAATGCTGGTCGTCGCCGTGGTGGCGATCATCGTGGTCGGTCCCAAGGACCTGCCGAAGATGCTGCGTTCCTTCGGCAAGGTAATGGGCAATATGCGCCGCATGGCCGGCGACTTTCAAAAACAGTTCGACGATGCGGTGCGCGAGGCGGATCTCGACGAGGTCAAGAACGTTGCCTCGGGCAAGGGGTTTTCGCCGCTTGAGGATATCAAGAAGGCGACCGACAAATACAATCGCGACCTCAAGCAGAGCATTGAGAATGCCGGCAGTAGCGACGACAAACCGGCAGCAGATGCCGGGGATGATCCGGGCGCCATTGCCGGGGAAAGCCTGCCGGAACCTGCAGCCGCCCCAAAACCGGCCAGCGCCGGCAAGCCGGTAAAATCGGCGCCCAAGCCGTCACCCAAGCCGGCGGCCAGTTCAACGACCACAAAACGTTCTCCCGCGAAATCAGCGGCCAAATCGGGCGCAGGAAACCCTGCGAAGAAAGCACCGGCGCGAAAACCCGCCCCGAAGAAGACAGCCGCAAAAAAGCCAACCCCAAATAGGGCTGCGCCAACAAAGGCTACCAGGGCATCATGAGCGCGGAGGACGACATCGAAGCCTCCAGCGCGCCGCTGATCGAGCATCTGATCGAATTGCGTCAGCGGCTGATGAAGTCGGTGATTGCGATCGCCATCTTCTTCGTCATCTGTTTCATCTTTGCCGACAGGATTTTCAACATCCTGATCATTCCCTATCAGTGGGGTGCGGGCACCACCGATGTTCGCTTCATCTATACGGCGCTGGAGGAATATTTCTTCACCCAGTTGAAAATTGCGCTGTTCGGCTCGCTGTTCATTTCCTTTCCGGTGATTGCGACCCAGCTTTACGGCTTTATCGCACCCGGACTGTACAAGAACGAACGCCGCGCCTTTCTGCCGTTTCTGGTGGCAACGCCGGTATTGTTCCTGATCGGCTCGTGCCTGGTCTATTTCCTCATCATGCCGCTGGCGACGCAGTTCTTCCTGTCACAGCAGCAGATCGGCGGCGACGGCCAGGCGGCGATTGAAAACCTGCAGGCAGTTTCGACCTATCTCGGCCTCATCATGACGCTGATTTTCGCCTTCGGCCTGGTGTTTCAGCTGCCGGTTGCGATCACGCTGCTGGCAAGGGTGGGGCTGACCAACTCGGCCTGGCTGAAGGACAAGCGCAAATATGCCGTGCTTTTGACCTTCGTTGCCGCTGCCGTGCTGACACCGCCCGATCCGATCAGCCAGATTGGCCTGGCGGTGCCGACCCTGCTGCTCTACGAAATCTCGATCTACATGGCGCGGATGGTCGAAAAGCAGCGCGAGGCGGCAGAAGCTGCAAGCGATACAGACGCTGACGGGAATGTTGACTCTGGGGATGTTGCAACCAAGTAAGCATCCCGCTACACGATCTCCATTCTTGCATCGCGGGAATCGGCACATGGTGCGTTTGCCCGTCTTTTCGTTTCAGGTTGATCCCAATGTTTGACATCCGATGGATTCGTGAAAACCCCGCGGCATTCGACAAGGGCCTTGCCCGGCGCGGGCTTGCGCCCCAGTCGGAAAGCCTGATCGCGCTGGATGAAAAGCGCCGGGCGCATACCGGCAAGGTGCAGGAGGCACAGCAGCGCCGCAATGCCGCCTCCAGGGAAATCGGCCAGGCGATGGGGGCCGGCGACACGGAAAAGGCCGAGAAGCTCAAAGCCGAAGTCGCCGGGCTCAAGACGTTTCTCACGGAAGCTGAGGACACAGAACGCAAGATCAACGAGGAACTGAAATCGGCCCTGGAAGTTCTTCCCAACCTGCCGCTCGACGATGTGCCCGATGGCGAGGACGAAAACGACAACACGCTCTATCGTGAGCATGGCGAAAAGCCTGAATTTGCCTTTACCCCGAAGGAGCATTTCGAGATTGGCGTTTCGGCAACCGGCATGGATTTCGATCAGGCTGCAAAGCTCTCCGGCGCGCGTTTCGTGGTGCTGAAGGGCGAAATCGCGAGGCTCGAGCGGGCGCTCGGCCAGTTCATGCTCGACCTGCACACCAATGAACACGGCTATACGGAAGTTGCGCCGCCTCTGCTGGTCAATGATGCGACCATGTATGGCACCGGACAGTTGCCGAAGTTTGCCGAGGATTTGTTCCAGACAAGGGCAGATGATGAAGAGCGGTTCTGGGGTGAGTACGTTGAAGATTTGAATAAACCAAGAAGCCCACATGTCTCTGAAGCGGAAGCCATTGAATCTGCACGCAAGAGATCAGAGTCTTGGATGAAAAGGCTCGTGGGCGGAGAATTTTCAAAGCGAATGTGGCTCATCCCCACCGCCGAAGTGCCGCTGACCAATATGGTGCGCGAGGAGATCGTCGAGAAAAAGGACCTGCCGATGCGCATGTGTGCGCTGACCTTCTGCTTCCGCTCGGAAGCAGGATCGGCCGGGCGCGACACACGCGGCATGCTGCGCCAGCACCAGTTCAACAAGGTGGAGCTCGTTTCGATCACCGACAAGGAAAGCTCGCTCGACGAGTTGGAGCGCATGCTCTCCTGTGCCGAAAAAACGCTGCAACTGCTCGGCCTGCATTACCGGGTAATGACCCTTTGCACCGGCGACATGGGCTTTGGCGCGCGCAAGACCTATGACATCGAGGTCTGGCTGCCGGGGCAGGGTGCCTATCGCGAAATCTCCTCCTGCTCGGTGTGCGGCGATTTTCAGGCCCGCCGCATGAACGCGCGCTACCGGGAGGAAGACGGCAAGACGCTTTCCCATGTCCACACCCTCAATGGTTCGGGGGTTGCCGTCGGGCGCATGCTGATCGCCGTGCTGGAAAACCATCAGCAGGAAGACGGCAGCGTTCGCATTCCTGAAGCATTGCAGCCCTATATGGGCGGCAAAACGGTGATCGGCGAGGCAAGGGGTGCCTGATGCGCATTCTCATTACCAATGATGACGGCATTCATGCGCCGGGGCTTCAGTCCTGCATCCGCATTGCCGAAACCTTCACCAACGATGTGTGGGTCTGCGCGCCGGAAAGCGATCAGTCCGGGCTTGCCCATTCGCTGACGCTTTCAGAGCCCTTGCGGCTTCGCAAGATCGAGGAAAAGCGCTTTGCGCTGAAGGGCACGCCGACCGACTGCGTCATCATGGCGGTGCGTGAAATCCTGCCCGAGCCGCCCGACCTTATTCTGTCGGGGGTCAATTCGGGCCAGAACATTGCCGACGATGTGACCTATTCGGGCACGGTGGCCGGTGCGATCGAAGGCGCGATGCTCGATATCCGTGCCATTGCCCTTTCGCAGGCCTATAGCTGGGACGAGGGACTGCGCACGGTGCCCTGGCATACGGCCGAAACGCTGGCGCCCAAAATCATTGCCGAACTGATCAAGACCGATTTTCCAAGACGAAGCTGTGTCAACGTCAATTTTCCCAATTGCGAACCGCAGGACGTCAAGGGAACGGAAGTCACCCGCCAGGGAACCTTCACCCACGGCCTTTACATGGAAAAGCGCCATGACGGGCGCGGCTTTCCCTATTACTGGCTGCGCTTCGGGCGCGAACGCGAAGCCCCGCGCGACGGCACCGACATCAAGGCGCTGGCCGAAAACAAGGTGTCGATCACGTCCCTGAAGCTCGATTTGACCGATGATGTCTTCAGTGCAACCTTGCGCGAACGGTTCTGAGCCAGATTCGCTGCGGCGGCTGCGCTCGGGCACAATGGATGCGGGATGAGCGATGCCGGTTGACAGGCGCGAGGCGGTTGCAAGCCTATTGTTGCGGTTGAGAACCGCAAGTGTGGTGGACAAGCGGCTGTTTGCGGCGTTCGAGGCAGTGCCGCGGCAGAATTTCGTACCGCTGGTCTTTCTCGATCATTCCTATGAGCCGGGCTCGTTTCCCATCGAATGCGGGCAGACCATGACGTCCGCCGACCAGGTTGCGCGCACGTTGCTGTCACTGGACGTCGGCGCCAGCCACCGGGTTCTGGAAATCGGCACGGGTTCGGGCTACCAGACCGCCTTGCTGGCGCATCTGGCCAAAAAGGTCACCAGTCTCGACCGGTTCCGCACCCTGGTGGACAAGGCCAAAATCCGGCTCGATACGCTGAAGATCACCAACACGCTCATCAGCCATGCCGACGGCATGGACGGCATGCCAAAATCGCTTTTCGACCGCATCCTGCTCAATGGATCGGTCAAGGAGCCGCCAAAACACCTGATCGAGCAGCTTGCTTCCAATGGTGTCATCATCGCGCCGGTCGGTCCGCCGGATGGTGTTCAGCAACTGGTGCGGATGACCAAGATCGGTTCCAGGTTCCAGAACGAAACCCTGTTCGAGGTGCGCATGCAGCCGTTAAAACCCGGCCTTTCAAGGGCAATCTGACGGTGGGCGGCTTCGTCATTCGACAGGCGCAGCCTGCCGACTGGCCATCCTGCTGGGCAATCCTCCAGCCGGTCTTTGAAAAGGGCGACAGCTATCCTTATCGCGGCGACATGGATGAAATGGATGCCCGCAGGCTTTGGCTTGAAAGCCCGCTGCGCTGTTATGTGGCGCAGGATAATGGTGGAGAGGTTCTCGGCACGTATTACCTGAAACCCAACCAGGCGGGCCGTGGCGATCATGTTTGCAATTGCGGCTATGTCACAGCCCAAGCTGCACGGGGCCGCGGTGTTGCCTCGGCCATGTGCCGCCATTCCCAGCAAGAGGCGCTGGCACTTGGCTTTAGCGCCATGCAGTTCAATCTGGTGGTCGCCAGCAATACCGGCGCGGTGGCGCTGTGGCAGAAGCTTGGATTTGAAATCATCGGCACGCTGCCGGGCGCCTTCCGCCACGACGAACTTGGTCCCGTCGATGCGCACATTATGTTCAAGACCCTGGCCTGAGCGGTGCCCGGAAAGCGAAACGGCATAAAATTCCGGCTCTTAACCCGGCGGTAAGATTAACGCGGTCTAATGAACTTGTTTCCAATTGTACCGCGTGAGTTTTTGAGTAATGCGTACCTTTATCATGCGCCGTCATGTCCGGCTTTTGAAGCGGACCGGGTTTGCCGTACTGATTGCGGCCAGTGCAACGGCATGCAGCTCTGACTTTACCCGATTTGACCGCAATCTTTACTCCGCCCTGCCTGGTGGAGCGCAGCCGCAGCCTGCTGCGGCCAACAATCCTTATCCTGCCGATGTCGATCCGACGACCACCGCCTCCATTGCACGCGGTGCGCCCCATCCGGCTGCCACGGTCGCACCGGCAGTGGGGCAGCCCGATCACGCCGGCTATCAGCCGATTGCCAATGTCAACAATCAGCCGATCAGGCTGAACAATCGCATGAATGGTGCGGTAAGCACCAACTACGGCAGCCAGACCGCGGGTAGTGTTGCTGCAGCACGTGCCGCCCCCACCTACAATTCCGGCGTCATCAAGCGCAGCCTGCCGAATCCGGTCAGCGGGCCAGCAGGCCTGCCATCGGCCCGTGCGCCGAAAGTCGATCCGGTCAATACCGGTTCAATTGCCCAGGCCGCCACCTCGCTGCCCAAACCATCGCTCTCTTCCGCTGCGGCTGCAGGTCAGGCAGTGGGTGGCCAGGCGGTGGGCGGATGGAACCGTACCGGCGGTACGGCCATCACCTTGCGCTCGGGCGAAACCCTGTACAATGTTTCAAAGCGCTATGGCGTACCGGTTGCGGCAATCATGAAGGCAAACGGCATCTCCAATGCCAACGAGGTACAGGCCGGCCGGCAGATTGTCGTTCCGACCTATGTCTATTCGCGCAGCGCGCCGGTTTCGGCGCCTGACAATGATCCGCTGACGCGTGCTTCGCGTGCAACCACCGGTCTTGCTGGCCAGGCAATGCCGGGCAGGATTGCCATCCCCCAGCACAATCCTCGGGAAATGGCAGCGCTTAACAATAATTCCAGCCTTAATGCCCAGCGCGAACAGATCGATCAGCGCTATGTTCCAAAGCCGCTGACCCGCGATCACAATGCAAACACCAGCGTGCCGGACTATTCCATCGTCACCGGATCGGTGTCCCGAACCGTACCGATGGACGGGCTCTATACGGTCAAATCAGGCGATTCGCTGTCGGCGATTGCGGTGCGAAGCGGAACCACGGTCAAAGCGCTGATGGACGCCAACGGTCTGGACAATTCCAACATCCGGGTGGGCCAGACCCTGCAATTGCCAGCGGCGGCAAATCAGCCAGCAGCCGCCCAGCAGGTGGCACGCAATGCGCCGGTTCAGGGGCCGAAAGCCTATGTGAAGCCGAGCCTGGATCAGACCGTCACCAATTCGGTCTCAGCCAAGGCGCCGGAGCGCACCGGAATCAAGAACCTGCGCTGGCCGGTCAGCGGGCGGATCATTTCCGGCTTTGGCGACAAGCGCCGCAGCGGCCCCAATGACGGCATCGACATTTCCGTGCCGGAGGGAACCACCGTGCGGGCTGCTGAAAACGGCGTCGTGATTTATTCCGGCAACGACCTTGAAGGCTTTGGCAATCTGATCCTGATCCGCCATGCGGACGGGTTCGTGACGGCCTATGCCCACAACAAGGCAAACCATGTGAAGAAAGGTGCGCAGGTAAAACGCGGCCAGCAGATTGCAGCATCGGGGCGCTCCGGCAGCGCCACGGTTCCGATGTTGCATTTTGAAGTGCGCAAGAACGCAAGGCCGGTGAATCCGGAGAAGTATCTCGGCGGGTAGGGGACACCCGGACTTCGTGGGGATTGGGGTATTTCTTCATCGAGCCCGCGCCGGTTTCCGGCGCGGGCTTCGCTTTTCTGGTCCGCCGGCGCTGGAAAACAGAACAGATCGAAGGGATCAATCCCGAATCGGACGATCTTTGCCCGCTCCTTTCAGCTGAATGATCGGCGACCTCCCATTTGGAAAGGTACAATGGGTCCCGGCTCGGCCTGTGGCCGTCCGGGATGACGGCGGTGGGTTGCGAACTCTGCCGCGGCCTAATCGAGGCGCTTTCCCAGCCTTCCGGCAAGATCCTGAACGAACTGCCAGGCAACCCGGCCCGAGCGCGCGCCACGGGTCGTCGACCACTCAAGCGCTTCAGCCCGCAGCTTTTCAGCAGGGTAGGATAGCTTGAAGTAATCAGTGTAACTCATTATCATTTCCAGATATTCATCCTGGCTGCACTTGTGGAAACCAAGCCACAGACCGAACCGGTCAGACAGGGAAACCTTCTCCTCGACGGCTTCGGAAGGGTTGATGGCCGTTGAGCGCTCGTTCTCCATCATGTCACGCGGCAACAGGTGGCGGCGGTTGGAGGTGGCATAGAAAATCACGTTATCGGGCCGCCCTTCAACGCCGCCTTCCAGCGCTGCCTTGAGCGACTTGTAGGAGGAATCGTCGTGGTCGAAGGAAAGATCATCGCAAAACAGGATGACGCGTTCCTTTCTGCCGCGCAGGAGGTTCAAAAGCACCGGCAGGGTGTCGATGTCCTCCCGGTGGATTTCGATCAGCTTGAGCGGCCTCTTGCCGGTTTCGTTGACGGCAGCGTGGGCAGCCTTGACCAGCGACGACTTGCCCATGCCGCGTGCGCCCCACAACAATACGTTGTTGGCGGCCTTGCCGGCGGCAAAACGCTCGGTGTTTTCAACAAGGATGTCGCGGACCCGGTCTATGCCCTTGAGCAGCGGCATGGCGATCCGGTTGACCTTTGCCACCGGTGAAAGGCGAAGCGTTTCGGCATGCCACACAAAGGCATCGGCTGCCGCAAGATCGGGGCTGGCCGGCGTGCGGACAGGAGAAAGCGACTCAACGGCGGCGATCAACCGGTCCAGCTTTTTGTCGAGGCCGGCAAGGTCGGGATTTTCTGACTTCTTTTTGCTCAAGGCAGCACCATGAAAAGGCCGGCGGCAGCGGCCGGGAGAATTTCGGATAGCAGCCCAAGGCGATAGCATGTGCGGTCCAATTGCCACAACCGCCGAATAGGGGACCGGTAAACGCCGGTTTGGTTTGCAATTGACCGTTCAATCACTATATTCCGCGCGATCATACAAGGCCGTCATGCCGACCAAGGGCGCAGCGGTCAGACAAGGTGAAATCAAGAAAGATTGGAGACCGGTCCATGTTCGTGACCCCGGCCTATGCCCAGACCGCTGGCGGCGGTGGAGACCTTTTCATGAGCATTCTGCCATTCGTGCTGATGTTCGTTATTTTCTACTTCCTGCTGATCCGCCCGCAGCGCAAGCAGATGCAGGAACGCAAGGAAATGCTTTCCAATGTCCGCCGCAACGACACCGTCGTCACCGGCGGCGGTGTGGTTGGCAAAGTCACCAAGGTGATTGACGACAATGAGGTCGAGGTGGAAATCGCCAAGGACGTGAAGGTGCGCGTGATGCGCAGCCTGATTGCCGATGTCCGGGTAAAGGGCGAGCCTGCCAAGCAAGCGGCCAAACAATCGGCCAAATAGGCGGCAAGGTGAGCGGTTCTGGCGCCATTTGGCCGTATTTGCGGCATATGGCGCTGACCATGCCCCTCCACTACAGTGCAGTAAGGCTGTGCCATTGCAAACAGGCGGCCTGTTAACCCGGTAACGCGGAACCCCATCATGCTGTATTTTTCCCGCTGGAGCACCGTTAGCATTCTCCTGGTTGTGCTGGCCGGCATTATCTTTGCCGCTCCCAATCTGGTTTCCAAATCGACGCTGCAGGCATTGCCAGACTGGCTGCCGAAAGACCAGATGACGCTCGGGCTCGACCTTCAGGGCGGCAGCCATCTGTTGATGCAGGTTGACCGGCCTTCCATGGTGGAGGAGCGAAAGGAAGCGCTGGAAGACGATGCGCGGCGCATTTTGCGGGAAGACAAGATCGGGTACCGCTTCTCCAAGCTGCAGGGTGAGGCGGGGCTGGATGTCCGGCTGCGCGATCCGGCCCAGCGCGATCTGGCGGTTGAAAAACTCGAAACGCTGACCCAGCCGGTCAATTCCGGCATTTTTGGCCAGGGCACGGTGCGCGAGATCGATCTTACCGAGCCTGAACCGGGACTGATCCGCCTGACGCTCAACGAAGACGGCATCGACAATGCCATGGCGGCAGCCGTCACGCAGTCTATCGAGGTTATCCGCAAGCGTATCGACGAACTGGGCACCACCGAGCCGGTGGTTCAGCGCCAGGGCGCGGACCGTATTTTGGTGCAGGTGCCGGGGCTCGATGACCCGGCACGCCTTAAGGCACTGATCGGCACGACTGCAAAACTCACCTTCCATCTGGTTTCCGATGCGATGAGCCCGGCTGACGCGCTCCAAAGCCGCCCGCCGGCAGGCACCAAAATCCTGTATGACGAAGAGACCGACCCGCCGACGCCTTATCTGGTGGAGAGCCGTGCGATGGTCGATGGCGAGGATCTCGTCGACGCGCAATCGGGCTTTGATCAGCGCACCAACGAGCCGATCGTCACCTTCCGTTTCAACACCAAGGGTGCTTCGCGTTTCGGCCAGGTGACGACGGCCAATGTCGGCCGGCCCTTTGCCATCGTGCTTGATGACAACGTATTGTCGGCGCCGGTCATCCGCGAGCCGATCATTGGCGGTTCAGGCCAGATTTCCGGCAGTTTCACGCCGGAATCCTCAAACAATCTGGCGATCCTGCTGCGCGCCGGAGCCTTGCCGGCCAAGCTGACCGTTCTGGAAGAGCGTACCGTGGGGCCAGGGCTTGGCGCCGACTCCATTGCTGCCGGCAAGATCGCGGCCATTGTCGGCGCGGTCGGTGTCCTGATCTTCATGCTGCTGGCCTATGGCCTGCTTGGCGTTATCGCCGACATCGCCCTTGCCGCCAACATTGCCATGATTGTCGGCATCTTGTCCTATCTTGGTGCAACGCTGACCCTGCCGGGCATTGCCGGTATCGTGCTGACCATGGGCATGGCGGTCGATTCCAACGTGCTGATCTATGAACGCATCCGCGAGGAACGGCGCAACGGGCGCAACCTGATCCAGTCTTTCGACGCCGGGTTCAGGACCGCCTTCGGTACCATTCTCGATGCCAACATCACCACGCTGATCGCCGCCTTTATCCTGTTCTATCTGGGTTCAGGTCCGATCCGCGGCTTTGCGGTAACGCTGGCGATCGGTATCGTGACCACCGTCTTTACCGCCTATACCTTTTCCCGCTTGATGATGGCGCTGTGGGTCAAGTGGAAACGGCCGAAGGAGCTGCCGCGCCGCCCGGTCTCCCTGGTGCCGGACAATACCGGTTTCCGCTTCATGACGCACAGGCGCTTCTCCTTCCCGCTGAGCGGCCTGGCCATGATTGCCTCCATCGTGCTGTTTTTCGCCGTGAGTCTTAATTTCGGCATCGATTTCAAGGGCGGCACGCTGGTCGAACTGCAGGCCAAACAGGAAACGGCCGATATCGGCGATGTGCGTTCGCGCCTTGGTGAACTGGAACTTGGCGATGTCCAGGTGCAGGAGTTCGGTTCACCACGCGAAATTCTCGTGCGGGTGGAAAGCCAGGGCACCGTCGACAACGCCGAACAGAGCGTGGAAACCCTGGTACGCCAGACTCTCGAGGCGGACTATGAATTCCGCCGCGTCGAAGTGGTGGGTCCGACGGTTTCCGGCGAACTGGCACAAACCGGCACGATAGCCGTCATTGCCGCGCTGCTCGCCATCATGGTCTATATCTGGTTCCGCTTTGAATGGCAGTTTGCGGTCGGCGCGGTGGTGGCGACGCTGCATGACGTGATCCTGACCATCGGCATGTTCGCGGTGTTGCAGCTTGAATTCTCGCTTTCCTCCATCGCGGCCATGCTGACCATTGTCGGTTATTCGCTCAACGATACGGTGGTTGTCTATGACCGAATTCGCGAGAATTTGCGCAAATACAAGAAAATGCCGGTGCCGCAATTGCTCGATCTTTCGATCAACAACACACTGTCGCGCACCATTCTCACCTCGCTGACCACACTGGTGGCGCTGCTGGCGCTCTACTTCCTGGGCGGCGAAGTGCTGGCACCGTTCACCTTTGCCATGATCTTCGGTGTTGTGGTGGGCACCTATTCGTCGGTGTTCATCGCTGCGCCCGTGCTGATCCTGTTCAAGCTGCGGCCAGGCCAGGTTGCCGGTGCCGACAAGGATGACGCGGACAGCGAAAAAGCGGCGACGGCTGCCACTCAGCCGGTCAATTTCGGCTGACCGCAAACAAGGGCGCAGATGTCATGGGCAGGGGCATAGAAATCCGCGAAGCCCATTTTCCCGGCCGGGCGCCGATCGATGCCTATGGCAATGGCGGTTTCCGGTTTGCCGATATGAGCCATCGCGGCAGCCTGCTTTGTCTGCCATCGGGCATCTATGGCTGGGATGTGGCAGAACCTGCCGATTTGACATCTGCCGCCTTTGAGACGCTGTTTGCCGAGGCAGGCGATATCGAGGTTTGCCTGATCGGCTCGGGCATCGATCTGGTACCGGTGGCAAAGGCGCTGCGCGAGCGATTCCGTGATGCTTTCATACAGGCCGATTCCATGAGTACCGGCGCTGCGGTGCGCACCTACAATGTGCTGCTGGCGGAAAACCGGGCAGTGGCTGCTGCGCTGCTGGCGGTGTGATGGCTGGCGCCGATCACAAGGACGCATTTTCCCATTGTGCCAGTGTTGTGCGGGAAGAAGACAGACCGCGTTATTCGGCAAGGCTGTTCTTGCCACAGACGGCCCGCGAAGAGAGTTTGGTGCTCGATGCCTTCCGGCTGGAAACCCTGAAGATACCCTATCTGGTCAGTGAACCCGGACCCGGCGAGATACGCCTGCAATGGTGGCGGGAGGTGATTAGGGGTGAGCGGGAAGCAGAAACCGCAGCCCATCCGGTTGCCCTGGCGCTGCGCTCGGTGATCGAACGGCATCAACTGCCGGTTCCTGCCTTCGAGCGTTATCTGGAAGGCGTGGCCTTCGAGTTTTATCATGATCTGGTCCCCGACAAGCCTGCGCTTGAGGGCCTGATTGGCGAGACCGAGAGTTTTTTGCTGCAGATGACGGCGCTTGCCGGCGGGCTGGAGCAGGGCAGTGCGCTGGCAGATGTCTGCGGCCATGGCGGCATGGCTTTGGGCATGGCGCGATTGCTGCGGCTGCTGCCCTGGCATTTGAGCCGCGGCCAAGTGCGGTTGCCGCTTGACCTTCTGAACGAGCACGGGCTGGACGAAACCCGCTTTGCTTCAGGGCAGTGGGAGCGGCGCGAGCAAGCGGTGGCCGCCTTTGCCATGCTCGGACTTGACCACGCCGCTGCCGCCCGTGCTGCGATCCGGCAGCTGCCAAAGACGGGCCGGGCGGTGTTTCTGCCTTTGACGGAAGCAGAACTTGTGCTGCAAGCCGTTAAAGCCCAGCCGGCGGCAGCATTGCGGGAGCCGGTTACCGCGTCACCACTTAAACTCCAGTGGGCATTCTGGAAAACGGCCTGGCGGGGATATTAGGGAGAATGCAATGAGCGGTAAGGAAAGCAAGGCGTCAGACATCATCAGCCTGCTGGGCATGTCCCGCCATCCAGAAGGCGGCTGGTTCGTTGAAACATTCCGCGACAGGCAAGGCCCGGACGGGCGCAGCCATGGCACGGCGATCTGCTATCTGCTTCAAGCAGGAGAGCGGAGCCACTGGCACCGGGTGGATGCAGCCGAGATCTGGCATTTCTACGCCGGGGCACCGCTTTCCTTGTCCGTTGGGCAGGGCAAGACGGTAAAAACCCATGTGCTGGGAACGGATTTTAAGGCAGGCGAACGGCCTCAAGCGGTGGTTGCGGCCGGACAATGGCAATCGGCACAAAGTACCGGCGCATGGACCCTGGTGGGTTGCACGGTTGCGCCGGGATTTGAGTTTTCCGGCTTCGAAATGGCGCCGCCGGACTGGCAACCGGGCAGTGGCGAAGGCTAACGCTGCGGAATGCGTCAATTTGTGTTTTGGCTGTCTGCATGGTTCAATCGACCCGTTGCGTAGCGTGCTCCGAAACTTGAAAAAGGAGGCAGGCTCATGACCCCCATCCATGTCTTGAATCATGCCAAACTGTTTGGCCTGTTCGTTGCCGGTTCGTTTGCACTGGCGGCGATGGTGCAGGCCGCTGAACTGCAACCGGCCGGGCCGATGACGGCCATACCGGCAGCAGGCCAGCAGATCGCATCGTTTTGCGGTGCGTGTTCCAACAGCGACCACGACGCCTGTGGCGGCCAGTCCAATGGCTGGAGTTGCTGTTCTTCCGGCTGCAGCGACGACAAGATGCAGTGCCACAACGTGACCAGCTGCGACAAGCTTGCCGGTATTGGCAATCGTTCCGGCATCAGCCTTGCCATCGGCTTGAAGACAGATGCTGCGGTTCCTGCATTGCCGGTCATTCGTGCCCAGTCGAATGCGTGCACCACTTGGTACAACAATCTCCAGGCGCAGATTTCGGCCCATAATTCGGAATGCTCGGGCACTTTGAGCGAGTCGCAGGTTGCCTATTGCAATAACCAGGTACAAAGGCTGAACAGCGAACGCGCACGGTATAACGCAGAGTGCGGATAGGCTGAAAAGGCTTCCGGCCTTGGGATCGCAGGCTGCTGCGGGACACTGTTGCGCCTGACAGGCGCTTGTCCGGCCGGCCGCAGCTTGTCCAATTGGCGGCAATGCGATAAATAGCGATTACGTTAACGTAAACGGTAGAGCGTTGCATGCCGCTTGAAATTCTGGCCGGAATGGTGGTGGTCGGTGTGGGCCTGGCGGTGCTGATGGTGCGGCTGGCCTTCGGGGCCAACCGTGCCCGGCTCGAAGGTCCCGCGGAAGCAATCGATGTATTGCGGCTCGACTATCCCGATATACAAATTGCCGCCACAAGGGGGCAGGCGATGGCGTGCTGATGGCCGATGACCATCACAACGCGCTGGTGCGGCTTGCTGCCCCGGCAAACCATCTGGGTTATGTGCAGGCGTTCGGTTCGAAATATGTCACACGGCTTCTTCAGGGCAGTGATTTCCGCAATTACCGCATTCACGGGGATGGTGTTTTGCGTATCCATCTGAAGGATTTCAGCTTGCCCCGTATCGACATGGTGATCGGCCGGGAAGAAGTGCGCGAACAGGCCCGTGCCTTGCTGGAGGATATTACGAGATGAACGAGATTCCGGATTTTCCACAGGTCACCCAATTGGCAATTCCGCTGTTTGTCGGCGCCATCATTGTCGAGATCATCGCAGTTCGCTTTTTTCGCCGTATCGGCGAGTTTGAGACCACCGACGTGCTGACCAGCCTGATGATGGGGGTTGGCAATGTGGCTGCCGGCATCCTGTTCGGTTTCATCTCCTACGGCGCCTTGATGTGGTTCTGGCAATTCCGCTTCTTCGATCTCGGTTTTTACTGGTGGGTGGGGCTGATCGCCTTCATCCTCGATGATTTGAGGTACTACTGGTATCACCGCATTGCCCACCGGGTGCGCTGGGTGTGGGCAGAACACATCAACCACCATTCAAGTCAGCACTACAATCTCTCCACCGCGCTCAGGCAAAGCTGGACGGGTCAGTTTACCGGCATGTTCGTGCTGCAGATTCCCGTGGTACTGCTGGGCTTTCATCCGGCTTTTGTTGCCTTCGTTTACGGTTTCAACCTCGTCTACCAGTTCTGGATCCACACCGAGACCATCCGTAAAATGCCCTGGTGGTTCGAGGCGGTGATGAACACGCCGTCCCATCACCGTGTCCATCACGCCACCAATCCGCGCTATCTGGATGCCAATTATGCGGGTACGCTGATCATCTGGGACCGCATGTTCGGCACCTTTGTGGAGGAGCTTGAAGAGGACATGCCGCGCTACGGGATCGTCAAGAACATCGGCACGTTCAATCCGGTCAAGGTTGCCTTTCACGAATGGGTGGGCCTTTGGAAGGATATTCTGCAGCCCGGCATCAGCCTGCAGGACCGGCTGCGTTATGCCTATATGCCGCCGGGCTGGAGCCATGACGGCTCGCGCAAGGGATCGGAAGCGCTGAAGGCCGATTACGTGCGGCGCAATCCCGATCAGGCCGGCATGCCGGGCCTTCCCGGCGAGGAAGTTCTTCCGTCCCGGCCCTTGCCGGCGGGTGAGTAGGCAGGCTCGCGAGCGGTCTGATTTTGTTAGAAATCGTCGTCTTCTGCATCGGCAAGGGACCGCTGATGGTTCTGCAAGGCGCGCTGATGAAAGATCACGGCCGCCTTGTAGGATTCTGAATCCTGCATGTTCATCTGCTCAAGGCGCTCTATCTGTTCTGCGTGCATTTCAACCTGGCGTTTGTAGAAATCCGGCGGAATGAGAAAGGCCCGCTTGCGCGGAGCGCTCGTTTGTCCGGGCGGATTTGCTGTTTCCGGCTGCTGGCCGTAGCCATCATCGAGATTGCCAAAATTGAAAAGACGGGGACGGCTGGCTACGGAATTGGCAGTTCCACTGCCATAGGGCGGCAAGATGACAAGGGTTTGCCCCTCGCCGCCGCCTTCACCAGCCGATGCTGGAAAAGCGGTCACAAAAGCCACCAAGGCCAGGGCCGCTGGCGGAGCGAATCCAAATCGGTTTTTCGCGTGAGGCATTTTGTATTGCATCTGCTCCTCCTGCGGAATGTCAGACATGCCCCACTGAAAGCGTAACATAAAAGTGTCCGGTTTTGAACTTTATGCCTGGTACCGGCGTTTCATTTGCAGTTGGACGCGGCGGCTTGATCCAGCGCAAGGCTGACCGTGGCGGCCTGGGCTAGGTTTAGAGGAACCCCAAACTCCAATGGAGGATTGCCATGTACAACACCATTATCGTTCCCATCGACGTTGGCCATATGGAGCGTGCCGAAAGCATGATCGGCACCGCCCGGCAGCTGGGACCGGACGCCGAGATCATTCTTGCCAATGCCATTGAAACGATGCCCTCCCACATCATGGCGGAAATTCCTGCCGACCTGATCAGTGACGCCAAGAACCGCGCCAAGGAGAAACTGGAAGGGCTGCTTGAAACCGCCGGGCCGAAGGCGAGCGTGAAAATGCTCGAGGGTCATGCGGCATCAGCCATCCTCGATCTTGCCGAAGACAGCAATGCCGATGTCATCGTCATTGCCTCCCACAAGCCGGGCTGGCAGGATTATCTCATTGGCTCAACGGCGGCCCGTGTGGTGCGCCATGCCAAATGTGCGGTGTTCGTCATCCGTTGACCCCGTTGCGTGTATTGACGCTTTTGCGGTTGTGGTCCTGGCCGGGCCGCTCGGCAGGTGGTGTGTTCGGACATTCAGCCCTGCAAACCGGAAGTGATTGGAAAGGATCGTTCCTGCCCCTGGATAACGGTTTGTTAACCCTGTGGGCGCAGGCTTTGGGCAAGTGCGAATCCTGTACCGCGTTGTTCGCCGGACCAACCGCAAAGGAGACCGCCATGGCCCAAGTCAGTGAAGCGTTCCTCAAACAGCTGGACGGTTACGGGCTGACGACCGCACAGATCATCTACCGCATGCCCGACCATCCCTCGCTTTGTCAGGAATTCGTCTGGCAGGAATACGATCTGTATCCGAAGTTTCCCGAACTCTCGAAATTTCTCGCTTTCTGGGAGGAAAAACTCGAGGGGCCGCTGAAATCGGTGACGATTGCCCATGCGCAATTGATCAAGCCCGCCGAACTGCGCCCGGTGGAGGGCGTGCTTACACTGCATTGATCCGGCGCTGGACCGGTCCTCAATCGCTCTTTACGAGGTCGTCGAAAACCGCCTGCTGCCGTGACATTTTCGCCTGCAGGGCGCCCATCAGGTCGCTTGGCCGCAGCATGGCGGCATTCCAGGTGGCGATCTGGTCGAGCCCGTCGGCAACCGTATGATCGCGGGCAAAATCCAGCGCTTTCTTGGTGCCGGCTATCGCGACAGGCGATTTGGCGGCGATTTCCTTCGCCAAGTCCATCGCCGCAGCAAGGGTCGCCTCGCGGTGGGGGTGAACGGAATTTGCAAAGCCCCAGGCTTGCGCTTCCGTGGCGGAAAAGCGCCTGCCGCCATAGGCCAGTTCCTTGACGATGCCCGGCGCCATCAGTTTTGGCAGGCGCTGCAGGGTTCCCACATCGGCCGCCATGCCGATGTTGATCTCTTCGATGGAAAAGAATGCGTCCTTGCTGGCCAGACGGATGTCGCAGGCGCTGGTCATGTCGACGCCGGCCCCAAGGCAGGCGCCATGAATGGCCGCAATCACCGGAAACCGTGCTGCTTCCAGCGCGTTGAAGCCCTGCTGCAAATCCACGATCAACTCCCGCAAGGCATAGGCAGCCCTGGCAGGCTCGTGCTCCAGCAATGTGGTGATGGTGCCAAAGCTTGCCAGGTCCATTCCGCCGGTAAAGTTCTTGCCTTCGCCGGAGATCACCAGCACCCGGATGGCGGGGTTGGCGTTCAGTTCCCCCATGATTTCCGGCAGTTCCCGCCAGAACTCTGGTGTCATGCCGTTTGCCTTGTCCGGGCGGTTCATGGAAAGGCGGGCGACGGGGCCTTCTATGTCTTTGAGAAAAAATGCCATGGGGTTACTCGGCTGCGAGCAGGCGTTGCTGCCCGTCTATCCATTCGGCAAAGCCTGACAGGGCGCGCTTTGCGTATTTCTGTTTCTTGGCGAGCTGCTTTTCCTTGCCGCGCCAGCGCTTGACCCCTTCCGGTTTCTTCAGTTCGCCTTCTGCCAGAGGCGGGAAGAGGCCGAAATTAATGTTCATCGGCTGGAAGGAGCGGCGCGACCGTTCGTTCGAGGTGCCATCCTCGTCATAGGCCACATGGCCTGTCGTGATATGGTGCAGCAGAGCGCCCATGGCGGTGGTGATCGGCGGCGGGGCAAGCTCGGTGCCGAGCATTTGGGCGGCGGCAAAACGGGCTGCCAGAATGCCGATGGAAGCGCTTTCGATATAGCCCTCGCAACCGGTGATCTGGCCGGCAAACCGCAGATCGGGCCGTGTCTTCAACCGCAGCCTTTCGTCAAGGATTTTCGGCGAGTTGAGATAGGTGTTGCGGTGAATGCCGCCCAGGCGGGCAAATTCGGCTTCCTCAAGCCCGGGTATCATGCGGAAAATGCGTGTCTGTTCGCCATATTTCATCTTGGTCTGAAAACCGACCATGTTGTAGAGCGTGCCGAGCGCGTTGTCCTGGCGCAGTTGAACGACTGCGTAAGGCTTGGTGTCCGGATCGTGGGCATTGGTCAGGCCCATCGGTTTCATCGGCCCGTGCCGCAGGGTTTCACGGCCGCGTTCGGCCATCACCTCGATGGGCAGGCAGCCATCGAAATAGGGCACGTTCTCCCATTCCTTGAACGCGGTTTTTTCCGCTGCAAGGATGGCGTCGATGAAGGCATTGTATTGCGCTTCATCCATCGGACAATTGAGATAGTCCTTTCCGCTTCCGCCGGGTCCGGCCTTGTCATAGCGCGACTGAAACCAGGCTTTGGTGAGGTCGATGGTGTCAAAATGGACTATCGGCGCGATGGCATCGAAGAAAGCCAGCGATTCCTGGCCGGTTTCAGCCGCAATCGCGGCTGCAAGGCCGGGGGCCGTCAACGGGCCGGTGGCAATGATCGTCTGGCCCCAGTCCCGCGGCGGAAGGCCGGTGATTTCCTCGCGCACCACGGTGATCAGCGGATGATCCTCGATTGCCCTGGTTACCGCTGCGGCAAAGCCTTCCCGGTCGACGGCAAGGGCGGAGCCGGCGGGCACCTGGTTGGCATCGCCACAGGCCATGATGAGCGAATCGGCAAGGCGCATTTCGGCATGCAGCACACCGACCGCATTGGCGGTTGCGTCATCGGACCGGAAGGAATTCGAGCAGACGAGTTCGGCCATATCCTCGCTCTTGTGTGCGTCGGTGCCGCGCACCCCGCGCATTTCGTGCAACATGACGGGAATGCCGAGCCGGGCCGCCTGCCAGGCAGCTTCCGAGCCTGCCAGCCCGCCGCCGACAATATGAAGAGGCGTTCCGATTTCCTCGTTCATCGTGCTTTCCTTGTGTTGCCGGGCATCAATCTTCATGCCCCACGGACGTTATCCCCCCATGGGACGTTATCCCCATGGGACGCTATCCATTGCCCGATCTGGCCATCGTTTATGGCATCTGCCGGTGGCAGCAGGATGCGGTCAGCCGGCAGCCACTGGATTGCCGTTCCCACCATAGCGGAATGTTGCATCAGGTTCGACCATGGGTTCATGGCCGGAAGGCTGGTGCCAGGGAGGTAGTTTTGAAGATCGTTGTATGCGGCGTTTCCCCATGGGGGAATGATCAGATAATCATAGCCGGTGCAGGCGGCCCTGGCCTGCTTCATGAAGTCGAGCGTTCGCTGGTGGAACTGGCGAAGCGCGGGATAAGAGCACAGCACGCAAAACAAATCGACCGGAGAACGGTCGGCCACGAAACCAGCCGGATGTTTGGCCTCGTTTTCCTGCTTTTCCCGAAGGATTGTTTCGAGCAGCGTGAACAGTTCGGCTGGCGCGGGGTTCTTTCTTCGCAACTCGATGATTCGGTGGAACTCTTCATCGACCCTTGGCAGGTCGAGTTCCGCGGCCAGTTTGTCCACCAGGGTTGTCTTGCCGCAATTGGCGGCGCCGGTCACGGCCAGTTTCATATGCTCTTTCCATTGCCCGCAACCATGAGAAGCAGGCCTTTGTTTGCGGCGTTGCACTGCAGCGGCAGAATTTGGCGTGGAAGAAGACAAGATGCAAGCGGCAGGTCATCCCTGAATGCAAAAACGCCCACCGGGGGAGGAGGATCCGGTGGGCGCTTTGTAACGATCCGTACTGCTAGGGAGGAGGATTAGCCTACGGATCTAGCTTTTCCAGGCTGATGGGAGGAGGAGAAGCCCGGAAAACTCTGAATTTCTCCCCGGTTTGGCTGCCCGGGGCGCAGGAGCCGCTTAGCGGCCGCGTTTTGCTACAAACGGAATGTCGGCGCGATTGATGCCGAGATCGTCCAGTTCGCGGTTAGAGAGGGCGCCAAGTTCGTTGACAGTGCGACGATATGAGCGCCAGTTCTTGAATTTGCCGATGATGTCCATCTGAACAACTCCTCGTTCTGGGGTAATACTGATGCTCGATTTTGTATCGGAGAAACTTGCGTTTCGGCGAACTACTCTCTGCGTTTGATGATTGGTATATAGCTTTGACGTTTACGTCATACCAGTGCAATTCCTGCAACCAAGGCATGCGTTTGCTGCAATGCGGCATAAGAGGGTGTCGCCGTTCCGCCAGCCGGTGTCCTGATCAGGACATTTTCACATTCTGACGACAGCAAAACGCCGGCGGGCAATGGTTCCTATCCCGTGCGAATGGCTTTAATGTTGCCTCCTTCAGAATCGGCAAACATTGACCGGACGGGAAACATGGCAATCTGGAACCGCAAATCGGCTGTCGCCAGCGCCCTGGCAAACTGGCGGGAACGCGGGCTGATCGATGGTCCGGTCTTTGACCGGCTATCGGCCGATCTGAAAGCGCAGACGCCACCCCGTTCCTTTACCTCCGTCATCCTGCTTCTGGGCATTGTGTGCATTGCCTTCGGGGTGATGACGTTTGTTGCGGCCAATTGGGATGCGATGTCCAACCTGTTGCGGGTTGGCCTGTTGTTTGTTGCCCTGTGGGCAAGCTGGGGGCTTTCAATCTGGCTGCGCCACCGGGGGCATTCCTGGGCGGGCCAGCTCTTCGTGCTGCTTGCCTGTGCGGTATTCGGCGCTTCGATCATGCTGATCGGCCAGATCTATCAGATCCAGGGCAAACCGAAGGATGCGCTCTGGCTGTGGGCTGTGGGTACGTTTGCTGCTGCGTTCCTTGCCCGTTCGGTCCCGGCGCTGGCGCTTGCGATCATGGCGATTACCCTGTGGGCGCTGATGGATTTTGAGCTTTTCGGCAAGCCGGGCGGCTTTGAATACGGATTTCTTGCCTATTGGCTCGCTGGCGCTGCGGGCGCCTGGTGGCTGGCGAGCCGGTTTTGTGCTCATGTTTTGATGCTTTCGCTCAGCGCCTGGCTGCTTTTTCTGGTGTTTCATCTCGCCGAAATGTCAGGCGGAAAGGCCGACCTGACAGCACTTTTTGCAGTGCTGTTCGCCACCTTCGGAATGATCTCCCTTGCGCTATATTCCCTTGGAGGCGGGCGATGGTTCAAGGGGTTCGAACCGGCGGCGATCGTCCATCTGTTTCTTTTGGCAGGCGCGCTGGTGTTTTTCTGGTATCTGGCGACCGATCTGCGCTTTAACGGCGACTGGCGCAGTGTATCGGCAGCAAGCTGGCCGGGGCTTGCAGGGGTTGGCGTTACTGCCATCTTGGCCGGGCTCGGCTATCGCCGGAACCATCCTCATTTCTACGACCTTGCGGTGACTGTGGCCTTTGCAATGGTAGCCGCGGCGCTTTCGGTCGCGGTTCAGCGTGTGCCCTTCCTGATGGAGGGCTACATGCTGGCCCTGTCGATCTGGGTCATCCGCATGGGCTGGCGGCTTGAATACCGGGCATTGTCGACGCTCGGTTTCCTCGGGTTTTCAGCTGTCATGCTGCTGCTCTATTTTGAAACCCTGGGCAACCTGCTCGACACCAGCCTGTTTTATCTCGGCGCGGGGATATTGCTGCTTTTGGGCGCTGTGATCATCCCAAGACTTGCCAGGCGAAACCGGACACGGGGCAAGGACGGGGAGGCGGCATCATGAAGGCAAACTGGATCATCGGCGGTGCCTTGCTGGCGGCGCTGCTGCAATCGGCAGCCCTGGGCAAGATCCTCTGGGATCGTCACAGCCTGCTGGAAAACGGACAGGAAGTGGTGCTGCAATCGGCCATGGTCGATCCGCGGGACCTGTTCCGCGGGCACTATGTGAGGCTCAACCTCTCCGTCGGTGCGCTGGAAGAGGGCACGTTTACAGTGGATGGCGAATTGAAACGCGGCGAGGACGTTTTCGTATCGCTGAAACCGGGAGAAGACGGTTTCTGGGTTGCCAGGACGCTGCACGCGGCAATGCCGCAAGCACCATCTGCGCCAATCCTTCGCGGAAAGCTGATTTCCGACCGGCCTGTTACCGGCGATAACGCGCCGCGATATGTGATCCGCTTTCCCTTTGACCGCTATTTCGCCGACAGGAAAAAGGCCAAGGATCTGGAAAAAGTGCGCAACGACCGCAAGCTCGGCGTCATCATCTCGGTGGGAGAGGACGGCGAGGGTGCCGTCAAGGGCATCAGCGTCGATGGTGAACTGGTCTATGTGGAGCGGGTGTTTTAGGGCCACCGAGACATCTGGCCGACGGTCATCAAGTTTCATTCAGCAGATGTTAGAAGTGTGGGCTCACGCGGGGCGCATGACGTAAGTGGCGGTGAGGCTGTTTGCAGTTTTTGCATCGGCCAATGGTATTCGCGCGACGAGCGACAATATAGCCAGACTAGGAGGATTCCTGGGTTAGATCGACCGGTTCAGGTTTTCCAAGCTCATAGTTGAAGCGTTTGAGTTGACAACGAATAGCTACTCCTATGGATGGATGAACGGAAAAATCAAATCGGGCTGCCTCACTATCATTCTCTCGTGGAGGCACAAAGTTCGCATCTTCAAGCTCAAATTGTTCAATTCCATCGACAACGTAGTTTTTTGCTAAAAAGACGATCCACATGTTGATCACATTGGTCAATATACTGCGGAGTGTCCTTTGCGTCCCATCATTGAGTTCCACAACGACCCTTTTCCTTGCTATTCGATAAGGTCCTGCTTCATCTCTATACTCGGTGATCTCAATTAAGGGGTATATTTGATTGGCACGATCAATCGGTGGACTACGTCGATCAATTTTCCCATGTTTTGCTGCATCTACGACGTAACCCAACAGATCATAGTCAGTGCAAATCAAGGCAAGTTCACTGCGGGAAATCCTAAGATCTTCAGGCAAATGTTCGCGGAAATGATAAAGCGAACTCGCTGCATTTATACCATTCGAAACATTTTGGTTCATGCCGCTGCCATCATTTTGGCCTGTGCGGATGAACTCCCTAAATTCTGCGACGACCTTATCAACAAATAACATTGAGAGATTCTCAAAGAGCATTGCTCACTCCGCGGCCTGTTTGCCTTTTCGGTCAGTTCCCTGGGGCGGCGTTCCAGCAATTCCTTCAGGAACTGCCCGGTATAGCTATGTTCTTCCGCGACAACGTCTTCGGGCGTTCCGGCGGCCACCAGCCTGCCGCCGCCATCGCCGCCTTCAGGGCCCAGATCGAGAACCCAGTCGGCCGTCTTGATGACCTCCAGATTGTGTTCGATCACGGTGACCGTGTTGCCCTGATCGACCAGTTCGTGCAGCACGTCGAGGAGTTTGGCCACATCGTGAAAGTGCAGGCCCGTCGTCGGCTCGTCGAGAATGTAGAGGGTGCGCCCGGTGGCGCGTTTTGACAGTTCCTTGGCAAGCTTGATGCGCTGGGCTTCGCCGCCCGACAGGGTCGTTGCCTGCTGGCCCACATGAATATAGCCGAGGCCGACGCGTTTTAAGGTCTCCATCTTGTCGCGCACCGATGGCACGGCAGCGAAAAAGTCGGCCGCTTCCTCCACCGTCATGTCGAGCACGTCGGCAATCGACTTGCCCTTGAACTGCACCTCCAGGGTTTCGCGGTTATAGCGCTTGCCGTGGCAGACATCGCAGGTCACGTAAACGTCCGGCAGGAAGTGCATTTCGATCTTGATGACCCCGTCGCCCTGGCAGGCTTCGCAGCGCCCGCCCTTGACGTTGAAGGAAAACCGCCCCGGCGCATAACCTCGGGCCTTTGCCTCGGGAAGGCCTGCATACCAGTCGCGAATCGGCGTGAAGGCTCCGGTATAGGTTGCCGGGTTGGAACGCGGCGTGCGGCCGATCGGGCTCTGGTCGATATCGATCACCTTGTCGAGGAATTCCAGCCCCTCGATCGACTTGTAGGGGGCGGGCACCTCGCGTGCGCCGTTGAGTTTGCGGGCTGCCGCCTTGTACAAGGTTTCGATCAGGAAGGTCGACTTGCCGCCGCCTGAAACGCCGGTAACGCAGGTAAACGTTCCAAGCGGGATTTCGGCAGTAATGTTCTGCAGATTGTTCCCTTCCGCGCCGCTAACGCGGAGGCGCTTGCCTTTCTTCGGCTGGCGGCGGGCTTCAGGCATGGGAATGGCAAGTTCGCCGGTCAGATATTGCCCGGTCAGGGAATGCGGGCTTGCCATAACTGTCTTGGGTGCGCCCTGGGCGACGATGCGCCCGCCGTGAATGCCGGCGGCGGGGCCAATATCAAGCAGATAGTCGGCGGAGAGGATTGCATCCTCGTCATGCTCGACCACAATCACCGTATTGCCGAGGTCGCGCAGATGGCGCAGCGTGTCGAGCAGGCGGGCATTGTCGCGCTGGTGCAGGCCGATGGACGGCTCATCCAGCACATAAAGTACTCCGGTCAGCCCCGATCCGATCTGGGAGGCAAGGCGGATACGCTGGCTTTCGCCGCCCGACAGCGTGCCGGAATTGCGCGACAGGGTGAGATAATCGAGGCCCACATCGTTGAGGAATTTCAGCCGCTCGCGGATTTCCTTCAGGATCCGGCCCGCAATCTCGTTCTGCTTATCGGAGAGCCTTGCCGGCAATTCATCGGCCCAGCCATTGGCGGAACGGATCGATTGTTCGGTAACCTGGCCGATGTGCAGACCGTTTATCTTGACGGCAAGCGCCTCGGGTTTCAGCCGGTAGCCGCCGCAGGACTGGCACGGGGCCGACGACATGTATTTCTCGATTTCCTCGCGCATCCAGGCTGAATCCGTCTCCCGCCAGCGCCGTTCCAGATTGCCGATCACCCCCTCGAACGGTTTGCGTGTCTTGTAGGTGCGCATGCCGTCGTCATAGGCAAAATCGATTTCCGCCGCGCCGGTGCCGTAGAGCACGGCATTCTGTGCCTCGCTGGACAGGCCGGACCATTTATCGGCCAGCTTGAAGCCATAGTGACGGCCAAGCGCTTCCAGCGTCTGGGCATAATAGGGGGAGGGGTTGTTGGACTTCGACCATGGCGCGATGGCGCCGCCGCGCAGCGTCAGGTTTGTATCCGGCACCACCATGTCGGGGTCGATGCCCTTTTCGGTGCCAAGGCCGTCGCAAGTCGGACAGGCACCGGCCGGTGCGTTAAAGGAAAACAGCCTGGGTTCAACTTCGGGAATGGTGAAACCGGAAACCGGGCAGGCGAATTTTTCGGAGAACAGGATGCGTTCATGGGTTTCGTTCTTCGACTTGTTGGCGCCTTCGCCGGACAGTTCGGATGCAGGCAGCGGCTTGTCGGCGAATTCAGCCACTGCCAGCCCGTCGGCGAGCTTGAGGCAGGTTTCAAGTGAGTCGGCGAGCCGGGCTGCGATATCCTCGCGCACAACCACCCGGTCGACCACCACGTCGATGTCATGGGTATATTTCTTGTCGAGGGCCGGTACGTCGGCGACTTCATACAGTTCGCCATCGACCTTGACGCGCTGGAAGCCCTTTTTCATCAGTTCGGCAAGTTCCTTGCGGTACTCACCCTTGCGGCCGCGCACAATGGGCGCGAGAATCAGGAGCCGGGTGCCTTCCTCAAGCGCCATGACGCGATCGACCATTTGCGAAACGGTCTGGCTTTCAATCGGCAAGCCGGTGGCCGGCGAATAAGGCACACCGACACGGGCGAACAACAGGCGCAGATAATCGTAGATTTCGGTGACCGTGCCGACCGTTGAGCGCGGGTTGCGGCTGGTTGTCTTCTGCTCGATGGAGATTGCCGGTGAAAGCCCGTCGATCTGGTCGACATCGGGTTTTTGCATCATCTCCAGAAACTGCCGGGCATAGGCCGACAGGCTTTCCACATAACGGCGCTGGCCTTCGGCATAAATCGTGTCGAAGGCAAGCGAGGATTTGCCGGAACCTGAAAGGCCGGTGATAACGATCAGGCTGTCACGCGGCAGATCGACATCGACGTTCTTCAGATTGTGCTCGCGGGCGCCGCGAACGGAGATGAATTTGTGTTCGGCCATGATCTGGTCAGTCCGTCTCGGTCGATCTGCCGGCTGGCGATCTACCACTGGATGTTTATGCCCGGCGGGCAACCCCTAACTTAGTTCATGGCAGGAGATTTAGAAGTGGGGCCGGGCGGTTTTTCAGGGGCGATCTCCAAGACTACTGACATTTGTCGCACCAGAGCGGGAATCACCTGAGTCAAATATAGAACAAAAAAGGAACATATACTTGCAAAAATGCAGTATTCGCTTATCTTGATGACTGACCCACGAAAGTGAGGGCAGATGACAAGGGAAGAACAGCGGCTTGCTGACGACAAGATGCGGGCCGAAATTAACAAGCTGATGGCGGAAACGGCCAAGATCAACAGCGAGAACAAGTTTTGTCCGCTGGTGGTTGGTTCGGGCGCGACTCTGGCCATCGTGGCAATTGTGAAACCGTTCTTATAGGCGGGCCTTATGGCAGACTCGTGCAATACGGGCTGAAAACGGATAATCTGGGGATTGGCGGTGTCCGTCCTCGACTGGCAGACGGGTTTCCATCAAAACAGAAGCTACAAATTCATGATCAGGCGGCTGGCCTGACCGTCCATGGTGTTTTGCACAATTTCAATGTGCATATCAGCGGGCAATAGCAGCCGGGAAGGCAATCAGGGAGTTCATTCATGGCAGGCAGTGTCAACAAGGTTATTCTGGTCGGCAATCTGGGAGCGGATCCGGAAATCCGGCGTACCCAGGATGGCCGCCCGATTGCCAATCTGTCGGTGGCAACATCAGATAGCTGGCGCGACAAGAATACCGGCGAACGGCGTGAAAAAACCGAATGGCACCGTGTGGTGATCTTTAACGAGGGGCTCTGCAAGATTGTCGAGCAATATCTGAAGAAAGGCTCCAAAGTGTATCTGGAAGGCCAGTTGCAGACCCGCAAGTGGCAGGACCAGTCGGGCCAGGACCGCTATACCACCGAGGTGGTGCTGCAGGGCTTCAATTCCAGCCTCACCATGCTGGACGGGCGCGGTGATGGCGGCGGCGGAAATTACGGCGGCGGTTCGGGCGGTGGCAGCTCCCAGGGCGGAAGCTCCGGCGGCGGATCGGATTTCGGCCAGTCCGGCCCGAGTTTCGGCGGTGGCGGCTCGAACGATTTCGACGACGAAATCCCGTTCTGATTCACGTCCGCCTGATCCAAGGGACTTTATCCTAAACCCTGACGTGCCGTGCCCCTCCAAAAGCTGTGTCTTGGCGGAATTGGGCTCGTTGTGTGGCCATGAGGGGAGGCTTTTGTGTGCCGGCCACCGCCAGTATCCGGTGGATTATACTCGTGTATTGCCGGACTGTCCGGCCAGTGTGTGGATGGGTGCAGGACTGGTAGAGCAGGGCGGGTGGTGTTAGGCGTTTAACGGAATGCGCACCAACAAGAATGCATGGCCGCTGGCGGGAGCCGGTTGCGGGAGGAAGGACTGCCGGGAAGCGGCAGGGGAGGTTCTGAACCAATGACGGATTTTCTGTTGCTGGCGTTCGTGTTCCTGATCGCAGGCGTCGTGGCTGTACCCCTGGCATCGCGCCTGGGCCTTGGATCGGTGCTGGGCTATTTGATTGCCGGCATAGCAATAAGCCCCCTGCTTGCCATTTTGAATGTCGACGTCGTTTCCATTCAGCACTTTGCCGAATTCGGCGTGGTGATGATGCTGTTTCTGGTCGGTCTTGAACTTGAACCGAAGATGCTTTGGTCGATGCGCTCCAAGCTGCTGGGGCTGGGCGGCGGACAGGTTTTCATCACGGCGGCTGCCATCATGGGCATCGCCATGCTGCTCGGCGAACCCTGGAAAATATCCCTTGCCATCGGCCTTGTGCTGGCGCTTTCCTCAACCGCGATCGTGCTGCAAACGCTCAATGAAAAAGGGCTTATGAAGAGCGATGGCGGGCAGTCCAGTTTTTCCGTCCTGCTGTTTCAGGACATTGCCGTCATTCCCATGCTCGCCCTAATTCCGCTGCTGGCAATGTCGGGGGTCGATCCCGTCGTCACACATGCCACGGGCGCAGAGGGCGATCATGGCGCTGCCATGAGCCTGGTTGACGGTCTTTCGGGCTGGCAGACCGCGCTGGTAACGACTGGCGCGGTTGCAGCGGTCATTCTTGGCGGCAGTTTTCTGACCAGTCCGGTTTTCCGGTTTATTGCTGCTGCAAACCTGCGTGAATTGTTCGTCGCCACGGCCCTGATGATGGTGGTTGGGATTGCGTTGCTGATGTCACTGGTTGGTCTTTCGCCTGCGCTGGGAACCTTCCTGGCCGGTGTGGTGCTGGCAAACAGCGAATACCGCCATGAGCTGGAATCGGATATCGATCCGTTCAAGGGCCTGCTGCTCGGCCTGTTTTTCATGACCGTTGGCGCAGGCATCGACTTTGCATTGCTGACGGAAAATCCCGGTTCGATCTTCGCACTGACCCTGGGATTGATAGCGGTCAAGGCGGGGGTTCTCTTGGTGCTGGCCAGATTGTTCGGGCTGGAGGGTGCCGACAAGTGGCTGTTCGGGCTGGGCCTCGCGCAAGCTGGCGAATTCGGGTTTGTGCTGCTGTCGTTTACCGTCGCCAACAATGTCATTCCGGCCTCGATCGCCGATCAGCTCTTGTTGATCGTGGCGCTCTCGATGCTGCTCACGCCCCTGCTGTTCATTGTGTATGACCGGCTGATTGCTCCGCGCTATGCTGTGGCGTTTGAGCGCGAGGCAGACGAAATCGAGGAAAGCAATCATATCATCATCGCCGGCTATGGACGCGTTGGCGGTATTGTCAGCCGCATGCTGAGCGGGGCGGGCTATTCCTCGACGGTTATCGACTACAGCGCAAAACAGCTCGACATGCTGAGCCGGTTCGGGATCAAGGCCTATTATGGCGATGCCACGCGTCCCGACATGCTGCATTCGGCGGGGATCGACGAGGCAAAGCTGCTGGTGATTGCAATCGATGACAAGGACCAGATCACCGAACTGGTCAAATATGTTTACAAAACCCATCCGCATGTGCACGTGGTTGCCAGGGCGGTAGACCGCAACCATGTCTACGAATTGTGGGCGGTCGGCTGCCGCGACATCGTCCGGGAAACCTATGACAGCTCGCTGCGCATGGGGCGTTCGGCGTTTGAAGCCTTGGGCGCGAGCAGAAAGCAGGCCGATGACATGAAGCTGGCCTTTGACGAAACCGACCGGAAATTCATGCTCACCGCCGCCCAGCATTACGATCCCGACATACCGGCAATTGAAAACGAGACCTATATCGCAAAGGTCCGTGAAATGAGGGTGGACTGGGAAAAGGAATTGGCCGCCAGGATGAAAAAGATAATGGCACGGAAGTAGGCTGCCCATACCGGTCTTTTAAATCTATCCGGGATTTAATCTGAGCGAGGCCAATGCCTGATATTCTGCCGGAACAGATTGGTGGTTCTATCAGCTTGCCAAATGCGGGGGAATCCGTTTGTAAGGCGAGGAATGTGGTGCGTTCCGCGATGGGACCCGGGATTTTTGCTGGATGAAGAAACTGACAAGATTGTATTCGTTTGCCGGCCGGGTGAAGCGGGCGAAGTTTTTGCAGTTCATTCCCCTTGCGCTGGGACTCTGGCTGCTGGCGGCCTGGGTCGATGAAACCTGGCTGGCGCCCAATCTGTGCCTGATCAATGAAAACTGGATATGCTACCTGCCTGGCGAAGTGCGCGAGGGCATTACCCTGGACATGGCCGTCTTTGCCTTTGCGGTGCTGCCCTTCCTGGCCCTTTCAGCGCGCCGGGTACACGATCACGACCGCAGCGGCTGGTGGGCCCTGCTGGGACTGCCCCTGCTGATCGTGCTGGCGGGATTTTTATATTTCCCAGAATGGGGCGTGGGCTATACGCATATGGCAGCGGCGGCAGTCATTTTTTTGCCGCTTCTTTACTGGATTTTGCGCAAGGGCCCGAAAGAGCCAAACCGGTACGGCTGACGCTACAGCAGACATGCGCAGACAGCCAACCTTGCGAGTTGCCATCCGGGGTTGATTTTGCAACCTGCTGCCCGCAGGTTCTGCATGGCGGATTCGGGAGAATATGCCCGTTTGCGCCCTGAACACAGTGCCATGCGGCGGACGCCGGCAGGGCATTATGAAGGAGTATGGGAATGCCATTCAAGCATATGGTTTCTTTTGCCGCAGCCCTTTTGCTCGTGGCGGTTCTTGCTTCGGGTGAGGCGATGGCCGCGCCCAAGAAGGTTTATCTGGTCAACGGGCTGTTCTCCAAGGCATTCGGGTATGGGTTGACCAATTTGTCGAAGAAAATTCCCTATGCGCGGCACTTCAAGTTTTCCGGCAGCGTTTCACAGGCTGCCATCAACGGCATCATCAGCGATGCCACCAAAGCCTACAAGCGCGATCCATCGACCCAGATTTCACTGGTCGGCATCAGCCAGGGCGCCAATGCGGTCGCCAATATCGCCTCGCAGCTGGCACGCAATGGCGTCAAGGTTCATTACCTGGCGGCGATCGAGGGCGGCAACATGGCCGCGGTGCAGAACAACGTGAAGAAGGCCGACAGCTTTATCTGTTCCAATTCCGGATGCACGCGAAAGAAACTGCGGCGGGCCGGCGGCAATTCCAGCACCCGCATGGGCGCGGTGGAACTCGATACAGGCCATATCGACAGCGGCAATCATCCGCGCATGCACCGCCGCGTCATTTCCCAGATCAACAGCGGCTGAACGGAAAGTCAGGCGGTGCTTTGCGGCGCGTCTTGTTGTCAACAGCAGGAAAAATCAAGGATAACGCTTGCGCGCCTTGGCTTGGCCAAGTTTCTTGCCTTTCGAATCGAGCGCAGTCGCCGACCATTCATAGTTGTGTGAGCCGCTTGGCGGGCAGGGGCTCTTGTATTTGAATGCACCGGGAGCAATCGTCGAACCACCGGAGTATTTCACGGTGCCGCCACCATGATTGTAGCTTGGTACATTTAGATCCTTCATCTTGAAGCGGATTTTCGCTGTACCATCTGGGACGCTGCGAAGTTTGAATGTGGGATTTGCGACGCGGTTGGGATTGCCGCTGGTGCATTTCTTGAGATTTCCCCAACTGAAACTGATAGAAAAGGCTGCAGCCGTGCCAGCAAGACCAAGAGAGATTGCGGCGGCAAGACAAATCGATTTGGTAGCATTGTGGTTCATGGCGTTGCTCCCATTCTTGTATTTGCGTTGATTATTTGAACCCTGCAGGGGAGTTTTGGCAAATCTTTTTGTTTTAACGCGCCTCGCGTTTTCGCGCCGCCGCCGCCTTGCGCACTTCCTCGGCGTGGTGGCGCTTGTTCTGGACTTCGATATAGAGGCGCTTGATCTCGGGAAAACGCTCCTTGATCGCCAGTTCCAGCTTGTAGATGATGTTTTCCACCTTGCCGACGGTCAGGTTGTTCTTGAAATCGATGGAAACGGCCAGCAGCACGTCGCGGGGGCCGCGATGCAGCGTTCTGATCTCGTTGAGCCGGTCAACGCCCTCAGCTGCGTCAACCTGTTCGCTGACCCAGGCCGCAAGTTCCGGCGCGGCAGCTTCGCCGATCAGCAGGCCCTTGGTCTCCACAGCCAGGAGAACGGCGGTAATTCCCAGTATGACGCCGATCAAAATGGAGGCGACGCCGTCCAGTTCCGGGATGGCCAGATACTGTGCCAGGAAAATGCCGGCAAAGGCGACGATCAGCCCCGCCATGGCGGCAGTGTCCTCAAACAGGACGGTGAACACCGTTGGATCCTTTGACTGGCGAACGGCCTCAAACAGGCTGCGATTGCCCTTGATGGCGGCAAATTCCTTGTAGGCAATCCACCAGGCAACGCCCTCAAACACCATGGCCAGCGCCAGAACGATGTAGTTGATCGAAGGATCGCTGATGACGTGGGGGTCGAGGACCTTCTTGATGCCTTCATACAGGGAGATGCCCGAGCCGATGGCAAAAATCAGGATGGCAACGACAAAAGCCCAGAAATAAAGTTCCGCGCCATAGCCGAAGGGATGCTCCTTGTCGGCGGGTTTGGCCGACCGTTTCATGCCGTACAGCAGCAGTCCCTGATTGCCGGTATCGACCAGGGAGTGGATACCCTCCGACAGCATGGCCGAAGAACCGGTAATGGAAGCAGCAAAGAATTTGGTGATGGCAATCAATCCGTTGCCGGCCAGCGCCGCATAGATGACCTTTTTCGACCCGCTCGCCATGTTGTGATTTGTTCCCTTATTGCCAACAGTTTCTAATGCCATAACCCGTCGCGCCATGGAACGAAACCCTGCCGTCGCCGCGAAACGATGGCGCGAACCGGGTGCGAACCGATGGAAGTGGAGTTAGCGATGAAGATGAAATCCCATGGGCGCGTTTTCGGCGTGGCTGGTGCAATCCTGTTGTGCTGGAGCGTGTCGGCTTTTGCCGGACAAGCCGATGTCGTTGAGGTCAAGGCGCGCAAGAGCGGGGAGGGCTGGCATTTCGACGTGACGGTGGCCCATCAGGACACCGGCTGGGAGCATTATGCCGATGCGTGGGAAGTGGTGGGCCCGCACGGCACGGTCTACGGCACGCGCGAATTGCTGCATCCTCATGTGGACGAGCAGCCCTTTACCCGTTCGCTTTCCGGTGTCGTCATCCCCGGCGGGGTGACGGAAGTCGTCATACGGGCGCGCGACAGCGTACACGGGTTCGGGGGGCGTGAATTCACGCTTGAACTGCCGAAATAGCGCCAGACGCTTGCAAAATCAGCCGGCAAACAGCGCCAGCGCCCCGTCTGCGACGAACTGGACGGCGAGCGCTGCCAGCAGCACACCGAGCAGACGGGTTAAAATGGTCCGTCCGGTCGCACCGAGATATTTGTCGAGGAATTCTGCTGCCACGAAGGCAAGCAGGACCAGCAGCAGCACCAGGACAATGACGCCAAGCAGCAGCATGGTCGGTTGCCATTCATGCCCCAGATCGGTTGCCAGCAGAATGGTCGCGGAAATGGCGCCAGGCCCGGCAATCAGCGGAATGGCAAGCGGGAAGGCGGCGATGTTGGCAATCTGGTCCTTGGTGATGGCGGTTTGGGAAGACTTTTCATGGCGCTCCTGGCGCTTTTCAAAGACCATTTCGATGGCGATGTAGAACAGCAGCAATCCGCCGGCCACGCGAAAGGCGTGGATGGTAATGCCCATCGTGTCGAGCACTACAATGCCGGCCAGCGCAAAGGCTACCAGCACACCGAAGGCAATCGCCACGCTGCGCAGGGCAACGGAATAACGCTGGGTGCGGTTCATGCCCGACGTCAGGGCCAGAAAGATCGGCGCCAGGCCCGGCGGGTCGATGGTAACGGCCAGCGTCACGAAGGCATTCAAAATGATGTCGAAATCGAGCATTTCCCCTCCAACTTCCGCCAGGGCGAAACCGATAGCGCAAATAGCTGCCGGAATGCCAACCGGGTATATCAGCCGGGAAGGCCTATGGAAACGGGTTACAGGCATTTCACGGCGGGGTGTTTTCAAGGCCTGGAAACCTGTTTAACGCTGTCGAAAGGCTGTGCGATTCTGCGCAAAAACCGCAAAGCAGCGCCAAATCCGGCCCTTGCTGCCAGGTGAGGCGCTAGATTTAGATAAGGTGTTGAAAAATAAATAAAAAATAACCCCGAAAATCAAGGCTAAACTTGGCTTTCGAGCGCCTATCTGATAGAAGATCGTACTGCATTTTAACGGGGTTCCAGTCTTTGTCGGACGAAACCAACATACCCAATCCGCCGGGTGATGGCGGCGGCGGCGAACCGGGCGGTTCATCGGACATCAAGCCGGTCTCCATCATCGAGGAGATGAGCAAGTCCTATCTCGATTATGCGATGAGCGTGATCGTCAGCCGGGCCTTGCCGGATGCCCGTGACGGGTTGAAGCCGGTGCACCGGCGCATCCTCTATTCGATGCATGAAAACGGCTATGACTGGAACAAGCCGTACCGCAAGTCGGCACGCATCGTCGGTGACGTTATCGGTAAATATCACCCGCACGGGGATTCAGCGATCTACGATTCGCTGGTGCGCATGGCGCAGGACTTTTCCCTGCGTGTGCCGCTGATCGACGGCCAGGGCAATTTCGGCTCGATCGATGGCGACAAGGCTGCGGCCATGCGCTACACCGAGTCGCGCCTTGCCAAGCCCGCGCACGAGCTTTTGTCCGATCTCGACAAGGATACGGTCGATTTTCAGGACAATTACGACAATTCAGAGCGCGAGCCGGTGGTCATTCCGGCGAGATTTCCCAATCTGCTGGTCAATGGGGCGGGCGGCATTGCCGTCGGCATGGCGACCAACATTCCGCCGCACAATCTGGGCGAGGTGATCGATGGCTGCATCGCGCTGATCGACAATCCGGCAATCGATCTTGCTTCGGTGATGGAGATCGTTCCGGGGCCGGACTTTCCAACGGGTGGCATCATTCTGGGGCGTTCCGGCATCCGTTCGGCCTACGAGACCGGGCGCGGCTCGGTCATCATGCGGGGCAAGGCTGAGATTGAGACGCTGCGCGGCGAGCGTCAGGCAATCATCGTCACCGAAGTTCCCTATCAGGTGAACAAGGCCTCGATGATCGAGAAGATCGCTGAACTGGTGCGCGACAAGCGGCTTGAGGGCATTTCCGATATTCGCGATGAATCCGACCGCTCCGGCTACCGGGTGGTCATTGAACTAAAGCGCGATGCGGTGGGCGATGTGGTGTTGAACCAGCTCTACCGCTTTACGCCGCTGCAGACTTCCTTCGGCTGCAACTTCGTGGCGCTTAATGGGGGAAAGCCGGAGCAGCTAAACCTGCTCGATCTGCTGCGCGCCTTTGTTGCCTTCCGCGAGGAAGTGGTAACGCGGCGTACCAAGTTCCTGCTCAACAAGGCGCGCACCCGCGCCCATATCCTGGTTGGCCTGGCAATTGCGGTTGCCAATATCGACGAGGTAATCAAGTTGATCCGCCACGCGCCGGACCCGGCGACGGCCCGCGCGCAGTTGATGGAGCGGCGCTGGGAAGCAAAAGACGTGGCGCCGCTGGTGGAACTGATCGATGATCCCAAGCACCGGCTGAACGATGACGGGACCTATTTCCTTTCCGAGGAACAGGCCCGCGCCATTCTCGATCTGCGCCTGCAGCGGCTGACGGCGCTTGGCCGCGACGAGATTTCAGAAGAGCTGCACAAGCTGGGTGACGAGATCGCCGACTATCTTGATATCCTCTCTTCCCGCGAGCGGGTGATGACGATCATCAAGGATGAACTTGCCGCTGTGCGCGACGAGTTTGCCACCCCGCGCCGCACGGAGATCGCCGAGGGCGATTTCGACATGGAGGATGAGGACCTGATCGCCCGTGAGGAGATGGTCGTCACCGTTTCCCATGCCGGTTACATCAAGCGTGTGCCGCTCGACACCTACCGGGCGCAGCGGCGCGGCGGCAAGGGCCGCTCGGGCATGTCGACCAAGGACGAGGATTTCGTCACCCGGCTGTTCGTCGCCAATACCCATACGCCGATCCTGTTTTTCTCCTCGCGCGGCATCGTCTACAAAATGAAAGTGTGGAAACTGCCGCTGGCAGCCCCTCAGGGGCGCGGCAAGGCACTCGTCAACCTGCTGCCGCTGCAGGCCGATGAACGCATTACCAAGACCATGCCGCTGCCCGAAGACGAGGCAAGCTGGGAAGATCTGGACATCATGTTCGCCACGCGGCGCGGCACGGTGCGGCGCAACAAGCTTTCCGACTTCATTCAGGTAAACCGCAACGGCAAAATCGCCATGAAGCTCGACGGTGGCGACGGCATTGTCGGGGTGGAAACCTGTACGGAGGACGCCACCGTGTTGCTGACCAGCGCACGGGGGCAGTGCATCCGCTTTCCCGTTACCGATGTGCGGGTGTTCACCGGGCGTAATTCTGTGGGTGTGCGCGGCATCAACCTGGCGGATGGCGATACGGTTATCTCGATGACCATCCTCAATCCCTCGCAGGCCGAGGCATGGGAACGCACAGCCTATCTGAAGCGCCGGCGGGCAGAGCTTGCCGCCGAATCGGGCGAAGTGCCGGAGCCGGTGGAAGTGGAAGAAGGCGACGACGAACAGGTGCTTTCGGAAGAACGCTACCAGGTCATGCGCGAGCGCGAACAGTTCATCCTCACGCTTTCCAGAAAAGGGTTCGGCAAGCGCTCCTCAAGCCATGAATACCGGGTTTCCGGCCGCGGCGGAAAGGGCATTGCCGCCATGGTGGTCAACGAGCGCAATGGCCAGCTTGTTTCCTCCTTCCCGGTCGAGGAAACCGACCAGATCATGCTGGTGACCGATGGCGGCCAGTTGATCCGCTGCCCGGTCGTTGATATTCGCATTGCCGGGCGCTCCACCCAGGGCGTTACCGTGTTCAAGACGGCGGAGGGCGAGGAAGTCGTTTCCGTCGAGCGCGTCAGCGAAGCCGATGACGAGGACGAGGACCTGCTGCCCGAGGAGGCGGGTATGGTTGAACCCGGCGGAGAGGCCGATGCACAGGTTGCAACCGGCGGCGACGACGGGGCACCGGACCAGGATGTGGCACCGGAGGGCGATGCAGAGAGTTGATCTGGCGGACGGTGATCGAACCGGCGTTCAGTCTTTGTCCAATTGCTGCAGATTCTCGCTCATCCGCGTTGCCATGATCTGGGCCAGTGCATAGGCAAATTCCGGGTCGTCGAGGCAAAGCCTGCTAACTTCCTCTGCCCCCAGCATGCGCAGCTTCACATCGCCCAGTGCCCTTGCGCCCATGGAGCGGCTGGCGGAGCGGGTAAACAGGCCGACTTCGCCCAAGAGGCCGTCCTTTTCGACTTTCGCGCCATTGTCGATCGCCACCGTGCCTTCATCGACCAGGTAAAGCCGGTCTGCGGGGTCGCCTTTTTCGAAAATGGTCTGCCCGGCGCTGAAGGATGCCGGGCGCATGTATTTGCGCAGATCGGAAACGTTGTATCCATAGTGGCGGATGTGGCGGATGCGGCGCGAGGTGTTGTGAATTTCGTAGATCCGGAAAAGATTTACCGCGATGGCGGCACCGGCGATGGCCGCAAGGGCCATGCTCTGTGAAAACCAGGCGGCAAGGGCAGCGGCGATGCCGGCACCAAGCAAGAAAAGCCGCATGCTCAATGCCCGCCGTGCAAACAGGCCGCCAATGGCGAATACGCCCGCCACCAACAGGGTAAGGAAAACCGGATTTTCGAACAGGTTCATCGCGTTTTTCGTCTTGTCGGGTGAAGGCTTGCTGTGTAGCGTTCTGGTTCTACAGTGAACCTTCTAAGCAGGTGTGGCCTGCTGCTGCAAGCCCGCAGGTTACTGCCGTCCCCGCAGGTTGCTGCCATCCATCGTGAAAGGCTGTTGCCATGACCCTGCCGACCCTGCTTGTTTTCGCATTCGCCTGTTTCGTGATCGTTATCGTTCCCGGTCCCACGGTAACGGTGATCATCGCCAATTCGCTGAGAGGCGGGGCAAGGGCGGGGCTGCTCAACGTGCTGGGCACCCAGGTCGGCCTGCTGCCGATGGTGCTGATCGTGGCGCTCGGCCTTGAATCGGTGGTGCGGATGATGGCGGAATGGTTCTTCTGGATCAAGCTGGCGGGTGCGGCCTATCTCATCTGGCTTGGCATTTCGCTGCTAAGGTCCGATGGAAGGCTGGCCGATCCCGGCACGGTAAAGCCGCCGCGCATCGGTTATTTCTGGCAGGGCGTTCTGGTAATCTGGTCAAACCCCAAGGCATTGCTGTTTTTCGGTGCCTTTTTGCCGCAATTCGTCAATCCCGCAGCAGGAAGCCCGTTCTGGCAATCGGTAGTTTATGGGCTCACCTTCATGGCAGTGGCCACCATCTTCGACAGCCTGTATGCGCTGCTTGCTGGAAAAGCCGGCTCCGCGCTGACACGCACCCGTGTGCGGCTGGTTGAAAAGCTCAGCGGCGGATTGCTGGTTGCCGGCGGTATCTGGATGGCCTTTCTCAAGCGCTCACCGGCCTGATATCCGCTCAGCGGGTATTTTCTGCTGCAACCAGATGGGCTGCGCAGATGCGGTCGGAGCGAACGCTTTTCGGATTGATTCTGGCTCGCTTTTGCTTTGCGAGACTGCGCATGCACAAAACGATGGCAAGCTGGGCTTTGGCCGGCAGTGCCCCGGCTACTGAAATGCCGTCGAAGAATCGCAAGGTCATCTGCGGGCAGTGCTCGAAGACCTGCAGCAGGTCTTCGCCAATGGGGGCCAGCGTTGCCTTTTCCCAGTCAAGAAGACAGGGCCGCCCGTCGGTTCTTATCAGGATTTCCTCGCATATGCCGCCGCCATGGGTAATCGACCAGTCCATCGATCCGTTCTGCCAGCCCGCGGGCAGCTCGATGCCAAGGCGCCGTGCTTCCGCTTCCAGCGCATCGGGCGTTGCCATGGTGCCAAGACAGCGGCTGCCAAGATAGCGGCTGACGGGCCTGGTCCTGCATCCCCAGAAGTCGAAATAGCCGGGCGCTATCTGCTCCACATAGCATTCGGCCTGTTCGGGCGCGCTGAGCTCGCGTACTGCCTCGATCTTCTCCAGCACAATCCAGCGCAGGTTTGGGTCTGCGGCCTCGATCTTCGGGACAAGACCGTTAAATGCGGACAGGGTTTTCAGCATGCGGATTTCCCGCGCATGGGAACGGTGGGCAAGGCTGATCTTGAGTACATGGGCCTCGCCGGTTGTCTTGCCTGGCGCCTTGTTGCCGGACTGCCAGAAGAGGATGGCGTTTTCCTTCAGCACCCGGGGTTTGCGGGCTGATTTGCGGCTGCGGGCAAGTGGTCCCAATACCCCTGTTGCCTGGTTCTGCCAGAGGGCAATGTGTACCGGGCGGCCATGAACAAGCCCTGCCAGGCGGATCAGCGGCGACAACGTGCCTTGGGGCTTGACACGAATGTCGCGGCTGGTTGGGTAAAGCACGTGGGGAAAGGCGGTTTTGCTCCCGCCAAGGGCGTCAGCGGCACGTTTGGAGGCGGACTGAAGATTTTCCACCGCCGGAGTGGTGACCGGATGTTTCCAGGTGTAAAACCAGTGGGCGAGTTTGGAGATCAATTCGGGCTCCCGGCAAAAACCCGATGGATGAACCACATTTAGGGGGCAATGGGAATAAGGGACACTCGCAAGCTTGCGAAAAAGTGGGGCAAGCCTGTAGAAAAACAGGCCGAAACGGCAAATGGGGGCTACATGCCGTAAGCGGGCTTATTCGACCCAGCGATAGTCGTCGAGGCGCTTCAGGCGGCGCTCGCGGCCTGCCTGTTTCTCGCTTTCAAGGCGCATGATGGCGGCGATGGACAGGATGGTGATCATGAAAAAGGCGGTGATGAGCAAAACCATGGAAATCTCCTGCATTTGATGCATCTTTTGCTTCAGTTCAGTGCCATTTCTTGCACTTACAACGTGAATGGCGGCGGAAAGTTCCATTCATCGTGCATTCATCGGTCATGGCGCGGCCGGAACTGAGGCTGGCAGCATCCCCGATACTGGTTGAAACGGCGGGGCGGCGATGTGTGGTCCGTCACATCCTGCGGGCAGCCCGCGCCGCGAAATTGCGGTTGCGATTGGCGCTAAGGGGTGACAAAAGAGCCCCATGAGTGACGCAGAAATCCGTATTGCACTTTATGCGGGCAGCTTTGATCCGCTGACCAACGGCCATGTGGACGTAATCCGGCAGGCGCTGGCGCTTGCAGACCGTGTCGTGGTGGCAATCGGTGTGCAGGCGAGCAAGAAGCCGGTGTTCTCCTTTGAAGAGCGGGCAAAGCTGATCGAACAGTCCGTCAGCGAACGCGTGGATGTGAGCGGGCGGGTTTCGGTGATTTCGTTTTCCGGGCTGGTGGTCAATGCCGCGCGGGAAAACGGTGCCACGGTGATGGTGCGCGGCCTGCGCGATTCCACCGACTTCAACTATGAAATGCAGATGGCGGGCATGAACAGCGCCATGGCACCGGACGTCCAGACCGTTTTCGTACCGGCATCGGCAGGGCTTGGCCATATTACCGGCACACTTGTGCGCCAGATCGCCTCCATGGGCGGCGATGTTTCCGGTTTTGTGCCGGCGGTGGTCGACAAGGCGCTCAAACAAAAACTCTCCTGACCGGCCGTCCGGCCACACACTTCTCCCATTTGTACTCCCGAGGAACTCGATGACCAAAATGCTGAAGCTTCTTGCTGCGCCCTTGCTGGCGCTTGCCCTTGCCGCCTGTAACAACGGAGCGCCCGAAGCGCCGCAGAGTGAAACGCCGAAAACCGAGGCGCCGGCGACGTCTGAACCTGCCACCGGACAGAACGCGCCAAATGCTGCAAGTGAGCAGGCGGAAGAAGATATGGTCTATCTCGATTTGAAGGATGGCAGGGTTACGATCCGGCTCCGGCCCGATCTTGCGCCCAAACACGTCGCGCAGATCAAGACGCTGGTTGGAAAGGGCTTTTATGACGGCATCGTCTTTCACCGGGTGATCGACGGTTTCATGGCCCAGACCGGGGATCCGACCGGAACGGGGACCGGCGGTTCGGACCTGCCGGATATCGAGGCGGAGTTTACCGGTGAACCCTTCAAGCGCGGTACAGTGGGCATGGCACGGGCTGCCGATCCCAATTCCGCCAATTCGCAATTCTTCATCATGTTTGCCGATGGCGACTTCCTCAACGGCCAGTATACGGTGATCGGAGAAGTGGTCGGCGGCATGGAGCATGTGGACAAGATCAAGCGTGGTACCGGCCAGAACGGTATGGTATCGGAGCCCGACAAGATCATCAAAATGACGCTTGCCGAACAGGCCGGCTGACGCCAGTCAATCGCGAAGCATCAAACGCGGAACAGTCAAGAAAAGGGGGCCGGCATGGCTTACGAAGATCCGGAAAACACACTCGTCATGGAAACCACCAAAGGGCCGGTTGTTATCAAGCTGCGGCCCGATCTTGCGCCCAATCATGTGGCGCGGATCAAGGAACTGGCTGGCGAGGGCTTTTATGACGGCATTGTCTTTCACCGGGTGATTGACGGGTTCATGGCACAGGTCGGCTGCCCCCACGGCATTGGCACGGGCGGTTCGTCCAAGCCGGACCTTAAAGCCGAGTTCAACGAGGAACCCCATGTGCGCGGCACCTGTTCCATGGCGCGCGCCCAGAACCCGGACAGCGCCAACTCGCAGTTTTTCATCTGCTTTGAGGACGCGCCCTTTCTCAACCGCCAATACACGGTCTGGGGCCAGGTCATCGAGGGCATGGAAAATGTCGACCAGATCAAGCGCGGCGAACCGGTGAAAGATCCCGATTCCATCGTTTCCATGAAGGTGGCGAGTGCGTTGTAATTTTCAGCACAATTTGCTGTATCAGGGGCGGCGTTCAAGCCGCCCTTTTTCTTGAGTATCCCTGATGCGCGTTGACCTGTTCGATTTCGACCTGCCGGAAGACCGGATCGCTCTGCGGCCGGTCAGCCCGCGCGATCGTGCAAAGCTGCTGCGTGTGCACCCTGAAGAAGGTCTTTCAGATCATCTCGCCCGCGATCTGCCGGACCTGCTGGAGCCCGGCGACGCGCTGGTGTTCAACGATACCAAGGTCATTCCCGCCCAGCTTGAGGGCATTCGCAACCGAGATGGGGCGACCGCGCAGATCAGTGCGACGCTGCACCTGCGCGTGTCCGGCAATCGCTGGAAAGCCTTTGTGCGCGGTGCCAAAAAGCTGAAGCCCGGCGACCGGGTGCGCTTTGGTCACGACAATACGGCCTGCCTGATGGGCGCGCTGGATGCGACGGTTACGCAAAAGGGCGCTGATGGGGAGGTCGAACTTGCCTTCGACCTCACCGGCGCGGCGCTTGATGAGGCACTGCATGGCGCAGGCCATGTTCCCCTGCCGCCTTACATTGCGCTAAAGCGCGCCGAAGATGCCCGCGACCGGAAAGACTACCAGACCATCTATGCCCGCGAGGAAGGGGCGGTGGCAGCGCCCACGGCGGGCCTTCATTTCACGCCTGAACTCTTCGAGCGGCTCGACGCAAAAGGCATCGCGCGCCATTTCGTCACCCTGCATGTGGGGGCAGGCACGTTTCTGCCGGTCAAGGCGGACGATACTGCAGCCCACAAGATGCATTTCGAGCGCGGCCATGTCTGCGAAAAAACCGCTGAAGCACTCAATGCGGTAAAGGCTGCGGGCGGGCGGATCGTCAGCGTGGGAACGACCTCGCTGCGTTTGCTTGAAAGCGCTGCAGATGAAGCCGGCAGGCTGCATGGCTGGGAGGGGGCGACGGACATTTTCATCACGCCGGGCTATCGTTTCCGCTTCACCGATTTGCTGATGACGAATTTCCACCTGCCGCGCTCAACGCTGATGATGCTGGTTTCTGCTTTCTGCGGGCTTGAGAGGATGCAGGCAGCCTATGCCCATGCAATATCAAACGGCTACCGCTTCTATTCCTATGGCGATGCCTCGCTGTTATACCGCGCGCCATGACTGCCGAATTCACCTTCACCCTCATTGCCACGGACAAAACGGCGCGGCGCGGCGAGATATCGATGCCGCGCGGCACGGTGCGCACGCCCGCCTTCATGCCTGTGGGCACGGCCGGCACGGTCAAGGCGATGTATATGGATCAGGTTCGGGACCTGGGTGCCGACATCATTTTGGGCAATACCTATCACCTGATGTTACGGCCGGGCGCCGAGCGGGTGGCAAAGCTTGGCGGCCTGCATGAATTCGCCCGCTGGGAAGGGCCGATCCTGACCGATTCGGGCGGCTTTCAGGTCATGTCGCTTGCTTCGCTCAGAAAGCTGACGGAGGACGGCGTTACCTTCACCTCCCATATTGACGGGCGGAAGTTCTTTCTATCACCCGAGCGCTCCATCGAAATTCAGGGGTTGCTGGGGTCTGATATCCAGATGCAGCTTGACGAGTGCATCGCGCTTCCCGCTTCGCGCGACGAGATGAAACGGGCCATGGAGCTTTCGCTAAGATGGGCTGAACGCTCGGCGGCAGCCTTTGGTGAGCAGCCCGGCAAGGCGATGTTCGGTATTGTTCAGGGGGCGATGATCCTGCTTTGCGCGTTGAGTCGGCAAATGCCCTCAAGGCGATGAATTTAAAGGGGTATGCCATTGGCGGGCTGGCTGTGGGCGAACCCCAGGACGTGATGCTGCGCATGCTTGAAACGACCTGTCCGGCAATGCCCGAAGACAGACCGCGCTATCTGATGGGGGTGGGAACGCCCGATGACCTCATTGAAAGCGTTGCGCGTGGCGTCGACATGTTCGACTGCGTGATGCCGACCAGGGCCGGCCGCCACGGTCTTGCCTATACCCGCCATGGCAAGATCAATCTGAGAAATGCCCGGCACGCAGAAGACCCCCGTCCGCTGGATGAGACAAGCGATTGCCCTGCGGCGCGGGATTATTCGCGCGCCTATCTGCACCATCTCGTCAAATGCGGCGAGGCGCTGGGGGCATGCTGCTGACCTGGAACAATCTTGCCTATTACCAGTTGTTGATGGCAGGCATGCGCAGCGCCATCGAGGCAGGTGATTTTGAAAATTTCAAGGGCAAGACCAAGGAAGGCTGGGCAAGGGGGGATATTGAGACCGTATGATATTTCCCACCGTCATCCCTGGCCGTGTGCCAAGGATCTGATGGCCTATTGGTAAACCCACTCAGACAGGGACAACGCAAATCCTCGGGACAAGCCCGAGGATGACGAAACCAGTTCCCCTGGAGCCTGTCCGGCTTAAACGATTCCATTTAAACCGGACACGCTCTAAACCGCCGCCCCCTTGTAGGGGTTCATCTTCACGCCGGTGATCTTCCAGGAGCCATCCTCCTGCTGTTTTAAGGTATAGACGGCCTGCCACTGGTTGCCGTGCCGGTCGGTGATGATCACTTCCTGATAGATTTCTTTGTTGATGATGGTGTTGCGCCCGAAGACGTGGTTTCGGGAGGAGTAGATTGCGCCATAGCCGCGGGAGACCATGGCGGCGAACTTGTCGACCGTGTCGAAATATCCCTTGATGTTGGGGGCAGCATGGGAATAGGCGCGGGCATGGTCCTTGCTGCGAAAGGCCTGAAGCTGGTCTGCGATCACCGCCTGTGTGGCGCTGCTTTCAGCGGCCGGCACCGGCATGTCCTGTGCAAATGCCTTTATGCCGATGAGGCCCGCCGCCGCAAAGATGACGAGCGCCACAATGACAGCCTTGAAATCCTCGAAAAAGGGCGGATTTGGCGGTTTGTTCTGCATGGTGTCCTCCGGCTTCCCGTACTGGATACGCAGGCACGGAGCAAAAAGTTTCACCTTGCTGCATTTTTATTGCGGAGAACTTTCCTGGGGCAGGGCGGCGACAATGTGCACCCGCCGTGTCTCCCCGCCGTTCAAGGCGGTGTGATACCCCCTTGTGTCGGTAAAATAGACCGAACCGTCGGCGGGCAGATGGGTCACGTGGTGGTTGACGATAAACAGCGAGCCGGGATTGGTGAGAATGGGGATGTGCAGGCGCGGTTCGGGGTCGCGGTGCCAGGAATTGCAGTTGTAAAGCCCTTTTGAAAGCACCCGCATGCGGCCGATGGGGAAACGTTTTGCCAGTTCGCTGTGAACGTGCTCGAAATAGGTTCCGGCAAACTCCGGCACGAACTGGGTAAAGGCGAATTCGTCGACCGGTTCCTCGCGGGGTTCTTCCTCATAGGTTTCAGCCGTTCTCAGCCAATAGCGGCCGGAAAGGTCGTTGGCGGTTTCGGTTTCAACGCCGGGGCGGCGGGTAAGGGAAAACGCGCCAAAACCCTGTTCGGCCCAATCACCCTGGCTTTCAACGCGCTGAAGGCAGGTCTCAAGCGCTTCGCGAAGGGCGCCGATGTCGAATTTCAGGTCGAGCTTTTTAATTCCCGGACCGGGAACGAAATGGTGAACGGTGGAGGAATCAACGCCTTCGGCCAGCCATTGCCGCATGTTGCGCTGATCGCCAAGGGTTTGGGTGGTTTCGCACATGATGTCCTCCATGCAGCTTCGCCATCGGTATCAAGAAAGTTACCCCCCGGCGACTCGCTTGACAAACCATGGTTTTTGGCAAGTTGATGATAAAAGATAATCAACTTTCCCAAAAACAGTGTAATCCCTGGATGAATCAGGCGAATTGAGCAGGAAAAATCATGAGTCGCCGTACGATACCCACTTCAGCTTCGCTGATTGCCTTTGAGGCAGCAGCGCGTTGCGGCAGTTTCACCCGGGCTGCCCGCGAACTCAATCTGACGCAGGGTGCCATTTCGCGGCAGATTCGGGTGTTGGAGGAACAAAGCGGCCAGCAGCTTTTCGTGCGGGAGCGCCAGCGGGTTCGCCTTTCCCCGGCAGGCGAAGCGTATCTGGAAGCGGTTTCCCCGCTTCTGGAGGCACTTGAAATTGCAACATTGAAGCTTCAGTCCTGGCGCGATTTGGCTGGCTCGCTGACGGTCGCAACCTATCCCACGCTTTGTGCGCGCTGGCTGTCACCGCATCTGTTTGCCTTCACCGATGCCTTCCCGGGCATCGATCTTGCAACGCGCACTTTTCTCGACAATACAGCAATGGAGGATGCCAAGGCAGATATCCTGATCGTTCAGGGCGATCCGCCCTGGCCGGGTATGCAGGCGGATTTTCTCATGCAGGAAAAAATCGGTCCGGTTTGCACGCCGCAACTTGCCGGTCGCCATGGATCGTTCAAAGCCCTGATGGCTGGCGCGCCGCTGTTGCGCAACGCAACCCGGCCGCTTTCCTGGGAGCTTTGGCTGCGCGATGCGGGCCACTCGACCGAAGAAATCAGACCGGGCCGTGAACTGGTCCTGCCGCAGTTCGAGATGATTGTGGAAGCTGTTCGCGCGGGCAGGGGTGTCGGCATCCTTCCCCATCAACTTGTGGCGGAAGAGCTTGCAAGCGGCAGCCTGGCTTTCGCCCATGATCATGTCATGACGTGTGGTGCCGGTTATTACCTGCTTTCCCCACTGCGGGACCGGCGCGATCCGCGCATTGAAGCCTTTCGCGAGTTTTTGCTTTCCCGGGCAGTATCCGAAAACTGAAGGCTCTAACTGCCCTTGTTTATCATCTCCACGGCCATTTTTCCCAATACGGGAACCGCCTTGCCATATTCGCGCGCCTTTTGCGGGTTGGAGGCATTGCCGTCGAGCGAGCGCTTGTAGACCCCTTGCAGGATGGCGGCGATGCGGAAAAAGCAGAAGGCGACGTAAAACGGCCAGTTGCCGGGTCTTTCGATGTTTCGGCGGCGGCAATAGGCAGCAACATAGTCTTCTTCAGACGGAAGGCCGAGGGCGGCGCGGTCAAGCCCGCCCAGGCCGCGAAAGCCGCCCTGATGGGGCAGGCGCCATTGCATGCACTGATAGGCAAGGTCGGCCAGGGGGTGGCCAAGGGTCGACAGTTCCCAGTCGAGAATGCCGAGAATTTCATGGGCATCATGGCTGAAGACCATGTTGTCGATGCGGAAATCGCCGTGAACCAGCGATATCCTGCCGTCATCCTCGGGCATGTTGGCGCCGAGCCAGTCGATGAGATGGTGAAGTTCCTCGTTGCGGTCGACCTCGCTGGCGGCATATTGCTGGGTCCATCGTGCCAGTTGCCGCTCGAAATAGTTGCCCGGCTTGCCGAAATCGCCAAGACCAGCCGCTTCGACATCCACATCATGGAGTTTGGCCATGGCCGCATTCATGCGGTCGTAGATCAGTGCCCGCCGCTCCGGTGCTTTTTCGCCGTGAAACTCATGGATTTCCGGCAAAGCCGGGTCCCAGAAAATGTGTCCGTCCAGATATTCCATCACGAAGAACATCCGCCCGATGGGGCTGTCCTCACTGCTCAGCGCAAACATGCGCGGCACGGGCACGGCGGTTGCACCCAGCGCCTTCATGACACGGTATTCGCGATCCACCTGATGGGCGGACTTCAACAGTTCTCCGGGTGGTTTGGCCCTCAGAACATATTTGCCGCTCTGGGCGATGATCAGATAGGTCGGATTGGATTGACCGCCCGTGAACTTGCGGATCTCCATCAGGTCATGAAAGCCGTCGACATGGCTTTCAAGCCAGGGGGAAAGCGCTGCGCTGTCGAGCTGGTTTACCGCATCATCCATTCCGTCTCGTTCTCCCTTCCATCACGGTTCAAACTTGACGCCCGGCCCGCCTTGCGTCAAGCAGCATCGGCTGGCGGTTTGAAACCGCCCAAAAAAGGTGACAAAACCCCTCATGCCAAGCATTTCGATCCTGTTTATGAGTCCGTGATCTGGTTTAACGCGTAGCTGAATGTCCGCCGCAAATTTCGTCGAACCCGCCCTAAGAGCCTTCCGGCAGATCGGCATCGCCCGCCTTGCCAAGGCCGGGCTGGCGCTTGGCGTTATTCTGGCAGTAGGCTATCTGGCCAAGTCAATCGACTTCGAGGGGCTTGCCCAGTGGGTCGATTTCAACGACCAGGCCAATGCCCGGTGGTATCAGGGCAAGCTTGCCTATCTTTCCGCCGGCATGCTGTTTACCGCCATTGGCGGTCCGCGTCAGGCGGTGGCGTTTTTCGGTGCGTATTTCTTCGGGCTTTGGACCGGGCTTGCCGTCTCGACCCTTGCGGCCGGGCTTGGCTGTGCGCTGGCAGCGCTCATTGCCCGGGTATTGGAGACGAAGGCGCGACAGGTGATCAGGGGGCGGGTGGACATTGCCTTTGAATACTGGCGCCAGCACCCGGTAACGACAACCCTCATCATTCGACTGTTGCCGGTCGGCTCCAATCTCTTGACCAATCTGGCGGCCGGCGTTACCGGCGTACCGCTTTTTGCGTTCGTGATGGCATCCATCGCCGGCTATATCCCGCAAATGGCGGTTTTTGCGCTGATGGGCAGCGGCGTCGACGTGGGAGCCGGCTGGCAGGTTGCGCTGGGCATCGGCCTGTTTGCCGTATTGATGATTGCCGGCCTTTGGATTTACGGCCGATACCGGCGCCAGATCCGGGCGGAGCGCAAGAGCGGGAAAAAAACCGGGGCCGGTTGAGGCCGGTTATTTTTCCTCACCTACCTTTTCTTCCCGCACTGGCGGGTGTTTGGTGCGCCGCCGCAGCCAGGACACCCCGAACAGATCATAAAAACCGATCAGCGCACGGTTGAAATTGTTGTATTTCGATATGCCGGCAAGCCGCTCCCGGGAGTTCACGGGAACATAGTCCGTCTTGTAACCATAGGTCTGGAACAGGGCTGGCAAATAGCGGTGGACCGAGGTGAAGAACGGCAGTTTCAAAAACGCCTCACGCCAGAAAACCTTGATGCCGCAGCCGGTATCCGGGCAATCATCGCGCAAGACCCAGTCGCGAATCTTGTTGGCGGCGCGTGAGGCCCAGCGTTTGGAGCCGGTGTCCTTGCGGTTGACGCGGATGCCACCGATGAGGGCCGGGCCATCCTCCTTGCCGGCGGGCGCAATGGCGCTGATCATTGCAGGCAGATCGGCGGGATCGTTCTGGCCATCCCCATCGAGCGTTGCGATCAGGGCATGGTTGGCAGCCAGAATGCCGGTTCTGAGCGCTGCGCTCTGGCCGGCGTTTTCAAGATGGCGTATCAGGCGGACTTTCTTGCGCTTTCGGGCAATGGCAAGCACCTCTTGCGGTCCCTTGTCGGACGAACAGTCATCGACAACGATGATTTCGCCAAGACTTGCAGGCGCCACGGCGCCATGGGTCTCCTCAACGAGGCGGCCGATATTGCCTTCCTCATTGTAGACCGGAATGACGACGGAAACGGTTTTTCGGGCGCTGGCCATAAAGGTACCAAAACAATTACGGATTGAACGAAGGGTGCGGGCTGGTCTTGTTGACAGTTTGGCGCTTCCATCCCATAGACGCCACGAATTCGCAAGGGACGCGAAACGATCGCCGAACTGCCGGGCAAGAAGGTCCGAATGAACACCATCCACGCTGAAGGACAACACGCTGGCAGCGCATCCGTCATGGCAAGGCGCTTCTGGCTTGTCGCGGCGCTGATCCTGCTGGTGCGCCTTGTTTCGCTGTGGTTCAACAGTGCGCCGCTGTTTTTCGACGAAGCGCAATACTGGGTTTGGGCGAAGGAACCGGCCTTCGGTTATTTTTCCAAACCACCGCTGCTTGCCTTTGTCATCGCCGCTTTCACCGGTGTGTGCGGTGACAGCGAATTCTGCGTGCGGCTGGCATCGCCCGTTCTGCACACCCTGACCGGGTTTTTCGTGTTTTTGTGTGGCGCGGCCTTGTTCAATGCGCGCATCGCGCTGGTTGCAGGTATCGGATGGCTGCTGCTGCCTGCGGTTTCGCTTTCCGCCACGCTGGTTTCGACCGATGTGCCGCTGCTGCTCTGCTGGTCGGCGGCGCTTTGGGCGCTCATCTGCTACCGGCAGGATCGGCACGCCAAATGGCTGTTTGTTCTGGCGATAGCGTTTGGGCTGGGGCTTAATGCGAAATACGCCATGGCCTATTTTGCGCTGTGTTTTGTGCTCTTCGGCATGTTGTCGAAGGAGGGGCGCGGTTTGCTGAAGGACTGGAAGCTTTGGACCGCCTTTGCGGCGGGGTTGGCGTTTTTGATTCCCAACGTCGTCTGGCAATCGCAAAACCAGTTCACCACCGTCACCCATACCGGCGACAACATTGGTTGGGGCGGGCATTTTCCCAACCTGGCCGGGCTTGGTGAGTTTATCGGTTCGCAATTTGCGGTTGCCGGCCCAATCGTTTTTGCCGTCTACCTGATCGCGCTCATCCGGCTGTGGCGCGAGGGGGCAAGCAGCGAACAGAAGCTGTTGATTGCCTTTTCGCTGCCGGTCCTGGTGCTGATCTCGTTTCAGGCAATCATGAGCAAGGCGTTTGCCAATTGGGCGGCAACCGCCTTTCCCGCCGCCCTGCTGCTGGTCAGCGAGTTGTTCATACGCCGTATGCCGCAATTGTGGATGCGCCTGTCAAACGGTATCCATTGGGCGGTTTTTGCTGCCATTGCGGTTCTGGTGGGATTTGCCGGGCCCGGGCAATTGCCGCTGTCAGAAAAACAGAACCCCTTCAGCCGCATGTGGGGCGGGCCGGAGCTGGCTGCCGGTGTTGGCGAGGTGGCGCGCGCCGAAGGCATTGCAAACGTTCTTTCCGGCAGCCGCAAACGCTCGGCAACGCTGATTTATTACCTGCGCGAAGAACCGCTCACCGTTTATGCCTGGCGGGAAGGGAATGGCCCGGGCGATCATTTCGAGCTGACGCGGGCGCTTCAGGACCGGCCGGATTTGCAGGGCGAGGATTTCATCTTTCCAACCAGCAGTCCGGGCGTGCCGGAAGCTGTTGCCAGCCGGTTCACGACTGTGCGGTTGGCAGGTGAAATTCCGGAATATGCGGGCAGTGACAAACAGCGGCGCATTTTTGTTCTGAAAGGTTACCGGCCATGAGCGGCGTGCAATCCATCTGGCGGCATGGGTTTGACGCAGGCCGGCTAGCCGCAGAGCGGCGGTTCGCCTGGTTTGTCTTGCTGGCAGTCTCTGTTGCCGGCCTGTTGGCGGCGCTGGCGTTTTTGGGCCGGCCGCAGCTCGACATTGTGCTGACGCAGGCACTTTACAACGATGGCAGATTTGATTTGCGCGGCAGTGATCTGTGGTCAACCCTGCGGCGTATCACCATGACCGGCTATGGCCTGTTTTATGCGCTGGTCACCGCCGGGATCATCGGCGCGCTCTACCACCGCGAACGGTTCTGGAGACTCTTGCCGGTGCAGTGGCTTTATCTGCTGCTTACCTCGCTGATCGGTCCGCTGCTGGTAACCAACATCATCCTGAAGGATCATGTGGGCCGGCCCAGACCGCGCACGGTGAGCGAATTTGGCGGCGAATTCGATTTCAAGCCGCTGTTCGAAAGTGGCGGGGAATGTGTGGACAATTGCTCCTTCGTCAGCGGCGAGGTCTCCTCCATGGTGATGGTGGTGGCGTCGCTGATGTTCATCTTGCCGAAATGGCGCAAGCTGTTTGCCGCATTGCTGCTTCCGGCCTGGTTTTTTGCATCCTATATGCGGGTCGGGCAGGGCGGGCACTTTCCCTCCGACACGGTGTTTGCCGGGATTTTCATGATCGCCATTGCGGCCATCCTCTACCGCTACATCGTGCTTGCGGACGGCGGCAGGGGTTCTGCCACTAGGAACTGACTGCCTTGCTGGCATTGGTCAGCACCTTGGCGATGTGCTCATTGCCGTGGGAAAAGTGGTCCGGCTCGGCCATGTCGGCGATACGGCTGAAGTTTTCTGCAACGCCATCGGCATTGCGATCATCTTCGGCCAGAAAAACTCCCTTGCTCTCGCGGATTTCAAGCTTTGAAAACGTCCCGCCACCGGCGAACATCACGGTTCTGTTGGGCGCCTTGCGGCTGACCATGTAAATCGCCGCAGGGGTGACATGCCTGGGATCGAGGGCGGCCAGCATTTCCTCGCTCATGATGTCTTCGGTCATGCGGGTTGCGGCGGTCGGTGCCAGGCAATTGATGCGGATGTCGCTTTTCATGCCTTCAATGCACAGCGTGTTCATCAGGCCGATGACGCCCATTTTTGCAGCGCCGTAATTGGCCTGGCCGAAATTTCCGTAGATGCCGGAGGTCGACGTTGTCATCAGGATACGGCCATAGCCCTGTTCCTTCATCTGGTTCCAGACCGAGCGGGCGCAGTTTGCCGAGCCGGTCATGTGAACCGCAACGACGGCGTCCCATTCGCTGTCCGACATCTTGCCGAAGCTGCGGTCGCGCAGGATGCCGGCATTGTTGATCAGCACATCAACCCGGCCCCATTTGGCGACGGCATCAGCCACCATCTGGCCGGTATCCTCGATGCTGGCGACATTGGCGCCGTTGGCAATGGCTTTACCGCCCGCAGCCTCGATTTGAGCCACCACTTCTTCTGCCGGTGTCAATGAACCGCCGGAACCGTCGCGGGCACCGCCGAAATCGTTGACCACGACCTTGGCGCCACGGCGGGCAAGTTCCATGGCATGGCTCTTGCCAAGGCCGTTGCCGGCGCCGGTCACGATGGCGACTTGGCCATTAAACTCAATTGTCATGTGAAGAAAACCTCTTAAAGATTTGAAATTATTTGCTTATAGCGTGCATATTTTCGGCGCGAGCAAGGCGTTTTCTGCCGATGGTCCAACCTACATGCTGGCTGCTTCTTCAAACAGGTCCGGACCCGTTGTGACATGAACGCCGCCATCGATGGGAAGAATAGCGCCCGTTACGTAACTCCCTCCGGGACCGCACAGATAGAGGGTCGCGGCAGCGATGTCATCGGGCCTGCCGATGCGTCCAAGCGGCACCGACTTTCCGGTAACTTCCGCCTTTTCCCGCGAACCCGTGGCAAAGGCGGTCATCTTCGAGGGAAAAGGGCCTGGTGCGAAGGCGTTGAAAGTGATGTGGCGGTGAGCAAGTTCCTTGCCGAGAATGCGGGTGAGATGATGCACGGCTGCCTTGGAGGCGGCATAGGAATAGGCGCCATCGCCATAGGGGGACGAACCCATGACCGAACCGATGTTCACGACGCGGGCAGGGTCTTGTGCGGATGCAGATTTTTCCAGCAGCGGCAGCAGTTCGCGCGTCAGGTTGAACAGGCCGGTGACGTTGACGTCGAATACCCGGCTCCACGCTTCATAGGGAAAGGTGTCAACGGGTTCGCCCCAGGTGGTGCCGGCATTGTTGAACAGGATGTGGAGGGTATCCGTGCGGTGCTTGACTTCTTGCACAAGGGCAAGCACGCCATCCCGGGTTGCCACATCGCCGCCGAAGCCTTCCGCCGACCCGCCGCAGCCTGTTTCCTTTGCCAGGGCGTTGAGCGCCTCAGCCACTTTTTCGCATTCTTCGGTTTTGCGGGATGCGATCATGACTTTGGCGCCAGCCTCCACCAGCGCGGTTGCGATCATGCGGCCTATGCCGCTGGCGCCGCCGGTTACCAGAGCCACTTTTCCGTCGAGCGAAAACAGCCTTTCACAGATGGTCATCGGATTTCCTTTGCATCGAACCCGCCGGGGTTTCCGGCCGGGCCGGGATGGCGCTAGTAGGGACCGATTTTACCTGTTACGTAAAGGGGACAATAGAGGTTGTTTACAGCTTTGCAGGTGCAGGCTGTCTGCAGGAGGGTTTTGATGGACCTTGGAATGACGGAACGGCTGAAACCGATCCATGAACAGGTGGCGGGCATGATCGCCGACGAGATCAGGCCGCTGGACGCGGAGTTTCTGGCCGAGGTGGAAAAGGGTGACCGCTGGGCCTACACGGAGCGCCAGAAAGAGATTCTGGAAGGCTTGAAGGCAACGGCGAAAAAGCGCGGGCTTTGGAACTTCTGGCTTACCGATTCGCAAAGGGGCTACGGGCTGACAACGGTGGAATATGCCTATCTTGCCGAGGAAATGGGGAAATCCCATCTAGCCGCCGAGGTTTTCAACTGCAATGCGCCCGATACCGGCAATATGGAAGTGCTCGAGCGCTATGGCAGCCCCGATCACAAGGAAAAATGGCTCGCGCCACTGCTCGAAGGCGAAATCCGCTCAGCCTATCTGATGACGGAGCCTGACGTTGCCTCGTCGGACGCCACCAACATTGCCATGTCCTGCATCAGGGATGGCGATGCGTATGTGCTTAACGGCGAAAAATGGTGGTCATCGGGGGCAGGCGATCCGCGCTGCGCGGTTTACATCGTCATGGTGCACACGCCCAGTGAGGGCCGCTCCCGCCATCAGCAGCACTCGATGATACTGGTCGATGCGGCTTCCAAGGGCATTGAAAAGCTGCGGCCTATGGCAGTCTACGGCATGGACGATGCGCCGCACGGCCATCTGCATATCCGCTTCAAGGATGTGCGGGTCCCGGCTGAAAACCTGTTGCTGGGCGAGGGGCGCGGATTTGAAATCGCCCAGGGCCGGCTTGGGCCGGGGCGCATCCATCACTGCATGCGGGCGATCGGGCAGGCCGAAAATGCGCTTGAACTGATGTGCCGGCGCTCGCTTCAGCGCGAGGCTTTCGGCAAGCCGATTGCCCATCTGGGCGCCAATTACGACATCATCGCCAATTGCCGCATGGAAATCGAACAGGCCAGATTGCTGTGCCTGAAGGCGGCTTGGATGATGGATCAGGGCGATGCGCGCGCTGCTGCGCCATGGATATCACAGATCAAGGTGGTGGCGCCGCTGATGGCGCTGAAAGTCATCGATGAGGCGGTGCAGGTCCATGGGGCACAGGGAATTTCCCAGGATACGACGCTCGCTCATTCCTGGAAGCATGTGCGCACGCTGCGGCTTGCCGACGGGCCGGACGCGGTGCACCGGCGGCAGGTGGCGCGTACGGAACTGAAGAAATACAGCCAGGAAAAGTTCTAAGAAGGACGCCACAAAAAGGATGGTCAGGGGAGATGGCAATGACGCTGCCTGAACGGATGAAGGCACTGGTGCTCAAGCAGGACGGGTTTTCGGACAAGCCGGCAAGCTATTCGCCGAAAAGCCTTGCGCCGTTTCTTGCCTATAAAGAAGTCGATGTGCCCCGTCCGCGCAAAGGACAGGTGCTGGTGAAGATGCGCTGTTCGTCGGTCAATCCGTCCGATGTGATGTTCATTCAGGGCAGCTATGGCCAGCCGCGCATCAAGGGCCAGCCGGCGGGATTTGAAGCCGTCGGCGATGTGGTTGCTTCCGGCGGCGGGTTTATGGCCGCCATGATGAAGGGCAAGCGGGTCGCGTTCGTGGCGCGAAGCTCGGGCAGTTGGGCACCTTACGTACTGGCCGATGCGGCGACTTGCATTGCCTTGCGCAAGGATGTGCGCGACGAGGATGGTGCGGCAATGATCGTCAACCCGCTGACGGCCTATGCGATGTTCGACATGGTCAAGCGGTCGGGGTCAAAGGCGTTCGTCATGTCGGCGGCGGCCAGCCAGTTGTGCAAGCTGATGGCTGGCCTTGCCCGCGATGAGGGTTATAGCGCCATCGGCGTGGTGCGCCGAGACAGCCAGATCGGCCCTTTGAAGGAACTGGGCGCTGCCCATGTACTCAACAGCGAAACGAAGGCTTTTGCCCGGGAATTTGCAGCATTGTGCAAGGCAGAAAAGCCGGTCCTGTTTCTCGACGCGGTGACGGGGCCTGTTTCGGCGGAAATATTCGATGCGATGGGCCGCGATGCGCGCTGGGTGATCTATGGCCGGTTGACCGATGAACCGACCACCGTCAGGGAGCCCGGCCAGTTCATCTTCATGCGCAAACAGATTGAAGGCTTCTGGCTTGTCACCTGGCTTGGCAGTACCTCGCTGTTGACCAAGATGAAGACGACCCGCGCCGTTCAACGGCGCTTTGCCAGCGGTGCCTGGCAAACGCAGGTTTCTGCCCGGGTGGCGCTTGGGGACGCCCTGAAGGAACTGCCAGGACTTCTTGCCGGTGAAAATACCGGCAAGGTATTGCTGGTGCCGGGCAGGTCATAGGCGATGGCGCCGATTTCGTTCTTGCCGGCCGGCCCTATCTTTACGGTGTTGCCGCCCATGGCGAAGCAGGCGCTGACCATGTCAGCCATATTCTTGCCACCGACCTTGCCAACAACATGATGCAGCTGGGCGTTTCAACGCTGGCGGATTTGCGCAGGCTGTCTGCCCTCTGACTCAACACCTGAGCAACGCGCGGCCGGGCCGCTGGCGTTAACCGGCTGCTAACCACCTTTGTTTGGCTGCACTTAACCCTAACAGGGCATGATTTATTTCTGCCCGATTTTAGACAGTTTCGGCTGGCTAGGTCGGCAGCACAAAAATCCGGAGTGGGGAAATGATCAAGCCAGTATTGCGTATCCTGTTTGCCGCCTCTGCGCTGATGTCGGCCTTTGTGCCGGCACAGGCAGTGGAGGTCTATCTGTTTCGCGGTGCGGGCGATTTCTCCTTCGTGGCGGACCGGCTGACTTTCAGCCAGGGGATGGACGATCTGCGCGACAAGATCCGCGAAAGCGGCATTCATGCCGATGTCTATCGCTGGCAGAATGCGGTGGGAGCACTTGCCGATATCCGCAAGCGCAAGCCGCGGTCTGTGGCGCTGCTGGGCCATTCCATGGGTGCGCTGGCGGCGATTACCACGGCAGCCCAGTTACGCAAGGAAGGGGTCAAGGTTTCCTATCTCGGCCTGATCGACATTCCAGGCCCCGTCGGCACGGTGCCGGAGGGTGTGATGTGGGCGGAAAATTTCTATTCGCTGTTTCCCGTTTACGGGTTGTTGCCCGTCACCAGGGGGCAGAAGGCGGTGGTGACCAATAATCACGTCTTTGGCCAGATTCACACGACGATGGACAACTCGAAAAAGGTCCACAATGCCATGCTTTCGGCAATCTGGCAGGTGGATGACATCGACCGGGGCATTCGCGAACCGGTCACCTTGCGCGCCTATGCGCTGGACAATGCGCTTTCCAGCCCGGCAAGCCGCAGTGTCGATGCGGTGGCGCAGCCCGGCACGCTTTCGCCCGCCGAATAAACCCCTGCTATCAGGTATCGCCTTTTGCCGCTGACTTGCGGCGGGGCTGTGGGCGTGGGGCATTCTTCTGGCCGCTGGAAGCAACTTCCAGCGGGGTTCTGAAAATCACCTCGCGATGAGGGAAGGGGATGGCAATGTCCGCTTCCTTCAATTTGTCCCACAGCGACAGCAAAACGGTTCCGCGGATGTTGGTCAGCCCGTTCTGGGGATCGCGAATCCAGAAGCGCAGCACGAAGTTGATCGAGGAATCGCCGAATTCCGTCATCCAGCACACCGGTTTTTTCAGCTTGGAAACGCGGTCGAGGTCTTCAAGACAGGACAGTGCTACGCGGGTCACCTCATGGGGGTCGCTGTCATAGGATACGCCGAAGGGCACATCGAGGCGTACCAGATCATCGGAAAACGACCAGTTGACCACCTGCTGGGTGATGAAATCCTCATTGGGAATGAGGAATTCCTTGCCGTCTCGGGTAACGACGGAGACAAACCGGGCGCGCAATTCGCGGATCCAGCCGAAGGTTTCGCCAAGGGAAATTGTGTCGCCGGGTTTGATCGACTTGTCGAGCAGGATGATGATGCCGGAGATGAAGTTGGAGACGACTTTCTGCAGGCCGAAACCGATGCCCACGCCCACGGCTCCTGAAAAGACGGTAAGCGCCGTCAGATCAAGGCCAATGGCCGACAGGGCGGCGGCCACGGCGACAATCATCAGCGTGATCTTGACCACCTTGCCAGTCAGAACCCGCAGCGAAGGGGTCAAATCCTCGACCCGCTGAATGCGGGCATCGACGAAATTGCCCAGCAGCGAGGCCAGCCAGATCAGCCCGACCAGCAGCACGATGCCCTTGATGACGGCAAACGCCGAAAGGCGGAATTCGCCAAGGTTGAAGGCAAAGGAATCGAGCGCCAGCATGACCGTGCCGAAGGTATTGGTCAGGCTCAGGGCGGCAATCGACCAGCCGACAATGGTCACTGTGCGGGCGAAAAACCGGCTGCGAATGATGCGTGAGAGGACAGCGATGATCAGCCAGGCGGCGGCAAGCTTGACCGACACATCCACGATCCAGGCCCGCGAAGGCCAGGTGTATTGCCTGATAAGAATGGCCGAGACCCAGGCCATGGGAATGAAAAACACCCAGGTAAGCCGCCGCATCAGGGCCGCCAGGACCCGCAGCAGGTCGGGATTGCCCTTGATGGTGCGCGCCCATTCCTCCATTCGGGGTTCGATCAGGCGCGCGGCGCTGCGGGCAAGCAGGAAGCAGGCGACAACGATGGCGACCTGATAGACGGTCCAGGGCGTATAGAGATAGAACCAGAGCGATTTCAGCTTCAGTTGGATCGCAAGCAGTGCGGTTTCCATGTAACTCCCTGGCAACTGACCGGTGGCATTCCTGACCCAATCAACGCGGAATTGGGCCGCCTGTCAAACCGGCCTTGCATGGCAAGGAAGACGCGCCTGTTCAGACATTGCGCAGCAGGATCACCGGGACACCGTCCCCCACCGCCGCTGGCGGTGCATGAACCGGCCGGATGATCAGGCAATCGGCCTTTGAAAGCGTGGCCAGCATGGAGGAGTCCTGCTTGGGAAAGGGCGCGACCAGCAGTTTGCCATCGGCGTTGCGGCGGGCAGTTGCCCTGATGTAATCCTCGCGCTCGTCGTTTTGCCCCATTGCAACTTCCAGTTTGCCGGAAACCGGCATCACCGTTGCTGCATCGTATCCGCCCAGCAGGCGGATCAGCGGGCGCATGAAGATGTGGCCGGAAACCAGGCTTGAAACGGGGTTGCCGGCCAGGCCCAGAAAGCGGCGTTCCTTGCCGCCAATCCTGGCTTTGCCGAACATGACCGGCTTGCCGGGCCGCATGGCGATTTTGACAAAGGAGAAAGTGAAACCGAAATGCTCCATGGCGGGCTTGACCAGATCGTGGTCGCCAACCGAGGCGCCGCCGGTGGTAACGATCAGGTCCGCACCATTGTCAAGCGCTTTGCCGATCCGTGCCGTCAGGTCATCGAGCGTGTCCCTTGCGATGCCAAGATCGATCACGCTGCCGCCGGCTTGGCGGGCGATGGCGGCAATGCCGAAGGTATTGGAGGCAAGAATCTGCCCTTCGCCCAGTTGCTCGCCCGGCAAAACCAGTTCATCGCCGGTGGCAAGCACCGCGACAACCGGCTTTTTCCACACCGGCAGTTCGGCATGGTTCATGGCGGCTGCCAGCGACAGGCTTTGGGCATCGATGACCGTGCCGGCCTTCAAGAGCACATCGCCCTGGGCAAAATCGAGCCCGGCAGGGCGCACGAACTTGCCCTTGTCGGCGGGCTGCAACACTTCAACGCGGTCGCCGTTCCGGGTGGTGTTTTCCTGGATGATGATGGTGTCGGCGCCGTCCGGCACTGGTGCACCGGTAAAAATGCGGACCGCCGTGCCGGGTGTCAGTTCACCGGCAAAGGGGTGACCGGCGGCCGCTTCCCCGATGATTTCCAGCACGGTTTTTGAGGGGGAAAGGTCGGTATGGCGCACGGCATAGCCATCCATGGCGGAAGCCGGGAAGGGCGGCTGGGTGCGGTTGGCGGCAAGGTCCCTTGCCAGCACACGGCCATTGGTTTCTTTCAGCAGCACGGGTTCGAAATCCCTGGCTGCCGCACCTTCCAGAACCAGTTGCAGCGCCTTTTGCGCGGGCACCAGACCTTGATGAAGAATGTTGTTGTTGTCAGCCAAGGCCGCTTACCGCCTGATTTATCCGCTGGAACCGGATTTCCAGTGGCCTGACTTGCCGCCGGATTTTTCGCTAACGCGGACATTGCCGATCATCATGCCGCGGTCGACGGCTTTCGCCATGTCGTAAACCGTCAGGAGAGCGACCGAACAGGCGGTCAGCGCTTCCATTTCAACGCCGGTCTTGCCCTTAAGGCGCGCCGTTGCCGTTACCGAAAGACCGGGCAGTTCCCGGTCCTCTTCGATGTCAACGGTGACCTGGGTCAGTGCAAGGGGATGGCAAAGCGGGATCAGATCGCTGGTTTTCTTGGCCGCCATGATGCCGGCAATGCGCGCGGTTGCAAGCACATCGCCCTTCCTGGCCTGGCCGGACAATATCATGTCGAGGGTTTCGGCCTTCATGGCGATGGTGCCGCAGGCCGATGCAAAGCGCTCGGTATCTTCCTTGCCGCCGACATCCACCATGCGGGCGGTGCCGGAAGAATCGATATGGGTCAGCTTGTCAGCCATGGTTACCAGGCTCCGCCCGATGCGGCGAGGGGAACGCTGAGCAGCTTGCGGGTCGCAGCCGCCACGTCCTGCTGGCGCATCAGGCTCTCGCCAATCAGGAAGGTATGAATGCCGCTTTCGGCCATCTGCGCCAGGTCTTCAGGGGTAAACAGCCCGCTTTCGCCAACCAGCAGTCTGCCCTCGGGGACAAGCTTGGCCAGGCGCCGGCTGGTATCCAGGGAGGTTTCAAAGGTCTTCAGATTGCGGTTGTTGATGCCGAGCAGCGGGGATTTCAAGTGCGCAAGCGCGCGCTCAAGCTCGGCTTCGTCATGCACTTCAACCAAGACGTCCATGCCCAGTGCGAAGGCCGTTTCTTCCAGTTCCCGGGCAAGGCCGTCCCCGACGCTTGCCATGATGATCAGGATGCAGTCTGCACCCCAGGCACGGGCTTCAAACACCTGATAGGGATCGTAGAGAAAGTCCTTGCGCAGGGCCGGCAGCGACACGGCAGCGCGCGCCGCGGTGAGGTATTCCGGTTTCCCCTGAAAGGAAGGCTGGTCGGTGAGTACCGAAAGACAGGCTGCCCCGCCCATCTCGTAGGCTGCAGCCAGTGCCGGCGGATCAAAATCTGCGCGGATCAGGCCCTTGGAAGGGCTGGCCTTCTTGATTTCGGCGATCAGCGCATATTCGGTACGGTCAAGCTTTGCCTTCAGGGCATCAACAAAGCCGCGCGGCGGTTCGCCCGCAGCGATCTGTTCCTTCAGGCCTTCAAGGCTGACGGCAGCTTTTGCTGCGGCGACTTCCTCGAGCTTGTAGGCCTTAATCTTGTCCAGGATGTCCGCCATCACGCCGTGCCCTGGTTTGAAACGGCGACCAGCCTTGCCAGCGCCGCATTGGCCTTTCCCTCGTCGACGGCGGCAGCGGCAATTTCCACACCCTCGCGAAGGTCCGATGCGGTATCTGCAACCACCAGGGCGGCGGCCGCGTTCATCAGTACCATGTCACGATAGGCGGAGGGTTCGCCGTCGAGAAGCCCCTGAAGCTTGCCGGCATTGTACCGGGCATCGCCGCCGGCGATGGCATCGGCGGGCTGAACCTTGAAGCCGAAGTCTTCCGGCGTCACCTCCTGCGGCAGGACGGAGCCGTTTTCCAATTTCGCCATCTGGGTTTTGCCGGTAATCGTGATCTCGTCATAGCCGTCGCCATAGACCACCCAGACCTTTTCAGAGCCCAGTTCGCCCAGCACCTTGGCAATGGTGATCAGCCATTTGGGAGAAAAGACGCCCAAAAGCTGACGCTTGACGCGGGCCGGATTGCACATGGGGCCAAGCAGGTTGAAGATCGTCCTTGTGCCAAGTTCGGCGCGGGCCGGGCCGACAAAGCGCATCGCCGAATGGTGGGCTGGCGCAAACATGAAGCCGACATTGGCATCTTCAATGCAGTCTGAAATCTGGCCGGGCGACAGTTCAAGGTTCACTCCCAATGCCGCCAATACGTCTGCAGCGCCCGATTTGGAGGAAAGCGCGCGGTTGCCATGCTTGGCGACCTTGACCCCGCAGCCGGCAACCACCAGTGCGGTCGCGGTCGAAATGTTGAGGGAGCCTTTGGCATCGCCGCCGGTGCCGACAATGTCGATGGCATCGACCGGCGCATCGACCGACAGCATTTTTGCACGCATGGCCTCCACCGCGCCGGCAAATTCGGCTTCGCTTTCACCGCGAACGCGAAGTGCCATCAGGAAGCCGCCGATCTGGGCAGGCGTTGCATCGCCCGACATCAGGATGGAGAAAGCCTGCTGGGTTTCCTCGCGGGTCAGCGCGTTGCCGTCGGCAGCCTTTGCGATATAGGTTTTCAAGTCACTCAATTGCCTGTTCCGTTGTTTGTGCTGCCTTTTTAGGCTGCCGGACGACCGGTCTCTGCCCGGTTCATGGTCATTGTGCCAGCACCTGACGGATCACCGGCTGGTTTATGGTGATGGTTTCATCCTGTCGCAGGCGCGAAATCAACTGGTTGACGATGTCATCGCCCGCCTGCTGGGCGGCTGCGCTGCGGGCTGCCTCATCGACCGGTGAACTGCCGGCATTGACGGCCGCGACCCGCAGCACAACCCAGTCGAGCGGCGAATTGCGCTGTAGTGCGACAACGCTGCCCTCAGGTTGCGAGAAACCGGCCGCGATCACCGGTTGGGGCAGGCCGGGCGCCGTTGCCAGACGGTTGAGCGCCTGGGTTTGCTGAACCACTTTTTTCGCTTCACCATCCCCCGCGGGGATCAGTTCCTCGATCAGGGAATTGAACTCACCGCCGGATTGAAGGCGCTCACGAAAGGTTTCGGCAAGGGCAGCGACCGCCTTTGCCTTCTCGGCTTCCAGCCAGTCGGCCTCAACCTGTTCGCGCACTTCTTCAAAGGGCTTCTGGCGCTCGGGCTCGATCTCCAGCACATCGACCCAGACAAAACCTTCAGTGCCAATGGAAATTGCGTTGATCTCGAAACCGGGGTCGATTTCAAAGGCTTCCGAAAGCACTTCCTGCGACTGGGGAATGTCGGAGATGATGTTGCCCTGCCTGTCGCGGGCTGTACGGTCGACCGCATCAATCACGCGCGGCTTGAGACCAACGATTTCTGCGGCCTTCTGAAGGGTTTCACCGGCAGCGCGTTCATCTTCCAACTGGTCATGGGTTTCGAATATCTCGTCCTCTGCCCTGGCCAGCGCCAGTGTTCTGCGAATTTCTCCGGCAACCTCGGTGAGCGGTTTCGTGCTGCCGGGGATGATCTCTGTCACATTGAGGATCGCCGTTCCAAAAAGGCCGTCCACCGGCTCGGTGGGCGTGTTGAGTGCTGCAGCAAAAGCAGCTTCAGCGATGGCGGTATCGGGAATGCCGGCCTTGGCAAGCGTGCCAAGACTGACATCGCCAGCCGTCTTGCCCTGCTCGGCCAGCAGGCTTTCAAAGCTTGCGCCATCCGCCAGTTTTTGCGCTGCTGCCTCGGCTTCTTCCCGGCTGGTGAAAACCAGCTGCTGGATCGTGCGCTTTTCAGGCTCGCTGTAAGAGGCCTTGCGTGCCTCGTATTCGGCGGCAATTTCCTCGTCGCTGATGGCAGCTTCGTCGGCGATGTCGGCTGCTTCCAGCTTGACGATCAGCAATTTGCGGAATTCCGGTGCCCGGTAGGCATCAAGATTGCCTTCGTAATATTCCTTGAGCTCCGCTTCATCGGGATCGGCAATCTGCCCAATGTCGCCGTCGCTGATCACCACATAGTCGAATTTGCGCTCTTCGCCCTGGTAGGCGGACAAAAGATCGAAATAAGCGTCGGGAAGGGGCGTTTCGCCGGCGGTTGCCTCAATGATCTGGTTGCGCAATGCGACCGCCTTGCGGGTTTCGACATATTCCTCCTCGCTCATGCCGATGGAGGCCAGCGCCCGGCGCAGCTGATCGCGGGAAAAGCGGCCCGTGGCATCGCGAAACGTCTCATCTTCGCCGATAATGCCGGCCAGCCGGTCGGAAGAAATGCCGAGCTTCATCTTGCGCGCGGCTTCATCAAGCACGGCGCCGCTGACAAGCTGCGAGATCACGTTGCCGGTCAGGCCGAAGGCGTCGGCCTGTTCGCGGGTCAGCCGGGTGCCAAACTGGCGCTGCAACTGGTTCAGCTGCCGGTCATAGGCAAGGCGCAGCTCAATCGGCGTGACGCGGGTATCGCCCACGGTAATGACCGATGCAGTGTTGCCGGAAAGGATCGAACCGGAAACGCCCCACACGGCAAAACTTGCAACCAGCAGGACAAGAAGGATTTTGGCGACCCATCCACGAGTCGCTTCGCGCAGCATGCTGAGCATGAAAACATCCGTTTTTGATGCGGCCGGGCTTCTTGCACCCGCTGCCGCCGGTTTCATGGGTTTTGCGGTTTCTATACTGTCTGCGGTGACGCGGCTCAACCGGCTTGTTGCGATAGACTGATTTACCGGTACGCTGTCTTCTTCACCGGACAAACTGCCACAAGGCTTGCAAGAAGGCTTTATCTGGCGCTGCCGCCTGTGGTAATCGCGCCGCCAGTCTTATGTGCTCCAACGTTGCAGCAGGGTTTTATACCCGGAAGGAATGATCTCATGACACCTGGCATCAAGCCGCTTGTGGCGGGAAACTGGAAGATGAACGGTACCTCCGCGAGCCTTGCCGAATTGAGCGCCATGAACACCGGTTACGGGCCGGATCTTCAGGAGAAGATCGATATGCTGGTCTGCGTTCCGGCAACGCTATTGTTTCAGGCCGGTGAAGTGGCAAGCAACGGCAGGCTTAAAACCGGTGCACAGGACTGTCATGCAAAGGCTTGCGGAGCCCATACCGGCGATATATCCGCCGAGATGATCGCCGATGCAGGCGGCAGTGCGGTCATTGTCGGCCATTCTGAGCGCCGTGCAGACCATGGGGAAACCAGCGCCGTGGTGCGCGAAAAGGCGGTGGCGGGGCTTGGCCAGGGGCTACAGACCATTGTGTGCATCGGCGAGACGGAAGACGAGCGCAAGGGGGAAAGACCCTTGATGTGCTGAAGGAACAGCTTGCCGGCTCCTTGCCTGATGCCTGGGAGCAGGGCGAGTTGGTGATGGCCTATGAGCCGGTCTGGGCGATCGGCACCGGGCTGACACCCACAGCTGAAGATGTTGCCGAAGCCCATGCCTTTATCCGCTCGGAGCTCGTCAGCCGTTACAACGAAGCGGGCAAGTCCATCCGGCTGCTTTACGGCGGCTCGGTAAAGCCCGGCAATGCAAGGGAACTGATGGCGGTTGCAAATGTGGACGGAGCCCTGGTGGGCGGGGCAAGCCTTAAAGCCGAAGACCTGCTTGGCATTGCTGCGGCCTATCTTGAAATCTGACGGCAATTGCCAGCCGCAGGCGGGTATGAACAACCGCGTGCCGGCGCACTTGAAACTTGCCGCTTCTGTCTTTAGATAGGCGCAAACCGATTGGCCGCATCGAACCTTATGGGTGCGGACTGCAGGAAACTTCCCCCGAGGAAACTCCAATGGAAACCGTTCTGATCGTCATCCACCTGATGGTGGTCGTTGCCCTTGTTATCGTGGTGCTGTTGCAGCGCTCGGAAGGCGGTGCGCTTGGCATTGGCGGCGGTGGCGGCTTCATGTCGGCGCGCGGTGCTGCCAATGCGCTGACCCGCACGACCTCGATCCTGGCGGCAGCTTTTTTTGCCACCTCCGTCGGGCTTGGCATCTATGCCAAGGTAAGCGGCGGCTCTGCCGATATTCTCGATCAGGTCCCGGTCGAAACCCAGGATGGCGGTTCGATCCTTGATGCGATCACGCCGGAATCGGAAAAACAGCCTGAAAGCGGCGAACCGGCAGCGCCCTCAAGCCAGTAACGGCTTTTGACAGGAAAAATTCGAAGATGCCCGGTCAATTGGCCGGGCGTTTTTCTGTGAAAAAGGACGTTGTGCGGAATTTCCGCTTTGCGAATCTGAAGACTCGGGTTAAGCCCTGACTCCCATGGCGCGATATGTATTCATCACAGGCGGCGTGGTTTCCTCCCTCGGAAAAGGCATCGCATCGGCGGCTCTTGGAGCCCTCCTGCAGGCACGCGGCTATCGTGTGCGGCTGAAAAAACTCGATCCCTATCTCAATGTCGACCCGGGCACGATGAGCCCGTATCAGCATGGCGAGGTGTTCGTTACCGATGACGGCGCCGAGACCGATCTCGATCTAGGCCACTATGAACGTTTTACCGGGCGTTCGGCCAATGGCCAGGACAACATCACCACTGGCCGCATTTACCAGCAGATCATCGAGAAGGAACGGCGCGGAGACTATCTCGGCGCGACCGTTCAGGTGATCCCGCATGTGACGAATGCGATCAAGGAATTCGTCATCGACGGCAATGACGATTTCGATTTCGTGCTGTGCGAGATCGGCGGAACGGTGGGCGACATCGAGGCGCTGCCGTTTTTCGAGGCAATCCGTCAGCTCGGCAATGATCTGCCACGCAACAATGCGGTTTATGTGCATTTGACGCTGATGCCGTGGATTGCGGCGGCGGGCGAATTGAAGACCAAGCCGACCCAGCACTCGGTCAAGGAATTGCGCTCGATCGGCATTGCTCCGGATATTCTTCTGGTGCGCGCTGACCGGGAAATCCCCGAAGACGAGCGCCGCAAGCTGTCGCTGTTCTGCAATGTGCGCCCGTCTGCAGTGATCCAGGCGCTGGATGTGAAGAACATCTATGACATCCCGATGACCTACCACAAGGAAGGGCTGGATGCTGAAGTGCTGGCGGCCTTCGGTATCGATCCGGCGCCCAAGCCGCGCATGGAGCGCTGGGAAGAGGTTGCCGACCGGGTGCACAATCCCGAAGGCACGGTGACGATTGCCGTTGTCGGCAAATATACCGGCCTGCTGGATGCCTATAAATCGCTGATGGAGGCGCTGCATCACGGCGGCATGGCAAACCGGGTGAAGGTCCGCCTTGAATGGATCGAGGCCCAGGTGTTCGAAGAGAACGATCCGGCGCCCTATCTTGAGAAGGTTCATGGCATTCTGGTGCCGGGCGGTTTCGGCGAACGCGGGGCGGAAGGCAAGATCAAGGCGGCGCAATATGCCCGGGAAAAGGAAATTCCCTATTTCGGCATCTGTTTCGGCATGCAGATGGCGTGTATCGAGGCCGCGCGCAATCTGGCCGGCATCGAAGGGGCGTCATCAACGGAGTTCGGCGAAACGAAAGAGCCGGTTGTCGGCCTGATGACTGAATGGCTGAAAGGCAACATGCTGGAAAAGCGCAAGGCTTCCGGCGATCTGGGTGGAACGATGCGGCTCGGCGCCTACAAGAACGTTCTTAGCGAGGGTTCGCGCATTGCCGAAATATACGATGCTACGGAGATTTCCGAGCGCCACCGCCATCGCTATGAGGTCAATGTCGACTACAAGGACACACTGGAGAAAGCGGGCCTTGTCTTCGCCGGCATGTCACCAGATGGGGTATTGCCGGAAACGGTGGAATATCCCGACCATCCCTGGTTCATCGGTGTTCAGTATCATCCGGAACTGAAATCGCGGCCGTTTGAACCCCATCCGCTGTTTGCCAGCTTTATCGGCGCGGCGGTCAAACTGGCGCGGCTGGTATAGGGCGGGGCTGATGAAAGCTGCTTTCTATACGCGTAACGGCCCGGCCGGCGAGGTCATCGAGATTGGCGAAAAACCAAAACCAATCCCAGAGGCTGGCGAAGTGCTGGTGGAGCTCGCCTTTTCCGGGGTCAATCCGTCCGATGTGAAATCGCGCGCAGCGCGGCCGCTGGCTGGCGCCTATCAAATCCCCCATTCCGACGGTTCCGGCACGGTTGAGGCGGTGGGCGAGGGGGTTGATGTTTCCCGCATTGGCGAACGTGTATGGACCTGGAATGCGGCCTGGCAGCGCCCTGACGGTACGGCGGCGGAATATGCCGCCCTGCCGGCAGATCAGGCGGTGAAGCTGCCGCAGGGCGTTTCGCTGGAAGCGGCGGCCTGCCTGGGCATTCCCGGCATGACGGCGGCCCATGCGGCCGAACTGCTGAGCGCTGAAACCGATGCAAGAGCGGTTCTTGTGACCGGTGCGGGCAATGCGGTGGGCAATCTTGCCTGCCAGATGGCCAAACAGGCGGGCTTTACCGTCATCGGCACGGCATCTGCCCGCCGCCGCGACCTGGCGGACAAGGCGGGCTGCGACAGGGTGCTTGATCCCTATGTTGATGAACTTGCGAAAGCCGTGCTTGAAGCCAATGGCGGTGCGCCGGTGGACGCCATCATCGACATGGATTTTTCCTCCACTGCGAGGCTGCTGGGACAGGGCGTATTAAAACCCCATGGGGTGCTGATCGGCTACGGTTCCAACGAGATGGGCCAGGTTTCCTTTGACTTCCGCCAGGCGCTGTTCAACTGCCATCGCCTCAGCTTTTTTGTCGTCTATGAATTGCTGGCAAAAGAGCGCAAGGCCGCCATGGATCGGCTGGAAAGGGCGCTGGGCGCCGGGCTCGACATTGCGATTGATGCGGTCCTGCCGTTGGCCGAGGCTGCCAGAGCGCATGAGCGCGTGGAATCAGGCACGGCAACGGGCAATGTGCTGCTGCGCTGCTGAACGGCTGCCAGGGCCGTCGCGGCAATCTGTCAGATATCTTTCGCCACACTTGAACCAAGATCGTTCTGCAGATACCCTTGCTGCAGGGGCATGGAACAATCTTGTCGGGGTTTGAGTTGGTGTCCATGGTCCGGTTTTTCCCTATGGCTTTGCATTGCCTAACGGCTGCCAGAATCAGCGTTGCTGCGCTGTCTGTGTTTTGGCTGCTCGTCTTAGCGGTTGTTGCGGCAAGTGCAGGACCGCATCTGGTCGCCGATGCGCGAACCGGTGCGGTACTGACGCAATCGCGGGCCACTGACCGCTGGTTTCCGGCTTCCCTGACCAAGCTGATGACCACCTATACCGTGCTGCGGGAAATCCGCCGCGGCGCGATCACGCTGCGCTCGCCGGTTCGCATTTCGGCCAAGGCATCAAATGAACCGCCGTCGAAAATGGGCTTTCCGTGGAAAACCATATTGACGGTGGAGACGGCGCTAAAGATCCTGATGGTAAAATCGGCCAATGACGTTGCCACCGCGCTGGGCGAATCGATAGGTGGCAGCGAAGCCGCCTTTGCCGGCATGATGAACGGCTATGCGCGGGAAATCGGCATGGTGGATTCCAATTGGGTCAATGCCCATGGTCTGCACGATCCAAACCAGTATTCCAGCGCGCGCGATCTGGCATTGCTGGCCATCCGCCTGAAGACGGAGTTTGCCGAGCAATCGGGCCTGTTTGACATTCACGCCATCAAGGTTGGCAACAGAAGGTTGAAAAACCACAACGCGCTGCTGCGGCGCTTTGCCGGAACGACGGGCATGAAGACCGGCTTTATCTGCGCTGGCGGCGTGAGCATCGTTGCCAGCGCCAGAATAAACGGCCGCGAACTGGTCGCGGTTGTCCTGGGACACCGTTCGGCCAGGGAACGCAACGTGCGCGCTGCCGAACTGCTGACGGCGGCCTCGCGCCGGGTACGCGCTCACGGCCTGCCCAACATTTACGAATGGCCTGCAAGCGATGTGCCGGTTGCGCCCGTCGATATCAGCGATGCGGTTTGCGGCCGTGGCGATGGAACGCTGGACCAATTGGAACGGGAAGATCTGGCTATAAACTATTTTCCGATACTGCGTCCCACGCTGAAGGAACGCCAGGCGCTCTATTTCACCGACCCGGTCAACGCGCCGGAACCGGTTGCGCTTGCGCTCGGCAATGCCACGGGTCCCGATCCTTTCGGTCTGTTGATTGAAAAACCGCCCATTGGCCTTGCTGAAAGCGGTGAGGTTACCATGCAGGGGCGCGCCGAACTTGAAGATGGAACCATTGTCGCCGTGCCGGAGCAAAATCCGTTGCAGCCGCAAGCAGCGGAAGGCAGGGTGCCGGCGGATGCCAAAGAAGGTCAGCCTGCCACGCTTTCGGTTACCGGCAAGGTGGTGCTGGGTGGGGTAGCAAGTGCCATACCCGTTCGCCCGCCCGTCACCATCCCCAATCAGGAGGCAGATTCTGTTTCCAATGTGACGGCTTCAGATCAGGGGAATTGATTTGGATCGCTGAGGGTCCTGACCACAACAGCACGATGACCCACAGCCTACATGGTGTCACTCCCTTGCCAACCGTGCCGTGATCGGGCAAACCGGCTGGCGGTTTCTCCAACAGCATGCGGACTTTCACTTATGGCAGTTTCTCCCCGCAAAGCGCGCAGCGTCGACCACCTCGTCCTGCCAGTTGCCGGTCTTGAACTGGCGCGGCAGCGCCTTGGGCAACTGGGCTTTAGCGTCGCGCCCGACGCGATACATCCCTTCGGTACCGAGAACGCCTGTGTCTTTTTTGAAGACGGCACCTATCTGGAGCCGCTTGCGATTTACAAACGGGAAATCTGCGAGACCCAGGCGCTCAAGGGCAATGTGTTTGTCGCGCGCGACCAGGCCTTCCGCTTTCGCAGGGGCGATGAAGGGTTTTCAGCCTTCGTGCTGGCAACGAAAGATGCCGATGGCGATCACAAGCTGTTTCGAAAGCTGGGCATTTCCGGCGGCAGGAAGCTGACATTCTCGCGCATCTTTGAAAGCGCCAGCGGCAAGAAAAGCACGGCCAGCTTCAAGCTCGCCTTCGCTGCCGATCTCAGATCACCCGACAGCTTCGTTTTTACCTGTGAGCGCGTGAAGGCGCCGCCGGCAAAACGCGGCAAACTGGCAGAGCATGAAAACGGAGCCATCGGTATTAGCGAACTTGCGCTGGGCGAACCCAATCCGAGCGACTTCCAGTATTTCCTGCAGGAGGTGCTCAACCAGCGCGACGTCAATGCCCATTCCTTCGGCATCGAACTGGAGGCAGCCAATGCCAATGTGGCCGTCTACACGGCGAAGGGGCTTGGCGCCTGGTATGGCATTGAAAGCGGCTGCCATGGGCGGGGGCTGCGGTTTCGCGCCTTCTCGGTCGCGGTCAAGGACCTCGGACAGACCGAAAAGCTGCTCAGGAAGAACAAGGTTGCCTGCCGGCGGATTGCCCAGCGCGTGGTGGTCGATCATGCCCCGGGGCAGGGGTGCGTCATCGCCTTTGAGGAGGCCGCAAAATGAGCGGGGCAAATGCCGTAGTGGCGGTAGGCAAAACCGAATTCTTCAACACCGGTCCCTTGTCGCTGATTGCCGGTCCCTGCCAGCTTGAATCGCGCCAGCATGCCTTCGACATGGCGGGCAGTCTGAAAGCGCTGACCGATGAACTTGGCATCGGCTTTGTCTACAAGTCGAGCTATGACAAGGCGAACCGCACGTCCCTTGGCGCAACGCGCGGGGCGGGGCTGGAAACCTCCATGCCCATTTTCGATGACCTGCGCCGGGAACTGGGGGTTGCGGTCATCACCGACGTTCACACGGCAGAAGCGTGCGCCGTGGTGGCAAAGCATGTGGACATGCTGCAGATCCCGGCCTTTTTGTGCCGCCAGACCGACCTGCTGGTGGCAGCAGCCAAAACCGGCTCGGTGATCAATGTCAAGAAAGGGCAATTCCTGGCGCCCTGGGACATGCAGAACGTTGTGAAGAAAGTCACCGATAGCGGCAACGCCAATGTGATCGTCACCGAACGCGGGGCAAGCTTCGGTTACAATACGCTGGTTTCCGACATGCGCGCACTGCCGATCATGGCGCGCGAAACCGGCGCGCCCATCGTTTTCGACGCCACCCATTCGGTGCAGAGCCCCGGCGGGCAGGGCGGCTCATCGGGCGGTGACCGCACTATGGTGCCGTTTTTGGCCCGCGCGGCCGTTGCAACCGGCGTTGCCGGCGTCTTCATCGAGACTCATGACGATCCCGACAACACCACATCCTCGGACGGGCCAAACATGGTCAGGCTGGCCGATATGCGCGGCCTGCTGGAGCAACTGATGGCGATTGATCAGATTGTGAAGGGTTGAAGCGGGCAGCCTATGCGCCGCGTTGTGACATGCGGTCGATGTGCTCGCGATAACGCAAGTCAAGGCAGGTGAAATCCGCGCCGCAGGCGTTGCGGACTTTCAGCCATTCATTGTGTTCCCTGGTGACCGACTGGCGCTGTGGCACGGTCCCGGCCTTCCCATAGGCAGACTGGAACACCTTGCTGAGCCGTTCGTCCAGAGAGAGCAGGTTCTCATTGTTGCAGACGGCGAATTCGGCCGGCTTTTCAGCCTCCGCACAGGGGAAGGACTGGGCCTCGGCAGGAAGCGACCAGAAAAGGGCGACCCCTGCCACGCAAATGGCAGCCGGCAGGAGGAATGCCTGGCCAAGCACGGCGGCCGGCGAAACGGTGTTGTTGTCAGCGATGTTCTTGTTCAGTGTCAGATCAACCATTGCTATCACCTGTTGCACTTCCCTTGGGGTCTTTTCGGCCCGGATCGGGCCATTTTGACCATTGAGGCTTTTTCGTTTGCTGCAGGCTTTTCAGCCCGTTCGCCCCTTGATGGTTCTCTGGTTAACCATGAATTGGGGAGGCGGAAGGACCGAATTGTGGCGATACCGCGATGGTTTTGTGGAATTTGTACGTCTGAGGGGCCGCTGCAAATTGCCTAACGCCGGGCTTTGCTGTATCCGGCAGCAAAATCCTGACCATGCCGCGCCCGCATTTTCCAATGCCGCGGCCTTCCTTTCCGCCCGGAGAACAAGATGCCTGCGATTATCGATCTGACAGCCCGTGAAATTCTGGACAGCCGGGGCAATCCCACCGTTGAAGTGGATGCGCTGCTGGAAGACGGCTCCTTTGGCCGCGCCGCTGTTCCGTCGGGTGCTTCAACCGGCGCTCATGAGGCCGTGGAACTGCGCGATGGGGGAAAGCGGTATCTGGGCAAGGGGGTCGAAAAGGCCGTGGAAGCGGTCAACGGCAAGATTGCCGAAGCACTGGTTGGCTATGACAGTGAGGAGCAGTTGGCGATCGATCAAACGATGATTGAGCTCGACGGCACCGAGAACAAGGCCAAGCTTGGCGCCAATGCCATTCTCGGCGTCTCGCTGGCCATTGCCAAGGCATCTGCCGAGGCATGCGGCCTGCCGCTCTACCGCTATGTGGGTGGCGCCAACGCCCATCTGCTGCCGGTACCGATGATGAACATCATCAATGGCGGGGAGCATGCCGACAATCCGATCGACTTTCAGGAGTTCATGGTCATGCCGGTTGGTGCAGACAGCCTGAAGGAGGCGGTCCGCATGGGGGCGGAGGTTTTCCATACGCTGAAAAAGGACCTGTCAGCAGCCGGGCACAACACCTCGGTGGGCGATGAGGGCGGGTTTGCGCCCAATCTCAGTTCGGCGGTCGATGCGCTCGACTTTATCATGAAGTCGATCGAGAAGGCCGGCTACAAGCCCGGTGAGGACATGTATCTGGCGCTCGATTGCGCGGCGACGGAATTCTTCAAGGACGGCAATTACGTCTATGAAGGCGAGGGGGTGAGCCGCGATCCTGAAACCCAGGCAAAATACCTTGCCGAACTGGTCTCCAGCTATCCCATCATTTCCATCGAGGACGGAATGTCGGAGGATGACTGGGACGGCTGGAAAATGCTCACCGATCTTGCGGGCAGTAAGTGCCAGCTTGTCGGTGATGACCTGTTTGTCACCAACTCGAAGCGCCTGCGCATGGGCATTGAAAAAGGCGTTGCCAATTCAATCCTGGTCAAGGTCAACCAGATCGGCAGTCTGTCGGAAACGCTTGATGCAGTGGAAACGGCGCACAAGGCGGCGTACACCGCCGTCATGTCGCACCGGTCCGGCGAAACGGAAGACGCCACCATCGCCGATCTGGCCGTCGCCACCAATTGCGGACAGATCAAGACCGGTTCCCTGGCCCGTTCCGACCGGCTGGCAAAATACAATCAGCTTATCCGCATTGAGGAAGAACTGGGCAATCAGGCACACTATGCCGGCCGGTCCATTCTGAAAGGCTGAACGCGTTGGCAAACCCGCAGGCGGTCCGCAGGGTGTTTGCAGATCAGGCCATTGCCTGTGAGGCGCTCGATTCGCCGTTTACTGCGCGGTTGTGCCGGTTGTTTGCCGAACGTCTTGAAGAAAGCAATCCGGTCGGCGCAGATGTGCTCGGCTGGCCGGGCGATCCGAAAATTCAGGCCGACAGCGTGGCACTCAGATTGTGCGGCGCGCTGAACCATCTTGTCATCTCCGGCAGGGATCCGGTTCTGGCGGAAAACTATCCTCCGCATTTCGATCACACGCAGCATTGTGATGACGGGCTGTGGCAATTGCTGACAGGTGCCATGGAGCGCAACAGCGCTGCAATCATCGCGTTTTTGGCCAATGCACCGCAGACGAACGAAGTACGCCGCTCTGTGGCGCTCATTGCGGCCTATCACGCCATCGCTGCCCGGTTTGCGCTTCCTCTTTCTGTCTGCGAACTGGGTGCCAGCGCCGGGCTAAATCTCATGGCTGGGCGGTATGGACTGAAGACAGATGCTTTCATGCTCGGGCCGCAGGAGGGGCTGGTTCTAAAGCCGCAATGGAAGGGCGATGTTCCGGTCAAGGCGGATGTCAGCATCGAATCTGCCCGCGGCTGTGATCTTGCGCCAATCGATGTGAGGGATGAAGCTCAGGCGTTGCGGCTGTTGGCCTATATCTGGCCGGACCAGAGGGAACGGGTGGCACTGATCAGAAATGCGATCGGCCTTGTGCGCACCACCGGCGTTGAAATTGAGCAGGGCGATGCCATCGCCTGGCTTGAACGGAAACTCGAAACCCGTTCCGAGGGCGTCGTGACGGTCTTTCAACACACGGTCGCCTGGCAGTATTTTCCCCAACAGGCCAGACAACAGGGAGAAGCCCTGTTGGCAGAACATGGCGCGCGGGCAATCCCTTCAGCGCCGATGGCACGCATATCGATGGAAAATGACGGCAGCGAAGCGCCGGGCGCGAGGCTTCAACTGACCCTGTGGCCTGACGGCAAAGTTCATGAACTGGGCCGCGTGGACTTTCACGGCAGCTGGATCGACTGGCGCAACCCCGGCCAGGCCAAAGCGTGATGGCGAACAGCGAAGTCAAATCCAAACCGGCAATCCGGGAAAGCAGGCCCGGGGATCTTGCATGGCTTGAATTGCTGTATCCGGCAGCCTTTCCCGAAGAGGACCTGCTTCCCCTTGTTCGTGCCATGCTGACCAGCAGCGCGGAGATATTGTCGCTTGTTGCAGAAAGGGAAGGTGCCGGGGCAGGGCATTGTTTGTTCACGCTTGGCAGTATTGAGGGAACCGGCCGGAAAATCGCGCTGCTTGGACCTGTCGGCGTTGATCCCAACCATCAGCGCTGCGGAATTGGCAGCGCAATGATCGCAGAAGGATTGAAGCGGCTGCAAGCGGCGAAGGTCAAGCAGGTATTCGTACTGGGTGATCCGTCCTATTACAGCAGGTTCGGGTTCCGGCCGGGAGCAGGGGTTAAGCCGCCATACGAATTGCCGCAAAACTGGTCGGATGCCTGGCAGACCCTGCCGCTTGGCGATGGGGATGTTGCCGAAGAGGGCCGCCTGCTTTTGCCGGAATTCTGGATGCGGCCGGAATTATGGGCGGAGTAGGCAGGTCTATTCCTTGCCGTATACTTTGTCCGAATCAAAGCGTTTTTCACGTTCATCCAGGGTGAGGGCATAGCCGCCTTTGCCGTCCTGCCGCACGGTGCGGTAAAAGCAGCTTATCCTGCCGGTGTGGCACGCCGCCGCCGTGCCTTGCTGGCGGACCTTCAACAGCACCGCATCCTGGTCGCAATCGGTAGCGAGGCTCTCGACCATCTGTACATTGCCGGAGGTTTCACCCTTGAGCCAGATCACCTGGCGCGAGCGGCTGAAATAATGCGCCTTTCCGGTTTCCAGCGTCTTTTGCAGGGCTTCGGCATTCATGTGGGCGAGCATCAAAACCTCGCCGCTTTCGCCATCGCAGGCAATTGCCGTCACCAGCCCTGCCGAATCGAATTTCGGGCGGAAGGTTTCTCCTTCCTCCTGTTCGGCACCTTTTGCGGGCGGCGGGAAATCGGTCATGGTGGTGTTTCCGGCGGGATCAAATCTGCACCGCCGGGTAATGCCTTACTCGCGGTTCATCCGCAACAGCGTCATGAAATTGACCTGCTCGGCGGGATCGTTGCGGAAAGCACCGGTAAAACAGGTCGTCGTGGTGGTCGAACCCATTTTCCTGATGCCGCGCATTGCCATGCACATGTGCTCTGCCTCGATCATCACGGCAACACCGCGCGGCCCAAGCGCCTCGTCGATGGCATAGGCAATCTCGGCGGTCATGTTTTCCTGGGTTTGCAGGCGGCGGGCGAAAATATCGACCGTGCGGGCGATCTTCGAAAGCCCCAGGACCTTGCCGTCCGGCAGATAGGCGACATGGGCCCTGCCGATGATCGGCACCATGTGGTGTTCGCAATGGGAGTGGAAGTCGATGTCCTTGACCAGCACCATGTCGTCATAGCCGCCGACCTCTTCAAAGGTGCGGCCCAGCACGTCAGCGGATTTCTGCTCGTAACCGGAAAACAACTCGCCATAGGCCTTGGCAACCCGCTTGGGCGTATCGACAAGTCCTTCACGTTCGATGTCCTCTCCCATCCATTTGAGCAGGGTGCGAACGGCTTCCTCGGCTTCAGCCTGGGAAGGTCGGTGTTCCTTCGGCAGCACCTTGCGGCGGCCGCGCGACTTTAAATCCTTGATGATGGCGTCCATGCTTGTCTCCCGCAAAGGATCGATCCTCTTAGGTCATGGACTGATAAACAGGGCCGATATGGTATGAAGCGATTTTTCCCGATACGAGGCGCAAGCCTGTTGGAAACCGTCCGGTTTTCAAAGGATTGCAACGAAGTAGCGGGGAAAATCGATCATATCCTCCGGACGATGAAACCGCTGCGGTCTGCCGCGTCAAAGGCCTTGAATGGGCCACCAGCCCATCCTGCCGCCTTTTCCTTGCATATCCTTGCGGTTCCAACGCCATTTCGATCCTGTTTGTCAGTCCATGACCTGGCTACATTGACCGGTATCGGACCAGACGCAGCCGGGAGCGATGGACAGTTCCCGTTTTCCGGCATTTGACATGCCGGTACAGGGAGCCATTTTCGGCTTTGGCCGGGTTCCGGGGCTTTCCACATGCAGGCCTTGCGGCGCAACATGCTTCCGGCACGGTGACCAGACTTCCGGAAGCAGCGCTTCCGGCGCGCCTAATATAAGCAAAGTGGCAGCAAGTTCAACAACGCGGTGCGGCGGCCAGGCGGCGCATTTGAGGCATTTGCCGCCCGTCCCAGCCAATTTCACCATGGGCAGCAACCGGTTTTCGTTGAAGCCTGCTGGCAGAGAAAACTTTTCCCCATCGGCGCCTGCAGGTGGAAAGCCGATCTTCGGCCCGGTGGCGGGCGGCAGGTATCATGACAATGATGAAATATGCCGATGCGCGGCAGGCATGAAGCTGCAGGCGCTGGCAAAGAAAATCCCACAGGTGCTGTAATGGATTTCGTTCCTTTTATTGATGCCATCGGCGAACCGGCAACCGTTGCGCTGGCCGGATTTGTTCTTGCCCTCGCCTTCGGGTTTCTGGCTGAGCGAAGCGGGTTTTGTACCCGTTCGGCCATTCTGGAGATTATCGACCGCAAGGCTGCAACTGCGCTGCCGGTATGGTTGCTTGCGCTCGGGGTCGCGATCTTCCTGACCCAGCTGTCAATCTACAACGGATGGATTGCGGCGGGAGAAAGCCGCTTCTTCCGCACTCCGCAAAGCCTTTCAGGTGCTGCAATAGGCGGAGCGCTGTTCGGCATTGGCATGGCGCTGGCGCGCGGCTGCACCAGCCGGCTGATGGTGCTGGGCGCCAGCGGCAACCTGCGGGCACTGGCAACGGCGGGCGTCATCGCCCTGGTGGCCCTGGCAACCTATCAGGGTTTCCTCGTTCCCCTTCGCGATGGGCTTGGCGGCCTGGCCAATACCGGCCTGCTGGGCGGCAATGACGTGGCGCAGCTTCTGGAAAACAGCAATGCCGGCCTGGCGATTGGCGGCGCGGTTCTGGCTGCTGCCGCAATCACTGCCCTGCGCAGCCGCGTATCTGCCTGGAAGGCAGCAGGCGGCGCCCTGATCGGCGCGCTGATCACCGGTGGCTGGTATGCAACCTATCAGCTTTCTTCCCAGGTCTTCGACCCGATCGAGATTGAAAGCCTTTCCTTTTCCCGGCCCTCGGCCAATGCGGTCAATTATCTGGCAAGCGGCGGCGCACAGGAATACCTGTCGCTGGATACCGGCATGATTGCCGGGCTGCTGCTGGGGGCCTTTGCCGCTTCGCTTGTCTTTCGCAGCTTCAAGTTTCGCAGGTTTGGAGAAACCGGTACGCCGCATTTTGTCCGCTATCTTGCCGGTGGTGCGCTGATGGGGTTTGGCGGCATCCTCGCCGTTGGCTGCACGGTCGGTGCCGGCTTTACCGGCGGTTCGGTGCTGGCGGTCAGTTCGCTGCTTGGACTGGCAGCGATGATGTCCTTTTGTGCCGCGACCGACCTGATTCTTCGCAGGGCCGAAGGCCGCACCGCCGAAAAGACGGTTCCCGCTCCCGCCGAATAAACACTTCGAGGCACGGTTTTTTGGCCGATTGCGCAGTGGTTTTCGACCGTCTGCTCCACCGCCGGCATGGCTGTTTTGCGCGGGAGATTTCCGGCATGGGTAAAATTGCCGATCACCGGTTTTCTGCGCTTGACTTCGAAAGGTGAAAACCGTAAGCCACGCTCACCCTCGGGGCAGGGTTACCTGCCTCGCGAATTCTTGCGGGTGTAGCTCAGTTGGTTAGAGTGCCGGCCTGTCACGCCGGAGGTCGCGGGTTCGAGTCCCGTCACTCGCGCCATTTCGTTTTGGGTCCGGTTTTAATTGCGGATCTTGTCGCGAAATGGCGCAAAGCAGGAAGATGTGGCTCTATGTGCATGAGCTGCAGGAAGGGCGCTTAGCTCAGCTGGGAGAGCAACTCGTTTACACCGAGTAGGTCGGCGGTTCGATCCCGTCAGCGCCCACCAGCCTTCGCTTTTCAGGCTACGGCGCGGCAGGCCGGCAATCCGGACAGCATCAGCAAGATCGCCATTCCACCCGCTATGTCCGGGCAAAGAGTTGGTTGCTGTTCGTATGCTGCCGTGAGGTGTGGTTTTTGTCAGGGTTCTGACATCATCCGTCAGGTTTATGGACGATGCGGTTGCTGCGGTTTGGTTCTGCAGTCCATAAGGGAGCAGGAATTTTGCCGTTGGCAAACTGGATGCTTGGGGGATTGGCATGCGCAAAAGACCTTCACCAAATCGTGGTTCCTTCCGGGTTTTCGCCACTGTGCTGGCTGTGGTGCAATTTGGCGTTTCCGGGGAGGTTTCAGCTCAATCGATTGCCAGGGCGATGAAGTCCGGGCCCGCCTATCTTTGTCCAAAATCCAGCTGTCCCCAGGCGAGCCGCGGTGCGCCTAGGGCTGGTTCGGGTGTTGCCGTGTTCGAGATTAATGGCGGCTTTGCCAGGATCACCGGCTATATGGATGCTGCCACGGCAAGAACCAAATATGGCCTGACCGGGCTGACACAGGGTGGAAACCCGGTCGCATTGTGGATTCCCGTTGACCGGCTTGCGCTGGCACCGTCGGTTGCCAAGAAGGTGGAGGCAGAGAAAAAGGCCGAGGAGGAACGGCTGAAACGGGAGGCTGCGAAAAAGAAAGCTGCCGAGCGCCGCCGCAAAAAGCTGGCCGAGGAAAAACGCAAGGCAGAAGAATCAGCAAAAACGGCAAAGGCCAGCGGGGAGGCTGCCCCGAAAACAAAGACTGCATCGGATAACGGCGTAAAAGCGGAGTCGGCCGGCAGGAAAGCTGCTGCAGACAATGCAAAGGCAAAAACTCAAACTGAAGCTGAAGTTGTAAAGAAACCTGCCGAAGTCACTGCCAAGGCCGAGGCGAAGCCCGCAACGCCAAAGCGTCTGACCGCCAAATTGAAAGACAAGCGGCTTTCCAGCCTGCCGTCCAAGGCCGGGCCCACGCTTTCCATGGCCGATGTGGTGGAAATCCGCCAGAAAGGGCTGGAATTGCTTGAGGCGGGTGAATGCGAAAGCCTGAAAGCGGGCGGCGTTGCCTCCACCGCGGGTTTTCTTTTCGTGCAGTGTGGCGGCATTTCCGCCGGATCGGGCTTTACCCAGTTTCCGCGCCCCCAGCAATAACCGGACCGGGAAGCCATGGCCGGAAATTGCTGCCAATTGATAACGGGAATTGCCGCGTTATCCCTTGCTTTGCTCTTGTCACTGGGCTAACCCACGCGCGACCGGTATATTTGTCAAAGCGCAGGCCCAGACATGCAGGAATTACTTGTTTCCTATCTTCCCGTGATCATCTTTTTCGGCATCGCGCTGGTGATCGGCCTGGCGCTTGCCATCGCCCCCTTCTTCGTCGCCTACCAGGCACCGGATTCAGAAAAGCTCTCTGCCTATGAATGCGGATTTAACGCCTTTGACGACGCGCGCATGAAGTTTGATGTGCGCTATTATCTGGTGGCGATCCTGTTTATCATTTTCGATCTTGAAGTCGCCTTCCTGTTTCCCTGGGCGGCGAGCTTTGGCGATCTGGGCTGGTTCGGCTTCTGGTCGATGATGATCTTTTTGGGGGTTTTGACCATCGGGTTTATCTATGAATGGAAAAAGGGTGCGCTGGAATGGGATTGATTACGGTTTGCGCCTTTTGCAACGAAACGGTTCTTACAGGTTAAGCCATGCGTGACGGTTCCACGACGCTCATTGCGCCCCAAGCAAAGGGGATCATCGATCCTGCGACCGGAAAGCCGGCAGGGGCAAACGATCCGTTTTTCGGCGAGGTCAACAACGAGCTGGCGGACAAGGGCTTTCTCGTCACATCGACGGACGAACTGATTACCTGGGCCCGGACAGGCTCGCTGATGTGGATGACCTTCGGGCTGGCCTGCTGTGCTGTCGAGATGATGCAGATGGCCATGCCGCGTTACGATGCCGAGCGGTTCGGCTTCGCCCCGCGTGCGTCCCCCCGGCAATCCGACGTGATGATCGTTGCCGGCACGCTTACCAACAAGATGGCGCCGGCCCTGCGCAAGGTCTACGACCAGATGCCGGAGCCGCGCTACGTGATCTCCATGGGATCATGTGCCAATGGCGGCGGCTACTACCATTATTCCTATTCCGTGGTGCGCGGCTGTGACCGCGTGGTGCCGGTCGACATCTATGTGCCCGGCTGCCCGCCAACCGCTGAAGCACTGCTTTACGGCGTGATGTTGCTGCAGAAGAAGATCCGGCGCACCGGAACCATTGAACGCTAGAAGGGCAGGCAGATGGCATTGCCGAAAATCGACGATGAAACCCTGAGCGAATTGGCCGAGACCATCGAGGCCGGTGGCGATGGTGCCGTCAAGTCCATGGACTATGCCCATGGCGAACTGACGCTTGTCGCCGAGCGCGAACAGATTGTCGAGCTGATGCGCTTTTTGCGCGACGACAGCCAGACGATGTTCTGGAACATTATCGATATTTGCGGTGTTGATTATCCCGAGCGGGCAAAGCGTTTCGAGGTGGTTTATCATCTGCTGTCACCACGGCTGAATGCCAGACTGCGGGTAAAGGTTGCCACCGACGAAGAAACGCCGGTCCCCTCGATCACCGAAATCTTTCCCGGCGCCAACTGGTATGAGCGCGAAGCCTGGGACATGTACGGCATCCTGTTTACCGGCCATCCCGATCTGCGCCGCCTGCTGACCGATTACGGTTTTGAGGGCCATCCGCTGCGCAAGGATTTCCCGCTCACCGGTTATGTGGAAGTGCGCTATGACGATGAGGTAAAGCGGGTTGTCTACGAGCCGGTCAACCTGCGTCAGGAATTTCGCGAGTTCGATTTCGAAAGCCCGTGGCTGGGGCCGGATTATCCGTTACCGAACGAGGATGTTGGGGCGGAGAAAAAATCATGAACGAACATACCGTCCGAAACTTCAACATTAACTTCGGGCCGCAACACCCTGCGGCACATGGTGTTTTGCGCCTTGTGCTTGAGCTTGACGGCGAGGTTGTCGAGCGCGTCGACCCGCATATCGGCCTGCTGCACCGGGGTACGGAAAAACTGATCGAGCACAAGACCTATCTGCAGGCGGTGCCGTATTTCGACCGGCTCGATTATGTCGCGCCGATGAACCAGGAGCATGCCTTTGCGCTGGCGGTCGAGCGCCTGATGGGCATAGAGGTTCCGCGCCGGGGGCAGTTGATCCGGGTGCTGTATTCGGAGATCGGCCGCATTCTGTCGCATCTGCTCAACGTGACCACCCAGGCACTCGATATTGGCGCTCTGACGCCGCCGCTTTGGGGGTTTGAAGAACGCGAAAAACTGATGGTGTTTTATGAGCGGGCCTGCGGGGCGCGCATGCATGCAGCTTACGTTCGCCCCGGCGGTGTTCACCAGGACCTGCCGCAACAGCTTATCGATGATATCGAACAGTGGTGCGATGAATTTCCCAAGGCGCTTGAGGATATCGACAAGCTTCTGACCGACAACCGCATTTTCAAGCAGCGCAATGCCGATATCGGGATCATTTCACTGGAGGATGCGTGGGCCTACGGTTTTTCCGGGGTCATGGTGCGCGGCTCGGGCGCAGCCTGGGATTTGCGCAAGTCGCAGCCCTATGAGTGCTATGAGGAAATGGAATTCGACATTCCCGTCGGCAAGAATGGCGACTGCTATGACCGTTACCTCATCCGCATGGAAGAGATGCGGCAGGCTGTCCACATCATGAAACAGTGCATTGCCAAGCTCAACGCGCCCGAAGGCAAGGGGCCGGTCTCGCATACCGACAACAAGATCGTGCCGCCAGAACGCGGCGAGATGAAGCGCTCCATGGAAGCGCTGATCCATCACTTCAAGCTTTATACCGAGGGCTATCACGTGCCCGCTGGCGAGGTTTACGCTGCCGTTGAGGCGCCCAAGGGCGAGTTCGGCGTCTATCTGGTATCCGATGGTTCCAACAAGCCCTATCGCTGCAAGCTGCGTGCACCCGGTTTTGCCCATCTTGCGGCGCTCGACTACATGGGCAAGGGGCATTTGCTGGCAGATGTTTCGGCCGTTCTGGGTTCGCTCGACATCGTATTTGGGGAAGTTGATCGCTAATGTCCGTCCGCCGTCTTGCAGAAGAAAACGTCCAGCCGAAGGATTTCGCCTTCACCAGAGCCAATGGCGCCCTGGTCAAGCAATGGATCAAGAAATATCCCAAGGGCCGCCAGGCTTCCGCCGTCATTCCCCTGCTCATGATTGCGCAGGAACAGGAAGGCTGGGTGACCAAGCGGGCGATCGAGCATGTCGCAGAAATGCTGGAAATGCCCTATATCCGCGTGCTGGAAGTGGCGACCTTCTATACCCAGTTCATGCTGGCGCCGGTTGGCACCAGGGCCCATGTGCAGGTTTGCGGCACCACGCCGTGCATGCTGCGCGGCTCGGAAGACCTGATGGCTGTGTGCCGGGACAAAATCCATCCAGAACAGTTCCACACCAACGAGGCTGGAACGCTCTCCTGGGAAGAGGTCGAGTGCCAGGGCGCCTGTGTGAATGCGCCGATGGTGATGATCTTCAAGGATACCTATGAGGATCTGACTCCCGAACGGCTTGCCGAGATCATTGACGAATTCGAGGCCGGCAGGGGCGAGCGGGTAACGCCCGGTCCGCAGGTTGACCGTATCTATTCGGCGCCAGAAGGCGGCCTGACCTCGCTGCAGAAGGAACTGCGGGTCAAGGGCTCCAAGGCAGCCGCTGCAGCAACTCCAAGAGCGGCAAAGCCCACCAATGCAGCCAAGCCGAAGACGGCCAGTAGAAAAGCCAGCGCAACCGTCAAGTCGCCGGCAAAAGCGGTTGCCGGTCCGATTCGCTTGAAAAAGCCGCAGGGCAAGGCAGACGATCTGAAGATGATCGCCGGGGTCGGGCCGAAACTGGAAAAGACGCTCAACAAGCTCGGCTTCTGGCATTTTGCCCAGATTGCAAAATGGACGAAGAAGGACATTGCCATTGTTGATGACGAACTATCCTTCAAGGGCCGCATCGAGCGGGACGAGTGGGTGAAGCAGGCCAAGGCGCTCGCCAGGGGCGGACGGGACGAATATGTCCGTGTGTTCGGCAAGGAACCGAGGTAGGACGATGGCCGAGGTAACCAATGGATTGCTGCTGGCAGTCTTGAAGCAGATTCACAGTCGGCATGGGAACGTGGAAGACCGGCTGGGCGGCATGGATGGCCGTTTACACTCACTGTCCGAACAGTTACGCGGCCTTTCAAATGAGGTTGGTGCCGCACATACCGACATAGCCAATATATATGTGAGCCTTGGCAAGCTCGATACAAGATTGACCCGCAAGGAGCGGCGTCTTGATCTGACAGACGAGCCGGCGGAATAGATTATGCTTCAGGATAAAGACCGCATCTTCACCAATATCTACGGCACCTATGACAAGTCGCTGAAAGGTGCCATGGCGCGCGGCCATTGGGCCGGCACCAAGGGCTTCATCGACAAGGGGGCCGACTGGATCATCGATCAGGTAAAGGCTTCGGGCCTGCGCGGGCGGGGCGGAGCCGGTTTTCCGACCGGCTTGAAATGGTCCTTCATGCCGAAAAAATCCGATGGCCGCCCTTCCTATCTGGTGGTCAATGCCGACGAATCAGAGCCCGGCACCTGCAAGGACCGCGATATCATGCGCCACGATCCGCATACGCTGATCGAGGGCTGCCTGATTGCCTCCTTCGCGATGAACGCCAATGCCTGCTACATCTACATTCGCGGCGAATATATCCGTGAGCGCGAGGCACTGCAGGCCGCCATCGACGAGTGCTATGATGCCGGGCTGCTTGGCAAGAAGAACAAGCATGGCTGGCCGTTCGATCTTTATCTGCATCACGGCGCCGGCGCCTATATCTGCGGCGAGGAAACCGCGCTGCTGGAATCGCTGGAAGGCAAGAAGGGCCAGCCGCGCCTGAAGCCGCCATTTCCGGCCAATGTCGGCCTGTATGGCTGCCCCACCACCGTCAACAATGTGGAATCGATTGCCGTCGTGCCGACCATCCTGCGGCGCGGGGCGGACTGGTTTGCCTCTTTCGGCGCGGAAAACAACAAGGGCACCAAGCTGTTCTGCGTTTCCGGCCATGTGAACAAGCCCTGCACGGTGGAAGAATCGATGTCGATCACCTTCCGCGAACTGATCGACACCCATTGCGGCGGCATCAGGGGCGGCTGGGACAATCTGAAGGCGGTCATTCCGGGCGGCTCATCGGTGCCTTGCGTGCCGGCCGAGCAGATTTGCGATTGCAAGATGGATTTCGACAGCCTGCGCGACCTGCAATCGGGGCTGGGCACGGCGGCGATCATCGTCATGGACCAGTCGACCGACATGATCCGGGCGATCGCCAGGCTTGCCTATTTCTACAAGCATGAAAGCTGCGGCCAGTGCACGCCGTGCCGCGAGGGCACGGGCTGGATGTGGCGAGTCTTGACGCGCATGGCCGAGGGCCGGGCCCACAAGAGCGAAATCGACATGCTGTTCGACGTGTCGAAACAGGTGGAGGGCCACACGATCTGTGCTCTTGGCGATGCGGCAGCCTGGCCGGTGCAGGGCCTGATCCGCCATTTCCGCCACGAGATCGAGGAGCGCATCGACCAGTATTCGCGCAATGCCGACAAGGACGACCGGCTGGAAAGCCGGGCGATGGAGGCTGCGGAATAAAGATGCACCTTGCCGAGCTCAATATTTCGAAGTGGAAGATCAACCCCGACACCGATCCGGTGGCGCGGGAGTTCATCGACAATATCGAGCGGATCAACGCGCTGGCTGAACGCAGCGACGGTTTCATCTGGCGCCTGAAGGACGAAAATCGCGATGAGCGCGGGCGCACGCCGGTTGGCGGGCCGCTGGTGCTGATCACGCTGTCGGTCTGGCAAGATGCAACCAGACTGGAACATTTCGTGTGGAACACCGTCCACAAGCGGATTTATCAGCAAAAACACAAATGGTTCGAGATCATGGACAGCCACCACTTCGTGATGTGGCATGTGGAAGAGGGCCACAGGCCGACGCTTGAAGAGGCGAAGGAACGGCTGGATCATCTCGACCAACACGGCGACAGCGACTTTGCCTTCGGCTGGTCGTACGTCAAATCGCACGCAGTCCGAAGGGATGGGCAAGATTTGGCCAAGAAAGACCGTTCGCATGAAAAACTCTGGCAGCAGCAGCGCTGCGCGTGAATTTGAAGGATCAAGGGCTTTACGATGGCTAAGCTGATCATCGACGAAAAGGAAGTGGAAGTTCCCGACAGCTACACGCTGCTGCAGGCGTGTGAGGAGGCGGGCGCCGAGGTTCCGCGGTTTTGTTTCCACGAACGGCTGTCGATTGCCGGCAATTGCCGCATGTGCCTGGTCGAGGTGAAGGGCGGACCGCCCAAGCCCCAGGCTTCCTGCGCGCTTGGCGTGCGCGATCTGCGTCCCGGCCCGAACGGCGAGCCGCCGGTTGTCTCCACCAAGTCGCCAATGGTCAAGAAAGCTCGCCAGGGCGTGATGGAATTCCTTTTGATCAACCATCCGCTGGACTGCCCGATCTGTGATCAGGGCGGGGAATGCGACCTGCAGGACCAGGCGATGGCCTATGGCATCGACAAGAACCGCTATGGGGAAAACAAGCGTGCGGTGGAAGACAAGTATATCGGCCCGCTGGTGCGCACAAAGATGACACGCTGCATCCATTGCACGCGCTGTGTACGCTACACCACGGAGGTTGCCGGCATTTCCGAACTTGGGCTGATCGGGCGCGGCGAGGATGCGGAAATCACCACCTATCTTGAGCAGGCGATGTCCAGCGAAATGCAGGGCAATGTGATCGACCTGTGTCCGGTCGGTGCGCTGACCTCGCGGCCCTATCAGGACACGGCACGGCCCTGGGAACTGACCAAGACGGAAACCGTCGATGTGATGGATGCGGTTGGCTCCAACATCCGCGTCGACACGCGTTCAAAGGAAGTCATGCGCATTCTTCCCATACAGAACGATGCGGTGAACGAGGAATGGATTTCCGACAAGACGCGCTTCATCTTCGACGGGCTGAAGTCGCAAAGGCTCGATCAGCCCTATGTGCGCAAGGCGGGTAAACTGCAGCCGGCAAGCTGGGGCGAGGCGCTCGATGCGGTCGCAAAGGCGGTCAATGCCACGCGTCCCCACAAGGTTGGCGCCATTGCCGGTGATCTTGCCAGTGTCGAGGACATCTTTGCGCTGAAGAAATTCATGACCGGCATCGGCTCGGCCAACATGGATTGCCGCGAGCCGGGCAGTGTGCTCGATCCGGCGAAGGGCAGGGCCTCCTATCTTTTCAATTCAGGCATTGAGGGCATTGAGCAGGCCGATGCGATCATGCTGGTCGGTACCAATCCGCGCAAGGAGGCGGCGGTGCTCAATTCGCGCATCCGCAAACGCTGGCGGCAGGGGGACTTGCTGGTCGGCCTGGTTGGCGAAGCAGCGGATATGACCTACGAATACACCCATCTTGGCGAGGGGCCGGAGAGCCTCAAGCAGTTTGCCAGCTACGGCAAAATCAAGAAGAAGAACCCGATGTTCATCATCGGGCAGGGCGCGCTCAACCGGTCCGACAGTGCGGCTGTGCTCAAAATGGTGGCATCGGCTGCTGAAAGCATGGGCGCGCTGCGCAGCGACTGGAACGGGTTCAACATTCTGCATACTGCCGCAGGGCGTGTCGGCGGGCTTGACCTCGGCTTTGTTCCCGGCCGCAGTGGCAAGGACACGGCTGCCATGATGGGCGGCATGGACGTTCTCTTCCTGATGGGCGCTGACGAACTCGACATGGCAAAGGTGAAGGGCACCGTCATTTATGTTGGCTCACACGGGGATGCCGGCGCGCATCGCGCCGACATCATTCTTCCGGCCGCTGCTTATAGCGAGAAACCGGGCATCTGGGTCAACACCGAGGGCCGGGTTCAGCATGGCAACCGGGCAAACTTTGCTCCGGGTGATGCCAAGGAGGAATGGGCGATTTTCCGTGCGCTTTCAGCCAAATGCGGCAAAGTGCTGCCCTTTGACAGCTTCGAACAGCTCAGAAGCGCACTTTACAGGGAATTTCCCCACATGGCGCAGGCTGGAACGGTTGCGCCGGGTGACATCGGTGATGTAAAGGCACTCGCCAAGGGCGGCGCCGGAAAAGTGCTGAAAGCCGGTTTTGAAAGCCCGGTGCACGACTTTTACATGACCAACCCGATCGCGCGGGCTTCCAGGGTCATGGCGCAATGTTCACAATTGGCTGCAGGCGAACTGCGGCAGGCAGCGGAATAGGCGGCAGGAAACGGCATGGAAGCGTTTATCAACACCTACGTCATTCCGGGCTTCTGGATCGTTTTCCAGAGTGTGCTGATGCTGGTCTGCCTGCTGCTGATCACGGCCTATATCCTGTATGCCGACCGCAAGATTTTTGCTGCCGTGCAGATGCGCCGCGGACCTAACGTGGTCGGCCCGTGGGGATTGCTGCAATCCTTCGCCGATCTGCTGAAATTCGTGATCAAGGAACCGATCATCCCGGCAACGGCATCGAAATCGGTCTTCGTCATTGCGCCGATTATCTCGGCTGTGCTCGCCATGACCGCTTTTGCCGTATTGCCGGTCGCCGATGGCTGGGTCGTGGCCGATGTCAATCTCGGCATTTTGTTCATCTTCGCCGTTTCCTCGCTCGAGGTTTACGGCATCATCATGGGCGGCTGGGCCTCGAATTCGAAATATGCCTTTCTCGCCTCGCTGCGTTCTGCCGCGCAGATGGTGTCCTATGAAGTTTCCATGGGGTTCATCATCATCACCGTGTTGCTGTGTGCGGGCACGTTGAACCTCACCGGCATCGTCAACAGCCAGGCGGACGGGTTGGGCACCATGCTGGGCCTGCCGGGATCCTTCCTTGACTGGTACTGGTTGCCGCTTTTCCCCGCTTTCATCATCTTTTTCATCTCGGCGATTGCCGAAACCAACCGGCCGCCTTTCGACCTGCCGGAAGCTGAATCGGAGCTGGTTGCCGGTCACATGGTCGAATATTCCTCGACCCTGTTCCTGCTGTTCTTCCTGGGTGAGTTCGTAGCCATCATCCTGATGAGCTGCCTCGTTACCATCCTGTTTCTGGGCGGTTGGCTGCCGCCGCTCGACGTTGCCGTGCTCAACTGGGTGCCGGGCATCGTGTGGTTCACGCTGAAAGCCTTTTTCGTCTTCTTCATGATGGCGATGGTGCGCGCCGTGGTGCCGCGCTACCGCTATGACCAGTTGATGCGGCTGGGCTGGAAAGTTTTTCTGCCGCTGTCGCTTGCCATGGTGGCGATTGTCGCTGCCGTACTGCAATATACGGGATGGGCATGATGATTGCGCAAGCTGCCAAATCGCTGTTGCTGCTGGAATTCGTTTCGGCGCTTGCCATGGGCATGCGCTACCTTTTCGGCAAGAAATCCACCATCAATTATCCCTTCGAGAAAGGGCCGGTTTCCCCGCGCTTTCGCGGCGAGCATGCGCTGCGCCGCTATCCCAACGGGGAAGAGCGCTGCATTGCCTGCAAGCTGTGCGAAGCGATCTGCCCGGCCCAGGCGATCACAATCGAGGCGGGCCCCCGTCGCAATGACGGCACCCGCCGCACGGTGCGCTACGACATCGACATGGTGAAGTGCATTTATTGCGGCTTTTGCCAGGAAGCCTGCCCGGTCGATGCAATCGTCGAAGGGCCGAATTTCGAATTCGCGACGGAAACGCGCGAGGAACTTTATTACGACAAGGACAGACTGCTGGAAAACGGCGCGCGCTGGGAACGGGAACTGGCCCGCAACATCAAGCTCGATGCCCCTTATCGTTGACCGGTTGCCGACTGGCCGGGAAATGGCCGGAAAGCGGCGCCAAAGGAATATGGAACGAAGACCATGACGGCGATTTTCTTCTACCTCTTCGCCACGATTACCGTCGCCTCGGCGTTTATGGTGATTTCCGCGCGCAATCCCGTGCACGCGGTGCTGTTCCTCATTCTGGCCTTTGTCAATTCGGCCGGCCTGTTCATGCTGACGGGGGCGGAATTCCTCGCCCTCTTGCTGATCGTTGTTTATGTGGGCGCGGTGGCTGTGCTGTTCCTGTTCGTCGTCATGATGCTGGACGTCGACTTCGTCGAATTGCGCGAAGGGTTTCTGCAATATCTGCCGATTGGCGGTCTGGTCGGTGCGATTGTGCTGGTGGAGCTGTTGATGGTGGTGGGCGCGTGGGTAGTGGCACCTGGAACCGTCGACGGGGCGCTGGGCGAACCGACGCCGGACATGTCGGTGACCTCCAACATTCAGGCGCTGGGCAACATTCTGTACACAAAGTACTTCTTCTTCTTCCAGGTGGCGGGGCTGATCCTGCTGGTTGCGATGATCGGTGCCATCGTGCTGACGCTGCACCATCGCCCGGATGTGCGGCGCCAGGACATTTCAAAACAGGTTGCCCGCAGCAAGGAAACAGCAATCGAAATCAAGAAAGTTGAATCCGGCAAGGGCATCTAGCCGGACGGCAAGGGCACGGGAACCCTAACAAAGGTAGACAGGGCTGAAAACGGGCATGGAAATCGGAATCTCCCACTTTCTGGCGGTCAGCGCGATCTTGTTCACGATCGGCATGCTGGGCATCTTCCTCAACCGGAAGAACGTCATCATCATCTTGATGTCGATCGAGTTGATCCTCTTGTCGGTCAACCTGAATTTCGTGGCGTTCTCCCAGCATCTGGGCGATCTGATGGGGCAGGTCTTTGCCCTGTTTGTCCTGACGGTGGCTGCTGCCGAGGCGGCGATCGGGCTCGCCATCCTGATGATCTTCTTCAGAAACCGCGGCTCGATTGCGGTTGAAGACGTCAACATGATGAAGGGCTGAGGAACGCGCCATGTACCAGACAATCGTCTTTCTGCCGCTTCTGGGCTTTCTGCTTGCCGGACTTTTTCCCAAGACACTGGGGGTCAAGGGCTGTGAATATGTGACCACCGGCTTTTTGATGATCGCCGCGGTTCTGTCCTGGATCGCCTTTTTCACCGTTGGTGTCGGTGGCGGTGAAACGCAGATCATCGAGGTGATGAGCTGGGTCAACACCGGCGCCTTTTCAGCCAACTGGACCTTGCGCATCGACACGCTGACCGTGGTCATGCTGGTCGTGGTCAACACGGTGTCGGCCCTGGTTCACATGTATTCCATCGGCTACATGCACCACGACCCGCACCGGCCGCGCTTTTTTGCCTATCTGTCGCTGTTTACCTTCGCCATGCTGATGCTGGTTACCTCCGACAACCTGCTGCAGATGTTCTTCGGCTGGGAGGGTGTCGGGCTTGCCTCATACCTTCTGATCGGTTTCTGGTACCACAAGCCGTCCGCCAATGCGGCAGCGATCAAGGCGTTTGTCGTCAACCGGGTCGGCGATTTCGGCTTTGCGCTGGGCATTTTCGGCATCTTTGTGTATTTCGGCTCGATCGAGTTCTCGACCATTTTCGCCAATGCTGCCGCGCTCAATCTGGAGGAAACCGGAGGCGAGGGCGCCTATACCTTCCTCAACTACACGCTGACCAATCAGGGCTTTTTGACGGTCATCTGCGTCCTGCTGTTCATGGGCGCGATGGGCAAGTCGGCGCAGTTTTTGCTGCATACCTGGCTGCCGGACGCCATGGAGGGCCCGACCCCGGTCTCCGCGCTCATTCACGCGGCCACCATGGTGACGGCAGGTGTTTTTCTGGTGGCGCGCATGTCGCCGGTGTTCGAATTGTCCCACACCGCGCTTTTGATCGTGACGGTGTTTGGCGCGGTTACCGCCTTTTTTGCCGCCACCGTCGGTCTGGTGCAGAACGACATCAAGCGCGTTATCGCCTATTCGACCTGTTCGCAGCTCGGCTACATGTTTGCCGCGCTTGGCGTTGGGGCTTATGGCGCCGGCATTTTCCACCTGTTCACCCACGCGTTCTTCAAGGCGCTGCTGTTCCTTGGTGCCGGCTCGGTCATTCATGCGGTTTCCGATGAACAGGACATGCGCCGCATGGGCGGCCTGCGCGGCCACATTCCGAAAACCTTCTGGATGATGATTGTCGGCACGGTGGCGCTGACCGGCCTGGGAATTCCCGGCACGATCATCGGCACGGCAGGTTTCTTCTCCAAGGATGCCATTATCGAGAGTGTCTTCGTGGGTGAGAATGCGGCCGCCGGATTTGCCTTCGGCCTGCTGGTGATTGCGGCCCTGTTTACCAGCTTCTATTCCTGGCGGCTGATCTTCATGACCTTCTTCGGCAAGCCGCGGGCTTCTGCCGATGTAATGAGCCATGTGCATGAATCGCCCAATGTCATGCTGATCCCGCTTTACGTTCTGGCGGCCGGAGCGCTGCTTGCCGGCCTTATCTTCCACGATGTCTTCCTGGGTCACGAGACCGGCGGACATCATGAAACCTGGTACAACGCCTTCTGGAGGGAAGCCCTGTTTGCCGGGCCGAACAACCACATTCTGGATGAGTTCCATCATGTGCCGCTATGGGTGAAATGGTCGCCCTTTGCTGCCATGGCGCTGGGCTTTTTCGGTGCCTGGTGGATGTATATCCGCAACCCCGGCATGCCGAAGGAACTGGCCCGCCAGCATCCCGGTCTCTACGCCTTCCTGCTCAACAAGTGGTATTTCGACGAGATTTACGACTTCCTGTTCGTGCGTCCGGCCAAGTGGCTTGGCCGTTTCCTGTGGAAGAAAGGCGATGGCTGGTTTATCGACGGGTTCGGGCCGGACGGGATTGCTGCCCGGGTCAATGACGTCACCAACCGCGTGGTCAAGCTGCAAAGCGGTTATCTTTATCATTATGCCTTCGCGATGCTGATCGGCGTTGCGGCGCTCATTACCTGGGCGATGTTCGGGGGCGCTGGCTGATCATGATCGACTGGAAAATCCTCTCCATTGTAACTTTCCTGCCGCTGGTTGGCGCGCTGATCATTGCGATCATCCCCGCCGACAGCGACATCGCACGCCGCAATATCCGCAATACGGCGTTTTTCACCACCGTTTTCACCTTCCTGATTTCGCTGTTGATCTGGTACGGCTTCGACAATTCCTCGGCCGACTTCCAGATGGTGGAAAAGGTCGAGTGGATCGGCGGCTTCATGAACTACCACATGGGCGTTGACGGCATTTCCATACTGTTCGTCATCCTGACGACCTTCCTCATGCCGTTCTGCATCCTGGCAAGCTGGGAGAGCGTACAGCACCGGGTGAAGGAATACATGATAGCCTTCCTGGTGCTGGAAACCTTCATGATCGGCGTGTTCTGCGCGCTTGATCTGGTGCTGTTCTACATCTTCTTCGAGGCAGGACTGATCCCGATGTATCTGATCATCGGCGTGTGGGGCGGCAAGCGCCGTGTCTATGCGAGCTTCAAGTTCTTTCTGTATACGCTGCTCGGCTCGGTGCTGATGCTGCTGGCGATGATGGCGATGTACTGGAATGCCGGCACGTCCGATATTCCGGCGCTGCTTTCCCATTCCTTCCCGGCGGGCATGCAGACCTGGCTGTGGCTTGCCTTCTTTGCCTCCTTTGCCGTGAAAATGCCGATGTGGCCGGTGCATACCTGGCTGCCGGATGCGCATGTTGAGGCGCCGACCGCCGGGTCTGTCGTGCTGGCGGCCATCCTGCTGAAGATGGGTGGTTACGGCTTCCTGCGCTTTTCGCTACCAATGTTCCCCATCGCCAGCATGGAACTGGCGCCGATCATCTTCACCCTCTCGGTTGTTGCGATTATCTACACCTCGCTGGTTGCGCTGATGCAGGAAGACATCAAGAAGCTGATCGCCTATTCCTCTGTAGCCCATATGGGCTATGTGACGCTGGGGATTTTCACCGCCAATATCTACGGCATTCAGGGCGGCATCTATCAGATGCTGTCACACGGGCTGGTGTCCGGAGCGCTGTTCCTGTGTGTAGGCGTCATTTACGACCGCATGCACACGCGCGAAATCGCCGCCTATGGCGGACTGGTTCACCGCATGCCGAAATATGCCGTCGCCTTCATGGTCTTTACCATGGCGAATGTCGGCTTGCCGGGCACGTCCGGTTTCGTCGGCGAATTCCTGGTGCTGCTCGGCGCCTTCCAGTTCAATACGTGGCTGGCCTTCTTTGCGGCCACAGGTGTCATCCTGTCGGCAGCCTATGCCTTGTGGCTCTACCGGCGGGTGATCTTTGGCACGCTGGACAAGGAAAGCCTGAAACAAATGCTGGATCTCACACCGCGCGAGAAGGTCATTTTGTTCCCGCTGATCGCGCTGGTCATCTTCTTTGGTGTCTACCCCATGCCCGTCTTCAATGTGACGGAGGCATCGGTGCAGGCGCTGATCGACAACTATCAGGCTGCCATTGAGGCAGCTGGGCAGGTTGCCGCAAGTGCCCATTGAGGCAACGGGCGGCAAGCGGAGTTTGAAACGATGTTGACTGCACTGGATCTGCCAAGTCTTTTTGTGATCGGCCCGGAATTGTGGCTCGGTGTCGGCGCCATGGTTCTGCTGATGATCGGCGTGTTTGGCGGGCGGAACGCGACCACGCTCGTCACCGGCCTTGCCGTGGCGCTGATCGTGGTGGCGGCCGTTTCGCTGTGGCGCGCGCCGTCGGGCGTGGTTGCGATGCACGGCGCCTTCATTCTTGATCCCTTCGCAAAATTCATGAAGCTATTGGCGCTTACCGGGTCTGCGGTAACGATTGCCATGTCGGTCAATTTCATGCGGCGGGAAAAATTCGACCGGTTCGAATATCCCATCCTCGTTGTATTGGCGACGACGGGCATGCTGCTGATGATCTCCGCCAACTCCATGCTGACGCTGTATCTCGGCCTCGAACTGCAGTCGCTGGCGCTGTATGTGTGTGCGGCGCTGAACCGCGAATCGACCAAGGCATCGGAAGCAGGGCTGAAATATTTCGTCCTCGGCGCGCTGTCGTCCGGCATGCTGCTCTACGGCATCACGCTGGTCTACGGCTATACGGGCCAGACGACGTTTGCAGGCATCGCCGAAGCGATTTCGGGCGCTGACCGTTCTCTCGGCCTGATTTTCGGCCTGGTGTTCATCCTGGCCGGCATCGCCTTCAAGATTTCCGCCGTTCCCTTCCACATGTGGACACCGGATGTCTATGAGGGCGCGCCGACACCGATCACCGCCTTTTTTGCCGCCGCCCCTAAAGTGGCTGCCATGGCGCTGATGATCCGCGTTACCATGCAGGCATTCGAACCCGTCGCCCATGACTGGCAGCAGATCATCTCCTTCGTCGCCATTGCCTCCATGGTGCTGGGTGCCTTTGCGGCAATCGGCCAGACCAACATCAAGCGGCTGATGGCCTATTCGTCCATCGGGCACATGGGCTATGCGCTGGTGGGGCTGGCAGCGGGCACCCAGGCCGGGATCAACGGCGTCATATTGTACATGCTCATCTACATGGTGATGACGCTGGGCACGTTCGCCATCATCATCGGCATGCGCCGCAAGGAAGGCATGGTGGAGGAAATCACCGACCTTACGGGACTTGCCACGCGTCACCCGGTTTTGGCCACAGTGCTGACGGTATTGCTGTTTTCGCTGGCCGGCATTCCACCGCTGGCAGGCTTTTTTGCCAAGTATTTCGTTTTTGTCGCCGCGATCGAAGCCAATCTGATTGCCCTGGCGGTCATCGGCGTGCTGGCGAGCGTCGTTGGCGCCTATTACTACATCCGCATCATCAAGGTGATGTGGTTTGACGAGGCAGAAGGCGCAATAGCCGAGAAATTCGTGCCGCTGGCCAGTGAATTGAAACTGGTTCTGGCGGTCAGCTTTGTCTTCGTCGCGCTTTTCTACGTCTTTGCAGGGCCGGTCTTCGATGCGACCACGGCGGCTGCCGCCAGTTTCTTTTGATCTGTCCTGATTGATGGTTACCGGCAAGCAGATTTCGGGCGCGGCGCGTGAGTGAGAATTCCACCATCCTGCTGCCGGACGGCTTTCGTCATTTGGCATTCGATGCGGTGCAATCAACCAATCTGGTCTGTCTTGAACAGGCCCGGGCGGGCGATGAAGGACGCCTTTGGGTTACCGCACAGCGCCAGCTAAAGGGCAAGGGCAGCCGGGGCCGCGGCTGGGTGTCGGAAGCGGGCAATCTTTACGCTTCCCTGTTGCTCCAGGAGCCGGCACCCGCCAATGCGCTGCACACGCTGACGCTGGTTGCAAGCCTTGCCGTGCGCGATGCCATTTTGGCGATCAACGGGGCAGGCCTTGCCCGGGTAACGCTCAAATGGCCCAATGATGTGCTGGTCAATGGCGGCAAGGCCGCCGGCGTGCTGCTGGAAAGCCATGTATTGGGCGGCCGCCGCCATGTGATAACCGGCATCGGCATCAATGTGGCGCATCATCCTGTAAAGACCCTTTATCCGGCGACATCGCTAAGAGATGAAGGCCTGGATGTCCCGCTATCTGAATTGCTGCAGCATCTTGCCGGTGCCATGGCTAACCGTCTGACGCAATGGGATGGCGGGAACGGCATGGCGCAAATCCGTTCCGACTGGCTTGCCGCCGCCCAGGGAGTTGGCGAGACGATCGAAATCAGAATGCCCGCTTCCGGCGGCGAAACGAAGATCACCGGTATATTCGAAGGGATTGATGAAGAGGGCTTCCTCATTCTCCGGGGCGCGGGCGGAAAACGCGAACGCATTTCGGTAGCCGATATATTCTTTGCATGAGAATTGGCCGCGTAGCATAAGGACATCATGGAAAACGCAGAATTAGTATTCGTCCCGCTTGGCGGGGTTGGCGAGATCGGAATGAATCTCGCGCTTTACGGCTATGGACCTGAAGATGACCGCGAGTGGATCATGGTCGATTGCGGGGTTACCTTTCCCGGGCCGAACCTGCCGGGCGTCGACCTCATCCTGCCGGACATCACCTTTGCCCAGGAACTGGGCGATGCGCTGAAGGCCATTGTCATCACCCACGCCCATGAGGACCATTACGGTGCCCTGATTGCGCTGTGGCCGCTACTGCGGAAACGGATCTGGGCAACGCCGTTTACCGCCGGAATGCTGGAAGCCAAGCTGCAATCGGACAGGATCGATGAGGATATTCCCGTCGAGGTCTACCGGGCGGGCGACCGCTTTACCGCTGGTCCCTTTGAAATCGAGGCTGTTCACGTCACCCACTCCATTCCCGAACCGGTTTCGCTGGCCATGAAATGCCCGCTCGGCAAGGTGATCCACACCGGCGACTGGAAAATCGACCCCGATCCGACCCTTGGCGCCGACACGGATGCGGCAAGCTTTCAGCGCCTCGGCAAGGAAGGTGTGCTCGCCATTATATGCGATTCGACCAATGCGATGCGCGAGGGCATGTCGCCGACGGAGACCGAGGTTTCAGCCTCGATTGCAAAGGTTATCGAGAAGGCAAGGGGCAGGGTGGCCGTTACCACCTTTTCCTCCAATGTGGGCCGGATACGCTCGATTGCCCAGGCTGCCGAAAGCGTGGGCCGGCGGGTGATGTTGATGGGCCGCTCCATCAAGCGGGTCAGCGAGGTGGCCGACGATCTGGGTTATCTCGACGGCTTGCAACCGTTCCTCGACGAGGATGAGTTTTCCATGGTCGACCGCAACAAGCTGGTCATCATCTGTACGGGCAGCCAGGGCGAGGAGCGGGCCGCCATGGGCAAGCTGGCGCGCGATGACCATCCCCGCGTACATCTTTCCGCCGGCGATACGGTGATCTATTCCTCCCGTGTCATTCCCGGAAATCTGAAATCCATTCTGGACGTCCAGAACATGCTGGCCGACCGGGGCATCGAGATCATCAATGACGGCGATGAACTGGTTCATGTTTCCGGCCATCCGCGCCGCAATGAGCTCAAGCAGATGTATGACTGGGTAAAGCCGCAGATTGCCGTGCCGGTGCATGGAGAGGCTTTGCACCTGAATGCCCATGCCAATCTGGCTGCCGAGGTTGGCGTTCCGGAAGTAGCGCCGGTGCGAAACGGCGACATGCTGCGCCTTGCACCAGGACCGGCAGAGATAACCGGGCAGGTTACCTTTGGCCGCATCTACAAGGATGGCAATCTGATCGGCGGCGAAGAGGAAATCGGTGTCCAGGAACGCCGCAAGCTCGGCTATGCGGGTCTGGTTGCCTGTTCGGTGGTGATCGATCGCAATGGGCGCCTTGCCGATGAAATCGACATTTCGGTATACGGGCTTCCCGATGTCACGGCAGCAGGCGATCCTTTTGAGGATGTATTGTATGACGCTGCAAACGGGGCGGCGGAGAGCATTCCGCCAAAACGGCGCAAGGACCCCCGTGTTGTGGAGGAGGCCGTCTACAAGGCAATCCGCGCCACGGCGCGCTATCATTGGGGCAAGAAGCCGGTTGTCACCGTATTCGTGGCGAAGGTCTAGAGAAAGCGAGGTTCAGGCGCATGATCGGCAAACTCAATCACGTGGCGATCGTCGTACCCGATCTTGCGGCGGGAACCGCGGTTTACCGGGACAGCCTGGGCGCTGCAGTCAGCGAACCCCAGGCCTTGCCCGAACACGGGGTAACCGTGGTGTTTGTCGAGCTGCCGAACACCAAGATCGAACTGCTGGAGGTGCTCGGGGAAAACTCTCCCGTGGCACCGTTCCTGGAACGCAATCCTTCCGGCGGCATTCATCATGTGTGCTATGAGGTCGAGGACATCATCGCGGCGCGCGACAGGCTGAAATCGGAAGGCGCAAGGGTGCTGGGCGATGGCGAACCGAAAACCGGCGCCCATGGCAAGCCGGTGCTGTTTCTTCATCCCAAGGATTTCTGCGGCACGCTGGTCGAGTTGGAGCAGGTTTAGAGCGTGTCCTGGTTGGATGGGTTCGTTTGAACGCCGGTAACCGGGGCTTCGGCAAGGCGTAAAAAGCGCAGCACTGCAGGCACTGTCAGCGTTTTGCAACGCGGTCCGAGGGTCCGGGAACCAGGTTCAGGCGATTGCAGAACAAAAGGGTATTCAACATGGTATTGCATCACCTGTGGTGTCTTTTGCGCGCTGGCTTCGCCGAAATCCTCGCAGGATGGATAAACATCCTGCTGTGGTCTTCTCCTTGCCAGAGGCGAAAAATCCATCCATTCAAGCTGCTTCCAGCCAAACAGGACACGCTCTAATGTCTGTCGTAACCTGGTTTGCCTATTATATTCTGTTTTGGTGGGTGTGCCTGTTCGCCGTGCTTTCCATCGGGCTGAAGACACAGCAGGAAGCCGGCGAAGTGGTGCCGGGGACCGAACCCAGCGCGCCGGCGAAACTGCGCATCTGGCGCATTCTGGCGCTCAACACGCTGATTTCGGGGGCGCTGTTTCTTGCCTGGTTCTACATGACACAGATCATGGGGATCGGGCTTGCGGAAGTCTCCGAGCTTCTGCCCAAGCCGCCGTCCCAGCGCTGAAATTACACAGAGACCATGCTGGCGCTCAGCCGGGGCCTCATCCGCCGAGCTTGATCTTGCAGGAAGCAGTAAGCGGCACCCAATTGCTCATCACCTTGCCGTTGCTGCCGGAAACCAGAATGCGGTATTCGGTGTTGATGGCATTGTGGATCTGAAAGCTTTTGGAAAAGCTTGCCATGCCGCCATTAACGGCCTTGACCGCCTGAAGGGTAAAGGGGCCGGAGACCGAACCGCCTTTCTTGGCGATCATGTAGGAGACCTGACCGGGCTTGCTGGTGTGGATCCAGCCGGCCATGGTTGCGGTGGCGGGGCAAACGTTGACGTTCGGCGACTTGATGGCCAGCTGCGCGGATACAGCTTTAAGCGGCCCTTGCGGGGGTGCCTTCAATCCCTGAGAGGAGGCCAATGCAGCGCTTGTCACCAGAGCGGTGATGACGGCGCCGGTAATAAACGCATATTTTCCGATTTCGATAAACAGACTGGCATAGGTGCGGTTCATGATACTTCTCCTGGCGTCTTTTTCTTCCATCGCCCCGCAGCGCCGTTTTGGCCGCATTCCATGCCGGTGTATGTGCCTTTGGTCACAATCGCATCGCCCGATCACAACAAGATGACGTATGGGAATGCAAGCACATGACGTAACGGCAATCAAGCGATGTCTGAAAAATCAATGCAAAAACATGTGCAAGGTTGCATTCTAAGAACGAAAATGTGCCGCGGCCTTAGTTCAGCCGCACTGGCATAGAGACTGCGGAAAAACTTGTAAGTGCCGGTCTTTGCAGGTTTATAGGCGCAAAACCGATCAAACCTGATTCCCGTTGGAACCCCCATGCGTCTTTCCAAGTTCTTTTTGCCGCTGTTGAAGGAAACTCCCAAGGAAGCAGAGATTGTTTCCCACCGCTTGATGTTGCGTGCCGGGATGGTACGCCAGCAATCAGCCGGCATTTATTCCTGGCTTCCGCTTGGCAAGATCGTGCTCGACAAGGTGTGCGCGATCATCCACGAGGAGCAAAAGCGCGCCGGGGCCAATGAAATCCTCATGCCGACCATCCAGCCTGCCGATTTGTGGCGCGAGAGCGGGCGCTACGACGATTACGGCAAGGAGATGCTGCGCATTCAGGACCGCCATGAGCGCGACATGCTGTTCGGGCCGACAAACGAGGAGATGGTGACGGAAATCTTCCGCTCCTATGTGCGCTCCTACAAGGATTTGCCGCTTAATCTGTATCACATCCAGTGGAAGTTCCGCGACGAGGTGCGCCCGCGTTTCGGCGTCATGCGCAGCAGGGAATTCCTGATGAAGGACGCCTATTCCTTCGACATGAACCAGGAGGGGGCGAGGGCGGCCTATCACCGCATGTTCGTTTCCTACCTTCGCACGTTCGAACGCATGGGACTGAAGGCCATTCCGATGCGTGCCGATACCGGACCGATCGGCGGCGATCTTTCGCACGAGTTCATCATTCTTGCCGATACCGGCGAAAGCCAGGTGTTCTGCGACAAGGCCTATCTTGAAATGCAGGCGCCCGATGAAGGCATCGACTATTGGGACGAGGCGGCAATGGCGAAAATCGTCAAGGATTTTACAACGCCCTATGCAGCCACCGACGAAATGCACGATGAAAGCGCCTATGAAGCGATTGGCGAAAAAGACCGGCTTTCGGCCCGCGGTATCGAAGTCGGCCACATCTTCTATTTCGGCACCAAGTATTCCGACCCCATGAATGCCAAGGTTCAGGGCCCCGATGGCCAGGAGCACACGGTCCACATGGGATCGTACGGCATCGGGCCGACCCGGCTGGTTGCAGCGATTATCGAGGCATTCCACGACGAGGACGGTATCAAGTGGCCCGAACCGGTGGCACCGTTTCACGTCGGCCTGATCAACATGAAACCGGGCGATGGCGCCTGTGATGAAATCTGCGAGAAGCTGTACAAGGCCATTGGCGCCAGCGGGCGTGACGTCCTCTACGATGATACGGACAACCGCGCCGGGGCGAAATTTGCCACCTTCGATCTGATCGGCGTGCCCTGGCAGGTGATCGCCGGGCCGCGCTCTGCCGCCGAAGGCAAGGTTGAAATCAAGAACCGTGCCGATGGCAGCCGCGATACGGTCAGTGTCGAGGAAGCCATCAACCGGTTTGGCGCCGCATGACGGCGCAAATGCAGCCATTGCTGGGCGAGCGGCTGGAGGCGCCCGGAAAGACAGGGCCGTTCTCCGCCTTCGAATGGATGCTTGCCGGGCGCTATCTGCGCTCCAGGCGCCGGGAGACCTTCATTTCCGTCATTTCCGGCTTTTCCTTTGTCGGCATAACGCTTGGGGTTGCCACACTAATCATCGTCATGGCGGTGATGAACGGATTCAGGGCCGAACTGCTTGACCGCATATTGGGGCTTAACGGGCATCTGATTGTCTCCCCCGTCGATGGCGAACTGACCGACTACGCAGCGGTTGCAGACCGGCTGAACGGCGTTGAGGGGGTCAAGCTCGCCGTGCCGCTGGTCGAGGGGCAGGCGCTGGTTTCCAGCGGGCAGGGAGGCTCCGGCGCGCTGGTGCGCGGGGTTCGCGAAGCCGACATCAAGCGCATCGAGTCGATTGCCGGAACGATACGGGCCGGGTCCCTGGACGGTTTTGATGCCGGAGAGGGGATTGCCATTGGAATCCGCATGGCAAACCAGCTCGGGCTGACAGTGGGCGATTTGCTGACGCTGATATCGCCGGAAGGCGATGTTACCCCGTTCGGCACCACACCGAGGGTCAAGGCCTATCCGGTCAATGCGATTTTCGAAGTCGGCATGAGCGAATATGATTCCACCTTCGTGTTCATGCCGTTGCCGGAAGCCCAGCTTTACTTCAACAGCGAAGGCACGGTGAGCGTCATCGAGCTCTTTGTCGAGCATCCGGACGAAGTGCAGTCGATGCGCCAGGCGGTGGAACAGGCCGCAGCCCGCCCGCTCTTCCTTACCGACTGGACCCAGCGCAATGCGACCTTTTTCTCCGCCCTTCAGGTGGAGCGCAATGTGATGTTCTTCATTTTAACGCTGATCGTGCTGGTCGCAGCGCTCAACATCATTTCCGGCCTGTTCATGCTGGTAAAGGACAAGGGGCGGGATATCGCCATTTTGCGCACCATGGGGGCAACGCGGGGCGCCATCATGCGGGTCTTTTTCCTGACGGGGGCGGCAATCGGTGTTTTCGGCACGATTGCCGGGGTCATTCTCGGCATCGTGGTGTGTCTCAACGTTGAATCGATCCGGCAGTTCTTTTCCTGGCTGTCGGGAACAACGCTGTTCAATCCGGAACTCTACTTTCTCAGCCAGTTGCCGGCGAAGATGGATCCCTGGGAGACCACCATGGTGATCGCCATGGCGCTGACACTGTCGTTCCTGGCAACGCTGTTTCCGGCATGGCGGGCAGCCCGGCTCGATCCTGTCGAAGCCCTGCGCTACGAATAGGGGGCATCATGGAACCTGTATTGCGGCTGGAAAAGGTCACGCGGATCTATACCGAAGCCCATGGCAAGCAGATCCGCGTGCTGGAGGATGCCTCCTTTTCCATTAAAGGCGGGCAGATCGTTTCCCTGGTGGCACCATCGGGCGCGGGAAAGTCGACCCTTCTGCATCTTGCCGGCCTGCTTGAGCGGCCGGGCTCCGGCGAAGTTCATATCGGCGGCAGGGCAACGGTGAAACTGCCCGACGAACAGCGCACGGCCCTGCGGCGCAATGACATCGGCTTCATCTATCAGTTCCATCACCTGCTGCCGGAGTTTTCGGCCCTGGAAAATCTGGTCATCCCGCAAATGCTGCGGGGCGTGGACCGGGAGGCAGCCAATGGCCGGGGAATGGAACTGCTTTCCTTCATGGGCCTTGAAGCGCGCGCCGATCACCGGCCATCGGAACTTTCCGGCGGCGAACAGCAGCGGGTGGCGATTGCAAGGGCGGTTGCCAACGGGCCGAAACTGCTGCTGGCGGACGAGCCGACCGGAAACCTCGATCCGGAGACGTCGGAGCGGGTTTTCTCGGTGCTCGACAGGCTGGTGCGCAGCACCGGACTTTCGGCACTGATCGCAACCCACAACCATGATCTTGCCCGCCGCATGGACCGGATCGTGACGCTGGAAGATGCCCGCGTGGTCGATTGCGAGCTGTAAGCTGCTGACGTCCAGCGCTCGCCCATCATCAGATTTCTGAACAATCCCGGTAAAGAGGCGGTTTTCGCAGCCCTTCAAATCTGATGGCTTGACTTAAGCAAGAAGAGAACATATAAGGAACATAGATTATACATAAAGCGAATATGGAGAGTGGAATGTACATTTCCCTGCGCGACATTGCCTCGTTTGCAACCATTTCCCTGTTTTTGGTGGCGATGTTCACCTGGGCCGACATTCTCCAGGCGGTCGCCTGATTGTGTTCAGGCAGGCCGGATCGGATCTGCCCCGGATCAGGGCTGTCCATGCGGTGATCGCATATGGGGCGGTGATCGCATATGGGCAATGGCCTGGATGAGAATTCCGTCATGCCTGTGTTCGTCACAGGCATCCATGCCCTTAACCCATCGGCGCAAAGACTCCTGGTGAAGGGCAGAAGCGACATATCTGTCCACTGACACGAAAACGGAATGGATCCCTTTGACAACGTACAAGAGTGGCGGGGTACAAGGGTGACGGGTTTTCATGGTGCCGCGATTATTTGCTCATAAGCGGCGGCTTTGTGCGCAGGCTGTCTGTGGATAGCGGTTATTGCCGAAAGGAAAACCCGCTGCGGCGGGCCAGCCGTCTTGCACAGGGCGGCAGATCGTGACCAGACTTGTTCCCTGCGAGGGAGCAGATTCGCGTGTCCAAAAAACAACAACTTCATGAACAGCTCGCCGCCGAAACGGCGGGACCCTCGGCAGCCGGACCAAAGCCGTCTGCCGGGCCGGCGCAGGCCACGGGTTCTGCACCTGCAGATGACACTTCCCAGAGCGGCGGCGGTGGAAAACCGCAAAAAAACGGCGACGGGTCTCCCAAATTCGTTCACCTGCATGCCCATTCGGCCTATTCCCTGCTTGAAGGGGCACTGCCGCTCAAAAAGCTGGTTGATCTTGCCGTTCGCGATCATCAGCCGGCGCTGGCTGTAACGGACCGCAACAATCTTTTCGGTGCCCTTGAGTTTTCAGAGGCTGCGGCCGCCAGGGGGCTGCAGCCCATCATGGGCATCAAGCTGGCAATCGATTTCGGCGCGTTTTGCGCGCCGCCAGACCACGGCAGGGCGAGTCTGGCGGAGGCTTTGCCCGCGCTTGTCCTTCTTGCCATGAACGAGACGGGATATGGCAATCTGGTCAAGCTGTCGAGCCAGGCCTTCCTGGGCGATCTTGCCGGGCTTTCAGATACGGGCAAGAAAGAAGGGGACAAGGGAGATGATACAACCGGCGAACCTGCCGATGGCGTGGCGCGGCTGCACAGTGATGGGGCGGCCGGCCGTGATGCGGTGCCCGGTCGTGATGCGGTGCAAAGCCCGGCTGCGCTGTCAGGTCCCCATGTCAGCCTTGAGGCCCTTTCGCGGCACGGCGATGGCGTTATCTGCCTGACCGCTGCCGGCGAGGGGCCGATAAACCGCCTGCTGGAGCGCGATGACCGCGATGGTGCGAAAGCACTGCTTGAACATCTCCATGGCATTTTCGGTGACCGGCTGTATGTCGAAGTTCAGCGTCACGGCAGCCGCGATGATCCGCGGGAGGGGCGCATCGAGCCGCATCTGGTAAGGCTTGCCTACGAGCTTGCCCTGCCGCTGGTGGCCACCAACCAGCCTTTTTTTGCGACCCGGGACGATTTCGAGGCCCATGATGCGCTGCGCTGTATCGCGGAAGGCGTTGTGGTGGCCGCAGACGACCGCATGCGGCTGACGCCGGAACATTATTTCAAAAGCCCGGACGAAATGGCGGCGCTGTTTGCCGATTTGCCGGAAGCGGTTGAAAATACTGTCGAGATCGCCCGGCGATGCCACTACCGCGCGCCCAGGCGTTCACCCATCCTGCCGCGTTTTGCCAAAGCGAATTCCGACAGCGAGGAAGCCCAGATCAAGGCCGAGGCCGAACTGCTGTGCCGCCAGGCGGAGGAGGGGCTTGACGAACGCTTCAAGCTCTTTGAGCCGGCCGAGGGATTTAGCCGTGAGGACTACGACAAACGCCTTGCCCACGAATTGTCGATCATCGAGCAGATGGGGTTCCCCGGATACTTCCTGATCGTTGCCGATTTCATCGGCTGGGCGAAGTCGAGAAAAATACCGGTCGGCCCGGGCAGGGGATCGGGGCCGGTTCGCTGGTTGCCTGGGCGCTTGCGATCACCGACATCGACCCGATGCGTTTCTCGCTGCTGTTTGAGCGGTTTCTCAACCCCGAGCGGGTTTCCATGCCCGATTTCGACATCGATTTCTGCCAGGAGCGGCGCGAAGAGGTTATCCGCTATGTGCAGGAAAAATACGGCAGCGACCAGGTGGCCCAGATCATCACCTTCGGAACGCTGCAGGCGCGCGCTGTATTGCGCGATGTGGGCCGTGTGCTGCAGATGCCCTATGGCCAGGTCGACCGCATCGCCAAGCTGGTGCCGGCAAATCCGGCCAATCCTGTAACCCTGCGCCAGGCCATCGACAGCGAACCCAGGCTGCAGGACGCTGCAAGGGACGAGGAGGTCGTCGCCCGCCTGTTCGACATATCAATGCGGCTTGAAGGCCTGTACCGGCATGCCTCGACCCATGCTGCGGGCATCGTCATCGGCGACCGCAGGCTGGACGAACTGGTGCCGCTCTACCGCGATCCGCGTTCCGACATGCCGGTTACCCAGTTCAACATGAAATGGGTGGAGCAGGCCGGCCTGGTCAAATTCGATTTTCTCGGACTGAAGACGCTGAGCGTGCTTGAAAGGGCGGTTGAACTCGTTGCCGAGTGCGGCGTTGAAAAAATCAACCTGCTGGAAGTGCCGCTGGACGACACGGAAACCTACGCCATGCTGACCCGTGGCGAGACCATCGGGATTTTCCAGCTGGAAAGTGCAGGCATGCGCAAGGCGCTGATCGGCATGAAGCCGGACCGGTTTGAGGATATCATCGCCCTGGTGGCGCTATACCGGCCCGGCCCGATGGAAAACATTCCGGTCTACAATGCGCGCAAGAATGGCGAAGAACAGATCGCCTCGATCCATCCGAAGATCGACCCTCTGGTATCGGAGACGCAGGGCGTCATCGTCTATCAGGAACAGGTGATGCAGATCGCCCAGGAACTGGCCGGTTACAGCCTTGGCGAAGCCGATGTGCTGCGCCGCGCCATGGGCAAGAAAATCCGGTCGGAAATGGACAAGCAGCGTGGCGTCTTCGTCAATGGTGCCTGTGAACGCGGGCTTTCCAAGCCCCAGGCCAACCAGATTTTCGACCTGCTGGCGAAGTTTGCCGATTACGGGTTCAACAAGTCACATGCCGCAGCCTATGCCCTGGTGTCCTACCACACGGCCTATATGAAGGCCCACCATCCGGTGGAATTTCTGGCCGCCTCCATGCAGTTCGACATGGGCAATACCGACAAGCTGGCGATCTTCCGGCAGGAAGCACGCGATCTCGGCATCGAGGTCGTGGCGCCCTGCGTGCAGACCTGCAGCGCGCAGTTTACCGTGCGCGAGGGTAAAATCCATTATGCGCTCGCTGCCATCAAGGGCGTCGGGGAGGCTGCCGTCGACCACATTGTCAGCGAGCGGGAAGAAAACGGGCCGTTCGCCTCTCTGGCCGACCTGTTCAGCCGCATCGACATCCGTTTCGTCAACAAACGCACCATCGAGAGCCTTATCTGTGCGGGTGCGTTCGATTGCTTTGGCGCCAGCCGCGAGCAGCTGCTGGCGGGCATCGACCGGCTGACGGCCCATTCCCAGCGCATTGCCCAGAACCGCGCCACCGGCCAGGACGACATGTTCGGTGCGCTGCCGGGCGATCAGGAAACCATCGAACTTCCGGCCGTCAAACCCTGGATGCAGGCAGAAAAACTGCAGCGCGAATTGCAGGCCATGGGATTTTATCTTTCCGCTCATCCGCTCGATGAATACCGCGAGTTGATGCACAAGAGCCGCATTCAGCTTTATTCCGATTTCGAAGAATCGGTGCGCGCCGGCGCAAGCGCGGGGCGGCTGGCGGGCACGGTGACCGGGCGTCAGGAGCGCAAGACGCGAACCGGACGGCGAATGGGCATCGTGACTCTGTCCGATCCTTCCGGCCAGTATGAAGCCCTGTTGTTCGATGAAGGCCTGCAGCGATACCGTGAATTGCTGGAGCCGGGCCAGTCGGTCATTCTTCTGGTCAATGCGGACATTCGCGAGGAGGGCATATCCATCCGCGTGCAGAGCGTTCAGTCGCTGGAGGCGGAGGCCATGCGGGAGACGCGAAACCTGCGCATATTCCTGCGCGATGACATGGCAGTACCGAGCATTCAAAGCCTGTTGAGCGGAAGTTCTGCGCCGCCGCGGGGTGATGGCAGCGTTTCGGTGGTGGTGGTCGACGGCAATGGCGGAATGGAGGTCGAAATGCAGTTGCCGGCGCGGCTGAAAATCACGCCGCAATACGCCAATGCCATCAAGTCGGTACAGGGCGTATTACAGGTTGAGGTGACGTAACAAATTAAATTTCTTGCGGTTTGCGGTGTCATTTGCTGCAATTGCACCTGCTGGGGGCTCAGCGGAACAGATCGGACGCGATGCTGAAGATTCAGATCACGGGCACCGGCTTTCATGCACCGGAAAAGATCGAGACGGCGGGGGAACTGGCGCCCCGCCTGGGGGTCAGTGAAGAATGGGCAAGTGGTGTCGGCGTGGCACAGCGGCGGATTGCCGAACAAACCATGCCGCAAATGGCCGCCATCGCCGCCCGCGAGGCGCTCGGCAATGGCCCGCCACCGGATCTGCTGATCAACGCTTCGCTCACGCCCGTGCAGCTGATCCCCGACTCCTCCGTCTTCATTCTCGATGAACTGGGCTATGACGACATTCCCGGATATTCCATCCACGCAACCTGTCTTTCTTTTCTGGTGGCGCTGAACAATGCCGCCAGCCTGATCCATAGCGGTGCCTATAAACGCATCCTTATCGTCAGCTCGGAAATCGGCAGTGTGAGCCGCGATTTCGGCCAGCCGGAAAGCGCCATGCTGATCGGCGATGGCGCGGCGGCGGCGGTTGTGGAGCCTGCCATGGAAGGGTCTGACAGCGCCTGGCTCGGCTTTGCCATGCAGACCTGGCCGGAGGGGGCCTTTTTCACCGAAATCAGGGGCGCTGGGACGCGCCGCCATCCCAACGGTCCGCTGGCCTGCAGAAGCGATAATCTGTTTCAGATGGAGGGGGCAAAGGTTTTCCGGCTATCGCTGCAGAAGATACCGCCCATGTTCAGCGAGTTTCTCAATCGCCAGGGTATCGGTGTGGACGATATCGATCTGTTCATCCCGCACCAGGCCTCCGGACACGGGATGAAAACCTATGAAAGGCTTGGCTTTCCGGCCGCAAAGATCGTCAACATCATCAATGAATACGGCAATTGCATTGCTGCTTCCCTGCCGATGGCGCTCGACCGGGCCCTCAAAGCCCAGCGTATCAAGCGCGGCGATCTGGTCATGTTTTTCGGCATGGGGGCCGGCATGAGCACCGCAACAGCTCTGATGCGGTGGTGACGGCTAGAAGCGTGTCCGGTTTAAATGGAAGCAGTTTGCATGGATGGATTTTTCGCCTCCGGCAAGGAGAACACCGCAGCGCGGTGCCTTGCCACCTCGCGAGGATTTCGACGAAGCCAGAACGCAAAAGACACCACAGCCGGGCACTTGACATCATGAATGTATCGGGTTTTCTGCAATCGTTTGAACCTGGTTCCCGGGCCCTCGGACCGCGTTGCAAAACGCTGACAGTGCCTGCACTGCGTCGCATTTTCCTCCTTGCCGAAGACCAAACTCCCGGCGCTCAAACGATTCCATTTAAGCCGGACACGCTCTAACGGATGGATACCCTCTTCAAACGGCTGTACCGGACAAACCGGGTTTTGGGATCGGTGTTCGGTTACAGGGTGCGACCGTGGATAGCCAGTGGTGCGCTGGTTTCGGTGCGTTCGCTTGTCAGCGCCTCAATGGCACTGGACAGGCTTTTTTATCCCCAATTGCGCCGGGTACAGGTCGAAAGCCCGGTGATCATTGTCGGTAATCCGCGCAACGGAACAACATTTCTGCAGCGTTTCCTGTGTGAAAACGGCGTGGGGGCAGGGCTTGAACTGCACCGCATGCTCTATCCCTCGCTGATCTTGCAAAAGGCAGTCAAACCCGTCCTGCCGGCACTGGAACGCCTGTCGCCGGCCAGGTTCCACGATGGGGATGTTCACGAAACCGATCTGACGGCGGTGGAAACCGAGGATGCCGGCCTGTTCTTTCGCCATGTGGATGGCTTTTTCCTCTATGGTTTTTTGCTCGCCTTTGACGAAGACGATATGTTTGATGCCTTTGATCCGAAAAAAACGGACCGGGCAGGGCGGGATTTCGACTGGCTGGATGCGTTGTGGCGAAGGAACCTTCTTGCCAGTGGTGCAGACCGGGTGGTGGGGAAGATTTTCAGCCTGGGCGCAAGGCTGCCGGCATTCATCGAAAAGTATCCCGACGCCCGTATCTTGTATCTTGCCCGGCAGCCGGAAGACGCCATTCCCTCCAATATGAGCCTGATCACCGGCGTTCTGGACCGGGCATTCGGCTTCTGGGCATTGCCCGAAGCGGTGCGCGAGCGGTATCTGGACCGGCTTTACAAGGCGCTTGTCCAGTCCCTGCAGCGCTTTCACGATGATTATGCCAGCGGCAGGGTCGGGCAGCAAAACGTGCATATCGTTCAGTATGACCGCCTGATGACGGATTTTGAGAACACGATGGACGGTATCTTCCGGTTCATTGGGCACGAGGCCGATGACACCCTGCAGCAGGCGCTGGAAAGGCAGGGTGCCCATCAGCGCACGCGCAGGAGCCGGCACCAATACGATCCCGCCATGTTCGGTCTTGACCGTGAACAGATTCGCCGGGACTGCGCGTTCTTTTACGACGCCTTTCTCTAGAGCGTGTCCTGGTTAGCTGGAAGCAGTTTGAATGGATGGATTTTTCGTGCCTGGCAAGGAGAATACCGCTGAGCGATGCGATGGCATCGGACGAGGATTTGGACGAAGCCAGCGCGCAAAAGACACCACAGCCGGTGCAATACCATGTTGAACACCCTTTTGTTCTGCAATCGCCTGAATCTGGTTCCCGGGCCTTCGGGCTGCGTTGCAAAACGCTGACAGTACCTGCACTGCTGCGCTTTTTGCGCCTTGCCGAAGACCAAACTCCCGGCGCTCAAACGAACCCATCCAACCAGGACACGCTCTAGGGTCAGGACTGTAGTGGCGTGCCACAGCGGATTTGCGGTTGCTCTTGCGCCGGGCATCATAATCGTCTATAGGCCCGCCCATTCCACACGCAGGTTTGCGCGACTGGCCCCAGCCTCCGGCTTCTTCAAGCATGGCATTGTCAGATGAGCGTACCGGTGACCTGGTTTTTTCAGCATTGTGCGAAAAGACCGGTTCATGGCCTGCGGAGGTTCAACCGGTAAAGGAGACAAATCATGGCGCTGCCCGAGTTCAGCCTTCGCCAGCTATTGGAAGCTGGCGCCCACTTCGGCCACAATACACATCGCTGGAACCCGAAAATGGACCGTTACATTTTCGGCAAGCGTAACAACGTGCATATCATTGACCTGGCACAGTCGGTGCCGCTGCTGCATCAGGCACTCAAGATCGTGTCCGACACGGTGGCCAATGGCGGCAGGGTGCTGTTCGTCGGTACCAAGCGCCAGGCCTCCGACATGATTTCGGAATCAGCCAAGAAATCCGCCCAGTATTATGTCAATCACCGCTGGCTCGGCGGCACGCTGACCAACTGGAACACGATTTCCAACTCGATCAAGCGGCTGCGCAAGCTGGAAGAAATGCTGGCAGGCGCTGAAGCCGAACATCTGACCAAGAAGGAGCGCTTGATGCTGTCGCGTGAACACGACAAGCTGGAGCGCGCGCTTGGCGGCATCAAGGACATGGGCGGAACGCCGGACCTGATGTTCGTTATCGATACCAACAAGGAAAAGAACGCCGTCGACGAAGCGCGCCGGCTGAAAATTCCTGTCGTTGCCGTTCTCGACACCAATTGCGATCCCGACATGGTCGACCACCCGATCCCGGGCAATGATGATGCCTCGCGCGCCATTGCGCTTTACTGCGATCTGATCGCCAAGGCGGCCCTTGACGGCATTGCCCGCCAGCAGGGATCTGCCGGGGTTGATATCGGCGCCATGGCTGAAGCACCGGTTGAGGAAGCCGTTGCTGCAGCGCCCGCTGGCGAAGCTGCTGCTCCAGCTACAGAAGCTCCTGCCGCAGCCGCTGAAGCGCCGGTGGCGGAAGAAAAGCCCGCTGAAGAAAAACCTGCAGCAGAGGAGAAAGCCGCCGAGAAGGCTGCCGACGAAAAGCCTGCAAAAGAAAAAGCGGCTGCTGAAGAAGCACCGGCCGACGGCGGAGAAGCTGCTGCCGCGCCGCTGTTTTCAGCGCCTGAAGGCGAAGGCGATGATCTTACCAGGATCAAGGGCATCGGCCCGGTCGCCATGGGGCAGCTCAACGAACAGGGCGTTACCACCTTTGCCCAGATTGCAGCGCTCAGCGATGACGATGTAAAACGCATTGATGACGCGATGCCGTTCTCGGCCGACCAGATTTCCGACTGGCGCAGCCAGGCTGCCGAAATCGTCAAGGGCTAAAGCGCCCGGACGGCCCGGACCCGGCTGCTATTGCGGCCGGGCGCCGTAAACACCATATGGCGGCGAAAGCCGCAAATGCTGCGGCAGCACTGCTGTCACAAAAACCTGCCAGTTCCGTCACAATGTGCATTCTCACAGAATGCCAGACGGTTGGCATGGCAAGGAAGGACAAGAAGATGACCATTACCGCTTCCCTGGTAAAAGAACTGCGTGAGAAGTCCGGCGCCGGCATGATGGACTGCAAGACTGCGCTGACCGAGAACAATGGCGATATTGAAGCTGCGATGGACTGGCTGCGCTCGAAGGGCATAGCCAAGGCCGAGAAGAAATCCGGCCGGGTTGCAGCCGAAGGCCTGATCGGCATGGCCCAGGGTGATGCTGCCGCCGTGCTGGTGGAAGTCAACTCCGAAACCGACTTCGTTGCCAAGAACGAACAGTTCCAGGACATTGTCCGCAGAACCGCTGAAACGGCACTTGGCACCGATGGATCGGTGGAAGCCATTTCCGCTGCGCAGATTGCCGGTGGCGAGAAGTCGGTCGCTGACACGCTGACGGATGCGATTGCAACCATCGGCGAAAACATGACCCTGCGCCGGGCAGCCAGGCTGTCGGTCGACAAGGGCGTGGTTGCGACCTACATGCACAACGCCGCCGGTGAGGGGCTTGGAAAGATCGGTGTTCTGGTAGCGCTGGAATCTGAAGGCGATCCTGCTGCGCTTGCGGCCATCGGCAAGCAGGTTGCCATGCATGTTGCTGCTACCAACCCGCTGGCCGCCACGAAGGAAGAGATTCCGGCCGATGTGGCCGATCGTGAACGCGCCATCTATACCGAGCAGGCTGCTGAATCCGGCAAGCCGGCTGAAATCATCGAGAAGATGGTGGAAGGCCGCATGCGCAAGTTCTTCGAGGAAAGCGTTCTTTTGTCCCAGACCTTCGTCATCGACGGCGAAACCAAGGTCGAGCAGGCGATCAAGAACGCCGAGAAGGATGCCGGCGCACCGATCGCGCTCAAGGGCTTTGTCCGCATGGCGCTGGGCGAAGGCATCGACAAAAAGGAAGACGACTTCGCAGCCGAAGTCGCTTCGATGGCAAAGAACTGACCTGATCGCATTTGCGAACGGGATAATGAAGGGCGCTTCGTGACAACGGGGCGCCCTTCGTGTATCGCAGGACAGCATCAATTCCGGGATGATTCACATACATGGCAAAGTCGGAAAAGCGCGCATCGGGTCCGAAAGGCGGGGCGAAACCGCGGTATGAACGCGTGCTGTTCAAGGTTTCGGGCGAGGCGCTGATGGGCAGCCAGTCCTTTGGCATTGATCCGGCGATGACGGCACGCATTGCAGGCGATGTGAAAGAGGCCGTTCAGCTCGGCGTAGGCGTTGCGATCGTTGTCGGTGGCGGCAACATCTTTCGCGGTATTGCGCTGGCTGCAAAGGGCGCAGACCGGGTAACCGGCGATCACATGGGCATGCTGGCAACGGTGATGAACGCCAAGGCACTGAAAATGGCGCTCGATGATGCAGGGCTCGATGCCGTCGTGCTGAGTGCCGTGGAGATGCCGGAGTTCTGTGAAACCTTCACCCAAAGGGGATTGGAATCCCATTTGGAAGCAGGCCGTGTGGTGGTCTTCGCCGGCGGTACCGGCAATCCGTTTTTTACCACCGATACGGCCGCTGCCCTGAGGGCAAGCGAAATGCGCGCCGATGCCCTGTTCAAGGGTACCCAGGTGGATGGGGTCTATTCTGCTGATCCCAAGACCGATGAGGATGCCCAACGGTTCGACACGATCTCACACGATGACGTGCTGGCACGGGGGCTGAAGGTGATGGATCAGGCGGCGGTTGCCCTTGCCAGAAACGCCGATATTCCGATTGTGGTTTTTTCCCTGCAAGAGCCAGGCGAACTTGCTCGCATATTGCAAGGAAAAGGCCGCTGCACTACGGTCACGAATTGATGGAATAACCTGTACCGGACCTTAATCATTGTCCGGTGAAAACAGCAGGTTGCAAGGTCCATCCGGGTTTTGTTTCGGCAATCGGGCAGGCTGGTTTTGGGCCCGAATTGCACCAGTAGAAGGAAAGCGTGGCAATGTCTGAGGACGCAATCGATTTCAACGATATCAACAAGCGGATGGAAGGTGCGATTTCCTCGCTGAAGAATGACCTTGCCGGATTGCGCACGGGCCGCGCTTCAGCAAGCCTTCTCGATCCGGTCATGGTTGAGGCCTATGGCCAGTCCATGCCGATCAACCAGGTCGGTACCGTCAACGTGCCGGAAGCGCGCATGGTGTCGGTACAGGTATGGGACAAGTCCATGGTTGGTGCAGTGGAAAAGGCGATCCGGGAGGCGGGACTGGGCCTTAATCCCGTCGTCGACGGACAAAACCTTCGCATTCCGCTGCCTGAACTCAATGAGGAACGCCGCCGCGAACTGGTCAAAGTTGCGCATCAGTATGCGGAAAACGCCAAGGTTGCCATCCGCCATGTCCGCCGCGACGGCATGGAAGCGGTAAAGAAGGCGGAGAAGGATGGCGATATCGGCAAGGATGATGCCCATGTGCTTTCCGACAAGGTGCAAAAGCTGACGGACGAAATGGTCGGCAAGGTCGATGAGGCCATCGCCCAGAAGGAAACCGAAATCATGCAGGTCTGACGGCCTGTCTTCGGGCTTGGGGCTTCACGGGATATGAGGCGAACAAAACATGCGGGGAACGCAAAGCCAACAAGCCGGTAGCGCTTTGCAGCAGCCACCCCGTCATCTTGCAATCATCATGGATGGGAATGGCCGCTGGGCGCGAAAGCGCGGCCTGCCGCGCCATCACGGGCACCGCAAGGGCGTTGAGGCAGTGCGCACCATCGTCAAGGCTGCACGCGAACTGGGCATCGCCTATCTGACGCTCTATTCCTTCTCGACCGAGAACTGGTCACGGCCGAGGGATGAGATCAACGAACTTTTCAAGCTGCTGAGAATTTTCATCCGCCGCGATCTTGCCGAACTGCACCAGAACAATGTTCAGATACGGGTCATCGGCGAACGGCAAAATGTTCCCGATGATATCCTGAGCCTTCTCGATGAGGCCGAAAACCTGACCTGCAACAATACCGCGCAGACCCTGATCATCGCCTTTAATTACGGCGCCCGCCAGGAAATCGTGCAGGCGGTACGCGATATTGCGGCCCAGGTTAAGCGCGGCGAACTGGACGTCGAAGCAATCGACGAAACCTTGCTCGATTCGTCCCTGTTTACCGCCGGCATTCCCGACCCCGATCTGATTTTGCGCACAGCCGGCGAAAAGCGGCTTTCCAACTTTCTGCTGTGGCAATCTTCCTATTCTGAGTTTGTTTTCGTTGACAAAGAATGGCCGGACATGAACGCTGAAGATCTGGCTGCGGCGCTGGAGGAGTTTGCCGCCCGTCAGCGCAAGTATGGGGGGCTTGCGGAGGGCAGCGGCGAGGAAACGGCGGTCCGCAACTAGCTGGCGCATTGGGGTGTCGGCCGAACCGGCAATGCCGCGATGCGCAAACAAAGCGGGGGAGAATGGACGAAAACAGCAAGGTTTCCGGCTGGGGACGGTATTCCGACCTTCCGCTGCGCATCGTTTCGGCAGCCCTGCTGGCCGGTTTTTCCGTCTGGTGCACCTGGATTGGCGGCAAAACGTTTTTGTTGCTGGCGGTCGTTTTTTCGGCACTGATTTTCTGGGAATTCAGGAACATGGTGAAACAGGAGCTGCCGCTGCGGGTTGCCGCAGGCGCAGCCGTTCTGCTGGTGCTGTTATACGCCAGCTATCTGGTGGGGCGCCCGGGCAATGGCATTTTTCTGGTCGCCGGCGGCGCCGTGCTGATCGCACTGTGGGAATTTGTCATCCGCCGCACCATCTGGGGCAGCGTGGCGGTGGTTTACGCAGGGTTTCCCTTCATCGCCCTGGTTGACATGCGCGCTGGCGAGAATGGTTTTTTCATCATTTTGTTTGTTTTTGCCTGTGTGTGGGGTGCCGACAGCTTTGCCTATTTTGCCGGCAAGGGGATTGGCGGGCCGAAGCTTGCACCGGCCATCTCGCCGAAAAAGACCTGGTCGGGGTTTGCCGGCGGTCTTGCCGGCGCCATGGCGGTTTCCGCCGTGCTGGTTTTTGCGTTCGGCTTTACGCCCGGATGGGCTGCTCTTTTACTGGCGCTGGTGCTTTCGCTTGCCTCGCAGGCAGGCGACCTGTTCGAATCCTGGGTCAAGCGGCGTTTCGATCTTAAGGACTCCGGCAATCTAATTCCCGGTCATGGCGGTGTGCTTGACCGGATCGACGGTTTCATCTTCGCCATAGCACTTGCCTGGACCATCGCCGTTCTGCTGGCGCCGGCCGGCCTTCGCTCCGATCCGCTGACAGCCGGTTTTGCGCAGACATTCTTCAGTTTGCCACGTTGACGCCAGAATGGGTCTTCACTAGATCATCGGGCAACCCGCCCCATTGGCGAACTTGCCTTTCTCACCGCCGTTTTTCCGGCCGCTACGGTTTGAAAAACAGGTGAGGACAAGCTTCAGATGCCAAAAGCCGTTCACCGGCCAACTCCGATTCGGATATCCTCATGGAAACCCTGCCTGCGCCATCGATCTCGTTTTTCGGTTATATCCTGCCCTTCCTTGCCGTGCTGACCATTGTCGTCTTTTTCCATGAACTGGGCCACTTTCTCGTGGCGCGCTGGAACAAGGTGAAGGTGGAGGCTTTTTCCGTCGGCTTCGGGCCCGAGCTCCTCGGCTATACCGACCGGCTCGGGACCCGCTGGAAACTGTCGGTGATCCCGCTTGGCGGTTACGTCAAGTTTTTTGGCGATGCGGACGCAGCTTCCAGCCCGGATTTCGAACATACCCATGCGATGAACGAGGAAGAGAGAAAATACAGCTTCCCCCACAAATCCGTGGGACAGCGGGCGGCAGTCGTTGCCGCCGGGCCGATTGCCAATTTCATCCTGGCGATCGTGATCTTTGCCATCAGCTTTACGTTTATCGGCCGGTTTGTTTCCGAACCGGTGGTTTCCGACCTCGTACCGGGCGGTGCGGCCCAGGAGGCAGGTTTCGAACGCGGCGATGTGGTGGTTTCGATCAATGGAGAAGCGATCGAATCGTTTACCGACATTCCCCGGATTGTCGCCCCCAATCCGGGACGCGAACTGACGGTGGTGGTTGACCGGGGCGGCATCGAGAAAACGCTGGTCGTCACGCCGCAGCGTGAGGAACGCACCGACCGCTTCGGCAACAAGTCGGACATCGGCATGATCGGGATCATCAATTCGCCGACCGAGGAGACATCTAAGGTCGTCTATTCAGGACCGGTCGAGGCAATCGGTCAGGCAACGTGGGAAACCTGGTTCATTGTTCGCACAACGATGGTCTATTTGAAGGATATCGTCATCGGCCATCAGTCCGCAGACCAGCTCGGCGGGCCGATCCGCATTGCCAAGGTTTCCGGCGAGGTTGCCACGGTAGGGGCAGCAGCGTTGATGAATCTCGTTGCCGTCTTGTCTGTAAGTATTGGACTTTTAAACCTTTTTCCAATTCCCATGCTGGATGGCGGGCATTTGGTTTTCTATGCCATCGAGGCGGTGAGGGGGAAACCGCTGACTGAAAAGGCACAGGAATTCGGGTTCAGGATCGGGCTTAGCCTGGTGCTGATGCTGATGGTTTTCGCCACCTGGAACGATATCAGCCGGATATTGCAGTAAAAGCGGAATGCACCGCCAGGGCAAATGGAGGGCTGCCCGCCGGTCATGCCGGTAACATTTCATTGCAGAGGCGCGACGGTGTTGACTGGCAAGCAGCGCCGAAGCCCGGCACATTGCCGCAATATGGTGCGAAACCGCACCTTGGACCGCTGGCTTCGCGGTGCGCTTTCAGCAAGGGTTAACCAAGGTTGCAAATTGCCATGGCGAATCGGCAACAGATTGACAAATTACCGAAAATCTTTGCTCTAGAGTGGTTGCGCGGGGCGCAAATCCTTGTAAAAGGTTTGTTAACTAAACCGGATTCTGTCCGGTCGCACGCGCATGCGCTTTGTGTGCAGGCAGATGCTGCTTCAACCGTTCGGCGACACTGGGGAAATTGTGCCGCTTGAAAATGTTGGAGTATCGGCAGAGCTGCCGGGCGCGGGGCAGGGACGAGTAAAAATGACTGAGAGGCTCCTGTGAGGGGATTTTCTAGGCTGTTATCCATGGTCAGAATGGCCATGCTGGCTGTGGCAATCGCGGTAAGCGGGGGCGGCATGTTTCTTGCCGGCTCGCTTGCAACCGCAAGCATCGCCGAAGCTGCGGTTGTCAGCGCGATTACCGTGCGCGGCAATACCAGAATGGATTCCGACACGGTTAAATCGTTTCTGACGATCGAACCGGGCCAGCGCTTTACCAACGCTGATATTGATGCATCGCTGAAGGCCCTGTTTGCGACCGGGCTTTTTGCCGATGTCAGTATCTATCAGTCCGGTTCGACGCTGGTTGTGGAGGTCGACGAGAACGCCACCATCAACGAGGTGTTTTTCGAAGGCAACAAGCGCCTCAAGGATGAGCCGCTGGCCGGCATGATCCAGTCCCGGGCGCGGGGAATTTTCTCACCGGACACGGTGGCTTCCGATGTTTCGATCATCGAGGAAGCCTATTCGCGGGCAGGGCGGGGCGATGCTGTCATCACCTCCGAAGTGGTGCCGCTCGCCAACAACCGCGTCAACCTCGTCTTCAAGGTCAATGAAGGCGGCAAGACGAAAATCCGCTCGGTCACCTTTGTCGGCAACAATGCATTCCGCGCCGGGCGTCTGCGCGAGGTCATGAGCACCAAGCGCACGAACCTGCTGAGCTGGCTGCGGAACGATGATATCTACGATCCCGACAAGCTTGCCGCCGACGAAGAGAAGCTGCGCCGTTTCTATTTCAACAACGGTTATGCCGACTTCCAGATTCTCTCGACGTCGGCTGTGCTGGATGAGGTGAGCAACGAATACAACATCACCATCACGGTGGATGAAGGTACCAAGTACACCTTCGACAACATCGCCATCGAATCGACCCTTGATGGTGTCGATACCGAGGCGCTTTACTCGAAGCTGAAAACCAAGCCCGGCACAACCTACAGCGCGGAAAGGGTCGAGAACTCGATTATCGCGCTGACCGAGGCGGTGGCAGCCCAGGGATATGCCTTTGTCGACGTGGCACCGCGGGGCAATCGTAATTTCAATTCCAGCACGATCGACGTTACCTACCTGATCGATCAGGGCGCACGGACCTATATCGAGCGCATCATCATCATCGGCAACGACATGACGCGGGACTATGTCATCCGCCGCGAGTTCGACATTTCCGAAGGCGATGCCTTCAATCAGGTATTCATCCAGAAGTCGAAGAAACGGCTTGAGGGACTGGGCCTGTTCGAGCGCGTCGAGATTTCGACCCGCCAGGGCTCTTCGGCCGACCGCGTGGTTGTCGTCGTAAGGGTTGCGGAAAAAGCCAGCGGAGACTTCTCCGTGGGTGGCGGCTACAGTTCTTCCAGCGGTGCGCTGGGCGAGATTGCCTTTACCGAAAAGAACTTCATGGGCCGTGGCCAGTTGTTGCGGATTTCCGCCAGCTTCGGCGAAGCGGAAGAAAACTACCGCCTGTCGTTTACCGAACCCTATTTCCTCGGTTACCGGATGTCGGCAGGGTTCGATATCGGACGGAATTCGCGTGGTGATACAGACAGCCGCCGCTACGGCTCAACCACGACCTTCGGGTCGTTGCGCCTCGGCCTCCCGCTTACCGAACATAGCGGCGTTTCGGTATTCTATACCTATAATGACAGTTCCACGGACATCGATTCCGACCTTCTCGATACTGCCGGAACACAGGGTGATGCAAAGGGTGAATTGTCGGCAGCGCTAACACCGCCGAACTCGCCGACGGACTGGACGCGCTCCGGCTTTGGTTACACCTGGACCTACAACACGCTGGATAATTCGATCACGCCGCGTGACGGCGTGCGCCTGGAATTCTCGCAGACCGCATTCGGAGCAGGGGGCGATGCCACCTATCTGACTTCCGAAGTAAAAGGGCAGGCATTCGCCACCCTGTCCGAGGATTTTGATTTCGTCGGCATGATACAGGGCCGTGCGGGTGCAAACACCGCCTTTGGCGGCAATAGCGGCTATCGCACCCTCGACAACTTCTTCCAGGGCGGGCGCGCCATCCGGGGTTTCTCAAACAACGGGTTTGGCCCGCGCGATCCGGTGACCGGCGATGCCCTGGGCGGCATGTATTACTGGAATGCCACTGCAGAGGTGAACTTCCCGGCACCCTTCCTGCCTGAAACCTACGGCATTCGCGGGGCATTCTTTGCCGACGCCGGAACGCTTTGGGGCGTCGACAGCGGCGGCAAGAAGGCAATCGCCGCAGCCCATGGCACCACATCCTCGGCACTTGGTGATGTCAATGACAATGCCATGCGGGCGTCCATTGGTGCGTCGATCATCTGGAATTCTCCCTTCGGGCCCTTGCGTTTCGACTATGCAGAGCCGATCGTCCGCGAGAAGTATGACGATCTTCGCCGCTTCAGCTTCGGGGTGAGCACGAGTTTCTAGGCAAGCGCGTGCAAGCCATTCTGCAAGGGGGCGGGCCGCGCCCCTTTGTCATTTCCGGACCGCTGTCCCATACCAACCTTCGAGCCCCGTTCGAGCCGTTCCATGTCTAGTCATTCGTTTTTTGCGATCACGCCACACGGCCTGGGGGAGCTGGCCGAAAAAATCGGCGCCGATGTTGTTTCAAATGGCGGAAAGGCGGTTGCTGCAGCAATTACGATCAACGCTGCTGCACCGCTTGAGGATGCTCTGCCGGGCGCTGTTGCCTTCATCGACAATCGAAGATATGCGCGGTTTCTGGCATCAACCCGCGCTTCGGCAGTAATTTGCGAAGAGCGCTATGTGGCTGACCTGCCTGAAGGGACGGCGGCGCTGGTCCACGAAAAGCCCTATAGCGCCTATGCCGCCGCGCTGGACCTGATTTACCCGACCGCTGCCAAACCGGAGCCGGTTACCGGCGAGAGCGGGGTTTCGCCCAAGGCCCATCTTGGCGAAGGAGCCGCGCTGGAAGATGACGTCATTGTGGAAGCGGGCGCGGTCATCGGGCGCGGAGCGGCAATCGGCAAAGGCAGCCGAATTCTCGCCAATGCCGTCATCGGTGAAAATGTACAAATCGGCCGTGGCAGCGTCGTTGGCGTTGGCGCCTCGGTGACCCACGCCTTTGTTGGCGACGGGGTCATCATTCACGCCGGGGTGCGGATCGGTCAGGACGGATTCGGCTTCGCCATGGGCCCGGAAGGCCACCGCAAGGTCGCCCAGATCGGCCGCGTGATCATTCAGGACAAGGTGGAGATCGGCGCCAATTCAACCATCGACCGCGGCTCCAACCGGGACACGGTCATTGGCGAAGGCAGCAAGATTGATAACCTGGTGCAAATCGGCCACAACGTGATGATGGGCCGTCACTGCATTGTCGTCGGGCTGGCCGGCATTGCCGGCAGTGCAACGCTTGGAGACTATGTGGTGGTTGCCGGCCAGGCCGGCATCGGCGGTCATACGACGGTGGGAGCCGGTGCGCAGGTTGGCGGTGGCGCAGGGACACATACCGACATTGCCGCCGGCGAAAAGGTGATCGGCTATCCTGCCATGCCGGTCAAGGACTGGGTGCGCCTCAACATGAGGCTCAAGGCGATGGCAACGCAGAAGACTAAAAAGCAGGACTGAACGGGAAAGCGGTATCATGGGTGAAGCAGAGGGAATCGGGCCTATCGAAATCGGCGAGCTGTTCAAGCTGCTGCCGCACCGCTATCCGTTCCTGCTGATCGACCGGATCGAAAGCATGGATGGCGACAACAGCGCCGTCGGCATCAAGAATGTCACCGTCAACGAGCCGCATTTCAATGGTCATTTTCCCGGTGAGCCGATCATGCCCGGCGTGCTGATTGTCGAGGCGATGGCACAAACTGCCGGTGCGATTACCGCAAAGATGCATTCCGGCGGAAAGCGCAAACTCGTTTATTTCATGACGATCGACGAGTGCCGGTTCCGCAAGCCCGTATTGCCCGGTGACCGGCTCGAACTGCATGTCAACAAGGTCAAGCAGCGCGGCAACATCTTCAAGTTCGACTGTCATGCGATTGTTGACGGCAACAGGGTTGCTGATGCGCGTATCGGCGCGATGATGGTCGATCCCGAAGAGGATGGTCAATGAGTTCAAACATACATGCCAGCGCCATCGTGGAAGAAGGCGCCACGCTTGGCCAGGGCGTCGAAATCGGGCCGTTCTGCCATGTTGGCCCCCGGGCCGTGCTGGGGGATGGGGTCAGGCTGCTGTCCCATGCGGTGGTGGCCGGAATTACCACCATTGGCGCACGTACGCGCATTTTTCCCTTTGCCTCCATTGGCCATGAACCCCAGGATCTGAAATTCAAGGGCGAAGAGACGACGCTGACCATCGGCACCGATTGTGTCATCCGCGAAGGCGTTACGATGAATCCCGGTACGGCTGGCGACAACAGCAGGACGACCATTGGCGATCATTGCGTGTTTCTGGCCAACTCCCATGTGGCGCATGATTGCGTGCTGGGCAGCCATATCATTTTCTCCAATGGCGTGATGGTGGCCGGGCACTGCAAAATCGATGATTACGCAATCCTCGGCGGCGGCGCTGGCGTTCACCAGTTTTGCCGCATTGGCCGCAATGCCTTTGTCGGCGGGATGGCCGGCGTGGAAAACGACATCATTCCCTTTGGCGTGGCCTTGGGTAACCGCGCCTATCTTGGCGGCCTGAACCTGGTGGGCATGAAGCGCGCCGGCATTGGCCGCAACGACATTCACGCCGCCCGGGCTGCCTACAAACACCTGTTCTCGGGAAGTCTGCCACTGGCAGAGGCAGTGGGGACGCTGCCGGAGGAACTGACCGGAAATGCCGCGGTCAAAAGCATTGTCGAATTTATCAAGGCCGGTGCAGACCGGGCGCTTTGTACGCCACGGAACCGGGACGAACTTGACTGAGGCAGACCGTATCGCGCGGCCGGACCGCAGCACGGGAAGTTTCAACCCCAATACCATGCCTGTGGCCATTGTTGCAGGCAATGGCAGCATGCCTGGCGAAATCCGGGATGCCATGATGGCCAGGGGGCTGTCTCCCGTGCTGGTCGGTGTGCGCGGCGAAGTGGATGGCGAACTGGCGGAAAACTGCGACCGCGTCCTTTCCTACGGCCAACTCGGATCTCTTTTTGATCTGCTGCAGAAACAGAATGTTCGCCACGTCATATTTGCAGGCGGCATTGTCCGGCGCCCGGATTTCAGCGCGCTGAAACCGGACCTGGTGACCCTGCGCGAACTGCCGAAACTGCTCAAGATCACCCTTGGCGGGGATGACAGCGTGCTTGGCAAGATTGCTGCATTCTTGAAGACGCGGGGCATTGAGGTGGTCGGAGTGAGGGACGTGGCGCCCGACTTGCTTGCCGGCCAGGGACTTATTGCCGGGCCGCCAATGCGCGGACGTATGCCGAAACTGCTTTCGCAAAGCCTCAATCTTGCCTGGAAGGGTGCAAGAGCCACCGGCAGCCTCGATGCCGGGCAGGGCTGTATCGTGGAGGATGGCCGTGTCATAGCGCTGGAAGGGGCCGAGGGCACCGATGCAATGATTGGCCGTCTTGGCGAATTGCGCAAGCTGAAGCGCCTGAACCCGAATCCGGACTGGAGCGTTCTGGTCAAGGTTGCAAAACCCGGCCAGGACATGCGTGCCGATCTGCCGGCTATCGGGCCTGATACGGTGCGCGCTGCCCATGCAGCAGGGCTTAATTATCTTGCCGTGGAGGCTGGCAGTTCCGTGGTGCTTCGCCGCAGCGAATTGGTGGAGATTGCCCGCCGCCTTGCCATACGGGTTGCCGGCTATAGCGATGAAAGCCTGCCGCGATGACCCAAAGACCGCTCCGCTTGTATTTTGTGGTGGGGGAAATCTCCGGCGATGCCCTGGGCGCGGACCTTGTCGAGCAGTTCAAGGCGCTTGGCACGCCGGTGGAAGCGATGGGGCTTGGCGGCCCCAAGCTGCAGGCCTGCGGCCTCAAGCCGCTGTTCGATTCCTCGGAGATTGCCGTCATGGGGCTGTCGGGCGTGGTTGCCCGCCTGCCGGCCCTGCTTGCCCGGGCCAAGCGGGTTGCCCAGGACATTCTTGAGCGGCGGCCCGATGTTCTTCTGCTGATCGATTCACCGGAGTTTTCCAAGCAGGTTGCCAAACGCGTCAAGGCGCGCCGTCCTGATCTGCCGGTGGTAAAATATGTCTGTCCGACCGTATGGTCATGGCGGCCCGGCAGGGCGAAATCCATGACCAGTTATGTGGATCACGTGCTGGCCATTTTACCGTTCGAACCGGACGTGATGGCGGAGCTGGGCGGCCCGCCCACCACCTATGTCGGCCATCCGCTATCGCGCCTTGCAGGCACAGTTGATCTGGGCACTAAACGAAAACCGGCCAACCCGCCGCAAATCCTGTTGCTGCCCGGTTCCCGCAAAAGCGAATCCAGCCGGTTGATGCCGGTGCTGCGTGAAAGCGTCGATGTGCTTCACCGCCGGGGGCTGAAAGCCAGTTATGTATTGCCTGCCGTGCCGCATCTGGAAGCTGAAATCCGCCGGCAGGTGACAGACTGGAATATCAAACCGGAAGTGGTTTGCGGCGAAGAGGCCAAGGCCGAAGCCATGCAGAGCGCTGATGCAGCGATCGCTGCTTCCGGCACGGCGCTTTTGGAACTTGCAATGTTCGGCGTTCCGTCGGTTTCAATCTACAAGCTGGACAAGGCGATCTATGCCCTGCGTTTCATGATCAAGGGCTGGACGGCAGCCTTGCCCAACCTGATCGCCGACAGCCCTGTTGTCCCCGAACGTTTCAATGAATATGCCAATCCTGAATACATTGCGCGGCTGGTCGAGCCGCTGCTGGAAGATACCCTGCCGCGGCAGGCCCAGTTGGCGGGGTTCAAACTCGTTCATGCACGCATGAAACAGGATGAGGCGCCAGGCAGAATCTGCGCCCGGATCATCGAGGGGCTGGCGCAGCCCGGCGGGAAACCTTCCAAATAAAAAAGGCGCCCCATGGCGCCTTTTCGTTTCCATGCCTTACTGCAGGGCTTATCGATCTTCTACCGCAATATAGTCGCGCTGTGTCGCGCCGGTATAAAGCTGGCGCGGACGGCCAATCTTCTGCTTGGGATCCTCGATCATTTCCTTCCACTGGGCAATCCAGCCGACCGTACGCGCAAGGGCAAACAGCACCGTGAACATGTTGGTCGGGAAACCAAGCGCCTTCAGCGTGATGCCGGAATAAAAATCGATGTTGGGATAGAGCTTTTTCTCGATGAAATACTCATCGGTCAGGGCGATTTTTTCCAGTTCCATCGCCACTTCCAGCATCGGGTCGTCCTTGATGCCGAGTTCGGACAGCACCTCATGGGTGGTCTTTTGCATGATCTTGGCGCGCGGATCGTAGTTCTTGTAGACCCGGTGGCCAAAACCCATCAGCCGGAAGGGATCATCCTTGTCCTTGGCGCGGTCGATGAATTCGGGGATGCGGTCGGCGGTTCCGATCTCCGCCAGCATGTTGAGGGCGGCCTCATTTGCGCCGCCATGGGCCGGGCCCCAAAGGCAGGCAATGCCGGCTGCGATACAGGCAAACGGATTGGCACCGGAAGAACCTGCCAGGCGAACCGTGGAGGTCGAGGCGTTCTGCTCGTGATCTGCATGCAGAATGAAAATGCGGTCCATGGCGCGGGCAAGCACCGGATTGACCTTGTATTCCTCGCACGGCACGGAAAAGCACATGTGCAGGAAGTTGGAGGCATAATCCAACTCGTTCCTGGGATACACGAAGGGCTGGCCGATATGGTATTTGTAGGCCATGGCGGCGATGGTCGGCATTTTCGCAATCATGCGCAGGGAGGCAACCATGCGCTGATGGGGATCGGAAATATCGGTGGAGTCGTGATAAAAGGCCGACAGCGCGCCAACCACGCCGCACATGATCGCCATTGGATGCGCATCGCGGCGGAAACCGGTGAAAAACCGGTTCATCTGTTCATGCACCATGGTGTGATAGGTGATGCGGCTGTGGAAGTCCTCGTTCTGCTCCTTGGTCGGCAGTTCGCCATACAGCAGCAGATAGCATGTCTCTATAAAATCGCCGTGCTCGGCAAGCTGCTCGATGGGATAGCCGCGATGCAGCAACACGCCCTTGTCGCCATCGATAAAGGTGATGTCACTTTCACACGAGGCGGTCGAGGTATAGCCGGGATCGAAGGTGAAGCGGTCGGTGTTCTTGTAAAGGGCCCCGATATCGACGACCTCGGGTCCGAGGGTTCCAGCCTTGACCGGAAAATCCCAGCTTTCGTCGCCGATGGTAAGCTTTGCTGTTTTTTCCGTCATGATCTGATCCTCTTCTCACATACCTTGATCGTCGCTTCCGGCGCTCAAGTCCTGAAACCACGCGTCTTTACTGCCACTTTGAACGTCGGGAATACACCGCTTCAAGATGGTGATGCCGCAATGCAGCATTCCGTACACGCGTGTCGTATCCCATTTCCCCGCCACACTCAAGTTATCAGAAAGTAAAAAGCGGGTGATGGCGTATAGTTGTGTACACGAGAGCCGGCAGGGCCGTATTTTCCAAGCTTAAATCACGTCCTGCAAACGGGCAATGCACTCTTCTTTTCCAAGCACGGCAAGCACGTCGAAGACGCCGGGCGATATGGTTCTGCCAGTGAGAGCCGCCCGCAAGGGCTGGGCGACTTTTCCAAGTTTCAGGTCGTTTGCCTCGGCAAAATCACGCACGGCCTGCTCGGTTGATTCGGCGCTCCATTGCTCAAGTGCGGCCAGTGCCGGTGTCAGCTTGCGCAGCACGTCGCTGCCCCCTTCATCGAGAATGCGCCGGGCTTTTTCCTCGAAGGGAAGCGGGCGTTTTATGAAAAGATAGGCCGCGCTGTCGATCAGTTCGACCAGTGTTTTGGCGCGTTCCTTGAGCCCAGGCATGGCAGCGACAAGCACATCCCGCTCGGCAGGTTCGAGGTTGTTTCCAAGCGGCGTGTCAACATCAATCTCCGGCAGAATGCGGGCGATGCTGTCGGCAAGATAGGCATCATCGGCATGACGGATATAATGGCCGTTGAGCGCTTCGAGTTTGGCAAAATCGAAACGGGCGGCAGCCTTGTTCATCCCGTCAAAACCGAACCACTCGATCATTTCTTCGGTGGAGATGATCTCGTCGTCGCCATGAGCCCAGCCAAGGCGGACCAGATAGTTGCGCAAGGCTTCCGGCAGATAGCCCAGGGCGCGATAGGCTTCCGCCCCGAGCGCACCATGGCGCTTGGAGAGTTTGGCGCCATCGGGCCCGTGAATGAGCGGAATGTGGGCCATGATCGGAACCTGCCATCCCAATGCCTGATAGATCAGGGTCTGGCGGGCAGCATTGGTCAGGTGGTCATCGCCGCGGATGATGTGGGTAGCCCCCATGTCGTGATCGTCGACAACGACCGCCAGCATATAGGTGGGAGAACCGTCCGAGCGCAGCAGCACCAGATCGTCGAGGTCCTTGTTGGGGAAGCGGACCTCTCCCTGAACCTTGTCATCGACCACGGTTTCTCCCTCGACGGGAGCTTTCAGGCGAATGACGCCCCTGGCACCGGCAGGGGCTTCGGAAGGGTCGCGGTCTCGCCAGCGGCCATCATACCGCGGAGGGCGGCCTTCCGCGCGTGCCTTTTCGCGCATTTCCGTCAGTTCTTCCGGGGTCGCAAAGCAGTAATAGGCCTTGCCGTCTGCAACCATCTTTTCGGCCACTTCACGGTGACGCGCAGCGCGTGAAAACTGGGAAACCGGTTCGCCGTCCCAGTCAAGGCCAAGCCAGGACAGCCCGTCCAGGATCGCGTCCACGGCCTCATCCGTCGAGCGCTCCCGGTCGGTATCCTCAATACGCAGCAGCATCTTGCCGTCATTGGCCCTGGCAAAGAGCCAGTTGAACAGAGCAGTGCGTGCACCGCCAATATGCAGAAAGCCGGTGGGTGAGGGCGCAAAACGGGTGATGACGGGCGGGTTGTCTGTTGGCATGCAAGATCCTGACAAAGATTGGTGGGCTGCGGCAGCGCTGGAAATCGTCCGGTGCGTGATGTAGCATAGAAGGTTCCGGTTACAAGGGCCTGTCGCTGAAAAGGCAAGGGCCCGCCGCCTGTTCCGGGCAGCGCCTTGAAAACGCTGCCATTTCCCTGAGACGGGCTAAACCCACGGCTGCCGGATGCTGGCACGTCAGCAAGTATTCCGTGGGTGCAGGCATGGCCGAACTGAAGAAAACCGATGCGGCATCACCAGTGGGAAGTGTGACTTCCTGGCTGCCGGAAGGCCTGTATCCCGATGACAGCAGGGCGATCAGGAAATCATTGCCAGTTGGCGCAATCACGTCCAGCGATGAAAATGACTCCGCCGAAACCTGGCCGAATGCACTCGGTGGTGATGTCCACAGACGTCAGGAAGCGGGCAGGGGGCGAAGGCTCTATTTCAGTCTAGAAGAAACGATGCTTTCGGCACGGGACTTCCTGGGCCGCGAACTGGCGAGGGAAATGGCCAAAGCCAGCGGGTTTAACTTTCTGCCCGTTGCCATGGCGGCCGGCATTGCGCTGTTTTACGCTGCGCCGGCCGAACCCTCGCTGTGGGCACTGATGGTGACGACAGGTGTGCTGTTAATTGTTACCGGGCTGGTGAAGTTTCGCCGTGCCGGTAAGGCCGGCCTTGCTGCTCCCCTTCTGTGGGCCTTCATTGCCGTGTCGTTCGGCATGCTCCTGGCGGCAGCAGAACTGCAACGCCGTGCCATGGCGGTTCCGCAGGCCGATGTCACAGCCCATGTGCGGGGCATTGTACTGGCAAGCGATCTTACCCGGCGCGGCGCGGCGCGATATCTGATCAAACCGCTGGCGATAGAAGGGTTCAGCCCCGCAGAACTGCCCGGCCGTATCCGGATTTCGGGTGGAAAGTCCAGTCCGGGAGATGCGACGGGAAGCGTGGTATCCGGACTTGCGCGGCTGCGCCCGCTTCCCGCCCCGCTTTATCCGGGCGGGTATGACTTTGCCTATCACGGCTGGCTCAATGGCCTGGGCATGACCGGGTTCTTCATGGGGGTGCCCATGCTTGAAACAGCTCTGCCGGCTGTGCCCGGCTGGCGGGAGCGCGCCGTAATCTTCCAGAACCGTGTGCGCGAAAAAACCGCTGCCCGTATCCGGACCGGCCTTGAAGGGCAGGCAGGTCACGTTGCCGTGGCACTGATTACAGGCGACCGCTCCGGTCTTTCCGAGCCTACCCAGGAAAGCCTGCGCCGCACCGGGCTTGCCCACATCCTTGCCATTTCCGGACTGCACATGGCGCTGGTGGCGCTAACGGTGATCTGGCTGGTGCGCCAATGCCTGCTTTTCGTGCCCGGCCTTGCCGAACGCCATGCGATCAAGAAATGGGCGATCGGCGCCGGGTTTGGCGCGGCAACGCTCTATCTTTTTCTGGCAGGCACCAGTGTTGCCACCCAGCGCGCCTGGATCATGCTTTCCGTCATGATGCTGGCGGCCATGCTCGACCGGCAGGCAATTACCATGCGCAGCGTGGCTATTGCGGCGCTCATCGTCCTGGCAATCGCGCCTTCCAGCCTGTTTCAACCGGGTTTTCAGATGAGTTTTGCTGCCGTGGCCGCGCTGGTTGCCGCCTACCGGCAATGGACCGACTGGCAAAACGCTGCTGAACGCCATCGCCAGGTGCCGGGCGCTCTTGGCAGGCTTGGCGGATACTTTGCCGGGCTGGCCACAACCAGCCTGATTGCCGGCGCAGCCACCGCCTTGTTTGCGGCATGGCATTTTCACCGCATTGCTCCCCTTGGCATGGTGGCCAATCTCCTTGCCATGCCGCTTGTATCGCTGGCGGTCATGCCGCTCTGCCTGATCGCGGTACTGTTGATGCCCTACGGATTGGAGGCGCTCGCCCTAAAACCGCTGGGCTGGGCCATTGATGGCGTGCTTGCCATTGCCGGGCAGGTTGCCGCCTATCACCCCGGTTACGAGACCGGCCTGCTGTCACCGCAATTGCCGCTTCTGGGCGCTCTTGCACTGGTGCTTTTGTGCGGTCTGCAATCGCGGCTTCGCATTGCCGCCATCGTGCCCATCGGGTGGATGGCCGCACTTGCATGGGGCGGAACAAACGCTCCGGCCGTACCGGCCCTCCTGCTGGCCCAAAACGGCCGGACAATCGCGGTCCGTCAGCCTGCAATGGAAACGGCCGCTGGAAAAGACGATGCCGGTGCGACAACGCTTTCTCTCCTTAATCCGGGGCGGGACCGCTTTGTCACCGAAATCTGGCGGCGGGCCTACCTTCCAAACGGCAGTTTCTCCGACTTTGCCGCGCTGGTGCCTTGCGGAAAGGATTTGTGCCGTTTTACCGCAGCGGGAAAGCGGGTTTCGCTCGTCTATGATCCCGATTTGCTGGCCAAAGAATGCAGCCGCGCCGATATCCTGCTGGCGCCCCGGCTTTGGTTCGTGCGGTGCAAGATGCGCCAGCCCGAATTGACCATCACCCGCGGCGATCTGGAACTTTCTGGAAGCCATGCCGTCTTTGTCGAAAGCGGCGGTATTCGCACCGTATCAAGCTGGCCCTCATCAGGCGAAGTTGATGCCGGTACCCGCCGGTTTTCATGGCAGCAGCGGTTCGATAATGTTTCGCGGCGTTTTGCCGACAGAACCGGGTCCTGAACGGCAATTGAAGCGTGCTCGGCAAGGGGCAAAAAATGCGTTAAACCCCCTTTGCCAAACCACTGGCGGATGATATAGACCGCGCCGACTGGTTTGACGGTGCTGCCTGGGCGGCGCCGGCAGATTTATTGACATCGCTGAAGCGTGCGAACAGCCGCTTTACGCCGTGAAATGCCACAATCAGCGGGTATGGTGAAATTGGTAGACACGCCAGATTTAGGTTCTGGTGCCGAAAGGCGTGGGAGTTCAAGTCTCTCTACCCGCACCAAATACAGGCGGTAAGCGGAGAAAGCCGCAATGCCGGATATCTCCGGTGCCGCGGGAATGCAACACAGGATAACGGTTGGAACCATGCAGGTTACGGAAACTATCAATAAGGGCCTTGAGCGCGAACTGAAGATCGTGGTGCCGAAGGACGACCTTGCCGGCAGGCTGGCAGAACGTCTGGAAGACATGAAAGGCAAGGTGCGGATCAACGGATTTCGCCAGGGCAAGGTTCCGCTTTCCCATATCAAGAAGCTGTACGGCAAGCAGCTGATGGCGGAGATCGTCAACGACATCGTTTCCAAGCGGTCCGGCGAAGTATTGAAGGAGCGCAATGAGAAGGCTGCCCAGCAGCCTGAAGTCTCGATGACCGAGGACGAGAAGGAAGCCGAGGAAATCCTTGCCGGCAAGCAGGATTTCGAATTCAAAATGGCCTATGAGGTCATGCCGGAAATCAACACCCCCGACCTGTCGAAGCTGAAGATTGAGCGCCCTGTCGCCGAGCCCAGCGAAAAGGAAATCGAGGAGCAGGTCGAGCAGATTGCCGAAAGCGCGCGCACCTATTCGGAAAAAAAGGGCAAGGCTGCCAATGGCGACCGGGTGGTCATGGATTATCTTGGCAAGCTGGACGGCGAACCCTTTGAGGGCGGTGCGGAAGAAGATGCCCGCCTTGTGCTGGGATCAGGCCGTTTCATTCCGGGATTTGAAGAACAGCTGGTTGGCGCCAAGGCCGGCGATGAAAAAACGCTGAAGATCAAGTTTCCCGACGACTATCAGGCCACGCAGCTTGCCGGCAAGGAAGCCGAGTTTGAGGTGAAGATCAAAGCCGTCGAGAAGCCTGAGAAGATCGAGATCAACGACGATCTGGCAAAGCAGCTTGGTGTGGAAAGCGCGGAAAAGCTGCGCGAAGCCGTCAAGGGCCAGATTGAAGCACGCAACGGCTCCTACACCCGTGCCAGGATCAAGCGCCAGGTTCTGGACCAGATGGATGAAATGACCAAGATGGAACTGCCGCAGCGCATGGTGCAGGCGGAGTTCGACAACATCTGGAACCAGATGACGACCGAAATGGAGCGTGCGGGCAAATCCTTCGAGGATGAGGATACCACCGAAGAGGAGGCGCGCGCTGAATATCAGAAACTTGCCGAGCGCCGGGTGCGCCTTGGCCTGGCACTGGCCCAGATTGGTGAAGAAGCCAAAATCGAGGTCACCGAGGAAGAGATGCAGCGCGCGATCTACGATCAGGTGCGCCAGTATCCCGGCCAGGAACAGCAGGTGTTCAACTATTTCCGCGAGAACCCTGATGCGGTGGCGGGATTGCGGGCACCGCTGTTTGAGGAAAAAGTGGTCGACCACATCCTCGCCCAGGCCGACGTCACCGACAAGGCGGTCAGCGCCGAGGAACTGATGAAGGAAGAAGAGGAATAACCTCTCTTTGTGCTTCGGCCTTTGAACGACCCGCCATTTGGCGGGTTTTTCTTTTATAAAGCGGCAAAGCAGCCGTCTGAGGTCACCGATTTATAAGCCAGCCGGCCTCTTTAACGCTTCGTTTGCTTATCCTATGTCTAGTGGCGAAGAATCGCCGCCAGCCAGAGAATCAATACAAGGAATATTTTGATGAAAGACCCGGTAGATCTCGCCATGAATCTTGTGCCCATGGTGGTGGAACAGTCGAACCGCGGCGAGCGTGCCTACGACATCTTTTCCAGGCTGCTGAAGGAACGCGTGATTTTCATTACCGGCCCGATCGAGGACGGGATGGCGACACTGGTCTGCGCCCAGCTTCTGTATCTGGAAGCCGACAATCCGAAAAAGGAAATCAACCTCTACATCAATTCGCCGGGCGGCGTGGTTACCTCGGGCATGGCGATCTACGACACGATGCAGTTCATTCGCCCTGCCATTTCAACGCTTTGCATCGGACAGGCCGCATCGATGGGCTCGCTGCTTCTGGCAGGCGGCGAAAAGGACATGCGGTTTGCCCTGCCCAATGCCCGCGTCATGGTGCATCAGCCCTCCGGCGGGTTTCAGGGCCAGGCCTCCGATATCGAACGCCATGCCCAGGACATCATCAAGATGAAGCGGCGGCTGAATGAAGTCTATGTCCAGCATACCGGCCAGGACTACGAGACCGTTGAGCAGACCCTTGACCGTGACCACTTCATGACCTCGGAAGAGGCAAAGGAATGGGGCCTGATCGATCAGGTGATCGACAAGCGGGTAGTTGAAGAAGGGGACAGTTAACGGTCTTTGCAGTCCATGCAGGCAGAATCAAGGGCACCATCGCCTGGCGCACGTGCGGCCGAATGGTGCCTTGTTGACCATCATCTGTGTGCAGGCTGCGGCAAATTTTCCGCCCGCGAACCCCGAAAGCGCCTGAAATTAAGGCTATCGTCACGTTTTCGCGGATAGAGTTGGAGAATCACTGCGTCCATATTGCCTCAACCGGCAACAGGTGATTGACTGCGGCGCATGACGGTATGGTGACAAGTGGGGCCGGCTTGTTGGAATTTTGGCGGTTGATGGAGCCGCGAATTTGAGGAAGTAGCATGAGCAAGATCTCCAGTGGCGGAAATGGCGGTGGCGACTCCAAGAACACGCTGTACTGCTCCTTTTGCGGCAAAAGCCAGCATGAGGTCCGCAAACTGATCGCCGGTCCGACCGTCTTCATCTGCGATGAATGCGTCGAACTGTGCATGGACATCATCCGCGAGGAAAACAAGTCCTCCGTGACCAAGTCGGGCGACGGCGTTCCAGCGCCGCAGGAAATCCTGACTGTACTCGACGACTATGTGATCGGGCAGGGGCATGCCAAGCGGGTGCTTTCGGTGGCGGTTCACAACCACTACAAGCGCCTGGCGCATGCATCCGCCAACCAGGAAGTTGAACTGGCTAAATCGAACATCATGCTGATCGGCCCGACCGGCTGCGGCAAGACGCTGCTGGCCCAGACCCTGGCCCGTATCATTGATGTTCCTTTCACCATGGCCGATGCCACCACGCTGACGGAAGCCGGCTATGTGGGTGAGGATGTGGAAAACATCATTTTGAAGCTGTTGCAGTCCGCCGACTACAATGTCGACCGGGCTCAGCGCGGCATTGTCTATATCGACGAAGTCGACAAGATTTCCCGCAAGTCGGACAACCCGTCGATTACGCGCGACGTATCCGGCGAGGGTGTTCAGCAGGCATTGTTGAAAATCATGGAAGGGACGGTCGCTTCCGTTCCGCCCCAGGGCGGGCGCAAGCATCCCCAGCAGGAATTCCTGCAGGTCGATACCACCAACATCCTGTTTATCTGCGGCGGTGCCTTTGCCGGCCTCGACAAGATCATCTCCGAACGCGGGCGCAAAACCTCCATCGGGTTTTCCGCTCATGTGGCTTCGCCGGAGGATCGCAAGACAGGGGAACTGTTCCGCGAAGTGGAGCCTGAAGACCTGTTGCGTTTCGGCCTGATCCCGGAATTTGTCGGCCGTGTGCCGGTTCTGGCAACGCTGGAAGATCTCGATGAAGATGCACTGATCCAGATTTTGAAAGAGCCGAAGAATGCACTGGTCAAACAGTATCAGCGGCTGTTCGAGATGGAAAATGTCGAACTGACCTTCCACGAGGATGCACTTGCCGCGATCGCCAAAAAGGCCATTGAGCGCAAGACCGGGGCGAGGGGACTTCGTTCCATTCTGGAATCGATCCTGCTGGACACCATGTTCGAACTACCTGCCATGGAAGGCGTCGAAGAGGTGGTGATCTCGGAGGAAGTTGTCACCGGCAATGCCCGCCCGCTCTATATCTATTCGGAAAAATCCGAGGAAAAGGAAGCAAGCGCATAAGCTGCAACGCCTCAACGTGAAGAATCAAGAAACCGCCGCGTTAAAACGGCGGTTTCCTTTTATCCGGGCAGGGTGGGGCGTGAGGATTCTGCCCGAGACAGGCCTTCAATACAGCTTGTCGAGACCCTTTTTTGCTTCGTTGACGAGATTGCCGACCACCGAGTAGTTCTGCGCGGCAGCAGCACGGGTGTGCGCGCGGCTGAGCTTGGATCCCTTCAGCCTGCTTTTGGGATCGGTGAAGCCTACTCGATCCAGAAAGACCGTCAGTGCCTGAATGGCGCCATGGGCACGTGCTCTGGCTGTGCGTACCTCGGCATTGAGTTGTGAAACCGCTTCGTTGAACTGATCCAGATTGTCGAAAATAGCCGCTGCTCCGCCGGGATTGGACTTGATCAAGTCGAGAGCTTCCTGTGCCTCGCGCATGGTGCGCACGGCCTCCACCAGCGCGGCTGCAGCAAGGCGGACATCGCGGTGGGGACTGCGGGCTGAGGACCGTGTGGAGCCGCTTTCGCCACCGTTGCCACCGCCACCACTGCTGCCACCGCCGCCACTGTGTGCCCAAGCAGGACTGAAAACCGTTCCGGTCACGGCGATATCTGCAAGGCTGATTGTTGCAGAAAGCAGAAATGCCGCCGACAGGCGAAACAGGTATGGTTTTAGTATCAAGCGTTTCATGTCATTGCCTCTTGTAATGTTAGCGCAGGGTTGCGGTGATCCGTTTGACCTTGGCGGTTGCCGTTTTGAGTTTGGCGCTTTGCGCTTTCAGCTTTTTGGTCAGCCGTTTGATTTTCGCCAAATGACGCCGGGCCTGGGCCTTGTTCTTGATGGCAACCTGGGTCACCTCCACCGCTTCTTTATGGTAATAGCGGGATGCGGGGTCCAATCGTATGGATGCTGCATCAGCTGTGGAAACCGGTCCGCCGGACAATGTTGCCAGCATGAGTGCACCGGCGCTCAACACCACCAGCCTGCGGGCTTTGGTGTGCGGGATGGATTGCATGGGTATCTTCCTTTCCAGATGTGATTTCGACTGTGCCGACTTCCGGATTCCGTGCCCCTGCAAATTCGGAACCCACGGGTCCAGGGAAGTTTCGGGACAATCCGGCCGGGTTGGTATCCGCCACCTTGCGTAATTGCCTAAGCAAGGTTGCTTAGGCCGTGCCTGTGAACGTCAGCCTGTTCGAACCGCCGTCATGTGGCTGTGGCCGAAGAACGAGGCGTAATGGCAAAGCTCCCGGAGCGGTTCGTGGCTGCCGCGCCGGAAGATGAAGAGATTCTTCCAGTAGCCGCTGACCGCATAAAAGGGGGAGCCGGGTATCATGCTCAGGCCGCAGGGATAGTCGAGGCCGATGGCCGCTGTGTCGATGCGCTGTTTGACTTCGCTGGTGGCTGCATCGATGACAAACAGGCTGTGGGAGGAGGGGAAGGTCACCAGAACCTCGCCGTGTTGCTCCTCGTATTTGATGCCGATTCCCTGGCGCATGAACCCGCGCTCGCTGCCTTCGCCGATTTCCCTGATGGCGCTGTTCGCTGCGTTCAGGGCAATCAGGGGCGTCGGCAGATAGCAATGATCGTCCGGCGTGGTGAAATCGCCTTCGTAAGCGTATTGCTGGTTCTTCAGATGGATCTGGTCCCTGCCGGTTGCGGCCATCTCGACCTTGATCGCGAATATGCGGTCAACATCGAGGGCGGTAAGATGCCGCGTCTCGATCCGTTCCTTCCCGGTTGTCTGCTTGGCGACGCGTTTTCCGTTTGCAAGATCAATGACAACCACCGAGGATTCAACCACCTTGCGGGGAATGGCGTAGTCAGCGTGGTTTTGCGCCACCACCGAACCGTAATTTGCGATCGCAAGATGCCGGCCGTCTGGCAGCAGGCAGATGTCGTGGGGCGCGATGCCGTGAGAAGAATAGGATTCGACGATCTTCAGGGTTTGCGGATCGCGCAGGGTAATGCGCCCGTAATGGCTGGCTGGCTTGCCGGAATAAGGGGTTTTGGGTGCCCGCTCCGAGACTGCCAACAATTTGCCGTTGTCAATGAATGTGCCGTGACCACCCCCGATCCAGCCGCTTGCATAGGGTTTACCCATGGCTACCAGATCAAGGGTTTGCGGATCAAAACTCACATAGTCCTGCCGTTCGAGGGCACCGAAAAAGCCGATCCCTCCATCGGGCGATATGACAACGTCATGACCGCCAACGGGAAACAGGGCCTGTTTTACGCTGCCATCGCCCGCCAGCCGCGTAAGCATTTTGATGCTGCCGTAATACCCATCGGGGATGGCACGGGCGAGATGTTTGTGGCGGATGGCGGGAACGCCGGCAAAATAAACCGACTGCGGCCAATAACCGGGAATATAGAAAGCTGTATTGGCGATTGTTTCCTGATCGCCGGATACCGGTGCGCAATCAGTACTGCCTGCCATGCGGACAGCCCTTGCAGGCTTTGGTGAGGCTGCGGTGGCTGCCAGTGCCGCGGCCCCCAGTTTCATTACGTCGCGACGTTTCATACAGCTGTTTTCCTCATGCAGCGCCACCGCCGGGAGCGGTGCGTTGTCCTGATCATGGTCCGAAGAACCGGCTTGAGTATCGGAAAAAGGATGCGCTTTGAGCCATCCGCCAGCTTGCGTATTTTCCTAAGCAAGGTTGCGTATGGGATGGCGATCAGGCTGTGATAGTCTTAGCTGATCACATCACGGATGAATGAGAGGCTGTTGGAGGATTTCAGGGCCAAACTGTCGGGCTTGCTGGTGGTGGGACTCATCCTGGGTCTTGCCTATCTGACTGTGTTGCTCGCCGGCCCGAAGCTGTTTCCTTTACCTTTCGAGATTTTCTCCGCGCGCCTGACGCCGCTTGAAGTGGGCGGTGAGGAATTTTCACCCTGCGCGCAGCAGCCCGTCACACCGCGGCAACAAGTGGATGCCGTCGAAACCGGGCCGCGAAACCGGATAACGCTGCATGAAATAAACACAACGCAACTGCCCGGCCTTGGCGACAGCGTGATTTTTCTGACGACCAGATCGGACGATGCCCGCCTGCACCTGTGCGACGGTAGCGGCCAGGCGGTCACAACCTATTATTCGGGCGACGCGGTGCCTGCCAGCCGGCAGCCACTGCAAACCGCGGAGGTGGCCTTTCCCTTGTCCCTTGGGTCCCCTGATGAAGCGGGTTTGCGGTACGTTCTGGAAACCCGTCAGCCGGCGCTGCTGATCACGCCGGTCAAAATCATGGCTGCTGAAGCGTTTCACACCCGTTCGCGTCAGACCTTGATGACACGGCTGTTTTTCTTCGGCGGTATTCTGTCTCTTGTCGGCTACAATCTGATACTGGGCTGGCTCGTCGGCCAGTGGACCTATCTTTTCAACGCGCTGAACACACTCTCGATACTGTTTCTGGATTTCTACCTAACCGGTGTCGGCCCGGCCTATCTATGGCCTGAACAACCCTGGCTTTCAAACAAGGTGATGGTCCTGTCGGAGGCAGGGCCGGGTATCTTCGCCGTTCTGTTTGCCTATCATTTCCTCCATCCGGGCGACTGGCGGGGATTGGCGCGGCGGCCGGTGTTTTACATCTGGCCGCTGTTGAACATGATCATCCTGGCTTGCTGGGTGTTTCTGTCATACTGGCAGGCGGCGCTGGGTGTAATTGCGGTCTGGATTGCCGCCGCCATCGCGATGATTGTGGTGCTGGTTGCACGGGCAAGACAGGGCAATGAACGGGCGCAGATTCTGCTGGTCCCGGTTGTTGCGGTGATCGTCCCCTCAATGATTGCCGGAATTGCCCAACAGTTCACCGGCTGGAACCTCGGCCGGATTGGCGCACATCACGCCGAGATAACCCTGGTATTCGAAGCACTGCTGTTCACCCTGACGCTTGCGTATCTGTTGACGGTCACCGAGCGCGAACGCCAGGCGGAGCGCCGGGCGCGCATTGAGGTTGCCGAACGCTCCAAACAACAATTGCTTCAGCGGGTTGACCGCGAACGCAGCCGAATTGCTGCTGAACTCCACGACAGTGCCGGGCAGGGGCTGGTGACGATTGTCAGCCGGTTGCGCCGCGCCGGGCGCAACGGCACCGGCGGCAAGGCTGGCGCCGTGTTGCAGGATGTGGAGCGCGAAACACGTTACCTGCTCGATGACATCCGCCGGATTTCCCATGATCTTCACCCTGCCGCACTTGACCATCTCGGGCTTGCCGGCGCGCTGAAGGAATTGCGCTCCCGGCTTGCAAAATCCGGCGATGTTCGAATTTTACTCGATGTCGAGCCTGCGCTGGAACTCGACAGAAACCAGCAATTACAGGTCTATCGCGTCGTGCAGGAACTTGTATCCAACGCATTGCGGCATTCTGGCGGCGATCTGATCAACATCCAGCTGACAGGGGAAAGCGGCAAGGTCATTGTGGAGGTCGGTGACAACGGCACAGCCGGTTCGGCCGTGAACGGGGAGGGCATAGGATTGGCCGTGGTCGATGAACGCGCGGCAATTCTCGGCGGCAGATTTACCATTAAACAATCCCCGGAGGGCACGAGAGCCCGGCTGACATTTCCTGCATCAAGGCCGGAATCAAGGCCGGAATCAAGGAAGGCGCAGTCATGAGCAAGACCGTCATTATTGCCGACAATCATCCGGTATTTCGAAACGGCGTGCGGCAAATACTCGGTGAAGCAAACTCCTTTGACGTCCTGGCGGAGGTGGGCGACGGCGAAGCATGCATTTATCAGGCGGGCGTATTGAAGCCCGATGCCATTGTAATGGACCTCAACATGCCCGGCATGGGCGGGTTCGAAGCGGCAGAAAAAGTGCTCGAAATACACCCGGCCTGCCGCATCGTCATTTTGTCGATGTATTCGTCGGCCGAGTTCGTTGCCAGGGCGCGGGAAATCGGTTGCCACGGCTTTGTCGCCAAGGAGGATGCTGGCGATGAACTGATCAAGGCGATGAGCGTGAATTCGGGCGGGTTTTTCATGAGTTCATCAACCGGCACGGCGGGAGAGGATGTTTTGGGGAACTGGCTGCGCCGCCCGACGGCATTGAGGAGAAACTGTCGGCACTGACCAACAGCGAACGCAAGGTACTGGGACTCATCGCGGCAGGCCTTTCCAGCGCCCAGATTGCCGAACGCAACCACCTTTCGGTGCGCACCATTCACAGCCATCGCCAGAACATCTGCCGCAAGCTCGGCCTGTCGGGCATCAACTCGCTGATTCGCTTCGCTTCCCAGCATCGCGAAACCCTTGAACAGGCCTGACCGGCGGCCCTTGAAACCCGGATCAGGCGGCCCCATTTCTTTTTCAACCAAGCATTTCGGTGCTCCCGCCACCCGTGCCGGCGCCTGCACTCCAGCAGGTTTCCGCAGCCTTCGAAAAACTGCCGTAAAACCCCAGATGCGGTATTTTTGACTGGCGTTGGATGGTACCATGGCACTGAATCACCCAAAGGCCGAAGGGCCAGACAGGAATACAACATGGCAAATACCGGAAAATCGGATATCGGATTGGGCACCGGCGAAGTTTACCCGCTGTTGCCGCTGCGGGACATTGTCGTCTTTCCGCACATGATCGTGCCGCTGTTTGTCGGCCGCGAGAAGTCGATTGCCGCGCTCGAGGATGTGATGAACAAGGATCATCACATTTTGCTGTTTACCCAGAAAAAGGCTGGCGATGACGACCCGACGCCCGAAGCTCTTTATGATACGGGCGTGCTGGCCAAGGTGCTGCACATGCTCAAGCTGCCGGACGGCACCGTCAAAGTGCTGGTTGAGGGCGTATCGCGGGCAAGGGTCATTCAGTTCACCGAGCGCAGTGATTTCTTCGAAGCCCATTGCGAGGTGATCGAGGACGAGGTCAGCGATCCGGTTTCCATTGAGGCGACCGCGCGCTCGGTGGTCAGCGAGTTCGAGAACTACGTGAAACTGAACAAGAAGGTTTCGCCGGAGGTTCTCAGTGCCGTTGGCCAGATTGACGACTATTCCAAGCTGGCCGACACCATCGCCTCGCATCTTGCGATCAAGCTCAGCGAAAAACAGGAGATCCTGAGCATATTGGGCGTGCAGGACCGGCTGGAGCATATCCTTTCCATGATGGAGAGCGAGATTTCCGTGCTGCAGGTGGAAAAGCGCATCCGCAGCCGCGTCAAGCGGCAGATGGAGAAGACCCAGCGCGAATACTATCTCAACGAGCAGATGAAGGCGATCCAGAAGGAACTGGGCGAAGGCGAGGACGGCAAGGACGAACTCGGCGAACTGGAAGCGCGCATCGAAAAGACCAAGCTTTCCAAGGAAGCCCGCGACAAGGCCCATGCGGAGCTGAAAAAGCTCAAGCAGATGAGTCCGATGTCGGCAGAGGCGACCGTCGTGCGCAATTATCTTGACTGGCTGCTGGGCATTCCGTGGGGCAAGCGCTCCACGAAGAAGATGGACATCAACAAGGCCCAGGAAGTCCTTGATGCCGATCATTACGGCCTGGAAAAGGTCAAGGAACGCATTGTCGAATATCTGGCCGTGCAGAGCCGGGCGAAAAAGATCAAGGGTCCCATTTTGTGCCTGGTCGGACCGCCCGGGGTCGGCAAGACGTCGCTGGGCAAATCGATTGCCAAGGCCACGGGCCGGGAATTCGTGCGCATGGCCCTTGGCGGCGTGCGCGACGAAGCGGAGATCCGTGGCCATCGGCGCACCTATATCGGCTCGATGCCCGGCAAGGTCATCCAGTCGATGAAAAAGGCGAAGAAGAACAACCCGCTGTTCCTGCTTGACGAGATCGACAAGATGGGAATGGACTTCAGGGGTGATCCGTCCTCGGCACTGCTTGAGGTGCTTGATCCGGAACAAAACAGCACGTTTGCCGATCACTATCTGGAGGTGGATTATGATCTTTCCAGCGTGATGTTCGTAACGACCGCAAACACGCTGAACATTCCCGGCCCGCTGATGGACCGCATGGAGATCATCCGCATCGCCGGTTACACCGAAGATGAAAAGCTGGAGATTGCCAAGCGGCATCTGCTGCCCAAGACGATCCGCGACCATGCATTGCAGCCGAAGGAATTTTCCATCAGCGACGATGCGATCCGCGAGATCATTCGCCATTACACAAGGGAAGCTGGCGTACGTAACCTGGAGCGCGAACTCTCCAAGCTTGCGCGCAAGGCGGTTACCGAGATCCTCAAGGGCGACAAGAAGTCGGTCAAGGTCACCGAAAAGAATGTCGGCGACTTCCTTGGCGTGACCAAATTCCGCTTCGGCAAGGCCGAGACGGAGGATCAGGTCGGCGTTGTGACCGGTCTTGCATGGACGGAGGTGGGCGGCGAATTGCTGACCATTGAGGGTGTCTCCATGGCCGGCAAGGGCAAGATGACCGTTACCGGAAACCTCAGGGATGTCATGAAGGAGTCGATTTCGGCCGCTGCATCCTATGTCCGCTCGAAAGCGGCTGACTTCGGCGTCGAGCCGCCGATGTTCGACCGCATGGACATTCACGTCCATGTGCCTGAAGGCGCGACCCCCAAGGATGGTCCGTCAGCCGGCACCGCCATGACGACGGCAATCGTCTCGGTGATGACAGGCATTGCGGTGCGTTCGGATGTTGCGATGACGGGCGAGATCACGCTGCGGGGCAGGGTGCTGCCGATTGGCGGGCTGAAGGAAAAGCTTCTTGCGGCCCTGCGTGGCGGGATTTCGAAGGTCCTCATACCGGAAGAAAACGCGAAAGACCTTGCTGAAATTCCTGACAATGTGAAGAGCGGGCTGGAGATCATTCCGGTTTCGCACATCGATCAGGTGCTCGAACATGCGCTGGTCAGCAAGCCGGTTGCCATCGAATGGACCGCCGAGGATGAAGAACGCGCGCGGCAGGCGATGCTCGGCCGCAGCGACAATCAGGCGTCTTCGGTGCCGCACTGATCATCGGGTTCTGTCACCTTTGAGACTGCTCAACCCCGGCTGTCTGTCAGCCGGGGTTTTTCTTTATGGCAAGGGCTGATGATGAACGTTCTTCTGCCGGATTTTTCCTGCCACCACGGCGGCCGGTGGCAAGGACAGAGCGCTCTCCGTGATCGGGCGAAGCAGCTTCAATTTGGCCGCAACCTGAGGTTTTTCCACGAATCGCAGCCTGGCGATAAACCTGCCTTGTGTGTCCCGCAACGGCAAATTCGGCACCAAAGCGGGCATTGACAAATCCGAAAAATACACCGAATCGGGCCAAAAAGCCCTGAAAACTGGGATTCTTGTTGTGCCGCTTCGCCGAAAAGTGCGATTTTGCAGAGGTGCAATGCGCGTGCGCGCCTATTGAAAGGAAAACACGATGAACAAAAACGAGCTTATTGCTTCCGTTGCTGATCAGGCATCCATAACAAAAGCCCAGGCATCCGAAGCTGTAGATGCGGTGCTCGGTGGCATTACCTCGGCTCTCAGCCAGGGGGATGAAGTGCGTCTCGTCGGATTTGGCAACTTTGTGGTTGCCAACCGAAAGGCAACGACAGCCCGCAATCCGCAAACCGGAGCAACCATTCAGGTGCCGGCATCCAAGGCCCCGCGGTTCAAGCCGGGCAAGGCGCTGAAGGAAGCCGTTAACCGGTAAGTTCCTTACTGCGGGAAATCGGGCTCTTGCACGGCCGGATTTTTTTGCAATCAAATTTCAAACCGCCGCAAGGTTTGCGGCGGTTTTTCTTTGCCCGCTACTTGCGCCCCTGTGAATAATCGGCTTCAGGCAGCGCCCGCAGCAAACCGGCGCTGGACAATGCATTTTGTTTGGTACCTAGTAGGACGAGGAGGAGGAACCAAATGAGCTCAACCGATGGCGAGTAGCGCAGCCGGTGATGCCCCATTGCTGGACGTTCGCGGGCTGACGAAAATATTCGGCACGCTGAAGGCGAACGATTCACTCGACCTGTCGATCGGCAAGGGCGAAATTCACGCCTTGCTGGGTGAAAACGGCGCCGGAAAGTCGACCCTCGTCAAAATGCTCTACGGTTCGCTGCATCCCACGGCCGGCGAAATTGTGTGGAAGGGGGAGGCCGTCAAGGTCACCAGCCCGTCCTTTGCACGTTCGCTTGGCATCGGCATGGTCTTCCAGCACTTCTCGCTTTTTGAGTCGCTCACCGTTGCCGACAACATCGTTTTGTCGCTGGGTCCGGGACATACCATTGAGCAGGTGGCGCGCGATGCCGAGCGCCTGTCGGAAGAATACGGCCTGCCACTGCATGCCTCCACGCATATCGGCGATCTTTCCGTCGGCGAGCGCCAGCGGGTGGAGATCGTGCGTTGCCTGCTGCAGGATCCCGAACTGATCATCCTTGACGAGCCAACCTCCGTGCTGACGCCGCAGGAGGCTGACAACCTGTTTGTCACCTTGAAGCGGTTGCGCGATGAGGGCCGTTCCATCCTCTACATTTCGCACCGGCTTGAGGAAGTCAAAGCGATGTGCGACCGCGCCACCATATTGCGCCACGGCAAGGTGGTGGGCGAATGCGACCCGCGGCAGGAAACGGCTGCAAGCCTTGCTTCCATGATGGTTGGCTCCGAGGTAGCCGAAGTACAGCGGCAGGAACGCACGGCACAGGCAGGCGAAGCGCTGCTTGAGGTTTGCGATGCCAGCCTGCCGCCGGCAACGCCGTTTGCAATCGGCCTGAAAAACATCGCCATCTCGGTCAAGGCGGGCGAAATTGCGGGAATTGCCGGGGTGGCGGGCAACGGGCAAAGCGAATTGTTTGACGTCGTCTCCGGCGAGGTAACCTCGGCCAATGACGCGATCGTCATGCGCGGGCAGGCGGTGGGCAATCTCGACATCAATGCGCGGCGCAAGCTTGGCGCCGCCTTCGTCCCCGAAGAGCGGCTGGGCCATGGCGCGGTTCCCGGCATGACACTGACCGAAAACCTGCTGCTGGCACGTCATGCTTCCGATTCGGTCGCCTTTCAGCGGTTCGGCAGGCTGGGCGTTGTCTGGGAAGAGATGGTGGAAAAGGCCACCAAGCGCATCTGCAGCGACATGGATGTGCGCAAGTCGGCTGAAAATCCTGCCGCATCGGCTTTGTCTGGCGGCAATCTTCAAAAGTTCATCATGGGGCGCGAACTCGACCGGCAACCATCGATCCTGGTGGTCAACCAGCCGACATGGGGCGTGGATGCGGGGGCAGCAAGCCGTATCCGCCAGGCCCTGATCGACCTGGCGGCATCGGGCTCTGCGGTGCTGATGATCTCCCAGGATCTGGACGAAATCTTCGAGGTGGCCGACCGCATACTCGTCATGCATGACGGCACCATTGCCGAAGCGGGGCGGGCAGGCGAGGTGACACGGGAAAAAATCGGCCTGCTGATGGGCGGTGCCCATACCGAGCGCGACTCCCGTGAAACCCATGATGTGGGGGCCGGGCATGCGCATTGAAGTTTCCAGGCGCCAGATGCCGTCGCAACTGTTTTCCTATTTGTCCCCGGTGATTGCGCTGTTGCTGACCGTTTTGCTGGGCGCCATCGTGTTCATGGCGCTCGGCAAGGACCCCGTTCAGGCGATGTATTCCTATTTCATCGAACCGCTGACGGAGACCTGGTCGCTGCATGAATTGCTGATCAAGGCAACGCCGCTGATCCTGATCGCGGTGGGCCTGTCGGTCTGTTATCTTTCCAACAACTGGAACATCGGTGCGGAGGGACAGTTCCTGATGGGGGCGGTTGCCGGATCGGCCATTCCGGTTTTGGCGCCGGATTTCCAGTCCTTCATCACCCTGCCGCTGATGCTCGTCTTCGCCATGGCGGGCGGTGCGGCCTTTGCCGCCATCCCGGCCTTTTTGAAAAGCCGCTTCAACACAAACGAGATTCTCACCAGTCTGATGCTGGTCTATGTGGCACAGCTTTTCGTTGACTGGCTGGTGCGCGGGCCCTGGCGCAATCCGCAGGGGTTCAGCTTTCCCGGTACCGTCACCTTCAACGACTTCGCCTTGCTGCCGGAGATGTTTCCGGCTTCGGGCCGGGCCAATATCGGCATTCTGTTTGCCGTTGTTGCCGCCGTGCTGGTCTGGCTGATGATTACCAGAACGATGAAAGGCTTTGAAGTACGGGTGCTCGGCCAAAATCCCAGGGCAGGGCGGTTTGCCGGGTTTTCTTCAGCCAAAATGACGTTTTTTGCCTTTCTGCTTTCGGGGGCTCTGGCCGGGCTTGCCGGCATTATCGAGGTTGCCGGCGCCGTACAGCACCTTAATGAGAAGCTTTCGGTCGGTTACGGCTTTGCCGCCATCATTGTCGTCTTTCTGGGCCGCTTGAACCCGCTGGGTGCAATCGTTGCAGGACTGGTGCTGGCGCTGACCTATCTGGGCGGTGAAGCAGCGCAGATTTCGCTGCAGATTTCCGACAAGTCGGCAAGGGTGTTTCAGGGCATGCTGCTTTTCCTGGTGCTTGCCTGCGATACGCTGATCCACTTCCGCATCCGGTTTGTAACCGCCCGTTCGGTATCATCCCCAAAAGTGGAGAACAGCTAGATGGGAATGACGGAAGCCATACTGCTGACCGTTTTTACCGCTGCAACGCCATTGCTGATCGCTGCCATGGGTGAACTGGTGGCCGAGCGGTCGGGCGTGCTCAATCTGGGCGTGGAAGGCATGATGATCATGGGGGCGATTGGCGGTTTTGCCTTTGCCCAGATGAGCGGCAATCCCTATGTCGGCGCGTTGGGCGGCATGGTGATCGGTGCCCTGTTCTCGCTGTTGTTCGCCTTTCTGGCCGTAACCCTGGTAACCAACCAGGTGGCAACCGGCCTCGCGCTGACCATTTTGGGCCTCGGCCTTTCCGGCCTGTGGGGCGAGGCGTTTGTTGGCGTTCCGGGTGTCAAGCTGCAGCCCATTGTCGTTCCCGTACTTTCGGAGATACCGCTGATCGGGCGGCTTTTGTTTGCCCAGGACGCGCTGTTCTACGTTTCCATCGCACTGGTTTTCGCGGTTTCCTGGTTCCTGTTCAGGACCAAGGGCGGACTGATCCTGCGCAGTGTCGGCGATAATCACCACTCCGCCCATGCGCTTGGCATCAGTGTTTCGCGGGTGCGGTATCTGGCGGTGATGTTCGGCGGTGCCTGCGCCGGGCTTGCCGGATCGCACCTCTCGCTGGTCTACACAACCCAGTGGATCGAGAACATGACGGCAGGGCGCGGCTGGATTGCGCTTGCGCTGGTGGTTTTTGCATCCTGGCGGCCCTGGCGTATTTTGTTCGGGGCGTATCTGTTCGGGGCCATCACCATCATGCAATTGCATATCCAGGCGCTGAACCTCGGCGATCTGGAATTTCTGCCGGGGCCGGTCTATGGCATCATGGCGCTGCTGAAATCCATTCCCGCACAGTTTCTTTCATCGCTGCCCTATCTTGCAACGATCGCGGTTCTGGTCTTGATTTCCAGAAACCGCAGGCTGACACTGATCAACACGCCGGCCATGCTGGGACGCGGCTTCGTGCCGGATCGCTGATACATCACAGAAACCGGGACACAATCCGGAAACAAACAGGAAGGAATGTCATGAAAAAAATGCTCGGAATTGCAGCCGCATTTGCACTGGCGCTCAGTGCCGGCTCCGCCCTTGCGGCAAGCCACGGGATGGAGAAGGTAAAGGCCTGCTTCATCTATGTGGGCCCGATCGGGGATTTCGGCTGGTCCTACCAGCATGACCGTGGACGGCTCGACCTTGAAGAGGCGCTGGGCGACAAGGTGGAAACGGCTTACCTGGAAAGCGTGCCGGAAGGCGCGGATGCAGAACGCGCCATTGAACGGTTTGCCCGTTCAGGCTGCAACATCATCTTTACCACCTCCTTCGGCTATATGGACGCGACCAACAAGGTTGCAGCAAAGTTTCCCGATGTGAAGTTTGAGCACGCCACGGGCTACAAGCGCGAGCACGACAACGTGTCGACTTATAATTCGAAGTTCCATGAAGGACGCTACGTGCAGGGCCAGATCGCGGCCAAGATGTCAAAAGCCGGCGTTGCCGGTTACATTGCATCCTTCCCGATCCCCGAGGTCGTCATGGGCATCAATGCCTTCACCCTTGGTGCGCAGTCGGTCAATCCAGACTTCAAGCTGAAGGTCGTCTGGGCGAATACCTGGTTTGATCCGGGCAAGGAAGCAGACGCCGCCAAGGCGCTGATTGACCAGGGCGCCGACATCATCACCCAGCACACCGACTCCACGGCGCCGATGCAGGTTGCTGCCGAGCGTGGTGTCAAGGCGTTCGGCCAGGCCTCTGACATGATCGATTTCGGCAAGCAGACACAGCTTACCGCCATCATCGACGACTGGGGTCCGTATTACATCGAGCGGGTCAAGGCCGTTCTGGAAGGCACCTGGGAACAGGTGGATGTATGGGCCGGCATGGCAGAAGGCCATGTGGTCATGGCGCCCTATACCAACATGCCGGACGATGTGAAGGCGATGGCCGAAGAAACCGAAGCGAAGATCAAGTCCGGTGAGTTCAACCCGTTTACCGGACCGGTCAAGAAACAGGACGGCTCGGTCTGGCTTGAAGACGGTCAGGTGGCTGAAGACGGCGAACTGCTGGGCATCAACTTCTACGTCGAAGGTGTTGACGACCAGTTGCCGCAGTAAACCGGCGTAAACGGGGTTTTCCGGGTTCGGCAATATCCCTGATGCATCGTCAAAAGGACCGGCTCGCGCCGGTCCTTTTTTCATCGGATTTCAAACCCTTCAGGTTTTTCAAAAATTCGTTGATGCCCGGACGGCACTAATGGTTGAAAAATTGTGGCGAATGGCCCATTAGGCACTTGTATCGACCGCAACGCGGCACAGGCGGCGCGTCCGCATCCGGAGAGGTGGCAGAGTGGTTGAATGCACCGGTCTTGAAAACCGGCGTGCGTGCAAGCGTACCGTGGGTTCGAATCCCACCCTCTCCGCCATTTTCTGACTTCGCGCTGTTGGCCTGCGGGCTTCGCTCCAGGCGGGGCCTCGCGGCGTGCGGGCGGAGGAATTCCAGGCAATGCTGCCGGGAGGAATATCCCGGACCCATGGCAGCCCTGTTCACCTTATTTGCGCAAAGACCGCATTTCCATACAAATGGCGTCAAACGCCCTTGACCTTTACGCCATTATGTTTTGTGATGGTGACACATCGGACGAGTTGTCCGAGGGGAGGATCTACAATGTGACGCTTTGAACCGGGCTCGGCTTGCCGCAGCTTGGAGCGTTGCGCACAAATTTCTCTTTCCTTGGCAACTCGATTCGCATGAATCCGGTGAACCGGCTTCGTGAGGCATGCCGTGGTGGAATTGTGCCACTGCAGGAATGTTTCACCAGGGGCGGGCACCGGCCAACCAGAGCAAAACAACAGAAAAGGCTGTTTTGATGAACAAGAAAATTCTCTCCGCCGCACTCGGTGCAGCTGCAATGGGCGTGGCAACGACTGCCGCTTCCGCGGCAACCCTTGACGATGTGAAGGCCAAAGGCTTTGTCCAGTGTGGCGTGAGCCAGGGACTGCCCGGCTTCTCCAATCCGGACTCCGCCGGCAACTGGACCGGTCTCGACGTTGACCTTTGCCGCGGCATCGCCGCAGCGGTCTTCGGCGACGATACCAAGGTGAAATTCGTACCGCTTTCTGCGAAGGAACGCTTTACCGCGCTGCAGTCCGGTGAAGTTGATGTGCTTTCGCGCAACACCACCTGGACGATGTCCCGCGACACCACGCTGGGCCTCAACTTTGCCGGCGTCAACTACTATGACGGCCAGGGCTTCATGGTCCGCAACGATCTTGGTGTTAAATCCGCGCTCGAACTTTCCGGCGCTTCTGTCTGCACCAATACCGGCACCACGACCGAGCTCAACGTTGCCGACTACTTCCGCGCCAACAAGCTGGAGTATGAGATTGTTGCCTTTGAAAAGGCCGATGAGGTTGTTGCTGCCTATGATGCAGGACGCTGCGACGTTTATACGACCGACCAGTCCGGCCTGTATGCACAGCGCCTGAAGCTGACGAACCCCAACGATCACCAGGTTCTGCCTGAAATCATCTCCAAAGAGCCGCTTGGCCCGGTTGTCCGCCAGGGCGACGACCAGTGGTTCAACATTGTGAAGTGGGTACATTTCGCAATGGTCAACGCCGAAGAACTGGGCGTATCGAAAGCCAATATCGGCGAGATGATGAGCTCCGACAATCCGGGCATCAAGCGTCTGCTTGGTACCGAGGGTGAATTCGGTGCCGCGCTTGGTCTTGGAAACGACTGGGCGGCCAACGTGATCAAACTCGTCGGCAACTATGCTGAAGTGTTTGAAGCCAATGTCGGCCCGGACACCCCGCTGAAGATTTCGCGAGGCGTCAACGACCTTTGGTCGCGCGGTGGCCTGCAGTACGCACCGCCGATCCGCTAAGACAAAACCGGCCGGTCCGTTCATGCGGGCCGGCCTTTTCCTGTGTACTGGTCCTATGTGCCGGCGCTTCGACCTTTTTGCCAAACCGTGAACGGCGGGGTTTGGCCAAAAGGCCGGATGGAAAACCGGACAAAGCAATTTTGATACAGAATTTTGTTGGTGCAGACGGGCCTTTCAAAAACGCCCGCAGGCCAATCGGGGGAAACGCCGTGTGCAAGGCGCCTGGCAGATGCCAGGCCGGTTTTGCGGCGGGCTACCGGGCACGATTTGGGGCCCAATGAGCGAGGGGAACATGTCTGGCGAAGTCGTTTCAACGCATTCGATAGATGAAAAGCCAAAGGTTGCACTGCTGAACAATCCCAAGGTCCGGGGCGGGATCGTCCAGGCAGCATTGCTGATCTTCATCATTTGGCTCATCTACAACATGGTCAACAATGCCGCGATCAACCTGGCCAAGGCCGGGATTGCTTCAGGCTTTGACTTCCTCAACAGGGCAGCGGGTTTTGGCCTCAACTTCTCGCCCTTCATCGAATATACCGAGACGTCCACCTACGGGACGGTCTACTGGGTCGGGCTTCAGAATACGCTGATCCTGGCCGTTCTCGGTGTTTTCTTCGCCACCATTATCGGTTTTCTGGTTGGCGTTGCGCGCCTTTCATCCAACTGGGTTATTGCCAAAATCGCCTACTGGTATGTGGAGATCCTGCGCAACATCCCGCTGCTGCTGCAAATCTTCATCTGGTACAAGGGGGTTCTGGCGACGCTTCCCGGCAAGCGCGATTCCATTGATCTGGGTTTCGTCGGACAGCTCAATGCTGCCGGGCTGTACGCTCCCAAACCTGTTTTCGCAGCTGGGGCTTCCTGGATATTCTGGGCCTTCCTTGCGGGCATCGCGATCACCTGGTTCATCGGCCGCTGGGCGCACAAGCGCCAGATGGCGACCGGACAGCAGTTTCCGATCTTCCTGACTGGACTTGGGCTCATTTTGGGCCTGCCGCTGCTTGCCTATCTGCTGACCGGCATGCCGGTATCCTTTGAATACCCGGTTGCAGGTAATTTCGGCCCGCGCGGCGGCATGCAGGTGATCCCGGAATTCATTGCCCTGTGGATTGCGCTTTCCACCTACACGGCGGCGTTTATCGCGGAAATCGTCCGGGCAGGTATTCTGGCGGTCAACAAGGGGCAATCGGAGGCATCCTACGCGCTTGGCCTGCGGCCCGGCCCGGCGTTGCGGCTGGTTATCATTCCCCAGGCGCTGCGGGTCATCATCCCGCCCTTGACCAGCCAGTATCTGAACCTGACGAAAAACTCGTCACTGGCGGTGGCAATCGCCTATCCCGATCTGACGGCGGTTTTTGCCGGAACGGCACTGAACCAGACCGGGCAGGCTGTGGAGATTCTGCTCATGACAATGCTGACCTATCTGGCCTTGTCGCTCATAACGTCGATGTTCATGAACTGGTACAACGCCAAAATGGCGCTGGTGGAACGGTAAGGGAGGAAGATCATGTCGGACACCGATTCCCAAACTGCACTGCACCGCGCCGAGGCCGGCGCTCTTGAAATTGCCTATGTGCGCGAGCAGCTGGTTGAGCCCCTGCCGGCGCCCGCATCCGAAGTCGGCGTGATCGGCTGGATGCGCAAGAACCTGTTCAATGGCTGGTTCAACACGCTGCTGACCCTGTTTGCGCTGTGGCTTTTATATCTGATCCTTCCCGGCGTATTGAACTTCACGATTTTCAACGCCGTGTGGTCAGGCACGGACCGGCTGGCCTGTTCGGACATCAATCAGGGCGGTGAACTGTATGAGGGCTGGAAGGGGGCCTGCTGGCCCTATATCGGCGCCTATTTCAAGCAGTTCATTTTCGGCCGCTACCCCGACCCCGAGTTATGGCGTCCGATCCTGGTATTCATCCTGTTCTTCGCCGGGCTCATTCCCATGCTGATCCCCAGCGTTCCGTTCAAGCGGGAAACCATCATCTATATGCTGGGTATTTTCCCGCTGGTGGCCTTCATCCTGCTGACCGGCGGAAATATCGGCTATAACGGCTTTCTGCTGCCTGGCGCGATCATGGCGGATTCTGAACTGAAGTTCTGGGTCGACTACCTGATACTGACGGCCATCATCTGTGCGGTCGTGCATTTCATCGTGCGCGGCATGGATGGGGATTCCAGACGGCCGATCATCCTCACCCTCATTTGCATGGGGCTGCTGGGGGTGGTGCTGTTTATTGCCTCCGTCGATTTCGGCCTGACATTTGTGGAAACGCCACAATGGGGCGGCTTCATGATGACACTGGTCATTGCGGTTACCGGTATTGCCGCTTCGCTGCCGCTGGGCATCGCGCTGGCACTTGGCCGCCGCTCCGACATGCCGGTGGTCAAGCTGCTTTCGGTGGTCTTCATCGAATTCTGGCGCGGGGTGCCGCTGATCACGGTGCTGTTCATGTCCTCGGTGCTGCTCCCGCTCTTCCTGCCCGATGGCGTTACCTTCGACAAATTGCTGCGGGCGCTCATCGGCGTTGCGCTGTTTTCTGCCGCCTACATGGCGGAAGTGGTGCGCGGGGGACTTCAGGCGATTCCCAAGGGCCAGTATGAAGGCGCCATGGCGCTTGGCCTGAGCTACTGGCAGATGATGCAGAAAATCATTCTGCCGCAGGCGCTGAAGATCGTCATCCCGGGGATCGTCAACACCTTCATCGGCCTGTTCAAGGACACCACGCTGGTATCGATCATCGGCCTGCTCGACTTTCTGGGCATGATCAATCTGAGCCACTCGGACTCGCTTTGGGCAACGCCCGTTCAGGCAATCACCAGCTACATATTCTGCGCCTTCATCTTCTTCCTGTTCTGCTACGGCATGGCCCGCTACTCCAACTACATGGAACGCCGGCTTGATACGGGGCACCGCTAACGGCGGTGTTCCGTCACCAGGGATGGGCACGGGAAGAAAGTTCTAACACGGGCCGCGGCCCGAACCGGAAAACACAAAAAGGGTGAGACCCAGATGGCAAAAGCAAGCACCAAAAAACCGGCTCCCAAGACCAAGAAGCCGCCGCGCATGGCAAAGCCGAAGCAGGCTGATGACCTAAAGCGCATTTCCGGCGTGGGGCCGAAACTTGAAGGCGTGCTCAACGGCATGGGCATCTACAAATTTGCCCAGATCGCCAAATGGACCAAGCCGGAAGTCGAGTATGTGGACGACTTTCTGAACTTCAAGGGCCGCATCGAGCGTGACAACTGGGTTGGCCAGTGCAAGGCCTATGCAAAGGAAGCGGCTTCGGCTTCTTCTGCAGGCAGCAGGAAAGCCCCGGCGAAAAGGAAAACCGCCAAGGCCGCCGCATCGAGATCGACCACGCCGAAAGTCCGCTCAAAACGCGCCACACCGGCGAAGAAAGCAGCAAGCGCCACCCCCGCCAAGGCCGCGGCCATGCCCGCAAAGGCGAAGAAGGCCGCTGCTTCCAGCATGACGATTTCCGATACCGATGTGGCAGTGGAAATCACCGACATGCACAAATGGTATGGCGACTTCCACGTGCTGAAGGACATCAACCTGAAGGTCATGCGCGGCGAGCGCATCGTCATCGCCGGGCCGTCCGGGTCTGGCAAGTCGACCATGATCCGCTGCATCAACCGGCTGGAAGAGCACCAAAAGGGCAAGATCGTCGTTGACGGCATCGAACTTACCAACGATCTGAAGAAAATCGACGAAGTGCGCCGGGAAGTCGGCATGGTGTTTCAGCACTTCAACCTGTTTCCCCATCTGACCATCATGGAGAACTGCACGCTGGCGCCGATCTGGGTACGCAAAATGCCCAAGAAGGAAGCCGAAGAGATCGCGATGCATTATCTTACCAAGGTCAAGATCCCCGAACAGGCGCACAAGTTTCCCGGCCAGCTTTCCGGCGGCCAGCAGCAGCGTGTGGCAATCGCCCGTTCGCTGTGCATGAACCCGCGCATCATGCTGTTTGACGAGCCGACTTCGGCGCTTGATCCCGAAATGATCAAGGAAGTGCTCGAAACCATGGTGGAACTGGCCCAGGAAGGCATGACCATGCTGTGCGTTACCCACGAAATGGGCTTTGCACGCCAGGTCGCCAACCGGGTGATCTTCATGGATGAGGGACAGATTGTCGAACAGAATGAACCTGAAGCCTTCTTCGACAATCCCCAGCACGAGCGCACCAAACTGTTCCTGAGCCAGATCCTGCACTAATCGCAGGCTATTGCCTTGAAACCCGCGCGGCTTTCATCGGGCCTGCTTAAAACCGCAGGCTGGCTGATTGCCTTGGCGGTTTTGCTGCCGGCGCTGTATCTGGCAGCGGCGCTTGCCGGTGGCATGATCCCGAGACAACTGGATGGACCGGCAGTGCGTGCCCATGCCGGCGAACCGGGCCCTGTCACGGTGTATCTGGTGACCGGCCTGCTGCATGCCGATATTGCGCTGCCGGCAAGCGATGAATTACTGACAGATTTCCCCGGGCTGAAAGAAGCCGGTTTGCCGCTCGACCATCCGGGCTTGCGCTATCTCGCCTTTGGCTGGGGATCGCGCGCGTTCTACACCACCGCGGGAGACTACAGCGACATAACGTTTTCGGCGACCTGGCAAGCGGCCAGCGGCGATAAGCCCGTCATGCGGGTAACGCCGATGGGGCCGCTATCGGCAGGTGACAATGTTGTTGAACTCAACCTGCCGGCCGCCACCTATGGCCGTCTGGTTTCCGCCATCAGGGAAGGCTTTGTTACCAATGCCGACGGGCAACCCATCCACCTTCAAGGCGCGAGCATCGGGCAGGGGGATGCCTTCTTTCACGCCACGGGGCACTTCAACCTCTTTAATCCGTGCAATCAGTGGGTGGGAGATGTATTGCATTCGGCCGGAATAAGGATCGGTATGTGGACGCCGGTCACCCATTCCCTGATCCGCTCCCTGCGCCGGCACAGCCCGCACTTGTTGCCCGGCACCCTATAAATCACGGCTTCCAGTCATAGATCCAGGCCTGACGTTCTGCCAGCCGTTCGCCGTCGCTGAGCGATACCACCGCATTGCGCGCCAGACTGCCAGGCCAGCCCATGTGATAAATGCGCCCGTTCCGATGGGCCAGCGTCGCCACCCTGCGCACCCGCTGCCGGCGCAGCTTTTCCCATTGTGCCAGCGCCTTATGCGTGGTGCCGTGTCTTTCAACCATTGCAGCAAGGACTTCGGCATCCTCAATGCCCATGGCAGCACCCTGGGCGGCAAACGGCAGCATGCCATGGGCAGCATCGCCAATCAGAACCATCCGGCCATGATGCCAGGTTCCCCTTGCCGGCATTGCCAGGAGTGGCCATACCGGCCACTCTTCAACCGCCCCGAAGAGTGAGCGGAACGACCCGTGCCAGCGGCGCAAGCGCTGCAGCAGCACATCCGCGTCGCCCTTGCGCGGCAGCATCTGGCTGCGGTCGCGTGTGCGGATGCAGACAATCGCATTGACCTGGCGCCCCTTGCGCACCGGATACAACACGGCATGGGCACCCGTGCCCCAGACCAGCTGCGTGTTTTCAAGATCGAACCCTTTTGGCAAGGCGTCGGCGGAAATCATGCCGCGCCAGGCTTCAAAGCCGGAGTGAACAGCACCGGGCAGGGCAAATGCCTCTGTGCGGCCGGCAGAATGAATACCATCGGCAAACACCATCAGGGCGCCGCGATGGGTGTTTACCGAAGCGCCGCGAGTCACCATGGCGCTGATGCCGTTGGAATGGCCCACAGCATCGGAAACGGCAGAACCGGTCTGGATCGTGATGTCGGGATCATCGTTGCAGGCAGCAAGCAGGGCTTGTGCCAGCTCGCTGCGGTGAATGGTAAGATAGCCAATGCCATGCCGGCGGATCGCCGCGCTGCCGAGGGGAACAGTGTTGATCTGTTTTGCGCTGTCTGCCGTCAGAATGCGAATCCCGTCCGGCGCGCTGGCAACCCGCTTGACGGCCTCCAGCACATTCAATTTGTCGAAGACGCGCAAAGCATTGGGCGAGAGCTGGATGCCGGCGCCGGCCGTCTCGATCTGTCTGGAACGCTCGTGGACTTCCACACGGTATCCGCGGGCGGAAAACGCCAAAGCTGCTGTCAGCCCTGCGATACCGGCCCCGCTGATAATTATGGAGCGGCTCGCAGCCATGTCAGCGCTTCCCGCGGGCGGTCAGTGTCCGGCTTCCACAAGGCAGCCTTCCGGCTCGCTGCCATTGGCCGGTAATCCGCTCTTGAAAGTGAACAGGGTGGAACAATACGGGCAGACGATCTCGCTGTCATCTCCCATGTCGAGAAAGACGTGAGGGTGGTCGTGCGGCTCGCTGGCACCGCAACACATGAACTCCCTGACCCCGATGGCGATCCGGGAAACGCCTTCATCGTTCTTGAAATGCGGGATGGTCGATACGGCCATGGAACAGCACGCCTTGCCTTGTTTCGCTTTGTGGCCCGTTTTAAAAGAAATGCCAACACTTGCAAGCCCCTTGCAGCTTCTGCGCAAGTCTCTTTTTCACCGGGAACCTTCAATGCCTACCGCACGGATCGACGACGTAGAGATCGCCTATGTGGATGAGGGGGAGGGGCCTGCCATTCTCCTCATCCACGGCTTTGCGTCTTCCAAGAAAGCCAACTGGATTGATACCGGCTGGGTCACCTGGCTTGTCGAAGCAGGCTACCGGGTTATCGCCTTTGACAATCGCGGCCATGGCGAAAGCACGAAGTTCCACGACTCCGCCGACTATTCGCTCGAACTGATGGCAAAGGATGCCATCGGGCTGGTGCGCCATCTTGGTCTGAACAAGCCTCATGTGATGGGTTATTCCATGGGAGCACGCATCTCCGCCTGGCTTTTGATGCATCATGGAGAGGTGTTTTCAAAGGCGGTTCTGGCGGGAAATGGCGCCAGCATGATCGAGGGAAGCGGCGACTGGACCCCGGTGCGCGATGCCCTGCTGGCGCCCTCGCTGGCTGATGTGGGCGATGCCAGGGGACGCGCGTTCCGCAAGTTTGCCGATCAGACAAAAAGCGATCTTGTCGCACTGGCAGAGTGTGTAACCGCTGTGCGGCAGGTCTTTGCAGCAGAGGATTTTGAAAAGATCGCCAATTTTGTGCTGGTCGCCATTGGAACGAAGGACGACATTGCCGGTTCCGGACAGGTGATTGCCGATCTCATTCCCCATGGCGAACTGCTGGAAATACCGGGCCGCGACCACATGCGGGCGGTCGGCGATCCTGTCTACAAAGAGGGCGTCAGAGACTTTCTCAGCCGATAGTTGCAGGTGCAGTTGAACCTTCCATTCAACCGTACACGTTGCAGCATGAAGGAAATTTGATCCTTGATCTGAAAAAGCTGTGCTACCATCTTTTGTAACAACCCGTCGATAAACAGGGCAGGCCCCTGTGAAACTACAAGGAAAGGCCGAACCGATGAGCGGTAAACAAGGCGCACAAACCAATCCGGCAAATGCCGAAATCCATTCCATGGACCCGGTTTGGCAAGCTGTTTGCCGGGAAGCAAAGGCCATCGTTGAAAGCGAACCCATGCTGGGTACGTTTATCTATTCGACCATTTTGAACCAGCCGGGGCTTGAGGCTGCCGTGGCGCACCGTATCGCGGAGCGGTTGCACAATCGCGAGGTTTCCGGCGATATCATTCACCGGTCGTTTGAGGACATGCACCGCTCCGATCCTGACTGGGGCGACATTCTGCGCAGCGATATTGCGGCCGTTTACGACCGCGATCCGGCCTGCGACCGGCTGATTGAGCCCATTTTGTACTTCAAGGGGTTCCATGCCATTCAAACCCACCGGCTGGCCAATTGGGCCTGGTACAATGGGCGCAAGGATTTTGCCCTTTATCTGCAGAGCCGCTCTTCGCAGGTTTTCCAGACCGACATCAATCCGCAGGCGAAAATCGGCCGGGGTTTCTTCCTTGACCACGCAACCGGCCTGGTAATCGGGGCGACTTGCGTCATCGGCAACGATGTCTCGATCCTTCAGGGCGTCACGCTGGGCGGAACCGGAAAGGAAACCGGCGACCGCCATCCCAAGATCGATGACGGTGTTCTGATCGGGGCAGGGGCGACGGTTCTCGGCAATATCCGCATCGGCAAGTGCAGCCGTATTGCTGCCGGCTCCATGGTCATCAAGGAAGTCGAAAGCAACGTTACGGTTGCCGGCGTGCCGGGCCGTGTGGTGGGCGTGGCCGGTTGTGCAGAACCTTCCCGCAGCATGGACCAGATCCTGGCAGAGCAGTCCGAAGCCGGCTGATTGCGCCCGGCAATCTTGCCGCATTGCAACCCTGATTGCCGCCAGGATTGGCAGCCCTTACTCCCGTTTTCACGTTTTCGATACGGCCCATCACGGGATTGTTGAGGGAATGTGCGACCGCGTGAGCGGCCAATCGGTTATGGTTGCGCCCATTACCCCGATGCGAACGCGGAAAGACGACCCGTCATGAAAACCCTTTACAAGACTGCTGTTGCTGCTGCCTTTGTGCTGCTGGCTGGCTCTTCTGCCCACGGCGATGAGGCAGATCTGATGGTTGCGCGGGAACTGGCTGAACTCAGGATCGCCTTGCAGGATCTGGAAACCTCCGCCAACCAGGATGCCCGCTACGTTCTGCCCCTGAGAACGAACATTCAGCTTTCGCGCCTTTCGGCCGAATGCGCCTCCAGCATGGATCAGAACAGCCACCAGAACCCCATTTGTGCGCCATTGCCGGAAGTGGATGCGGATGGCGTGACCGGCGACATGCCGGCCTTTTAGGCAGGCCTCTTGCCGCCGCAAAGCGATTGCATGTCAATGCGCTCTGTGCCAGAACCCGGCAACGCTCCAGCGAAGCGAAAAAAGGGGAGAATGCGGTGACTTCTGAAGAAATCGGAAAGCTACAAGCCTATTTCCGCCGGTTGTTCGGCAATGACCTGCTGCAGGTTCGCGCGCGGCCGAAAAAGGACGATTCCTGCGAGCTGTACAAGGAAGACGAGTTTCTCGGTGTCATCTACAAGGACGAAGACGAGGACTACAACTTCTCCATGGCAATCCTCGACGTCGATCTCGACTGATTTTTTCTCGGACTGTTTATCCGGTTTCCTTCACCCCCTGGCGAGAAAACCTGTAACCGTCTTGCGCACGGCCCGGTCCAGTGCCATCCAATCGCCGATCAGATTGGCGTGAAAGCGGTAGCCGACCATCAAATCCTTGCCGATGTGAATGTCGCGAATGCAGTAGGGGGCGGCGATGCGGTCGCTTTCGCGGATGCAGCGGGCAGCGAACGGATAGGGGCTGTCCATCTCGTAATACAGATCTTCCATGAAATAGGCGCTGTCGGAAGAAAACGCCCGCCGAACCAGTCCGTGGCCGGCATCGATGGGCGGGCCGGCAAAGAATTTCTCGTAAATGGTGGAAACACGGCCCGACATGTCGGTCGTCATGTCCCGCGGCTCGATGGAGATGAACAGCAGCGGGGCACCGGCCTTCAGATCGTCGAATATTGCTGCCTTGCCGGCAGAATATCCCGCCATAGTGGGCCAGTGGAGATAAAGATCAAGCCTTTCCATCATGCTTGAATTGCGCTGGCTGCGGAAGCGTATCATGTTGGCCGGAACATTGAGCACTTCGTTGGCGATTGTGATCTGGCGCGGCGTTGTATCGGTTTCATGCCCTCCTTTTGCGACCAGGGCACCGTAATAGGACGCCATGGCGAAAATGATTACGGCTGCTGCCGTCATGGCTGCTGCGAGTTTGGCCAGCAACACCATGAAAGACTGCGACAACGCTTTGGCATCGGCTTGTGCTGCCGGCGCAGCGGCCTGATGGCGTTTGTGGTGGTAGCTGGGCACCAGGCGGTCGAAGCGCTGCTCGTGCGTTCTGCCCAACAGCCTGGCGGCATCTTCCACGGTGCTGACCATCATTTTTCCCCTTGGGCTGTATAGGCATTCAGGTTCGTGACGCGGCACACTGCGGGCCTGCGCGCCGTAACCATGTTTTCAGTTTTCCCGAATCAGCAGCGCGTAGTGCTTGCACCGCCCGCACAGTGCTGGGAGGATGGTAAACACATGGTTAAAGTAGGGGGTCGCCATGCTCGCAATTGTCTATGTTATTGCCACCGGTTTCGTTGCAGCCGGGCTGCTCAATGCACTGCATCAGGCCATTCAATCGCCACAGAACGGCGGTGAGGAAACGCAAGCCGTTGTGTTGAGCTTTGAAACACCGCTCGACAAGATGTGGTCGCTGGTTCTGTGTACCTTTGCCGGGCCGTTTTTTCTCGTTCATTACGGGCTTCGGTTCTGGTTGCAAAACCTTCTGCCAAGCCCGGCCTTTTTCATGACCCTCGTGCTGGGAACGGTGTGGAGTTTCTTTTCCGGCGTGGTTTTGGTGGAAACCGCCCTTTTTGTTTCCCTTCTTGTGCGCTAGGTGTGGTTTCCAATAAAGAGCTGCGCCGAGGCCCGGTTAGAGGAACGTGCTCTTCGGTTTTTGCGCGTTCGGGCCTTGCGATCGCGGCAAATCCGGAATTTGCCTGGCTTCATACGGCATCTGGCCGGCGGGGAAGTAACATGACGCTATACATGCTTGACGGGGTGGAACCGGACCGGACGGCGGGCTTTAGCTGGGTTGCACCGAGCGCTGCGGTGATTGGAAATGTCATTGTCGGCGCAGAGGTGGGGATCTGGTTTGGCGCCGTTATCCGCGGCGACAATGAACCCATCACCATCGGCAACCGCACCAACATTCAGGACAATTGCGTATTGCATACCGATCCGGGGTTTCCCGTCGATATCGGCGAGGGCTGCACCATCGGCCACAACGCGGTCATCCACGGCTGCACAATCGGCGAAAACTCACTGATCGGCATGGGGGCAACCGTTCTCAACGGGGCGAAGATCGGCCGCAACTGCCTGATCGGCGCAGGGGCGCTGGTTCCCGAAGGCAAGACAATTCCCGATAATTCCCTGGTCGTCGGCATGCCGGGCAAGGTGGTGCGCCAGCTGGATGAAGCTGCCATTGAGGGCCTGCGGCAATCCGCCGAACACTATGCCGCCAATGCAAAGCGGTTTTCGGCCGGCCTCAGTGAATGTTGAACGAGAATCCGTGGCAAGAAAAGCGAGAGCCGCCGCTGCTATTGTGATGCAGCTGACGGCTCCCATGATCCGGTCGTTGGGACGGGGAAGGTGGGGACACGACCGGATCTGTCTCAACCTTCGAAGGGTTTGCGCTACTGGTTGACGGAGCCAACCGAGGACACGAGCGCCTTTGCGTTGCGGCGGTCTGCGATGCCTTCCCATTTGCCTGAATGGGCAGCCGCCTGACGTTTCAGATAGCGGTATTCGGTCTCGTTCCAGGGCAGGATGCGTTCATTCAGATTGTCGAGAATGAAATCGCCCCGGTCTGTACGTACGGTAAGAACCGCATGACCGTCGCCATTGGGCTGGCGCACCACGGTGACCAGCAGAACCGATGCGGGCCAACCCTTCTGCATCAGCATGCGGCGCTTCAGCAATGCATAATCCTCGCAGTCGCCATAGGCTTCCGGCATGCTCCAGATTTCCGGCACGCCGAAATAGTCCATATCGGTAACCGGTGTTACCGTGGCGTTGGCATAGGCGTTGATTTCCACCATCTCACTCCAACGCTCGCGCGTTAAGTGCTCCGGCTTCATGCTGCGCGCCTTGATGCGGCAATCTGAACGGTTTGCCTGGCAGTACTCGTAATGTCCGATGGGTTGCGATGTGAGGCCCGTCGTTTCCATGATGGCCTGTTGGCCGGCACCGGCAGAGCTGGCGGAGGAAACTGCTGCAGCGATGCTTGCAGCAAGGAGCCATTTTTTGGCTTTTTTGATGTTTGTCATTTTGTGTCACCTTCCCAGTTAACGAGGGCAGGTTGACACAAACAACTTTCACGCCAGCCAATTTCGGCGGGTGCATTTGAACCGTGTTTGCCTCAAATCAGAGGCAAGTTTTCGGCAAGTTTGAGATGGATTTGATTAAAATTCTAAGGAGTTGGTAACGGCTTTATATCGCCGATGCTGCGCTCAGCGGCCGAGATACTCTTCCAGGGAATCGCGCGTCTGCACAATGGCGAACTCGATCGCCACGCCCTCGTCGAAATGACGGACGACCCGTCCACGCATTCTGCCCAGCCACAGCACCGTGCCGATGGCAGGCTTCACATTGAGCTCCAGCGCGGCGCCGGAAAGCGAAAGGTCGATGATGCGTGCCTGATAGACCCGGCCATCTTCAAGCTTGATGATGCCGGCAGCATTGCGCGGGCTGATGCGCTCGTGGCGGCGATCTTCTGGCAGGTTGAGTTCGTGGCGGTTGGCGAGCCATGTCAGTTTTGCCGCCAGCTTGTCGCGCTTGCGCTCGGTTGCGTTGACGCTCATGGCAAAGCCGCCTTCGAGCAGGCGCAGTATCTTGCCCTCCAGGCGTCCAACGTGATCCACATAGGCGATGACACGCTCGCCCACACTGCCCGAAACCGGTGCAATCAGCGCAGCACTGCCAGGTGACATATTGAGAACCTGACAGGGATATTCCTGCCGGTTTTCAAGCATGAACCGGCCGAACAAGGTTAGGTCGACGCGCGAGAACTCCCGCTCGGTGTCGCTTAGAAGGGATTCTATCTCTTTTTTTGCAAACGCAGTCATGACCAGGCTGATGTTACAGGCAAAACAGGAATCGGCCGGAACCGTTTCGCTGAACTGTGCAGCAACCTGGTTAATGAATGGTAATTTTTCAGCCGTTTCAGGCCGTTTGGGTAAACTTCCCGCAACGATATGTACGGATTTGGACGATCACTCTTTGCCGCCTTCATGTACCGTGAGGTGGCGGACTTTTTTGGCATGGGGCGCGATGACGGTTTCCGACACCGCTTCGATATAGTTGAAAACACCGTCAGGCGGCGTCAGCTGGGGCGAAAGGGGCGGCGCTTCATTGGCCTTCCAGTTTTCACCGGGTGATTCCTGTCCATCGGCGGGATCGATGCTGCGGGCGGAGCGAATCGTGCATTCGGTGATCGGCTCGGTTCCCAGCCAGAACTGGTCCTTTTCGCTAACTGCCATGCCGATGATGCGGGCGCTGCCATCGGGCATCGGCTCCAAAGGCAACAACAACACCTCGAAATCAGCCTGTTTTCCGCTGTCAGTCGTACCGCGCATGACGACCAGCACGGGCTCAAAGTCGCGATAAACCCTCGCCAGGACACGGGCAATGTCAAAACTGTCACGCTCGCTCCAGTGACCAAGGTAGCCATATCCCTTCAACTCGCGGCCGAAAATCGCACAAATTCTGGTGCCGGCCAGGCGATAGCTGATCGTCTTGAGCGCGCCGGAGACCTCCAGAATAAAGGTATCAGACAAAAGCAGGCGAATATCGCTTGGTTCAACCTCATCGCGCCTTGGCGCATTGCGGTGCCCGCGCAGCCGGTTCCAGTAGCCGAAGAGTTCCCTTGTAGCGGCATGTCTCATATCAATACACTTTCCCGTCCCAGTGTTTTCGTTGTGACACGGCATCGCGCAGGGGAGGCTTTACTGCCTGTTGCGTTGTGCCATTGCCGGACATCCGGCGAAAAAGCCGGGAGGCCCGCACACCAGGGAGCAGGGATCATGCCAGACCGGGCAGCGGTCAGGCGACAGGCCGGGCCGAATGACTTGTGGACAGGGCGGTCCAAACGCCCGGCCCTGACATTAAGGTTAACAAATGGTTTCGATTGCGCCGGCGCGCTGGATGTGAGATCACAACTGCGATCCACGTGACGGAATTTTTTGCTCCGTACGTAACAACTTCGGTATTCCTCGAACTCGTTGTGGGACGGGTATCATGGGGGACATGACCACCGCCCGGCATTGTCCGGGCGGTTTTTTATGTGCTGTGATGGTGCGTTTGCAGCGATTGACTAGGGTTTGCCCCGCAGGCAGTGTCTGCACGATCCATTTCGATGCGGAGCGCTTCTTGTCCGACTTTCAGAACAATGATCATCAAGAACCTGTGGCAGAACCTGCAGCAGAACCGGTGTTCAACCTGCCGCGTGCCGTTACAGCCCTGGCCGTTGTCCTGGTTGCCATCCATTGCGTGCGGGTGCTGCTCCTGTCACCTGAACAGAACATCGAAATCATCCTGCTGTTTGCATTCATTCCGGCCATGTTCGGGCAGGCAGGCGCGCTGGTCCCCTATCCCGAGGCGATATACTGGACCCCGGTCACATACGGTCTGCTCCATGGGGGCTGGCTGCATCTTGGTGTCAACATTGTGTGGATGTTTGCATTCGGCACGCCGGTGGCGCGGCGTTTCGGGGCTTTTCGTTTCCTGGCACTTTCCGTATTCGCCACTGCCTGTGGCGCGCTTGCTCAATATCTGGCTGATCCTGATGCGCTCGTGCCGATGATCGGGGCATCGGCTGCCGTGTCGGGTCACATGGGGGCTGCCATGCGGTTTATTTTCAATCCGCTTGCGGGCAGGGCAGGGCGAGGGTTTCGCCATGATATTCCGGCATTGTCGCTGGCCGAAAGCTTCACCAACCGGCAATTCGTCGTCTTCTTTATTGTCTGGATGGTAATGAATCTGGCGTTCGGAAGCGGCATTGTCGGTGTGCCGGGCTCTGAAAATGCCATCGCCTGGCATGCCCATATTGGCGGTTTTGCCGCCGGAATATTCGGCTTTTCGCTGTTTGAACGCAAAAACAGCACGTTATCTGCTTGATTTGTTGCCGATTCGGCGTTGCAATAGGGCAGAGCATTTGCTGCGTGCGGATGCAGGAAATGGAGGTCGCGCCATGAACATTTCGTCCATCCTTGCCGGCAAGGGCAACAACGTCATCACCGCCGAACCGGAAGCTTCGCTCGGCAGCGTTTCCAGGACGCTGGCAGAAAACCGGATTGGTGCCATCGTCATCCTCGACGGCAATGAAAAAGTCTGCGGTATCGTTTCAGAACGCGATATCGTTCGTCAGGTGGCAGCCAGGGGCGCGGATGCACTCGATCAGCCGATATCCGTCTGCATGACGAAGAAGGTCGTTTCCTGCGACCGGCAAAGCACGATTGATGAAGTGATGGGCATCATGACCCGCAACAAGTTCCGCCACATACCCGTCATCGAGGGCGGAAAGCTTGCCGGCATCATTTCGATCGGCGACGTGGTCAAGCACAAGATCGAGCAGGCAGAGCGTGAGGCCGAGGAACTCAAACAGTATATCGCGGGATAGTATCGTGTGTATGCTGATGCAGCCTACAGGCTGACGATCTGGTCCAGCACGCCCTGATCTTCCAGTTCGCGCAGACGCATCATCATCTCATCATAGCCGAGGCGGATGGCATCGTCGGCCTTGTGAAAATCGATCAGGCCGATTTCATTCAGTTTGGGGCGGATTGTGAAGTCCGGAGGATCGCCGGCAAGCCGTGCGCGGGCGATGCGGTCCTGAATGATGTTGAATGCTTCCACCATCACCGAGGTAACGCCAATGCGGTTCTCCCGCTGGCTGGCTTTTCCTTTCGCATGCATGAAGGAAAACCAGGGCGCGGCCTGTGAAATGGCATCATCGGCAAATGCATCTTCCAGGTGCTGATAGTGGGACTGGCGGATGACCGTCCCCTTGCCGAAGGCGGTGCCGGCAAGATTGACTGCGATGACAAGATCCGGCTCATAGGCCCGGCAAACGGAAACCGGAACAGGGTTGACCAGGGCGCCGTCGACCAATTGGCGGCCGCCGTGCAGCACCGGGGTAAAGACGCCGGGCAGGGCGTAGGAAGCGCGGATGGCCGGAACAATCGGCCCGTCCGACAACCATACTTCATGACCGCTCCGTATGTCGGTTGCGACAGCAACGAAAGGCCGGTCCAGTTTTTCGATGGAGACGTCCGACATGTGCTCTTCCATGCGGGCGGCGAGGCGTGCGCCTGAAATCAGACCACTGCCACGCAGGGTAAAGTCGAGATAGCGCACCACATTGGATTTGGTCAGTGAGCGGGCAAAGGCTTCCAGTTCGTCCATCACGCCCGACAGATAGGCACCGCCAACCAGGGCGCCGATCGAAGTCCCGGCAATCATCTTGACCGGCAGGCCGTATTCTTCCACCGCCTTGAGAACGCCGATATGGGCCCAGCCCTTGGCAACGCCGCCACCAAGGGCCAGCGCAACGCCGCCGACGCGATTATGGCCGGTATGTTTGGGGCCCCGGGCGCCCGGCTCCAGCACAAGGCCGGAAAGGGAAGGGGTGTCAATCGGTGGTGTTTCGCCGATCTCTGCTGCGGGCTCGTCATTGGCCGGCATGCTTTCCATTGCTTGCTTTGGATCAGGCTGGCTGTCCGGCGATGCAGAAAGGGCCGGTTCTGCGGCATGCTGCAAATCATCCTGTGACAGGGAAAGCGGTGCATCACCGCCCCGCAGCGCCGAAGCGCCATTCTCGCCACGTCTCAGATACGAATACCACGCCATAAACTTACTCTGCGCCCAAAAGGTAACGATTTAGGTAATTTTGATCCAAATCCGACATTCCGCCAATCTGATGGCACGCGCGCCAATTGGACGCCGCTGCGACAATAAACCCTTCCTTAAGCCTGCTTGCATAGGCTGTCTGCGGTTTCATTACTCCCAGCGTATTCGGGAAATCAGTTCATGTCGACGCGTCAGAAGCGCAAAAGCCGGATAAATGGCCTGATTGTTCCGGGCCTTTGCCTCTCCCTGCTTTTTTACTTTGCCTACCATGCCCAGACCGGGCGCTATTCCATCTACACCAAGGAAGAAATGCGTCAGGAGGCGAAGCGGCTCGAACGCCAGTTGGAGGAGTTGCGCGATGAACGCAGCCGGCTGCGCAACCGTGTCACTCAGCTGACAGTCGGCACGCTTGAACGCGATGCCCTTGATGAGGTCGCCCGCAGTCAACTTGGCTATGTCGGCGACGACGAACTCATCATCTTTTACTGATTTCCATACCTTTCCGTTCCGCTGCATTCTCTTCACGGGCCGTGTGTCATTCTATCTCGTTTGGCGTGCTCCGGCAGGCTTTCCGGGCACTCCGTGACCGGGGCATGAAATCCGCAATACTCAACCCATTCCATAATTAACCTGTTTTCAGTTAATAACTAAAATAATCAACAAAAATAGTCAGTTAGTATAATTTCCAACCGGCAAAAACGGTGGTTGATTGTTGGTGCAAGTTGATTGAATATGTTTGGGGTTGCGGCCCTGGGCCATGGCCTGGCCGATCAACATTGATCGGCAACGGTTTTCCGGCCGGGGCTATCAGGACGGGAAGCGTGAGACGGGGAGGTGCCCGGCGCCAGGCATTGGCAAGCCGGCGGGCCTTCCTGAACATTGTGCGTTTGGCCATCAGGCTACGGACAGCTTCTTGCCGCCAACGCGGCAGTTTGCTGCCCGGTCTGCTGGTTCGGATCGGGAGAACAAGATGGCTGCCAGACCGGCACGGGCGACAAAAGCGCCGAAACTCAAGCAGACCCCCACCACCAAGGATTCGCCGACCAAGATGGTTGCGCCGAAACCGGAGAAATTCTCCAAGGATCAGGACCTGGCCGCTTACCGCGAAATGCTGCTTATCCGGCGCTTTGAAGAAAAGGCGGGGCAGTTGTACGGCATGGGCCATATCGGTGGCTTCTGCCATCTTTATATCGGCCAGGAAGCTGTTGTGACCGGCGTGCAGATGGCGCTCACGGACGGCGATCAGGTCATCACCAGCTACCGCGACCATGGTCACATGCTGGCCTGCGGCATGGATCCGGCTGGTGTCATGGCCGAGTTGACCGGGCGCCAGGGCGGCTATTCCAAGGGCAAGGGCGGCTCGATGCACATGTTCTCCAAGGAGAAGAACTTTTATGGCGGGCACGGGATCGTCGGGGCGCAGGTTCCCCTCGGCACGGGCCTGGCCTTCGCCAACAAGTACCGCGAAAACGGCAATGTTTCCGTCACCTATTTCGGCGACGGGGCGGCCAATCAGGGCCAGGTCTATGAAAGCTTCAACATGGCCGAACTGTGGGATTTGCCGGTCATCTACGTCATCGAAAACAACCGCTATGCCATGGGCACCTCGGTCAGCCGGGCGTCTGCCCAGACGGATTTTTCCCAGCGCGGGGCGTCTTTCAACATTCCCGGCATGCAGGTGGACGGCATGGATGTGCGCGCGGTAAAGGCGGCAGCCGACATCGCGGCGGCATGGTGCCGGGCGGGCGAGGGGCCGATCATTCTGGACATGCAGACCTATCGTTATCGCGGCCATTCCATGTCGGACCCGGCAAAATACCGCACCAAGGACGAGGTCCAGAAAATGCGCGCCGAACATGACCCGATCGAACAGGTCAAGATGCGGCTGATCGAGGCAAAGCAGGCCACGGAGGACGATCTGAAGGCCGTCGACAAGGAAATCCGGGAAATCGTCGCCAAGGCAGCTGAATTTGCCCAGAACGATCCGCAGCCGGACGAGTCCGAGCTCTATACCGGCATCACTTTGTAAGGGAGACGCGCAATGCCGATAGAAATTCTCATGCCCGCGCTTTCCCCGACGATGGAGGAGGGCAATCTTGCCAAATGGCTGGTCAAGGAGGGCGACAGCGTTTCCGCCGGAGACGTGATTGCAGAGATCGAGACCGACAAGGCAACCATGGAGGTTGAGGCGGTCGATGAGGGAACGGTCGCCAAAATCCTGGTGGAAGCCGGCACCGAAAACGTCAAGGTCAACGAGTTGATCGCAATCCTGGCCGAGGAAGGCGAGGATGTGGAACAGGCGGCCAAGGGGGCTGATGGTGGCGGGGCTGATGGCAATGGTGCTGGCGGAGGTAGCGCGGCGCCCGCAGCCGCAGTGGAGGAAAAGCCCGCCGAAAAGCCTGCAGAGTCTCCAGCCACGGCTGCCTCGACAGATAGCGGTGTACCGGCTGCGGCGATCCGGCCCGTTCCTGCCGATCCCGACATTCCCGAGGGCACCGAAATGGTCTCCATGACCGTGCGCGAAGCGCTCAATACGGCCATGGCAGAGGAAATGCGCCGCGATGAGGATGTCTTCATCATGGGTGAGGAAGTCGCCGAGTATCAGGGCGCCTACAAGATCACCCAGGGGCTGCTTGACGAATTCGGCGCCAGACGCGTCATCGACACCCCGATCACCGAGCACGGCTTTGCCGGTATCGGCGTTGGCGCTGCAATGGCCGGGCTGAAGCCGATCGTTGAATTCATGACCTTCAACTTCGCCATGCAGGCGATCGACCAGATCATCAACTCGGCCGCCAAGACGCTTTACATGTCCGGCGGCCAAATGGGTGCGCCCATGGTGTTCCGCGGCCCCAACGGGGCGGCTGCCCGTGTCGGAGCCCAGCACTCGCACGATTATGCGGCGTGGTACAGCAATGTGCCGGGGCTGAAGGTTATCCAGCCCTACACCGCAGCCGATGCAAAGGGCCTGCTGAAAGCTGCAATCCGCGATCCGAACCCGGTCATTTTCCTGGAAAACGAAATCCTCTACGGGCAATCCTTCGAAGTGCCGAAGCTGGATGATTTCGTGCTGCCCATCGGCAGGGCCCGCATTCACCGCGAAGGCAAGGACGCAACCATCGTCTCCTTCGGCATCGGCATGACCTATGCGGTGCAGGCGGCGGAAAAACTTGCCGAAGAAGGCGTTGATTGCGAGGTGATCGATCTGCGGACCATCCGCCCGATGGACCTTGATACCGTTCTTGCCTCGGTGCAGAAGACCGGAAGGCTGGTCACGGTGGAAGAAGGCTTCCCGCAATCTTCGGTCGGCGATCACATCGCCTCGCAGGTGATGCAGCGTGCCTTCGACTATCTCGATGCGCCGGTGACGACGATCTGCGGCAAGGATGTTCCGATGCCCTATGCAGCCAATCTTGAAAAACTGGCGCTGCCGAATGTCGACGAGGTGGTCGCGGCGGTCAAGGCGGTGAGCTATCGATAGATGGTGCAGCGCCTCAACATCAAGTCCGCGCGGTATGACCGGCTTTCGGAATGTGTCCTGATGGACGGCCGCAACCTGACGGTCGCCGTGACGAAGGACGGGCTGGAAGCGCTGTATGACGTTGCGCTTGAACCCGATGAGGCCGTCATCAAGGCCATTGAGGAAACCCGCCGCCTGACACGCCTTGCCGAGATTGTGCCTGCCGATGACGGACGGGTGCTGATCACCAGAAAACACATCATGTCCGATGGGCGCTATCTCGACGATGCGCCAATCGACGACGACACACTACCCGTGTGAGGGAGACCATACGATGCCGATCAACATCACCATGCCTGCGCTTTCGCCAACGATGGAGGAAGGCAATCTTGCCAAGTGGCTGGTCAAGGAGGGCGACAGCGTTTCCGCCGGCGACGTGATCGCCGAGATTGAAACCGACAAGGCAACGATGGAGGTCGAGGCGGTCGATGAGGGAACGGTCGCCAAAATCCTGGTCGATGCGGGCACCGAGAACGTCAAGGTCAATGCCGTGATCGCCGTTCTTGCCGAGGAAGGCGAGGATGTGGCGGAGGCCGCCAAGGGGGCTGGCGAAACTGCTCCTGCGCCATCTGCAGACAAGAAGGAAGAAAAACCGGCTGAGGAAAAGCCGGCTCCTGCGCAGGCTGAAGCTGCGTCACCTGCGCCGGCACCCTCCAGCCCCGCGCCTGCTGGCGCACCTGCCAGGCAGGACGGGAACAGGGTGTTTTCCTCTCCCCTGGCAAGGCGCATTGCCGGGGAAGCTGGCCTCGACATTGCAGCGATATCCGGCTCCGGGCCCCATGGAAGGGTGGTCAAGCGCGATGTGGAAGCTGCCATAGCGGACGGAACCGGCAAGGCAGCAGCAAGCAGCGCCGGTGCAGCAGGTGACGCACCCAGGGCAGCGGCGGCGCCTGTCATGTCCAGCGATCAGGTACTGCAGCTCTTCGAAGAAGGTTCGTATGAACTGGTCAAGCACGACAACATGCGCAAGACCATCGCCAAACGTCTGACCGAAGCCAAGCAGACCATCCCGCATTTTTACGTTTCGGTGGACTGCGAACTGGACGGGCTGCTGAAACTGCGCGGCGAGTTGAACAAGGCAGCGCCGGTGGTGAACGAAAAGCCGGCTTACAAGCTGTCGGTCAACGACATGATCATCAAGGCGCTGGCATTGGCGCTGCGCGACGTGCCGGAGGCCAATGTTTCCTGGACCGACGAAAACATGGTGCTGCACAAGCATGCCGATGTGGGCGTTGCGGTCTCCATTCCCGGCGGGCTGATCACGCCGATTGTGCGCAAGGCGGAACTGAAGACGCTTTCGGCAATTTCCAACGAGATGAAGGACATGGGCGCAAGAGCCAGGGAAAGAAAGCTGAAGCCGGAAGAATATCAGGGCGGCACGACGGCCGTCTCCAACATGGGGATGATGGGGGTCAAGGACTTCTCGGCGGTGGTCAATCCGCCCCATGCCACCATTCTGGCGGTGGGTGCGGGCGAACAGCGCCCGGTCGTCAGGGATGGCAGCGTTCAGGTTGCCACCATGATGACGGCAACGCTGTCGACCGACCATCGCTGCGTTGATGGTGCACTGGGGGCGCAACTATTGGCCGCCTTCAAGTCCTATATCGAAAATCCGATGGGAATGCTGGTGTGATGGACGACTGCTGGCCGGGCTCGTTTTCCAGCCCCAGCAGTTGCACGATGGCATCGCCTGCCTGCGAAAGGATGACGGTCACGACGAAGGCCAGGACAAGACTGGTGAAGGCGCGGATGATCCTGAGGGTCAAAAACGCCCTTACACCGCGTGCAAGGAACAGAAGGATGAGCAGCAATCCTGGAACCATGACCAGAAGGGGCAGTTCCAGGATGTTGGAGAAGGATATGAGAGACAGCAACGCTTCCATACCGGTTTTTCGCTTTGATTACCCAACGTCACAATATGTTGATAGGCGATGATGGCGGCAGACGCAATCACCATCCGCCCGGCAGTGCGGCGCGATGCGGCCGATCTTGCCATCATTGACAACATGGCAAGCCACGGGTTGTCGCTGGCCTTTTGGCAGCAGGCTGTTGGCCGGGGCGAAGCGGAAGATCCCCTGAGCTTTGCCCGGGAGCGTTTTGCCGATGACCATGCCGTGTTCGGATGGCCGAATGCGCTGGTGGCAGAAGAGGACGGCAGGATCATCGGTGGCTGCACGGGCTATGAAGCGGAAAAAGGCGAGGATGCTGTTGACGACTTCAAGAGTACCTTTCCGGCCTTTGTTCCGGTTTTTGAACTGTTCGCCCGGGCCGTTGGCGACTGGTTCGTCGACGCCTTGGGCGTTTATCCGGCAGCGCGCGGCAGGGGCATTGCGGGCATGTTGCTCGATGCGTGTCTTGCCCGCGGGAAAGGCGGCAAATACCGCCAGGCTTCGCTGGTGGTCGAAAGCGACAATGCGCCGGCCGTGCGGCTTTACAGGAGCCGTGGCTTTGCAATACGCGGCAGCCTGCCATTTGCCGGAAAAACGAATGACGGTGACCGGAACTGGCTTTTAATGTCCGCTGATTTGGCAGCGAAGTGACTGATATGATTGACATGAATCAAGGAGGAACAAGTCGGCGCAACTAGGCTGGTCTTATCCAACACTGGAAGGAGACATTGCATGTCAAACGTGCCGCATGAACTGGCCGAGGAATTTCCCGAACAGGCCGGCAAGATTCACGAAATGAAAACGGGCAATGCCCATTTCGCGAAGCTTTTCGACGAATACCATGAGGTAAACCGGGCAATCCACCGGGCCGAAACCGATATCGAGCCGACCGACGACTTCCACATGGAAGAAATGCGAAAACAGCGCATGCGGCTCAAGGATGAACTGTACGGGATGCTGGCAGGCTGATCACGGCCATTTGCATCCCGGACCTGGCCGGACGCAGCAAGCCGGCCCAGCAAAGGAGCATGCAAGTGGCAGACAGTTACGACGTTATCATCATCGGTTCGGGACCGGGCGGATACGTTACCGCGATCCGCTCGGCACAACTGGGGTTCAAGACCGCGATTGTCGAGCGTGAGCATCTGGGCGGCATCTGCCTCAACTGGGGCTGCATCCCGACAAAGGCCCTGCTGCGCTCGGCGGAAATCAAGCACTATGCCGACCATATCAAGAATTACGGGCTGAAGCTGGAAGGCACCGTTACCGCTGATGTCAAGGCAGTGGTGGAGCGTTCGCGCGGGGTTTCGGCACGGCTTAACGGCGGTGTCGGGTTTTTGATGAAAAAGAACAAGATCGACGTCATCTGGGGCGAAGCGAAACTCGCCGGCAAAGGCAAGATCAAGGTCTCCAAATCCTCGAAGAAGCCGATGGAACCGCAGCATCCCGCGCCCAAGGGGACGCTGGGGGAGGGAGAGTATTCGGCCAAGCACATCATCCTGGCCACCGGCGCAAGGCCGCGGGCCCTGCCGGGTATCGAACCGGACGGCAAGCTGATCTGGACCTATTTTGAAGCCATGGTGCCGCCGGAACTGCCGAAGAAGCTGCTGGTGATGGGGTCGGGCGCCATCGGCATCGAATTTGCCTCTTTCTACAATGCCATGGGCTGCGATGTGACGGTGATCGAGCTGATGCCCACCATCATGCCGGTTGAAGATGCCGAAATCTCCACCCTTGCCCGCAAGCAGCTGGAGAAGGCCGGCTTGAAAATCCATACCGACGCCAAGGTCAGCAAGGTCGAAAAAGGGTCCAACTCCGTCAAGGCTACGGTGGAAGTGAAGGGCGGAAAAACCGAGATAATGGAAGCCGACCGGCTGATCTCGGCCGTCGGCGTTCAGGGCAACATCGAAAACCTCGGTCTTGAAGACCTTGGCATCAAGACCGACCGGGGCTGTGTGGTGATCGACGATTACTGCCGCACCAATGTGGACGGCATCTATGCCATCGGCGATGTGGCCGGCCCGCCCATGCTGGCACACAAGGCCGAGCATGAAGGCGTTGTCTGCGTTGAGAAGATTGCCGGGGTTCCGGGCGTTCATGCCATGGACAAAAACAAGATTCCCGGCTGCACCTACTGCCATCCCCAGGTTGCCTCGGTCGGATTGACGGAAGCAAGGGCCAAGGAAGCGGGCAGGGACATTCGCGTCGGGCGGTTTTCATTCGGCGCCAATGGCAAGGCGATTGCGCTTGGCGAGGATCAGGGCATGATCAAGACGATCTTCGACAAGAAGACCGGCGAACTTATCGGCGCGCACATGGTCGGTGCGGAAGTCACCGAACTGATCCAGGGGTTTGTCGTTGCCATGGGGCTTGAGACCACCGAAGAAGAACTGATGCACACCATCTTCCCACATCCAACGCTTTCTGAAATGATGAAGGAAAGCGTACTGGATGCCTATGGCCGGGTGCTGAATGCTTAAAACAGCCGGTCCGGCGGTCTTAAGTCACATATGCGTGGAGAGAAAACATGGCGAATAATCCGGCGCTGGTGGTTGTATGGGCGGTTCTTGGATTGCTGATCGGCGGTGCCATGTATTTCGTTCTGGGCGGTAATCCCTATATTCACATGATGATCGGTGTTGCCGGCGGGATTGTCGGCGGCAGCTATGCGGCAAAGCGCAGGCGGTCTTGAGCCCAAACACCGGAACCGGCAAAGGAGCAAGCAAATGGACGCAAAGGCAATTTTGATCTTTCTGGCAGTGGGTGCGATCGCCGGCCTGCTGGCAAGCATAGTGGTAGGCGGCGGCGGGCTGTTCTACTACGTCATCATCGGCGTGATCGGCTCGTTTGTTGGCGGCTTTTTGTTCAATGCCCTGAACATCAATATTGCGACCGGCAGCGTGATCGCCAACCAGATCATCACATCGACGATCGGCGCCATCATCGTGGTGATCCTTGCCAGGGTCATTGCCTGAAGGCTCAATGAAGGTTTGAAACCGTGACAGCCGCCCAAAAACCACGATGGCCCTTGCCGCTGCTGGTCGGCGGCTGGATTTTTCTGGTGATAACGCTGCTGGGGCTTTTGGTGGGAACGCTGAACCTGCTCAACCCGCAGGCCGTTCACATTCCCTTCGGGCCGAATGGTGAAAGCGCCGAGGGGCTGGACGGGGTTCTGGCCTCGGTCGCATCGAGCGCGGTTCTGGGGCTTGTGCTGGGATTGCCGGCGGCACTGATATTCAAGCTGGTGGCCGGCGGAAAACCTCCCAACCAGAACAAGGCGATGGCGGCGGATGAAACTGCCAGTGGACAGAAAAAGAAGGCGCACTAAGTCATGATGCATGCATACGGACCGGAATTCGGGATCATGGGCATGGCCGGGGTTGGCTTTTTCGGCATGCTGCTGATCGGGTTTCTTGCCGGATGGATCGCAGAACGGGTCATGAACCGCGATCACGGTCTGCTGACCAATATCCTGGTCGGCATTGCCGGTTCGTTTGTGGGTGGTACGGCGGCCGGTTTTGCCGGATTTCAATGGTACGGGTTTTTCGGCAATCTGGTGGTGGCAACCCTGGGCGCCATCGCAATCCTTTGGCTGTTCGGGCGCAGCGGCAAGGCGCCTCGCATGCGCGAACCGCAGCCGGGAGACTGGCCGACCGGCACCACGAACATCCCCGCAAATGATCCGGGCAGGAGCGATGCCCGAAAGAACGAGGCGGGCAAGGGCGGCGATACCCCCATCTATCATACGAAGGACGGCGAGAAATAAGCCATGGTAACCCTGATCGACACGGCACCGCGCACCGAACCCGGTTCCGGTGAGAACAAGAGCAGCGAAAACAGGCCGCGCCACCCAGAAAAGGCGAAGCGGCCCGACAATGACGTGCTGCGCAAGCCGGACTGGATACGCGTCAAGGCCGGCGGCACGCCGGTCTATGAGGAAACGCGGAAAATCGTGAAGGAAAACAACCTCGTGACCGTTTGCGAGGAAGCCGGGTGCCCGAACATTGGCGAGTGCTGGTCAAAAAAGCACGCCACGATGATGATCATGGGCGAGATCTGCACCAGGGCCTGTGCCTTCTGCAATGTGCGCACGGGACTGCCCGGCCCGCTTGATCCCGACGAACCGCGAAATGTCGCCGAGGCGGTGCTCAAGCTCGGCCTTAATCATGTGGTGATCACCAGCGTCGACCGGGACGATCTTGACGACGGGGGTGCACAGCATTTTGTCGAAACGATCGGGGCAATCCGGGCCGCTTCACCGGCTACGACGATCGAGATATTGACGCCCGATTTTCTGCGCAAGGAAGGCGCGCTGGAAACCGTCGTTGCAGCCAAACCCGACGTCTTCAACCACAATCTGGAAACCGTGCCGTCGAACTATCTGACCGTTCGTCCCGGCGGGCGCTATTTTCACTCGATCCGGCTGCTGGAGCGGGTCAAGGAAATCGATCCCGCAATCTTTACCAAATCAGGCATCATGGTGGGGCTTGGCGAGGAGCGCAACGAAGTGTTGCAGTTGATGGACGACTTGCGCACCGCGCAGGTGGACTTCATCACCATCGGGCAATATCTGGCACCATCGCGCAAGCACCATCCGGTAAAGCGCTTCGTTACACCGCAGGAGTTCAAGTCCTACGAGACGATTGCCTATACCAAGGGCTTCCTGATGGTTTCATCCTCACCGCTCACCCGTTCCTCCCACCATGCCGGCGAGGATTTCGCCAGACTGCGCAAAGCGCGCGAACGGCAGCTTCAAAAAACCGCCTGAACCACCTTGCCAGCCTTTGCCAAAGTTCATCCGGTACGCCATACGGCACAGGACATGTTCGATCTGGTTGCAGACATCGAGCAGTATCCCGAGTTCGTGCCGCTTTGCGAAGCGCTGGACGTGCGCTCGCGGCGCGAAAAGGGCGGCCGCATCATCCTGATCGCCGACATGTCGGTGGGCTATAAGGCCATCCGCGAAACCTTCACCAGCCAGGTGCTGCTCAACCCGGCAGCGCTGGAAATTCATGCCAAATATCTCGACGGGCCGTTCCGCTATCTCGATAACCACTGGTCCTTTTCAAACACCGGCCCGCAAAGCTGCAACGTCCATTTCAGCATCGATTATGAGTTCAAGAGCCGGGTACTGGCGGTTTTGATGGGAAGCATGTTCGAAAGGGCGTTTGCCAGGTTTACCCGTGCCTTCGAGGAGCGCGCCGATGCCATTTATGGCAGGCCGGGCAAATCTTCCTCCGCATAGGGGCGCTGAAAAGAAAAGACCCCGGAGTGTGGGGAGCACTCCGGGGCACTTTTGGCCTGATGCGGGGATGGGGGGACTGGAGGTCAGGCCAATGAGTTTTGTTTCTTTTTCACCGGTATTGGTTCGTTACCGATGAACCCAATATAGGGTGTCAATTATGGCAAGTGTGTGTATTTCGTCACACTCCAGCACTTTTTTTCATCATACGCGCTTTTTCTTCGCCGTAAACCGGAAATTTGATCACAGCTGCGTGTACAGAAGCCGCCCATGACGATGAACAAGGTTTTTCCAGTAAAAACAGAGCTATAGACGGGGCAGACGGAACCATCCAGAAATGTTCTGCTTCCGCCTCAATTGAATTCCGGCTCTTGGGGGATTCTCCCTCTTCCTCATCAAGGCCAAAGGCAACGAGCATTTCCAGGGCTGCCTGGGCGGTTTGGGCGCGAATCTGTTCCCGTCCCACCGCGCCGAGCTGCAATTCCTCCACAAACAGGCCCATGGGGCCGGCTATGCCGACAAAAACCAGCCCCACCGGCTTTTCGGCGCTGCCGCCGCCGGGCCCGGCAATGCCGGTAACGGAAACCGCCACCGTGGCCTTTGAGCGGGCAAGCGCGCCCTCGGCCATTGCCATGGCGGTCTCGGCCGATACAGCGCCGTGTTCTGCCAGCGTTTCAGCGTGCACACCAAGGCAATCGATTTTCGCTTCGTTGGAATAGGTGACGAAGCCCCGCTCGAATACATCGGAAGCACCGGCACTGTCGGTCAGCAGGGCTGCAATCAGCCCGCCCGTACACGATTCGGCAGAAACAATGGTCTGGCCTGCTTCGCGGAAAGCGGAAAGGACATACCGTGCGGTCTCCCCCAGTTCCGAAGTCACGATCATCGCTTTATCCTTGTGCGGTTTCCTCTTCGCCGGCCACCAGACCGGCAGACATGGCCGGCATCATCACCGTCGCTGTTGCCATGGCAGCAATGCCTTCGCCCCTGCCAATTGTGCCGATGCGCTCATGGGTCGTGGCCTTTACCGATACATGGCTGGCGGAAAGGCCGCAGATCCCGGCAATACGGCTGCGCATGGCATCGCGATGAGGACCGATTTTCGGCGCCTCGCAGATCAGCGTAACATCGAGATGGACAATGTCACCGTCTTTTTCCCGCGCCAGCCGGCAGGCATGGGCAAGGAAACGGTCGGATGAAGCACCTTTCCACCGGGGATCGGAAGGCGGGAAATGGCTGCCGATATCGCCATCGCAGATCGCTCCCAGGAGTGCATCCGTCAATGCGTGCAGCCCCACATCGGCATCGGAATGGCCATCGGCCCGCAACTTCGAGGCAATCTCGATGCCGCACACCACGATCGGTCCGCCCTGAACCAGGCGGTGCACGTCATACCCGTGACCAACATGCGGATGCTTTACATCAAGTTTTTTGTTTACTTGCATGATATCAAAAGCTTTATTCAAATCCCGTTTGGTTGTAATTTTGAAGTTCTCAGCATTTCCAGGCACGATGACGGTGCTGAGCCCGGCCCATTCGGCGACGGCGGCATCATCGGTGAAACCTGAATGCCCTTCGGCTGCCGCGTTATCATGGGCTGCCAGCAAATCGCCGAACAAAAAACCCTGCGGGGTTTGCGCCAGATAAAGCCCGTCCCGGGAAAGGGTCTCCTCGATGAGGCCATCGCTCCTGGCCCGTTTGACGGTGTCCGGCACGGCAAGCCCCGGCAGGGCGCCGGTGCTTTCTTCAATGCCCTGCAAAACTGCGGTGATCGTCGATGCGCTGATGAACGGGCGGGCCGCATCGTGAACCAGAACCGTGTCCGGTTTTGTCTCACGTTCAGCCAGTGCCTTGAGTCCGGCATGGACACTTTGCTGGCGCGTTGCGCCGCCAAAGACCGGCGCGAGCAGATCGGGATGGGGCGACACGGCTTCGTTGAACAAGGAAACATCGCCGGGGTGGATGACCGGCAATACCACAGCCACATCGCCATGATCGAGGAACGCCTTGCAGCTATGGGCCAGCAGCGATTGTCCGCCGAGCCGGGCATATTGCTTGGGCGCAGAACCTGCATCGCCCATTCGGCTGCCGCGTCCGGCTGCAACAATGATGGCGGCGGTGAAGCCGGCCGGGGACTGAGAGCTGCCTGACACGCGAATTCCTTTGCTACCAGGTAATAAACAAACCTTGCCTTGCTGCGGCGCCCCATGACCTACGCGGTGCCCTGCGGCATTTCAACCATTGTGCATCCAGGTTCAAATGTCTAGAAAAGCGGCAATCTGGAACTCGGATTAATTTATGGGCAATTCCCCGGCAAGCAGGACGGCCCAAAACGGGCGTAAAATACCGGCTGAGGCAGGAGCAATCCCGCTGGATCGTTCCGTGGCAGGCGCCGGCACCGATGCTAACCCTGACCCTGACACTGGCACTGGCATCGTTCGTCCGCTGACCATTGGCGGCGTTCAATGGCGCAACAATGTCCTGCTGGCGCCAATGTCTGGGGTAAGCGATGTGCCGTTCCGCCGGGCTGCCTGGCGCTGTGGTGCCGGCATGGTGTTTTCGGAGATGGTGGCAAGCGAAGCGCTGGTTACCGGCCACATGGAAATGCGGATGAAGGCGGAAAGCGCCGGATTGCCCTTTCATGTGGTGCAACTGGCCGGGCGCCAGGCCAAATGGATGGATCATGCCGCCAGGCTCGCCGAAGCCAATGGTGCCGACATGATCGACATCAACATGGGGTGTCCCGCACGCAAGGTGACCAACGGGCTTTCAGGGTCGGCGCTGATGCGCGATCTGGACCATGCCATGACGCTGGTCGAAGCGGTGACCGGGGCCGTAAAACTGCCTGTCACGCTGAAAATGCGGCTGGGCTGGGATCACACTTCCATCAATGCGCCGGAACTGGCGCGCCGCGCCGTTGACGCCGGCGTTAAGATGATCACGGTGCATGGCCGCACGCGCTGCCAATTCTACAAGGGCAGGGCGGACTGGCATGCCGTTCGGGCGGTGTGCGATGCGGTCAGGGTTCCCCTTATCGTCAATGGCGACATCGGGTGCGCGCAAACGGCTCACGCCGCAATGGCTGCGTCAGGCGCTGACGGTGTCATGCTGGGCCGTGCCTGTTACGGGCAACCCAACCTGCCGGGAGACCTTTCCCGCGAGCTTTCAGGCGAGGTGCTCAGCAGCGAACATTGCTATTCCATCGTCGAGCACTACCGCGACATGATCGCCTTTTACGGCGAACCCCTGGGGTTGCGGTGCGCGCGCAAACATGCCGGCTGGTGGATGGAACGGCTGCCGTTTGCTGTAGCGGGGGGGGTGAAGCGGGAGATCATGACCAGCCGCAGCGCCGCCCTGGTCGAGGACAGGCTGGCGGCCCTTGAACGAGAACTGTACAGCGGTGTTCTGCCCGGCACCGGGAAGCGGGTTGCCTGATGGGGGCACGGCAGACCGAGCGGGCAAACGGCACGGCGATCCTCGACTCGCTGCCGCATCCGGTATTGCTGGTCGATGCTGACAACCGGCTGCGCCATGCCAATCTTGCGTCGGAAGAATTTCTGCGCTCTTCGGTGCCGTTCATCTGCCGCCAGGAGATTTCCTATTTTCTGCCGTTCGGCAGTCCGGTCCTTTCCCTGATCGAACAGGTGCGGGTGGAACAGTCCGGCATCAGCGAATACCGTATCGATGTTTCCTCGCCCCGCCTCGGCAAGGAGAAGGTGGTCGACGTCTTTGCCGCCCCTCATGGAGAAGAGGCGGGATGGGTGGTGTTGCAGTTTCTTCCCAAAACGGCAGCAGAAAAGCTCGACCGCCAGCTGACCCACCGCAATGCCGCCCGCTCGGTGACCGGGCTTGCCGCCATGCTGGCGCACGAAATCAAGAACCCGCTATCGGGCATTCGCGGTGCAGCCCAGCTTCTGGAAATGTCGGCGGGCACCGATGACCGGGCTCTCACATATCTGATCAAGGAAGAAACCGACCGCATCGTCCACCTGGTCGACCGCATGGAGGTGTTTTCCGACGAACGGCCGCTGGAAAAGGATCCGGTCAACATCCATTCGGTGCTGGAACAGGTGCGCCTGTCGGCCCAGTCGGGGTTTGGTGCGGGCGTATCGTTTCGCGAACTGTATGATCCCTCCCTGCCGCTGGTAACGGGAAACCGCGATCAACTGATCCAGGTGTTTTTGAACCTGGTGAAGAACGCCGCAGAATCGGTTGAAGCGGCCGATGCGCCGGAAATCACGCTGACCACCGGCTACCGGCCGGGCATTCACCTGTCGATCCCCGGCGCAGGGGAGCGCGTGGGGCTGCCGATTGAAATCTGCGTGCGGGACAACGGCCCCGGCATTCCCGAAGACCTGCGCGGGGGACAGATTTTCGATCCCTTTATCACGACCAAGACCAACGGAACCGGCCTTGGCCTGGCACTGGTTGCCAAGATCATCGGCAATCATGGCGGTGTCGTGGAATGCGACAGTGAAGGCGAGGGCGCCTGCTTTCGCATCCTGCTGCCGGTGCACCGTACCGATCATGACCGCACGGCTGGCGATAGGGTGAAAGCGGGGGCCGGGGCGTTGCAACAAGCCGGGCACGATGCTGCCCCTGGACCGGCAAAAAGCGGAGATATCGCATGAGCAAGGGGCTGGCATTCATCGCCGATGACGATGCGGCAATCCGGACCGTGGTAAGCCAGGCGCTCAGCCGGGCAGGGTTTGAAGTAAGGATCACCTCGAACCTGGCCACGCTTTGGCGCTGGATTTCTGCCGGTGAGGGCGACCTCGTTGTTACCGACGTCATGATGCCCGATGGGGATGCCTTCGAATATCTTCCCAAGTTCCGGCGCAGCCGCCCCGAACTTCCGGTCATCGTCATGAGCGCCCAGAACACGTTCATGACGGCCATAAGGGCATCGGAATTTGGCGCCTATGAATATCTGCCGAAGCCTTTTGACCTGCAGCAATTGATTGCCATTGCAGAGCGCGCGGCAAGCGAGACCCATGGCAGCAAGGGGGAAGCCGACAGCGCGGCTGCACCGCCCGACATGCCGCTGGTGGGGCGCTCTGGCGCCATGCAGGACGTCTACCGCGTGCTGGCGCGGCTCATGCAGACCGACCTTACCCTGCTGATCAGCGGCGAATCTGGAACCGGCAAGGAACTGGTCGCCCGCGCCCTGCATGAATACGGCAAGCGCAAAAACGGCCCGTTTGTTGCCATCAACATGGCGGCAATCCCGAGAGACCTGATAGAAAGCGAATTGTTCGGTCATGAGAAAGGCGCCTTTACCGGCGCACTGACCCGTTCGAGCGGGCGGTTCGAGCAGGCCGAAGGGGGCACGCTGTTTCTCGATGAGATCGGCGACATGCCGATGGAGGCGCAAACCCGGCTGCTTCGCGTCCTTCAGCAAGGAGAATACACCACGGTTGGCGGGCGCACGCCGATCAAAAGCGATGTGCGCATCGTTGCGGCTACCAACAAGGATCTTCGGTCGGCCATCAAGAACGGTGAATTCAGGGAAGACCTGTTTTTCCGGCTCAATGTGGTGCCGCTTCGCCTTCCGGCCCTGCGCGAGCGGCGTGAGGACATCCCCGATCTGGTGGAGCACTTTCTGGCGCTCAACGAACGCAACGGCCTCGACAGAAAGGTGGTCGATGCGGGCGGGATTGAAGCCATGCGGCGCTATGACTGGCCGGGCAATGTGCGCGAACTGGAAAACCTCATTTTGAGACTCTCCGCCCTTTATTCACAGGATACCATCGGTGGCGAGATTGTCCGCCGTGAATTGTCCACGTCGGAAGCAGCGCCGCCGGCGGTTTCCAGCGCCGGCGATTTTGCCGACATTTCACTGGCCACCGAAAACTGGGTGGCAAACCACTTCCAGGCCTATGAAGCGGGCAACGCACCGGGCGGCCTTTACCGGGACGTGCTGAAGCGCCTTGAAAAGCCGCTCATTCTCGGCACGCTTTCCTATACCCGCGGCAACCAGATACGGGCCGCGGAGGTCCTTGGTCTCAACCGCAACACGCTGCGCAAGAAGATTCGCGAGCTGGATATCGATCCGCGCCGCTGAATAACAGGCCGGCAGGGATGCAATGCGCCGGAACGCTTAGCGATGGCTTCACGCAATTCGTTTGATTTTGTGTTTCCTTTTTGCCACATTCGCGTTGCAGAGATGCAACAGGTCATCCATGGGGGCGGCGTGACCCCCGGCGCATTTCGTTTAACCACTGGAATAGGGCAGCGTGAGCAACACTACGGTTTCACCGGCCATGGAGAACGCCCGGATGGCAGGCGGGGAGAAAACGCGCGAAGCGCCGGCTTCCGCCGCCGTCAATCCGTCTGAATACCGCTCCATAACGCGCAAGCTCGGCACCGTGACCGTGGTTTCGCTGCTGATCACCGGTGTTTTCAGCTTTCTTATCCTTTTCGGTCTGACGCCTCTGGAGCCAAACCGGACCGTTGTAACGATTGCCCTTGCCGCCAATACGCTGCTCGCGCTCGTGCTGGCCTCGCTGATCGGCATGGAAGTCGCACGGCTGCTGCGCTCCCGCCAAAAGGGACGGGCGGCGGCAAGACTGCACATACGCATTGTCGGCCTGTTTGCCCTGGTGGCCGCGCTCCCGGCGATCATGGTTGCGATCGTCGCCTCCATCACCCTCGATCTCGGCCTCGACCGCTGGTTCGAACTGCGCACCAAGGCAATCGTCGAGGGGTCGATGTCGGTTGCCAATGCCTATCTCGACGAAAGCACGCAGGTTCACATCAACGCGACGGTTTCCATGGCCAGTGAGCTTGACCGGGCGCGGCGGCTCTACAGCCTGGACCGGACGGGCTTTACCGAGTTGATGAGGCTGCAGACGCGGGGCAGGGGCATGATCCAGGCGCAACTGGTCCGCGCCGACGGCGAGCCGATCATCACCACCAATGTCAATCCGGACATCAAGGTACCCGAAGTTCCGCCCGAATCATTTGAGGCGGCGGAAAGCGGAGACGTGATCTTCATCCCCCATGGCAATTCAAACCTGGTGGGGTGTGTGTTGAAGATGCGGGTCATTCCCGACGCCTTTTTGTACACGGTAAGACCCTTGCGCGAAGACGTGCTGTCAGCCGTGCGGCAAATGGAAGCCAACACCAATGAATATAACGAGCTGGAGCTGAGCCGGCTTCCCGTCCAACTCACCTTTGCCGTGCTGTACCTTGCCATGGCGCTGATGATCCTGCTGGCGGCGATCTGGATGGGCATTTCCGTTGCCGACCGCTTCGTGCGGCCGATCCGGCGGCTTATCGGCGCGGCAGACGAGATTTCACATGGCAATCTCGATGTTCGCGTCGATACCAAGCACAATGAGGGCGACTTCAAAAACCTTGGCGACACCTTCAACATCATGACCACGCAGCTCAAACAGCAGCGTGGCCAGTTGCTGCAGGCCAACAAGGACATCGACCGCCGGGCACGCTTTACCGAAGCCGTGCTTTCCGGCGTTACCGCATCGGTGATCGGCGTTGACAACGAGGGGAAGGTGGGCATTGCCAATTCGGCGACAGCCTCAATCCTCGGGCAGCCGCTTGCGCCGGGCACGCCGATCGGCAAGGCCTTTCCCGAACTGGGCGAGGTACTGGAAAGAGCGCGCAAGGGCGGCCGCAGCGAACACCGTGAACAATTGACCTTGCTGATCGGCGGGCAGAGCAAGACGCTGAACGTACAGGTGACCCAGGAAAGGGAGGAAACGAAACAGCATTCCTTTGTCATCACCATCGACGATATTACCGAGCTTGTGGCCGCCCAGCGCAGCACCGCCTGGTCGGATGTTGCACGCCGCATCGCACACGAGATCAAGAATCCGCTGACCCCCATCCAGCTTTCCACCGAACGCATCAAGAAGCGCTACAGCAAATACATTACCGAAGACCGCGAAGTCTTCGACCAATGCACCGATACGATTATCCGCCATGTCGGCGATATCGGCAGAATGGTCGACGAGTTCTCTTCCTTCGCCCGTATGCCGAAGCCGGAAATGCGTGAGGGGGATCTGTCCTCGACCGTACAGGAAGCGCTGTTCAGCCAGAAGGTTGCAAATCCCTCCATCCAGTTCGAGCTTGATCTTGCCGAGGCTGCCAATCCTGCCCTGTTTGATGAACGGCTGCTTTCCCAGGCGCTGATCAATGTGATCAAGAACGCGGTGGAAGCCATTGAGGGGGCATCTCCGCCCCGGATGAGGCCAATCCGGGCCGCATCCAGGTGAAGACCTGGCATGACCGGGACATGATCGTCATCGACGTGACCGACAACGGCAAGGGATTGCCGGAGGAAAATCGCGAGAAGCTGCTGGAACCCTATATGACCACCCGTCAGAAGGGGACCGGGCTTGGCCTCGCCATCGTGCGAAAGATCATGGAAGACCATGGCGGCGGCATCGAATTGATGGATGCGCCGCAGGCTGCGGAAGGCGGCCGCGGCACGAGAACCCGGCTGCGCATACCTTTGTCCGGAGAGGGGCAGATGGCTGCAACCGGCGAGGAGGAGCAGGCTGACGACACGGCTGCAAAAGGCTCCAAAACGAAACCGGCAAGCGGACAATCGAAAGAAAGGAAGAAGGCGTCCTGATGGCTACCGACATTCTGGTAATCGACGATGAACAGGATATCCGGGAACTGGTCGCGGGTATTCTGGAAGATGAGGGACACGGAACCCGCACCGCCGGCGACAGCGATTCGGCACTGGCTGCCATTGCCGAACGGCGGCCGAGCATGGTGTTTTTGGATATCTGGCTGCAGGGGTCGAAGCTGGACGGGCTGGAACTGCTGGAAATGGTAAAGAAAGACCACCCCGACCTGCCGGTGGTAATGATTTCCGGCCACGGCAATATCGAGACCGCCGTTTCGGCCATCAAGAATGGTGCCTACGACTTCATCGAAAAGCCTTTCAAGGTCGACCGGCTGCTGCAGGTTGCCGACCGGGCCCTGGAAACCTCAAGCCTGAAGAAACAGATTCGCGAACTTCAGGAAAAAAGCACCGACATGCCGGAACTGATCGGTTCTTCACCGGCCATGGCGGCGCTTCGCCAGACGATCGAGAAGATTGCGCCGGCAAACAGCCGGGTGATGATCATCGGCGGGTCGGGGGTTGGCAAGGAACTGGTGGCGCGCACCATTCACCGCCTGTCGGCCCGTTCAAAGGGCCCGTTCACCGTGCTTAATGCGGCCCAGATCACGCCGGACCGGATGGAATACGAGCTTTTCGGCAGCGAGGGGAGCGACGGCACACCACGAAAGGTTGGCGCGCTGGAAGAGGCCCATGGCGGAACGCTGTATATCGATGAAGTGGCCGACATGCCGCGCGACACCCAGAACAAGATATTGCGGGTTCTGGTAGAGCAGCAGTTTGAGCGCATTGGCGGTTCGAACCGCGTCAAGGTGGATGTGCGGGTGCTTTCCTCGACCGCCCGCGATCTGGAAAAACTGATGGCGGAGGGCGCGTTTCGCGAGGATCTGTTCCACCGTCTGGCGGTGGTGCCGCTGGCCGTCCCCCCGCTCAGCGACCGCCGCGAGGACATTCCCGAACTGATCGAAGCCTTCATGGGGCAGATTTCCCGCCAGTCGGGGATACGCAAATGCACCATGGGCGAGGACGCGCTTGCCGTGCTGCAGGCACACAACTGGCCAGGCAATGTGCGCCAGCTGCGCAACAATGTGGAGCGGTTGATGATCCTTTCGCGGGTAGGCGAGGGGGAGGTTATCAGCGCTGACATGCTGCCGAGCGAAATCGGCGAAATGCTGCCCTCGGTCGACAGCGGCGAAAGCGAACACCTGCTTTCGCTTCCGCTGAAAGAGGCCAGGGAGTGCTTCGAGCGCGATTATCTTGCCGCCCAGGTAGCACGTTTTGGCGGAAACATCTCGCGCACAGCCGCATTCGTTGGTATGGAACGCTCCGCATTGCACCGCAAACTGAAGATGCTGGGGCTGTTCGACAAAAAGCGCGGGAGCGATTCCCAAAACGACGACGAGGGGGCAGTGGACGATGGAACGGATGAGGCAAAAAGCCCGTCAGCCGCAGCCAGTTGAACGTTCCACTCCTGGTCCAGTGTACTCACAGCAGCGGATATGGGGAGCCAGACTGGAAATGAACTCCGCAATGAACTCCGCTATGAACTTCGCTCCGGGGGCGTCATGAAGATCATCATATGCGGAGCCGGCCAGGTGGGGTACGGCATTGCCGAGCGGCTTGCCAAGGAAGGCAACGATGTTTCGGTGATCGATAACTCCGCCGAGCTTGTGCAGAACATTCAGGACAAGCTGGATGTGCGCGGCTATTACGGCCATGGCTCGCATCCTGACGTGCTGGCCAGGGCAGGGGCCGAGCAGGCGGACATGATCATCGCCGTCACGCTGTATGACGAAGTGAACATGGTAGCCTGCCAGGTTGCCCATTCGCTGTTCAACGTTCCCACCAAACTGGCCCGGATTCGTGCCCAGAGCTATCGCCAGCCCCATTGGCAGAACCTGTTCGCCCGCCAGCACATGCCGATCGATGTGATCATCTCGCCGGAAATCGAGGTGGGGGAAGTCATTTTGCGGCGCATCGCCCTTCCCGGCGCACGCGACATCGTTCCCTTTGCCGATGAAAAGGTGGCGATGCTGGCCATTGACTGCGATGAGGAATGCCCGGTCATCGACACGCCGCTTTCCCAGTTGAGCGAATTGTTTCCAGACCTCAACGCGACCGTTGTCGGCATTTCGCGCAACGGCAAGATGATCGCTCCAAGATCGGGCGACCAGATCCTGTTCGGCGACCTGGCCTATGTGGTCACAGACCGCAGCCAGGCACGGCGGACCCTGTCGATCTTCGGCAAGGAGCGGGGAGAGGCCAGCCGCATCGTGATCGCCGGCGGCGGCAATATCGGCCTTTATCTGTGCCGCAAGATCGAGGAAATGATGCCGTCTGCAAGGGTGCGGGTGATCGAGCGTTCTCGGGAAACCGCAGTGCGCATGGCAGAAGGGCTCGACCGGACGGTAATCCTGCATGGCAGTGCCCTGGACGAGTCCCTGCTGATGGAAGCGGGCATCAACCAGACCGATCTGATGGTTTCGATCACCAATGACGATCAGGTCAACATTCTGGCCAGTGTGCTGGCGAAGAAACTTGGATGCGGTTCCAACCTCGCCCTGCTCAACAATGCCGGCTATCACGGCTTTACCAAATCACTGGGCATCGATGATTATATCAATCCCCGGTCGGTGACCATTTCACGGGTACTGCAACATGTGCGGCGCGGCCGCATCAAGGGCGTGTATTCGATCCAGAACGGCCTGGCGGAAGTTGTCGAGGCACAGGCGCTTGATACTTCGCCGCTGGTGGGCAAACCGCTGGCCGAACTCGATCTGCCGGACGGCATCCGCATCGGCGCCATCCTGCATGAAGGCGAATTCGTGCAGCCTGGTGGCAACACCGTGATACGGCCACGCGATTCAATCATCATTCTGGCACTTGCCGAGCGCGTTAGACAGGTGGAACAGATGTTCCGTGTCAGCCTCGAATACTTCTAGGGCACTGCGTGTTTGCGCTGTTCAACTATATTGGCCTGGTTGGCACGTTCATCAGCGCTGTCTTGCTGGTTCCGGCGCTGACGGCGTTCGGCTTCAACGAGACGGAAAACGGGTTCTCGCTGCTGATCTATGCGGCGCTGGGCGGGTTTTTATCGGTCAATCTGCTGGTCGCCACCCAGGACAGGGGAACCGTGCTCAAGCGCAGTACCGCGCTCATGCTGGCGGTTTTCGGCTGGGTGCTGTTTCCCGCAGCCATTGCCTTTCCGATCGCCGGGACGTTCGGCATTCCCTATTCCCATGCCCTGTTCGAGGCCGTTTCGGCGCTGACGACCACGGCGGCAGACGGGCTTGGAAGCCTGGAAACGCGCCCTGCCTCCGCCATCGTTCTTCGCGCCAGCCTGCAATGGACCGGCGGCCTGCTGACGATCCTGACCTTCCTCGTGCTGCTGGGGCCCACCGGCGTTGGCGGCCTGCCGAAAACGCGGCGCAGTATCGGCGAGGGGCCGGGCAGGGCATCCAGCGGCATAAGCCGGATGACGAACAGCCTGACGCGCTATTATGTCAGTGCGACGCTGGCCTGTTTCGCCCTGCTGTTGATGACGGGCGTTTCCCCGTTTGACAGCCTGATCCTGTCGGCGACAGCCATCAGTTCCGGCGGCTATCTTCCGCCCGGCGGCCAGCTCTTCGAACTGGGCACACCGGCAACCCTGCTGGTTATCGCCGTCTTCTTCATGCTTGCCTCCACCAGTGTCTATTGGCACCGCATGGTGGGCCGCTGGCAGGTGGACAATCTGCGCCGCCACCGCGAATCCTACTATCTGATCGCCATCATGCTGGCGATCAGCATATTCTTGATGATGATTTTTCTGACCACGCCGGGCATGCGCCAGGCGGCGGGCACGTTTTCCCTGATCAGCGAAGCCATCTTCAATGCCGCCTCGCTGGTTGCGACCTCCGGCCTGCAAAGCAATGCCGGCATCTTCACCCTGCTGTCACCGGCCTTCGTCTTTGCCATTCTGCTGATCGGCGGCGGCACCTATTCTGCAGCCGGCGGTCTCAAATTCTACCGTGTCGGCGCCATGCTGTTTCACGCCAGGCAGGATCTGGCCAAGCTGGTCTATCCCCATGCCGTGTCGCCACGGCGTTTCGGCACCGAAACCTACAACCTGCAGATCATGAAGGCGATCTGGGTGATGTGCATCTCCAGTATCGTGACGATTGCCGCCGGCGCCGGGCTGCTTGCAGTCCTGGGGCTGGATTTTCAGGCGAGCATCACGGCAAGCGTGGCAGCGTTCACCAATGCGGGCCCGGCCTACTCTCCGGACTGGGCGGCACGCGGCGCAGAAGGCTGGCTTGCCTATCATGAAATGGGTATCGGCATGAAAGCGGCGCTGGCTGCCATCATGCTGATCGGTCATCTGGAAGTGGTCGTTTTCCTGGTCGTGATCAATCCTTTCCGCTGGCTGGGGCGCTAGATATTGAGCCCAAACAGCAGCTGAGCGTGTCCTGGTTGGATGGAATCGTTTGAACGCCGGTTACCGGGTCTTCGGCAAGGCGCAAAAAGCGCAGCAGTGCAGGTACTCTCAGCGTTTTGCAACGCAGCCCAAAGACCCGGGAACCAGGTTCAGGCGATTGCAGAAAACAGAAGCTATTCAACATGGTATTGCATCACCTGTGGTGTCTTTGCGCGCTGGCTTCGTCGAAATCCTCGCAGGATGGATAAACATCCTGCTGTGGTATTCTCCTTGCCAGAGGCGAAAAATCCATCCATTCAAACTGCTTCCAGCTAACCAGGACACGCTCTGGCGGCAGCAGTTCATCGCCTGCCCTGTGACATCAAGGTTGAGGATTGGTGACAAGTTTCGCTTGAATACCTTCCTTCATGCAATTTATATGCGCTCATCGGCCTGCAAACGGCGGCACGGCTCGTGCCGCCGATAACAAGAACGAACACCGCAAGGTCGACATGGGGGCGGCGTTCGTTGCAACCAATGCAGGACCCATGGCGGACAAACAACAAAACCTACAAGATGCCTTTCTCAACCAGGTACGCAAGCAGAAGATTCCGCTGACCATCTTTCTGGTCAACGGCGTGAAGCTGAACGGTGTGGTAAGCTGGTTTGACAATTTCTGCGTATTGCTGAAACGCGACGGCATTGCACAACTTGTCTACAAGCATGCCATCTCCACCATCATGCCGGCCACTCCGGTCAATCTGGGGCCGGACAGCGACAGCGGGGATGATCGTTGAGTGAACCCACCGAAGGTGGGCGTGCCCGCTTTCAGTGGTCACAGGACGAAGCGCAGAAACCCGAACGCGCCATCGTGCTGGTGCCCGATCTGCGCGCCGGCCCCAATCATGCAGCGCCCAGCCGCTCCGCAGCCTCACGGCTTGAGGAGGCAAGGGGGCTTGCCGAGGCCATTCGCCTTGTGGTCGCCGAGGCCGGGGTCATTGCCCTGAAAACCATCAAGCCGGCGACCCTGATGGGAACCGGCAAGGTTGAGGAAATCGCCGGCATCATCAAGGCAGGCGAAATTGGCCTGGCAATCGTCGATCATGCGCTTTCGCCCATCCAGCAGCGCAATCTGGAAAAGGCCTGGAACTGCAAGGTGCTCGACCGCACCGGACTTATTCTGGAAATCTTCGGAGACCGGGCGCGAACCAGGGAAGGGCGCCTGCAGGTCGATCTTGCCCATCTGAACTACCAGAAGGGCCGGCTGGTGCGCCAATGGACACACCTTGAGCGCCAGCGCGGCGGTGCCGGTTTCATGGGGGGACCCGGTGAAACCCAGATCGAGGCCGACCGCCGGGAAATTCAGGCGAAGATCATCAAGCTTGAAAACGAGCTTGAAAAGGTGCGCCGCACGCGTGAACTGCATCGTGCGGGCCGCAAGCGCAGGCCCCATCCGGTGGTTGCCCTCGTCGGCTATACCAATGCCGGCAAATCAACCCTGTTCAACCGCCTGACCGGGTCGAAAGTACTGGCCAAGGACATGCTGTTCGCCACGCTCGATCCGACCCTGCGCCAATTGACCCTGCCCGGCGGCACGGAGGTTATCGTGTCGGATACGGTCGGTTTCATTTCCGACCTGCCGACCCATCTGATCGCCGCCTTCAGGGCAACGCTTGAAGAGGTTGTGGAAGCCGACGTGATCCTTCACGTGCGCGATATTGCCGATCCGGAAAATGCGGCCCAGGCAGAAGACGTCTATGCTATTCTCTCCGATCTCGGCATCGGCGAAGAAGGCAGACAAGGGGTTGTCGAGGTTCTCAACAAGATCGATCTTCTGCCGGCAGAGGCGCTCGCCGGCATTCGCGACACCATGCAGGAACAGGCCACGATTGCGGTCTCTGCAGTGACCGGTGAGGGCATTGAGGCACTGCTTGAGCGTATTGAAGCGGCCATCGGCAGCGATGCCCGTCTGGTAACGTTGCATCTGGAACCGGACGAGTTGTCGACGCTTCCCCAAATCTACCGCGACGGGAGCATTGTGACGCGCCGCGACAACGAGGACGGCAGCATCGACCTGACCGTGCGCCTGAATGCCAATGTGAGGGAAGGGCGCTATCGTGCCTTCCTGGCGCAGGCTTCGTGAAAAAAGCCAGGGTTTGGACCTATCTTCCGGCTGTTTTTGCTTCCTGCCAAAGCGCCTCCATTTCCTCAAGCGAGGCCGAGGACAAGGGCTTGCCGGTGCGCTGTTCGATGTTGTTTTCAATATAGGCAAAGCGCTTGCGGAATTTCCGATTGGTGCGCCGCAGGGCCGATTCGGGATCGATGTCGAGATGGCGCGCAAGGTTTGCCAGCACAAACAAGACATCGCCCAACTCGTCCTTGAGGGCTGAAACGTCCGGGCTTTCGGCTGAAAGTTCGGCCTCGAGCTCTTCGGTTTCCTCGCGCAGCTTGGCCAGCACAGCGCCGGGATCGTTCCAGTCGAACCCTACCTTTGCGGCCTTCTGCTGCAGCTTGACGGCCAGGGTGAGGCCGGGAAGGGCGGCAGGCACCTCATCGAGCAGGCTTTCGCCTTTCCTTTTCGGCGGCAAGCCCATTTCATCCCTGCGGGCCGCCGTCTCGGCCTTCTCCTCGGCCTTGATGCGTTCCCAGGTGCCGCTGGCCATGCCGGAGGCGGAGTATTCTTCGCCGCGCTTATCTCCAAAGACATGGGGATGGCGGCGAATCATCTTTGCGGTAATGCCCTCGACCACATCGCCAAAGTCGAAATGGCCTTCCTCCTGGGCCATGCGGGCGTGATAGACCGATTGCAGCAATAGATCGCCCAGTTCCAGACGCAAATCATCCATGTCGCCGCGCTCGATCGCATCGGCCACCTCATAGGCTTCCTCAATGGTATAGGGGGCGATGGAACGGAAATCCTGTTCCAGGTCCCAGGGGCAGCCGGTTTGCGGCGTTCTGAGTGCCGCCATGATCTCGATAAGCCGGGAAATGTCGCGGGAAGGGGTCATCAACTGAAAATCCGGATTTGTGGATGGATGGACGGTTCTTGCAAGATTGGCAGCCGTGCCGGTTTGAGGCGGTTTGCCGGTCCATTCCCTCAATCCTGCAGCCTTTGGTGTCAAGAACGGCTTGTCATTCATGCAAGATGATATCGGCAAAGCCAGGCATTCGGCTAGCGCGTGTCCGGCTTAAATGGAATCGTTTGAGCGTCGGGCGTTTGGTCTTCGGCAAGGAGGAAAATGCGGCGCAGTGCAGGCACTGTTAGTATTTTCCGGCGCTGCCCGTAGGGCAGGGAACCAGGTTCAAACGATTGCAGAAAACCCGATACATTGATGATGTTAAGTGCCCGGCTGTGGTGTCTTTTGCGTTCTGGCTTCGTCGAAATCCTCGCGAGGTGGCAAGGCACCGCGCTGCGGTGTTCTCCTTGCCGGAGGCGAAAAATCCATCCATGCAAACTGCTTTAATTTAAACCGGACACGCTCCAGGGGCTGACGGCCAGTTCAACAGAGCCGGCGATTCGTCTGCTGAGAAGATTGGCGGCAAGGAGCGGCAAGTGGTTCTTGCCGGGTAGCGCGGAGGTTCCCCACGATGATGATTGAGGGGGCAAGGCTCCAAGCGTGACCGGAAAAACGAAACGCCAGACACCCCATGCCGGCTGCCCGAAACCATGCATCCGCCAGTCGCATAAGATATATTATGGAACCATATTAATATGGCTGTTGAGTATGATCTTGCTTTATTTCAATGGTTTGCAGTTCTTTTCTAATTTATTTTCTCATCTCTTTGTATCTCTTTGTGCATCGCCCTACTGCTCCCGGCCTGGCTTGGACCGATCCCCACCGCGCCGCTTTGCGGGCTTCAAAAAACGCCTGTAACGCCTGTGCGGTAACAAAGCAGCGCACCCGGGCCGCAACTTCGATTGCCCTTCCGTGTGACAACGTCGCCCCATGGGTTGCGGCCTGGCTGCCACACGCGGGCGAAAGATGGGCAAACTGTCAGTTACTTTACCGAATTCAGACCGTCATTACAGGAAATCAAACAACGAACCGGTTAACATTGTGCACATGATTATCGCCCAGGATGCGGGTCACGCGGCCGGCAATGTTTCTGTCCGGCAAAAAGCCCTCCTGCAAAGGGGAACCCCTGGTACAAGGAAACCACAGCAACGGTTTTGAGCTGACCTGTGCTAACGTTGACCCCATTGGCAGGATTGATTGAAGATTGCGGACAGGCGCAGCGTCGTGGAGAAATTGGCGAGGACAAAAACCGGCAAATAGCTGGCGGATGCGCGAAACAAGGGCGCAAAACAAAACGGCGCAAAACAAAAGGGCGCAAAACAGGCGCGCAAGGCATTGGGGCACGGATGACTATGGTGATCTTGGGGGATCGATAAACGTGGTTTCAACGGCAATTTTCCGAACAGGTTTTCTGAACTCGGGCAAGCGCGGCGGTTTCCGCGTTCTGAGCAGCACTCTGCGATGGAATGGGAACAAGGCATTGCCGGCAGCAGCACTGTTGTTGTCCTCGGCGCTGGTTACCGCTGCACTCGCCACCTCTGCACTGGCCGCCAAACAGGCCGCGGGCAAATCGGGCCTGAAGGAACTTACCGTCCGCTCCGGCGAAGATGAAAGCCAGGCAAACGCCCCGGTGCTGGTGACGGTCTCCATCGATAACCAGCAATTGCGCGTCTACCGGGGAACGGACAAACTGGCGGCATCGAGGGTTTCAAGCGGCAAACCCGGATACGATACGCCAATGGGCGTGTTTTCCATCCTGGAGAAGAAGCGGCGCCATCGCTCCAATATCTATTCGGGGGCGCCGATGCCCTATATGCAGCGGTTGACCTGGTCGGGAATTGCCCTGCACCAGTCAAATTCCGTTCCTTCCTGGCCCGCTTCCCATGGCTGTGTGCGGCTGCCCGGCAAGTTCGCCAAACAGTTGTTCAACCTGACCGAGCGCGGCGCTCATGTGCTGATTGCCCGTGAAATGCTCCAGCCCGCACCGATCCGACACAAGGCGTTGTTTCAGCCGGGAGCGGCAGAAGCAAAAATGGCTTCGCTGCGCGATACCATTGACGGCATTGCCAATGGCGGGCTGCTTGAGGGCCTGCCGGTGGAAAAACCGGAACAGACGGCAGAAATCCCCAAACCGCTGCGGATCTACGCAACGCGGATCACACGCCGTGAAATCACCCGCGAATTGCAGCGTCTGCTGAACAGGCTGGGCCATGAAGCCGGCGAAGTAGACGGTCTTTACGGCAAAGGTACTGCCGAGGCGGTGATCCGGTTCCAGAAGGCGCAGGGCCTTGCTCCCACCGGGATGCTGAGCGAGGAACTGGTCGACACGGTCTACAGCACGGCAGGTGAAGAACGCCCCCTGCCCGGCATGATTTACGTGCGGCGTGGCCATCTGCCGGTGTTTTCGGCACCGATCGGCCTGCGCAACCCGAAAGAACCGCTCGGCACCCATTTCTTTCTGGCTTCCGGCGACAAGGAGCAGCTGAACTGGCTCTCGGTATCCATGGCAGGCCGGATTCCGCCTTCAGTGGTTCGCGATCACAAGCTTGAGGTTGAAGGTTCGGGCCAGCTGGTTCGTTCCAATCCCCGCACTGCCCTCGACCGCCTGATCATTGATGCAAAGACCCGCGAGCGCATCGCCCTGATGATCGGCCACGGAGCCTCCTTTTCAGTTTCCGACAACGGTTTGGGAACGGAAACCGGCTGGGGCACCGATTTTATCGTTCAGCTTCGCTAGAGCGTGTCCGGTTTAAATGGAAGCAGTTTGCATGGATGGATTTTTCGTTTCTGGCAAGGAGAACACCGCAGCGCGGTGCCTTGCCACCTCGCGAGGATTTCGACGAAGCCAGAACGCAAAAGACACCACAGCCGGGCACTTAACATCATCAATGTATCGGGTTTTCTGCAATCGTTTGAACTTGGTTCCTTGCCCTTCGGGCAGCGTCGGAAAATACTGACAGTGCCTGCACTGCGTCGCATTTTCCTCCTTGCCGAAGACCAAACTCCCGGCGCTCAAACGATTCCATTTAAGCCGGACACGCTCTAAAGCGTGTTAAATTTTCAATTCCACTACCAACCCGTCATAGGCCGGCTCGACGTGATCGGGGGTTTCATTCTTCACGGTGGCATAGTCCAGCGGAATATGCATGTGGGTCAGCAATGCGCGGGCCGGCGAAAGGCGTGCGATCCAGTCGAGCGCCTCGGCAAGGGAAAAATGGCTGATGTGCTCCCGATATTGCAGGGCGTCGACGATCCACACATCAAGCTTTTCAAGCTGGCCGGCACTTTGCGGCGGCAAATCGCTGACATCGGGTGAATAGGCAAGCCCGCCGGACAGCACAAGCTCGCCGGTTTCAGGATCAACCGGCCCGAAGCGAAAACCGAGCGAATGGATGGGGCCGTGAATCTGGTGCACTGGCAGAAGGGCGACCGGGCCGCCCCTGCCTTCAATCACCGTGGTTTTTCCCGGTTTCAGCTCGTGCCAGTCGCAGATCGGGGGATAGATCGAACCTTCGGCGGAGTTGAATATATAGCCGAACTTTTCCGCCAACTCGCCGAAGGTTGCGGTATCGGCATAGACGGGAATGCGCTGGTGCTGCGCGATGGCATACTGGCGCAGGTCGTCTATGCCGTGGATATGGTCGGCATGGGCATGGGTGAAGATCGCCGCGTCAAGGCTTTGGGCTCCAGCATCGATCATCTGCTGGCGGAAATCCGGGCTCGTATCGACCACGATACGGGTAACCTCTTCCTTGCCGCCGCCCTTTCGGAAGCGCTCGACCAGCAGCGAACAGCGCGTGCGGCGGTTTTTCGGGTTTTTCGGGTCGCATGCCCCCCACTCCCCCGTAATGCGCGGAACGCCGGGAGAGGATGCGCAGCCCAAAACGGTAAAGCGAAGGGTGTCCGTCATGCCGTTCAAGCGCTCATCTGCGTACCGGCCGGCGGCGGAACTTTGGAGAACAGCCGGAAAAAGTTCTCGGTGGTGATCGATCCGATGCGCTCTTCGTCAACGCCCTGGCATTCTCCCAGCACCTTGGCGGTGTGGGTAACGTAGGACGGTTCGTTGCGTTTTCCCCGCCAGAGCTGTGGCGCCAGATAGGGAGCATCGGTTTCCACCAGCAGGCGATTGGCCGGCAGGGTCGCTGCGATCTGGCGCAATTCCTCGGACCGCTTGAAGGTCAAAATACCGGAAAAGGAAACATAGCCGCCCAGTTCCACCCCGGTTTCGGCCAGTTTCCTTCCAGAGGAAAAACAGTGCAGCACGAAGGGAAAAGCACCCTTCCCTGTTTCTTCGCGCAGGATTGCGGCCATGTCATCGTCCGCATCACGGGAGTGAATTACCAGCGGCAGGCCACTTTCGCGCGCCGCGGCGATATGGGTGCGCAGGCCCTGCGCCTGTTCTTTCGCATGGTCCTGCCGGTAAAAATAATCGAGACCGGCTTCGCCGATTGCCACCACCTTGGGGTGGCTGGAAAGTTCCAGCAGCTTATCCGCCTTGACGTCCAGTTCCTCATGGGCGTTGTGGGGGTGGGTGCCGACCGAACAATAAACCGGGTCGAATTTTTCAGCCACCGCCAGAACCTGGGGAAACTTGCTCACCCAGGTGCAGATGGTCACCAGGCGGGCGATGCCGGCAGCGCTGGCACGGGCCACAACATCGGGCAATTCCTCCTCAAAATCGGGGAAATCGAGATGGCAGTGGGAATCGACAAGCATGAAAGCAGCCCTGTATCGGATTTAACAAACCTGGACAACGCTGCCCCGGGTCAGTGCCACCAGGTCGGCAGGTGTCAGGCGGAAGACCGCATTGGGCTTGCCGGCAGCCGCCCAGATCTCCTCATATTGGCGAAGATCGCGATCGATGAAGGTCTTCAGCGCCTTGATGTGGCCAACCGGTGCGACACCGCCTATGGCAAACCCGGTTTCAGCCCGCACAAAACCGGCATCGGCGCGGCCAAGCGGTTCACCGGCCGTCTGCGCCATACGGGTTTCGTCGACACGATTGGCGCCGCTGGCCAGTACCAGCAGTGCCTTTCCGCTGGTCTTGCCGCGAAATACCAGCGACTTGACGATCTGGGCAACCGTGCAGCCGATGGAATCTGCTGCCTCCTGCGCCGTGCGGGTGCTGGCTTCCAGTTCAACCACCTCCAACGCCAGACCGGAAGCAGCAAGCGCTGCCCTTACCCGCTCGATACTGGATGTTTTCGCTTCCGCTTCGCTCATGCCGGCTCTTCCGTTTCCACGTAGCGGGGGAAAATACCCTGCGGCTTGGGCAGTTCGGTTCCGCCAGCAAGCGGCGTTTTTGTATCGGCGAACCGGCGTGCATCCTGCGGCACGGCAAGAAGATCCAGCAGTCTGCCAGCACTTTCAGGCATGACCGCCTGCACCATTACGGCGACCACGCGGATTACTTCCGCCGTCACATAAAGCACGGTTGCCATGCGCTCAGGATCGGTCTTCTTCAGCGCCCAGGGCTCCTGGGAGGCAAAATAGCGGTTGGCATCGCCCACCACCTGCCAGATCGCCTCAAGCGCCTTGTGGATGCGGAACGCCTTCATTTCCTCGCGGGTCTTGCCGCCGAGCCCATAGGCTGCCTCCAGCAATGCCTTGTCCTCGTCGCTGAATTCACCGGCCTCAGGCACCCTGCCCTGACAATTCTTGGCAATCATTGACAGCGAACGCTGGGCGAGATTGCCCAGATCGTTGGCGAGATCGGCATTGATGCGGGCAACGATCGCCTCATGGCTGTAAGAGCCGTCATTGCCGAACGGAACCTCGCGCAGGAAAAAATAGCGCATCTGGTCAACGCCATAGGCCTCGGCCATGGCAAAGGGATCGACGACATTGCCGACCGATTTCGACATTTTCTCACCCTTGTTGAACAGGAAGCCATGGGCATAAACCTGCTTGGGCAGGGCAAGACCGGCGCTCATGAGAAAGGCCGGCCAGTAAACGGCGTGAAAGCGCAGAATGTCCTTGCCGATGATGTGGGCATCGGCCGGCCAGAATCCGGCCTTTTGCGCGCTGTTCTCCTCATTGTCCGGCCAGCCTGTGGCGGTAACATAGTTGGTCAGCGCATCTACCCACACATACATGACGTGCTTGTCATTGCCGGGCACCGGCACACCCCAGTCGAAGGTGGTGCGCGAGACGGAAAGATCGCGCAGACCGCCTTTCACGAAGCTGACTACCTCGTTGCGGCGTTCAGCAGGGCCGATAAAATCGGGATTGTCCTCATAATGCTTCAGCAGCCGGTCGCCATAGGCTGAAAGCCGGAAAAAATAGCTTTCCTCCTCGACCCATTCGACGGGCGAACCGAGCGGCTCGCGGCGCACGCCATCCTCGCCGACCTGCGTTTCGCTTTCGTCGAAATAGGCTTCCTGGCGCACCGAATACCAGCCGCCATAAGTGTCGAGGTAAATGTCGCCATTGGCATCCATGCGGCGCCAGATTTCCTGACAGGCTTTCTTGTGGCGTTCCTCGGTGGTGCGAATGAAATCATCATTCGAACAATTGAGCGCTGCCACCATCTTGCGAAACGCGTCTGAGTTGCGGTCGGCGAGTTCGATGGGCGCAATGCCTTCCTTTTCGGCCGTGCGCTGCATTTTCTGGCCGTGTTCGTCCGTGCCGGTCAGAAACATCACCTGCTTGCCGTCGAGACGGTTGAATCTGGCAAGAACATCGGTGGCAATCGCCGTATAGGCGTGTCCGATATGGGGAATGCCGTTGGGATAGAAGATCGGCGTGGTGATGTAATATCTGTCTGTCATGGCACTTTTGTTCCGAACGGTGCGCGGGGCATTTCATGCAAGCGCTTTTCGGCCCAAGCACATAGTGTGGCAATGGCGGTTTGTCGACCGGTTTACCGTGGAAACGGCCGCGTTGGAATGGTTTGTGTTCGCCGGGGCAGGCTTTTGCTATACTCGCCTCAGATCAGCGTAGAGCCCGAGGACCACCTGTTTGCGGTCCAAATTCCAATAGACCGCTTTTTCGTGGTCGGCGCGCACCTTGTCCCAAATATCGCAATACCCGGCGAGCTTATCCATCGGCACCTGGTCGTTCAGTGCCTTTTCCCGCGTCAGGGCGGCCAGCCGCTCGAATACCAGGTCAATGAAGAGGTGATAATCCTGCGCCCTGGCAGCCGGTGCGAGTGCCGAACCGATACGGTGAATTTTCGACCAGTCTGGCTTTTTGTCCGTTACCAGATCGAAAAACTCGCCCACCATCGCCGCAACATCGCCCTGTGCCAGTTCAAGCGCCCTGCGCGCAGAGCCGCCGGCCAGGGCAATCCACCCATCCATCCGGTCTTCGGCAACATCCTCCATTACCGGCTGGCGGGCGATGACCTGACGCAGTATGTGATCCTCCAGCGGCTTCAGGCTCAAGGTCTGGCAGCGTGACCGCAAGGTCGCCAACAGGCCGCGCGGTGAGTGGGCAAGAATGAAAAACACCGTTTGCGGCGGCGGTTCCTCGAGTATTTTCAGCAATGCATTGGCCGCACTCGTATTCATGTCGTCTGCCGAGTCGACAATCACCGCCCGCCAGCCGCCCATGGCGGTCGTCGAACGCAGAAACGCGTTGACGTGGCGTACCTCGTCAACGGTGAGCCGCGTCATGAACTTCTTGTCCCTGGCATTCCACGGCCGTGACGCCGTCAAAAGATTGGGATGAGCGCCACGGCGCATCATCGCGGCGGTGTTGTCATCTTCAGGCTCAAGGCGCTGCGGCGCATTGCTGCCATCGGGATAACGCTGAAGATGAGCGGCGAACTGATAAGCCAGCGTTGCCTTGCCGATGCCGCGTGGCCCCGACAAAAGCCAGGCGTGGTGCAACCGGCCGGCAGCATGGGCGCGGGCCAGCAGGAAACAGGCTTCGTCATGGCCCATGACATCCGGGCTTTCAAAGGGCTGCAACACGCCCTCCATGGCGTCCCAGCTGCCGGGTGTTTCATTTTCCATTGCGTGCTGCATCCTGTTGCCGGGTTACGCTGGCGGCTTATTGCCCATCCGGCCGGCAGGTTTTCTTGCCGGTTTCTTTGCCGCTGTTCGTTTCGCAGAAGCGGCTTTACGGCCCTTGGCCTGTTTCACATCGCCGGCTTTGCCCACCCGGCCTGCAAGGTGTTTTTCGGCGGCTTGCCAAATTCGCTTGAAAACCGTCTGCGGCCTGCCGGCTGCGTCTACCACCACGCAGCGTTCCGGCTCCTGCCGGGCGATGTCAAGATAGGCTTTGCGGCGCTTGGCCTGAAGGCGGATTGATTCCTTCTCAAACCGGTCCGGCACCTCGCTCTCCTGGCGCCGGGCCGCAGCGCGTTTCATGCCCTCACGCGGGTCGATGTCCAGTATGATCGTCAGATCCGGCCAGGTATCGCCACAGGCAATATGCTCGAGGCGCCGCAGCATTTGGGTGTCCACCTCTCCCGCCGTGCCCTGATAGACCCGTGTCGAATCAATAAACCGGTCCGAGATGACAATTTTTCCCGCTTCCAGCGCGGGACGAATGACCTGGTCGACATGATCGGCACGCGAAGCGGCAAAAAGCATCGCCTCCAGTTCGCCGCCAAACGGTTCGGCTGCTCCCGACAGCAATACATGGCGCACGGCTTCCGCGCCGGGCGAGCCGCCGGGCTCACGCGTGGTGATGACCTGATGTCCGAGGGATTGCAGCTTTTCTGCAAGCAATCGCATCTGGGTGCTCTTGCCGCTGCCCTCTCCGCCCTCAAGGGTGATGAAAACGCCCCTTCCCTGGCCAGTGGAGCCTTTGGTGCGCACAGCAGCGCCCCTCTTGCGTGCCACACGCGCCGAAGCGGTCGACCGGACCTGTTTCTTGCCGGCAGTCTTTACGGCCATCCCAAACCCCTGTTGCCCCAAAGCCGTGGGTTATCTTGGTATCCAGGATGTGAGCAGTTCGGTCAAGGCATCTGTGGCCTGTTGCATGATTCCGCCCTGGGCAGAATCCTGCATGGCATAAAGCGGCGTTTCCTGACTGAGGTCATCGCCGATCCACACTTTCAGGGTTGCCACGCGATCGCCCTTCTTGACCGGCGGCATAACCGGATAATCATAGGCAATGCGCGCCCGCAGCCGGTCCCGATTACCGACCGGAAGGTAAATTTCGATGGAATCGCCGCCCGTCACCTCAACCGATCCGGGCTTGCCGCCATAAATGGGTATCTCGCCAACCTTCGCCTCGGCATCAAACAGGTTCAGGCGCTCAAATGCCCTGAAGCCCCAGTCGAGAATCTTTCTGGCCTCCTCGGCGCGTTCCTTGGCGGAGGTCATCCCGCTCAATACCGTGATCAAACGCTGCCCCTCGCGCACTGCAGAGCCGACAATGGCATAGCCGGACGCTTCGGTGTATCCGGTTTTCATGCCGTCTGCGTTGATGCTCATGCCGAGCAAGGGATTGCGGTTTCGCTGATTGATCCCGTTCCACTCGAATTCCGGCAGCGAATAATAGCGGTAGTATTCGGGATATTCGCGGATGATGTGCTGCGCCAGCCTGGCCAGATCGCCAATGCTGACATACTGGTTTTCGTCGGGAAGGCCCGTTGAATTGGTAAAGTGAGAGTTTTTGAGCCCGATGCGGCGGGCGCGCTCGTTCATAAGGTCGGCAAACGTCTCCTCCGTGCCGGCAAGGCCTTCAGCAATGACGATACAGCCATCGTTAGCCGACTGAACGATCACGCCCTTGATCAGGTTTTCCAGCTCGATTTCCGAGTTCAACTTGGCGAACATGGTCGAGCCGCCGGAATTGGCGCCGCCCTTGCGCCAGGCGTTCTCACTGACGAAAAACTTGTCCGTCAGCGTCAAACTGCCCTCCTTGAGTCGGTTGAACACGACTTCCATGGTCATCAGTTTGGCAAGGGAAGCAGGCGGAATTTTCGCGTCAATCTCCTTCGCCAGCAGGATCGTGCCGGTATCGGCATCCATCAGCATTGCCTGGGGTGCGGAGGTATCAAAGCGCTGGGCGAAGGTTTGGGTCCAGCCAGCTGCTGCCAGGGCGGCTACCGCCAGCAGGCAGATCAGCGAAATACGAAACGAACGGTATAGAGGCACCGGGTTCACGGAGATTACCTGTCAAATATCCCACATGCCCCACCCCACCATAGGCATAGAGTCCGGGTGGTTCAAGCCATTGAATCAGGAGAATTTTCACGGAAATGCGAACAGGATTTCCGCTTGGCCCCGTCTTTGAGGCGAAGCGCGGTGATGAGGCAGGCCGCTATTTCGGGATATGCTTGGAAAATGCCGCCCGGCAAGACAGCTATCGAAAACGGGCGTTGTTAAGGCCCAACTGCCTGACAAAGGCCAAGGCGGCGTTGGCCGATTGTTCAACGACACCAAGTTCCATTTCGCCCGTATCAGGGTTCTTGCCCACGGTGCCAAGATCACCCAGCAGCTGTTTCATCAGGGCGGCGCTGCGCGCGTCGGCGGGCAGTCCGAGCACCAGTGTCACCGGATTTTCGGGAGCCTCGCCCATGTAGTGGATGAAAGACCCTTCCGCATGCGCCATGCCTGCGGAAGCAAATGCCAGCGGCCTTGGAGCCGGTCCGCTGACGACCGTTTCAATGGCCTTGATCGTGCCACGGTAAGCGGTATTTCCGTCTGCAAGGGGAATCCCCTCAAACAGGGCCGGCCGCTGAGCTGGCACCGGCAAGGCGCCGTCAAGCGACAAACCGCCCTGCCCGAAGCCCTGGTCAATTGCCCGCGCCGGCGAGCCGCCGAGGCTTGAGACGGGTTTTACCGGATCGGCCATGGCAATCATGGTGCCGGAGGAAGTTCCGCCAAGACCGGGAAGAACGTCATTGCCCGGCTGTTTTGGCCCCCGGTAGGTGGCCAGCAACATGGATTCATCCAGTCCGTCCATGCGGGCGCGCCCGGCATATTCGACCTTCACCTTGGTCACGCCCCTGGTCTTGAAATCGAGCAGTTCGGCAGCCTTTGCCGACAAGTCGATAACGCGGCCATGGGCATAGGGTCCGCGGTCGTTGACGCGCACCATCACTTCGCGGCCATTGGCCAGATTGGTGACCTTGGCATAGCTGGGCAGCGGCATGGTGGGATGGGCGGCAGACAGCGAATACTGGTCGTAGATTTCTCCATTGGCGGTCAGGCGGCCATGAAAATTCGGACCATACCATGAGGCCAGCCCGGTCTGCCTCAGACTGGTGTCTTCCTTGGGATGATACCACTTGCCGCGTATCTTGTAGGGCTTGCCGACCTGATAGCGCCCGCCCCCCTTTCGTGGCCGCTTTACCGCGGTAACCCGCGGGCTGGCCGCTACCTGGTACTCGGCAACGGAAAACTTGCTTTCATTGTTGATGTGTTCGGAGCGCAGCGGTTTGTCAGACTTGGAATCCAGCACGCCCGATCCCGTACAGGCCGACAATACAAGACCGGCCCCGGCGAACAGAACCACACCGGCAAAACAATGACGGGCGGTGAAGAGGATATCTCCAGCCGCCGACATGCGAAGAAAATTGTGCCGGGTTCGATTTGCCATGCCGTTCAGATCAGCGAAAAACAATGCTACGCGCCTACTCATGCATTGCGACGGCAATACGGCCAACCGCAAACGCCATTACTATGACCAGCGCAGCTTGAGGAAGGGTTAATGCAATGTCACCGAGCCTGTGTCAATTTTGGGCAGTGTCAGCAATACCTATTAAAAATCGGTCGGTGCGCCGCCCTCGCGCTTGCGGCGCTCGACAAACTCGGAAAGTTCCTCGCGGATCGCCTCGTCCATCGGCGGTGCCTCGAATTCCTCCAGAATTTTCTTCCACAGGATGTTGGCGCGTTTGACCGTTTCCACGCTGCCGCGGTCACGCCAGTTCTCGAAGTTCGACCAATCGGAAAGAAACGGGCTGTAAAAGGCCTTCTCGTAGCGGTCCTGGGTATGCTGGATGCCGAAGAAATGGCCGCCATGGCCGACTTCACTGATCGCGTCGAACGCCAGTTCGCCCTCGTCCCATTTAGCGGGTTTGGAAACATAGGTGATGATCTGCTGCAATTGCTCGCAGTCCATGACGAACTTTTCATAGCCAGCACAAAGACCGCCTTCGAGCCAGCCGGCTGCGTGATAGACCATGTTGGAGCCGGAGGTGATGGCGGCAAACAGCGAGTGGGAGCTTTCCCAGGTTGCCTGATTGTCCGGCGCATTCGACACACAGGTGTTGGAGGAACGAAGCGGCAATCCGTAATAGCGCGCCATCTGGCCGGTCATCTGTGTCGTGCGCATGTAGTCCGGCGTCCCGAAGGCCGGTGCGCCGGTCTTCATGTCGACATTCGAGGAAAAGGTTCCGAACCCGCAGGGACAGCCGGGATTGACCGTCTGGATCAGCGCGATGGCGCACAGCGCTTCGGCAATTGAGCTGGAAACGGTTCCTGCCAGCGTGATCGGCGACATGGCGCCGGCAAGCGTAAAGGGCGTTACCACGGTCGCCTGGCCCTTGCGGGACAGACGCAGAAGCCCGTCAATCATCGGCCAGTCGTGCTTTAGCGGCGAGGTGGAGTTGATGTTGGTGTACATGCAGGGCGTGGCGGCGAATTCTTCATGGGTCATCCCGCCTGCAATGCGCACCATCTCCATGACGTCCTCGACCCGCTCACTGCCCAGGGAATAGGCATGAACGACCTTGTCGGTAAGCGTCAGCTTGTCGTACAGGCAGTCGAAGTGGCGCACCGACGGGTGGATGTCCATCGGCTCCACCGGATAACCGCCGGCAAAGTGAATGCAGTTGAAATACTGGGTCAGCTTGATGAAATCTCGGTAGGCTTCCCGATCCCCCGTGCGCCTGCCCCGGTCAAGATCGTGGCAGTTGGGCGCCGAAGATACATTGCCGAACAGGATATGGTTGCCGCCGATGGTAATCTGCCGGTCGCGATTGCGCGGCGTAAGGGTGAAACTTGAGGGCGCAAGGGCGATTTTTTCCATCACCCAGGCACGGTCCATCTTCACAACGGCGCCCGTGGTGCTCTCATTCTCGATGGTGCAGCCTTCCTTGCGGAAGATCCCGACCGCCTCCGGGTTGAGGAACTCGATGCCGACTTCCTCCAGAATGCGCATGGCATTGTTGTGAATTGCCTCGATGCCTTCGGGAGGCAGGGGCTCGACCGGCTTGTCGAGATTGACCGGCACGCTCCAGGGAATTTGATCGATGATGGCGCCCTTGCCCCGGGTATTGCCGGCGCGCCCGCCACCGCGGCGCCCTACTGCCCTTAACCGCTTTTCGGTGCGTAATGTGGGGGCGCCGGCTTTTTTGGCGGCGGTGTCGGCTGGGTTATCGTCCGTCATGATGCAAGCGCCCTATTCTCCCGCGCCCTGGGTACCGGACGCACTAAAAGATACGACACCCTGTTTGACCATCAAAAAAGCAGAAAACAGACAGATGTTTTCGCAACCCGGACTCATTTGCCGCTGAGGGTTGACCGGATCTGCTGCAAGCTGAAAATTAATTGCAACAAACGCGAAGCTGCACCAAAGCCGCACAACCGTTACGCCTCCGCTAACCATGTAAAAATACCGGGCTTTAACAGGTGCGCGCTAAGGTCCGGGTGGCGGCGGCCATGGGCTGAGGCATGATACCGCCCCGCCAGCTCTTTGTAGCATGTTTGCGATTTCAGACCGGCATGGAACGGCCCGATGCCCTTTTTGGCAATTCTGGCCTGGGGTTGTTGCCTGTCTAAAACCGGGCGGCGAAACATAATGGCACCAGTGACCACTCCAAGAAGCCGGGGGCTTAGCGTCGATGAATATCTGAAATCGTTCGCAGAGCGCCGAAACAGCTCTCGAACGAGCGTATCGCGTGAAATCGTGATACAGATCGATCAGCAACCAATGCACACCGCCATTCTGGAAAACATCTCGCTGGGTGGCGCCAAATTCCGCATGATGTATCCGACACAGCTTCCAAAACAATTCGACATCATTGGAGCCGGCGACAACGAGCGGCCGGTTCCCTGTGAAGTTGTCTGGCAAAAACACGACCGCGTCGGGGTCAAATTCCTTACGGCCTAGGTTGAAGCCGGCGCGCATTCTTGCGGCGGCTTTGAACCATATCGGATTTTCAAACGCTGATTGGCGATCCCGGCAGAATTGCGGGATTTGTCATCATATCAAATATTTGCAGTTTCCCAACCGCGAATATCCTATCCCTGAAATCATTGCGGAATTTTTCCCGCTTCCCAACCGAAAATCAGCGTCCCTCCAGGGAGGAAAGGGCATCGCCGCCCTGTTTGTCCGCTTCAACTCTTAGGGGGTGCGGGGAGAACTCCTATCCCTCGATTAAAGGTGGCAAATGACACCTGTGATCCTGACGTTTGATTATCTCGGCGACGTGCTCCGCATAGCGCAAATCGGTGACGAATACTGGTTTGTCGGCAAGGATGTTTGTCGGTGCCTCGGCATTCGTGACGTTGATCGTGCGATGGAACGGCTAAGCCTGGATGAACGACGAGAGAACATTCCAACAAGCCAATTCCGGCCTTCGGAAAGCACATCGATCGGGATCAGCGAATTGGGTGTGTACCGTTTGATTTTCACTTGCCGGCAGCCGGATGCAGAGCGTTTCAAGCGATTTATTTTTGACAAGGTGATTGCGCCACTCCGCTCGACCGATGGCTACGCCCAGTGCGCACCCAACGAGGAAATGAGTTTCCGCGACAAGATTGCGGCTGTCAGAGAGGCTCGATTAGTGCGCGGCAGACGCGCAGCATTGGACACCTGGAAAGCACTCGGCCTACCCGCTGCCAAGGCCGGGCACGCAGGCACAAGGACCGGAACTGACTTTAGCAATATTTGCCAGTTCCTGAATGAGCGAACTGTGCCGGATAGCGCTGCCGATATCTGGGCGAGCGACCTTTACGCCGTCTATCAGCGGTGGGCGAAACAAAATGAACTGCCAATTGTAAGCCGTAACCCGTTCGGAAAGTATGTTGTCCAATCCGAGCAGGTTGTTGTACGCAAATCAGGCACCACTAAATATTGTGGCTTGCGGGTGCGGAAATGAACAGCCAGCCCCTTTCCCCGTCTAATTGGCAGCCCCTCTCCCCCAATCTTAGGACTCGAATGGATAGTCAAAACTGGCACGTCCAATTGGATAGGCATTCTTGGTCATCTTTTGGGGAAGCAAGGGAAGGAAGAGGCGAATGCAAAATTTTCCATCCCCAAGAAAAAGATAAGTAAATCAACAAGTTTGGACGCTGGGGAAGCAGGGGAAGCAAAATTACGCGTTACACGTATGAAAAACTAACAGCTTGAGTGAATAAGGCGTCTTCGCGCATGCATTACCCCCAGATTATCTTCCCTTGCTTCCCTTGCTTCCCCAAAAAAAAACGAAAACGAATAAAAACAATGATTTAAAAAATTTAACTGGGGAAGCAAGGATGAAGATTAGGGAAGCAAGAGGTGGTTTTAGGGAAGCAAGGTCGTCTTTAGGTTGAGGCAGTTGGATTTCAATAAACCGAAAATAGAGATGGTAGCTATGATCGTTGGACATCGGCCTGACACAAGCGATGTTGCAGGCCAATCCACCAGCATTCGGCGATGCAAGCCGGTCGAGACATCGAAGGTTTACCGGGGCCTGCCCCGCAGACATTGCCGGGTGAATGGGTCCTTCCTGGCCCTCCCTAAACACGGGGCGGGACGACCCCGAAATATCGCTAGTGATCCTGTTCCGAAACTGGGTTGACAAGGTTGACCAAAAACAGAGCCGGTTGACATCAACCGAAGATCAGCAACGAGAAAGGTTTGATAGATGGCAAATCGAGAAATTGAGGCACGGCTAAAGCTGTCGGCGAAGGACAACACCGCTGCGGCGTTTCGATCGGTCAGCAAGAATCTTGATAGCGTCAATCGGCAGGCTGCAGCCTATAACAAATCCCAGCGCGACACGGCCAGAAACTTCGTAGCTTTCGGCAGGGCAGCGGTTGCGACAACGGCTGCCATGACCGTAGCCAGCGTATCGGCCTACAAGAAATTCTCCGGCGATGAGAGAACCCTAACCCGCATCGGCAACAAGCTGGATGCTAATCGCGATCAAATGAGGGATCTGGGTGATCAGATTTTTGAGGTCGCTAGGCGTTGGAGCTTGTCGCAAGAAGAGGTGATCGGCACAGTAGATGCGATGGCCGAAAGCGGCATGGAACTTGATGAAATCCGTACTCGGATGGATGCCTTAGCGAAGTCGCAACAGGCGATTGGAGCAAGTGGCCAGCAAATCGCAAATACTTTCGATGCAGCCAGGAAATCGCTGGGGATCGCGGGTGGTGAAGCAGAGAGGTTTTTTGACATCATTGCGGCAGGTGGCGCCGCCGGCAAATTCGAAGCGTCAGACTTGGCCACTTATCTACCCAGCCTAGCTCCCATAGCTGGGAACTTGGGCTTTGAGGGGCTTGAAGGCACCGAGCGCATAGTTGCCCTATTGGAAACCATGCGCGATTTCACCGGCGGTTCGCAGCAGGCCGCAAATGGCTTCCGAGACTTCATGGAGAAGATCACTTCGCCTGCTGTGCAAAAATCGTTTTCGAAACTCGGAATAAACCTGGAGACGGAACTTACAAAAGCCCAAGAAGCAGGGGAGAGAATTGAGCTTACCATGCACCGGCTAATCAGGCGTGCGACCGGTGATGATGCGACCAAGCTATCCCAGTTGTTTGGCGAGGTTGATTCTAGGAACTTTGCCCGCGTTCTTCTTCAGCAAATGGATGAAATCGAAAAACGTGTCGATACGATCCGTTCGAAGTCAAAGGGTATGATCGATGCCAATGTGAAAGCCGTGCTGGAGGATAATCAGGCTGCATTGGACAGGATGATGGCTTCGATCAGCCAGCTATCCTCCAATGTCGGCGCATTCGTCGCGCCGGCAATTACCGGAGGTGTGGATGCCATAAACGAAAGCATCGACTATCACTCCGCGATCGCAAAAGCTCATAAGGAAATGGGGCTATCAAGTTGGGATCGACTGGCAAGCGGTCTTTACAGCAACGCTTACAAAGACCGCATGGCACGAATTGGAGGATATGCGCCTGATGAAGTCGCGAAGCTGGCGCGAGATCGAAACAGGCAGGCTTACGAGCTACTGGGTAGAAACCCCATTCGCCCTGGACAGAACAAGAGCGGTGAAGCGGCACTCCCCAGAACTCCGCAGGATGTAATCGACAACTACGAGTCCAACGAGCGCTATTTTCGGCGCCATCAGACGCAGCGAGATTTGGCAAGGGCTGAGGGAAGCGCCACCCCCCTGCCCTCACCGGGGTCTGGACGCTATGCCAGGCAGCATGCGAGGCGCTCGACCGATTTTGCACCGATCGACCTGGACGATGAATCAATCCAAATCGAAGTCGATGCAGAAACCAGCGCTGCCGATGCCGCCGTAGATGATTTCACGAGGCGAGCGGAAAAAACAGTGGTGGTGAAAGTCGATGCCGATACGAGTGCTGCTGAAGCAAAAATGCGGGCTTTGGAAAAGCGGCGCGCTGCGCTCAATCGGTCGCTTGGATTTGCCGGCCCCGGCAGTTCATCAACCGCCCGTAGTCTGGGAACCACCATGCCGGATGCTGGCAAGAAAAAATGAACCGTCGCTCGAAACTACCTTTTTTGAAACCTCAGCCGAGCCCCAGTTCCATCGCCGTTGATGATTTCAACGTTGTGGCGGGCCAATGCTTGAACGATCGCCGACGCTGTAGCGTCTCGAGGAACCGTCCCGCTTTCAATTTTTGCGATTGTCGAAAAACTCAATCCTGCTGCAGCAGCTAAGTCACGCATCGACCAATTCAAGAGTGCTCGGGCAGCTCTCAGCGCTTCTGGTGTTAGTTTAGCCATATTACACACTTGTGTATTTTCGGAAATCTGATTAAGTGCACAAGTGTGTAAATTCTAACTTAAGGAGCTGAAAATGCAAAACCTGAAACTGGTCGAATGCGAGGAAAACATCATGGCAGCAATCAATTCTTCCGCAGGTCCCAATCGCAGTGCCTCCGAGATACTGCATATGTTGGAAGACAAGAGAGCGAACGGACTGACTCTTTTCGAGGGCGCTGCACTCCGCTTCCTTAGGTTATCTGCCGCACTGGATGAAGCGCGCGCAAAACAAGATACCGTCGAAGATGGGGCCTCACCGAAAGGATTGGCGGCGGAACGCGAATATGAGACGCTCCTCGATCGCTATGGTCGACTCGAGGAGGTCATGTACAGCTGCGAAGTTTACGACTTTGCCGATCTTCTCCTCAAGCTTGAAGTCATTCGTTTGACCCCTTCGTATCACGATGATGCGTTCGAGTGGACGCATGAAGAGACTGCGGCTCTACAGATTTGCAGATCCCTGATGCCGCTCCTGAATACCAAGGCCCATCAATAAGCAGCATCAGAACTGCGCGCGGATACCTCAGGCCGCGTTGCTAGATGATCTCTGCGGGATCGTTTGGAAACATTCAGGAGGATGCGAGGGTGGCACGCCAGATCAAACGTGATTCAATTTTTTACCCGATGCACAGCCTTTCGCGCTGCGAGTCAGCCTGCTGCATTGGCGTGCCACCTTCCAAATTCGATCAGATGTCGCGGCAAAAAGTGATGCCCATCGCCAAGCATGCCGGGCGCGTGGCCTGGGATCGCACTTCCAAATCAAGCCAATGAAAGGAACCATAGATGTACAAATTGCTCGAAACCAACATCCAAATCCGCGAATGGCTGCATGCCTTCGACTTCACGATCAATTCTCCCGAATTCCATGAACGGTTTGAAACGCTCTATGCCCGATTGCAAAGCGGAGAAGATGGCACCCTGGGTCCAGAAGAGATTGCTGAGGCACTCGATATTCCGCCCGAAGCTGCCCAGGTGCTGATTTCCTTTTGGCAAGTGACAGCCAGCGTTTCCGATGGCCACTCGACCACCGGCATTCAGTGAAGCCGCAAGGGACGCAGCCCGTGTTTCGTTCGTTTTCAAAGCGCAGGGGTGTGGGGTAGACAATATCGTGACGGTGTCACGTATTTCTTGACATGATGAGAGTCACGTAGTAATCGTGACAGCGTCACAAATTGGGAAATTGATAATGACGAAGTCAATTTACATCTTTTCGACGCGAGCACTTATGTTGGCCGCTGCTGGTGCGGGAACGGATACTGGAAGAGCGTGGCGCAGCCGCGGTGTGCTCAATGGGTATGGTTTCGGTAAGGGGCATAAAAAGTATTCCTTGAAAGAATTGTGTTCGGCTGCGCTCGCATACCGACTTTACACCCTAACAAACGGTGCCGATCTTGGATGGTGGTTTCAAGAAATTCGTGTATCCCATTATTGGCAAAATATCATTGACCAAGAAATTCGAAACCGGCGTGATGAAAATCGCGAGGCGGCAATCTGGCGTGTGGTCTTTTACACCGATAGTCATGGGTTCGCGCAGTCTGTGGTGAAACCTGAAGAACACGCCACCCTTGAAAGTCTTTGGCTGCCTGTTTTGGACAATGTAACCGGTAAGACTTATCCGGTCGAAGCGGTAATTGAGATCAGTATCTCCAACATTATTGCACGTGTTTTTACGCTTGTTCGCAGCCAGTTGGGATCGGATGAGTTCCACGATGAAACGTCTCATTCTGAAGACGCAAGTGGTGACGTAACTGACGAAAAGAAATGAAGTTCACCAAAACGCTCCCTCACTAAAGGGCAGCGCAACGCAAGGATTGTTGAAATGAATATCCAAGCCCACAAAAATGAACTCTCACACCCAATACTGACGCGCTCACTTGATGGGCAGGTGGCGACGCGCTTGTTGAACCTTTCGCCATCTTCATTCAACCAGGACACGAACACAGTCAAAGCGGTGATTGCTACCGGCAAACCCGTCCGGCTTGGCCCGTCTTTGACCGAGACGCTTTCAATGGACAAGGCAAGCGTTGACCTCAGTCGCATCATTGGGGCTCCTCTGCTTGATACTCATCGGTCACGCGAGAGCATCAAAGCAATCATTGGAACAGTCGAGGACGTCTGGTTTGAGGATGATGGTCTGATCGCCAGACTTCGGTTTTCAAACAGCGCCGAGGGTCAGTCTGCAGCTGAGAAGGTGAAAGAAGGGGTTATCAAGAGCGTTTCAATCGGCTTGTTTCGGCTCGATGAAGAAGAAACTACCGGTAAGGACGGTATAACGCACGTCACAATTACACGCTGGCAACCGTTCGAGGTTTCTTTGGTTGCCGTCCCCGCCGATCCCAATGCGAGAATTCGCTCCCAGGAACATCCCAATCCGGCAGGAATGCCAAGCCCAGCGGCGATTGGCGTCAGCGGCGGCAGTGAGATAGCCTATTTCCGTAACCATGCGCTCGATGCCGGAATTTCAGAACGGCAAGTGGATGAAGCATTCGCGAGTGTTCGGAATAAGGATCAAGCCCGCATTGTGCTCTTCGATTTGCTTTCTGCTCACGCGGCGGCAATCCAGACGATACCAAACCGTTCCGGAGCACCAGCACAGCATCGCAGCCACGATATCGAAGCACAAATTATTGATGCCTTCGCCGTCCGTCTTGGAGCCCAAAGTTCTCTCGCCGGTAATCCGATGGCGGGAATGTCTACCGGTGAACTGGCTAGAACCATGCTGGAACTCAACGGACAATCCACGCGGGACATGCGGGATCGTGATGTGGTCGAACGTGCGCTAGACGATAGTTTTTGGAGCTCCTCCGAGCGCGGCCTTCACACTACGTCGGATTTTCCATCGCTGTTGCTGGAAGGGGGTAGCCGCGCACTGCTAGAGCGCTTCGGCGCTGAACTGACGCCGTTGAAGCGGCTCTCCCGCCAGCGAAACGCCAATGACTTCCGACCGCAAAAAATGATCCGGCGCGGGGAAGCGCCGCGCCTGGAGAAAGTTGCGGAAGACGGTGAAATCAAGCGCGGCACAATGGAGGTCGAAGACAACGCGTTTCAACTCAGCGAATATGCCAGGATTTTTGGCCTTAGCCGAAAGGCGATCATCAACGATGATCTGGACGCTTTCGGCGACTTCATTCAATCGTTCGCGGAATCTGCGGCCACGACGGAAGGCGACGAGTTCTTCGAACTTCTTTCGCAAAATTCCTTCAACGGCAAAAAACTGACCGATGGGAAAACACTATTCCATGCAGACAGAGGGAACCTAGCCGATACGGCGGCAACACTTTCGGTTGATAGCCTTTCGGAGGCTCGAACGGCGATGCAGCTCCTTAAGAACGTCAACGGCACCGGTCGCGCTGGTACGGTTCCCGCCGTAATCGTAACCGGGCCGAGGATGCAAACTGCCGCTGAGCAACTTATTGCATCGCTGTCGGCAGCCCAAGTATCGGAGGTCAACCCGTTTTCCGGCAAGCTCCGTGTTGAGGTCGAGACCCGATACGAAGGCTATGGTTGGTGGATCTTCGCTGATCCGGAAACCAGGCCAGCGTTCGTTCACGGTTACCTGGATGGCAATGACGGGCCACAGATCGAGAGCCGCGACGGCTGGGGAGTTCGGGGACGCGAATTTCGCGCTTGCCTGGACTTCGGTTGCGGTGTCGGGGACTGGCGGGCGGTTTACTTCAACGCCGGCATTGATCCAAACGCGTAAATATCGAGGTACGGGGTTCTCCGATGATGGGCAAGTGATTGACCCTCAAGCATTGCATCCGCCCCGTATAGGTGAATTGAAACACCACCTTCATGTATGGTGCAATGCATATCACCCCCCCATCCGGTCGAATTTGGCGATCGCACCGGATGGGGGATTTAAAAAGAAAGAATCATGTCGAAGGTGAGCTACAAACAGGCAGACTTGGAAAGAGGTATTCGCGCTGCCAAAGCGCAATCGCTTCCGATATCCTGCATCCAGATCACATCCGACGGCACCACGCAGATCATTATCGGCGACCCTCTCCCCGCCAGAAACCTGGCACAGGTCAGGGATGGCGAAATAAATGAATGGGATGCAGAGTTGGGGGCGGAATGAGGCGCCGCACTCTCCCCAAACATGTAACCTGGGCCAAAGACCGGCATGGAAAGAAGCGCCTTCGTTTCCGCCGCAAGATAGGCGGCGTCTGGCAATCCCGATACCTGCCAGGGCCAGTATACTCCGACGATTTCAACAAGGCTTATCAGGATGCATTGGGAGATCTGGAAGTTGCGGCGATCGAGCCTGGCGCCAGCAAGACAAAATCAGGAACACTTAACGCCGCGATCGTCGCCTACCTTTCTTCCGCTGCTTATCAAAACATCCGCGACAGCAGCAAAGGGGCCAAGCGCCCGATCATTGAGAAGATTCGAACCGCGCATGGCGACAAAAGAATCGTACTGCTAGAGCCACGGCATGTTCAAAAACTGATCGATGGCATGGCTGACCGGCCTCACGCGGCAAATCGCTGGCTATCTATTCTAAGGCAGATTTTGGATCACGCTGTGCTGATCGGGATGATCCGCAGAAACCCTGCTCACGGGATTAAGGGCTATTCCAAGAAATCCGCAGGCTGGCGGGCCTGGACGGAAGCCGACATTCAGCAGTTTACTGCTTCGCATCCAATCGGAACTGCCGAGAGGCTGGCCTTCGATCTTCTTCGATACACGGGCCAGCGGCGATCGGACGTTGTGAAAATGGGCTGGCAGCACGTCGAGAACGGACGCCTAAAATTCAACCAAAGCAAGACAGGCGCGCCGGTGGATATTCGCGTTCCGCCTGAATTGTGGGCTTCCATCAACTCCGTTCCTAAGCGCAACCTGGCCTTCCTTCTGACCAGCCGTGGCATGCCGTTCACAGCGGCCGGCTTCGGAAATTTTTTCAGGGCAGCGTGTGACAATGCAGGTTTGAAGAATTGTAGTGCACATGGGCTTCGAAAGAGGATGGCAAAAAGGCTCGCGGAAAGCGGCGCCACTGCTAATCAGATAAAGGCTGTCACCGGCCACACGAGCCTTTCAGAAGTCGCCAGATACACCGCCGCTGCTGAAAGTGCGCTTCTCGCCGACCAGGCATTCGATCTTCTTTCCGATACAAAAACAGAACAGAAAGTTTCCCAACCTAAGGCGGTGGTTGGGAAAAAATCGGGAAAATGCAAATGAAAACAGAAGCCTATAAAAAGGATGGCGATCCCGGCAGGATTCGAACCTGCGACCGTCCGCTTAGAAGGCGGATGCTCTATCCAGCTGAGCTACGGGACCGGATTCGCCGCAAATCTAGTGTGTGTGGCACGCAAATGGAAGCAGTTCTCCACCGCGAATGCACGGACGACGGCGCTGTTGACGCATGGCGGCGCGGGATTTGCAAGCCTTGCCGGGGGCGTGTTCAGATTTCTGCAATTCCCACGCTGCGCAACCGCATCTGCGCCCTTGCGGTTGGCCGGTGCTTCGGCTAAGGAACCCTTCGCAATTCCCTGCGAAAACAACTTCGGAGCGTAGCGCAGCCTGGTAGCGCATCTGGTTTGGGACCAGAGGGTCGGGAGTTCGAATCTCTCCGCTCCGACCAGTTTTCCACCACGGGATTGAGCCCAACCTGCGGGGAGAAGCTGCGATGACTGCCAGAATATTCAGTCCGTCCAAAACGGCCATGCAGTCGGGCCGCGCGAAAACCGGCAGCTGGGTGCTTGAATTCGAGCGCGAGACGGCACGCCGCATCGAGCCGCTTATGGGCTATACTTCGTCATCGGACATGAAGTCCCAGATCCGGCTGGAATTCGACAGTCAGGAAGAAGCGGTGGCCTATGCCGAACGCGAGGGTCTCGACTATCGCGTGGAACCTGCCCCCCCTGCCCGCAAGGCCCGCAGGGTCATGTCCTATGCCGACAATTTTGCCTATTCGCGCAAAACACCCTGGACGCACTAAAACTACTGTTCGAACGAAGCATGCTCCACCCTGTCGCCGGGCTGCAGGCCGATGAGGCGGACAATTCCGGCATTGAGTTCCAGAACATGGGAAATCGGCCCGCCTGAATCGATGATTGCATCGGAAAACGGCGTGGTGCGCTCGGCAATGCTTGTAACGGTACCGGTTTCATCAAGAAACACCATGTCGAGGGAGAGCGGCGTGTTGCGCATCCACATGTGAACCGGCCGCACCTCTCCGAAGTCGAACAACATGCCATGCTTGGGCGGCATGGATTTGCGAAACATCAGTCCGCGCGAGCGCTCCTGCGGATCATCGGCAATCTCGGCGGTGAAGCGGAACCGGCCCGACTTTGTGACAATCCAGATTTCCTCAGCCTGACGGCCTTCGACCTCCAGTGAGGACGGCGGCGGGGCGGGGATTGCCTCCTGCTGTGCGCCGGCGGGCGATCCGGCAACGAGAAGCATTGCTGCAACCACGCTCAGGAAAAAAATTGTAACGAGATTTCGCATCGGCGGGATTACCCGTGGACAAACCGGTCAAGGGTATTTGCCGCATGCAAATGCGGCCTTTGCGTGGCCTATTCCCCGTCCTCATCACCGCCCGTGGGCGGCAGCAAGCCAAGCTCTTCCAGATCGTCCGGCGTAAAGGGGTCTTCGTCCTCGGCCAGGTCGTCAACGCCATCCGGCACGGGAATCTGAAAATTGGCCGGCAGCCTGCCCTGCAGAAGGCCGGCACCCTTTAGTTCATCCAGCCCCGGCAGATCACGCAATTCGGCAAGTCCGAAATGATCCAGAAATGCATCGGTGGTGCCATAGGTCACCGGCCGGCCCGGCGTCTTGCGCCGTCCGCGCATCTTCACCCAGCCGGTTTCCAGCAATACGTCCAGTGTCCCCTTGGACGTTGCAACGCCACGCACCTCTTCCACCTCGGCGCGGGTAACCGGCTGATGATAGGCGACGGTTGCCAGCACTTCCAGTGCCGCACGGCTGAGCTTTCGCGTCTCAACGGCTTCGTTCTGCAGCAAAAACCCCAGATCGTCGGCCGTCCTGAAAGCCCAGTTACCGCCGATGCGCACCACATTGACACCGCGCCCGGCATAGGCCTGCTGCAGTTCAGCCATCAAGGCATCGAAATCGATGCCGTCGGGCATGCGTTCGCGCAGCGCCTTTTCAGAAACCGGTTCAGAGGAAGCAAACAGAATTGCCTCGATCATTCGAAGCTGCTCGCGCAGGTCGCGAGCATCCATCGCCTCGCCGGCCACCTTTCCCGGAGGGGCAAAGGGCAGGATGGTTGCCTGTTCCTGTTCTTCTTCGGCAGCGGAGCCGCGTTCGCCCATTTCCTTGTCCTCAGTTGACCTGTTGTTTCAGATAGATCGGCTCATAAGCCCCTTCCTGACGCACGTCCAGCCTGCCCTCGCGGACCATCTCCAGCGAGGCGGCAAAGGAGGAAGCAAGCACGCTGGCCCGCATTTTCGGATCGGGAATGTAATCAAGCAGAAAGCTGTCGAGCGGCGTCCAGTCCTTCAGACCGCCAATCATGCGTTCGAGGATTTCACGCGCCTCGCTGAGCGACCAGACCTGGCGCTGGGAAATCGTCACCGTCGAAATGGCGTTGCGCTGGCGCTGGGCGGCATAGGCCGTCAGCAGGTCATAGAGCGAAGCCTCATATTGCTGGGTCTTTTCGGTGACGATGGGCTCGGGCATGCCGCGGGGGAAAAAATCCCGCCCCAGCCGGTTGCGATTGATCAGGCGGGAGGCGGCCTCGCGCATCGCTTCCAGGCGCTGCAGGCGGAAAGCAAGCTGGGCGGCAAGTTCTTCACCGGAAGGACCTTCCTCGTCATCCTCATGGTCAGGAAGCAACAGACGCGATTTCAGATAGGCAAGCCATGCCGCCATCACCAGATAGTCCGCTGCCAGTTCAATGCGCAGCTTTCTGACCTCGGCGATGAATTCAAGATATTGTTCGGCCAGGGCCAGGATCGATATCCTTGAAAGATCGACTTTCTGGCGGCGGGCAAGCTCCAGCAGCAGGTCGAGCGGGCCTTCAAAACCGTCCACATCAACCACCAGAAGCGGGTCGGACACAGCGCGGTCCTCATCGCGCCTCGCCCAGAAATCCGGCTCATTGAATGGATTGTCGCTCATTATGCCCGTCTTGCCCTGGATAGTACGTTGTTTCCTGCAGCGTTTTGCGCGCCATACCACTGTGCGTCACGCCGCTGTCTTGCTGTCAATTTGTCCAGGTCTTTGTACTGACAGCCGTTAGCGCATGATCCTAGCCGATCAGACGGCAGGTTCCAACAAGTCGCGGTAGCGTGCCCTTGCGGCATCCACATCAATTTCACCGGACTCAACCAGCAGGGCCTCTGCATTTTCGGCCCGCTCAAGCGCCCTGCCCTCCAGCACCGGGCAGACCGAGGCGACTTCCGTCATTTCCCGCATGTCGCCATTGCAATGCAGGACCATGTCGCAGCCCGCGCCAATGCTGGCTTCTGTGCGATCGGCCAGTGTGCCTTCCAGCGCCTGCATTGAAAGATCATCGCTCATCAGCAGGCCGTCAAACCCGATTTCGCCCCGGATAATGGCGGTAATGATGCTTTGCGACACCGTTGCCGGATGTTCGCGGTCGAGGGCATGAAACCGCACATGGGCGGTCATGGCGAGCGGCATGTCCGCCAGCGCCTTGAACGGTGCGAAGTCAGTGGCCGAAAGCGCGTCATGACCGGCATGGACTTCCGGAAGTTCCAGGTGACTGTCAGTGCTGGCGCGGCCATGGCCGGGAATGTGCTTTACCACCGGCAAGACGCCACCTGCCAGCAGCCCCTCGCAAGCCATGCGGCCCATCGCCGCCACTTCCTGCGGATTGCTGGAATAGGCCCGGTCGCCGATGATGTCATGGCTGCCCTCAACCGGCACATCGAGCACCGGCAGGCAATCGACATTGATACCCAGATTGAGGAGATCGAATGCAATCAGGCGCGAATGCAGGCGAATTGCTTCCTCACCGGCTGCTGGATCGTGGCGCCACAAATCCCCCAATTGCCGGGCCGTCGCATAAGCTTCCCAATGAGGCGGGCAAAGGCGCTGAACGCGGCCGCCCTCCTGATCGATCAGTACCGGCGCATTGCCCCTTCCGACGCTTTCTCGGAATTCATCGACAAGGCGGTGGACCTGCCTTGGTTCCTCGATGTTGCGCGCAAACAGAATCAGTCCCCAGGGATGCTCGTGATCGATGAAGCTGCGCTCTTCGTCACTAAGCGATGTTCCCGCTACACCGGTAATGAATGCCTTGATTCCCATCGCGGGGAACTTAGAGCGTGTCTTGAGCAAAGAAAAGCGGTTTTGATGCCGGTCAATGGCATTGGAGCCCGCCGCCAAAATGACAAGGCGAAAGCGTGCGGCAACCGATATCAGGCAGCTACAAGCGTCAAACCTTGCCGGGTCAGCGGGTTACGAAACAGCTGCCGCCTGCCGATTTGAGCCTGCCGCAGATATCGGTGGCGTCCTTGCGCGAACTGGCCAGGACTTTGACCCTGTAGAAGGTCCCCTTGCCCTCGATGTCCGCGCGCTCGATCGCTGCCGTCCGGTCACCCAGAATGGAGGAAAAGCGGCGCTTTATGTTGTCGAAGGAGGATTCTGCTGCACGGCGCGAACGCTGTGAGGAAACCTGTATTTTCCATTCACTGCTGGTAACCGCCGGACGGGCGGCAGCAGGTTGTGGGCTGGCCGGCGCAGAGGCGATCTGCGTCGGCGCGCCAGGATCGCTCTGTGAATCGCTCTGGGCTGCAGGCTGCGGGGTTTGTGCTGCAGGTTGGGGTGTCTCGGGTTTTGGCGCGGGTGCCGCAGCCTGCTGCACAGGAGCGGGAAGCGGGCTTGGTGTGGGGATGGCAAATCCGCCTGTCGATTGTGCACCATCAAGTGCGATGACAGCCGGCTCAGCCGTTTCCTGCGCCCCCGATCCAGCACCCTCTTGTGCAGCGCCAGGCTGTGCCAAAGCCAGGGTTTGTGCAGTTTGCGAGGAAGGTGCGCTGCCAGCCGTGGCGTTTACAGTTGCCGGCTCGCCATTCGAAACGATGGTTCCGTCCGGCTTTACGACAAGGGTGCGCACTTTTTTCGGCGGAAGGCCGAGCGGCGCCGGGGAAGCATCGCCGGCAGAATCCGGTGACAGCCTGCTTGCGGTTTTTCCGGCCACATCGACCGGCTGCTCACGGCTGGTGATCAGTTCTTCCTGGGTGTTGTTTTCCGTGCCCTGGCCACCGGCAACGCGCTCATAAACCTGGTTTTCCTGATTGGCGATAACCCTGCCGCCCGGATCTTCCGGCTTGACCTTGGCAGGCTCGCTGTCGGCCCGGATCACCGGCGGTTCGCCGTCAGCGCCTGGTCCTGTATCGGTGAACGTGCCCCATGCAACAACGCCGGTGCCGACCAGCAGGGCGACAATCAACGCGCCAACGGCCAGGCGAAAACCGCGATTGGGACCTGAGGTCCGGCTTGCAGCTTGTTCCGCATCGGCGGCCGGCGCGGTTTCAGCCCGTGTATCAAATCCGCCTTCGTTCAGCGTGGCATCATGGTGCACCCCGCCATCATCAATGCCGGAATCGTCAATACCGGGCACGATGGAGGGCGCCTCGCCGGCAGCATCAATCGCAAGTTCCTGGGCAAAGGCATCGGCGAAGTGGTTTTCAATCGGGTCGGCAGGTTCGCCCTGATCCTTGGCGGCACCATCGCCGGAAGTAGCCTCGCCGGTGTCTTCGAGGCCGAGTTCGGCGGCAAACACTTCTGCGAAACCGGATTCCAGATCGGCTTCCGCGTCCCCCATTCCGTCTGGTTGAGCGGTTTGCTGATCGATCAGCGAGTTGCCGGGCGAAATACCATCCAGTTCATCCGGCGCCGTGCTCTGCCGGGGCGTGGATTGTTCCACGGCGGCACTTGCACCATCAGCAAAATCCGCAGGTTCGCCCGTCAGCGATTTCGCAACGGCTTCCAGCCGGGCAAGGGCAGCATCGGCGTCACCAGCCGGTTCGGCGGGCGGCGGCGTGGCGGGCGCCTCAGGTTGAGCATCCTGCGGCACCGTGGGCGTTGCACGGCTCATCATGGCAGCAGGTTCAGCCTGTGCGCCCTGTTGCAGCGCAACGGCAGGCCCCGGGGCCGGATTGGGTGCTGTGCCGGCAATTGGATCGGGGCTGGCCCCCTGCCCCATCTCGTTGAGCAACTGGTCTTCCAGGCTTGGTTCCGCTTCGCGGGCAGGCTTGGTTCCGCCTCGCGGGGTAGGCTTGGTTCCGCCTCACGGGACATGGCAGGCTCTGGGCTGCCGGCTGCAGGCGGCGGGTCAAGTTCCTCTGCCAGGGCGGAAGCAAAATCGGAAGTGGAGATTTGCGGTTCGGAGGCGGCATTTTGTGACCTTGCGGCCGGCTGGCCCACATTGGGATTGGACGAATTTGCCGGAACGTCTCCCGAAACGATGCGGGCAAGTTCTGCCAGCGGATCGTCTTCTTCCGGCTGAGTGTCGTAATCCCCCGGTAAACGGTGTTCTGATCGGTCATCTACGCTACTACCCGTTTTCTGCCTTCGCGAGCCGGACAAACTGGCTGACAAAAAAGGCGCCCCGATGCGCGCATTGTGACGGTTTTGCGGACTTTTTCAGCCCTCAGCCTAGCGCATCTCCTGAGGTGCGCTAACCCCTACAATTCCCAATCCGGAAGCCAATACTTCCGACAATGCAAGCAACAATGCCATTCTGGCCAGGGTCAAATTTGCATTTTTAGGGTTAATAAAGCGTAATTCTGACATTTCTTTGCCCCGATTCCAATGGGAATGCAGGTCAGAGGCCAGCTCATGCAGATAAAAAGCAATGCGATGGGGCTCGTCGGCAATGGCAGCCTGCTCGACCATGCGCGGGTATTCCGCCATCTTTTTGATGAGGCCCAGTTCCCCCTCATCGTCCAGCAGCGCCATGTCGGCCCTTTCCAGTGACGATCTTGAAAGATCGATGTCCGGAATTTCCGCCACCGCCTGGCGCAACACCGAACAGCACCGCGCATGGGCATACTGAACGTAGAAGACCGGATTGTCCTTGGACTGCTCGGTAACCTTGGCAAAATCGAAATCAAGCGGCGCCTCGGGCTTGCGGTAGAGCATCATGAAGCGCACGGCATCAACGCCTACCTCTTCCACCACCTCGCGAAGGGTGATGAAGTCCCCGGCCCGTTTCGACATGCGCACCGGCTCGCCATCGCGATAGAGCCTGACCAGCTGGGTCAACAGCACATCGAGTTCAGCCTTGTCGCCGGCAACGGCCCTTGCGACCGCCTTGAGCCGTTTGACATAGCCGCCGTGATCGGCCCCGAGCACATAAACCATGCGTTCAAAACCGCGCACGAACTTGTCCCTGAAATAGGCGACATCGGCGGCAAAATAGGTATAGGAGCCATCCGACTTGATGAGCGGGCGGTCCATGTCGTCTCCCACCTCGGTTGAGCGGAACAGCGTCTGTTCACGGTCTTCCCAGTCTTCGGGCACTTCGCCCTTGGGCGGCGGCAGGCGGCCGTCATAGACATAGCCCGCTTCCCGCATTGCCTTCAGCATGCGGTCGATTTCGGAAACGCCGTCCTTTTTTTCATGCAAGGTGCGTTCTGAAAAGAACACATCGTGATGCACGTTGAGCAGTGCCAGGTCTTGCTTGATCAGCGCCATCATGGCGGCGATGGAGCGATCACGCAGGATGGCCATGCGTTCTGCTTCGCCCATTTGCTTCAGCCTGTCGCCGAACTCCTGCGCCAGTGCCTCGCCGACGGGCACAAGATAGTCGCCCGGATAAAGCCCTTCGGGATGGCGCCGATCTCCTCGCCAAGCGCCTGGCGGTAACGCAGCTCCACCGAACGGGCCAGAACATCGATCTGCACGCCCGCATCGTTGATGACGTATTCCTTGGTGACGTCAAAGCCGGCGAAGGCCAGCAGATTGGCAAGGGAATCGCCCACCACCGCGCCGCGGCAATGGCCCACATGCATGGGGCCGGTCGGGTTTGCCGAAACATATTCCACATTGACCTTCTTGCCGCCTGGAACAATGCCGCGGCCAAAATCCGCGCCAAGGCCGACAATGTGGCGCAGATGTTCGCCCCACCACGCACTGGTGAGGCGCAAATTGATGAAACCGGGGCCGGCCACCTGAGCCGATTGAACGCCCTCCTCGCCCTCAAGGCGGTCAGCAAGCCTTGCGGCAAGATCGCGCGGGTTGAGCCCCAGCGGCCTGGCCAGCACCATGGCCGCGTTGACCGCCAGATCTCCATGGGCAGGATCACGCGGCGGCTCGACCGCGATGCGCGATAGTGCCTGATCGGTAATCCCTTCAAGATCAAGCTCTTGAAGATGTTTTTTAACTTGCTGGTTGAAGTGCTTGAAAACACTTGCCTGCGCAGCGGCCATATCGGTCATGATGAAGTGTTTCTTGCTGGCGGAAATGGGCTTCCGGAAACCGGTTCCAGGCTGTTGGGAAATCGGCGACTGCCTACCGCAATTCAGGGGTTGCGTCAAACCAGTGGCGGTGCTGGAGGATGGCATAGCGATCGGTCATGCCGGCCAGAAAATCGCCCACCAGGCGGGCGCGTTTTTCCTCATCCAGCCGCTGGGCGGTTTCCTGCCAGTCGCGCCCCCATTCATCGGGCATTGGCGCCTTGCCGGAATAATAGACCTCGAAGAGATCGCGAATAACCTGCCTTGCTTCCCGGCGCACCTTCATGACGGAGGGCGCGCGGTACATGCGTTTGAACAGGAAGGCCTTGATGGCACGCTCCTTCTTGCGCATGGGTTTTGAAAAACCCACCATTGCCTGCCCTGCCCTGCGAATGTCCTGCTGTGTTGCAGGGGCAAGCCTGGCCAGGTTTTCCTGACTTGCAAGAATTACATCCTCCACCATGACGGTGATCTGACGGCGCACGATTTCGTGCACGGTGCGGCTGAATTCAAGACCGGGATAGTGCTCCTGGACTTGTGAAAGATGCTCGCCCACCAGCGGCAGCTCCGCAATGTCCTCCAAGGAAAACAGGCCGGCGCGCAAGCCGTCATCAAGGTCATGGGCGTTGTAGGCGATGTCGTCGGCAATCGCCGCGCACTGGGCTTCCAGCGCAGAATGATGCTCAAGATCGAGGTCAAACTGCGCGTTGAACTCCGCAATCGGCAATGGCAGGGGCTTGTCCCCCCCGTTCGGGCCGGCAGGCGGGCCATTGTGTTTTACAAGCCCTTCCAGGGTTTCCCAGCTCAGGTTGAGCCCGTCAAAATCCGCGTAGCGTTTTTCAAGCTTGGTGACGATGCGCAGCGACTGGGCATTGTGGTCGAACCCGCCGAAATCCGCCATCAGCTCGTTGAGCGCTTCCTCGCCGGTATGCCCGAAGGGCGTATGGCCGAAATCATGCGCCAGCGCCAGCGCTTCTGCGAGGTCTTCGTCCACGGCGAAAGCGCGCGCCAGCGCCCGGGCGATCTGCGCAACCTCGATGGAATGGGTAAGACGGGTGCGGAAATGATCGCCCTCGTGATAGACGAAAACCTGGGTCTTGTGCTTGAGCCTGCGAAACGCGGTCGAGTGAATGATGCGGTCGCGGTCGCGCTGAAAGGGCGTGCGCGTGGGGGAATGGGTTTCAGGATGGAGCCTGCCCCTTGATTGCGCGGCATGGCATGCATAGGGCGCCAATTGCTGGCGGCCGGTGGATGCGGTCAGGCCTTTCTTGATATTGCTCACAACAAGCGCCGCGCTGAATATTTTCCCCGCACCAGCTATAACGGCTTCCCCCCGCCGCAAGCAACTTGAAGATCGCGGCTTTGAGGCTTATCTTTCTGACTGACCACAATTTGCGGTGAGCCTTTATGAACGCCCCGACCATGACCCCGGATGTAACTGTCACCGATGCCGCCTATGCGCGCATTGCAGCCATTCTTGCCGACACGCCGGATGCCAATGCCCTGCGCATCTCCGTTGAAGGCGGGGGCTGCTCGGGCTTTTCCTACAAATACGACCTGGTATCGGGAGCACCGGCAGAGGATGATCAGGTCTTCGAAAAGGATGGCGCACGCATCTATCTTGATTCGATATCGGCGATGTATATGGGCGGGTCCGAAATCGATTTCGTTGACGATCTGATGGGTCAGGCCTTTCAGATCAACAATCCGAATGCGGTCGCCTCCTGCGGCTGCGGCACCAGTTTTTCGATCTGACCTTCCCCACGTTTCGCTTTTTGCCGCCTTGTCAAAACACATCGGTAAACCGATAGTGCGGCGGTAACCATGCAAGCGGAACGCCATGAAAATCGCCACCTGGAACATTAACGGCATCAAGGCACGGCATGACAATGTCATCGCCTGGCTGAAGGAAGCTGAGCCCGACATCGCCTGTCTGCAGGAGATCAAGTCGGTGGACGAGGCCTTTCCACGGGGTGAAATCGAGGCGCTGGGCTATAATCTGGAAACCCACGGCCAGAAGGGGTTTAACGGCGTGGCGCTGCTGTCGAAACTGCCCTTCGACGAAGTTAACCGGGGCCTGGCTGTCCTGGATGGGGAGACCGACGACCAGGCGCGCTTTATCGAGGGGGTATTTACCGCGGGCGACAAACCCCTGCGGGTCGTCTCGCTGTACCTGCCCAACGGCAATCCGGTCGACACCGAAAAGTTTCCCTACAAGCTTTCCTGGATGGCACGGCTTGAAGCCTGGGCGCGGGAGCGCCTGGCGCTGGAAGAACCGCTGATTTTGGCTGGCGATTACAACGTCATCCCGCAAGCAGAAGACTGCCACGACCCGAACGTGTGGGAGGGTGATGCGCTGTTTCGCCCTGAAAGCCGGGCAGCCTTCCGGCAGTTGCTCAATCTCGGCTTTACCGAAGCGGTGCGCAACACGACCGATGCGCCGCAAACCTACACCTTCTGGGACTATCAGGCCGGCGCCTGGCAGAAGAACAACGGCATCCGCATCGACCATCTGCTGCTGTCGCCGGAAGCGGCCGACCGGCTTAAAGGCGCTGCCATCGACAAGCACACCCGTGCCTGGGAGAAGCCATCAGACCATGTGCCGGTGTGGGTGGAGTTTGCGGCGTAAAACGGCGATCCGCTGACACTGTCTCAGTACGAGTGTCTGCTCGGGGCCCAATTTGACCGATGCTGCACGGCCAACCAACGACTACTTTCTAAGGGCACTTGATCAAGTTATGCTATCGTCGCCGGTTGCCTTCGCGAAAGTGCCCGGAGAACAGGGGGGTCCTATCACCATCGCTTCGACTGATGAGATACCAGGAGACCGCATTCTGCTCGGCCTGGCGCTCATGGCGCTGGCGATGTTTCTGATTCCGGTCCGGGACGGGCTTGCGAAATACATGAGCGGCACGCTCCCGGTCTTTACGATCGCTTGGGGAACCTATTGCGCGGCCGCGCTCATCTCCGCTCCGATAGCAATCCGCAAGCATGGGCGTGGCGCAATCCTTCCTGCCGGCCTGCCGTCGCAGACTGCCCGCACGCTGCTGCTCGTTGGCGCGATGACCATGTTCTTCTTTTCAATCAGAACCGTGCCGCTGGCCAATGCCATTGCAGCCTATTTCGTCGCGCCTTTCGTCGCCGCGGCGCTGGCCCCGATTGCGCTGAAAGAAGAATTCACCTGGACCGTTGCAGGGGCGGTAACTATCGGATTTATCGGTGTGGTCGTCGTCCTGCGGCCTGACGGCAATTTCGACGCCAACATTCTCTGGGCCATTGCTGCGGGACTTTTCTTCGCCCTGTACATGCTCGCTACCCGTTTGGCGGCGCGACAGGCTCCACCGCTTGCCGCTCTGTCCTACCAGTCTGTTCTGGGCGCGATTGTCCTGACGCCATTCGCTCTTGTCGCCGGCGTCCAAGGTGCTGGCGCGTTTCTTGGCGTCTTCGCTTTGATCGGCCTACTCCAAAGCTCGTCGCACGGTTTATCCATCGCTGCTTTCCGGTTCGCGCCGGCCAGCGTTCTCGCGCCACTGGTTTATCTCGAGATCGTCGCGGCCGTAATCGTCGGGCTGGTCGCGTTTGGAGACTGGCCTGAGACGCAGACCTGGACTGGAATTGCGATCATCATCGCTGCCGGTAGCCTTGTTGCGCTGCGAAGAAACTGAGCTTTGCCCCACAACTCTTTTTTCAAAGCACCAAATGAGAAAGCCGTCATTCGTGATATTGCAGCGAAAGCCCGTTCCGTCCGCATTGCCGCCATCCTCTTAAAACCACAACCCATCCGCCATATTTGACAGAATCGGCCTTTGGGCGCAGAATTCCCTCATGCGAAGCATCCTGTATGCAGCATTGGCCGGTATCGTGTTCGGCGGAAGCGCCCTGCTCCCGCTGGCCGCTGATGCCGGGCCGAACTGTACCTGCCGGCATTCCGGCGGTGATGTGGAAGAAGGCCAGACCGCCTGCATCAAGGGCCCCAGGGGCATGACCATGGCGCGCTGCGAACGCGTGCTCAACAATACAAGCTGGAAGATGCTGGATGCGCCCTGCCCCTTTGCAGGGGGCTATCAGCTCGGCCCGCCGCTTTCCCTTCCGGGCGACCGGCCGCAGGCACCAACACAGCTGGTGCCCATGACACCGTTCGACCGCACGCTGTTGCAGGGATAGCCTGCAGGCAACGCTCAAAATTCAATTGATGTGAAAGAGGGTTTGCGTGCGCCTGGTTGGGTACCCAATCGGGCTGGCGCTCAGTCTGCCTGAATTCTGGCAATTGCCTGCTGGCGCTGTTCGACGCTGGCAAGGGCAAAGGCGCTTTGCTGCAATTCGGCAATCCAGCCCCGCATTTGCGGCGTCGCGCCCTCATTGGCTTTTGTCAGCATGGTCAGGCCGCGCACCACATCCTGCTGAACGTATTCGCCCTCAACCAGTGCATGACCGAGCAGCGCCAGGGCGCCCACATGGCCTTTCTGGCGGGCAAGCTGCAGCATGCGGATTGCCTGGCGGGCCTCTTCCGGGCTGCTTTCGCCTTCAAGCAGCAGTTTGGCCAGTTCGAACTGGCCATCGGGATCGCGGAAATACATCGCCGCGGTGGTATACATCACCCGCGCCTCATTGCCGTCCTGGATGATGCCGGCTTCCGGCAGGCCTTGCGAATAGTAATGGCCGAGCGCCACCATGGCCTTGCCGGTAATTGCCCATTCCGGCGTGTTGGGGCGCGCTTCGCCGTAATTGTCGGCGATCTGCTTGTAGAAGTGAAAGGCTTTTGCCGCATCGCGCGGCACGGTGTCGCCGGCCTCATACATCTTGCCGAGTTTCCACTGGGCGGTCTGGTTGCCCTGATCGGCAGCGTATTCCAGCACATCCATCGCCTCTTCGGTGTCGCCTTCCTTCTTCTTTTTCAGATAGAAGCGGAAAATATCGCGCACCGAGGGCTTTTCCTCCTTGAAGACCTTGGAGGGATCGAACGCATAAGCGCTGCCTGCCATCTCGACGGACGGCAGGGCCGCCCCCGCAGCAAGCACGGCTGCTGCGACAAGCGTGGTGCGGACCTTACGCGATACTTCAGATGTCAGCATAACAATGCGTTTCTTCTTCTCCGCCCGGATGGGTCACGGCACCATATTGCGCGGTGCCGACCGTCTGGGCGTATTTCCACAATGCGCCGGACTGATAGTCGTGGCGGCGCGGTTTCCAGTTTTTGGCGCGTTCGGCGAGTTCCTCCTCGCTCAATCGCACATCAAGCGTTCCTTCAACGGCGTCGATCTCGATGATGTCGCCATCCCTCAGCAGGCCGATCGGACCGCCAACAGCTGCTTCCGGGCCCACATGGCCGATGCAGAAGCCGCGCGTGGCACCGGAAAAGCGCCCATCGGTGATCAGCGCCACCTTGTCGCCCATGCCCTGGCCATAGAGCGCTGCAGTGGTTGCCAGCATTTCGCGCATGCCGGGGCCGCCCTTGGGGCCTTCATATCGGATGACAAGCACTTCGCCTTCCTTGTACTCACGCTTCTGGACCGCTTCGAACGCGGCCTCTTCTGAATCAAAGCAGCGCGCGGGACCTGAAAACTTCAGCGTCTGCATGCCTGCGACCTTCACGATGGCGCCTTCCTGCGCCAGGTTGCCCTTCAGTCCGACGACACCGCCGGTCTTGGTGATCGGGTCGTTGGCGGGACGCACCACATCCTGCTCACCGTTCCAGGAAACATGCGACATGTTTTCGGCCAAAGTGCGGCCAGTGACCGTCATACAATCGCCATGAAGGAAACCGTGATCGAGCAGGGTTTTCATCAAAAGCGGAATGCCGCCAACCTCGAACATGTCCTTGGCGACGTATTTTCCACCGGGCTTCAGATCGGCAACATAGGGCGTTTTCTTAAAGATTTCGGCAACGTCAAACAGGTCGAACTTGATGCCGCATTCATGGGCGATCGCCGGCAGGTGTAGCGCGCCATTGGTCGAACCGCCGGAAGCGGCCACCACGGCAGCAGCGTTTTCCAGCGCCTTGCGGGTAACGATATCGCGCGGGCGAATGTTTGAGGCAATCAGGTCCATCACCTGTTCGCCGGCAGCATAACAGAACTTGTCGCGGATTTCGTATGGCGCGGGCGCCCCGCAGCTATAGGGCAGCGAAAGGCCGATGGCTTCGGCCACGGTCGCCATGGTGTTGGCGGTGAACTGCGCCCCGCAGGAACCGGCCGACGGACAGGCGACCTGCTCCAGTTCGTCGAGATCCTCATTGCTCATCTCGCCAACGGAATGGCGGCCGACTGCCTCGAACACGTCCTGAACCGTAACCTGGCGGCCCTTGAAGGAACCCGGCAGGATCGATCCGCCATAGATGAAGATCGATGGCACGTTGAGGCGCACCATGGCCATCATCATGCCGGGCAGCGACTTGTCGCAGCCGGCAAGGCCGACCAGCGCGTCATAACAGTGGCCGCGCATGGTCAGTTCAACCGAATCGGCAATAACGTCGCGGGAGACCAACGAGGACTTCATGCCCTGGTGGCCCATGGCGATGCCGTCGGTAACGGTGATGGTACAAAATTCGCGCGGGGTGCCGTGCCCGGCCGCAACGCCTTTCTTGACCACCTGGGCCTGGCGCATCAGGGCGATGTTGCAGGGAGCGGCCTCGTTCCAGCAGGAGGCAACGCCGACCAGCGGCTGGGCGATCTCGTCGGAAGAAAGCCCCATGGCATAAAGATAGGAGCGATGGGGCGCCCTGGACGGCCCCACCGTGGTGTGGCGGCTCGGCAATTTCGACTTGTCGAAACGGCTGGCGCCTTTCGAGCCGGTGTTTTCGCCGCTCATTGCATCCCCTGCATGCGTGTTGCCGCCTGTGGCGGCCTTGCTTCTTGTTGCCATGATGATCCCCAGCTACTGACTTTCGCGCAGGCTGCGCGCAATCTGCGCCGCCGCACCCGACAAACCGCCGTTTTCGGATTTTATTTCCGATCAGGCAAGTCTGAACGCACGCTATGCAATCCCGGTTTCCAAAATCTTATCCGGAACAGGATTTGCAGGTGCCGGGCCGTCAGGCCGGAAAAATCACGGATTTCCTGCCCTGCTCTGTCCTGCCGCAATGTGGCGCAATAGGGGCAAAGCCGGGCGGGACTGCCCTGCAGCGACCGGCCAGGGACAATCGGCAGGAAGATGTTGCAAAAGGGCAACGATTTTCGTTCACTGCGGCACGGATCGGAGAGGGAAGGAGGCAGACGTGAGCGGGCAGGACAGACCGAAAGCGGCGGCAGACAAGCGCTATTTCGAAAAGGCATATGACCTGAAGACGACCGACGAAACCCGGCAGCACTATGCCGAGTGGGCAGATGTCTATGATCTGGAAATCGGCAAGGAAAAGGGTTACCGCCAGCCGCAGCGCTGCGCGGCGGCGCTGAAGGCGGCCGGGCTGGAAACCAATGCGCCGGTTCTTGATGTGGGCTGCGGTACCGGGCTTTCAGGCAAGGCGCTGGCGGATGCGGGATTTACAACCCTCGACGGCTGTGACCTGTCACCTGAAATGCTGGCAAAGGCGAAGGCCACCGGCGTCTACCGTCGGCTGTTCGAGGCCGATCTGAACACCCCTCCCCTTGATGCGGGCGATGGCCAGTATGGCGCGGCCGCCTGTGTCGGCGTCTTTTCCTTCGGCCATGTCCGGCCCGATGCGATTGACGACATCCTGCGCGTGCTGGGATCCGGCGGGCTTCTCGTTATCGGTCTTAACGACCATTATTACGAGGAAGGCAGTTTTCCGGCCAAGCTGGATGCACTGGAGAAAGCCGGCGAGTTGACGCTGATCAGCAAGGAACACGGCGCGCATCTTGAGAATGTCGAAGGCTCCACCGGCTGGGTCTTCGTGCACCGGAAGGGGTGAAGGCTGCAGCTTCACGATCAAGCCTCTATGAAAAATGGCAATGTGCAGCCGGCTGCATGATAAAAAAAAGCCGCCCATTGGAACTTCCAAGGGCGGCTTTTGAATTTTTGTATAATCAGGCTGGCTTAGAAGCGCAGCGCGATCTTGGTGCCAAAGGCCCAGGCGTGGTTGTCTTCGAACTGGGCTTCAACAGCCTGTCCGGTGTCTGTTTCGTTGTCGCCCAGCCAAGTGTGGCTGACACCAGCAGACAGTTCGATGTTTTCCGTCAGCTTGTATTTGGCGCCCAAGCCAAGCGTGACTTTACCATCAACGGGCTGCAAGGTGCTAGGCTTTCCACTGCCATCTTCATACGTTCCACTAACCGACATGCTCAGGCGGTCGGTAAGCTGCTTTCCGACACCCAGTTTCCAAGTCAGACTGTCTGAAAAGTCTGTAAGAGCGAATGCATCAGGATTACCAACGCCGGGCTGGGAGGTATTCATTAGCTGAATGTTGGCACCGCTCCAAGATGTGTGGCGAACGCTGCCGAACAGCAGGGTGCCAGGCGCAATCCCGGTCTGAAAATACAATTCCCAAGCTTCAGGAATTGTAGCAGTTGTGGTGCCAGATGTTGGCCCCAACGCATTGCCGGTGACGGTAGTATCCAGATCAATGTCGAAGGCTGACTCGTAAGTCAGCGATACGCGAAGAGCAATATCGGGAATCGAGTAAGCGATACCCGCAATGTAGCCGGTACCGTGACCGGTATCGAAATCCCACACGTCCGCGCCAGCAGATAGGCTCGGCGTAATAGCTGTCGCATCTCCGCCCGCAACTATATGTTTGAAACCGCCAAAGAGTGAAATGTTGTCAGTGATATCAACTTTAACCGTACCTGTATAAGCGCGACCACTTAAGGAAGCCGTTAGTGGGACGTAAAAGTTGCCAGCGCCACTATAGTCAATGTCTGATCCCACCGCCTCAAATGTCTGGAATGCTACCGCTACGCGATCCGTAACGTCCATCTTTATGCCAGCTGACATCAATCCGTAATTTGGACTGATATCGTCAACTCCATTGATCGGGCCAACGTTGAGATCGCCGTCCACATCCGGATAAACCCGTGCAAACGAGCCTTCGATGTACACCTTGCCCTGTTCAAACAGAATGTGCGGTGTGTAGGTGGTACGGTCCAATCCCCCCGCATGGGCCGTGGTGGCCATCAGCGCAAGAGAGAGTGCCGCAAGGGTGGTTTTGGCTTGCATTTTCATTTTGGTATGCCCCCCAGGGTGAATCCCGAAAAATCTCCAGTTAGCCTATCCAAACGAAATCAGCCGCTTTCGCAAGCGAATTTTGACGTTTACGTCAGCGATCCGCGTTTGAAATCTTAACTGTTGCTTAAGGGCAACAAAATCCGCCGCCAATGGGGGAAAACAGGCGCGATTGACCGGGTTTTGCGGGCAAATGGGCCGTTATTGCTCGTATTTTTCCGCCTTTTGACGGAATTCCACGCATTGCGGGGTTTTGTCGCCATCGCTGCCCTGCAGCGATTCGCAGCTTTGTTCGGCCATCGAATCCATGCATTGAGCGGCGGAGCTTAACAGGTCCTGATAGACGAGCGCGGTGCCAAAGCCCACTTCAATGCTCTTGCACATGGAGTTGAGCGAATTCATCACCATGGCCTTCATGTCCTCGCTCATGCCTTCGGCATCTTCCATCTGGGACATGGCGCAGGACTTCATCTTGTTGCACAGGCGGTCATAGGATTCCTGATAGTCGCTGGCCGATGCCGGGGCGGAAAAAAGGACGCCTGCAGCCACAGCCGGGGCTACAAGGGCGATGGTGCGTCTTGCGTTTTGAAGCATCATGTTGATTTCCTTTGCCTTGGGTCAGGATGCCTGGCGGATGCGCTCCAGCGCGGCAACGGTTTTCTCGCGCTGTTCACGATAGCCCGACAGCTTTTCGCGTTCCTCGGCGACCACCGCCTCGGGCGCGTTGGC